>NZ_CP010537.1:2599178-3898767 GCF_000832305.1 Cupriavidus basilensis
CGAATAATCGAGCGGCAGGAAACTGGTGTCGATGGCTTCGCGCCATTGCTCGAAGGTCACGGTGGTCAACCGCGCCGGCGTCTGCTGCAGGTGCTGCGCTGCGGGCATCAGGACATCTCCAGTAGCCGGCGGTGTCTGGGCAACATGCGGAGAACATGCAGGGGAACGCGCCGGAGGCCTCGAAGGTGGTTGCAAAGCCTAATGGAAAGCCCGTGAGCCGACAATGGGAACAATTACGCAGGCACCGCCCGCCAGCGAAGCTGGCAAACGTGCGAAGCCAGCATCACTTCCAAAGTCAGACCACGCGATAGATTTCCCAGCGCGCGGTGCCGGAGACGACGAACGGTTCCAGCTCCTTGCCCCATTGCGCATGCGCCGGTATCGATGCGAGCCGGGCCCAGGCGCGGTCCAGTTCGCCAAGGTCGCTCACCTCCCAGTCATGGACCACCGTGGCCTCGAGCGCGCCGATCGAGCCGGTCAGCAGGCGCCCGGTGACGAGGCCAGCTTGCGGGGCGATCTCGCGCGCCCACGCCTGCAGGCGCTCGATGACTTCTTGCTTGTGCCCGAAACGGGCGTCGATTTGCCATCTGGCTATCAACATGATGCTGCTCCTTGAACGTTGGACATTGGCCGCAGGTGTCGCGAGGGCGGACCGCCCCGCTGCACGCGGCGGCTGGCCCCCCGCCCCACCCATGTGCTACCTTTTTTGAGGGGCCGCGCCACCGCATCGCCCCAGGTTCCACTATCGACTGGCACCGTTGGAATCACGGTTGGAGAAAGCTGGAGATTATTGGAGGAAGCGTGGCAGCCACTGCCCACCTCGGAATCCGCCTGCTGGGTGATTTATCCGTGACCCGCAACGGCGAGCCGCTGCCGCTGCCAGCCTCAAAGCGCACCCGCGCGCTGCTGGGGTATCTGGTTTGCACCCACGCCGCGCAATCGCGGCAAGCACTTTGCGACCTGCTCTGGAATGGCCCCGACGACCCGCGCGCGGCGTTGCGCTGGAGCCTGACCAAGCTGCGCCCCCTGGTGGATGACGCTGGCGCGACGCGGCTGGTGGCAGATCGGGAGCGGGTTGTCTTTGACGGACAGGGGGTCTGGGTAGACATCGCGCGCATCCACGCTTTGCTTGCGGCGGGCCTTGAAGCCACCGCGACCGATGCGCTGGAAGAAGCCGCGGGCCTGCTCCAGGGTGAGTTCCTCGCAGGGCTGGACCTGGCCCGCTGCTACCGCTTCTATCACTGGTGCACAGCCGAACGCGAACGCTACGACGCGCTGCGCCGTGCGGTGCTCGCCACACTGGTGGCACGCCTGGAAGCCACGCCCGTGCTGGCGCTGCCGTTTGGCCGGGCCATGGTGGCCGCCGACCCGCTCGCCGAGCCCGCCCATGCCACGCTGGTCACATTGCTGGCGGCGGCCGGTCGCTATCCGGACGCCGAGCAGCACTATGCCTATGCGCGGGACATGCTGCGCCGGGAGCTGTCCACCCCGCCCGGCGGCCCGCTGGACACGGCGATCCACCGTGCGCGCCGCGAGATCCAGGCATGCGGCGCAGTGATCGAGCCACAGACACCGGCGGCTTGCGCGGACGCGCCCCTCGCCAACGGCCAGCCCGCCCCGCCAAGCCGGCCATTGGTAGGACGCCTTGCCGAGCGCGCCGCCATCGACCGGCTGGTTGCGGGCGGCGCCAACGAATGCGGCTCGCTGCTGCTCTTGCTCGGCGAGCCCGGCATCGGCAAGACCAGGCTGCTCGACCAGTTCGCCGAGCGCGCCCGCGCCGCCGGCTTCCAGGTATTGCGCGGACGCTGCTACGAAGCCGAGATGGTGCGGCCGTACGGCCTCTGGCTCGACACGCTGCGCGCCATCGCGGCCGACACAGTGCCGGCGGATGCAGCGCCGCTGCTCGCGGGCGGCGGCCTGGCGGATGCACCCCGCGATGGCAGCCGCGAGCAACTGTTCAGCGCTGCCGCCAAGCTGCTGCGCGGCCTCGCCGCGAGCCAGCCGCTGGCACTCGCGCTGGACGACCTCCAATGGCTGGACGAAGGCGCCGCCGCGCTGCTCCACTTCCTGTGCCGCACGCTGGAGCCAGGCGCGCGGATGCTGTTCGCCGGTGCCGCGCGGGCTGGCGAGATCGACGACAACCCATGGGCCAAGAGCCTGCTGCACTCGCTCGCGCGCGAAGGCCGCCTGCTACGGCTGCCCCTGGCGCCGCTGGACGTGCCCGAGGTCGCTGCCCTGCTCGGCCCGGCGCTTGCCGCGATGGATCCCCAGGCCGTTGCGCGCAACAGTGGCGGCAATCCGCTGTTCGTGCTTGAGCTGGCGAGCGCGCACGACCGGGCCAGTGGCGACGCCGGCGCGCACCGCACGCTTGACGCCCTGATCTCGGCGCGCCTGGACGCGCTGGAACCGGCCTCGCGCGAGTTGCTGACCCGGGCTTCGGCGATGGGCCGCGAACTGCGGCCGCAGTGGCTGGCCGAGGTCTCTGGCATGCCTCTGGCGCCATTGCTGACCACACTCGGGCAGCTGGAGCGGCGTGGCTTGCTCAAGCCGACCGGCGAGGGCCATTTCGACTTCAGCCATGACGTGGTGCGCCAGGCCGCCTATCGCGCCATCTCCCCGCCCCGGCGCCGCATGCTGCACAGCCTGATTGCGCAACAACTGCTGGCGGCGTGCGCGCAAGACCCCAGGCTGTATGGCGAACTGGTGCACCACGCGAGCCTGGCGGACGACGCGCCGATGACCGCGCAGGCCTGCCTGTGGGCCGGTGAGCATTGCTTGCGTGTCTACGCCAACGACGAAGCCGCCACGGTCGCCGAGCGCGGCCTGGGGCAGTTGGAGCGCTTGCCGCACGGCACCGAGCGCGCGCGGCTGGCCATTGGCTTGCTCAAGCTGCGCGCGGTGGCGGCAACCAGCGCCGGCGCCCGGCAATTGCCCACGCTGATCGATGCGCTGGAGAATGCGATCGGCGCCGCGCAAGACCTTTCGCTGCACGAGCACGCCGCCACCGGCCTGCACATGCTGTCATGGCTGCACCAGCAGGGCAACGACACCGAGGCCGCCCGCGGCGCCATCCTGGAGGCCGAGCGCATGACGCGCAAGGCCGATGCCACCACGCGCTGCCAGCAACTCGCCAATACCGCCCGCTGCCTGCTGGAGGTCGAGACGGACCTGCCCCGGGCGCGCGCCATGCTGGCCGAGGCCGACACGCTCGCCGAATCGCTCGACCTCAAGGTGATCGAGCTGATGTGGGGCCATGGCTTGCTGGCCCGTGTCGACGGCGACCTGGCGGCCGGCCACGGGCATGTCGCACGCGCGGTCGCAGTCGCCCGGCAGCGGCAGGATCACTGGCGGGAATACGAATGCCTGGTATGGCTGGCGACGATTGCGTTTGAGCTTGGGCGGTTCGATGAAGTCATCGGGCACAGTGCGGATATCGAGCAAGCGGCGCGGCGCATGGGCGGGACAGCCGAAATCCGCGAAGTGGGTGGCATCGGTAGCATCGGTAGCATCGGCGGCATGGGTGAAGTCGACGAAATCAGCGCGCCGTTCGCCAGCGCCCTGGGCGCGCTGGCCAGGCTCCGGCTCGGGCAGCCCGCGGCGCAAGCCCAACTCGCAGCGGCACAAGCCGCCATGTGCACCCTGGACGACAAGGCGCACCTTGCCTACGCGCTTAACGCCACCGCGGCAATGGCGCTCGATCAATGCCAAAGCCACGCGGCAAGCGCCTGCGCCAGGCAAGCGCTGGATGCGGCGCGGGCCGTTCGCCGCCTGACCGAAATGACAGTGGCGGCGTCATGCCTGGTGCAGGCCGCTGCCAGCGCGGGCGATGCGCCCCGCGCAGCCGAGCTGCTGGCGGAGCTGCGCTGGCTGGTGGCGGGCCGGCGCGCCAGCGCCCGGGCCGCCGCAGCGCTGGACCACGCGGAGCTTGCATGCCGCGGGATTCCAACGCTTGCGCCAACGCCGGGGCATTAGGCTTGCCTGCATGCACTGCCCCTTGCCCCTTTGCCCCTTTGCCCCTTACTTCTATTGCATTCCCCACCGCCCCCAGGAGGCCCGTCATGTCACACATCGTGGTTGAACGCAGCTTTGCCACCCCGCAATCGGATGACGACATGAAGATCGTCGCCGACCGCGAGCGCCCCTGCCTCGCCCTTTACAACGTCACCTGGAAGCGCAGCCTGATCGCGGCCGACCGCAAGCGCATGGTTTGCGAGTACGAAGCCGCCGACGCGGAAACGGTGCGCAAGATCCAGCACGAGGCGGCGGCAAGCTTCGACCGCGTATGGGTAGGCGACGTCATCGAGTAAGCACGAAACCCGAGCATGAAGCCCGAGTGTGAAGCCCGAGTGTGAAGCTGGCGTGTGAAGCCCGCTAGCCGAGCACCGCCCGGCGCACTTTGACCAGCGCGTCCTCCAGCGCTTCATGCGAGATGGAGCCGATCGCCAGGCGCAGCGCATGCGGCGCGCTTGGCGTAGCGGCAAACGGCTGGGCCGTCGTCACCAGGACGCCTTCGCGCTCCAGGCCAGCGGCGACGCGGTCCGCGCGCAGGTCCTCCGGCAGGGTCAGCCAGAGATAATAGGAAGCGCGATGCGCTTTGACATCGCAACCGCGCAGCACGCGGCGCGCCAGGCTTTGCCGCAGCCGCGCGTCCTTGCGCTTGCGGTCCTCGAGTTCGTCGACCAGTCCGGCCTCGATCCAATGGCAGCCCAGCGCCACGGTCAGCGTGGGCGTGTTCCAGGTCGAGACGCGGATCGCACCCTCCAGCGCGGGCACCAGCGCAAGGGGCGCGGCGACAAAGCCTACGCGCAAGCCGGACGCAACGCTCTTGGACAGCCCCGAGACATAGACAGTGCGTTCGGGCGCGTAGGTAAAGACCGGCTTGGGTGCCGGCTCGGCCAGGAAGGCATAGGCGCCATCCTCGATGACCAGGAAATCATGCTTGCCGGCAAGCTCGGCAAGCCGGGCCCGGGACGGCTCAGCCATCACCGTGCCCAGTGGATTGTGCATCGTTGGCATGGCGTAGACGGCGCGCACCGGACGCCGTTTGCATAGCGCCGCCAGGTACTCCAGGTCCATGCCTTCTACCGTGTGCGGCACCGCCTCCAGATCGAGACGGTGCGTTTGCGCGAGCCGTTTCATGCCGGGATAGGTCAGCGCATCCACAGCCAGGACATCGCCCGGATTGAGCAGCCCCATGACCGTCACGGCAAGGCCCTGCTGCGCGCCATTGACGATGAGCACCTGCTCGCCGCCTACCCGGATGCCCCGGTTGCGCAGGTGCCTGGCCGCGGTCTGCCGCTCGTGCGCCCGCCCGCCCTGAGGCGCCGAATGCAGCAGCGCGTCGAGGTCCCCCGAGGCCGCGATGGTGCGCAGGCCATCGCGCAGCATCTCGGCCTGGCCGGGCAAGGACGGATAGTTGAAGGTGAGATCGACCGCGCCGAAACGCACCGGATGCTGCTCCAGGCCCAGGCCGCGCGGCAGCGAGGTGTCGCGCACGAAGGTGCCCCGGCCGGTCTCGCCGACGACAAGCCCGATGGTTTCCAGCTCCCGGTAGATGCGCGATGCGGTGGCCAGGGCGATGCCATGCTGCTTCATCAAGGCGCGCACGGTCGGCAATTGCGTGCCTGGCGGCAGCACCCCCTCGCGGATGCGCCCCGCGATCTCGTCCATGATGGTTTTGTACCGGGCTGGGATCATGCCTTGGCCTGCGCGCCTTCATCGGATCGTTCTTTGTATCTAGAACAATTTTTTGTTTGTATCAGACGCAAAGATTACGCTACCAGCCTCGACAACGCAAAGGGCTCCGCGGAGCCATCTGGAAACCTGGGCATGATCGAATTCGCTACCTTGTCGGTGTTCGCCGCGGCCGTGATGGTGCTGCTGCTGTCACCCGGGCCAAACATGGCCTTCGTCATGGCACACGGCGTCACCTACGGGCTCGGCGGCGGCGCGGCGGCCGCGCTCGGCATTGCCGCGGCAGACCTCGTGCTGACCGTCCTGACGGCAACCGGCATCACCGCCGTGATTGCCGCCTGGCCCCCGGCGCTCGACCTGATCCGCTATGCGGGGGCCCTGTACCTGCTGTGGATGGCCTGGAAAGCGCTGCGCCGCCCGCTGCTGCCGCTGGGCGCGGTGACCCGGCAGGCCTCGTTGAGATCGGTGTTTTTCCGCGCTACGCTGAACAGCTTGCTGAATCCGAAAGCGTTGCTGTTCTTCATGGTCTTCCTGCCGCAGTTCGTGGACCCGGGCAAAGGCAACGTGGCCCGGCAGCTGATTGTCCTGGGCTGCGTGCTGACGGCGATCAGCACCGTGTTCCACGGCCTGCTGGGCGCGGCTGGCGGGTCGGCACGGCGGTTCCTGAGCCGCAACCCGCGTGCCGCCGTGTTCCAGAAATACGGGCTTGCCGTGGTGCTGGCGCTGCTGGCGCTGAGGCTGCTTGCCATGCCGAGGGCGTCCTAGCCGAGGGTGTCCTAGCCGGCGAAATCGCGTCGTGGTGTCAGAGGTGGTGCGCGCCTGTGGCGGCGGCCTTGCTCACTTCATGCTGTCCGGCCAAGAAGAGAGGTCCTGCCAGGAAGAGAGAAAAGGCCGGTCGATCTGACCGGCCAAGCGACACTCGCGCAAAAGCAAGGTCGATATGATTGCTGGCGGCATCCGCCGTGCGCAGGATGCCGCCCAGGTGCTACTCAGTTGCCGCTCAGGTGCGGCTCGGATGCGGCTTAGAAGCGGTGACGCACGCCGACAGTGGCGCCGGTCTGGTTCGCGCCCGGCAGTGCCGTGCCGGCACCGTTCAGGCCCAGGGTGGAACCCGACTTGTTTTTCACGTAGCCGATGTTCACGTAGGCATCGGTGCGCTTGGACAGCGAGTAGTCGCCCGACAGCACGTACATCCACGAATCCGCGCCGCTGTTCTTCACGTCGGTGTAGTATGCCGCGCCGGTCAGCTGGAACGCAGGCGTGAACTTGTACTGCGCGCCTGCCCAGTACACATTGCTGCGGGTGACGGTGGCCGTGGCGCTTGCCGTGCCGTCGTCGCGCAGCCAGCGGTAGCCGGCAAACACCTTGGCATCGCCAAAGGCATAGGACGTGCCGATGGCCGCGCGCTTGGCGGTGCGATCCTGCAGAGCCACCGACGATCCCTGGAACTGGTCATACGCGGCGCCAACGGAGAAGCCACCCGCCGCGTAAGCCAGGCCCGCGCCGTAGTTGCGTCCCACCTTGTTCGCGCCCGGGACTTCGCTGCCGTTGGTCACCGTGGCATCGCGCCCGGTGCTGTAGAAGCCGGTAGCCGTCAGACCGCCGAACTTGCCCGTGTACTTGAAGGCGTTATCGGCACGGCCGTTGAACAGCGAGTCGACGCTGTTGAGCGAGTAGCGCGGGCCGACGGCCATCGGGTCATAAGCGCCGAACAGGTCATACAGCGAGTTTTGCTGGCGACCCAGCGTCACGGCGCCGAAATTGCCCTGCAGGCCCACGTACGACTGGCGGCCGAACAGGCGGTTGCCCTGGCCCGAGGCGCCGGTATCGATATCAAAGCCGCTTTCCAGCACGAAGATACCCTTCAGGCCACCGCCCAGGTCTTCGCTGCCGCGCAGGCCCCAGCGCGAGCCCGACAGGTTGCCGGAGTTCATGCGGGTAACGGTGCCACCCGCGGAGCCAGTGGCCGGCATGTGGTTGATGACTTCGATGCCAACGTCGGCAATGCCGTATAGCGTGACGCCGGACGAGGAGGTTTGGGCGAACGCTGCGCCGCAGGCTGCGGCAGCAGCCACGGCAGTCATTGCAAGGAGAGCTTTCTTCACTGATTTTCTCTGTCTTATGGATGGATGAGGCAGTCTTCTGCCAGCCACGGGCAACCATGCGATAGCCGCCTTGAACCGCACCCGTGGTGGCAGACCGCATTGTCGACGCCTTATGTGAAAGCTTGATGTCGCTTTGCATGACTGCATGTCTGCATGACTGCAATTGCAATCATCCGGGCGCGCTCCACGCTGCAGTGATCCGGCGGGATATAGCACAACGTGATGCAAATGGAATTGCGCGGGTCGCCGGCAGTGGGTGAGCAGTGCACCACTTGGCTGCTGGATGGCTTGAGATCCGCCGCGGAAGTTCCCTGCCACAGGGATTTTCAGCGCTAGGGATTACGCGTAGCCGCGAGAAATTCTCTTCAACATCTCTACCCCGAAAGCCGATTGCAAGCCGTCGGAAAGCCGTTTGGAAGATGCCGTTCCTACAGTCTCGGCACCCGCCCGCGCCCACGATGAAGTCGCGGTAAGGCAAGGGCGTAAAAACAGGAGACGGAGAAACCACCTCATGCATCAACACACCAACGCACGCTACCGTTTGGATAGCCGGACCAGAGGGGATCTGCAATGAACACCCCCTCGCGTTTCAAGAAGGACTACTACGGCGGCGGGCTCATGACGCTGATCGGGCTCGCCACGCTAGTGGCCGGCCTGCAATATCGCACCGGCAGCCTGAGCCACATGGGGCCTGGGTTCTTCCCGGCAGCGGTAGGGGCGCTACTGGCGATCGTCGGCGTGCTCATCGCCATCTCGGCGCGCAAGGAGCCACCGGCGCAAGCCCAGGCATCCGGGCACGAGCATGGCGCCGGCCTGCCGGATCTGCGCGGATGTGCCTGCATCATCCTGGGCGTGCTCGCCTTCTTGCTGCTGGGCAAATATGGCGGCCTGATCCCCGCCACCTTCGCCATCGTGTTCATCTCGGCGCTGGGCGACCGGAGCAATACCGTGAAGCAAGCCGCCATCCTGGCACTGGCGATGTGTGTCATCGCCACGGTCGTGTTCTGGTGGGCGCTGCAGTTGCAGTTGCCGCTGTTTGCCTGGGGGGTCTGAACATCATGACCGCGAACGCTCTGCATGATCTCTGGTTCGGCTTTGGCGTTGCCTTCCAGGGTTCCAACCTGATGTGGTCCTTTTTCGGCGTGCTGATGGGAAACCTGATCGGCGTGCTGCCCGGCATGGGCGCGCTGTCGGCCATTTCCATCCTGCTGCCACTGACCTATGCCATGCACCCGGTACCCGCCATCCTGATGCTGGCGGGGATCTTCTATGGCTCGCAATATGGCGGCGCCATTGGCGCGATCCTGCTCAACCTGCCCTCGCACCCGCCGCATGCGGTCACGTGCCTGGACGGCTATCCGCTGACGCGCGCCGGCAAGGGCGGCACCGCGCTGGGCATCACCATGATCTGCTCATTCTTCGCCGCGTCGGTGGGCATCATCGTGATGATCTTCGCCTCGCCGCTGCTCACCGAGATATCGTTCAAGTTTGGCCCCACGGAGATCTTCTCGATCATGCTGCTGGGCTTGCTGGCAGGCTCCACCATGTCGCGCGGCTCACCGTTGAAAGGCGTGGCAATGACGCTGTTCGGCCTGATCTGCGGCTGTGTCGGCACCGATGTGAACAGTGGCACCTTCCGCCTGGCGATGAACATCCCCGAGCTTAGCGACGGGCTGGAACTGGTCGCCATCGCCATGGGCCTGTTCGGCGTGGCGGACTTCCTGCTCAATGTCAACCGGATGAGCGTGATCGCCAGCAAGGCCAAGCTGCGCATCCGCGACATGCGGCCCAGCCTGGCCGAGCTCAAGACCGCCTTCTGGCCCATGGTGCGTGGCACTGCGGTAGGCACCGTGTTCGGCGCCATGCCCGGGACCGGCCCCACCATCACGACCTTCGTCGCCTATGCGCTGGAGCGCAAGATCTCCAAGACGCCGGAGAAGTTCGGCACGGGCATGATCGCGGGCGTCGCCGGGCCGGAAGCCTCCGCGCACTCCAAGACGCAGGTCGATTTCATCCCCACCATGAGCCTCGGCATTCCGGGCGACGCCGTGATGGCGCTGATCCTTGGCGCGCTGATGATCCAGGGCATCGCCCCGGGGCCGCAGCTGATCAGCGATCACCCCGACATCTTCTGGGGCCTGATCGCCAGCTTCTGGATCGGCAACCTGCTGCTGATCGTGCTGAACGTCCCGCTGATCGGCGTGTGGGTCAAGCTGCTGCAAGTGCCCTACCGCTACCTGTTCCCCTCGGCCATGTTCTTCATCGTGGTCGGCGTGTTCAGCACGCAGAACAGCCTGTTCGAGATCTGGGAAGTACTGGCGTTCGGCGTGATCGGCGCGGCGCTCATGTGGCTCGGGTTCTCGGTGGCGCCTATCCTGCTTGGCTTCGTGCTCGGACCGATGGTGGAAGAGAACTTCCGCCGCTCGCTGCTGCTGTCGCGCGGCGACATGATGGTGTTCGTGCATCGCCCGATCAGCTGCGTCTTCGTCGTGCTGTCGGCCCTGCTGCTGACCGGAGTCACCTACTCCGCGTGGCGAGCCAGCCGCGGCGCGGGCAAAGGGGCTGTGCTTGCCGGCGGCGAGCTTGCCGTCAGCGAGTAACCACGACACAAGCCTGCACCGACGCGGCTAGCCCGGGAACGGATAGTCCGCGTCGAACGCCGCGAAACGCGCCTGCAGGAACTCGATCAGGCGGCGCTGCCGGTAAGACGGAAACCGGCTCTGCAGGAACACCAGCTGGAGCGGCACGCTGTCCTGGTACCACTCGGGAAACAGCAGCACCAGGCGGCCGGCGCTGACGTCGGCCGCGACATCGAACCAGCTTTTGAAAGCAATGCCATGGCCCGCCAGCGCCCAGTCGCGCACCACCGCGCCATCATCGCTGGTGCGCCGCCCGTTCGCTTCCACTTCCAGACGGGACTGGCCCGAGCGAAACGGCCAGCGCATGCGCGCCTGACCGCCCGGCGCGAGGCACAGCATCTGGTGCTGCGCCAGCGCCTCGGGCGACGCGGGCGTGCCGCAACGCGCCAGGTACGCCGGCGCGGCCACCGCCACGCGGCGCGTCAGCGCAAGCTGCCGGCGCACCAGCCCCGAATCCTCCAGCCAGCCCACCCGCACCGCCAGATCGACATTGCTGCGATAAAGGTCGGCAAGCGTATCTCCGATGGACAACGCAAGCGAAAGCTGCGGATGCGCCGCCAGGAAATCGTCCAGCCAGCCACGCAGCAAGGCGCGCCCCAGGTCGGCGGGCGCCGACAGCCGCAGCGGCCCGGCCAGTTCCTCGCGCTGCTCCGCCAGTGCGCCCTCGCCCTCTTCCAGCGCCGCCAATGCCTTGCGCGCCGCCTCCAGGAACACCCGCCCCTCCTCGGTCAGGCGCATGCGGCGGGTGGTGCGGGCGAACAGGCGCGCGCTCAGACGTTGCTCCAGGCGGATGAGGGCCGCGCTGGCGGTGGCGGCAGTCCGGCCCAGTTCGCGCGCGGCCGCGGAGAGGTTTTCAAGCTCGGCGGTGCGGACAAAGAGTTTCAGGTCGTCTAGTGAGTACATTCAAAGCAAGTTTGATAAAGCTAGTCCCAATATGATCCACGAGTGCTTCAGGAGGATGCAACTATGCAAGTCTTCAAATGGGGCGATTGTCTGGCCATCCGCTTGCCCGGTGAATTGGTGGACGTGTTTGATCTGCGTGAAGGCGACGACTTCGAGGTCGTCGTCTGCAACGATGGTGTGTTCCTGGTCCTGAACAAGCCTGGCAGGGCCAGTCATCTGGCCAAGCTGAGGCAGTTTCGGGGGCGCCTGCCGCCCGATTTCAGGTTTGACAGGGACGATGCCAACACTCGCGCATCAGGTACGCATGCCGAGCGTCATCATGCAGGGCGACGTGATCGCCATCGGCATGCGCCGGTATCCATGACGCCGGGCGACATGATCGAAATGGATATCGGAGGCATCGGCGCGCTTTCAAACCCTGTGGTGGACGAGCGCTTGAGGCGCGCATTACCTCAAAGGCACCCCGCCAACTCCGCGGCCGCCTCCTCGTCGGTGCGCTCGAAGCGCAGCGGGGTCACTGAAATCGCGCCCCGGCCGACCACCACCGCCTCGCTGTCGTCGGCGTCCGGCCGCGGGCCGCGCGAGAACTGCAGCCAGTGATAGGGGATGCCGCGCGGGTCGACATGGGCCCGTACGGCAAGATCCTTGACGAGGCCCACGCCCTGGCGAGTGACGGTGAGCGGGCCGGCGGCCCCGGGCTCCACATCGGGGAAGTTGACGTTCAGGCAAACCTGCTGGTTCCAGCCCGCGGCAAGCAGGCGGCGGATCACGCCAGGCGCCAGCGCGCGCGCCGTTTCCCAGCGCACCGCGTTGCGATCGGTGAAGGCCTGGCTCAGCGCAATGGCCGGGATGCCCAGCAGCACCCCGGTCATGGCGGCGCCGACGGTGCCGGAGAACACGGTTTCGAGGCCAAGGTTGGCGCCCCGGTTGATGCCCGACAGGACCAGGCTCGGCGGGGTGTCGGCCATCAGGTGCCGGGCGGCCATGACGACGCAGTCGCCCGGGGTGCCGCTCACGCCAAAGCGGCGCTCGCCTTGCTGGCTGATGCGCAGCGGTGCATGCAAGCTCAGGGAGTGCGAGGTGCCGCTCTGGTCATGCTCGGGCGCGACCACCCAGACTTCGCGCGCCAGTGTTGCCGCCACGGCTTCGAGCACGGCCAGGCCGGGGGCGTCGATGCCGTCATCGTTGGTGAGAAGTACGCGTTCCAACAGGGGTTCGGACATGGATATGGAGGACCGTAGGTTGACGAATGCTGGGTTGCCTTGCGCGGCGCGCAGCGTGCGGCATGGCAGTCGGGGCCAGCGCCAGACTATAAACCGAAGCCGTGGCGGTTGGGCCACGCTTTGCCGGATTTGCCAAGACAGGACGGCGTCGGGCGACTAACCTGCGGCCCATTGTTGATCATCGCCGCCCGCCCGCGCCCGCCGCCGGCGCGCTGAAACACCATGCCGTCATCCCGCCTCAGCGTCCCCGGCTCGGCCGCCTGGCTGTCCAGCCTGGCCTTTGTCCTGATCTGGTCGACCGGATTCATCGTGGGCCGGGCCATCGTGCCGGTGGCCCAGCCCAGCCTGTTCCTGCTGGCCCGCTTCTCCCTGGCGGCCGTGCTGTTCGCGGCCGTGGCCGTGGCCGGCGCAGCGCGCTGGCCAGTGCTGCGCGAAGTGCCGCGGCACTTGCTGGCGGGCGCGCTCCTGCACGGCAGCTACCTGGGTGGCGGTTACTGGGCCATTGCACATGGCCTTGCGCCGTCGGCCATGGCCTTGCTCGGCGCCTTGCAACCGCTGCTGACCGCGCTGCTGGCAATCCCGTTGCTGGGGGAGCTTCCGTCCCGGCAGGGCTGGGGCGGGCTTGCACTAGGCTCCCTGGGCGTAGTATTGGTGGTGGCACCCGCCACCCTGGCCAGCGCACCCAGCCCGGTTTCGCCGTGGGTGGTGCTGGTGGCGGTCATCTCCATCCTCTCCATCACCATGGGCACGATCCTGCAAAAAACCTCGATTGCCGCGGCCGACCTGCGCGCCAGCATGGCCTGGCAGAACGTGGGCGGCGCCTTCGTGGCCGGCGCGCTGGCATGGCTGCTGGGCGAGTCGCACTGGCAGCCGGGCATGGCGCTTTGGTCGGCGCTGGCCTGGGCCACGCTGGTGCTGTCGGGCCTGGGCACTTATTTGCTCGTGCGCATCGTCAGGCGCGGGCAGGCTGCCACTGCCGCATCGCTGATGTTCCTGGCGCCGCCGCTGGCGGCGCTGCAGGCCTGGCTGCTGTTTGGCGACAAGCCTGGGGGCCTGCAGTTGCTGGGCCTGCTCGTTGCCGGCATTGGGGTCTGGCTGTGCCAGGCCGCCCAGGGCGCCGGGACCCCTCGCAAAACCCGCCATGCCGCCGCACGATGACGATGCTGTGCAGCTGGCGCAGGCGGGCCGGCCGGCGCCGTTGGTGGAGACCCGCGTCTACCAGCCGGAGCGGGAGTGGCATCGCCATGACTACCATCAGGTCCTGTTCGGCCTGGACGGCGCCTGCGAGCTGGAAATCGGCGGCCACCTGCACCGGCTCGCCCCCTGCGGCGGGCTGATCGTGCCCGCGGGGGAGCGCCACGACTTCCTGGGGCTGGACGGCAACCGGCAGTTGGTGCTGGACATGCCGCCGGGCTCGCTCGCGTTGCCGGCCGCGCTGATGGACCGGCCCACGGCGTTTGCCATCACGGGCGGCTGGAGCGAGCGGGTGCGGCGCCTGGCTACGCCGCCTCAGGCAGCCAGCTCCCGGCAACATCACTGGCAACTGGCCGCCGCCCTTGCCGCCGACCTGGCGCAGGCGCTGGGCCTGAGCGGCCGCGCCCAGCCCACGCATTTTCCGCTGGCGCGAGTCGACGCCTACCTGCGCCAGCACCTGGATGCGCCGCTGCGGGCCGACCAGCTCGCGGCACAGTTCGGCTGGAGCGTGCGGCGCTTCCACACCCTGTTCTGCGACGCATTTGGCGATACGCCGCATCGCTACCAGACGCGCCTGCGGCTGGACCAGGCCGCACGCCTGCTGGCGGACCGGGCCCAGCCGCTGGCGGATATCTCGCTGGCGCTGGGCTTTCCCGACCAGACCACCTTTACGCGCAGCTTCACCCAGCGCTTCGGCATGCCGCCGGGGGCATGGCGTGCGGGCCTCGGGATGGCGAACATCGCCTTGCCGGCATCGCGCTAGCGTGCGAGCATGCGATCTTTGCCGGAAGCCGTTCTGGCCTTATGGCTCGTGGCTTGCGCTGGCCTTGCTGGGGCTGGTGGTGGCGCTGACGGCGTTCTTCCCGGATACGCGCATCGCGCTGTATGTGGGCCCGGCCTGGCTGATCCTGCTGACGGTGCTGTACTACAAACTGGGCATGCAGTCCCGCTCGGCGGTCCAGTACCAGGGCTAAGCCCCCTCCGGCGTTGCCTTTCCTGCAGTATCCTGCGCGTGCCGTGATGCGGGTGCGGCACGCGCGCTCGCGCTGGCCACGCTAAAATTACCCCCGGACCATCAACCGCCAGGGGAGCAGGATGTCAGACGCGCTTGCCACACCCAGCAGGACCAGCGAGGCGAGCACCGAGGCCAAGGCCGCCGCCGTGGTCGCTGCCCTCGCCAAGGCCGAGATCGACCAGGCCGACCATGCCATGCGCAACTGGACCGACCCCGAGCCCGGGCCGGTCCGCATCGGCTCGCCGCAGCATTTGCGCATGTTCTGCAATATGCTGCTGCAAACCCACAACCCCTACAAACCCGCCGTCATCGATTGGCCCAGGCTTGACCCGGATGCCTTGCGCCGGGTGACCTCGCTGCCAATATGGGATATCGCGGTACAGACCGAAGGCCGTGCCTCCGTGCGCGTGCAGGCCTTCGCCGATACCGTGACCGCCCCCCTGCTGCGCAGCGCGCTGGAAATGGATGGCGGCGAAGAGGCACGCCACAAGGTGGTGCTGTCGAAACTGGTGGAAGCCTACGGCATCGCCCTGGCACCCGAGCCTGAGTACCGCCCGCCAGCTGACGTGGAGTGGGGCTGGCTGGTCACCGGCTACAGCGAGTGCATCGATAGTTTTTTTGCCTTTGGCCTGTTTGCCGCGGCCAAGCGCTCAGGCTTCTTCCCCGCGGAACTGGTGGAAACGTTCGAGCCGGTCATCCAGGAGGAAGGCCGCCACATCCTGTTCTTCGTCAACTGGGCGGCATGGTATCGCCGCAACCTGCCCTGGTGGCGGCGCCCGCTTTACACGCTCAAGGTGATGCGGGTGTGGGCCTTCCTGATCTGGGAGCGTGTTGGCATTGCGCGCGGCATCGATGCCGACGGCGTGGCCAAGGACGCCAATTTCCCCATGAACAGCACGTCCTCGCTAGCCGAAGCCCTGTCGCCGCGGGCGATGATCGAGCTTTGCCTGGCCGAGAACGATCGCCGCATGGCCGGCTACGATCCGCGCCTGCTGCGCCCTGAAACCGTGCCCAAGCTGGCCCGGCTTGCCCGGCGCCTGTTGCGCTGATGCGTGACGCATGATGCATGATGCGTTTATGCCGTCGCTGCCCTACCCATCCTGTCCTGGAGTTTTTTGAGATGTTTGTGTTGTCCCTGATCTCGCTCGCCATCTGGTGCGTGCTGCTTGCCGGCCGCGCCGGCTTCTGGCGAGTGCGCAAGCCCGGCCCCGCGCCCGCGCCCGCGCAATGGCCTGAGGTGGTCGCCATCATCCCGGCTCGCAACGAGGCCGACGTGATTGGCGGCGCCGTGGCCAGCGTGCTGGGCCAGGACTATCCCGCAGCGCTGCGGCTGGTGGTGGTGGATGACCATAGCACCGACGGCACCGCCGAGCTGGCGCGCAGCGCCGCGGCAGCGCTGGGCAAGGCGGATGCGCTGACCGTGATCACGGCACGCGACCTGCCGGCCGGCTGGAGCGGCAAGGTCTGGGCGCAGTCCGAAGGCCTCGCCGCCGCCGACAAGGCAGCACCCGGAGCCGGCTGGGTATGGCTGACGGACGCCGACATCCATCACGGCAATGGCGTGCTGGCCCGGTTGGTGGCGCGTGCCGCGCATGAGCAGCGGGATCTGGTGTCGTTGATGGTGCGGCTGCGCTGCGCATCGTGGTGGGAGCGCCTGATCGTCCCGGCCTTTGTGTTCTTCTTTGCCAAGCTCTACCCCTTTGCACGGGTAAACAATCCGCGCAGCGGCGTGGCGGCGGCCGCTGGCGGCTGCATGCTGGCGCGCCGTGCCGCGCTGGCCCGCATTGGCGGATTTGCGGCAATCCGGGGGGAACTGATCGATGACTGTAGCCTGGCTGCCTGCATCAAGCAAGGCGGCTCGATCCGCCTTGACCTGGCCGACGACAGCATTTCCGTGCGCCCCTACGATGACTGGCGCAGCCTGTGGGACATGATTGCCCGCAGCGCCTACACCCAATTGCATTACTCGCCGCTGCTGCTGGCCGGCGCAGTGGCCGGCATGGTTCTCACCTACCTGGCGCCGCCCTTGCTGGCGCTTGGCGGCGGCCTGCGGCTGTGGCCGGCATGGGCCGCCTGGCTGGCCATGGCGCTGGCCTACGCGCCGATGCTGCGTGAATACCGCCAGCCGCTCTGGCTGGCACCCCTGCTGCCGGTCACGGCGTTGTTCTACCTCGGCGCCACGGTCGACTCCGCGCGCCGCTACTGGCTGCGCAAAGGCGGCCAGTGGAAGGGACGCGCGCAGGCGCCCCAACGGGGTTGATCGTCGGGGCTGACCGTCGGCGCTTACCCCAGGTAGCCAGCGCTGCGGAACCAGTCGAGCGCTTCGCTCAGCCCTTGTTGATATGGCCGCGCCTGGTAGCCTAGCGCCAGGCGGGCTTTCTCCGAGCTGAAGAACATCCGGTACTTCGACATCGACAGGCCGTCCGCCGTCAGGAAAGGCTCCTTGCCGGTCATGCGCGCCACCGCCTCCGCCGCGTAGGCGAGCGGGTAAAGCGGCCAGCGCGGCAAGCGCATGGTCGGGGCACGCCGCCCCGTCATGGCAGCGATATCGGCCAGCATCTGTTGCAGGCCCACGTCCTGCCCGCCGAGGATGTAGCGTTCGCCGGTCACGCCGCGCGCCAGCGCCAGCATATGGCCTTCGGCCACGTCGTCCACATGCACCAGGTTGAGGCCGGTATCGACGAAGGCGGGAATCTTGCCGGTGGCGGCCTCTACGATGATGCGCCCGGTGGGCGTGGGCCGCACGTCACGCGGGCCGATCGGCGTGGAGGGGTTGACGATCACGGCAGGAAGCCCGTCGCGGGCCACCATGCGCTCCACCACGCGTTCGGCCAGCACCTTGCTGCGCTTGTAGGCGCCAATCGCCTCATGGCCGGCCATGGCGGCCTCTTCCGTCACCGGCGCGGCGGCGCCCGCGACGCGCAAGGTGGCCACGCTGCTGGTGTAGACGATGCGCTCGACCCCGCAAGCTTGTGCCGCCCCCATCACCGTCTCGGTGCCGGCCACATTGGTGCGCACGATTTCCTCGGGATCCGGCGCCCACAGGCGGTAGTCCGCCGCCACGTGGAAGAGATAGCGCACCCCTCGGAGCGCGCTTTCCATGGCGCGCGCATCGCGCATGTCGCCCTCGGCGATCTCCACGGGCAGGCCCTCCAGGTTGCGGCGCGGGCTGCCGGCGCGTACCATCGCCCGCACGCGAAACCCGCGCGCCAGTGCCTGCCGCGCCACTGCCGAGCCGAGAAAGCCGGATGCGCCCGTTACCAGGACGTAGTCCCCTGAACTCATATCACCCACCGAAAAAACCCTCAAAGTGTTGCTGGCTGTAGCCAGGTGCCAGGCAAAGGTTGCGGCACCGGTATATAGTAACCACCGTATGACGGGAAAGTGATTCCGGAATATCAACTTATGCTGAACCCGTTGACAGGGTCGGGGGGCCTATCTTTATGCAGGTGATTCTTGCTCAACCCCGCGGTTTTTGTGCTGGTGTGGTGCGCGCGATCGAGATTGTAGACCGTGCCCTCGTCAAACACGGAGCCCCGGTGTTCGTGCGACACGAAATCGTGCACAACAAGCACGTGGTCGAAGGGTTGAGACGCAAGGGCGCGCAATTCGTCGAAGAACTGGACGAAGTGCCAACCGGCGCCGTCACCATCTTCAGCGCGCATGGTGTCTCCAAGGAAGTCGAGAGCGATGCGAAGGCCCGCCAGTTGCACTCGATCGACGCGACCTGCCCGCTGGTGATCAAGGTCCACACCCAGGGGCGCCAGTACGCCGCCAGCGGCCGCACCGTGATCCTGATCGGCCATGCCGGCCATCCGGAGGTCGAGGGCACGATGGGACAAATTCCCGGCAAGGTAATCCTGGTGCAGAGCGAAGCGGAAGTCGCGCTGCTCGACCTGCCCGCGGACACCCCGGTCGCCTACGTGACCCAGACTACGCTCAGCGTGGACGACACACGTAATATAATTGCCGCCCTGAGCCGGCGCTTTGCTAATCTCATTGGACCGGATACGCGTGACATCTGCTACGCCACGCAAAACCGCCAAAGCGCCGTGCGCGAGCTCTCCAAGCAGGTGGAAGTGATCCTTGTGATCGGCGCCACCAATAGTTCCAACTCCAACCGCCTGCGTGAAATCGGCACGGAGAGCGGTGTGCCCAGCTATTTGATTGCCGATGGCAGCGAACTGAACCCCGAGTGGGTGCGCGGCGTCGAAGTCGTCGGGATCACGGCCGGCGCCTCCGCCCCCGAGGAAATGGTCAATGACGTGATCGCCACGTTGCGCCAGCTCGGACCGGTGGACTTGTCGGTCATGGATGGCCGCGAGGAGCACGCCGAATTCCGCTTGCCGGCTGAGCTGGCCGATCCGCCGCCGCGCAGGCAGGCAGCCGGCACGGCCACCGCCGAAGCCGCGCCGCAGCCGGACCCGCAAACCGCCGCTGGCTAACGCCCGGGCGCCCCAATAACAAGGAAGTACATTTTGGCCATTCCCTTTTTGCAGGTCGCCCGCGTGGGCGCCTATGTCGTCAAGCAG
The DNA here is from genome assembly GCF_000832305.1 of Cupriavidus basilensis. NCBI lineage: Bacteria > Pseudomonadati > Pseudomonadota > Betaproteobacteria > Burkholderiales > Burkholderiaceae > Cupriavidus > Cupriavidus basilensis. The sequence goes on from NZ_CP010537.1 coordinate 2,618,484, forward strand.
CACCTCTCGGGCAACAAGCGCTACCCGCTCGCGCTGATGCTCGAGCCGCTGTTCCGCTGCAACCTCGCCTGTAACGGCTGCGGCAAGATCGACTATCCGGATCCCATCCTGAACCAGCGCCTGTCGATCGAGCAGTGCCTGGGCGCGGTGGACGAATGCGGCGCGCCGGTGGTGTCCATTGCCGGTGGCGAGCCGCTGCTGCACAAGGACATGCCCACCATCGTCAAGGGCATCATTGCGCGCCGCAAGTTTGTGTACCTGTGCACCAATGCGCTGCTGATGGAAAAGAAACTGGACCAGTACGAGCCGAGCCCGTACTTCGTCTGGTCGGTGCACCTGGACGGCGACCGCGAGATGCATGACCGCTCGGTGAGCCAGGAAGGCGTGTACGACCGTTGCGTCGAAGCCATCGCCGCGGCCAAGAAGCGCGGTTTCCGCGTCAACATCAACTGCACGCTGTTCAACGATGCCGAGCCGGAAAAAGTCGCCCGCTTCTTCGACTCCGTGAAGGCCATGGGCGTGGACGGCATCACCGTCTCGCCGGGCTACGCCTACGAGCGCGCGCCCGACCAGCAGCACTTCCTGAACCGCGGCAAGACCCGCCAGCTGTTCCGCGACATCCTGTCGCGCGGCCGCGCCGGCAAGAACTGGGCGTTCAGCCAGTCCACGCTGTTCCTGGACTTCCTGGCCGGCAACCAGACCTACAAGTGCACGCCCTGGGGCAATCCGGCGCGCACCGTGTTCGGCTGGCAGCGTCCGTGCTACCTGCTCGGTGAAGGCTACGTCGACACCTTCAAGGAACTGATGGAAGGCACTGACTGGGACGCCTATGGTGTGGGCAACTACGAGAAGTGCGCCGACTGCATGGTCCATAGCGGCTTCGAGGCCACCGCGGTAGCGGACACCATCGCCCACCCGCTCAAGGCGTTGGGCGTGAGCCTGCGCGGCGTGCGTACGTCGGGCCCGATGGCGCCAGATATCGACCTGACCAAGCAGCGCCCGGCCGAGTACGTGTTCTCGAAGCACGTGGAGATCAAGCTCGAAGAGATCGGCCGCGCGAAGCCTTCCAAGGCAGCCAACGACGCCGCGTCACGCAAAGCTGCCGCGCACTAAGAGGCTGTTTCAAAATGAAGCGAAGCGGTTCTGGCTAGGCGCGCGGCCGCAGACAGTACAAGTGGATCGGCCAAGGCCGCGCAACGACGCCAGAATCTTTTTGAAATGGCCTCTAAGCCGAAGGCTGGCCAGCAAAAAGGCTCGCTCCCGGGTACCACGCGTACCTGGGAGCGAGCCTTTTGTGTCTGGTGCTGTCGCTGATGCGCTGGCTCGGGCCCGGCGCTCAGACTCGAGCTCAGGCGTCGGCGGACTGGCGCGCGTTGTGGTTGGCCAGGTACTTGAGCAGGCCGTCGATGCCGTTGCGTGCGACGATATCGGCGAACTGGCGGCGGTACACCTCGATCAACCAGGCGCCCATCATGTTGATGTCGTAGATCTTCCAGCCGTTGCCGCTGCGCTGCAGGCGGTAATCGATCTGCATTTCATCGCCGTTGTTCAGCACGCGCGTCTCCACCACGACATCCGTGGCGCCGCTGGCGGCCAGCGTCGGCTTGTAGCTGAACTTCACGTTCTGCTCGCGCAGTTGCGACAGCGACACCGCATAGCTGCGCACCAGCAAGGTCTGGAACTGCTCGTAGAGCTGCTTTTGCTGCTCGGGCGTGGCATTGCGCCAGGCGCTGCCGACCGCCAGGCGGGTGGTGCGCTCAAAATCGGCGTACGGCAGGAACTGGCGCTGCACGACCGCGGTGATCTTGGCGAGGTCGCCGTTGCGGGTGTCGGGTCTGGACTGGATGGTGCCGATCACGCCCTCGACCGCCGCGCGTACCAGGCGGTCCGGCGAGGACCTGTCGGCCGTTTGCGCTTGCGCGGGGCAAACCATGGCCACTGCGGCAAGCGGAACGAGGGGAACGAGGGCCTGCAAAGCAATACCGTGTTTCTTCATGCGAATTTGGACCTGAAAATGCCAGTCGGTTCGCCGCCGGCAATGCCCGGCGGACTTGCCAGGAAAATCAAACAGGAAACGCGCCGCGCGGCGCCGCTGCAAGGCTGCAGCCCGGTCCGCGCGCACGTGCCGGGGCAGTATAGCGTACCGGCGCGCGCGCTCCGCGCAGCGCCATACCGCGCCGTCCCGTTATACTCGCGGCTGCCACTTTGCGCCCTGCTTTGCGCCGTTGACTACGCGCGTCGTTGCGCGCCACACCGTTACTGCTTCCTATATCGCCCATGTTGACGTCGTTGGTCATCCGCATTGTCCAGTTTTCCACCCGCCGCGCGTGGCCCGTCATCGCGCTGGCGTTGCTGCTGAGCGTCGTCAGCGGCGTCTATGTGGCCAACCATTTCGCCATCAATACCGATATCAGCCGCCTGCTCGAGTCGGACCAGCCCTGGGCGCGCCGCGATGCCGCCGTCAGCGCCGCGTTTCCCCAACGCGACCAGATGATCCTGGCGGTAGTGCAAGCGCCGGCCCCCGAGCCGGCGGACGCTGCCGCCAATGAGCTGGCCGACGCGCTCGCCAAGCAAGGCAAGCGCTTTCGCGCCGTCAGCCAGCCCGGTGGCGGCGAGTTCTTCGAGCGCAACGGCCTGCTCTTCGTCGATACCGCCAAGCTGCGCGACGTTACGTCGCAGCTGACCCAGGCGCGGCCGCTGCTGAACGCGCTGGCGCACGACCCGACCCTGCGCGGCCTTTCCGATACGCTGTCGACCACGCTGTCGCTGCCGCTGCAACTGGGGCAGGTCAAGCTGGGCGACATGGCCAAGCTGCTCGGCAAGAGCGCGGATACGGTCGACCGGGTACTCGCTGGCAAGCCGGGCGCCTTGTCCTGGACCGGGCTGGTGGATTCGAGCCAGGAGCCGGCCCCGGGCCACCCCGCCACGGCGTTCGTCGCGCTCAGCCCCGTGCTTGACTACGCTGGCCTGCAGGCCGGCGCGGATGCCGCCGATGCCATCCGTGCCACGGCCACCAAGCTGGGCCTGGCACAGCGCTACGGCGCCCAGGTACGCCTGACCGGCTCGCAGGCGCTGGCCGACGACGAATTTGCCTCGGTCAAGGAAGGCGCGGCCTTCAATGGCGCGCTGACGGTGCTGGTGGTGATCCTGATCCTGTGGCTGGCGTTGCGCTCCAAGCGCCTGATCCTGGCCGTGCTGGCCAGCCTGGCGGTCGGACTGGCCATCACCGCTGCCCTCGGGCTGGCCATGGTGGGCGCGCTCAACATGATCTCCGTGGCCTTTGCCGTGCTGTTTGTCGGCCTGGGCGTGGATTTCGGCATCCAGTTTGGCGTGCGCTACCGCGCCGAACGCCATGTGCATACCGACATCCCGGACGCGCTGGCCAGCACGGCGCGGGCAGTCGGCGTGCCACTGGCGCTGGCCGCGGCCTCCACGGCAGCGGCCTTCTTCTGCTTCCTGCCCACCAACTACCGTGGCGTGGCCGAGCTGGGCCAGATCGCCGGCGTGGGCATGCTGGTTGCCTTTCTCACCACCATCACGCTGTTGCCCGCCCTGATCACCGTGTTCCGCCCGAAGGACGAAGCGGGACGGGTTGAAGTGCCTGGCTTCAAATGGCTGGCGCCCGCCGACGATTTCTTCGAGCGCAATCGCAAGGCCGTGCTGCTGGCAACCGGCGCCCTGATTCTGGCGGGGTCGCCGCTGCTGATGCACCTGCGCTTCGACTTCGATCCGCTGCACCTCAAGGATCCGCATTCCGAGTCGATGGCCACCTTGCTCTCGCTCAAGGATGCGCCCCAGGCCGGCACCGACAACGTCAGCGTGCTGGCGCCCTCGCTGGCCGCCGCGCAGACCGCCGCCGCCCGCCTGGTTGCGCTGCCGGAAGTCTCGCGCACCGTCACGCTGCAGACCTTCATCCCCGACGACCAGCCGGCGCGGCTCGCCTTGATCGCCGCAGCCTCGGCCAGCCTGATGCCGGTGCTGACGCAGGCAACGGCCACCCCTGCCAACGATGCCAGGCTAGTCAATTCGCTCAAGAACGCGGCACGCCAGCTCGCGCTGGCCGCGGACGAGCACCCCGGACCGGGCGCCGCAGAGGCGGCACGCCTGGCCGCCTCGCTGCAAAAGCTGGCCGCCGCGGACGCGGCCACCCGCGAGCGCGCCGAGCAAGCCATCGCCCAGCCGCTGCGCCTGGCGCTGGCGCGCCTGCAGCGCGCGCTGGCGCCACAGCCGATCACCCGCGAAACGCTGCCACCGGCACTGGTGCGCGACTGGGTTGCCCCGGATGGCCAGGCGCTCGTCAGCGTGAGCCCCAAGCTTCCCGTCGCGGCCACGCCGGGAGACGCTTCCAGCACCAGCGACAGCGATGCGCGCGACGCCGCGCTCACGCGCTTTATCGACGCCGTCCAGCGCGTCGAGCCCACCGCGGTTGGGGGCCCGATCTCGATCCGAGGCTCCGCCGACACCATCATGACGGCCTTTGCCCAGGCCGGCGTGTGGGCCGTGCTGTCGATCACGCTGCTGCTGTGGATCACGCTGCGCCGCGTGGGTGATGTGCTGCGCACGCTGGTGCCGCTGCTGGTGTCCGCGCTGGTGACGCTGGAGCTGTGCGTGGTGTTCGGCATTCCGCTCAATTTCGCCAACGTGATCGCGCTGCCGCTGCTGTTCGGCATCGGCGTGGCCTTCAAGATCTACTATGTGATCGCGTGGCGCGAGGGCAAGACGCAACTGCTGCAATCCCCGCTGACGCACGCCGTATTGTTCAGCGCCGCCACCACCGCCGCCGCTTTCGGCAGCCTGTGGCTGTCCCAGCATCCGGGCACAGCCAGCATGGGCAAGTTGCTGGCACTCGCGCTAGGATGCACGCTGGTCGGTGCCGTATTCTTTCAGCCGATCCTGATGGGGCGGCCGCGCGAGCGGTCGGCCCCCGCCACTGGTCCGGCCCATTGATGTCTCGTCTCCATAGAACAATGAATCACCCCGACTCTCGCCTGTCTCGCCTCTCTCGCCTCCTGCCGGCGCTCTCGTTCTCGCTGCTGCTCACAGCCTGCGCCAGCGGCCCGCAAGCTAGCCCCGATGACCCTCTGGAGCCGCTCAACCGCGTTGTCTTCAAGGTCAACGACAAGGCCGACGAGTACGTGGCGACGCCGCTGGCCAAGGGCTACCGCGCCGTCACGCCGCAACCGGTACGCACCGCGGTCACCAATTTCTATTCGAACCTCGCCGACGTCGGCAATACGGTCAACAACTTGCTGCAAGGCAAGGGCGTGGATGCGGCGGAGAGCTTCATGCGGGTGGCGGTGAACTCCGTGCTGGGCATTGGCGGCCTGATCGATATCGCCACGCCAGCCGGCATCAGCAAGCACTCCCAGGACTTCGGGCTGACGCTCGGCGTGTGGGGCGTGCCGGCCGGCCCGTACCTGGTCCTGCCGCTGTTCGGCCCCAGCTCGATCCGTGATGGCATTGGGCTGTATGTGAACTTCCAGCTGTCCCCGACCACGTGGGTAAACGATGAAAACGTGAAGTGGGGCCTGTGGGGCCTGGGCTTCCTGGACGCACGGACCAATGCGCTTGGCGCGACCGACCTGCTGTCGCTGGCGGCGCTGGATAAGTACAGCTTCGTGCGCGATGCATACCGCCAGCGCAGGCAGTACCTGATCCAGGGCGGCGGAGGGAAACTGCCGGATTATGAGGATACCGACGCGCCGGCCGAAAGCGCGGCGCCCGCGCCTGGCGCACCCGGGGCGCCTGCCGCCACCCCCGCGCCTGCTGGCACGGAAGACAAAACGCCGGAAGGCGAAGCGAAGAAGCCTTGAACCTGGCTTGACCCTGTCTGGCCCAGGCCTTATCCCAGGGCTAAGCCGAATCCCATCCCCACCCTGCCCCTGGCGGCCAGCAGCGCAAGCCTGGCCAGCCTCGCATCCCTGCCCAGCCGGATCAGGTCCGGCACCTGTCCCGGCCCCGCCAGCAGCGCCTTGAGCAATGCCCAGATGTCGGTGCTGCCATCGGGACCCATGCCGGCCACCGCGGCGGGCGGCACGTCCCGCTGCGCGGGATCGATCACCACCCGGCAGGCGGCGAACGGCAGCCCGAGTTCCTCGGCGACACGCGCCGCGATATGCGACTCCATGTCGACCGCCAGCGCACCGGTGGCCGCATGCAATGCCGTCTTGGCCGCCACCGAGGTCACAGCCTGGTCGGCGCCGGCAAGCACGCCGGAAATGGCCTCGGGCAAGGCAAGCGAAAGCGAGCGCGACCAGCTGGCGTCAACGGGCCGCAATCGATTCCCATCATGGATGGCAGAGGCGACGATCACCCGGCCTGGCAACAGCGCGGGATCCAGCCCGCCGGCCACGCCAAAGCTGATCACGCCGGCGCAGGGACGCGCCAGGCGTTGCCGCAGGCCTTGCGCCAAGGCTTCGGCGCGCAAGCCGTGCAAGGTTTCAACACCGGGGCCGGCGGCGATGCCGGCCTCGAAGCGCATGCCAGTCACCACCAGCGTGGGACCAGCGCGGCGTTGCGCAAAGCTTGGCGCGGTCACATCCCCCACGCCACCGCCCGCGTGCCGTCGCGGCGCAGGTTGCGGTAGCGCGCCAGCGCCCACAGCGGGAAGAAGCGCGCGTAGCCGTGGTAGCGCAGGTAGAACACACGGGGGAAGCCCACCGCGGTGAACCGCGCCTCGCTCCACAGGCCGTCGGCCTGCTGCATGCGCATGAGGTAGTCCACACCACGCGCCACGGCCGGATGATCGACCTGGCCCGCGGCCATCAGGCCCAGCACCGCCCAGGCGGTTTGCGACGGCACGCTCGGCGCGGTCTCGTAGCCCTGGTAGTCGAGGCGGTAGCTGCTGCCGTCCTCGCCCCAGCCGCCGTCGGCGTTCTGGATCGAGATCAGCCAGTCGGCGGCGCGGCGCATTTCCGGCGCCTCGGGCGCCATGCCGGCAGCATTGAGCGCGCACAGCGCGCTCCATGTGCCGTAGACATAGTTCGTGCCCCAGCGGCCATACCAGCTGCCGTCGGCCATCTGCTCGTCGAGCAGGTAACGCTGGGCGCGCCGAAAGGCTTCGCTGCTGGCCGCGGTCTCGCCCAGCTGCGCGAGCATCGACAGGCAGCGCGCCGACACGTCGGCGGTGGGCGGATCGAGCAAGGCGCCGTGATCCGCGAACGGGATATTGTTCAGGTAGTCATGCGTGTTCTCGGGCTCGAACGCGCCCCAGCCGCCGTTGCCGCTCTGCATGCCCGCCACCCACTCGCGCGCACGGCTGACAGCCTCTTCATAGCGTGAAAGATGGCTGGCCGGTGCCACGGCCGGTGCGGCTGCACCGGTGCGCGCCGCGCGGTCCATGGCCATCGCCACCACGGCGGTGTCGTCCACATCCGGGTAATGCGGGTTGGCGTACTGGAAAGCCCAGCCGCCGGGACGCACGTCGGGGCGCCGCACGATCCAGTCGCCGCGCACGTCCAGCACCTGCAGCGGGCGCAGCCATTGCAAGCCGCGCTCAACGGCCGCCTCGGCTCGCGGGCCACCCACTTCCAGCAAGGCGTGGCTGGCCAGCGAGGTGTCCCACACCGGCGACAGGCACGGCTGGCAATAGGCCTCGTCGCCATGCACCACCAGCAGCTTCTCGATGGAGGCGCGGGCCACCGCCACATCGGGATCAGTGCGCGGCACGCCGAGCACGTCGAACATCATCACGGCATTCGCCATGGCCGGAAAGATCGCACCCAGGCCATCCTCGCCGTTCAGGCGCTCGCGCACGAATTTTTCCGCGCGGGCGATAGCGCGCGCGCGCAGGCTGCGGGGGAATAACGGCTCCGCCACGCGCAAGCCGGCGTCCAGCACACGGAACAGGCCAAACCACACGCGCTTCTGGTGCGGCGCGCGCGGGGCCAGCCGGGCTGCCTGGCAAGGACGGATGAACAATTCGTCGATGCCCACGCCACGCGGGTTCCTGGCCTGGGGACGCAGGCTGTTGAGCACCAGCAGCGGCACGATCACCGTGCGGGCCCAGTATGCAACCTTGGACAGGTGGAACGGGAACCACAGCGGCAGCAGCATGATCTCCACCGGCATCATCGGCACCGCCTGCCACGGCATCACGCCGAACAGCGCGAGCAGCGTGCGGGTAAAGACATTGCTGGCCTCGGCACCGCCCATCCCATGGATGGCGGCGCGGGCACGGCGCATCGGCTCGGATTCGGTGTCGTCGCCAATCATCTTGAGCGCGAAATACGCCTTCACGCTGGCGCTGATGTCCGAGCGGCCCTGATGGAACAGCGGCCAGCCGCCATCGGCATTCTGGATGCGGCGCAGGTAGCGCGCGATACGGGCTTCCAGCACGGTATCCGGGGTCTCGCCCAGATAGTGCACCAGCAGTACGTACTCCGACGGAATCGTCGCGTCGGCCTCCAGCTCGAACACCCAGTGGCCGTCCGGCCGCTGGGTGGCCAGCAAGGCGTCTAGCGCGCGGTCGAGCGTGCCTTCCAACTCGTCTGGCGCGGGCGCGGCATGCGCGGGCTCATTCGAATTGGGGGATAGTGCAACTTGGCTCATCGGTTTCGATGTCCTCTTTTCAACAACGCAATTACGGCAATGCCGCACGCGGCCGTGAGCGGCCGTGGGCGGCAGTCAATCGGCGGATTCACCTCACACGAGGCCATGCCGCAGCAAAATCCATAGCAATCGCGCGCGCGGCACGCGCACCCGCGCCCGCGGGTTGGTCCAGCCGCGGGCCAGCAGACGCTGCAGGATCACGTGGTAAACCTCGCCCATGATGCGCGGCGAACGGACCGTGCGGCGCGGCGCCGCGTTCATGATGGCGAATGCCTGGTCGTAGTACGCCTGCGCCTGCTGCGCGACTTCCAGGCACGCGCGGCCAACGGCGGGATGCCCGACGATGGCATGCGGCGTGCCGATCGGCACGCCCGCGCCCAGCAGCGCTTCGGCCGGCAGGTACACACGACCCAGGTCCGCGTCTTCGTCGATATCGCGCAGGATATTGGTCAGCTGCAATGCGCGGCCAAGATGATGCGCCAGCGCTACGCCGGCATCACGCTCCATGCCGAACACGCGCACGGCAAGGCGCCCCACCGCACTGGCCACGCGGTCGCAATACAGATCTAGCGTAGCGTTGTCCGGCGCGCGGATATCCGCGTGCACGTCCATGGCCATGCCATCGATCACAGCGAGGAAATCCTCCTGCTGCAAGCCGAAGCGCTGAATCTGGGTGGACAGCCCGCGCAATGCCGCCGGCGGCGTGCCGGCGTAGCAGGCGGCAAGATCGGCGCGCCAGGCGTCGAGCCCGGCAAGGCGCGTGGCGCGCGGGCCATCGCCATCGGCAATATCGTCCACCGCACGGCAAAAGCCATAGATCTCGAACATCGCCTCGCGTTGCGCGGCGGGCAGGATCTTGAGGGCGGTATGGAATGAGCTGCCGGACGATACGGCATGGCCCGCTTGCGGGACGGTTTGCACTGCGATTTCTGTTCCGGCCACGTAACTCCTCGTCACGCGTTGGACCGCCGTGCTGCTTTGCTGCCTAGGCCTGGCTTGTCGCCACAGCCCGGCACGCAGCGCCAGGCGGCATGTTTGGGGTAGTGGGCGATTATACCAACTCCGGCCATGGGCTCAGCCGCCAGCCGAAGAAGGGGGTTGGAGGGGGGTGTGCCGTGCAGGCCACCGCCAGCGCTACCGGGCCTGGCGCTGGCCTGGCGCGTGCGGCATCGCGTTCAGATTGGCTGGCGAGCGCCTATTTAACGCGCTGGCTGGCGCGGCGGCGCTCCATCACAAATCTGCCGCGCCTTGGATCATAGCGCGCTATTTCGACGTAGTTAGCATCGTTTAGCGGGTTGTTATCGCATTCCACGGCACCCGCGCCACCCGCACCACTTGCCGCGGCCTGCGCGGCCAGCGCGCGCTCGGCTTCGGTGACGGCACGCATGCGGCGCAGGTCGGCCAGCACGGACGGCGAGATGCGATCGAGCAGACGGCTGGACCTTAGCTTGTTCATGGCGGCCTTCCTCGAAGGGATGGCGCCAGTGTAGGCGCGTGATACGGCCGTTTAATGTGCCCTGGACCACGCACCGGAGCATTTTTTTCCGTGGCTGGCGCGCGAGCCACGCCGGTGCCGCCAGCCGGCAGGCAGGAAACGTGCTCAGAACCCCAGCGGATAGCCGTCCTTGCGGTGGTCCGAAGCCGCCGCGTAGCCATCCTCCAGGCGCATCGCGATCTGCGCGCCGCCGAATTCCAGGTTGCCCTGCGGCGCCACGTCCACCTTGTGGCCGCGCGCACGCAAGCCTTCCACGGTGGCGGCCGGGCAATTCCACTCCACCGCGATGGTGGCGTTGTCGTCCAGCACGCGCCAGCGAGGCGCATCGCACGCGGCTTGCGGGTTCTGGCCGAAATCCGCGAGCCGGCTGGCCATTTGCAGGTGGCCTTGCGCCTGCATCGAGCCGCCCATCACACCGAAGCTGGCCAGCGGCACGCCCTTGCGCATCAGGAAGCCAGGGATGATGGTGTGGAACGGCCGCTTGCCAGGGCTTACCTGGTTGGGGTGGCCCGGCTTGAGATTGAAGCCCCAGCCACGGTTGTGCAGCGCAATGCCGGTGCCGGGCACGACCACGCCGGAGCCGAAGCCTTTGAAGTTGGACTGGATGTACGACACCATCATGCCGCTCTTGTCCGCGGTGGTCAGGTACACGGTGCCGCCGCTGTGGGGCTTGCCCGGGCCGGCTGCCGCCGCGCGCTCCGGGTCGATGGCCTTGGCGCGGCTGGCCAGGTAGCTGCGATCGAGCAGGTGGGCGGCCTGCACCTCGGTCATTGCCGCAGGGTCGCCCACGTACGCGTGCAGATCGGCAAACGCCAGCTTCATGGCTTCCACCTGCACATGGATGGCGGCGGCGGAGTCCACGCCCATGGCCGCGACATCGAAATGCTCCAGCATGCCCAGCGCCATCAGCGCGCCGATGCCCTGCCCGTTCGGGCCGATCTCGAACAATTCCAGGTCGCGATAGGACATGCTGATCGGCTGGACCCAGTCAGCGCGATGGGCGGCCAGGTCGGCCTCGGTGATCAGGCCGCCGGTGGCGCGCGCATGCGCGGCGATACGCCCGGCCAGCTCACCGTGATAGAAATCGTCGCCCTTGGTCTCGGCGATGCGCGCCAGCGTCTGCGCCTGGCCCGTGCAGATGAAGCGCTCGCCCGGCAGCGGTGCGCGCCCGTTCGGCGCGAAGGCGTCGGCAAAGCCAGGCTTGTCGATCAGCACGGGCACCTGTGCCTGCCACTGGCGGTGCACGGTGGGCGAGACCAGGAACCCGTTGCGCGCGTACTCCAGCGCGGGCTCGAAGAGCTCGGCAAACGGCAGGCTGCCGAACTTTTCCCACGTGGCGCGCCAGCCGGAAACGGCGCCAGGCACGGTCACGGTGTCCCAGCCGTTGACCGGCATGCTGCCGTAGCGCGAGAAATACTCCGGCGTCCACGCCGCCGGCGCCCGTCCACTGGCGTTCAGGCCATGCAGCTCCTTGCCGTCCCAGATCAGCGCAAAGGCGTCGCCGCCGATCCCGTTCATGCACGGCTCGACCACGGTCAGCGCAATTGCCGTGGCCAGCGCCGCGTCCACGGCGTTGCCGCCACGGGCCAACATGCGCAGGCCTGCCGCGGCCGCCAGCGGCTGCGAGGTGGCCACCACGTTGTCGGCCAGCACGGGCACGCGTTGCGAGGGATAGGGGAAATTCCAGAAATTGGTCATGGCTTTGCGAGGCTCTGAGGGTTGGAGGGTTGGAGGTTCTGGCCAGCGGCTTGCACGGCAGCGCCGGCCAGATGCGTTCGTGCTTTGTTCTTGCGCGGCGGCTACTCGATCTTGACGCTGGCCGCGCGCGCCACCTTCTCCCACGCGCGCATCTCGTCGCCGATCATGCGGCCGAATGGCTCGGGCGCCGTGTACTTGATCTGCACGCCCTGTGCTTCCATGGCCGCGGCCAGCTCCGGCGAGGCCAGTACGTCTTTCATCGCGGTAGAGAGTTGCTTGAGCACCTGCGGCGGCGTGCCCTTGGGCGCAACCAGGCCAAACAGGTTGTCGGCACGGAAGTCCCGGATGCCGGCCTCGGTCACCGTCTGGGCATCGGGCAAGGCGCTCAGACGATGCTCGGACGCCACCGCCAGCAACCGCAGCTTGCCGGATTTCACGTGCGGCAGGGCCGAGGGAATGCTGTCGAACATCATGCTCGCCCGGCCTGCCATCAGGTCCGGCAGCGCGAAGGCGCTGCCCTTGTACGGCACGTGCACCACGTCCACGCCGGTACGCAGCTTGAACAGCTCCGACTCCAGGTGCGACAACGTGCCGGAGCCCTGCGAGGCAAAGTTGTACTTGCCGGGAGACGCCTTGAGCAGGCTGACCAGCTCAGGCACCGAATGCACCGGCAACGAGGCCGGCACCACCAGGATATGCGGCACGGTGCCGATGCCGGCAATGGGCACGAAATCGCGCGCGAGGCTGGCGGGCTGGTTGCTATACGTCGCAGCCGCGATGGCGGCATTGCTGACAGCGGCCAAGTAAAGCGTATAGCCATCGGGCGCGGCCTTGGCCGCGAAGCTCATGCCGATGGCCCCGCCAGCGCCGGGGCGGTTGTCCACCACCACTGGCTGCCTGAGCACGGCGGACAAGCGCTGGCCCACCGCGCGCGCCAGCACATCGGTGGCGCCGGACGGCGGGAAGGACAGCACCAGCTGGACCGCGTGGTCGGGGTAGTCCGCGGCAGCGGCTGGCGTGGTGATGGTAGCGGCGCCCGCGGCCAGCGCCAGCAGCAGGCCGGCGCGTGCCCGCTTGCCCCCACGGAATGAACGGGCTGGCCACTGCAACGTGCGGGTACGGTAAAGCGACTGGATAAACATGATCAGGGTAGCTCCGGATAGCGTCGAAGACGTTAACTGCCGAGGTAGAGTCGGAACGTTCCGGGGCGCAGCCGCTCTGGCTGCCGGCTTGCTTGCGCGCCCCTGTCATGCTGGATCTGGCTTCGCCCAAGGGCGATGTTGACTGACGGGAAGCGCTGATTTTAGGCGCGCCCGGCAGCCACCGGAATGCGGATCGGCCATGGAGCTATGCGAAAATGGAATACGCATTGCGGCCACGGCCTGGCGCCCTTGCCAGGCCAGGCCGGCGGCAGGCTTTCCCTCATCGTTCCGACGCTTCCGAAGACACATCCCATGCAGCTGAAATGGATCGACGACCTGCTGGTCCTGGAGAAGACGCGCAGCTTCTCGCGCGCCGCCGAGTTGCGGCATATCACGCAGTCGGCGCTGTCGCGGCGCATCCGTTCGCTGGAGGACTGGGCCGGCGCGGTGCTGGTCGACCGCAACACCTTCCCCATGGACCTGACCCCGGCCGGCAAAACCTTCTGCACCAGCGGGCGCGAGGCACTCACGCTGCTGATGGAGGCACGTGCCACGCTGCGCCAGGAAAGCCGCATGCCGGGCAAGGCCATCCAGATTGCCGCCGGGCATACCTTGTCGCTGACCTTCCTGCCGGGCTGGCTCAAGGCATGCCAGAAGCGCTACGGCCAGTTCAATGCCCGGGTCGTGGCCGCCAACGTGCTGGAAGCCGTGGTGGCGCTGTCAGAGGGCAACTGCGACCTGATGCTGGGCTATAACCACACGCGGGTGCCGGTCTCGCTGGACCCGGACAAGTTCCGCAGCCTCACGGTGGGGCACGACGTGCTGATGCCGCTGTGCGCGCCCAATGCGCGCGGCGCCCCGCTGTTCTCGCTGGGCAGCAGTGGCGCCAAGCCGATTCCCTACCTGGCCTACACGGCCAGCACCACGCTCGGCCGCATCGTCGAGGTGATCCTCGAAGACGCGCCGCCACGCCGTGCGCTGGCGCGTTGCTATGAGGCCGACATGGCCATCCTGTTGATGAAGATGGCCAGCGAGGGCCACGGCGTGGCCTGGCTGCCGCGCACCACCGCGGCCGATGCGCTCGCCGCGGGCACGCTGGTGCCGGCAGGCGACGCCACGTGGTGCTCGGCATTCGATATCTGCGCGTATCGCGCCGCCCATGCCAGCAACCCTACCCTGTTGGCGCTCTGGGCGGTGCTGGAGCGCGTTCCTGCCCTAGGTGATGGTGGTGGCGATGGTGGTGGTGGTGGCCGTGAACGCGCTATCGCCGGTGCGGGCCTTGATGACTCACGGAACAGTCAATCGCATGTGCGAAGCCTCGCTTGATGTGCCCGTCTTGCGAATCGGATAGAGCGGAGAGAAGAAGGCATCACTGCAGCAAATGGCGATGGCCGTCACAGCAAGCACTATAGTGAAGACTGTCTCCACGCCGCCAGAAGGATGCAGCATGAACGCCAGGCCCTGTCGCACCACCGCCGTGAAAATCCTGTTCGCCGCGCTGCTACCGGTGGCAGCCGCGCATGCGCAGCTCGGGGATCTGCTCAAAGGCGCCACGCAGGGCGGCACCGAGAGTTCGTCCGGTGGCCTGAGCGGCCTGGGCAGCAGCCTGGGCGGGATGAGTGGAATGCCCTCGCTGCAATCGCTGAGTTCGGGCAGCACCGGCAATGTCGCCGGGATCCTGGAGTACTGCGTGAAGAACAACTACCTTGGTGGCGCCAGCGGCGCCGCCAAGGTCAAGGACAAGCTGCTGGGCAAGATCGGCGGCGACGCGCCCACATCGGACGCCGGGTACACCAGCGGCGCCAAGGGCATCCTGAGCAGCAGCGACGGCAAGCAGTTCGACCTGAGCGGGGGCGGGCTCAAGGACCAGGTCACCAAGCAGGTCTGCGACAAGATCCTCGCGCAGGGCAAATCGCTGCTGTAGGGCTAGCCGCGCTGAGCGCGCGGTCAGCACCCGGTCAGCGTCCGGCGCTCAGGCAGGCGACAGGCGGAAGGCCGACACGGCATGGTGCAGCGCGCCGGCCTGGTCTTCCAGCGACGTGGCGGCCGCGCTCGCCTGCTCCACCAGCGCCGCGTTCTGCTGCGTCATCTGGTCCATCTGCGCGACCGCGCGATTGACCTCCTCGATGCCGGTGCGCTGCTCTGCGGTAGCCGAGGCGATGCCATCCATGATCGACGTCACGCGGCCGACCGCGTTGACGATCTCGGCCATGGTCTGCCCGGCCTGCTCCACCAGCGCCGAGCCGCTGTCGACCTGGCCCACGGACTCGACGATCAGCGTCTTGATTTCCTTGGCCGCGCCCGCGCTGCGCTGCGCCAGGTTGCGCACCTCACCGGCCACCACCGCAAACCCGCGGCCTTGCTCGCCGGCGCGCGCGGCTTCCACCGCGGCGTTAAGCGCCAGGATGTTGGTCTGGAAAGCGATGCCGTCGATCACGCCGATGATGTCGTTGATCTTGCGCGAGCTGGCGGTGATGCCGCGCATCTTGTCCACCACCTGGCTGACCACGCTGCCGCCCTGCTGCGCGATCTGCGAGGCGTCAGCCACATACTGGCTGGCCTCTTTGGCGTTGTCGGCGTTCTGGCGCACCGTCGCGGTGATCTGCTCCATGCTGGCGGCGGTCTGCTGCAGCGAGGCCGCCTGCTGCTCGGTGCGGCTCGACAGGTCGCTATTGCCCGAGGCGATCTCCTGGGCCGCCGAGGTGATGGAATCGGCCGATTGCTGGATGCCCGCCACCGTGCCGGCGAGCTGGTCGCGCATATGGCCGATGGCGTACATCAGGCTGGAGCGGTCGTCCGGGTGGGTCTCGACGCGCGCCGTGAGGTCGCCGCTGGCCATGCGCAAGGCAAGGGCCGCAGCGGTAGCGGGCTCGCCGCCCACCGAGCTCTGGATGCTGCGGATCAGCAGCGTGGCCACCGCGGAAATCAAGATGCCCAGCAGCACCAGCAGCCCCAGCGATTGATACAGCGAGGCGCGGAACTGCGCTTGCACGTCATCCATGTACGTGCCGGCGACCAGGTCCCAGCCCCACGGCTTGAAGCGCGCCACGTAGCCGATCTTGGGGCTCGGCTGGTCGCTGCCCGGCTTGGGCCACCAGTAGTCCAGGTGGCCCGCGCCTTCGGCCGACGCGCCGCGGGCCGCGATATCGGCGTACAAGGCGTTGCCTTTGGCATCCTTGAAGTCGCTCATGTTCTTGCCGTTGAGCTTGGCATTGATGGGATGCATCAACAGCACGGAATCCGCGCCGACGATGGTGATATAGCCATCCTTGCCATAACGCTGCGCGGCAACGCGGGCCGTGGCCTGGGCCTTGGCATCGGCCTCGGACATCTTGCCCAGGCGCGCCTGCTCGGCATAGTCGCGCACCAGCGAGAGCGACATGTCGACGATGTTAGCCAGCTCGCCGCGGCGATCGGCCATTTGCAGCTGGCGGGTCTGGAAGGCGTGCATCACGGTCAGCAACAGCAGGCCGAGCCAGGCCAGCACAAGGGGAATCCACAGCTTTTTTCGCAGGGTAAGACGATTCATGGCATTCGCTTCTCGGGGAAATGGCCAGTCATGCAGGGGGCATGCGGCATCTCCGGATATCGGAGCCGGGCTCCCCTTCTTTAGCGAAAGGCGCGACAGGACCGCACGAAAGGCCACGAAGCGCAGAAAATGTCGCGTGAAGCACCAATATGGCGACAGGCTGTGCCAGGCCGAAACGCTCGCGCACCCGCACGGTGCCGAAAAACGCCTGCCATCCGCCCCCGAAAGCGGCGCAAATACGGCTACAATGCGCCTCGCACTCCACCCAGCAATTGCAATTGACTTGCAACTACCTGGCCAGTGGACTGCCAAGGGTTCGAAGGTGCCTCCGGCGCGTAGCGCGGCGGGGGTTAAACGGGAAACAGGTGCGCCGCCGGCCATGCCGCGGCTAATCCTGTGCTGCCCCCGCAACGGTCAGCAGGTACAAAGGTGTCACGCCGCGCCAACAGGCCGCGGCAGCCACTGCGCATCATCGCGCGGGAAGGCGGCACCCCGGACGCGCCCCCGCCCCACAAGGCAGACAAGGCAGGCGTCCCCCTGCAAGCCCGGATACCGGCCTTCGACCGATCACCGGGGCTGCGCACGGGCGGCCAGGCGTGAGACGGCTGGCCACGCGCCTGGCCGTCACTGCGCGTTCGTCCGCGGCTGGTTCGTTTGTTGCCGCCGGGCGGGGTCGCCCGCGGCCAATGATGGAAAGCTCATGTCCGCGCGCCCTCGCATTGCCCATACCGCCTCACCGGCGGCCGCCAAGTCACGCAACCGTCGTCATGCACCCAAGCCGCCGCGCCAGCTCGCGCATCATTGCGCGCTCGCGCTGTCGCTGGGGGCCTTCGCCGGCCTCGGCGGCGGAAGATGCGCAACCTTCGGAGCGGGCGCAATCGCAGCCTGGCGTCCATCCATTCCGAATTCCCGATCTTTCACGGACCGCTCATGTTCCGCTTTCTAGCCAGCATCTTCAACGACCAGGACGCCGACGTGCGCCGCAAGGTCATTGCGCTCTACGTCTTCCTGATCGCCGCCAACGTCGGGGCCTGGCTGTGGGCACTGGCAGCGTTGGGCGACCACCCCGTGCTGCTGGCGTCCGCTGTGCTCGCCTACACGCTGGGCCTGCGCCACGCCGTTGACGCCGACCATATCGCCGCCATCGACAACGTCACGCGCAAGCTGATGCAGGAAGGCAAGCGCCCGGTGACGGTCGGCTTCTTTTTCTCGCTCGGCCACTCCACCGTGGTCACGCTGATGTCGATCGGCATCGCGGTTGCCGCCGCAGCGCTGCAAACGCGCTTTGCCGACATGAAAGCCGTGGGCGGCATGATCGGCACCAGCGTCTCCGCGCTGTTCCTGTTCCTGCTGGCCTTCTTCAACCTGCTGATCCTGATCTCCGTGTGGCGTACCTTTCGCGCGGTCAAGCGCGGCGAAGCGCTCAAGGAGCAGGACCTGGACCTGCTGCTGAACAACCGCGGCGTGCTCTCGCGCCTGTTCCGCCCGCTGTTCCGGCTGGCCAGTCGCAGCTGGCACCTGTTCCCGATGGGGCTGCTGTTCGGCCTGGGCTTTGACACCGCGACCGAGGTCGCGCTGTTCGGGCTGTCCGCCGCAGAAGCCGCCAAGGGCGTGCCCTTCTGGACCATCATGGTGTTCCCCGCTCTCTTCACCGCCGGCATGTCGCTGGTAGACACCACCGACGGCGTCCTGATGCTCGGCGCCTACGGCTGGGCCTTCACCAAGCCGATCCGCAAGCTCTACTACAACATGACCATCACGCTGGTCTCGGTCGTGGCCGCGGTGGTCATCGGCGGCATCGAAGCACTCGGGCTGATTGCCGACAAGATCGGGCTGCAAGGCGGGCTGTGGGATGTGATCGCCGAGCTTAACGCGCATTTCGGCATGCTCGGCTATGTGATCATCGGCGTGTTCGTGCTGAGCTGGCTGATCTCGATGGTGGTGTACCGGGTGCGGCGTTATGACGAGATCGAGGTGCGCTTGATGTGATACATTTGATGATTTTAGTGAGTTTGACGAGGCGGGTAACGGCTTGGCGGATATGGCGGCCGTCCCGCGCGCCGCATAACGCTCTATCGTCGAAGACGGCCGAGAACGCTAGGGGAACAGGTGAAATTCAAGGTGCGGATAGTTGCATGCCTGCTGGCGTGCCTGGCGCAGCCCGGGTGGGTGGGTGCGGGAGAGATGAGCCGCGACGTAGAACGCGAGGACGGCTCACGGATCCGCTACTACCTCAGCGTGCGAGATACCTCCAGGCACGCGGACCAATTGCTCGTGGTGATCCAGGGTTCCGACTGCAATAGCGTAACCCGGGTCGAGGCAATTCGCCGCTACATGCTGCAGGTAATGCCCACTGCCGACGTACTGACGGTAGAGAAGTACGGCATCGATGCCAGCTTGCCCTACAGCAACGATACCGAACGCGCGGATTGCCCGCCCGCCTATCTGCGCCACGACAGCCCGGTGCAACGCGCCTCGGATCTGGACACCGTCATCGCCGACGTGCTGCGCCAGCGCGCCTACCGCCAGGTAGTCGCCCTCGGCGGCAGCGAAGGGGCGGTGGTCGCGCACCTGCTGGCGGCTCGCTCGGATCGCATCGCGGCAACCATCGCCTTCAATGGCGGTGGCCAGTGGTTCCTCGACGACCTGCTGTACAGCATCGCCAGCGCGCCCGGCTCCGCGCAAGAGAAGGCTGCATCAATGCGGAGCATGCGCGGTTTCGCCCGCCATATCCGCACCGCCACGCCCGAGGCACAGGCGAGAATAACGGCCAGCGACCACGGCTACCGCTGGTGGCGCGACTCGCTCGCCACGGATCAGCTAGCCGTGCTGCGCACGAGCAGATCGCCGACGCTGATCATCCAGTCCGGCGCCGACGAGTCCGCGTCACCCGATGCCGTCCTGGCCATGGTGGCCAGGCTCCATCAGGCAGGCAAGCGCAACATTACCTACAAGACCTACCCGGCGCTGGACCACCGGTTGTTCGGGCCCGATGGACGCAGCCGTATGGCCGACGTCGTGAACGACATGGCTTCGTGGTTGCAGGGTGTCGGCATCGAGCCGTGATGCGGATAATGCGGAGTTGACGGCCCAAGCCGCCGTTCGGATCGGATCGACTCACCTCATCGGCCCATAGGTCCATAGGCCGAACCGATGCTCATTTCCCGGCCGCACCCCACTCGGTACGACTCGCCGCGACCAGTACGGCCCAATCATCCGGCGGATTTCCCCGCCCGAGCATTTTCTCAAAGACCGCGTAAGGATCCGACTTGCTGCCCGCGGAGCGCAGGGTCTGCTCATCGTTCACCCAGGCGAACACGATCACCTTCGAGCGAGAATCGTAGCGGAAGAACAGACGGAACCTGCGCCCGATTTTCGCCCGCCGCCAGTGCCGGTATGCCTCGCCCAGTGTATTGCCTTGCCGGAACTCTTCCCGCGAAGGGTCTCCGGGCACAACATCCAATATCAATTGGCTCAAGGCACGGAACAGTTTGACGTTGGCATTGCGATCGAATCCAATTGGGTCATTCTGTTGCGCGCGCTGCGCCGCCCCGTGCAACTTGCGCAGTTGCTCGATCACCCCCTCATGAAACAGTAGCGTCCAGCCATGACGTTGCATCAGAGCTCCACGTCGCCGTCGATGTCCTGATCCAGCCTCTCCCCATGCCCGGCGTTTGCCAGCATGGCGTGAGCCAGATCTTCCGGCAGCGTCCGCAGGTGTCGCCCCGCACGGATATCGGCTTCCAGAAGGCGCAGGAAAGCACCGATCGCCGGGTCATCGTGCTGCGCATCGGCGCGCGTGACGACGACCTCTCCATCACGTAGATCGAACGCCACTTTTCCGCCAGCGTCCACGCCAAGTACTTGCCGGATGGGCTTGGGGAGCGTGAGTTGCCCTTTGGAAGTCAAGGTAGCCACTTCGTGGATGTCGTGCATGCTGAGTCTCCGGATAGCGGAATCGATGGTAAGGAATATTCCTTACAAAGTCAATTCAGCCACTGTGCTGCCGTCTCTGCACGGTTGCGGAAACTTGCGCCGGGTGGTCCGCGTCCTGCCGGCAACCGGGCATGCCGCTCCCAGGCACCACCGACGGCAACCCGACGATCACCCCATCAACGCATCCGCTACCAGATATTCCCCCTCCCACCCCCGCGCCAGCTGCCGGCAACGCCCCAGCGCCACCGCCTGGCGCTCGAAATCCACCACCATCACCGCATCGGCCCAAGGCGGGCGCGGCGGCTGCTCCGTGCTGCGGCCGTCGCTGAGCAGCCACAGCCAGCGCTGTTGCGCCGGGCGCCGGCGCGCGGCGTGGGCCAGCAGTTGGCCGGCGCGCGCCATGCCGAGCGAGAGCGGCGTGCCGCCGCCGCCGGCGATCGGGCGGATCCAGGCTTCGCTCCATGGGCGGGCGCGTGCCGGCTGCAGGCGGACTTCGGCGCGGCCGGCGGCGAAGCACACCAGCGCCACCTCGGCGCGCGCCTGGTAGGCGCGTTGCAGCAGGCGCAGCAGCACACCCTTGGCCAGCGCTAGCTGGCGGCCGTGCAGCATCGAGGCCGAGCAATCGAGCACGAAGCAGTGCAGCACGCCGGCGTGCGCCTGCTGTGCGCGCCAGCGCAGATGGCTGGGCGCAAACGGCTGGCTGCCCTTGGCGGCCAGCGTCTGTGTCCAGTGGATGCGCAAGCTGCCCGGGCGGCCGTGCGGCGCGGCGAGAGATGCGGCAAAACGAGGGGCTTGCCACCGGTTGCCGCCTTGCCCGGGTTCGGCGGCGGCCTGCCGGTGGCTCAGGCTTTTTTTGTGGGCAGCGGCCTCACGCCCTTGACCGGGGCAATGCCGGCCGCGGCGCTTGCCAGCGCAGGCGGGAGTGCCCCCCATGGGTTGTTGGCGGCTGCGTCGCCCGCACTGCGGCCATCGCCATCGCCGCTGCCATTCGCGTTGCCATCGCCATCAGCGTGCCCATCGGCCTGCCTGCCTGCATTGGGCGGCGCCTGGCGCCGGTGGTGCAAGACCAGCTCCGCCACGGTGTCCACATGCGCGGGCACCACCGCCGCGTCGCACTGCAAGGCGGCCAGCGCGCGCGCCGCGCGCAGCATCACCAGGTCTGCCCGCACGCCATCGACAGCGGCGGCCAGGCACAGGTGGCTGACACGCTCGTGCACGGCATCGCTGAACGAAAGCGCGGACAGTGCGCCGCGCGCGAGCCGCACCTTGCGCGTCAGCGCATCCTGCTCGGTGGCAAAGCGCGTGCACAGGGCCACCGGATCGTTGTCGAACGCGAGCCGGGCCTTGACGATCGCCTGGCGCTGCGCGGCGTCGGTACAGTTCTCCAGCGCCAGCGACAGGCCGAAACGGTCCAGCAACTGCGGGCGCAACTCGCCTTCTTCCGGGTTCATGGTGCCCACCAGCACGAAGCGCGCCTCGTGCTGGTGCGACACGCCGTCGCGCTCCACCACGTTGACGCCGCTGGCGGCCACGTCCAGCAACTGGTCGACGAGGTGATCCGGCAGCAGGTTGACTTCGTCCACATAAAGCACGCCCTGGTGCGCGCGCGCCAGCAGGCCGGGGGCAAAGCGGACCTCGCTCTGCTTAAGCACGTGGCCAAGGTCGAGCGTGCCGATCAGTTGCTCCTCGCTGGCGCCGAGCGGCAGCGTGACGAACTGGCCTTCGGGCAGCAATTGCGCAAGGGCCCGCGCCGCGGTCGACTTGGCCGTGCCGCGCGGGCCGCTGACCAGCACGCCACCGATGCCGGGGTCCACCGCGGCAAGCAGCAGCGCTTGCTGCAAGCGCTGCTGGCCGACCAGGGCGCTGAAGGGAAATGGCATGCGGGCGAGCCGGGCGGTTGCATTCATGAGGGGATTCCTTCGATTCCTTCGATGCCTTCAAGCGCCTGCTCGCTGTCGAGCAGGTGTTGTTCCAGTTGGGCGCGACGCTCGCCCGGCTCCTGCCACAGGCCGCGCTGCGCCGCTTCGAGCAGGCGCTCGCAGATGGCGTGCAGCGCGCGCGGATTGTGCTGGCGCAGGAACGCGCGGGTGCCGGCGTCGTTTACATAGGCATCGGTCACCAGCGCGTACTGGTGATCGGCCACCACGCGGGTGGTGGCATCGAAGCCGAACAGGTAGTCCACCGTGGCGGCCATCTCGAACGCACCTTTGTAGCCGTGCCGCTTGACGCCGTCGATCCACTTGGGATTGACCACGCGCGCACGGATCACGCGGCTGATTTCTTCCTGCAGCGTGCGGATGCGCGGCGCCGCCGGGTTGCTGTGGTCGCCATGGTAGATCGCCGGCTGCGCGCCGCCGAACTCGCGCGCGGCCGCCACCATGCCGCCCTGGAACTGGTAGTAGTCGTTGGCGTCGAGCAGGTCGTGCTCGCGGTTGTCCTGGTTCTGCACGACCGCGTCCAGGCTGGACAGGCGCTCGGCAAAGCTGGCGCGCGCCTCGACGCCATCCGTGCCTTGCCCATAGGCGTAGCCGCCGGCATGCAGGTAGGCCTGCGCCAGGTCGCCGTCGTCCTGCCAGTTGCGGCTATCGATCAGGTCCTGCAGGCCGGTACCGTAGCCGCCCGGGCGGGCGCCGAACACGCGCCAGCCGGCACGGCGGCGCGCTTCAAGAGCGGGCACGCCCTCGGCTTCCAGCCGCGCGCGCTCGCTGTCGATGCGGGCGCGCACGGGATTGACTTCGGCGGGTTCGTCAAGCTCCGCCACCGCCTGCACGGCGGCATCGAACAGGCGCATGACGTTGGCGAAGGCATCGCGGAAGAACCCCGACACGCGCAGCGTGACGTCGACGCGCGGACGGTCGAAGATCGCCATCGGCAAGATCTCGAAATCGGTCACGCGGTAGCTGCCGGCTGCCCACTTGGGCCGCACGCCCAGCAGCGCGAAGGCCTGCGCGATATCGTCGCCGCCGCTGCGCATGGTGGCGGTGCCCCAGACGGACAGCCCGATGGACCGCGGATACTCACCATGCGCCTGCAGGTGGCGCTCGATCAGCTGGTTGGCAGACTTCAGGCCCAGCGTCCATGCCGTGCGAGTCGGCACCGCACGCGTGTCGACCGAGTAGAAATTGCGCCCCGTGGGAAGGACATCCGGCCGGCCGCGCGAGGGCGCGCCGCTGGGGCCCGGCGGCACGAACCGCCCGGCCAGGCCACGCGACAGTTGCCGCATTTCCTGCGGGCCGCAGGCATCCAGGCGCGGCATGACGTCCTGGCGCAGGCGCGCGAGCACGGCAGAGGCTTGCGGCAAGGCAACGTCGCCAGCCATCTCGCCGAGCAACGCCGTGGCCAGCATTTCAAGGCGCTCGCGCGTATCGCCATGATGGCGCCACGGCCCGGCATCCAGCACGGCCAGTTGCGCCGGACGCGGCCCTTGCCAGGGCGCGGACCAGTCGGCATCGAGCGGGTCGAAGCCATCGCCCAATGCTAGGTCGGCGGCCAGCGCCGCCAGCAAGCTGGCTTGCGCGCCCTTGCCGTCGCCCACCGGAAAGCGCCCGAGCGCGAGCAGCGTATCGCGCCGCTGGCGGCCCTGCGGCGACACGCCGAAAACGTGCAGGCCATCGCGGATCTGAGATTCCTTCAACTCGCACAGGTAAGCGTCGGTGCGGTTGAGCAGCGCATCTTCCCCATCGCTATCCGCCGGCGCATCCAGCCCCAGTTCACGATGCAGCTGCTGGTCCACGATCAGCTTCAGAATCTCCTTGCGCAGCAGCCGCGCGCGGCGCGGGTCCACCGCCAGCGCCTCGTAGTATTCGTCGACCTGCCGCTCCAGGTCCTGCAGCGGGCCATAACTCTCGGCGCGCGTGAGCGGCGGCATCAGGTGGTCGATGATGACGGCCTGCGCGCGCCGCTTGGCCTGCGCGCCCTCGCCCGGGTCATTGACGATAAAGGGATAGAGATGCGGCAGTGGCCCAAGGATGGCATCGGGCCAGCAGGTATCGGCCAGCGCCACGCTCTTGCCGGGCAGCCATTCCAGGTTGCCGTGCTTGCCCACGTGGACGATGGCGTCGGCGCCAAAGCTGTGGCGCAGCCAGAAGTAGAACGCCAGGTAGCCATGCGGCGGCACCAGATCGGCATCGTGGTAGCTGGCGTAGCTCTGGCTGCCCTCCTCGCCCGGCAGCGCGTACGACCGGGCCGGCTGCAGCCCGACGAACAGATGTCCGCTGCGCACGCCGGCAATCATGAAGCGGCCCTGCCGCACCATCGGGTCCTGGTCCGGGCTGCCCCAGCGCTCGGCAAGGGCGCGCTGGTTGTCCGCCGGCAGGCGGCTCAGGTGCGCCAGGTAGTCGGCCATCGACAGGCTCTGGAACGCCGGCCGCAGGTCGCGGTGCGCCGGGTCGTTGGTGATGCCCTGCGTGAGCCCGCGCATCAGGTCCTCGCCATCGGCGGGCAGGCCTTCGCAATGGTAGCCCTGCTCGCGCAGCATGCCGAGAATGCCCACAACGGAGGCCGGCGTATCCAACCCCACGCCGTTGCCGATGCGCCCTTCGCTGGCCGGATAGTTGGCCAGCACCAGCGCCACGCGCTTGTCGGCGTTGTCCAGTTGCCGCAGGCGGCACCAGCGGCGGCTCAGCTCGGCCACAAAGGCGATACGCTGCGCGTCGGGCTGGTAGCGCACCACGTCGACCTCGGTATGGGGGCAGCGGTAGGCCAGCCCCTTGAAGCTGACGGCGCGCGTGATGATGCGCCCATCCACCTCGGGCATGGCGATATGCATGGCCACGTCGCGCGGACCCAGGCCCTGGCTGTCCTGCAGCCAGTCCTCGCGGTTGCCGCCGCTGAGGATCACCTGCAGCACCGGCGCGTCGCCGGCGAGCGCCAGGGTTTCAGGCGCGTCCAGCGACGAGACGGCAAACGCCGTGGTGTTCAGCACCAGCGCTGCGCCGTGACCGGCGCACAGATGCTGCAGCACTTCGCGGCACAGCGTGTCCTTGAGCGAGTTGACCGCCAGCGGCAGCGGGTTCATGCCCTGTGCACGCAAGGCGGCGATGAGGGCGTCGAACACAGCGGTGTTGCCAGCCTGCAGGTGGGCGCGGTAGAACACCAGCGCCACGACCGGCGCATCGGCGTGGCCATCCTGCGCCCACTCCCGCTGCCAGTCCGCCGCGGTAGCCACGCCGTGTGCCGGGTGATAGATCGCCGCCTGCGGCAGCACGCGCGGCTGCAGCGCGGGCTCGCCCCAGCCGAAAGCGTGATGCGCCAGGCAGCGGAAGAACTGCTCGGCGTTGTCCGCGCCGCCCTCGCGCAGGTAACGCCACAGGTTGCTGGCCAGCGCTTGCGGCGCGTTGCCGCGCCCGAGCAGGTTGGCGTCCTCGGCCAGGTCGCCGGAGAACATCACCAGCAGCTGGTTGCGCGAGCGCGCCAGTTCGGCCAGCCGCTCCAGGCCATAGGGCCAGTCGCTGTCGCCGCCTAGATGGTCGACCACCACCACGCGCGCGTGCTGCAGCACGTCGTCCACATACATGTCGAGCGAAGCCGGCTGGCGCAGGTACATCTGGTTGGCCAGCCGCACCGTGGGGAAATCCTCCCCCAGGCGCGGAAAGACGCCGGCCAGCAGCGACAGCGTGGTATCCGCCGCGCTGAGCACCACGATTTGCGCCGGGCTTTGCTCAATGCGCACCACGCCGGCGTTATCGTCGACGAAGCCGCCCGGACGGGTGGAAAGCAGGTGCATCGGGTGCCTGGGCTGGTGTGGTCCTTGTTCCTTATACCTTGCGCATTACGCCGTACGCACGGCCGCGGCGCTCAGCGCAGCCTCCAGGGCAGCCTGCAGCGTGGGCTGGTCAAGCGCCTGGCCGATCAGCACGATACGCGTGGATTGCGCCTCGCCCGGCAGCCAGCGGCGGTCGAAGTAGCTGTCAAAGCGCCGTCCCACGCCATGCAGCACCAGCCGCATGGGCTTGGCGGGCAGCTTGGCAAAGCCCTTGATGCGGTAGATGGTGTGGCTTTCCACCAGCTGGCGCAGACCGTCGATCAGCTGATCGCGGTCCACCTCGCCCAGCGCTACGACGACGGAGTCGAACTCGTCGTGATGGTGGTCCGCGTGATCGGGATCGTCCGCCGAGCCGTGGTGATCCGGGCGCAGGTGAATGGTGTCTTCCGATGCGCGGTTCAGGCCCAGCAGCAACTCGATATCCAGCTTGCCGCCCTGCGCGCCGACGATCTTCACTTCGGCGGGGATCTCCGGGCGGATCAGCGCTTGCACTTCGGCGCGCTGCGCGTCGTCGATCAGGTCGGTCTTGTTGAGGATGACGAGGTCGGCCGCGCCGAGCTGGTCTTCGAACAGCGCGTGCAGCGGGGACTCGTGATCGAGGTTGGGATCGGCCTTGCGCTGCGCCTCCACGGCATCCGGGTCGGCAGCGAACTGGCCGGCCGCGGCTGCCGCGCCGTCCACCACGGTGACGACCGCGTCCACGGTAAAGGCGTTCTTGATGCTGGGCCAGTTGAAGGCCTGCACCAGCGGCTTGGGCAGCGCCAGGCCGGAGGTCTCGATCAGCACGTGGTCGATATCGCCGCGGCGCTCCAGCAATTGCTCCATTACCGGGAAGAATTCCTCCTGCACCGTGCAGCACAGGCAGCCGTTGGCCAGCTCATAGAGCTGGCCATTGCTCTGGCCGGATTCGTCGCAGCCGATGCCGCAACCCTTCAGGATCTCGCCATCGATGCCCAACTCGCCGAACTCGTTGACGATCACCGCAATGCGCCGTCCGTTGGCGTTTTCGAGAATATGGCGCAGCAAGGTGGTCTTGCCGCTGCCAAGGAAGCCGGTGACGATGGTGGCGGGGATTTTACGGGTCTGCATGGCGGATAAGGGAATTCAGCGCTGGCGCTGGGGTTGAATCGGGGCGCGCGATGCGCGGCGTGGCAGGCCCTTCGCAAGTTATGTTTTGCGCAGCCGGTAGCAAGCGGCGGGCCTGGCCGCGGCAAGGGGGTCAGCATAAAGAGATCGCGCGGTGCTGTCCACCCGCGGCGCGTCAGCGTGGCGCGGGCTGCCGCCGGCCACGGCCGCGCCACCACTCCGCAAAGGCGCCAGCGCCGACCAGCAGCAGCATGAGCGCAGCGGTCCACAGCGCCTCGCGCGGCGCCAGGCCACCTGGCGGGGCGGGCGCGGCGAGCTTGAGCACGCGGCTTTCGAGCAACTGGCCTGTCACCTGGCCGGTCGCGGGACGCGGCGCCGGATGCGGCTTGGCCTGCCGAGCCGGCGGCGGACTCGCACGGGATGCGTCGGGCGGTGCGGCCCGGCCAGAAGCAGCGGCCGGCGCGGCTGGCTCGCGCCCCGGCATGGCTGCTGCCAGCCGCGCGGAGAATTCGCGCAGCGCATCCGTGGGCAGCCGGGCTTGCTGCCCCAGCCCGGCGATGTACTGCATCAGCACGGGATTGCCGCAGCTATTGGCCGAACAGGACAAGCCGTCGCGATTGACCGACGCCACATAGCGCCGTGCCATATCGGCGCGCTCGGCAGGCGTGAAGCGGTAGCTCCCCTGCCGGTCCACTTCCAGCAGCCGGGCCAGGATGCCCTGCCGCGCGTGCGGATTGTTTTGCGCAAAGAACGCGTCCATGCCCAGGCCGTTCTTGTCGGCCACATAGACGTCATAGGTGTTCTGCCAGAAGCTGCCACTCATCTGCTCGGGGCTGGTGGCCTGGAAGCCGTAGAGATGCTCGATCTCCTTGAACATCTCGCGCGCGCCGGCGTAGCCCGAGCGCTGCATGCCTTCGATCCAGCGCGGGTTCCAGTTGCGCGCGTTGAGTTCGGTGGCCAGCCAGGTGCGAGCATCCACGGTCTGCTCTTCGCCGGCGCGGCGCAGGTTGTGCAGCCAGAAGCGCGGCGCCTGTCCGCTGACGGCGCGCGTGGCCATGTTAAGGCCGCCGGCGTACTGATAGGTATCGTCGTTGTCGAGCGCGCCGTAAAGCGTGCTGGCGCGCGAGAACAGCACGGCCTGGTTGGATTTGAGGTGGCTGGCCAGCGCCTGCGGCGCGGTCTCGCCCCAGCCTTCGCTGGAGAACGCAAAGTTCATGTAGCGCAGGTACTGCCGCGCCAGCGCGCCAGGCGGCTCGCCGGCCTGCGCCGCGTCCTTGCTCTGCTCGACCATCTGCTGCACGCCGATGCTGTAGTTGCCGGGCTTGGCGGCGAACACGCGGGCGCGGGCCAGGCGCGCGGCCAGTTGCGGCGCCACGCCGGCTGCCAGCAGCGTGGCCTGCGCTTCGCGGTCGTGGCGGCTGATGGCGTTGTCGCCGGCGGCGGCGGCCAGGCGCGCGGCCTTGTCCAGCAGCGCCACCTTGTCGCCGAAGCCGTCGCGGTAGATGCCGGAGATGGTGAACAGCACATTGACGCGCGGGCGGCCGAGTTCGGCATCGGGGATCAGGCGCACATCCTCCACCACGCCGCGCGCATTCCAGACCGGCTCCACGCCCATCAGGTAGAGCGCCTCGCTCTCCATCGCGCCTTGGTGGCGCTCGGTCTCGCCGTACCACAGCACCATCGATACCTGCTCGGGCGCCTTGCCGGTTTCCTCGCGATAGCGCGCGAGCGTCTGCGCGGCCAGTTGCTTGCCGAGCTGCCAGGCTGCGGGCGTGGGGATCAGCGCGCCGTCGAAGGCGTGCAGGTTGCGCCCGGTGGGCAGGCCCTGCGGGGTGCGCACGGGGTCGCCCAGCGGCGAGCTCGGCAGGTAGCGGCCGGACAGCACGGTCACCAGGCCATCCAGCTCGCGGCGCGGCGATTCGCGCAGATTGGCCAGCCATGCGCGCGTACTGGACAGCGCGGTTTCTACCTTCTCCGCCAGCGGCGGCGGCAATGGCGCGTGCGCGGCGCTGTCCGGCTCGCGGCCTTCCGCCAATGCGCCGGCCCAGCGCGAGAGCACGTCCTTGCCGATCTGCCGCGCCTCGCTCGCGTCGAATGCGCTTTCCAGCACGGTGGCCAGCGCCTGGCGCTGCGCGTCCAACGGCGGCAGCTCGCCCAGCGTGTGAATGCCCAGCGGCACCGGCTCGGCTTCCACCTTATGCAAGAAGCGGTGGATCACCGGCTCGACCTGCTCCCATGGCGCGCCGGAATCCAGCCCGAGCTGGCGGTCCAGTCCAAGGGCGCGGATCTGCGCCAGCGCCTGCAGGCGGTATTGGTCCGCCAGCGCCGGGGCGCTGTCGGCGGCGGCCTCCTGCTGCTCGATCACCTCGTCGAGCTTGGCCAGCTTGTCCGGCCAGCCGGCGCGGGCGATCAGCGGGGTCAGGTGGCTGACCAGCACGGCGGCGCTGCGGCGCTTGGCCTGGATGGCTTCGCCGCCGCCGTCCTGGATGTAGTAGTAGGCGTTGGGCAGGTCGCCCAGCAACACCTCGGCGCTGTCGTCGCCGCTTTGCCCCACCTGCTTGCCAGGCAGCCATTCCAGCGTGCCGTGGCGGCCCACGTGGACCATCGCGTCCGCGCCGAAGGCGTGGCGATACCACAGGTAGGCGGCGATATAGGAGTGCGGCGGCGGCGTCACCGTATCGTGCGCGCTGTCCATCGCTCGCGCGAAGGTGGAGCGCAGCGGCTGCGGGCCAACGAACAGATTACCGAAGCGCAGGCCCGGAATCACGAAATCCTGCCCGCCATGGCCGTCACCCACCAGCATCAGCGGATTGCGCTCGGGCGGACCCCACGCGGCCACCACCGACTGGCGAAACGCCGCCGGCAAGGCATCGAACCAGCGCTTGTACTGCGCCATCGGCAGCAGCGTAACGCGGCCGCGCGACACCATCTCAGCCAGTTCGCCGGGCGACCATTCCTCCATATTGCGGCCATTGCGCTCCAGCAGCGCGGTCAGCTCGGCGGTGTCCGGCAGCGTGGCGCCCGTGCGGTAGCCCGCCTCGCGCAGCCGCGCCATGACCTGCACCAGCGAGGGCAGCGTAGCCAGGTAGCTGGCGCCGATATTGCCGCGGCCCGGCGGGTTGTTGTAGTAGAGGATGGCGATGCGCTTGTCCGCCGCGGGCTTGTCCTGCAGCGCGATCCAGCGCCGCACGCGGGCCACCGCCGCGTCTGCCCGCTCCGGCACGGCACGGCTGGCCTTGGCGCCGTGTTCGTCCTCCAGCGTGGCGAACAGGATCGGCTCCGAGGCGCCGGCCCGCTCGGGCGTGTTAAGCAGCAGTGCCAGGCGCTCGCCGCCAATGCCGCGCGCATCGGCCCGCCAGCCGGCCTGGCTGTCGCGCGTGGCGATCAGGTTGATGGCGTGCAGGCCGTGGCGCTCCAGCCAGGTCTTGTCCTCGGCGCGGCTGATGGTGAGGTTCAGCGCCAGCAACGCGCGCAGCGGGCTTTGGCCATCGACCGTGAGCATCGCATCCAGGCCGGACAGCGGCCAGCCGAACACCGGCACCGCCCCGATGCCCTGGCGCTCCAGCGCCGCGATCAGCGCATCGATATGCGCGAGATCCTGCTGGCGATAGTTGCTGGCATAGAAGGCAATGCCGACCAGCGGTGCGCCGGCCGGCAGGCCGCTTGCGCCGGCGCGGTACCAGGCGAGATAGTCCTTGAGCGTGGCAAACGCTTGCGCGGCGCGCGGGTGATAGATGCCGGCCGCGGGCAGCGGTCGCGGCGGCGGCACGGCCATGGCCTGCTCGCCGCGCACGGCGGCCACCAGCCATGCCATCCAGCCCGCGAGGTTGTCGGCGCCGCCGGCGCTCCAGTAAGCCTCGGCGGCCTGGTTGCGCGCGGCGTCCAGGCCAAAGCCCCAGGCGGCCTCGGCGGACGCTGCCGGCGCGGCCAGCACCAGCGCGCCGCGCTGCCGCGCCTGGCGCACGGCCGGCGCCATCTGGCGCAGCACGGCCGTGGGGACGAAGTACGCGTAGATGACATCGGCGGCGGCGACTTGCGCGGCATCGGGCGCTGCCGTCACGGCGTCCAGCACCACCCTGCCCGGCCCGGCCAGCTCGCGCAGGCGCGCTTCGGCCGCAGGCAGCAGGTGCGTGTTGGTGGTGACCAGCAGCACGCGTACCGGGGCTGGCGGTCCGGGCTGGGCTGCGCGGGCGTGGCCCGGGCCGGCAAGGCACCCGCACAGCAGCCCGAGCATCAGCAGCAGCCAGCGCTGCCACAGCGAACCCCGCCGCGCCGAAGCCATCAACGCGCGCCCGGGGCCGAGGCCGCGCCGGCCGCCGCGCCTTCCGGCACATACACCACGCTGCCATCCGGCAACTGGTAAGCCACCCCCAGCCGGGTGCCCTCGCCCGTCTTCTGCCGCGGGGACATCTTGCTGACCTTGACCTCCTTGCGGTTCTTCTCCAGCAATTGCAGCTCACCGGTGCGCGGATCGCGCTGGACCAGGGTGAACTGCGAGTCGGGATTGAGCAGCTGGGTCAGGCTGAACGCTTGCGTGAGCGCCACCATCAGGCCCACGGCAAAGACGATGGAGGCATCGAACAGGTTGGCCACGCCGGCCAGCGGGTCTTCCCGATGCACCGAGGCAAGCTCGCCCTGCGCGCGGCGACGGCGCACAAAGCGCCGCCGCCTGAACGGGTGTCCCTGGCCCGCGTCCATCAGGCCTGGGTCCCGGCCAGATGGATGGCGGCGCGCGCGTGCGCCGCGGGCGCCACCGGTTCAGGCATGGCCCGCAGCACCAGCTCGCACAGGTTTTCCATTTCCTTGAGATCGCTGCGCGCCCAGCGCTCGCGTGTGAGCGTCAGCACGTAGGCGATGCCGCCCAGCACCAGCCCGCAGACGACCGCGCCAAAGCCGATCACCAGGTGATTGACCATGCCGGCCATATCGCCGCCGAGCAGCGATTGCAGCGCCGGCCCGAGCGGGATGATGGTGCCGGCCAGGCCCAGCATCGGTGCGATGCGCACCAGTGTGCGGGTCAGGTCGAGCCGGTTGGCCACGCGCATTTCCTCGCGCTGCAGCGTTTCGTCCAGCCACAGGTCAAGGTGTTCGTACGAATCGAGCCGGGAGAGCCGTTCTTCCAGCATGCCCCAGAAGCGGGCCAGCGAAGGCGACAGCAATGCCGCGCCCAGATGCGCTTGCGTGCCATTTTGCAGGCTGGAGGCCAGCGCATTGGCCAGCGCGGGCAGATCGCTGCGCGGCGCCACGGCGCGGCGCCGGGACTGCACGATCAGGCTGCCGAGATCGGCTAGCGCGAGCACGAACAGCACCAGCAACGCCAGCGCGACCGGCCAGAAGAACGCCGTGGAAAGGCGGAAGAAAATCTCGGTGACGACGCTTTCCATTGTGATCGGCGGCAGTTGGGTTAGGCGGATCGGCAGGCCACAGCCGGCCCGGGCGCAGTATTGTACGTCGCAGGTGCCCCCTTACCCCAGGCCAGGACCCGCCTGCGATGACCTTGCCGCCAAGGCCTCAGGGCCAGCTGTCGCGCGCATACACGCCCGACTGCGCGCGCAGCCGCGCGGCGCGCTCCGCCACCCGGGCATCCGTGTAGAACGGCGGGTCTGCCAGCACCAGGCCGTTCTCCCGGGCTTCTTCCACCAGGATCTGCAGGTACTCGGTCATGTGCGAGGCCGTGTAGTCGTTGGTGTCATGAAAGCTCACCACGATCGGCACCACGCCCCCCATGGATGGCAGCCGCTGCTCGGCGATGGCGACCTTGACCTGCGCCAGCTCGCTATTCATATGCGAGCGGCGGCGCAGGCTGATATGCCAGCCGTAGATCTTGCCGTCGCGCGCGTTCACGTCCGACATCAGCATGCCCAGGCCGAGCTTGCGGTAGACCGCCTGCACCGCATCGTTGTAGGCCCAGTTGGGCGGGCGCACCAGTTGGGCCGCGCCGCGGCATTGCGCGATGATGTCGGCCTCGCCCGACAGCAGCGACGCTTCCAGTTCTTCGGGCGACATGCGCGTATGCGAGAGATGCCCGATCGGCAACCCGCTATGCACCGCCAGCCGATGGCCGGCGAGGCAGGTCGCGTGCATCTGCGCTTTGCCGGCCTCGCCGCCGCCGCGCCTCGGGTGAGCGGTCTGCACGAAGAAGAGTGCTTTGATGCCCGGCGTCACCGGGTTATCGGCAAGCTGGCGCAGGATCAGCGGCGTGCTGCCATCCTCGCCGGCATCGGGGCCGTCGTCGAACGTGAGCAGGAAGCGGATGGGCGGGAGTGGCCGTTGCGCGCGCAGGGCGGCCAGCTGGATCGCGGGCACCGCGCTCAAGGGCATGTCGGCGGGGGCTGCCCGCACGGCCACGCAGGCGAGACTCAGGCTGCACGCCAGGGTCCCGGCGACGAGATGAACAAAATGGGAAAAGCGCATGCGGGGCGTCCGGCTCGCCACTTCGGGCGCTCTCTGGCGCGCTGCGCGGGCAATCCGGAATGAGTCTCAAGCAAAGAAAACGGGGATGAACCGCAGCCATGTGCGCGAACCGCCGCAGCGCTCGCCGTGGCCCCGGCAAAAAGCAAGATGGCATTGTGCCATATCGGGTTGGCGCGCTTTTCGCGCTGGCGCAGCCGGGCCCGCGCAGCGAAAAAAGCCAGGCCATGAGACATGGCCCGGCGGGCAAATCGGCAGCAGGGGGCACTGCTGCCTGCGGGTATGGGATGCCGTTTTGGACACCCCGGCCAACAGGTTAGCGGCTCCCCCGTCTTGCGAACGCAAACAACTGTGTCGCTGCGCCTCACCCGTTTGGCGATCCCGCCAGGCGATGCGCTTGGCGCGCGCGTGGATCGCACGGCCTGGCTTTGTCGAAAGGCGTGAAAGACAGCGGCAATGCGCAAAGCGCACAGGCATGCTGCCGAGTCAGCATCGGACAGCCACGAGGCTATCGCAGCCACCCGGTGCAAATGTCAACAATTGTGAATGCCGAGCCGGAGCCGGCTCAGTAGGTTTCGTCCGCGGGATCGATCATCAGGTGAAGCTGCCTGGCAAGCTCGGCCAGCACCGGCTCGTCCGCGCTGCGGATCATCCATCCCGCGTAGGCGTCCGCTTGCGTGTCCCAGCACCACAGCGTAAAGCCAGCCGCTTGCAACGAGACCTGCGCGATCGCCATCAAGCCGGGCACATCCTTGCCCGCGAGGAAGGTCGCCGCGAGCGGCTCGGGCGCGCCCCAGTCCACGCGCAGGCCGACCCGGTCGCACAAGGCTTGCACACCGCGCACCACGGCGGCCGTGTCTTTCCATTCCACGTAGAAGCCTGCGGCGCCGATCGCTTCGGTCAGCGGCCATAGCAGCATATGGCCTTCGCAGGCGGTCTCGGTGCGCGCAAGCGCATGCTGGAACGCGGTCCAGTAGTTGTCCGCGGCATCCTGGTCGTGCAGAGAAATCAGCAGGATCAGCTCGCGCACGGCGTCCTGCGTTTCACTCGGGAGCACAGTGGTCA
This sequence comes from Cupriavidus basilensis, assembly GCF_000832305.1. Lineage (NCBI taxonomy): Bacteria > Pseudomonadati > Pseudomonadota > Betaproteobacteria > Burkholderiales > Burkholderiaceae > Cupriavidus > Cupriavidus basilensis. Next base: position 2,653,160 of record NZ_CP010537.1, read on the forward strand.
TAGGCTTCTGGCAGGTTGGGAACACAGGGAACGGAAGGGGTTCGATGCTGGCAGGCCACAGCGTGATGCCGCGACCCGACGCGGTGGTTGACTCGGATGCCGGAACCTTGCGTAAGCATCCGAGTGGCTGAACGTCTGGCGGTGCTTTGCCCAACGCCGGGAAAATGGCAGCCCCCTATTCTGACAAAGGTTGGTGCGAGACGCTACTACACATACGCATGGAAGGCGCATCGAAGGCGCATCGATCGTCCCGCAGGACCAGCCCATGCGTATTGCCTTACGGCACGAAAAACGCAAAGTTTAGGACGTGTCCTATTCGGCGGAAAAAGCCGGAAGAAAAAGATTGCCAAGCGCGCGCCGCCTTTGCTACCCTTCGCCCCGTTATCGCTCCGGAGTCATCTCCATGGACAGTTGTTCTAGTTGGCCTTACGGCCAAACCTTGAACGGCTAGGCAAGTCCAGGCGTCTTACCGCCACTGCCTAGCCGATACCGGCGGGTAGTGGTCCGTTGCACGGGTTCTCCGTGCAATCCCCTCCCAGTTCGTTGCAAATGCCTGCGGCTATCCGCCGCGAGAATGCGTTCGTGCGCAGTTTCGCGATGCGTTATCCGCCGCTGCCTGCGCGCGCCGTCGAGCGTTAGCGCAAGGAGGCCCCATGCCGTCCCTCTTCATCGCACAACATGCCTTGCTGGCGCTGCAGATCCTGCGCTGCCACGCCGGCGGGCCAGGCAGTGCCGCCGTGCTCCTGCTCACGCTGGCCCTGCCCCCCGCGCGCCATGCCGCAGCGCGTCGTGACGCCGCGCACCGGCCCAGGCCGGGCTGACGCGCGCGCCGCTTCACGCTCACCGCATCCGGCGAAGGCGGCGCGACGCGCCTGCCTTTGCCGACCCCTCGCCTCACTCCGGCATCGCCGCCCGGCACGCCGGGATTTTTGGGAAACCGCACCCATGAACCTGATGAAAACGCTCTTCGTCGCCTTCCTGCGCACGCGCCGGGCGACCCACCACTTCCGCCGGCTGGCGATGTTCGAGTCGCTGGGCAAGCCGGGGCCGTCACGCACCGTGCCGGAGCAGTTGGCGCAATCGCTCAAGCGCGCCGCGCGAGAGGACGTGCCGGCCGTGCTGGTACGCATGCGCTCCCACGAGGACGGGCTGACCAGCGCCGAGACAGACGAAAAGCTCAAGCAGTTCGGCCCGAACGAAGTCGACCATGAAAAGCCGCTGCCGGCGTGGCTGCACCTGTGGCATTCGTACAGCAACCCGTTCAATCTGTTGCTGACACTTCTGGCGGCGATCTCCTACTTCACCGAGGACATGAAGGCAACGATCGTCATCGGCACCATGGTGACGCTGTCCACGCTGCTGCGCTTCGTGCAGGAGCGGCGCTCCAACCAGGCCGCCGAGAGCCTCAAGGCCATGGTCAGCACCACCGCCACGGTGATCCGGCGGGACCTATCGGCCGGCGTTGCCGCCTTCAGCGCGGAGTACTTCAACGTGCACGTGCATTCGCGCCCGCCGCACAAGATCGAAGTGCCTATCCGCAAGCTGGTGCCGGGAGACCTGGTCGCACTCTCGGCCGGCGACATGATTCCCGCCGACTGCCGCATCATCGCCGCCAAGGACCTGTTCATCAGCCAGGCGGCTATGACCGGCGAATCGCTGCCCGTGGAGAAATTCGCCGAGCTGCGCGATCGCCACGACAGCCCGCTGGAGCTCTCCAACATCGCCTTCATGGGCACCAATGTGGTCTCGGGCGCCGCCACCGCCGTGGTGCTGGCCACCGGCAACCACACGTACTTCGGCACGCTGGCCGAGCGCGTCACCAGCACCGACCGCTCGGCCACGGCCTTCCAGGCTGGCGTCAACCAGGTGAGCTGGCTGCTGATCCGCTTCGCGCTAGTGATGGCGCCGCTGGTGCTGCTGGTCAACGGATTTACCAAGGGCGACTGGACGCAGGCGTTCCTCTTTGCCTTGTCCGTCGCGGTAGGTCTCACGCCCGAGATGCTGCCGATGATCGTGACCTCCACGCTGGCCAAGGGCGCGGTGATGTTGTCGCGCCGCAAGGTCATCGTGAAGCGGCTCGACGCCATCCAGAATTTCGGCGCCATGGACGTGCTGTGCACGGACAAGACAGGCACGCTGACGCAGGACAAGATCGTGCTGGAGCGCCACACCGATGTGCTGGGCCGCGTCAGCACCGACGTGCTCAAGCACGCTTACCTGAACAGCTACTACCAGACCGGCCTGAAGAACCTGCTCGACCGCGCGGTGCTCGATCACGTGGAGCTGCAAAGCGAGCTCAAGCTGACGCAGCACTACCGCAAGGTCGATGAGATCCCGTTCGATTTCGAGCGGCGCCGCATGTCGGTGGTGGTGGCAGAGCGCGAGGATCACAACGAGCTGATCTGCAAAGGCGCGGTGGAGGAAATGCTGGGCATCTGCACGCGCGTGCAGATCGATGGCGCGGCGCAAGCGCTGGACGCCGACATGCTGGCGCGCGTGCGCCAGGTGACGCACGACCTCAACGAGGAAGGCTTGCGCGTGGTCGCGGTGGCCATGAAGGAAACGCCCACCACGCAAACGCAGTACGGCGTGGCCGACGAATGCGAGCTGACGCTGGTCGGGTACATTGCTTTTCTCGATCCGCCCAAGGATTCCACGCTGCCCGCGCTCAAGGCGCTGGCCGAGCACGGCGTCACGGTGAAAGTGCTGACCGGCGACAACGAACTGGTCACCGCCAAGATCTGCCGCGAAGTGGGCCTGCCCGTCACGCGCGTGCTGCTGGGGCCGGACATCGAGAAGATGGACGCCCCCACGCTGGCCCGTGCCGTGGAAGATCACAACGTTTTCGCACGCCTGTCGCCGCTGCACAAGGAGCAACTGGTGCTGGCGCTGCGCGCCAACGACCACGTGGTTGGCTTCATGGGTGACGGCATCAACGATGCGCCCGCGCTGCGCGCGGCCGATATCGGCATCTCGGTGGACAGCGCGGTGGATATCGCCAAGGAAGCCGCCGACCTCATCCTGCTGGAAAAGAGCCTGATGGTGCTGGAAGAAGGCGTGATCGAAGGCCGGCGCACCTTCAGCAATATGCTGAAGTACATCCGCATGACGGCCAGCTCCAACTTCGGCAACGTGTTCTCGGTGCTGGTGGCCAGCGCCTTCCTGCCCTTCCTGCCGATGCTGCCGCTGCAACTGCTGGTGCAGAACCTGCTGTACGACGTCTCGCAGATCGCGATTCCGTTTGATCGCGTGGACAAGGAACTGGTGGCGCGGCCGCTGCGCTGGAACCCGGGCGACATCGGCCGCTTCATGGTGGTCTTCGGCCCGATCAGCTCGATCTTCGACATCACGACCTATATGGTGATGTGGTACGTGTTCGCTGCCAACAGCGTAGAGGCGCAGGCGCTGTTCCAGTCCGGCTGGTTCGTGGTCGGGCTGCTCACGCAAACGCTGATCGTGCACATGATCCGCACGCCCAAGCTGCCGTTCATCCAGAGCCGCGCGGCGTGGCCGCTGACGTTGGCCACGGTGGCCATCATGGCCGTGGGCATCTGGCTGCCAATGGGCCCGCTGGCGGCGTACTTCAAGCTGGCGGCGTTGCCGCCGGGCTATTTTCCCTGGATGATCGGCATCGTGCTGGGCTACGCCCTGCTGGTGACGGCGGTCAAGCGGTTCTATATCCGGCGCTTTGGCTGGCAATAAGCGTTGGGCGGCGCCTGTCGCGATACTTGCGCGACACTTGCGCGACACTTGCGCGATACTTGCGCGAAAGGCGCCGCCGATGACATCGGCGTGACACCTGGCCGGCGTAAAAAGACGCAAGCGGTTCCATAACAATAACTTTCAAGCCCGGGGAAACCACGATGTCCCTCCAAGCCTTTCAAAACATCAACCTTGACTCGCTGCTCGACACCACCGTCAGCCTGACCACTGCCTTCGTCCTCGGCGCGGTGATCGGCTACGAGCGGCAGATCCGCCAGCGCACAGCCGGCCTGCGCACCAATGTGCTGGTGGCGGTAGGCGCCGCCATCTTCGTCGACATGGCCAACCGCATGGCCGGGCACGACGGCGCGGTACGCGTGGTGGCCTACGTCGTCTCGGGCATCGGCTTTCTCGGTGCCGGCGTGATCATGCGGGAGGAAGGCAATGTGCGGGGGTTGAATACCGCGGCCACGCTATGGGGATCGGCGGCGATCGGCGCCAGTGCGGGGGCGGACCTGATTCTCGAGGCCGGGCTGGGCTGCCTGTTTGTGCTGGCGGCCAATACCCTGTTGCGGCCGGTGGTGAATCGCATCAACCAGCAGCCAATGGATACGACCACGGTGGAGGTGACCAACACGGTCTATGTGATTGCGCCGCGGTCCGCGCAGAAGCTGGCGTTGCGCTTGCTTGAAGATACGCTGGAGGCGGGAAACTACCCGACCCGGGACCTGGAGGTGCATGCGTTCGGGGATAGCGATGTCGAGATTGAAGCGGTGCTCACGTCAACCTCGGTCGATGGGGATGTGCTGGATCGCTTGATGGCGGAGCTGGCGGAGTCGGAGCATATTCATCAGGCGTTTTGGAGTCCCAGTACGACGGATTGATTTTTGGATGGGATGGGTTGGGTTGATTGGCTGGCTGGCGTTCATGGCCGTTTTTGCTGCGGCGTTGGTTTTTGCATCCAAGCGCCATACGACATCGCCCTGCGGGGGCAGAGCAATCAGGCTGTTTGGCCTCGGTGGTTGCGTCGTACGGCCCGGCGTGTTGGCTGGCCTTGCCATGCCGACCTGTAGGTCATTTAAATAGAATGATCCAATGGGTACGTGGCGGTACCCCTGATCGCTTTGCGCGGTGAGCGTTCGGCCATCTGCCGTTCGCGGTGCGCAGCACCGCGATGCTGCCGGCCTTGGTGGTTTCGTGGTTTTGTCTCTAGCGGTGGCCGCCTGGCCATTTGATGCCCTGCCGTACCTGCGCGAGCGGCATCTTGCTATCAAGTCCCCTGGTTTCGTGGCGGGCGCCGTGGCCCGGGGGGATGTCGCACGGCCCTTGGGTGCAAAAACCAACCCCGCCCCCAATACCCCCCAACCTCCTCCCCCCTTGACATCCCCCCCTCCCCCTCCTATCCTCCCACCTAAATTCCCTAAGTAAGATCAACGTTCTATTATACAGAACGCAAAAACCATCCGCCGGTGCCGTGCACCACCCCAATCCGGAGACACAATGAAACGCTTCCCCTCGTCCATCCGCGCCCTGCTGCTGCTTGCAGTCCCCGCCGTGCTCGCCGCGAGCGCCATCCCCGCTGTCGCGGACACCTATCCGAGCCAGCCGGTGCGCCTGGTGGTTCCCTTCCCTCCGGCCGGCGGCACCGACGTCATGGCGCGCCTGGTGTTCAACAAGGTGGGCATGACCACCCACTGGAACGTGGTGGTGGAAAACCGCGCCGGCGCGGGCGGCAATATCGGCATGGACGCAGTGGCCAAGGCTCGCCCCGATGGCTACACGCTCGGCATGGGCCAGACCGCCAACCTGGCGATCAATCCCACGCTGTACCCCAGGATGCCCTACGACGCGGTCAAGGACTTCACCCCGGTGGCGCTGGTTTCCGCGCAACCACTGGTGCTGATCGTGCGCAAGGACGCGCCATACAAGAACCTGGCCGACCTGATCACCGCCGGCAAGGCCCGGCAGCTCTCGATGGCGTCGGCCGGCGCGGGCACCGTGGGCCACCTGACGGGCGAGATGTTCGCGCGCCGCACGGGCATCAAGATGCTGCATGTGCCGTACAAGGGCGCCTCGCCAGCGCTGACCGACCTGCTGGGCGGCCAGACCGACTTTTACTTCGCCACGCCGCCGATCGCGCTGCCGATGATCAAGGCCGGCAAACTGCGCGCACTCGGCGTGACCTCGGCCAAGCGCCTGCCGCTGCTGGCCGACGTGCCGACCGTGATCGAAGGCGGCTATGCCGGCTTCCAGGCGGAGGACTGGAAGGCGCTGGTGGCGCCGGCGGGCACGCCGGCGGAGATCGTCAAGCGCGTCAACGAAGAGATCAACAAGGCCATCGCCCAGCCCGATACCATCGCCAAGATGCGTGAGGAAGGCAGCGAGCCGCGCGGCGGCTCCCCGCAAGACCTGGCCGCGTTCATCAAGGCTGAAAACACCCGCTGGGGCACCCTCGTGCGCCAGTCCGGCGCCAAGGTAGAGTAACGCCTTCGCCGCCCGCTGCGGCCGGCTTCGCCACTGCGAAGCGCCGCGGCACCGACACCTCAAAGCCTCGCCATGCAAAAACCGCTACGCCATATCCGCGTCCTCGACCTCACCAACGTGCTGGCCGGGCCGTTCTGCTGCCACCAGCTCGCCCATATGGGCGCCGAGGTCATCAAGGTGGAAACCCCCGGCACCGGCGACCTGGCCCGCCAGTTGGGCGCCGACGCCGAGCTCAACAGCCGGCTCATGGGCGTGTCCTTCCTGGCGCAGAACCCCGGGAAGCGCTCCATCACCATCAACCTCAAGCACGCGCGCGGCAAGGAAGTCTTCCGCAAGCTGGTGCAAAGCGCCGACGTCCTGGTGGAGAACTTCCGCCCCGGCGTGATGGACCGCCTGGGGCTGGGCTTCGAGGCGCTCAAGCAGATCCATCCCAAGCTGATCTATTGCGCCATTTCCGGCTTCGGGCAGGACGGACCGCTGTCGGACCTGCCGGCGTACGACCAGATCATCCAGGGGATGTCCGGGGTGATGAGCATCACTGGCGACCCGCAGACCGCGCCATACCGCGTGGGCTACCCGGTCTCCGACACCATCGGCGGCATCACCGCGGCCTTTGCCGTGGCCGCCGCGCTGGCGGATCACCAGCGCACCGAGGGCTACTTCATCGACGTCTCGATGCTGGAAGCCACCCTGGCCACCATGGGCTGGGTGGTGTCCAACTACCTGATCGCAGGCAAGACCCCGGCGCCGATGGGCAATGAAAACATGACGGCCAGCCCGTCGGGCGCCTTCCACACCGGCGAGGGCCTGATCAATATCGCCGCCAACAAGCAGGAGCAGTTCGAAGCGGTCTGCCGCGTGGTGGGCCGCCCGGAACTTGCCACCGATGCGCGCTTCGCGCAGCGCCAGGCGCGGCTGGCCAACCGGGCCGAACTCACGCGCGAGCTGGAGGCAGAGCTGGCGAAGCAATCCGCTGATACGTGGTGGAAATTGTTCAACGAGGCGGGCGTGCCGGCCGGCCCGGTCTACAGCGTGCCGCAAACGCTGGATCACCCGCAGGTGAGCGGGCGCGGCATGATCGGTGAGTTTGCCGAAGTGCCCGGCGTGGGCCGCGACATCCGGCTGGTGCGCACGGGCTTCAAGCTCAATGGCGAGGCGCCGTCGGTCGACACCCCGCCGCCGGAACTCGGCCAGCACACCCGTGAGATCCTTGCCCAGCTTGGCTACGGCGAGGTGGATATCGAAACCCTGCAAAAGGAGCGCGCGGTATGAGTGAAGCTACCAAGGCAAACACCGGCACCCATGACATCAACGAAGGCCAGCGTCTGTCCCAGGACTGGTGGCGCACCGAGATCATCGACATGCAGCCCGGCGAGATCCGCTACCGCGGCTATCCCATCGAGCAACTGATCGGCCAGGTGTCGTTCGCGCAGATGATCTGGCTGATGCTGCGCGGCGACCTGCCGGCGCGCGGGCAAGGCGAGTTGCTGGACGCCGCGCTGATGTCGGCGGTGGACCACGGCCCGCAAGCGCCGAGCATCGCCATCGCCCGCATGGCCGCCACCTGTGGCGTGGGCCTGAACAATGCGATGGCGTCCGCCGTCAACGTGCTGGGCGATGTGCACGGCGGCGCCGGCGAGCAGGCGGTGGAGCTGTACCAGGATGTGGCGCGCCGTATCGACGGCGGCGAAACCCAGCAAGCCGCGGTCAAAGCGGCCCTGGCGGATTACCGCGATAACCACGGCAAGTTCGTGTCCGGATTCGGCCACCGCTTCCATCCGCTGGACCCGCGCGCCCCGCGCCTGCTGGCGCTGGTGGACCAGGCCGCGGCCGCTGGCGTGGTCTCGGGCCGCTTCGCCACCATTGCACGCGCGGTGGAGGCCGAACTGGGCGCGGGCCGCAGCAAGCCGATTCCCATGAATATCGACGGCGCCACGGCCGTGATCTATGCGGAACTGGGCTTTCCGGCGCCGCTGGCGCGCGGGCTGTTCTGTCTGTCGCGCTCGGTCGGGATCCTGGCGCATGCCTGGGAGCAAACGCAGCAAGGCGGCCGCAACAAGGGCCCGATCCCGCGCCAGTACATCTGGACTTACGACGGCCACCCGCCCCGGGACGTGCCGCCGGCGCAGGACTGATCCGGCCTCAGGCAAAGCGCTGCCGGTCCTGGCGGCCCTGGCGGCCCTGGCGGCCTAACGGCCTAACGGCCAGGCACGTGGGCGGAGTCGCCCACGTCGCCGGGCACCGGGCGCGTTGAGGGCGCCATCCAGGACGCCAGCGCGTAACGGTCCCGGCCAAACTCCTTGGCCGCATAGAGCGCCCGGTCGGCCGCCGCGAACAAGGCGCGCCACAGCCCTTCCACCCCCGCCGCCCCGCCCCGCAGCTCAGCCACGCCGATGCTGACGCTGGCGAACGCCGCCGACTCGCCGGGCAGCGCAATGCCGCGCACCTTTTTCAGGATCCGGCTGGCCAGCGCGGTGGCCTGGCCTTCGTCGGTATGCGGGCAGAGGATGCAGAATTCCTCGCCACCGTAGCGCCCGGCCACATCGGAGGCACGCCGCGAATTGTCGATGGCCTCGGCGATCAGCTTGAGCACGGTGTCACCGGCATGGTGGCCATGCCGGTCGTTGACCTGCTTGAAATGGTCGATATCGATCACCAGGCAGGACAAGGGCTGGCCGTGGCGCTCCCAGGCGGCCACCAGGCTGATGGCCGCCTTGTCGAGCGCGCCCCGGTTGAGCAGGCGCGTCAGCGCATCGAGCCTGGCGCCGTTTTCATTGGTGGCAATGACCTGCTCCATGGCCATGACCGTAAACCCGAACAAGGCCAGCAAGGTGCCCACCAGCGGCGCCACCAGCAAGATCCCGTTGGCACTGCTGGCATAGAACGGCCCCGAGGCCACGTTGCCTGCCAGCCCCGCGGCAAAGCCGGCCAAGTGCGTGGCAAGGTGGATCAGGCTGGCAATCACCACCAGGGGCGTGCCCACGCTGCGCCGGCCATCGTAGGCGTGCAGCAGGGTGACGACCGTCAACACGGCCACCAGGGCCAGGCTGCCGTAGCCGATCACATGCATGCGCGCCTGGCCGCCAGCCATGCCGGCTGCGCCAACCAGCGCCAGCGCGGCGAGCGTCACGCCCACCGCGAGCGTGCGATCCCACGACGCCATGCCGTAATACACCCGCACCCCGCGGTAGATCAGCAGCCTGCCGGCGATAAAGGCAGCTGCCCCGCCCGCGCTGACGTAGACCAGCCTGGCCGAAGCGTTGGCCGCCAGCACCAGCCCGGCGACCGACACCAGCAGATGCCCGAGCGCCCACAGGCGCCCGGCCGCGCTGGGCCGCAAGGCGCCGAGCAGGCCCGCCGAAATGGCCAGCGTGCTGGCGTACACCACCACCATGACGACAACAATGGTTTGCTGGTCTAACTGCACGGAATTCCTTTGAAGATACCGTGTTGCCGGTGACGTTGACAGGAGGCTTCAGAGGCCGGCCCGGTTGCGTGGTCAACTTCGCAAAGGCGCATGATATCGCCACGGACGCCGACAGGGCCACCCCCGACAAGCCGGGCATCGGCCTGGCTGCCGGGCACGGCACAAGGAGCAAGGCGCAAGCACCACGCCCGGACCGGTTTTGCACCGATCTGGGGCGGATCAGGCCGGAAACGGGAAAGTGCCCCCCAGCGCCAGGGTCAGGTCGCGGGCCGCCCGCAGGACGTGCGGGCGGAAAGCCTCGTCGAAGCGCGGCGTCGGGCAGGTCAGGGTCAGCGCGCCCTTGAGCTCGCCGTCCGGACCAAACACCGGCGACGATACGCCGGCAATCTCCGGGAGACGATCCCCGACCATCGCCGCGACGCCCTCTTCCCGTATCTTCTGGTAAAGCTCTCCCCGCGCCCCGCTGAACGCGCGCAGCACGCGGCCACCGGCACCGCGGTTGCTCGGCAGCAGTTCGCCCGCCTTGGCATGGTCGCGTACCGGCTGGGGCGAGTCGACGCGGTACAGGCACAGGCGGTGCTCGCCCTGCTCCACATGGTAAGCGGCGCTTTCGCGCGTGGCCTGCACCAGCTGGCGCAGCACCGGCATGACGACCAACTCGAGCGAGAACGAAGCCGAATACACCGAGTTCAGCCGCGCCACTTCCGGGCCCAGCCCGTAGCGGCCATCGGTATGGCGCAGGATCAGCCTGGCGTGCTCCAGCGACGCCAGCAGGCGCAGCAGCGTGCTTTTGTAGAGCCCGGTGCGCTGGGCCAGCTCCACCAGGCTCAGCGTGGTGTCGCCCAGGTGGAACGCGGAAAGCACGAACAGGGCCCGGTCTACGGCTACGGCGCCGCCTTCGGCGGCATGCTTGTCGGCTTCGGAGAGCTGGGCGGCTTTACGTGGCATGAAGGAAGCGGGATCAAGGAAAGGTCAGGAAAGGTCAGGAAAGCAGAAAAAAGCGCAGCGGCGGCATGGCACGGGGCCGGCATCCCGTCAGCCGGGGATAGCCAACGGCATAACCGCACAGAGTTCCACGGTACAGAACGGCACCAGCCTTGTCAATCGATGCCGCGAGCGGGTGTGGAGAGATGCAAGGCGGGCCGGATGCCCTGCTTGCCCGGCGCCTGCAAGCCCGCCGGATCAAGCGCATCCTTGAGCCGCCGCACGGTGTCCGCCCGGTCGAGCATGGCGGCAAAGACAGGGCGCGGGCCCTGCGGCGAAGCGACGCAGGACCTTTCGCGCATTCACATTGGGCGCCGTCCTGCGTCAGTGATGATGGCCGCCACCATGGAACCCGCCCTGGAAGCCGCCGCGCGGCGCGCCGACAAACGACCCGCGCGAGCCGCCATGGAAGCCGCCATGGAAGCCGCCGCCCGGGCGCGGCAGGAACACGCGGTGCATGTTGTGCGCGTGATGAAAGCGGTCGACAAAGATAAAACTCGCGCCAAAGCCGACGCCAACCGGCGTCCAGTACCAAGGGTCATAGTCGTAAGCCGGCTGCGCATACGCCACCGCGCCGCCCGAACTATCCACCATCTGCCAGGAGCCATCCGGCTGCAGGCAGGCCAGCCCCACCACCTGTTGCAGGTAGCCGTCGATCTCCACCTGCCCCGCCATCTGCTGGCAAGGCGACGAATAGCCATTCCATGCGTCCGCGGCCACCGCCTGCGCCGCCGCGGACGCGCTCAGGCCGAGGCCGGCAAGTAACGCCGCCACGGCACCCAGAGCCTTGTTCATGATGTCATCCCGGGATCGAATGCCCGACGTTGCGATGCGCCGGGCCATTGCCCGAACCGCATCCCGCGGCACATCGGTTTGCCTGCCGGACCCGCTGGCACGCTTGCGCGGCACACGTTCCTGCATTCTGTAAACGGATCAGGCTCCCCGTTTATTCCATGCATTGCCGCTACATGCCGCGCTCCCTTGTCCCTTGTCCCTTGCTATTGCCATGCCTGCGGATCGCCGCCCAGGCTGGCGCAGACATCGCCGGCAATGGCGCGCAGCCGCGCTTCGGCCAACTGGCCGGAGAGCGCATAGCCGGCCCCGCCGCTGACCCAGTAAAAGGTGCGGCGATCCGCCTGGCGCAGCACGCCAGGCGTGCCCAGGGCGGGCGCGGCCGGCGTGATGTAGAGCGTGAGCCGCTCGCCGGCCGGGTCCTGGTACATCAGCTGGGCGGCCGGGCCTGCCTCGCCCGCCAGCAGGCGCCCGCCCAGCAGCGTGAAACCGTATTCGTCCAGCGACGGAATGGTGAGCGTACGGGCGAGCCGGCGCGACAACCACGCGCGCAGGTGCGCCTGGTCGGCTGCCGCCACCTCGACCGGATGGCGCTCTTCAGGCGCGAACACCACATAGGCAGCATCGGCGCGGCGCGCAAATGCGTTGGGGTCTGCGCTGGCACCTGGCAGCCACACCGCGCCGAACGCAAGCGCCAGGCCAGCCATCACCCAGCCCGTGGCGGCAAGCGCACTGCGCCACCACGGCACGCGCGCCCGGACCAGCACGTAGCGCAGGTCCGCCGGCAGCGGGAACAAGGCCCTGAGCGCGGCGTTCTGCTGGGCATAGTGCTCCGCCAGTTCCGCGGCCCGCGCGTCATGCGCGAGGGCCGCGCGCAGGGCCGCCCCCTCGGCCTCGGGCAATTCGCCGTCCACCAGCGCGCACAGCCTCGCCAGGTCGGGGGCCGGCTCGCTGGCGTTCGGGTCAGAGTTGGGGCTGGGGCTTCGGTCGTCGTTCATGGCGTGCTCCTCACCGCCCTTAGCGGTACGTGCCGCTCGCCGGCGCCACCCGTGCCGCCAGAGCCGCCGGCGCCATCGGCCAGCAGTGCGCGCAGATGCTCGCGCGCGCGGGACAGGCGCGACATCACCGTGCCCAGCGGCACGTGCAAGACTGCCGCGGCTTCCTGGTAGCGCAGGCCCTCCAGCACGATCAGCAGCAGCACCTCGCGCTGCTCGAGCGGCAGGCGGTACAGCGCACGCTGCACATCGCGCAGCACCAGCCCGTCGACTTCGCTGGCGGGGGCCGCCTGCCGCTGCCAGAGCGGGTCGGCCGCGTCCAACGCCACTTCGCGGCGCCGGCGCAACTGATCGATGTAGAGGTGGCGCAGCACGGTCAGCATCCAGGCCCGGGCCTGGATGCCTGCGGGTAGCCGCTTGCCCTGGGCAAGCGCGCGCTCCGCGGTGTCCTGCACCAAGTCATCGGCCCACGCCGCGTCGCCGGTAAGCGCGCGCGCATAGCGCCGCAACTGCGGAAGCCAGACTGCGATATCGTCGCCAACGCTCACAGCTGACAGGGCATGGGGGGCGCGTCCGCAAGCATCGGGGCGGGAATCAATATCCGCTCGTCCCCATGCCACCGGTGCCGGTCGTGCCACTTGTGCCGCGGCCGCCATCGCGCGAGGCCGAGGCGCCGCCGGAGCCGTCGCCAGCGCCATCGGAAGAACACGCTGCCACCGCCATCAAGGCCAGCAGCAGGGCAGAAACCAGGCGGAGCGCTTTCATGTTGGTCTCCTTGGCGGGCGGGCCGCATGGTGGCGCCATCGGGTGATGCCGCCGCTCGGTCCTGCCCACCGGGTAAACGCGTGGCGCCCCGGTTTTATTCCGCAAAGCGGATGTTTTGCCCCCGCTCCCACGGAGCGCGCAGCATGGCCCACATCTTGGCCCGGCGCCGTGCGGCGCGCGATACTTCGAGACGTTTCTTGCTTTGTCATGCAAGTGATCTAGAGTGGTGTGATGCACCATTTCGCCCGGCTGTGGCGGTGCTGGAAAGGCCACAGCGTGCAACGACACGATGGAGTGATCGCGCAATGGCTGGGGTGAGTGCACTGATACGGGCTCGCATCCAGTTTGCGGAAATCATCTTCTTCCACCCTCTTCGTCTTCGTCCTGCCACCCGGCATGGCAAGGTCAGGCATCCAGGCTTTCGCGGCCTCTCCCGCACGCCGCGCGAGGCTTGCAGCCATCGCAGGCGCCCCGATCGCCGCGTCTGTCCATAACCGGATCCACGACAACCGCCCATCGGCAGGCAAGGCCGGGGCGGCAGTTGCTCACCGCCCAGGCGACAGCCGGCACAGCCGTTGCCGGCGCGCGGCGTCGATCACCATGCCGTGTCGCGGCTGCCCCTGTCCATGCCGGATGGCCAGCGCGTGCGCGTGTCTTTGCTTTCCGTCCACTTCCACCGATTCCGAGGTCCCTTCATGCGCATCGAGCGGGTTCCCTTTCGCCATATCAGTGCCGCGACGGTTGCCGTAATTCTTGCTGCATGCGGACAGAAGCCCGCCGCGCCACCGCCGCAGACGCTGGAGGTCGGCGTCGTCACCGTCAAGCCAGCCACCGTGCCCGTCACCTCCGAGCTGCCGGGCCGCACCAGCGCCTTCCTGGTCGCGCAGGTGCGCGCGCGGGTCGACGGCATCGTGCTGCGCCGCGAGTTCACCGAGGGCGATGAGGTCAAGCTGGGCCAGCGCCTCTACAAGATCGACCCGACGCCCTACATTGCGGCGCTCAACAATGCCAAGGCCGTGCTGGCGAAAGCACAAGCCAACGTGGGCACGCAAAACGCACTGGTCCAGCGCTACAAGATCCTGGTGGCGGCCAACGCCGTGAGCAAGCAGGACTACGACAACGCCGTGGCCGCGCTGGGCCAGGCCGTGGCCGACGTGGCATCGGGCAAGGCAGGGGTGGAAACCGCGCAGATCAACCTGGGCTACACCGATGTCGTGTCCCCCATCACCGGGCGCAGCGGCTTGTCGCAGGTCACGCCGGGCGCCTATGTGCAGGCCAGCCAGGCCACGCTGCTGACCACGGTCCAGCAACTGGACCCGGTCTACGTCAACCTGACGCAATCGAGCGTCGAGGGGCTGCGGCTGCGCCGCCAGATTCAGGAGGGCCGCCTGCAGACCACCGGCGCCAATGCCGCCAAGGTCACGCTGTTGCTGGAAGACGGACGCGCCTATCCGCAGCCCGGCCAGCTCCAGTTCACCGACGTGAGCGTGGACCAGAGCACGGGTTCCGTGACGGTGCGTGCGATCTTCCCGAACAAGGATCGCGTGCTGCTGCCCGGCATGTTCGTGCGCGCGCGCATCGACCAGGGCGTCAACGACAAGGCCATCGTCGTGCCCCAGATCGGCGTCACGCATGACGCGAAGGGGCAGGCCGTGGCACTGGTCGTCGGCCAGGACAACAAGGTGACGCAACGCCAGATCGTCACCACCGGCACCTACGGCAGCGGCTGGGTGGTGGACGGCGGCCTGCAGCCGGGCGATCGCGTGATCGTCAACGGCGTGGAAAAAGCCAAACCGGGCATGACGGTCAAGCCGGTCGAAGCCCAGGCGCCGGCGCAGCCGGCCTCCGGCGCGCAGGCCATGCCTGGCGCCGGCGCGCCAGCGGCATCGGCGCCTTCCGCGGCATCGGCAGCATCGGCCGCGCAATAACCGGGAGCCAGCTCCATGGCAAAGTTCTTTATCGACCGGCCAATTTTTGCGTGGGTGATCGCGATCATCCTGATGCTGGCCGGCCTCGCCGCGACCACCACGCTGCCCATTGCCCAGTACCCCACGATTGCCCCGCCGGCCGTGCAGATCAGCGCCACCTACCCCGGCGCTTCCGCCAAGACCGTCGAAGACACCGTCACGCAGGTGATCGAGCAGCAGATGAGCGGCCTGGACCACCTGCTGTACCTGTCGTCGACCAGCGACGATTCCGGCACCGCCACCATCACGCTGACCTTCGCGGCCGGCACCAACCCGGACATTGCGCAGGTCCAGGTGCAGAACAAGCTGCAGCTCGCCACCCCGCTGCTGCCACAGGCCGTGCAGCAGCTGGGCACCAAGGTCACCAAATCGAGCAGCAGCTTCTTGCTGATCCTCGCCTTCGTGTCCAAGGACGGCAGCATGGGCCGCTACGACCTGGCGAACTACGTGGCGTCGAAGGTGCTGGACCCGGTCAGCCGGATCGACGGCGTCGGCACGGTAACGCTGTTCGGCTCGCAGTACGCCATGCGGATCTGGCTCGACGCGAGCAAGCTGAACAACTACAGCCTGACCCCGATCGACGTCAAGAGCGCGGTGGCCGCGCAGAACGTGCAGGTCGCTGGCGGCAGCCTGGGCGGCACGCCGTCGGTGCCGGGCCAGATGCTGCAAGCCACCATCACCGAGGCCACGCTGCTGCAAACCCCCGCGCAGTTCGGCAATATCCTGCTCAAGGTCAATACCGACGGCTCGCAGGTGCGCCTGAGGGATGTGGCGCGCATCGAGCTGGGCGGCGAGAACTATAACTTCGACACCAAGTACAACGGCCAGCCGACCGCGGCCTTCGGCATCCAGCTCGCCACCGGCGCCAACGCGCTGGCCACGGCCAAGGCGGTGCGCGCCAAGATGGCCGACCTGCAGCGCTATGCACCGCAAGGCGTGGTGGTGGAGTATCCGTACGACATCACGCCGTTCATCACGCTGTCGATCGAGGAAGTGATCAAGACGCTGATCGAGGGCATCGTGCTGGTGTTCCTGGTGATGTACCTGTTCCTGCAGAACCTGCGCGCCACGCTGATCCCGACCATCGCGGTGCCCGTGGTGCTGCTGGGCACCTTCGCGGTGATGTCGGTGGTTGGCTTCTCGATCAACACCCTGTCAATGTTCGGCATGGTGCTGGCCATCGGCCTGCTGGTGGACGATGCGATCGTGGTGGTGGAAAACGTCGAGCGGGTCATGGCCGAGGAAGGCTTGTCGCCGCGCGACGCCACGCGCAAGGCCATGGAGCAGATCACCGGCGCGCTGGTGGGCGTGGCGCTGGTGCTGTCGGCAGTGTTCGTGCCGGTGGCATTCTCCGGCGGCTCGGTGGGGGCGATCTACCGGCAGTTTTCGCTGACCATCGTTGCCGCCATGGTGCTGTCCGTACTGGTGGCCCTGATCCTGACGCCAGCGCTGTGCGCGACCATGCTTGAGCCGATCCCGAAAGGCCACCACGATGAAAAGACCGGCTTCTTCGGCTGGTTCAACCGCACCTTCGCCAGGAGCCAGAAAAAGTACCACGGCGGCGTGGAGCATGTGATCCGGCGCTCGGGGCGCTGGCTGATCATCTACCTGATGGTCATTCTGGTAGTGGGCTTGCTGTTCGTGCGGCTGCCGAAAGCCTTCCTGCCCGAAGAGGACCAGGGCACCATGTTTGTGCTGGTGCAGGCGCCCGTGGGTTCCACGCAGGAGCGCACCGCCAAGGTGCTGCTGGATGTGCAGGAGTACCTGCTCAACAGCGAGAAGGAATCCGTGGAAGCGGTGCTGACGGTTAACGGCTTCAGCTTTGCAGGCCGCGGCCAGAACTCGGGCCTGGTGTTCGTGCGGCTCAAGGACTTCTCCCAGCGGGAGTCCGCCAACCTGAAAGCACCCGCTTTGGTCAGGCGGATTTTCGGGCACTTTGCGGGATACAAGGACGCCAACGTGTTCCCGTTGAACCCCCCTTCCATTCCGGAACTCGGCACGGCCGCAGGCTTCGACTTCGAGTTGCAGGACCGTGCCGGCTTGGGCCACGAAAAGCTGATGCAGGCGCGCAACATGCTGCTCGGCATGGCGGCCAAGGACGCGCTGCTGGCACAGGTGCGCCCGAACGGCCTGAACGACACGCCGCAGTTCAAGGTCGACATCGACCGCGAAAAGGCCAACGCGCTGGGCGTCAGCGCCGCCGACATCGACCAGACCTTCTCGACCGCCTGGGCGTCGCTATACGTGAACAACTTCCTCGATACCGACAACCGGATCAAGAAAGTCTACGTGCAGGGCGAACCAAGGTTCCGCATGAACCCGGAGGACCTGAACGCCTGGTACGTGCGCAATGCGGCTGGCACGATGGTGCCGTTCGGCGCCTTCGGCTCGGGGGCGTGGATCTTCGGGTCCCCCAAGCTCGAGCGCTTCAACGGCATCCCGGCGGTCGAGATCCAGGGCTCGGCGGCGGCCGGTAAATCGACCGGCCAGGCGATGAACGCCATGGAAGCCATCGCGCAGAAGCTGCCCGACGGTATCGGCTACGAATGGACCGGCTTGTCGTACCAGGAGCGCCAGTCCGGCTCGCAGGCGCCACTGCTCTATGGCATCTCGATCCTCGTCGTCTTCCTTTGCCTGGCCGCGCTGTATGAGAGCTGGTCGATCCCGTTCTCGGTGATCATGGTGGTGCCGCTGGGGATTCTGGGCGCGCTGCTGGCCGCCACCCTGCGCGGGCTGGAGAACGACGTCTTCTTCCAGGTCGGCCTGCTGACCACGGTGGGGCTGTCGGCGAAGAACGCCATCCTGATCGTGGAGTTCGCCCGCGACCTGCGCGACCAGGGCATGAGCAACGTCGACGCGGCGGTGGAGGCGGCACGCCTGCGCTTGCGCCCGATCCTGATGACATCGCTGGCCTTCATCCTTGGCGTGCTGCCGCTGGCGCTCAGCAATGGCGCTGGCTCCGGCAGCCAGCATGCGATCGGCACCGGCGTGATCGGCGGGATGCTGACCGCCACCTTCCTCGCGATCTTCATGATCCCGATGTTCTTCGTCGTGATCGGCAAGTTCAGCAAGACCAGGCACAAGCCCGGGTCGCCACCTGCGCCCGTCCCGTCCGGCCACGCGGGCGGCGGCAATGACGATGGCAGCAATGGCAGCAATGGCAGCGCCGGCACGCCTGGCCAAGGACATTGAGATGCCCAGACTCGCACTGATCGCCGGCGCCACCGCCATCCTGGCCGCCGGCTGCACGCTCCAGCCGCGCTATGAGCGCCCCGCCGCCCCCGTTGCCCCCGCCTTCCCGGCCGGCGGCGTCTACGGCACCCAGCCGGGCGCCGCCAGCGCCACGGCCAGCACGCCGGCCCCGGAGATCGGCTGGCGGGACTTCTTTGCCGATGCGCGCCTGCAGCGCTTGCTGGAACTCGCGCTCAAGAACAACCGCGACCTGCGCGTGTCGGTGCTGAACATGGAGGCGGCGCGCGCGCAGTACCAGATCAGCCGCGCCGGCCTGTTCCCGGCCGTCAACGCGGTGGCCTCGCAAAGCCGCGCGCGCACGCCGCGGAACCTGTCCACCCTTGGCAAGACCGTCTCCGGCGAGTATTCAGTCGGGCTCAGCGCATCGTGGGAAATCGACTTCTTCGGCCGCATCCGCAGCCTGAACGACCAGGCCCTCGCGCAGTTCTTGTCGCTGGCGGAGAGCCGCAGGGCGGCGGAGCTGGCCTTGCTGTCGTCGGTGGCGAACCAATACCTCACCGTGCTCAGCTACGACGACGCGCTGGCCGTCACGCGCGGCACGCTGGTGACGGCCGAGGAGTCTTTACGCATCACCAGCCTCCAGTTTGACGTCGGCGCGGGCTCGGAGCTGGCCCTGCGCCAGGCCGAAGGCGTGGTCGAGCAGGCGCGCGCCAACCTGGAGACGGAAAGCCGGTTGCGCGCGCAGTCCGAGAATGCGCTGGTGCTGCTGGTGGGCGAGCCGCTACCGGATGACTTGCCGCCTGGCCTGCCGCTCAACAGCCAGGCCTTGCTGGCCGACATCCCGGCGGGCTTGCCCTCCGACCTGCTGACCCGGCGCCCGGACATCGCCGCCGCGGAGCAATCGCTGCGGGCGGCCAACGCCAACATCGGCGCGGCGCGCGCGGCGTTTTTCCCGCGGGTGACGCTCACCGGCAGCGCGGGCACGCTGTCGCCCACGCTGGGCGGCTTGTTCAAGCCGGGCTCCGCCGCCTGGTCGTTCGCGCCGCAGATCACCTTGCCGATCTTCCAGGGCGGCCAGAACATTGCCGCGCTGGACCTGGCGCAGGTACAGAAGCGCATCGAGATCGCCACCTACGAGAAGGCCATCCAGACCGCCTTTCGGGAGGTGTCCGATGGCCTGGCGGCGCGCGGCACCTTCGACAACCAGATCAAGGCGCTTGAGCGCTTCACCGGCTCGCAAGAACGGCGGCTGGTGCTGTCGGACCTGCGCTTTCGCAACGGGGTGGACAGCTACCTGAGCGTGCTGACCGCGCAGAACGACCTCTACAGCGCGCAACTGCTGCTGATCAACGCCCGGCTGCAACGGCTGACCAACCTGGTCGATCTCTACCAGTTCCTCGGCGGTGGCTGGATCGAGCGTGCGGGCGACACGCCCCGCCCCTCGGACACGCCGCTCGGCTACAGCGCGAACGCGCCGGGCCTGGCGGCCGCGCCGTAGCGTGCCCGATGTGTGCCCACTGCGGGTCCGCGGCGGGTCCGTCAGGCCAGCCGCTGGCAGCTATACGCTTCGGTCCGGTAGGGAAACGCCACGCTGGCCTTGCCGGCCAGCGCCGGGCTGGCGTCGATCACGGCCAGCAGCCGGGCGCGCACCGCGTCCTGCTCCGCGGCCGGCAGCGCGGCAATGAAGCTGACCGACATCACCCGGTCCACGATCACCTGCTGCGCGGGACCAACGTGCTCGTAAGGCAGGCTGGCCAGCCCCAGCTCGCCGAAGCCGCTGGCCGGGAACACCTTTTTCCAGTCACCCTTGTAGAAGCGCGGCGCGTCGCCCTCGAACGGGGTCATGATGGCGGTCAGCTGCGCCACCCAGTCGACCGACTCATCGCGCACGTTCCACACCAGGCCGAGCTTGCCGCCCGGGCGCAGCACACGGCCGATCTCGGCCATGGCCGCGGCGTTGGCAAACCAGTGGAACGCCTGCGCGCAGACCACCGCGTCGACGCTGGCGTCGGGCAGCGGGATGGCCTCGGCCGTGCCCGCCAGCGCCTGCACGGCGGGCACGGCGGCGCTTAGCTGGGCGCGCATCGCCGCCACGGGTTCCACCGCGATCACGCTGGCGCCGGTGGCCAGCAGCAGGCGGCTGAACTTGCCGGTGCCGGCGCCCAGGTCCAGCACGGTCTTGCCGGGCTGCAGGCCGAGCTCCGTCGTCAGCCAGGCGCCAAGCGCGCTCGGATAGTCGGGGCGCCCGCGGGCGTAGGTATCGGCCTGGCTGGAAAAGCCCTGGGCAGCGGCGTGGTGGATGTCGGTCATGGGTGCGTCTGTCTCTCGTGCGTTGGACAGGCACTTCCGGAGCCAGCCCGTTGCCGCAGCGGCCCTGGAAGTGGTGGAAGTGGTGGAAGTGGAACTAGAACGAAGGCACCGGGTTCTCGCCCTGGCTTACCTGGTACTTGCCGTCCTGGAAGCGATAGCGCACCACCGCATCCAGCGATTTGCGCCGCGGCTTGGCCGCGCCTCCCGGTAGTTTGACCTCCTGGCCCCGGAACGCCACGGTCAGGTCACCCGGCGTGTCCGCGCCAAGGGCAAATGCCGGTTTGCCCTCCACCGCATAGCAGACCTGCTCGCCGGCGTCCTGGCTATCCGTGCCGCGTTGCGCGAGCACGTCGGACTTGCCTGACAGCGCCTCGTCGCATGGCTCGAGCGCGCCGGAATTCTCCGCGCTCATGGCCACGCCGCCCAGCAGGGTGGAGATCTGCCCCGGCGCCAGGCGATAGAACGACGCCCAGCTGCCGCAATAGCCTTGCCAGCAACTGCCCCAGGTCAGGGTGAGCGCAAAGTCCGTGGCCGATATCTTCGCGACCGACGACTCGCCGAGCGAGCCTTGCCCGCCTGAGAAGTCGTAGCCATCAACACGCCGGCTGAGCTGCCAGCCGCCGGGGCTTTCGCCACTGGCCGTGGCATCGCGCGTAAAGAAGTACGCGCCCAGCCAGGCACCCGCCGCGTGGCTATTGTTGCGCGTGCCGCCTTCATCCACCACCATGCCCTCGGTCAGCATCACCGCATGGGTGTCGTCCAGCCGGATCACCTGGATCGGCTTGACATCGATGGTGCCGTCCACCAGCGGCGCCTCGCCCGTGCCCTTGTAGTCCGGGTCCGGCAACGCGGCGCGCACCACGCGGCCTTTGTCGTCGTCGCGCCAGGCGGGAAAGGCCAACAGGATCAAGGCCTCGCGCTTGAGGGTGTCGGCCTGCGCCACCGCGGCAGAGGCCAGCGCGGCCTGCGCGGACGAAGCGCCAGCCGCCGCGGGCGGGGCCTCATGCCGCGAGCAGGCGGGCAAGCCGAGGCAAAGCGCCAGGGCCGGCGCCAGCATCCGCCTGGCGATACGTCGGGAATCCGCGGAGGTGGCACGAAGCGAGCAAAAAGTCATGTCGACGGCTGGCGCAAGGGCCGCGGCTGCGCGGCCAGGAATGGGCAGGCAAAGCGAGAATCACGAACCGCGGGAACCACGGGAAATGGCCACGCGGATGCCGCGCACCGCACTATCCGCGAGCCGGTCCGCGCCGTCAAGGCGGGCCGGCTGCCATCCGGGCCCTCAAGCCGGGGCGTTGGGCGTAGAGGCGGAGCCCATGGCGGCCTCCAGCGCGGGCAGGTTGCCCTCGCCGAAGCCATGGTAGTTGTCGCGCTGGACGATTTCGAAGAAGAACTCGCCGGCCTCGCGGCGGGCAAAGGCTTGCAGGAAGGCCTCGCGCGTGCCGTCGGCGCGCAGCGCGCCGTCCACCAGGATGCCGTAGCGCCGCAAGGCCGCCAGATCCAGCCCGTGGCCCGGCACGCGCGCATCGACAGTGTCGTAGTAGGCCGCGGGCGGCTCGACAAAGCGCACGCCGTTGCGCGCCAGGGCGGCGGCGCTGGCCACCAGGTCGTCAGTCGCCAGCGCGATGTGCTGGATGCCTTCGCCGTGATGCCCTGACAGGTAGTGCTCCATCTGGTCGTGGCGCTGCGTGCCTTTCTCATAGATCGGGATGCGGATCAGGCCGCAGGGCGAGAGCAGCACGCGGGAATCGCTCGCGACATGCCAGCCGGCATTGACCTCATGGATCTCGCGAAAGCCCAGCACCTTGCGATAGAAATCGAGCCACTCTTCCAGATGCCCGGGGTCGACCGCCTGCGTCACGTGATCCACGCGGGCCAGGCCGGCGCCAGCGGTAGTGGCGGCGGTATCCGTGGCGGCATGCGCCAGCGCGCGGAAATCCACGTCGTAGATGGAGATGTCGCCCACGTCGCCGGGCCGCCCCTCCTTGCCGCGCCAGCGGTCGATAAAGTAGATGATGGAGCGGCCAATGCCCTGGATGGCCGGGATATTCAGCTCCATCGGGCCGACCGTGCCGGCCTCGAACGGCCATGCGCCGGCATCGACCGCGCGCGCGAATGCCGTGGCGGCATCGTTGACGCGGATGCCGACCGCGCAGATCGAGAGGCCGTATTCGGAGGCATAGCGGGTGGCGAAGGAATCCGGCTCCGCGTCAACGATGAAATTCATCTCGCCCTGGCGGAACAGCTTCACGTTCTTGTGCCGGTGCTGGGCAATGGCATGAAAGCCGAAACGCTCGAAGGTGCGCCCAAGCGCCGCGGGATCGGGGGACGCAAATTCGACGAACTCATAACCCATGATGCCCAGCGGGTTCTCCCAAGGCTGGAAATCGTCGGCGCGCGGCGAAAAAACGTCTGCCGGTCGGCTCATGTCTGCTCCTTTTTATGTGGTCCGTGGTGGCTGCGGGTGTTAGCCATCATAGCAAGGGCCATCGCTTCGCTCTAGCCCGAGTGCCGTGCCGCCTTGGCGCCGTGCCGGGGTCGGCCGGCGGCAGCCGAAGCGTAGCCGGCGCCCCGCGCGCCAACAATGGGAGCGCCCCGGCCTGTCGCGCTATTCGTGCGCCAGCGCGCGATGAACGCACCAATTATGGGTAAACCCTTAGCTTCGATGCCATCCCCGCAAAATGGTCTCATCCACCGGGGCAAACCCGAATTCCGCCCCATAAGCGCGCACATACGTCCGCCTATCGCGCATAGTGCGCATTGCACCTCTTGGTTTGCCTCATTTCACCCCTTAAGCTTGTGCTACCCACCTCTCTTCCGCCTTGCGGAACAAACCGCAATAAGCAGCAAGTAACAAGTAACAGGCAACACGGACACCACCATGATCGACGGCAAGACCACCCTCATCGCGCATATCGGCTACCCCACTGAGTCCTTCAAGGCGCCGATGATCTACAACCCCTGGTTCGCGCAGCGCGGCATCAATGCCGTCGTGGTGCCCATGGGCCTGAAAGCCGAGCACTTCGCCGATGGCTTGCGCACGCTGTTCCGGCTGACCAACCTGCGCGGCGCGCTCATCACCATGCCGCACAAGGTTTCCACCATGGAACTGGTGGACGCGCTTACGCCGACGGCCCGCATCGCGGGCGCCTGCAACGCGGTACTGCTGCGCGACGACGGCACCTTGCTCGGCGATCAGTTCGATGGCGCGGGCTTCGTGCGCGGCATCCAGCGCAAAGGCTGCCAGCTGGAGGGCGCCAGCGTGCTGGTGTCCGGCTGCGGCGGCGTGGGCTCGGCCATTGCCGCTTCGCTGGCCGGCGCCGGCGTGGCGCGGCTAGGCCTGTTCGATGCGCGCGACGCCTCGGCGCAGGCACTGGCCGCGCGGCTGCAGGCGCACTACCCGCAATTGCAGGTCGGCACGGGCTCGAACGATCCTGCCGGCTACCAGCTGGTGGTCAACGCCACGCCACTGGGCATGAACGAGGACGATCCCCTGCCCTTCGACGTCAGCCGCATCGACCCGCAAGCCTGGGTGGGCGAGGTGGTGATGAAGACGGAGTACACGCCTTTGCTGCGCGCGGCGCTGGAGCGCGGCTGCCAGGTCCAGGTGGGCACCGACATGCTGTTCGAGATGATTCCCGCCTATCTTGAATTCTTTGGTTTTGGCACGGCGACAGCCGAGGAACTGCGCGCCGTTGCCAGGATCGCTTATTGAACACCGCTGTCTTGCTGTCGAACAAGCAACGCGTTATTTGGCCGGCGCGCCCGCCAGTTTTGCGGCGATGAACTGCAACGCCAGCCCGTACCCCTGGATGCCGAAGCCCGCCATCACCGCCTCCGCGATATCCGACAGGTAGGAGTGATGGCGGAACGCCTCGCGCTTGTGGACATTCGAGATATGCACCTCGACGAAGGGGATGGCGACCCCGGCAAACGCATCGCGGATCGCCACGCTGGTATGGGTGAAGGCGCCCGGATTGATCAGGATAAAGCTGACGCCTTCGGTGCGCGCTGCGTGGATGCGATCGACGATGGCGCCCTCATGGTTGCTCTGGAAGCAGGCCAGGGACAAACCCAGATGGCCGGCCTGCTGGCGCAGGCTGGCCTCGACATCGGCTAGCGTGGCCGAGCCATAGATCTGCGGCTCGCGCGTGCCCAGCAGGTTCAGGTTGGGCCCGTTCAGGACGAGTACGGATTTCATGGTGGTTCCTCTGTTTTTCACTGATGGGTCAGGTTGATTGCTGCCGGCCGGTTGCCGCTGGCTGGAAGACGCCCGGCTCAGGCGTCCACCGTCTCGACAATGCGCCCGCTGCGCGCAGCTTCGGCGATGGCTTCGGTCACGCGCAGATTCTGCAGCCCGTCATGCACGGTGACAAGCGGCGCGGCAGCGCCGCGGATCACATCGCAGAAATGCGCGAGCTGGCGCGCGAGCGGGTCCTCGCGCGTGAGCTCGACCACGCTGGCCTGGAAGGGCTTGAACCACGAGCGGTCCTGGTCGTGCGCATAGATCTTGAGCCGCATGGTCGGCACCGCGAGCGAGCCGCGCGTGCCGGCGATCACATAGCAATCCTCGTCCGGATAGCTGGCATAGTCCGCGTTCTCCCGCGAAGTCTGCTCCCAGCTGCGCGCCGAAGCCGCGCTATCGGACAACATGAACGTGCCGAGCGCGCCGTTGGCAAAGCGCAGGTTGACCGCCACCGTGTCCTCGACCGGAAACTGCCGCGCGGCGTTCGACGCCATTGCCTGCACAGCCACGATCTCGCCGCACAAGGCCCGCAGGTTGCCGATCTCGTGAATCATGTTGATCAGGATCGGCCCACCGCCGCTCTGGCGGCGCCACGGCGCCGCCGCGAAGTAGTCATCGGGCTTGCAGAACATCGCCGTGCCAACCACCGCCACGGGCGTGCCCAGCACGCCTTGCTGCACGATTTCGCGTGCACGGGCCAGCAGCGGGCTGTGCGCGCGGTGATGGCCGACCAGCAGCTTTGCATTGGCCGCCTCGGCTGCCCGGCGCAGGCGCATGCCCTCCTCCAGGCTGTGCGCCACGGGCTTTTCAATCAGCGCCGCAACGCCCGCGCGCAAGCAGGCCAGCGCGTCTGCCACATGCAGCTTGTTTGGCGTGGCGAGGATCACGCCATCGAGCCGTTGCGCTGCAAGGAGTGCATCTAGCGAAGCGTACAAGGGCACGCCCGTAGCGCGCGCCACCTCGGCCGCTTCCGCTGCGGGGTCGGCAATGGCGGCCAGCTCGCAGGCCGGGCTGGCCTGCACCAGTTCCATATGGCGGCGGCCAATCAGGCCGGCGCCGGCAATGCCGATTCTGAGCTTTGTCATGTGCTGTGCTGGTGAGG
The DNA here is from genome assembly GCF_000832305.1 of Cupriavidus basilensis. Classification (NCBI taxonomy): domain Bacteria; kingdom Pseudomonadati; phylum Pseudomonadota; class Betaproteobacteria; order Burkholderiales; family Burkholderiaceae; genus Cupriavidus; species Cupriavidus basilensis. Next base: position 2,679,123 of record NZ_CP010537.1, read on the forward strand.
GATGAGCGCGGGGTGAGCCCCGCATCCGGCCGCCTGGACAGGGGCCATCAGCACAGCGTACTGTTATACGTCGATACGATAATCAGGCGTCATGGAAACTCACAATGTCCCATTGGCGAACAATGACCCCTTCCTCCGGGATCTACGCCTGTTCTGCACCGTGGCCCGGCGCGCCAGTTTTATCGCCGGCGCCAACGAGATGGGCCTGTCCGCCGCGCATGTGAGCAAGCGCATCGCCACTCTCGAGGCCATGCTCGGCGTCAAATTGTTCCACCGCACCACGCGCCGTGTCAGCGTGACCGCCGACGGTGAAGCGGCCTTCCTATGGGCGCAGAAGATCCTGGATGACGTCGAGGGCATGCTGGAAGCGGTTGGCGGCGCAAGTGCAGGGCCACGGGGCCTGCTGCGCATCAGCACCAGCTTGCGGCTCGGGCGCGACCACCTCTGCCCGGCGCTGTCCCTGCTGCGCCAGCGCCATCCCGCGCTCGAAGTCTGGCTGGAACTGCTGGACCGCCGCGTCGACCTGATCGCCGAGAACTTCGACCTCGACATTCGCGTGGGCGAAGTCCAGGAACCCCACCTGATTGCCCACAAGATCGCCCCGGGCAGCCGCATCCTGTGCGCCGCGCCCGCCTACCTGGCCCGGCACGGCCAGCCCCGGACTCTCGCGGAACTGGCACGGCACGACTGCCTGCCCTTTCGCGACCGCGACCAGCGCTTCGGGGTATGGCGCATGGCCGGGCCCAACGGCATGGAAACCGTCAAGATCACGGGGCCCATGGCCTCCAACCACAGCGATATCGTGCGCCAATGGGCACACGAAGGCTACGGCATCATCATGGCCTCGATATGGGACGTGGCCAGCAGCATCCGCAGCGGCGCGCTGGTGCGCGTGCTGCCCGCGTACCACCAGCCGGCCGACGTATGGGCGGTGACCACCGCGCGCGCCTCGGGCGCGGCCAAGATGCGGGCCTGCATCGATTTCCTCAAAGCGCAGCTAACGCAAGGACCGCACGCACTGGCAACCACCCTGGAATCCGAAGTGGAGTAGCGTGCGCCACGCGGGGAATGGGAGCGAACGGACATCAACGCGTTCCGACCTCTCTTTGCAACGGATTGGAGGTGTCATCCCGCTGGTAGAAACCCGGCTTTTGCGCGCGTATCGCGCAGTCTGCGCGAATAGCGCGCCAATTGTGAGAATTCGCCTTGTCGACGATCAAGGGATCGCTTAATTTCCAGCCAACAATGACTGGAGACGAAATTGGCTACTACCCTCAATGACCGTGACCTGCACGGCAAGCGCCAGACCAAGAAGGCGACCGCGAGCGGCTGGATCGGCTCGGCACTCGAGTACTACGACTTCTTCATCTATGCGACCGCGGCGTCGCTGATCTTCCCCCAGATTTTCTTCCCCTCGGGCAATCCCAAGGTCGCCATCGTTGCTTCGCTGGCAACCTACGGTGTCGGCTATATCGCCCGGCCCATCGGCGCCCTCTTCCTGGGCCACTGGGGCGACACCCACGGGCGCAAGAACGTACTGGTGCTGTGCATGTTCCTGATGGGCTTCTCGACCGTGGCAGTCGGCCTGCTGCCGACCTACAGCCAGGTTGGCATGCTCGCCCCGGTGCTCCTGGTTATCCTTCGCCTGATCCAGGGCTTCGCGGTCGCCGGTGAAATCTCCGGCGCCAGCTCGATGATCCTGGAGCATGCGCCGTTCGGGCGCCGCGGCTACTACGCCAGCTTCACGCTCCAGGGCGTGCAGGCCGGCCAGATCCTGGCCGCCGCGGTCTTCCTGCCGCTTGCCTACTACATGCCGTCGGACGCGTTCAATGCCTGGGGCTGGCGCATTCCCTTCCTGCTGAGCGCCGTCGTGCTGGTGGCAGGCTTCGTCATCCGCCGCGAAGTCTCCGAGACCCCGGCGTTTGCCAAGGAAGCCAAGGCCGGCGAAGTGGTGCGTTCGCCCATCATCGAAGCCTTCAAGTTCAGCTGGCCCGACATGATCCGCGTGGTGTGCATGGCCCTGATGAACGTGATCCCGGTGGTAGCCACGATCTTCGGTGCGGCCTATGCGGTACAGCCGGCGTACGGTGTCGGCTTCGACAAGAGCCTATACCTGTGGATTCCGGTGGCAGGCAATATCCTCGCGGTGGTGGTCATTCCAATTGTCGGCAACCTGTCCGACAAGATCGGCCGCAAGCCGCCGATCGTCATTGGCGCGCTTAGCTCGGGGTTGCTTTCCTTCCTCTATCTCTACGCCATCAGCATCCATAACGTGCCGCTTGCCATCGTGGCATCGCTGCTGATGTGGGGCATCGTCTACCAGGGCTACAACGCGATTTTCCCGAGCTTCTTCCCCGAGTTGTTCCCGACACGCTCGCGCGTGTCGGCCATGGCCATCGCGCAGAATATCGGCACCGCCGTCACCGCCTTGCTTCCCGCGCTGTTCGCCACCGTGGCACCTCCGGGATCGGCCAATATCCCGCTGACGATCGGCGCGATTACCTTCGCCGTGACGATCGTTGCAGCCCTGGCCGCCCTGAGCGCCCGCGAAACCCACCGCATCCGCATGAGCGAACTCGGCGAGCCCAACGCTGTTCCCATGGACAAGCAGGACTACGACCGGCTGCGCGCCGAGGCCATGGGCGAGGCAAAGGTGGTCCGGGCGGCCGCCTGAGCGCACCACAGCCTGGCCAGGGAGCACAGAGCGGCCGGTCCGGCGCGGACCAGCGCTCTCTGAGGCCAGGTTCCACCTCCGTCGCCCGTGACCGATATGCACTTGTTGGCGATATCGGCGATATCACGGCCCATCACGCTCCTTTCACCTGATGCCGGTGCGATCGCACGCGCCCAAGGGGGCCCGCTTCCGCGAAAACGCCGAAACGCAACAGCGCGATCGAATCAAATCGAATTACCAAACCCACGTCTTAAAAAAATCAATATCAATATTGATATCCACATGAAAAGTATCTGGAGGAGTATCGACATGAACAAGAAAGCCGCCGCCCTGCTCGTTCTCGGGAGCGCCGCCCTGCCCGCATTCGCCCAGCAATCCGGCGTCACCCTGTATGGTCTCGTCGACACCACCATCCGCTATTCCACCCACGCGAACGCCGCCGGCAACAGCAAGTGGGAGATGACCGATGGCGAACTCACCGGCAGCCGCTGGGGCCTGCGCGGCACCGAAGATCTCGGCAACAACCTGAAGGCCTTTTACATCCTCGAATCGGGTTTCAGCCCGGATACCGGCAGCAGCCAGCAAGGCGGCCGCCTGTTCGGGCGCACCGCGGTGATCGGCCTGGACGGCGATTACGGCAAGCTTGCGCTGGGCCGGCAATACACGCTCGCCCACGAAATCCTGTCCTCCTACGAGGCCATGGCCTTCGCCAACAACTCCATCGTCGGCTACCAGGGCGGCAACTACACCGGCCTGCGCTACGACAACACCATCAAGTACATCAAGTCGTTCGGCGGGCTGCAGGCGGCGGCAGCCTATACCTTCGGCGAGGTCGCGGGCAGCATCAAGGCCAGCAACGCCAGTGCCGGCTCGCTGGTCTACAGCACCGGGCCCATCGAGGTTGGCGCTGTCTACCAGGTCACGCACGATGTCTCCTCCGCCTTCTTCGGCGCCGTGCCGGCCGCGCAGGCCAGCAAGCAAACCGTGTGGGGCCTGGGAGGTACCTGGAAGGCGTCGCGCGCGCAGTATTACCTGGGCTATACCAACAACCGCCTGGATGTGGCCGACTACCGCAACAACGTGGGCTATATCGGCACGCGCGTGAATATCACCGAGGCTTTCAGCTTTATCGGCACCTTCCAGTACGACTGGCTCAAGCATGCCGGCGAGAGCGGCAAGCGCATGACCACCGCGGGCATGCTGGACTACAACTTCAGCAAGCGCACGGACGTCTATGTGGCAGTGGACTACACCCACCTGAGCGGCGCCTGGATCCCGCTGAACAGCTCGCCAGCCTTCAACAACAGCGGCAATATGTTCGGCAACACGACCCGGCTGGGCTTCATGGCCGGCCTGCGCCATAAGTTCTGAGGCGCGTAGCCGGACATGAACTGGCAAGCAGACAAGCCGGCAAGCATACCGACAAGAACACCGACAAGACTCGCATGCTCAACATCCTGGCGATCATCGCGCCGATCTACATCCTCATCCTGATCGGCTTCGCGACGACCCGCGCCGGGCTGTTTGCCAAGGCCGACATGCGCGTGTTCGGGAAGTTCGTGATCAACCTGGCATTGCCGGCGCTGCTATTGCGCGCGCTGTCGCAACGCCAGGTTGGCGAGATTTTCAACGTCGGCTACCTGCTTGCCTATTGCATCGGATCGTGGGCGGTGATCGGCCTGGGTTATGCCTGGTGCCGGCGCGTCGGCCGGCTGAATCCGTCCGCCAGCGCATTCTATGCGATGGGCATGTCGTGTTCGAACAGCGGGTTCGTCGGCTATCCCATCCTCCTGTTGACGCTGGCGCCGGTGGCGGGCGTTTCGCTCGCGCTCAACATGATGGTGGAAAACCTGCTGGTGATTCCTTTCCTGCTCTTCATGGCGGAGCGCAAACAGGGCGGCGCGGGCCGCTGGCAAGCGTTAGGCAAAGCACTGGCCCGGCTGATCCGCAACCCGCTGATCCTTGGCCTGCTCGCGGGGCTGGCGGTGTCGGTGTTTGGCTTGACGTTGCCCGCGCCGCTCACGCGTACCATCGATACGCTGGCAACCGCCTGCAGTGCGCTCTCCCTGTTTGTCATTGGCGGCACGCTGGTCGGACTGCCCATGGGCGGGCTCGGCTCGCGGATCGTGCCCATTGTCGTGGGCAAGCTGGTGCTGCATCCGTTGTGCGTATTGCTGGCGATCACGATGCTGCCGATGCTCGGGCTGCCCGGGATCGACCGCTCGCTTCGCGCAGCGGCCGTGCTGATGGCGGCCATGCCCATGATGGGCATCTACGCCACCCTGGGCCAGGCCTACGGGCAGGAAGATTTCAGCGCTGTGACCTTGCTGATCACAACCATCGCTTCCTTCTTCACGCTGAGCGCATTGCTCTTCTTGCTCGGCGCATTTCACGCGCTCCCCTGACAGGCTTGCCGGGCGCGGCGAGTCTCACAACACCCGCATGATCGAGATCGCCGTATCCTGCAGCACCCGCAACACCCGCTCCAGCGCCTGCTCCGCGCTCTCGTCCCCGATCTGCATATTCACGCTCAACGCGGCAATCACCTTGCCGTGGCGGTCCCGCAGCGGCACCGCCACCCCCCGCACGCCGATCTGCAACTGCTGCTCGACCAGGGCATAGCCCTGCGCGCCGGCACGGCGGATTTCCGCCATCAGCCGGTCCTGCTGCAGGATGGTGTGCGGCGTGTAAGGCGTGAGCACGCAGCCTTCCAGCCAGGCCTTGACCTTCTCCTCCGGCTCGGACGCCAGCATCATCAGGCCGGACGAAGCCAGCGGCGCGGGCACGCGCGCGCCTAGCACGAAGCCTGTGTTCATCACCCGGCTGGTGCCAGTGCGGCAGATGAATACCAGCTCCCAGTCGTCCAGCACGCTCAGGTAAGCCGGCTCGCCAACGGCGGCGGTGATCTGCTGCAAGAAGGGCTGCACGGTGCGCGGCAGGCGGGCGGAGTCGAAGTACGACCACCCGACCTTGAGCACGCGCGGGGTGAGGCTGAACAAGGTGCCATCGCTGGTGGTGTAGCCCAGATGCTCCAGGGTCAGCAGGTAACGCCGCGCCGCGGTGCGCGTGAGACCGGTGAGCTGGGCCGCCTGCGTGGGGGTCAGGCGCGGGTGGTCGTTATCGAATGCCTCCAGGATGGCCAGGCCCTTCTCCAGCCCGGCAATCCAGTCCCGACGGCTCAATGGTTCTTTATCCATAGCGGAAACCCTAATCCCGAGCGCCAGTCGCTCGCATACGCGCGATTGTCGCACGTTCACGCGCGAATTGCGCTTGTTGCCACCTACGATCAGTCCTAATCTTGCCCTACACGAAGCACGCAGGATCTGACATGGACACCACAATCTGGCGCCACCCGAAATCGATCGCCACCGTATCGCTCTCCGGGACGCTCCCTGAAAAACTCGAGGCCGCCGCCGCGGCCGGCTTCGATGGGGTCGAGATCTTCGAGAACGACCTGCTGAATTTCGACGGCTCGCCAGCCGACGTGCGCCGCATCGCGGCCGACCTAGGCCTGGCCATCATGCTGTACCAGCCCTTCCGCGATTTCGAGGCCATGCCGGATGCGATCCGCGAGCGCAACATGGCGCGGGCCGAGCGCAAGTTCGACGTAATGGAAGAGCTCGGTGCGCGCATGGTGCTGGTCTGCAGCAATGTGCAGGAGATCGCCATCGACGATCCCGCGCGCGCGGCAGCCGACCTGCGCGCCATGGCCGAGGCCGCGGCGAAACGCGGGCTGTCGGTAGCCTACGAGGCGCTGGCCTGGGGCCGCCACACCCGGCGCTGGCGCCAGGCGTGGGAAATCGTGCGGCAGGCCGACCACCCCGCGCTGGGCCTGGTGCTGGATAGCTTTCACACGCTCGCGCTTGGCGACACGCTCGAAGGCATCGGCGAAGTGCCAGCGGAAAAGATCTTCTTCATGCAACTGGCGGACGCGCCGCGGATGAGCATGGACGTGCTGTCGTGGAGCCGGCATTACCGCAATTTCCCCGGGCAGGGCGATCTGGCCGTCACCGAGTTTGCGCGCGCGGCAATGGGCGCGGGCTATCGCGGACCGCTTTCGCTGGAGATCTTCAACGACGAATTCCGTGCGGCACCCGCGCGCCTGACCGCGCTCGACGGGCTGCGCTCGCTGATCTGGCTCGAGTCCGAGGCGGGCGGCCCGCCCCTGCCGGCGCCGCCGCGCTTCGGCGGCGTGGACTTCCTGGAGTTCGCGGTGGACTACGTGACCGGGCGCGAGCTGGGCGCGCGCCTGCGCTCGCTGGGCTTTGGCCATGCGGGCCGCCACCGCTCCAAGGCGGTGGAGTTGTACCGGCAGGGCGGCGTCAACATCATCCTCAATGCCGAGCAGGACAGCGCCGCGGCCGAGCACTTCCAGCTGCACGGCCCCTCCGTGTGTGCGCTGGGCCTGAAGGTGGACGATGCCCAACGCGCCGTCACGCGTGCCCGTGCCCTGCTGTGCAAGGAATGGCGCGAGCGCATCGGCCCGCACGAGCGCAGCATTCCGGCATTGCGCGCGCCCGACGGCATGTTGTTCTACCTGATCGACGAACAGGGCTCGGACCGCAGCATCTACGAAAGCGACTTCGTGCTGGAACCCGGCGGCGCCGACAGCGCGGGCGCGGGGCTGATGGCCATCGACCATATCGCCCAGGCCCTGCCGCCGCACAGGCTCGACAGCTTCGTGCTGTTCTACAAGACGGTGTTCGGCCTGCAGGCGCAGGCGCTGCACGAAATCGCCGATCCCTATGGACTGGTCAAGAGCCGCGCCATGGTCAGCGCGGAGCAGAGCCTGCGGATTCCGCTCAATGTCTCGGAGAGCAGCCGCACCGCAACCGGCAGGTTCATCACCGCCTACGCGGGCTCGGGCATCCACCACATCGCATTCCGTACGCCGGATCTGTGCGCGACGCTGGACCAGGCCGTGCCCGCCGAGGCCGCCATGCTCCACGTGCCGGACAACTACTACGACGATGTCGGCGCCCGGCTCGGGCTGGACGATGCCGCGCTGGAACACCTGAGGCAACACCAGTTGCTATACGACAGGGACGCCGGTGGTGAATTCCTCCACGCATACACCGAGCCCTTCCACGACCGTTTCTTCTTCGAGCTGGTGCAGCGCGATGGCTACCTTGGCTTCGGCGCGGCCAACGCCTCGCTGCGCATGGCCGCGCAAGCGCTGGCCAGCCGCAACCGCCAGGCCCGTCCGGCCTGAAGCCGGCAGCGTCATTCCTGATTGGATCCTCACATTGGAGCCTCACATGCAAGATCCCTGCATCATCTCGGTCGCCATCACCGGCTCCGTGCCCCGCAAGAAAGACAACCCCGCCATTCCGATCTCGGTGGCCGAGCAGATCGAGAGCACGCACCAGAGCTTCGAGGCAGGCGCCACGCTGGTGCATCTGCACGTGCGCGACGATGCCGGCAATTCCAGCTCGGACCCGGTGCGCTTCGCCGAGCTGCAGGAAGGCATCCGCAAGCATTGCCCGGGCATGATCGTGCAGTTTTCCACCGGCGGGCGCGGGCGCGCCATGGAGCAGCGCGGCGCCATGCTCGACCTGCGCCCGGACATGGCCTCGCTGGCCACGGGCTCGGTCAACTTCCCCACCACCGTCTACGAAAACCCGCCCGACTTCGTGCGCGCGCTGGCCAAGGCGATGCGCGATTACCACATCAAGCCCGAGATCGAGATCTTCGACTTGGCGATGCTCTACAACACGGCGGACCTGGTCAAGGAGGGCTTGCTGCTGCCACCGGTGCACGTGCAATTTGTGTTCGGCATCAAGAATGCGCTGCCGGCGCGCAAGGACATCCTCGAATTCCAGGTGGCGCAACTGGGCAAGGTACTGCCCGGCGCGACCTGGACCGCGGCGGGCATCGGCCGGCACCAGCTGGAGGTCAATCACTGGACGCTCCAGCTCGGCGGCCACTGCCGCACCGGCCTGGAAGACAATGTGCGCTGGGACAAGGACACACTGGCCGCCAGCAACGCGCAGCTGGTGGGCCGGGTGGCTGAGTTGTGCGCGCAGTACGGCCGCGCCGTGGCCACACCGCAAGAGGCACGCCGGCTGCTCGGCCTGGCATGAGCTTTTTACCGCCCTCCGTTTTGATCACCACGCATCTCGTGCTACCGTAGAGAAGACCGGATCCGGAGCCGAAAACGGCTCAACGCAAACTTGGATTTCGATAACCTCTTCTTCGTTGGCTTCATGGGCGCCGGCAAGACCACCATCGGCAGGACGGTGGCGCGCCGGCTCGGGCTGCCTTTTTTCGATTCCGACCACGAAATCGAGGCACGTTGCGGCGTGCGGATACCCACGATCTTCGAGCTGGAAGGCGAAGAAGGCTTTCGCGAGCGCGAAAGCCGTGTGCTGGATGAGCTCAGCCAGCGCCGCGGCATCGTGATGGCCACCGGCGGCGGTGCCGTGCTGCGCCCCGAAAACCGCGAGATGCTGCGCTCGCGCGGCTGCGTGATCTACCTGTGCGCCTCGCCCGCCGAGCTGTGGCACCGCACGCGGCGCAACCGCAACCGCCCTTTGTTGCAGGTCGCCAACCCGCGCGCCACGCTGGAGGCGCTGTTCCAGGTGCGCGACCCGCTGTATCGCGAGACCGCGCACCTGATCATGCCCCCGCATGGCGACAGCGTGGCGAATGCCGCCGGCCGCGTGCTGGAGCGCCTGGGCTTGAGCGAGCGGGTTCTGCCGCCTCAGGTCGACCCCTGAAGCCTCCCCTCGCGCCACATGCGTGCCGAAAACAGCACTATTTCCCGCCGCCGCCAGCCTCAGTGCTGCATGCCCCAGCGGCGCACGGTCACACGCTCCAGCGTCCTGAACACCAGGTTCTCCACCAGCAGCCCGATCAGGATCACCATGGCCAGGCCGGCGAAGACGCGGTCGGTGTACAGCTCATTGCGGTTCTGGAAGATGTACCAGCCCAGCCCGCCCTTGCCCGACGACGCGCCAAACACCAGCTCCGCCGCGATCAGCGTGCGCCAGGCAAAGGCCCAGCCGATCTTCAGCCCGGACAGGATGGCCGGCAGCGCGGCGGGCACCAGGATCAGCAGCACATAGCGCAGCCCGCGCAGGCCGTAGTTGCGCCCGGCCATGCGCAAGGTGGCCGGCACCCCGCGAAAGCCCGCATAGGTGTTGAGCGCCAGCGGCCACAGCACCGAATGGATCAGCACGAACACCAGGCTCTTGCTGCCAAGGCCAAACCACAGCAGTGCCAGCGGCAGCAGCGCGATGGCCGGCAGCGGGTTGAACATGGCTGTCAGCGTGTCCAGCACGTCGCGCCCCAGTTCGGTGGACACCGCCAGCGTGGTCAGCGCGAACGCCAGCACGATGCCGCCGGCATAGCCTTGCAGCAGCACCGACAGCGAGATGCCAGCCTTGGCCAGCAACTCGCCGCTGCCGATGCCCTCGACGAAAGCCCTTGCGGTGGCGAGGAAACTCGGGAACAGCAGATCGTTGTCCTGCACGCGGGCAATGAGTTCCCACAGGCAGGCCAGCGCCACCAGGATCAGCGTCTTGCGCAGCCAGCCTTGCTGCCACAGGCGCTGCGGCCAGGGCAAGGCGCGCGCGACCGGCAGCGCGGTGAAGGGATCGAGCTTGCGCTCGTATTCGGCGCGGACCACCGTGGTGGCGGAAAAAGATGTCGTGCTCGTGTTTGTGCTCGTGTGCGTGCTCGTCATGGTCGATCCTGGCAGGGGCTCAGCGCGCCTGCGCGGTGCGCGCCGGCGACGGCGCCGGGTGCGGCGCCTCGTCGAACAGCAGATGGTGGATGCGTTGCGCGGTAGCCTGGAACTGCGCCCCGCCCTGGCTGGCCAGGTCGAACTGGTGGCTGTTGAGTTCCGCGCGCACGCGCCCCGGGTGCGGCGACAGCAGCAGGATGCGGCTGCCCACCACCAGCGCCTCTTCGATCGAATGCGTGACAAACAGCAGCGTGAAGGCGGCGTCGTGCCACAGCGCCAGCAACTCCTCCTGCATGCGCCGGCGCGTGAGCGCATCCAGCGCGGCAAAGGGCTCGTCCATCAGCAGCACCTTGGGGCGCATCGCCAGCGCGCGGGCAATCGCCACGCGCTGCTTCATGCCGCCCGACAGGGTGTGCGGATAGGCATCGGCAAAATTCGCCAGCCCCACCTTGTCGAGGAAATGCAGCGCGCATTCGGATGCCTCGCGGCGCGACATGCCGCGCGACTGCATGAGCGGGAACATCACGTTCTGCCGCACCGTCTTCCAGGGCGGCAACTGGTCAAACTCCTGGAACACCACGATGCGGTCGGGGCCAGGCGCGCTGACGGGCGCACCCTCGATCCGGATCTCGCCCTCGCACGGCGCAACGAAGCCCGCCACGGCCTTGAGCAAGGTCGACTTGCCGCAGCCCGACGGGCCGAGCAGCACAAAGCGGTCAGCCGCATGGACATCGAAGCTGACCTGATGGGTGGCGCGCACCACGCGCTCGGGGGTGCGGTATTCCAGCGAGACGCCGTCGACCTGCAACAGCGGCGCCGGGGCAGCTCGCGCGCAAACCACGCGCAGCGGGGAAGGTTGCGCGGTCATGTCAGCTGCCCTGCGCGGTGACCGGATCCTGGAAGAAATAATCCTGCCAGGATTTCGGCTGGTTGCGGATGGCACCCACCCGGTGCATGAATTCGGCCAGCGCAAAGGTGTTCTGCGGCGCAACCTTGAACTGCACCTGCGGGTTCTTCAGGATCTTGACCAGCAGCGCGCGATCGATCCTGGCCTTGTTGACGCGGATGTACAGGTCGGCGGCGGCTTCCGGATTGGCGGTGGCGAACCTGGCCGCCTCGGCCAGCGCATCGACAAAGGCGCGGTAGGTCTTGGGGTTGTCGTTGCGGAACTTCTCGGTGGCATAAAGCACCGTGGCCGAGCTGGGGCCGCCCAGCACGTCATACGAGTTCAGCACGATGCGCGCATTGGGATTGCCGGCCAGCTCCTGCTCCTGGAACGGCGGGTTGCCGAAATGGCCGCTGATCTCGGTGCCACCGGCGATGATGGCCGCAGCCGCATCGGGATGCGGCACCGCCACCGTCCACTTGTCCAGCCGGTTGAACGCCTTGTCGCCCCATTGCTTGGCCGCGGCCAGTTGCAGCACGCGCGACTGCACCGATACCGATACCGCGGGCAGCGCGATGCGGTCCTTGTCGGTGAAGTCGGCGATGGTCTTGACCTTGGGATTGTTGCTGACCAGGTAGTAAGGGAAGTTGCCCAGCGATGCCACGCCCTTCACGTTCTGCTTGCCGTGCGTGCGGTCCCACACCGTCAGCAAGGGGCCCACGCCCGCGCCGGCGATATCGATGGCGCCGGACAGCAGCGCATCGTTGACGGCGGCGCCGCCGGAGAGCTGGGTCCATTCCACCTTGACGTCCACGCCCTGCTGCTTGCCGTGCTTCTCGATCAGTTGCTGGTCGCGCGCCACGTTGAGCAGCAGGTAGACCACGCCGAACTGCTCGGCGATGCGGATCTTCCCTTCCGCATGGGCCGCGCCGGTGGCCGCCATGCCGGCGGCGAGCGTCAGCGCGACGACGCCACGCGGCCAGCGGGCGGAGAAAAGACGGGAACGTAGCAGGGACATACGGGACTCCGGTGGGTATTGCGGGTATTGCGGATACTGTGGATACCGCGGATACGGTGAATTCGGTAGCACGCAGGGCGGGCCAGGCCAGCCTGCCGCGCGCCATGCGTGCCGCTCAGACAGGCAGATCGCCTTCGATGGTCGTGCGGTACATCACGCGGCGCATGGCCTGCGGGCAGCCTGCTGCCAGATGCAGCAGCGAGCGGTTGTCCCAGAACACCAGGTCATGCTCCTGCCAGGCGTGGCGGTAGATATGCTCGGGCTTGACGCTATGCGCGAACAGCTGCGCCAGCAGGTCGCGGCTTTCGTCTTCGGGCAGCCCGGCGATGCGCGTGGTGAAATGCTCGCTGACGAACAGCGCGCGCCGTCCGGTCTCCGGGTGCGTGCGCACCACCGGCTGCAGCACGGGGGCCACCTGCGCGATCTGCTCGGGCGTCAGGTTGGGACGCCATGGGCTGCGCTGTTGCAGCTCGGCGTATTTGGCCAGGTAGGTGTGCTCGGCCTTGAGCCCATCCACCTTCGCCTTGAGATGCGCGGGCAGCGTTTCCCAGGCCAGGTGCATGTTGGCGAACAAGGTGTCGCCACCCTCGGCCGGCAATTCCCGGGCGTGCAGCAGCGAGCCCAGGCTGGGCTTTTCCTTGTACGAGAGATCGGAATGCCAGAAATGCCCGGCATCGCCCAGCCCGATCGGCTTGCCGTCCTTGAGCACGTTGGAGACGATCAGGATCTCGGGGTGGTTGGCAAGCTGGAACTGGTGCAGCACATGGATCTGCAGCGGGCCAAAGCGGCGGCTGAACGCAATCTGCTGCGCGGGCGTAATGCGCTGATCACGCAAGACCACCACGTGGTAGTCGAGATGCGCGCGGTGGATGCGGGCGAAGTCTTCCGCAGACAGCGGCTCGGCCAGGTCCAGGCCAACGATCTCGGCGCCCAGCGGCGCATCGAAAGGGCGGATCTCGAACCGGGCACTGCCGGTGGCAGCAGCAGGCGCGGTGGCACGGGAAATTGAGGCCGGGTGGATTCCAATCGTCATGACAGGCTCTTGAGCGGGGGACCGAAAGTGTGTAGCGAAACGCGCGCGGCACCGCGCCTGGCTGCTCAAGGCAACAGGCAGACCTGCACCGCTTGTTCTTAAGCTTTGCACTGTAGTGACCTCGGACTGGAGCGGTCAACGAATGTAATCGCTGCCGCTTATTCGCTTATCGCATATGGGCGCCTCGCGTGTTTTCGGCGTAGTCTCAGCGTGCCGGTGCGCCACAGCTGCGGCGGCAAGGCACATTCGCCGTATCGGGCCGCGCGTCCGCGACGAAGCCGTCGCGATTCGGCATGCGCACCTGCGGCAATGTGCGTGCATCCAGCACGGCATCCGCCGGCACGATGCCGTTCAGGTGCAGCAGATACGCCGTGACGGCATAGACCTCATCCGCCTTGAGGCTCTGCGGCGCGTTGTATGGCATGGCCCGGTTGATGAAGTCGAACACTGTCGTCGCATACGGCCAGAAGCTGCCGATGGTCTTCAATGGCGGCTTGCCGTTCGCGCCAGCGCCTTTCAGACTGCCGTGCCCGCCGACCAGCGCATCGGCCGGCTTGCCCTCTCCTTTCAAGCCGTGGCACGCGGCGCACTGGTTCTCGTAGACCTGCTTGCCAAGCGTCACGCTGCCGCTGCCTGGCGGCAGCCCGGCGCCATCTGGCGTGACATCGATGTTCCAGCCGGCGAGATCGCGCTCGCTGGCCAGCAAGCCTAGGCCGTAGGTTTGCGCCTGTGCCTGCGCGCAGACCGCGGCCATCGCCAGCACGGTGGCGGCAATGTGGGTACGGTGGGATTCAAGCGCGCGCATTGGCAATACTCCCGTCGGCGCTGACGCGCCAGGCTTGTATGGCGTTGTAGTGGTAGGTGGACTCATAGCCGCGCGCGGCCACCAGCTGGTCCGGCAAGGGCTGCACATTGCCCGCCTCGTCGATGGCGCGGCTTTGCAGCACGGCCGGCCCGCCTTCCCAGCGCCATGGCAGGCGAAAGCGCGTGAGCGCGCGGTCCAGCACGGGCTCCTGCAACTGCGCCTCGCGCCAGTTGCGCCCGCCGTCCACCGACACTTCCACGCGCCGGATGCGGGCGTAGCCGGACCAGGCGAGGCCGGAGATTTCGTAAAAGCCTTTGTCGCGCAGCCGGTGGTCCGGCGCGGGGAAGGTGATCACGGACTTCACGTCCATCATGAAAGTGAACTGGCGCGCGCTGCCGTCCGGCAATGAATCCGTGTACTTGGATGTCTCTTCGCGCGTCATGAAGGGCGCGCGGCCGAGCTTGAGCCGGCGCAGCCATTTGATGCTCATATTGCCCTCGAAGCCAGGCAGGAACAACCGCAGCGGATAGCCATGCTCGGGCCGCAGCATCTCGCCGTTCTGCGCGTAGACCAGCAGCGCGTCTTCCATCGCCTTGGCCATCGGCACGCTGCGCGTCATGGTGGCGGAATCGGCGCCCTCGGCCAGCAGCCAGGCGGCGTCGGGGCACACGCCCGCCTCCTCCAGCACGACGGACAGCGCAACGCCCGTCCATTCGCAGCACGACAGCAAGCCGTGGCTGATCTGCACGGAAGTGGCGCTGGGCGCGCGCCATTCGCGCCCGGTATTGCCTGAGCACTCCAGGAAGTGGATGCGCGAGACCGATGGCAGCCGCACCAGGTCGTCCATGGTGAAGATGCGCGGGCGCTCCACCAGGCCATGCACCGCGAGGCGGTGCTGCGCCGGATCGATCTGCGGGATGCCGGCGTGGTGGCGCTCGAACACCAGGCCCGTGGGCGTGATGATGCCGCGCAGGTCCTGCAGCGGCGTCATGGAGGAGTTCGCGCCGGGCATCGGCGCGGGGCCACGGTTGCGCCGGATCACGTTCTTCTCGAACGCGGAGGGCTGGCCGTAGGCGTGCCACAGCACCGGCTCGCCGGGCGTGCGGGTCCAGGGCGGCACCGTCAGTACTTCGGCCTGCGCGGGGGCGGGCGCACCTGCAGCGAGCGCCACGCCACCCAGGCCCGCGCCCTGGCGCAGGAAGCGGCGCCGGCCGGGCTGCGGCTGCCCGTTCCTTTCGTTGTTACTGGTCATTGGCTCAGCCCTTGTGCGTTCTGCACATAGCGAAAATGGCGCACTCTATGCCACCGCGCCGCCTCACGGAACGAAGGAAAGCGCATGCCCATATGCGTTGCCGCGTCACCATCGCCATCTGTGGTGCATATGCGCGCAGGCCATATCCAAGAGCAGAAACATTCGTTCTGCCGTGCCGATGGCGCCGCGTATCTTGAGAGCCGTTGGTGGAATTCTTCCCCACGAGCACAAGACACAGGACCACATCCACGATGGCAATCACGCGACGTACCCTTCTTAAACGCCTTGCAGTGTCCGGCCTGGGTGCCGCCGCGTCCACTGGCTCGCTCAGCGTATTTGGCGCGCCGGGCGCGGCGCGGCCGGACGTGATCCGCATTGGCGTGGCGCAGCCGGCCACCGGCACGCCGCCCACTTTCGCGGGCAGCTCCATGGCCATCGCGCACGCGCGCGGCTGGCTGGAAGACGCGTTCAAGCCATCAGGCACGCGCATCGAATGGCTGTTCTTCAAGGGCGCGGGGCCGGCCGTGAACGAAGCCATCAGCACCAACCAGCTCGATTTTGCGATGCAGGGCGACCTGCCCGCCATCGTGGCGCGCGCCGCCGGCCTCAAGACGCGGCTGATACTGGCCACGGGCGTGCGCACCAACATCTATATCGGCGTGCCGCCCGACTCCCCGCTCAAGACGGTGGCGGACCTGCGCGGCAAGCGCGTGTCGCTGTTCAAAGGCACCAATATGCACCTGCCGGCATTGCGCCTGCTTGAGGCCAACGGCCTGGCCGAGAAGGACCTGCGCTTGCTGAACCTGGACACCGCGGGCTACCTGGCCGCGCTCACCACGCGGGATATCGACGGCGCCATCGGCGCCATGGATATCCTGCGCCTGCGCGACAAGGGCGCGGTGCGCATCCTGTACTCCAGCAAAAACCAATCGCCGATCTACACGCGCCAGAGCCATGTGCTGGTGACCGATGCGTTCGCCAGCAAATACCCCGAAGCCACCCAGCAACTGGTCAAGACCGCGGTGCAGGCCGCACGCTGGGCCTCCGACGAAAAGAACCGCGAAGACGTGCTGCGTACCTGGGCGCGCGCCGGCACGCCCTACGAGCACTGGAAAGAAGACTACGAAGGCGAACCGCTGCGCGTGCGGCTGAACCCGAACTTCGACCCCTTCCTGGTGAGCCGCTACAAGGACGCCACCGAGCAGGCGTACCGCCTGCGGCTCTCCCGCGCGAAGTTCGACGTGGACCAGTGGATCGACCCGAGCTTCCTGAGCGCCGCGCTGAACGACCTGAGCCTGCAGAGCTACTGGCCGGTCTACCAGCCCAACGGCAAGATCCTCGGAGCCTGACGCGATGGCAGCCAACGATACCCTGGCGCTGCCGGCCGCGGCGGGCACCGCCCCCGCGCAGCGTGGCAAGCGGTTGCACGGCTGGCGGCCCACCCGGCAGCATGCCGCGTGGCTGCTGGCCTGGCCGGTGCCGCTGACGCTGCTGCTGATCTGGTACGTGGCGGCGCGCCTCGCGTGGATTCCGCCGCAGGTGCTGCCCGCCCCCGACACCGTCTGGCACACGCTCACCGAGCTGTACCAGAGCGGCGAGCTGCAGGCCAACCTGGCCGTCAGCGCATTGCGCGTGGCGGGCGGCTTTGCGCTGGGCCTGGCCGGCGGCCTGGCGCTGGGCGTGGCGATGGGCCTGTCGCCCAGCTTGCGCGATTACGTCTATCCCACCTTCAAGGCCTTCAGCCAGGTGCCCGTGCTGGGCTGGCTGCCGCTGCTGATGCTGCTGGTCGGCATTGACGAAGCGCTCAAGATCATCCTGATTGCCAAGGCCTCGCTGGTACCGATCGCGCTCAATACCTACAAGGGCATCCAGAACGTGCCCACGCGCTATATCGAGGTGGCGCGGGTGCTGCGCTTCACCCGCTGGCAGCTGCTGTCGCGGGTGGTATTTCCCGCCGCCGCCGCGCCGATCTGGAGCGGCATCCGCTACGGCCTGACGCACGCGTGGCTGGCGCTGGTGGTGGTGGAGCTGCTGGCCTCCTCCGAAGGGCTGGGCTA
Source organism: Cupriavidus basilensis (assembly GCF_000832305.1). Lineage (NCBI taxonomy): Bacteria > Pseudomonadati > Pseudomonadota > Betaproteobacteria > Burkholderiales > Burkholderiaceae > Cupriavidus > Cupriavidus basilensis. The sequence goes on from NZ_CP010537.1 coordinate 2,696,535, forward strand.
CATGATCGTGTACGGCCGGCAGCTGTTCCAGCTCGACATGGTGATTGCCGCGGTGATCGTGGTAGGCGCGGTGGGCTTCGCGCTGGACAAGGTGCTGGCGCTGGCCGAGCGCGCGGTATTGCGCTGGCGCAAGCCGGGGCTCTGAGTTGCGGCACAAACCAACAGCAAAGGAAAACAACATGGCCGATGCCTACGCGACGCCGGTAACGAAATCCGGCAACCCGCGCTCCCTTCGCCTCCCGCGCGCATTGCGCGGCTGGGTGCTTCCTGTCGGCCTGGTCATCCTGTGGTGGGCCGCTGTGCGTTTCGGCTGGAGCACGTCGCCGCTGCTGGTGCCGGTGTCCAAGGTCTGGGCCACGGCGGTGGAACAGGTGCGCAGCGGCGCGCTGTTTGCCGCGCTGTCGGCCAGCCTGTGGCGTGACGTTGCCGGCTTCGCGCTGGGTGCCAGCGTGGGCCTGTTGTTTGGCACCGCGCTGGGGCTGTCGCGGCTGTTCGAGCAACTGGTGGGGCCGACGTTCCACACCATCAAGCAGATCTCGCTGTTCGCCTGGATCCCGCTGATCTCGGTCTGGTTCGGGCTGGGCGACACCGCCAAGGTGGTGTTCCTGTCGCTCGCGGCTTTCTTCCCCGTGGTGCTCAACACCTTCGAGGGGATCCGCGCCGTGCCCGCCGATCTGCTGGAAGTGGCCAACGTATTGAAGTATTCGCGCCGGCAGGTGCTGCTGCGCGTGGTGCTGCCGTCGGCCTCGCCATCGATCTTCGCCGGCATCCACCTGGCGCTGATCTACGCCTGGCTGGCCACGCTCGGCGCCGAGTACATGCTGGTGTCCGGCAAGGGCATCGGCAACACCCTGACCGATGGCCGCGAGAATTTCTGGATGGACCTGGTGATCTTCGGCGTGATCGTGGTCGGGCTGGTCGGCTTTACGCTGAACTGGATCGCCAGCCGCATCGAGACCCGCCTGCTGGCGTGGCGCGGGCGCTCGGTCGCCGCCTTCTGATCCTGAACCCATTGCTTCTGAACCCATCCCGGAGACCTGTCATGGCCCGAGCCGGCACGCTCGATATCGCGCACCTGCGCAAGCAATACGAAGTCAAGGGCGAGCCCCTGCCCGTCCTCGAAGACATCACGCTGTCCATCGCGCCCGGCGAGTTCGTCAGCATCGTCGGCGCCAGCGGCTGTGGCAAATCAACCTTGCTGCGGCTGGTGGTGGGGCTGGAGGAGGACTACAAGGGCGAGATCCTGCTCGACGGCAAGCGCGTGGTGGGCACCAGCCTGGACCGCGGCATCGTGTTCCAGGAGCACCGGCTGTTCCCGTGGCTGACAGTGGAGCAGAACATCCGCACGGCGCTGCTCAACGCCAACCTGACCGAGACCGAGAAGCGCCGCACGGTGCGCGAGCATATCGCGCTGGTGGGGCTGGCCGGCTTCGAGACCGCGTTCCCCCATCAGCTATCGGGCGGCATGTCCCAGCGCGTGGCCATTGCCCGCGCGCTGGTCACGCGCCCGGAGATCCTGCTGCTCGACGAGCCCTTCGGCGCGCTCGACGCCCTGACGCGCGCCTACCTGCAGCAGGAGCTGCACCGCATCTGGCAAGCCGAGGGCATCACCATGATCCTGGTCACCCACGATGTCGAAGAAGCCATCTACCTGGGCGATCGCGTGGTGGTGATGGAGCCGCGCCCCGGGCGCATCCGGCGCATCCTGCCGGTGCCGCTGGCCCATCCGCGCGACCGAGCCGCGCTGGGCTTCGCGCGCGTCAAGGACGACGTGCTGCAGGAATTCACCGGGCGCCTGGCCGATCTCGCGCAGGCGCCCATCAAGCGCGAACCCGATCCGGAAACCACCGACCGGCTGCCACCCCATATCCAGTTCGCGATCTGAATCTGAATCTGAATCGCGCCCCTCGCCCACAGGAGAATCCCAGATGACCCAGCAGCAAGCCGCAGCACAAGTCACGTTAGACATCCACCCGGTCGCCGGGCGCATCGGCGCCGAGATCCGCGGACTCAAGCTGGCGCCGGACCTCGACGCCACCACGTTCGGCGCCGTGCGCGCCGCGCTGCTGCGCCACAAGGTGCTGTTCTTGCGCGACCAGGACCACCTGGACGACAAAGCCCAGGAGGGCTTTGCCAGCCTGTTCGGCACGCCCGTGCCCCACCCCACCGTGCCCTCGCGCGACGGCACGCGGTTCCTGCTCGAACTCGATTCCGAGCACGGCGGCCGCGCCAACTCGTGGCATACCGATGTGACCTTCGACCTGGCCTACCCGCAGGTGTCCGTGCTGCGCGGCGTGGTCATTCCCGCCGCCGGCGGCGACACCGTATGGGCCAATACGGCCGCGGCCTACCAGGATCTGCCCGAGGCGCTGCGGGAACTGGCCGACCGCCTTTGGGCGCTGCACACCAACGACTACGATTACGCCGCCACCCGCAACACGGTCAGCACCGAAGCCATCAAGCGCTACCGCGAGGTCTTCACCGCCGCCATTTACGAGACCGAGCATCCGGTGGTGCGCGTGCACCCGGAAACCGGCGAGCGCACGCTGGTGCTGGGGCATTTCGTGAAGAAGCTGCTTGGCTACTCGTCCTCCGACTCGCAGCATCTGCTCAGCGTACTGCAAGACCACGTCCACCGCCTCGAGAACACGGTGCGCTGGCGCTGGCGCGCCAACGACGTGGCGATCTGGGACAACCGCGCCACCCAGCACTACGCCATCAACGACTACGGCGATGCGAAACGCGTGGTACGCCGCGTGACCATCGCGGGCGATGTGCCGGTCAGCGTGGACGGACGCCGCAGCGTATCGGTGAAGTCCGCCGCGCCCAAGCAAGCCGAGCCGGCCAACCATGCGGCGCCGGCACGCGCCGCCGCATAAGGGAGCCACGGATGAGCCAACCCGCATATAAGCGCCAGCTCAAGCTCGGCGCCTTCCTGCAAGCCACCGGTCACCATGTGGCCGGCTGGCGCCACCCCGGCGCGCAAGCCAACGCCGGACAAGATCTTGCGCACTATGTGCGGCTGGCGCAAAGCGCCGAGGCCGCTCAGTTCGATACGATCTTTCTCGCCGACGGCGTCGCAATCCGCGCGCTTGACGATGCCACCCTGCCCCGCACGGCGCGCGCCGCCAGCTTCGAGCCGCTGACGCTGCTCTCGGCACTGGCCGCGGTGACCGAGCGCATCGGCCTGGTGGCCACCGTCTCCACCACCTACAACGAGCCCTTTCACGTCGCGCGCAAATTCGCCTCGCTCGATCACCTGAGCGGTGGCCGCGCCGGCTGGAATGTGGTGACCTCGTGGTCCGACGCCGAGGCGCGCAACTTCAGCCTGGACAAGCACCCCGAGCACGCCGAGCGCTACGCGCGCGCCGAGGAGTTCGTGGATGTGGTGACAGGGCTTTGGGACACCTGGGAAGACGACGCCTTTCTCTACGACAAGGAAAGCGGCCTGCATTTCGCGCCCGACAAGCTGCGCGCACTGGATCACCACGGCAAGCATTTCCAGGTGCGCGGACCGCTCAACGTGTCACGCCCGCCGCAGGGCCATCCGGTCATCGTGCAAGCGGGCTCGTCCGAGGCCGGACAGGAACTGGCAGCGCGCACGGCGGAGGTCATCTTTACCGCGCAGCAGTCGCTGGAAGACGCCCAGGCCTTTTACCAGGGCCTGAAAGGCCGGCTGGCGCGCTATGGCCGCACACCCGACCAGCTCAAGATCATGCCGGGCGTGTTCCCCGTGATCGGGCGCAGCGAAGCCGAAGCGAAGGAGAAATTCGAGGCGCTGCAAAGCCTGATCCATCCAGCCGTGGGGCTGGCCCTGCTATCGCAGAACCTCGGCGGCGTGGATCTCTCCGGCTACCCGCTCGACGGGCCGCTGCCCGACGACCTGCCCGAGCCCAACGGCGCCAAGAGCCGTTTCCAGCTGGTGACCGGGCTAGCCCGGCGCGAGGGACTGACCATTCGCCAGCTCTACCTGCGCGTGGCTACCGCGCGCGGGCACTGGTCCATCCATGGCACCGCCGAGAGCATCGCCGATCAGCTGCAGGCCTGGTTCGAAGGCGGCGCCGCCGACGGCTTCAACATCATGCCGCCATGGCTGCCGGGCGGCCTCGACGACTTCATCGAACTGGTGCTGCCGGAGCTGCGCCGGCGCGGGCTGTTTCGCGAGCGCTACGAGGGCAGCACCTTGCGCGAGCACCTGGGCCTGGCGCGGCCGGCGCATCCGCGTGCGTTCGGCGGCGCGCGGCAGGTGGCCTGACGGGCCCGGCGTTCCCTTGCGAAGGAGCAGAGGTTGCCAGTCGGCCAGTCGGCCCGTCCGAGGCGACAGGGCTGCGCCAGCACAGCCATGCCTGCACGGTCAGAACACGTGTTTCATCCCGACCATGGCCCCAAGCTGGCTAGCGCCGGGTGCGGGATTGGTGCCCGTTCCCGCATTGCTGACGGACAGCGCAAGGTTGCCGCCGTTGTTGATGAAGCCGGCTGTGCCATAGACGGACGTGCGCTTGGTAAAGGCATAGACGCCGCGCGCCGCGAACAGCCACGCCTTGTCCGCGCTGTTGTGATAGCGCAGGTTGAACACCTCGCCGTCGACGCTGAACGCCGGCGTCACCTGATACGTCACGCCGCCGTAGAACATGTCGCTCACAGGGGTCGGGCTGGCCCTGTTGTCCCGGCGCAGCCAGCCCAGGCCGATCTTGGTGTCCCGGTTGACCAGGACATAGCCGTTGATGGACAGGCGGTCATCCGTCAGGCTGCTGCGGCTCAGCCCGGCAAAGGCGCCCGGGCCGCCGCGCAGCGAATCGTAGGCGGCCGCCACGCTCCAGGCCGCAGTGTCGTACTTGAGCATCGCAGACCACTCGCGGCAGGCGCGCTGGTCCGCCGGATTCTCTCCCGCGCAGTTGGTGCCCGACGGGCTCGGGCCCGCGTTGACCGTATCGCGGCCGAAACTGTAGGTGGCGCCGGCGGTCAGGCCGCCGAAGGTACCCTTGTACGAGATGGCATTGTCCGTGCGTGTATTGGGCAGATAGCTATCCAGCGAACCCGAGCCGAAGGCGTTCGGCCCCAGGATGTCGGGCTCGGCCATGGCCCAGAACAACATGGTGTACTGCCGTCCCAGCGCGACCTGCCCCCAGTTCCCCGAGAGGCCCACCAGCGCCTGGCGGCCGAACAGGCGTCCGCCCTGGTTGTTGGCGCCACTATCGGGCCCGAACCCGGACTCCAGCCAGAAGATCGCCTTCATGCCGCCACCCAGGTCCTCGGTGCCGCGCAAGCCCCAGCGCGATGGCACCGTGCCGGTCAGGTTCGGCATGCGCAAGACACTGTCCTTTGCCGCGCCGATATGGGAGATGTACTCCACGCCCGTATCCACCACCCCATAGGCCGTCACGTTCTGCGCCGCGGCAACCACCGGGATCGCTGCCGCGATGGCAGCGACCGTATGTCCAAGTTTCATTGTCATCCTCCCGTTTCTTCTAAGATTTGGGGCAAGCCGGGGGCCTGCCGCCCAATGTCGGCACGCTATTGCGTGTTCTATGTGGTGCCGCTTGTGGTACCGCTCAGTGAGCGGCGATGCGTACCGCCTGTCCGTCAGCCGCCGGGGACCGGCCAAGCAGGCCGACGCTGGCGATGGCTACCAGCAGCGGCAGTGCGAAGACGTAGTACAGGTTTGAGGTGGGCCAGCCCGCGTCGACCAGCGCGCCGGCGACCAGCGGAGCCAGCACCGCACCGAAGCGGCCCATGCCGATCGACCAGCCCATGCCCGTGGTGCGGTTTTGCGCCGGATAGAGAATGGGCGCGTAGGCGTACAAGCCGACCATGCAGCCGAAGATGCCGCCACCGATGAACAGGGCCAGCACGAACGCCACCGACAAGGTATTGGCGTACAGGCCAAATGCCACCAGCAACAAGGCGGTCAGGACAAAGCAGGTCCACAGCAGCGGCTTGAGCCCGATGCGCGCGGCAAGGAAACCGAACAACGTGCCGCCCACGATGCCGCCGACGTTGAGCAGCACGCCGCCGGTAATCCCCTGCTGCGCCGACATGCCGGCCGCCACCAGCAGCTTCGGCGTCCAGCTCAGGACAAAGTAAAAGCTGAACATCACCAGGAAAAACGAAGTCCAGATCATCAGCGTAGGCATGGCGAGGCGACCGCCAAACAAGCTGCGAACCCCGCCCTGGGCTGGCGTCTGCGCGGCGGCGCGCGCCGGCATTTCGGTAATGCGTTCGCGCCCCATGCCGGCGAGAAGCTTGTTGAGCTTGTCGACCGCGCCCGCCGGGCGCCTGGCGATCAGGAAATCCAGCGATTCAGGCAAGCGTGCCAGCACGACCGGGATCATGACCAGCGTGACCAGCCCGCCAAAAACGAAGACGCTGCGCCAGCCGTAGTGCAGCAACAGCACGCCGGCGATGGCGCCGCCAATCGTCGCGCCCACCGGATAACCGGTGGCCTGCAGCACGATCGCGGTGCTGCGCCACTTGTCCGAGGCATATTCGCCGGTAATGACGTTGATGCTGGCCAGCATGCCGCCGATGCCAAGCCCGGTGATCGCCCGCATGGCCGCCAGTTGGGTCACGCTCTGCGCGAACGCGGACCAAAGCATGCCCGCCGAGATCGTCACCAGGCAGAGCAGGATGACGGGGCGGCGCCCGAGCCGGTCGGCCCAGGGCGCCAGGAACAGCGATCCTGCCGCCATGCCGAACAGCCCGGCACTGAGCAGAACGCCAATCTCCTTGCCGCTCAGGTGCCAGTCGCTGGAGATATGCGAGGCGGTGAACGCCATCGCCAGCACGTCAAAGCCGTCGAGCATATTGAGCACGATGCAGATCGCTACCGCCATGATCTGGAACCGGCTCATCTCGCCTTGGTTGATGGTTTCCCTGATGTCGAGCTTCATTGTCTACCTCCATGTATTTATTTTGATTTACCTGGTCGATCTGATCGATCTGACTAGTCCGATTGATCGGAATGACAGCGGGACTGACGGCAACTACCGGCAGCCAACGACGACCACCGGCAACTACAAATCCAGCACCAGCAAACCCGTCCGGGCGCGCGAGCAGCACGGCAGGAACTGATCGTTGGCGGCGCGCTCCTCGTCCGTCAGATAGGCATCACGATGGTCCGGCTCGCCCGCCAACACGCGCGTCAGGCAGGTTCCGCACACCCCCTGCTCGCAGGATGTCTGGATCTCCACGCCATTGGCCGACAGCGCCTGCACCACCGTCTGGTCCGGCTCGACATCGATCACCAGCCCGCTGCTCTGGACCTTCACCTGGAATGCGCCGGCGACGGCGCCCAGCACCACGGGCGCGGCAAAGTACTCGCGATGGAGGTTCGCTTCCGGCCAGCCGGCATCCTTCGCCTGGCGCAGCACCGCATCCATGAATCCGGTGGGGCCGCACACATAGAGATGCGTCTGCGCGCCGGGGGCGGCGAGCAGGCGCGGCAGGTCGGCACGATGGCCCGGCGGCTCGTCGACATAGAAATGCGTGCGGTCCCGCAGATCGTCGTGCGCAAGCCGCTCGCGGAACGCCGTGTGCGCCGCCGTGCGGGTGCAGTAGTGCAACTCGAATGATGCGCCGGTCTGCGCCAGGCGCTGCGCCATGGCGAGGATGGGCGTGACACCGATGCCACCGGCGAGCAGGATCGAATGCGCGGCGCCGGTAGCCAGCGCAAAGTGGTTCTTCGGCTCGCTGATGTCCAGCGTGGCGCCCACTGCCAGCGCGTGCATGGCCACCGATCCGCCCCGGGAGGCGGGGTCGCGCAGCACGCCGATCTGGTAGCGGTGGGTCTCGGCGGGGTCGTTGCACAGGGAGTACTGGCGCACCAGTCCCTGCCCGATCCGTACGTCGATATGCGCGCCCGCGGTGAATGCCGGCAGTGTGCCGCCGTGCGGCGCGACCAGTTCGAACACGGCGATGCCCGACGCCGCGTCGGCCTTGCTTGCGATCCTGACCTGCATCACGCGCCCTCCGCTTGCCCGGCATGCTCTTGCTGCAGCAGGCGATCGAGAATCCGCCGCGCCTGGACGCCGCCGGCATCGATATTCAGCTTGAGCAGCTTGCGCTCGGGATTGGCCAGGATATTGCGCTGCTGCGCCTCCAGCATTTCCAGGTCTTCGGCGAAGATCTTGCCCTGCCCTTCGCGGATGGTTTCGGTCAGCTGCGCGTCGTCTGCCTTGAAGTTGCGCGCCATGCCCCAGAAGTACCAGATCGACGTCTCGGTTTCCGGCGTGATGAAATCCACCACGATGCTCGACGCCTTGTGCTGCGGCTCGGCGTGATACCCACCCTTGCCCGCGTGCGCCACGCCCACCTCGATCATGACGTGGCTTGGCGGCGTGAAGCGGCAGATCTGCCAGCGGTCGCAAGGCACATCGTCCGCAAGGCCGTTGCCGCGCAATGCCGCGGCCCAGAACGGCGGCGGCAGGATGGCCTCCATATGCCGGCCGGTCACGACCGTGTCGCCCTCCACCCGGGTGGAGGGCGCCGCCTCTTCAATCTCGGCCTGCCCGATGCTGGAGGCATGGACGTATGTCTCATGGGTCAGGTCCATGAGGTTGTCGATCATCAGCCGGTAGTCGCAATGGATGTAATACAGCCCACCGCCGTGCGCCCAGTCCGCACTCACCGCCCACTCCAGGTGCGGGATCGCTGCCGCGTCGGCCAGCGCGGCGTCGCCCGGCCAGACCCAGACAAAACCATAACGCTCGACCGCCGGATAACTGCGGATCGACGGAAACCCGCCGACGCGCTGCCCGGCCATCCTGGCGCATTTGCCGTCGCGGCCCATGGTCAGGCCGTGGTAGCCGCAGACCAGTTGTCCGTCACGGACAAAGCCCAGCGAAAGCGGCGCGCCACGGTGCGGGCAGAAGTCCTCCAGCGCGGCGACGCTGCCGTCCTCCCCCCGGAACAGCACCATTTTTTCATTGCAGATCGTGCGGCCAAGCGGCTTTCCCGCGAGTTCGTCCGGCGTGCAGGCCACGTACCAAGTGTTTTTCAGAAACATAGCGATCCCCTCCCTGGCGCCCAACCGCGCCAAGGTTCAATGACTTACGAAAGTGGATTAGGTCAGGCCGGGCGGCCTGCTCGACGAATCAGGCTGCCGCCGAGCACCTGCGACATCGCCTGCTGGTTCTGCATGGCGATCTTGAGGTTGCGGTTGGCGATGCGACTGTGTTCACGCATCAGCGCTTCGGCGCGGGCGCCCTCGCGCAGTTCGATCGCCTCGACCACCGAGCGGTGCTGCGCCTGCGCAAGCAGCAGCATTTCGCGCGCGCTTTCGTCAATGGACTGGACCATCACGAAGGCGCTCGCGGAGGCGAACGGGATATTCATCACTTTCTCGATCTGCCGTGCAACCAGGGGGCTGCCGGCCGCTTCGGCCAGCAACTGGTGGAAGCGCGCGTTGAGATCGACATACGCAGAGAATTTGACCGCAGTCAGCTCGCCGGTGAGTGCCGTGTCGATTTGCGTGATGCAGTCGCGCAAGCCGCTCAGGATGGTCTGGCCGACGCCGCGCTCCGCGGCAAGCCGTGCCGCCATGCCCTCCATGGTGCCCCGCAGCTCGATCGCGTCGCTGATTTCACTTTCGGCGAAGGAACGGACCGCAAAGCCGCCGGACGGGATGGGCTCGACCAGGCCTTCTTCCTGCAAGCGGATCAACGCGGCCCGGATCGGAGTGCGGGAGACGCCGAGGCGCTCAACCACCCACAGTTCGGAGATACGTGCGCCCGGCGCGAGATCGCCGCCGAGGATCAGCTCCCGCAATCCGAGCAACGCCCGGACCGCCTGGGAGGCGCTGGCGCCGGCTTTGCTGTCGCTGAGGTTGTCATTGTCGTTGTCGGTTTGCATGATGCGTTGTCTCTACTTGTGGGGGCGAGCGTGTCCGGTGATGCAAGATGGCCGCTATTGAATACAGAGTGTATCCAGACGAAGCCAACCAAGCAACACGGAACCCATTAACCTAGGGTAAACGTCGACAAAATACGTAAATTTCAGGAAAATAAAGCAGCCGGCAACGCATTTTCGTGGGGGGGAACCCGGCCAAATTGAAGGCGTTGTATACAGCGAAGAATCAAGGCTTGGCGGGGAAAATCCCGCCACCGGCGAAGGCGGAAACCAGCGTGCCGCTGCCGCACAAACAAAAACGACCCGGGCGCTCACGCGACCGGGTCGTTTTTTCACGTTGCTTGCGTGGCGTGGTTCGCCAGGAGGCCGAACCACGCTTAGCCACGCTTAACGCTCAATGCACCATCATATTGGCGTTCATGTTGTGCATGATCCACAGCGAGCCCGCCACCACGATCAGCAGGATCAGCGCGGTGAAGGCCAGGGCCATCACGTTCCAGCGCTGCTCCGACGAGCTGTCCAGGTGCAGGAAGTAGATCAGGTGCACGACGATCTGCACGACGGCCAGGCCCAGGATCACAGCCAGCGTGGTCGAGGCTTCCAGCGTGCCGCCCATCACCAGCTTGAACGGGATGACGGTCAGGATCACCGCCAGCACGAAGCCGATCACATACGACTTGACGCTGCCATGGCTGGCGCCCGCGGACGTGGTGCCGTGCGCGTCGTGGGCGACGGCGGCAGAGACGTTGCTATGTTCCATTACATCGCTCCCATCAGGTAGACCACGGTGAACACGCCGATCCAGACGATGTCCAGAAAGTGCCAGAACAAGGCGAAGCAGGCCAGGCGCTTGGTCATGGTCGCGGTCAGGCCCTTGCGGGAGATCTGCCACATCAGCACGGCCATCCACAGCAGGCCGCTCGCCACGTGCAGGCCGTGGGTGCCGACCAGAGTGAAGAACGACGACAGGAAGGCGCTGCGCTCGGGGCCTGCGCCCTCGGCGATCATGTGATGGAACTCGTTGATTTCCATGCCGATGAACGCCACGCCCAGCAAGAACGTGATGCCGAGCCAGAACTGCAGGCGGGCACGCTGGCCGTTATGCAGCGAGATCATTGCCATGCCCGAGGTCAAGCTGCTGAACAACAGCAGGAAGGTCTCGACCAGGACGTAGTTCAGCTCGAACAGTTCCTTGCCCGACGGGCCGCCTGCCACTTCGCCGCGCAGCACCGCGAACGCGGCGAACAACCCGGCGAAGATGATGCAGTCGCTCATCAGGTACACCCAGAAACCAAACACCGTGTTGGCGCTGGTGTCGTGATGGGCGTGATCGTGCGAATGATCGTGCGAGTGGGCATGCGCCTCGGTGGCGCCATGCGCGGGATAACGCTGTAGGACTTCAGTCGTCATGGTTCAGGCCTGTGACGCAATGCGCTGGAAATGGCTCGTTTCGACCGCCTGGACTTCGTGCGCGGGCACGTAGTAGTCGATGTGGTCGTCGTTGCTGCGGAAGATAAAGCTGACGATCATGCCAACCAGGCCTACCGCCGCCAGCCACCAGATATGCCAGGTCAGGGCAAAGCCCAGCGCCAGGCTGAAGGCACCGATGTAGAAGCCGGCGCCGGTGTTCTTCGGCATGTGGATCTGCTCGTAGTGCGCTTGTTGCTGCGGCACTTCGCCACGCGCCTTCATGTCGGCGAACGCATCCAGGTCACGCACCACCGGGGTGTGCGCGAAGTTGTAGAACGGCGGCGGCGACGACGTTGCCCACTCCAGCGTACGGCCACCCCAGGGGTCGCCCGTCACGTCGAGGAGTTCCTTGCGGCGGCGCACGCTGACCACGATCTGCAGGACCTGGAACAGGATGCCCAGGCCGACAAACGCGGCGCCGATCACTGCCACGTACAGGTACGGGTTCCACGCCGGATTGTCGGTGTGGTTCAGGCGACGGGTCATGCCCATGAAGCCCAGCGCGTACAGCGGCATGAAGGCCAGGTAGAAACCAATGATCCAGCACCAGAACGCGTACTTGCCCAGGCGCTCGTCGAGCTTGAAGCCGAACGCCTTCGGGAACCAGTAGGTAATGCCGGCGATGTAGCCGAACAGCACGCCACCGATGATCACGTTGTGGAAGTGGGCGATCAGGAACAGGCTGTTGTGCAGCACGAAGTCAGCCGCCGGCACTGCCATCAGCACGCCGGTCATGCCGCCGATCACGAAGGTGACCATGAAGCCCAGCGTCCACAGCACGGGCGTGGTCATCTGCACACGGCCGCGGTACATGGTGAACAGCCAGTTGAAGATCTTCACCCCGGTCGGGATGGAGATGATCATGGTGGTGATGCCGAAGAACGCATTCACGTTGGCGCCGGAGCCCATCGTGAAGAAGTGGTGCAGCCAGACCAGGAACGACAGCACCATGATGGCGCAGGTCGCGTAGACCATGCCCTTGTAGCCGAACAGCTTCTTGCCGGAGAACGTCGAGATGATTTCCGAGAAGATGCCGAATGCCGGCAGGACCAGGATGTACACCTCGGGGTGGCCCCAGATCCAGATCAGGTTCACGTACATCATGGCGTTGCCGCCCATTTCGTTCGTGAAGAAGTGCATGCCCAGGTAGCGGTCAAGGCCCAGCAGGCCCAGCGTGACGGTCAGCACCGGGAAAGCGGCGATGATCAGCACGTTGGTGCACAGCGCGGTCCAGGTAAACACCGGCATGCGCATCAGGGTCATGCCCGGGGCGCGCATCTTGAGGATGGTCACCAGGAAGTTGACGCCGGTCAGCAAGGTGCCCAGGCCCGAGATCTGCAAGCTCCAGAGGTAGTAGTCCACCCCCACGCCAGGGCTGTACGCAATGCCGGACAGCGGCGGATAGGCCAGCCAGCCGGTGCGCGCGAACTCGCCGACGCCCAGCGAGACATTGACCAGCATCGCGCCGGCAACGAACAGCCAGAAGCTCAGCGTATTGAGGAACGGGAAGGCCACGTCGCGCGCGCCGATCTGCAGCGGCACGACCAGGTTCATCAGGCCCGTCATCAGCGGCATCGCCACGAAGAAGATCATGATCACGCCGTGGGCGGTGAAGATCTGGTCGTAGTGCTCAGGCGGCAGGATGCCCGGCGAGCCGTTGGTGGACAACGCCAGCTGGGTACGCATCATGATGGCGTCGGCAAAGCCGCGCAGCAGCATGATCAGCGCAACCACGGAATACATGATGCCGATCTTCTTGTGGTCGACCGAGGTGAACCAGTCGTTCCACAGCCATTTCCACTTGCCGAAATAGGTGATCAGCGCGCATAGCGCCACGCCACCCAGCGCTACCATCGTCAACGTGCCCATGATGATGGGCTCGTGGAACGGGATGGCATCCAAACTCAATTTGCCAAACATCTCTACTCCTAGGAATTCGAGCCCGGCGCCGGCGTAGCGGGCGCGGCCATGGACACCTGGCTCACGCCGAGGGTGTTGCGCGAGGTGCAGACGGGACCAAACGAGGTGCCGTTGCCGGCGATAGCGCCACCGGCGCCGTCCATGTACTTGTGCAGGATGCCGTGGTACAGCTGCGGATCGACCTTGGCGTACAGCGCCACGGGATTCGCCTCGCTGGGCTTGGCCAGCGCGCTGTAGTCAGCCAGGGTCAGCTGGCTCGACGAGGCGCGGACCTGCTTGACCCACGCCTCGAAGTCGAAGTTCGACACCGACCTGGCCTTGAACTTCATGCCCGAGAAGCCGCCGCCGCTGTAGTTGGCCGACATGCCGTCGAACGCGCCGGTCTCGCTGGCGATCAGGTGCAGCTTGGTCTCCATGCCCGCCATGGCGTACACCTGGCTGCCCAGTTGCGGGATGAAGAAGGAATTCATGATCGAATCCGACGTGATCTTGAAGTTCACGGGAGTGTTCACCGGGAACGCGATCTCGTTGACCGTGGCGATGCCCAGGTCCGGATAGATGAACAGCCATTTCCAGTTCAGCGCAACCGCCTCGATGGTGATCGGCTTGACGTTGGATTCGATGGGCTTGTAGGGGTCCAGGTCGTGCGAGGACTTCCACGTGATGATGCCCAGCACCAGGATGATCAGGCAGGGAATCAGCCAGACCACGACTTCGATCCCGGTCGAGTGGGACCAGTCCGGCTCGTAGCGGGCCGACTTGTTGCTGGCGCGGTACTTCCAGGCGAAGGTGAAGACCAGCACGATCACCGGCACCACCACGAGCAACATCAGCCAGGTCGCGATCAGGATGATGTTTTTGACGTCAGCGCCAATCTGGCCCTTCGGATCTAGCACGGCCATGTTGCATCCGGCCAGCAAGAGCAGGGCGGCGCAAGGCATTAGCCGCGTCCAACGCGGAAGTTTGGGTATCTTCATGTCACGACTGGTTGAGTTGGCCACGGCAGCGACGGCGCGGCGTGATTTTGCTGCCAGATGCGGGAGCAAGAGGCAGGCTTAAGGCTTGGGGGAAACTGGGTCAGATCCGGGTCAAGCGACCGGTGTGCCGGGGGACGCGCCGATCAGCGGCAGCCTGGCTTGGTCCTTGTGGGACGGATCAAAGTGGGACTGCGGCGGACCACACAGCAGGACGTCGGCGTGGCGCAGCCCGGCGAGCTTGCCTGGTGGGCAAGCAGGGTGTTCGGGTGAGGTTCGCGGTACGTCAGACATCGTGGCCGGGAATCTACCGCATCGCAGCATTGAGGGTAAACCCGTGATCCGGAACACACTGTTCGGAAAATCGGACAATGCAGCTTCTTCCGTCATCTCACTGGCAACACCCAATTAAGCCGAGACATTTTTGACTGCGGCAAGGTGTCGCAGGGGTGCGCTCCCTTGAAAGCAGCTGCACAAACCGCAACGCGCGTGCGGCCGGCAATGCGGCGGGAAAACAGGATGCCACGGACCGCCGAAACGTGCTTGCCACCGCGCGGCGCCCGCCGCAGTTCTATCCAAATGCAATAACCTTCGTTCCCCTCCTCGCGCGATTTCGCAACCATAGGGCCGCATCCCTACCCCAGACCCTTGCTACCGCATCATCGACTTCGGAGAACATCGCAATGCATCCTTTCCGTCAATGGCTACCCGTCGTCGGCCGCGCCCTGGCCATCGCCGCGCTGTCCTGGTCCGCCGCCGGCCATGCCGCCGACGCGTCGGTCCGCGTGGGCTACCAGAAGGCCGGCCTGCTGGCCGTGCTCAAAGCGCAGGGCTCGCTGGAGAAAAAACTCGCCCCGCTCGGCTTCAAGGTGGAGTGGAAGGAATTCCCCGCCGGCCCGCAGTTGCTGGAGGCGCTCAATGCCGGCGGCATCGACTTTGGCTACACCGGCGCGCCGCCGGCAGTGTTCGCCCAGGCGGCGCGCGCCAACTTTGTCTACGTGGGCGCAGAGCCGGGCGGCAAGACCAACGAGGCGCTGTTCGTGCTGGAGACGTCGCCCATCCGCTCGGTGGCCGACCTGCGCGGCAAGCGCATCGCCTTGCAAAAAGGCTCCAGCTCCAACTACCTGCTGGTGCAGTTGCTGAACAAGCATGGGCTGGCCCTGCAGGACATCCAGCCGATCTACCTGCCGCCCGCCGATGCGCGCGCCGCCTTCGAGAGCGGCAACGTGGACGCCTGGGTGGTCTGGGACCCGTACTACGCGCTGGCGCAAAAGGCGCTGAAGGTGCGCACCATCGCCGACTATGAAGGCGTGCCCTCCCCCTTCAACTTCTATGAAGCCGCCAACGGCTTCGTCAAGGCGCAGCCGCAAGTGGTCAATGCCATCCTGGAGCAACTACGCGCGACCGGCCTGTGGGTGGTGAAGAACCCCGGCGAGACTGCCGCCCTGCTCGCGCCTGCCGTGGGCCTGGACGCGCAGGTCGTGCAGACCTGGCTCAAGCGCGTGCCGTACGGCGCCACCCCGGTGACGCCGGAGGTGATCGCCGCCCAGCAGCGGGTGGCCGACCTGTTCCATGAGCAGAAACTGATCCCCACCGCCGTCAAGGTCAAGGACAACGTCTGGCAGGCGAGCTTCCCCCTGGCCGGCCAGTAAGGGGGCCTATGCCCGAATCCGGGGCGGGTCCGCGCGGTCCACCCCGGATGACACACGCGAACCACCACTGCTACCATGCCCGCTCCTGAGCGTATTTATTCCAACAAGAAGACAACGACATCATGAAAATCGAGACAATCGCCGTTCACGGCGGCTACTCCCCGGACCCCACCACGCGTGCCGTGGCCGTGCCGATCTACCAGACCGTTGCGTATGCGTTCGACAACGCGCAGCACGGCGCCGACCTGTTCGACCTCAAGGTGCCCGGCAATATCTACAGCCGCATCATGAACCCCACCAACGACGTGCTGGAGCAGCGGCTGGCCGCGCTCGAGGGCGGCGTGGGCGCGCTGGCGCTGGCGTCCGGCATGGCGGCCATCACCTATGCCATCCAGACCATCGCCGAGGCCGGCGACAACATCATCTCGGCCAGCCAGCTCTACGGCGGCACCTACAACCTGTTCGCGCACACGCTGCCGCTGTCCGGCATCGAGACCCGCTTTGCCGATGGCCGCAACCCGGCCGCCTTCGGCGACCTGGTGGATGCGCGCACCAAGGCGATTTTCGTGGAGTCGGTGGGCAACCCGCTGGGCAACATCGTCGATATCGAAGCCATCGCCAAGGTGGCGCATAGCCACGGCATCCCGCTGATCGTGGACAACACCGTGCCCTCGCCCTACCTGTGCCGTCCGTTCGAGCATGGCGCGGACATCGTCGTGCACTCGCTCACCAAATACCTGGGCGGCCACGGCAACAGCGTGGGCGGCGCCATTGTCGATAGCGGCAAGTTCCCGTGGGCCGAGCACAAGGCGCGCTTCAAGCGCCTGAACGAGCCGGATGTGTCGTACCACGGCGTGGTCTACACCGAAGCGCTCGGCGCCGCCGCCTACATCGGCCGCGCCCGCGTGGTGCCGCTGCGCAATACCGGCGCGGCGCTGTCGCCGTTCAATGCCTTCCTGATCCTGCAAGGCATCGAGACCCTGGCGCTGCGCCTGGACCGCATCACCGAGAACGCGCTGGCTGTCGCACGCCACCTGAAGGCCAGCCCCAAGGTGGAGTGGGTCAACTTTGCCGGCCTGCCGGAGCACCCGGACCATGCGCTGGTGCAGCGCTACCTGGGCGGGCGCGGCCCCGGCATCCTGTCATTCGGCCTGAAGAGCGGCGGCCGCGAAGCCGGCGCGCGCTTCCTGGACGCCCTGCAACTGTTCACCCGCCTGGTCAACATCGGCGACGCCAAGTCGCTGGCGACCCATCCGGCCTCCACCACGCACCGCCAGCTCGACGCCGCCGAGCTCAAGGCCGCTGGCGTCAGCGAAGACATGGTGCGCCTGTCGATCGGCATCGAGCATATCGACGACCTGCTGGAAGACCTGGAGCGCGCGCTGGCCGCAGCCTGAGGCATTTGCCGAAGCCGCCGAGCGGGCCAAAGCCGCGCGCCATGACGACGGCTGTCTCTCCCTCTCCCCTCAGGGGGAGAGGGCCGGGGAGAGGGGTGGCTTAGCTAGGAGCCACTGGAAGCGGAGCCCGTGGTGTTTTCCAGCACGACAGCACAAATAAAAACGCCCGCCAATGAGGCGGGCGCGAATCCAATTCCTTGGTGGGATTGGAGGAGACAGTTCCATCATAACCGCAATACGGGTTATCCCGCAACTACTACCCGATTGCATATGCATATGCCGCGACACAACGGCCGTTAGCGTCACAAAAGCGCCTGCAAACCCGCTTGCAGGCATATGCAAGTGCGTTATAAGACCATGCGTTTTAACTCGTTCCTTGAACGTATGCACTTCCCTACAATGGGCATCCTTGCTTGCCGCCATCCCGGTAAGCCACGATGCACACAAACAATACGGGGAGCTTTAGATGAAACTGGGTTTCGGAATTCGACTGATTGCCGCGGCGCTCGCGCTCGGCGTGATCCAGACGGCCGGCGCGGCTGATCCGGACAAGAAGGAAATCCGCTTCGGCGCCACCGCTGGCCCCTACTCCGACCAGATCCGCTACGGCATCAAGCCCCTGCTGGAAAAAAAGGGCTACAAGGTCACTATCGTTGAGTTCAGCGACTACGTGCAGCCCAACCTGGCGCTGGCCGATGGCGCCATCGACGCCAATGCCTTCCAGCACGTCGCCTATCTGAAGAAGTTCTCCGGCGACCGCAAGCTGCAATTGTCCGAAGTCATCCAGGTCCCCACCGCGCCGATCGGCATCTACAGCCGCAAGCACAAGTCGCTGACGGAAGTGAGGCCGGGGGCGTCGGTGTCGCTGCCGAATGATCCGTCCAACCTGGCACGCGCCATCGCCATGCTCCAGCAGATCGGCTGGATCACGCTCAAGGCCGGCACCGACCCGATCCGCGCCAGCGAGCGCGACATCGAAGGCAACCCGAACAAGCTCAAGCTGATCCAGCTCGAAGCCGCGCAGCTGCCGCGCTCGCTCGACGACGTGGACTTCGCCTTCGTCAATGGCAACTTCGCGCTGTCCTCCGGCCTGAAGCTGACCGAAGCGCTGAGCCTGGAGAAGATTCCCGACTACTACATGAACCTGGTTGCGGTGCGCACCGCGGACACCGGCAAGCCGTTCGTCAAGGACATCCGCGAGGCTTACCAGTCGCCGGAATTCAAGGCGACCACGCAGCAACGCTTTGCCGGCTTCCTGCCGCCGGCCTATCAGCGCTGAGCCAGGCCGCATGCCGCGCACCGATTGCGCGGCGCCGCCATGGAGCCCCACGCGGGGCTCTTTTTTTTGCCGCGCCATCATGCATATCGGCACGCCTGTGTGGCGGTGCGCTTCACCCTCCGGACCATTGGCTTGCCGCCACTTGCCACCACGTTAACGGGTGAAGCTCCATGCGCTCAATGGGCGAAAAGACACAGCGCTCTCACGCGCGGACCACGACCTGACAAAGACGATAAGACGATAGGCCTCCACTTCGGAGGCCTTTCTTTTTTTGCGCGAAGCAGGCTCCGCCCATGCCAACAGACGCACCACTTCGATGCCAAACACCCGGAAAAGCCGGGCATCCGGATATCCGAACGGCCAGATCACGCTTTATCCGGATATCCGAATGGCGCTCTTCGCACTTTGAAAATAGACCGCCCGGCGGTCCTAAATTCGCCGGCAACAATGCCGTAAGAGCGAGCCAGGACCCTTCGCCCCCACCGCTCCAAGAGCCATCCGCCCGACGAGCCAAACAAAAAAGATCCAACTATGCTGTCCTCCCTCCGCGCGCGCATCGTGGCCCTATCCGTGGCCATCGTTGTGGTCGCACTCATTGCCAATGCCGTTATCAATCATGTGGTGGCCAGTTCGTACAGCGACGACGCCATCGACAGCAACCTGGCCGCCGTGCAGAACGGCCACGTCGGCGCCATCGCCGACTGGGTGGCGAGCCACATGCAGATGATCGACTCGCTGCAGGACGCGGCAACGCAGTCCGACACCAACGCCGCCATCGCCGCGCTCAAGCAGGTCAGCAGCGCAGGCGGCTTCGTCATGACCTACATCGGTTTTCCCGACAAGTCCCACCGGTTTTCCGATACCGAAGGCTTGCGGCCCAACTACGATCCCACGTCCCGCCCCTGGTACAAGCAGGCCGTGGCCGCGGGCAAGCCGGTGGTCACGCCGCCTTACGTGGCCGCCAGCAGCGGCAAGCTGGTCGTGACCTTCGCCGTGCCCATCCTGCGCGACGGCGCGCTCAAGGGCGTGGTGGCCGGCGACGTGTCCATGGACAGCGTCATCGCCAACATCAAGGCCATCCACCCCACACCCGCCAGCTTCGGCGTGCTGGTGACAAAGGACGGCAAGATCGTCGCCCACCAGGACGATAAGCTCACGCTCAAGCCCGTGACCGATTTGATGCCTGCGCTTGCGCTCGACAAGCTCGCAACGCTCGAAGGCGCCAAGGCGCCGTTGCAGGTCGAGGTGGACAATGCGCCCAAGCTGCTGCGGGCGCGCAGCGTGCCCGGCACGGACTGGATCGCCGTGATCGCGCTGGACCAGGGCGAGGCGACCGCAGGCATGCGCTCCATGCTGATGGCATCGGTGTTCGTGCTGATCGTGATCGCTTGCGTGGCGGCCGCCATCGTCGCCGGGGTGACAGCGGTTTCGTTCCGACGGCTGTCGGTGATTCGCGACGCCATGCGGGATATCGGTAGCGGGGATGGCGACCTGACGCGCCGCCTGCCAGCCAATGGCTCCGACGAGGTGGCGCAGATTGCGCAAGCGTTCAACGCGTTCGCCGAGAAGCTGGTCAGCGTGATGCGCCAGATTCGCGATGCCAGTGCCTCTGTACATGCTGCCGCTGACGAGATCGCGGCCGGAAACATCGACCTTTCGCGGCGAACCGAATCGGCTGCGGCGAGCCTGGAAGAGACGGCGGCGTCGATGGAACAGATCACCGCGACGGTGAGCCAGTCTGCCATGTCGGCCAAGCAGGCCGATGCGTCTGCGATCGCGGCCTCCCAGGTCGCAGGCAATGGTGGCGCCGCCATTGGCGAGGCCATTCAGACCATGAGTGAGATCGAACGGGCTTCGGTCAAGGTGTCCGACATCATCGGGGTGATCGAAGGCATTGCGTTCCAGACCAACATCCTTGCGCTGAATGCTGCAGTTGAGGCGGCGCGCGCCGGCGAGCAGGGCCGTGGATTTGCGGTGGTTGCCGGCGAGGTGCGCGGGCTGGCGCAGCGCAGTTCGCAGGCTGCGAAGGAGATCAAGACGCTGATCGAGACCACGGTCGACAGCGTGGTGTCAGGCTCCGGGCAGGTACGCCGCGCCGGAGACACGATGAATGCGATCGTCGGGAACGTGGACAAGGTGACCAGCATCATTTCCGAGATCACGAATGCTGCGCAGGAGCAGACCCGGGGCATCCAGGAGGTGAACCTGGCCGTTAGCCAGTTGGATCAGATGGTGCAGCAGAATGCGGCTCTGGTTGAGGAATCCACCGCGGCGGCCGAGGCGTTGCAGGGGCAGGCCGGCGCGTTGGCGGGGGTCGTGGGGCAGTTCAGGCTGGGGTGAGGTCCTGGGAGCCACCCCTCGCAACGTGATCAAACGACACGTGCAGCCCCGAGGACGCGCATGGTAGAGACCGCGGGCGGCCTCGATGGCATGAAGGTAGTCAGGCGGCGATTTCCGCCCTCGCCGCACGCCGCGCCACCAGGTCCAGCGCCACGTCGACGATCATGTCTTCCTGCCCGCCCACCATGCGGCGCTGGCCTAGTTCCACCAGGATATCCACGGTCTTCAGCGCATAGCGCCCGGCGGCTGCCTCCGCGTGGCGCAGGAAGCTGGAATAGACGCCCGCATAGCCAAGCGCGAGGGTCTCGCGGTCCACGCGCACCGGGCGGTCCTGCAGCGGCCGCACGATCTCGTCGGCGGCGTCCATCAGCGTGTAGAGATCGCAGCCGTGGTTCCACCCGAGCCGGCTGGTGGCGGCGATGAACACCTCCAGCGGCGCGTTGCCGGCGCCGGCGCCCATGCCGGCCAGGCTGGCGTCGATGCGGTCGCAGCCTTCTTCCACCGCGACGATGGAGTTGGCCACGCCCAGGCTCAGGTTGTGGTGTGCGTGCATGCCGGTCTGGGTCTGCGGCTTGAGCACGTCCTTGAAGGCACGGAAGCGCTCGCGCACGTCGTTCATATTGAGCGCGCCGCCGGAATCCACCACGTAGACGGTCTCGGCGCCGTAGCTTTCCATCAGCCTGGCCTGCTGCGCCAGCGCCGCGGGCGTGGTCATGTGGCTCATCATCAGGAAGCCCACCGTGTCCATGCCCAGGTTACGCGCGTACTCGATATGCTGGCGCGAGACATCCGCCTCGGTGCAGTGCGTGGCAACCCGCACCACGCGCGCGCCGGCGTCAAACGCGGCACGCAGGTCGTGCACGGTGCCCACGCCGGGCAGCAGCAAGGTGGCTACCTTGGCATGGCGGACGGTCTCTGCCGCCGCCGCGATCCACTCAAGGTCCGTGTGCGCGCCGAACCCGTAGTTAAAGCTGGAGCCGGCGAGCCCGTCGCCATGCGCGACTTCGATCGAGTCCACCTTGGCCGCATCCAGCGCCGCAGCAATGCGGCGCACATCGTCCAGGCTGTATTGGTGGCGGATGGCATGGCTGCCATCGCGCAGCGTGACGTCCGAGATATAGAGTTTCTTCTGCGTGGCTTGCTGGGTCATGTCTTCTCTCCGTGCGCCCGCCGCTTACGCGGCCAGCCGTGTTTGCGCCAGGCGCTCGGCGCAGGCGAGCGCGGCGCTGGTCATGATGTCGAGGTTGCCGGCATAAGCCGGCAGGTAGTGGGCGGCGCCCTCCACTTCCAGGAAGATCGATGTCTTGAGCCCGCTCATCAGCCCCAGCCCCGGGATATTCAACGGCGCGGACGGATCGATGCGCTCGAACTGCACCCGCTGCTTGAGCCGGTAGCCGGGCACATAGGCCTGCACCGCCTTCGCCATGGCTTGCACACTGGCCTCTATCGCCGCTTCGTCGGCGTCCTCGGACAGCGTGAACACCGTGTCGCGCATCATCAGCGGCGGCTCGGCCGGATTCAGCACGATGATGGCCTTGCCGCGCGCCGCGCCGCCCACCGAGCAGATCGCCTGGCTGGTGGTCTCGGTAAATTCGTCGATATTGGCGCGCGTGCCCGGCCCGGCGGACTTGCTGGAGATCGAGGCCACGATCTCCGCGTAATGCACCTTGGCCACGCGAGACACCGCAGCCACCATCGGGATGGTGGCCTGGCCGCCGCAGGTGACCATATTGATGTTGCTGGCCCCGAGCTGCTGGTCCAGGTTGACCACCGGCACCACGTACGGCCCGATCGCGGCCGGGGTCAGGTCGATCACCTGGATGCCGTGCTGCTGCAGGATCTGGTTGTGATGCGCGTGGGCGCCGGCCGAGGTGGCGTCGAAGGCGATGCGGATATCGCCAAAGCCTGCCATCCTCACCAGGCCTTCGATGCCCTCGGCCGTGGTGGGCACGCCCAGCCGCGCGGCCCTGGCCAGGCCGTCGGAGGCGGCGTCGATGCCAACCATCGCGCCCATCTCCAGTTGCCGCCCGTTGCGCATGACCTTGATCATCAGGTCGGTGCCGATATTGCCCGAGCCGATGATGGCTACCTTGTGCTTGCCGCTTGTTTTCATGTCCATGCTGACTCTCCGTTGCCGCTTCAGCGGCCGAGTTCTTTCGCCGTCTTTCCGGCGATGCCGAATTGCGTATTGGGGACGTCGGTGATCATCACCCGCACCGATTCGACCGGGGCGCCGATCGATTCCACCGCGGCGTCGGTCAGCGCGCGGATCAGGCCGGCCTTTTGCTCTTCGGTCCTTCCTTCAATCAAAAACACTTGCATGATGGGCATGGCTTTCCTCCTGCCAGGTGCGTTGAGTTGGTAGCGTCTCAAACGAAGCGCATCGACACCGTGCCCAGATGCTGGTAGCGCACCGTGATGCTGTCGCCGGCCGCCACCGCGATGGCCTCGGTCACGCCGCCGGTCATGATGAAAGTGCCCGCCGGCAGCTCGCGCCCGCGTGCGCCAAGCATGTTGGCCAGCATGGCCACGCTGCTGGCCGGGTGGCCGAGCACGGCGGCGCCGGCGGCGGTGGCGACCACTTCACCGTTCTTCTCCAGCACCACGCCGAGGTTCTTCAGGTCGATTCCCTCGGCGCTGCGATGCGTGCCACCGACGACAAAGCGTGCCGAGGACGTGTTGTCGGCGATCACGCTCTTGAGGTCGAAACGGAAGTTCTCATAGCGCGAGTCGATCACCTCCACCGCCGGCAGCACGAAATCGGTGGCGGCCAGCACGTCGCCGATATGGCAGCCCGGCCCCTTGAGCGGATGCTTGAGCACGAAGGCGATCTCCGCCTCCACCTTGGGATGGATCAGCGATGCGGTATCGATGGCGCCACCGTCCATGCAGGCGCCGTAGTCGGTCAGGAATCCGTAGACCGGATCCGTCACGCCCATCTGGCGCATCTTGGCGAACGAGGTCAGCCCCATCTTCAGGCCCGCAATGCGGGTGCCGCGCGCTTGCTTGCGCGCCCGGATCGCGTCCTGGATGGCGTAGGCATCCTCCCAGTCCATCTCGGGATGGGTATCGGTAATCTTGCGCACCGGCTCGCGGTTGAGCTCGGCGGTCTCCAGGTGCTCGGCAAGTTGCCGGGTGGTGTCTTGGGTGAGGTTCATGGCGTTGTCCTGGGCTGCTAGATGAAATCCGATCAAACGAAGCGCACGCCGGCGGAGCCGATGCCGCCCAGGCTGATGCGAAGCTGGTCGCCGGCCTGGACAGGCACCATCGCGGCCAGCGAGCCGGACAGGATCACCTCGCCCTTCTTCAGCCCGATGCCGAGGCGGCCCAGCGTATTGGCCAGCCACGCCACGGCGTTGGCCGGGTGGCCGAGCGCGGCGGCGCCCGCGCCGGTGGCGACGATCTCGCCGTTCTTCTCCAGCGTCATGCCAACGGTGCCGAGGTCAAGGCCGCGCGGGTCCACGGCGGCATCGCCCAGCACGAACACACCGGATGATGCGTTGTCCGCCACGGTGTCCGGGATGCGGATCTTCCAGTCGCGGATGCGCGAGTCGACGATCTCGAAGCACGGCAGCACGTAGGCGGTGGCGCGCAGCACATCGGCGTTGGTCACGCCGGGACCTTCCAGGTCTTCCTTGAGCACGAAAGCGATTTCCCCTTCGGCCTTGGGTGCGATCAGCGTGTTGGCGGCAATGGCGGTGCCGTCTGCGTGGACCATGCCGGACAGCAGGTGGCCAAAATCCGGCTGGCGCACGTCGAGCATGTCCATCACCACCCGGCTGGTCACACCGATCTTCTTGCCGATCACGCGCTCGCCGGCGTCCAGCCGGTGCTGCACCATGGCCAGCTGGATACGGTAGGCGTCGTCGATGGACAGCTCGGGGTAGCGCTCGGTCAGCGGGGCGATGGCTTGGCGTTGATCCAGCGCCTGATGCAAGCTCGCGCCAATCTCAAGAATATCTTCGGGTTTCATGGCCTGCCTCAAAGTTTCACGCACACATTGCGCAGCTCGGTATAGAACTCCAGCGAATGCACCCCGCCCTCGCGGCCGATGCCGGATTGCTTGGCGCCGCCGAAGGCGGTGCGCAGGTCGCGCAGGAACCATGCGTTGATCCAGCAGATGCCCACCTCCAGCGCGCTGCCCATGCGGTGCGCGGTGCCCAGGTCGGACGTCCATACGGTGGCGGCCAGGCCGTAAGGCGTATCGTTGGCGAGGCGAATGGCCTCTTCCTCGGTATCGAACGGCGCGATATGGCAGCAGGGGCCGAAGATCTCCTCGCGGATCACCGCCGCGTCCTCCGGCAGGCCGGTCCAGATGGTGGGCTGCACCCAGGCGCCTTCGGCCAGCGCGCCGGGCATCTCGGGCACACCGCCGCCGGTGACCACGGTAGCGCCCGCATCCGCCGCCTTGCGGTAGTAGGACAGCACCTTATCGCGATGCTCCAGCGACACCAGCGGGCCCATGTTGACGCCCTCGTCATTCGGCCTGCCAATGCGCAAGGCCTCGGCCCTGGCCTTGAGCGCCGCGACGAAGCGCGCGAAGATGGGCCGCTGCACATAGACGCGCTCGGTGCCCAGGCAGACCTGGCCGCTGTTCTCGAAGGCCGAGCGGGTGATGCCGGCCACTGCCTTGTCGAAATCCGCGTCGGCGAAGACGATGCCGGCATTCTTGCCGCCCAGCTCGAACGAAACCGGGCGTACGCCATTGGCGGCCGCCTTCATGATGGCCTCGCCAGTACGGGTCTCGCCGGTGAAGGTGATGCCGTTCACATCCGGGTGCGCGGTCAGGAAGGCGCCAGCGGAATCCGGGCCAAAGCCGTGCACCACGTTATAGACGCCCGGCGGCACGCCGGCCTCGTTCATCACCTCACCGAGCAAAGTGGCCGTGGCGGGGGTTTCCTCGGACGGCTTGACCACCACGGTATTGCCGCAAGCCAGCGCCGGGCCAACCTTCCAGGTCATCAGCAGCAGCGGCAGGTTCCACGGGCACACCACGCCGATCACGCCGCGCGGCGAGCGCACCGCATAGTTGATGGCCTCGCCGCCGTCCGGCGTGGCCATGGCGAAGCTCTCGGTGGGCACGTTCTTGATCAGGTCGGCGAACACCTTGAAGTTCGCCGCGCCGCGCGGGATGTCGACATGGCTGGCGAGGGAGTGCGGTTTGCCGGTGTCGGCGATCTCGGCTTGCAGGAAGTCGTCGAAGCGGCGGTTGATGCCGTCAGCCACCGCGTGCAATATCTCGACGCGCCGCGCCACGGTCATCTTGCCCCACGGCCCCCTCAGCGCTTGCTTTGCCGCGGCTACCGCCGCATCGACCTCGGCCTGCCCGGCTTCGTGCACACGGGCGATCAGGCTGTTATCGACCGGATTGCGGTCGTCGAACCGGCGGTTGGTGGCCACCCATTCGCCGTTGATGAAGTTCTTGAACTCTTTCATGTTGTCTCGCTTGGTGCGGCAGGGTGCGCCGCCGTGTCTTGCTGTCTTTTGTCTTTCGGCCTGCGTCTTTCGCCTTGCTCCCCTCTCCCGCTTGCGGGAGAGGGGAGCAAACATGCGGCATCGGAGAAGTCGTCGCGCTAGTGATCAGGTCAGTACATTCAGGAACGCGTCGTTCAGCTTGCGGTCGTGATAGAAGATCGCCTTGCCCAGTTCGTTGTCGGTCCATGTGATGGTCGGCTTGTCCGGATAGTGGATATAGCCGCCAGAAAAGACCTCGTTCCGGTTGCCCGATGGATCGAAGAAATAGATCGTCGCGCCGCGCGTAATGCCATGGCGCGTCGGCCCGATATCGAGCGACACGTCCTTCTTGGAAATAATGTCGGCGGCCTTCAGCACTTCGCCCCAGTTGTCCAGGTTGAACGAGGCGTGATGGAACTTGTTCTTCTCCGCATGCCGGATGAAGGCGATGTCATGCGCCTTGTTGGAGCACGTCAGGAAGGCGCCGATCATCATCTTGCCGGGGCCGGCGACCACCTCCTCGGCCAGCGTGAAGCCAAGCACGTCGCGAAACAGCCTGACGGTGCCATCCAGGTCGTCGCCGTACAGCAGGCAATGATCGAAGCGGCTGGGCGCCATGCCGCGCAGGTCGTCCGGCCACGGGTCGGGATTGCTGTCGCCGGTCAGGCAGCCCAGCTTGTCCTTGTCGGCGAAGAGCTCGATGGCATGTCCCGTGGGAATGGTGAAACGAAACCGCACGCCGGTGCGCGGATGCTCGCCGGCAGGAATCCACTGGAAGTCCGAAGCGAGTCCGGATTGCTCCACCTCCTGCGCCAGCCATTCCAACGTGCGGCCGCTATCCACGCGAAAGCCCATGTAGTCCATGCCCGGGCTGTCGGCCTCGCGCAGGACCACACTGTGGTGATCGTGCTCGTCCCAGGCCTTCAGGTAGACGCGGCCCTTGTCGTCGCGCGCGGTTTCGATCAGTCCGAGAACCTCGGTGTAGTGCTTGAGCGCCGGTTCGAGTTCCAGCACGCGCAGTGCCACGTGCCCCGGGCGCAATACGCCTGTCAATGCCATGACTGTCTCCTTGATGATGGGGTTATTGGTCCATCTTTTATTGCCGCGTTCATTGCTGCGTTCATTGCTGCATTCATTGCTGCATTTATTGCTGCTTGTTCAACTGCTCTTGCGCTGCGTCCTGCCGCGCCCGCTGCTTGTCCAGGCAGCGCTGCAGCAACGCCACCGGCTGCAGGCGGATATCGCTGTCGGGGAAGGCCTTGCAGGCGAGCACAAACCCGCTCCCCTCCTCCGCCTCCGACAGGCAGGCGCGGCTCATCTTGCCGGTGTGGTAGCGGCCAGCCTCGATGCGCACCTTGCACACTCCGCAGCCACCGCCCCGGCAGCCAGCGGGAATGCCACGCTTGCCCAGGGCTTCCATGGCGCGCAGCAGGCTCTGCTCTGGCGCACAGGGGTAGCACTGGCCGCTTCCCGCGATCTCGACGGTATGCATGCCGCACCCTCCATCAGATCTTGAACAGCGGGCTGCGCGCGCTGTTCTGTGCGTCGCCGGCCGAGATGAACTTCTCGGTGTGGATGTCCTCCTCGAACAGCCGGCCCTGCATCAACGTGCGGATGCAAGCTTCGATCATCGGCGGCGGGCCGCACAGATAGGCCTTGTGGCCACGGAAGTCGGCGGTAGCGCCATCGGCGTAAAGGCCGTGCAAGACGTCGTGCACGTAGCCGCGCGCGCCATCCCAGCCACTGTCCGCCGGTACGTCGGAGAGCGCGGGCACATAGCGAAAGTTGGGGTGCGCGCCGGCCAGTGCACGGAACGCCTCGTCGTAGTACAGCTCCGTGCGGTTGCGCGCGCCCTGCACCAGCGTGATCGGCAGCGTCTCGCCGGCAGCGAGCATGTCCAGGATCATGGCGCGCGGGCTGGACAAGCCCGAGCCGCCCGCCAGGAACAGCATGGGCTTTTGCGCTGACTTGCGCACGAAGAAGCGGCCGTAAGGCGCGGAGAATCCGAGTTCGTCGCCCACCGACAACCGATCGTGCAGGTAGCCGGTGGCCTGCCCGCCCTCCACCCGCCGCACATGCAGCTCCACCAGGTCGTCACCCGGACGGTTGGCCAGCGAGAACGCGCGCGGCTGGTCGCAGCCCGGCACATGCAGGTTGAGGTACTGGCCGGCCTGGAAGGCAGCCGCGGCGCCGCCCTTCACGCGCAGCCAGATGCCGCGGATGGTGGGGGTCAGCGCGCGGGCCTCCACCACCTCGGCACGATAGTCGGCCAGCGGCAGGCCGAGCGAGTCGGCGTCTTCCTCGATATCGGCCTCGATCACCATGTCGGACTGCGCGGTGGCGCAGCAGGCCAGGCACTGCCCGCTGTCGCGCTCGAAGTCCATCAGCGCGAAGCTGGAGGCCTCTCCGTGCTCGAACTCGCCCTCCACCACCTGCACCTTGCAGGTGGCGCACAGCCCGTGGCAGCAGGCGTGCGGCAGCCACACGCCGTTGCGCAGGCAAGCATCCAGCACGGTCTGGCCCGCTGCGATGGGGATGGTCTGCCCGATCGGTTCAATGGTCAGGGAATACATCTTTTTTCTCCTGTCTTAGCTGCCACTGCCGCCAATGCCATCCAGCCCCGGTGTGCGGAACCGGATCACCGCCTTGTGGCCCAGGCCGTTCTCTTCCAGCGTGCGATCGAGGTCTGGCTGCCAGGGCTCGCTGCCGCGCAGCCACGCCACGCGGGTCCAGTCAATGCGGGCAAAGTCGGGGTGATAGCCGTAGACGCCCGGCAGCACGTTCTCCACGACCTCGCGCAGGCGCATCGACGGCGGCAAGGGAAGGCAATGCGGGGCACAGAACAGCAAGTGGCGATCCCAGCCGATATAGAGCAGGCGGTTGCCGTGGAACACCGCTTCGCGGTCGGCGGGCTCGAACGCGTAGGGGCCAATGGATACGACGGACATGGTGGTCTCCTTATCTCTTGTATGCCGGCCGCTCAGGCAGCCGTGCCCGGCACGCCCTTCCAGGCGTTCCAGTTCTTCTGATCCTGCGAACCTTCGAAATCCAAGTTGTCCGCGCCTGGGTTGATGCGGTACCACTTAAGCACGTCTTCCAGCGATCCGCCGCCGCAGTTGCCCTGGTAGATCTGGTGCACGGGCAACCACGCCTGCGCGTACTTCTGCGGCTCGCCGTCAAAGATGTCCTTGCAGCCGTCCGAGCAGAAGTGGAACCGCATGCCGTGGTAGCTGCTCTCCCGGTAGCAGGTCTGGGTGGGGTCGTCCGGCTCCGAGAACACCATCGGGATCTGGCAGGTCTGGCACAGCATCGGCAGCGTGGCGTTGTAGAAGCGCTCCCCTTGCTGCTGGCGCTCCTGCCAGTAATCGAGGCGCGGCTTGTAGTAGCGCGCGAAGGTGTCGGGATATTTCTCCGTCAGCCAGGCCATCTCGTCCTGCTTGGGCACCCAGGTATGGAAGCCGGCCGCAGCCGCGTAGTTGTAGAAGGTGCCCCAGGCCTCGTGGGTGATGCGGTCCTTGGTCTTGGTGGCCACCTCGTGGTACTTGGGCATGCGCAGGCCGTAGCGCTCCAGGTCCTTGAACAGCGCGCCGCCGGCCTGCTCGAAGTACATCTCCCAGGCTTGCGCCCACGACATCACGCGCTTGGGCAGCATGTAGTCCATCATCATGCCGACCAGCGTAAGCAGGCGAAAGCCGCGCCAGAACCATTTGTCCAGCCACTTCTGCAGGATGGGGATATTGTCCGGGTCCTGCTGGCACAGGAACTTCACCACTTCCAGGCCCAGCGTCATATGGCGCGATTCATCGGACTGCGCCGAGAAGCCGAAGGTCACCGTGGCCATGTCGCCGTTGTAGGCCGCACCCGACATGAAGGGCATGAACAGCAGGTTGGTCAGCACATACTCGAAGGAGAACGAGATCGCGGTGATGAACTCGAACGGGCCCGCGCTCATGGCGTCTTCGAAATAGGACTTGGGCACGGACAGGTACCAGACCCGGTCATGCATATGCTGCCATTCGCCGAAGCCGTTGAAGTACTTGTTGTAGACCGACAGCGTGTGCATCTGGGTCTGGGCATGGCGCAGCTCGTCGATCGACTGCATCTGCGCCGCCACCCGCGCGCCGGCGCCGCGGAAGTGCCGCCCGAGGTGGGCATAGCCGCGGTGCGCCGCGTACTCCAGCGGCGTCACGCCGGTCAGGAACAGGCGCAGCGCGTTCAGGTAGCGCGGGTCCGAGACGTTGAGGTGGCCGTTGTTCTGCACGAACGAATCGATGATCGCGTACAGCTTGCGCTCCTTCTCCGACTGGTACTTCCAGTAGGCGTCCATGGTCATGCGGAACGGGTCTTCCCATTTGTCCCAGTCATGGATCTTGATGCCTTCGTACTTGTCGTAGGGAAAGACCTTGTCCATCGGCTCGTAGGTGGTTTCCCAGCCGAGGTCGCGCGTCATCGTGGCGTACTTCTCGCGCAGGTTGAGCTTCTTGCGTGCGTCCATGTTGTCTGTCTCCGTTGTTTTTGCTTTCGGCGTGCTTTCGGCGTGCTTCATGCCGTACCAGCCGTATCAGCCGTATCAGCCGTATCAGGTGTTCCAGCGCAGGGTGAAGGCGTCGTCGTCTTCGTCGATGTTTCCCGACAGCGAAATCAGGTTCAGGTGGATCTCCTGCAGGTCCCAGTCGCGCCCGAGTTTTTCGGACACCAGTTCGCGCAGGATCGTCAGGTGCCCCGGCGCGTCGATCTTCACCATGGCGGGAAACTGCGACACCACCGCGTGCGGGTTGGCCTCGGTGATGGCCTCGATGATGGGACGGGTGTCGTCGTTGCTTTGCAGCGCGATATAGACATTGGCGGTCATGGCGGTTTCCTCAGGCGGCAAGGCCAAGCTTGTCAAGACGCACGTCGAACTGCTCCAGGCACAGCGCCACCACCTGCTCGCCGCCTTCGCCCAGCAAGGTGTCGGCCACCGGCACCAGCGCTTGGGCCGCTTGCGCACGCGCGGCGCGGGCCCAGCCCGACAGCAGCATGCGATTGGCATCGGACTCCGCCGCGGCGGTCTGGATCACCGCGTCGACCCAGCGTGCGTGCTCCTCGCGCCAGTCGTTCATGAACTCGGTCAGCACCGCCAGCCCGGTGCCGCAGGCGCGCACGATGGCCGCGTCGGCGTGCTGGTACACCAGCGGATACAGCAGCCCATCGAGCACAAGGTTCTGGGTAACGAAAGTCTCGAACCAGTCCTCGATCACAAAGCTATGCTCGACA
This sequence comes from Cupriavidus basilensis, assembly GCF_000832305.1. NCBI lineage: Bacteria > Pseudomonadati > Pseudomonadota > Betaproteobacteria > Burkholderiales > Burkholderiaceae > Cupriavidus > Cupriavidus basilensis. The sequence continues at coordinate 2,728,123 of NZ_CP010537.1, forward strand.
AAGCGCCGCATCGGCTGCCACGCGGCGCTCTCCATCCAGGCCACCTTGGCCCGCTCCAGCGCCACGCCAGTGTTGCCGTCGAGCAGCATGCCGATGCGCGACAGGTACTGGGCAATGCCGAGGCGATCCATCGCGCAGTAGGTGCAGGCCTGGGTGATGGCCGTGCCCCAGCCATAGTCCGCGCAGTAGAAGTTGTTCATGTTGGCGCCCCACTCCACGTGGCGCAGCGGCAGCAGCCCGTCGGCCAGGCGGTCCTGCCATTCGGCGGGCAGCGCCTGCAGCAGGCCGCGTTTTTCCACGAAGGCGAAGCTCTTCTCGGTGGCGTCCTGCTGGCGGCCGCGCGCCGTCACGTAGGCGCCGTAGAAGTACTGGCGCGGATCCTTGAGCGCGTACCAGTCCGCCATCACGATCGCGGTGCGGCGCTTGTCGTAGATCTCGTGTTGCGGGTCCCAGGTCGGGCGGTAGTGAAAATTGACTTCCGACTGCACATCGTAGGTGGCCTCCTGGTAGCGCGAGGCGGGCTTGTCGCCGAAGCGGCGCGCCACATGGCCGTAGGTTTGGCGCAGCGGCTGGATCTGCTGGGTCTTGATATCGACTTGCATCGCTTGGTCTCCTGGGTCTTGCTGTTTTTATGTGGGTGGAACGGGTGCGTGGTCCGGTGCGCGGGGGCTGGCCCTGCTCAGTCGTCCTGATCGGGCGCGGTAATCTCCGGCGGCAAGAAGTGCACGCGGTTGACGCTGCAGAAGGCCTCGAACATCGGCTCGGGCATGATCAGCTCGACATTGAGCTCGGGGTCCGCCACGCTGAACGCGAACTGCACGAAGCCCTCGGGCGTGCGGCCATCAACGCGGACAAAGCGGGGCGAGGCTTCAAACAAGGGGACCGACTGGTTGATCATGACGCTGCTCCTTCGCGTGGGCTGTATGGCCTCTATTGCGAAGAGCGTGCCAGCTGGCGCAAACGACGGCGCCACAAGGCGCGCCGGGTTTCGGGCCGCGCCGGGTTTCGCGTTTACCCGGAACTGCGCATGCGCCGCGGCTCAATCAATTGATCAAGTGCGAGACGGAATTTGACCAAATGATGAAAAGCCGCGCCGGGTGGCGGTTTGCGGGGAAGCCGAGTGCATCGCCGCAAGGCTGCGGCGATGCAACAGGGAAGGGGGTGGGAGGGAGGTTGGAGGCAGGAGGAGGAAGGGATTGCTGGCGCATGCGGCGCAACAAGCCGGGTGGTTACTTGCCTGGGGTGGGGATTGCCGATTGCATCAAATGATTAAATGGGTTTTGGGTGCAAACACCAACGCCGACAAATCACCCAGCCCCCTGCCCCCGCATACCCCGCGTCTTCCACCGATACGCCAACTGCGGCCGCGTAATCCCCAGCAACCGCGCCGCCTGGCTCATATTGCCATTGGCGCGCTGCATGGCCGCCTCCATCAGCACGGTCTCCACGTCGCCCAGCGCGAGCTGCTGCTCGGCCATATGATCGAGCAAACCATGCACGGCGGCCTCCCGCAGCTCGGGCAAGGTGCCCTTGACGCCAAGGCGCGGCGCGGTGTCCATGCCAGGCGGCGCGCTCGTCGGCAGGAACAGGTGGTCCGCGCAGATCTGCCCGCCATTGCTGGCCAGGATCACGCCGCGCTCGATCACGTTCTCCAGTTCCCGCACATTGCCCGGCCAGTCATAGCGGCGCAGCTCCGCCAGCGCGCGATCGGTAATGCCGACGATCTTCTTGCCGTGGCGCGCGCCGTAGCGGGCCACGAAGCGCTCCACCAGCAGGCGGATATCGTCGAGCCGCTCGCGCAGCGGCGGAATGGTGACCGGGTAGACGTTGAGCCGGTAATACAAGTCCTTGCGGAAAGTGCCCTGCTTCACAGCCTCGGCCAGGTCCACGTTGGTGGCCGCCACCAGCCGCACGTCCACCTTGCGCGGCTCGCTGCCGCCCACGCGCTCTACCTCGCCCTCCTGCAGCACGCGCAGCAGCTTGGACTGCGCCGACGCTGACAGCTCGCCCAGCTCATCCAGGAACAGGGTGCCGCCATGCGCCCGCTCGAAGCGGCCCGGGCGCGACTGGTGTGCGCCCGTGAAGGCGCCCTTCTCCACGCCGAACAGTTCGGCCTCGATCAGCTCATCGGGAATCGCGGCGCAATTGACCGCGACAAAGGGCTTGTCGGCCCGGGCGCTCACGCCGTGCAACGCTTGTGCAAAGCGCTCCTTGCCAACGCCGGTCTCGCCCAGCAGCAGCACGGTGACACTGCTCCCGGCGGCGCGCTGCAGCAGGCCCCAGGCAGCGCGGAACTCGGGCGAGCTGCCCACCAGGTCGGCGGGCTTGCCGGGGCTGCGCTGCAGGGCGCGCAGGTGCTCGACCTCGCTTTGCAGCTCCAGGATGGTCTCGATCACCGGGTCGGGCTGATAGAGCGCCAGCACTTCGGCGCCGTCCTCCCACGCCTCCAGCGGCTTGCCGACGATGCGGCAGTGATCAAAGCCGCAGGCAATGCACTCGACCTCGCGGTAGAGGATGGTGCGGCCCATCAGGGCCGAGGTGTAGCCCGTGGCGTAGCCGATCTGCATCCAGCAGGCCGGCGCGTCGACGATGCCGAACAACTGCCGGTGCACATCGCCTTCGAAGGAGTCTTCCCACAGGAATTCGCCGTCGTAGATGCCCGCGGCGATGTCGATGTCCACCTTGACCGGCGTCACCCGCACCACGCCTTCGATGGTGTGCAGGCAGGGCCCGATCTCGAGCAGGCCAAAGTCGCTGTCGCCCGGGCGCAGCTTCTTGGCCAGCTCCGCGTCGCGCATGCCGGAATGAAAGCCCATGCGCATGAACAAGCCGCGCGCGCGCTCCATGCCTAGGGTATCCACCAATTCCTTGCGCAAGGCGCCCAGCGCCGCGGTATGAATCAGGATCATGCGCTGCTCGTCCAGCCAGATGGAGCCCTCCTCCATGGCAAAGCGCAGGCGCCGCGCGAGATGGGCCAGGCCATCGCGCATGGTGGCCGAAAACTTGTCGGTTGAACTGCTCATTGTCTCCTCTCTTGGCGGCCAGGACACCCTCGGCGCGCGTGCTTTTGGTAGCACTGCATGCACATTATGTGCCATCCGCGCCCGCGGCCCCCACGCGCGCCTGTCATGCCGGCGCAATGTCGCCTATCCTTTCCATGACAGCGATCCTCGCTTTAATGCACTGCACCACAGCCCATGGAAAAAACCGCATTTGTCTTTGCAGGCGGCGGCAGCCTCGGCGCCATCGAGGCCGGCATGCTGCGCGAGCTGGTGGCGTGGGGGGGCAAGCCGGACATGGTGATCGGCGCCTCGGCCGGCGCCATCAACGGCGCCTACTACGCCTGCAACCCGCATGTGGCCGGCACCAGCCAGCTCGAGACGCTCTGGCGCGGCTTGCGCCGGGCCGAGGTGATGCCGTGGTCGTGGCGCAGCCTGTTTGGCATGCTGCGCGGGCAGCGCGCCCACCTGGTCGACTCCGCCGCGCTGCAGCGCCTGCTGGCGCGCCACTTTGGCGATATGGCGATGGAGCGTGCCGAGGTGCCGCTGTACGTGGTGGCCACCGACATGGCCACCGGCGCGGAGGTGGTGCTGTCCTCCGGCAGCCTGGTCCAGTCGGTGCTGGCAAGCGCAGCCATCCCCGGCGTATTTCCCCCGGTGTCGCTGGGCGGGCGGCAACTGATCGATGGCGGCGTGGCCAACAACACGCCGGTGTCCACCGCCATCCGCCTGGGCGCCACGCGCGTGGTCGTGCTGCCGGCGGGTTTTGCCTGCGCGCGGCGGCGCGAGCCGCGCGGCCCCATCGACCATGCCTTCAACGCGCTGTCGCTGCTGGTGGCGCGCCAGCTGGTGCAGGACCTGGAGCGCTGGGCCGATCACGCGCACATCTCGGTCGTCCCGCCACTGTGCCCGCTCGACGTCTCCCCCTACGACTACACCCAGTGCGGCACGCTGATCGACCGCGCCGCCGCGGCCACGCTGGCCTGGCTCAACGCCGACGGGCTCAGCAGCCGGCACATCCCCGGCGCGCTGTCCCCGCATTCGCATGACGAAGCCAATCCGAGCTGCGACTTCGATCCGCAACAGGCACACCCGGCGCACGGGGCCGGCGATACGCATCAACCCCACGCCGGCCATACGCACGCTTTTGCCCCGCAGTAAGCCGGCTTTGGCATTGGCGAATTGCCTGGCTGGCCGATCCGGCGAATGATGCGGGATCTCTTCTCTCCGGGTGGCAAGCACATGAGCGCAATTCTCGACGGCATCAAGGTACTCGACCTGACGCGGGTGGTAGCCGGCCCATGGGCCACGCAGAACCTGGCCGACATGGGTGCCACCGTCTACAAGATCGAGAAGCCCGGCGACGGCGACGATACCCGCAAGATGGGCCCGTTCCTGAACGATGCGCAGGGCGCGGCCACCAACGACTCCGCCTTCTACCTGGCCTGCAACCGCGGCAAGCAGTCGCTCACCATCGATATCTCCCAGCCCGAGGGCGCCGAGCTGGTACGCCAGCTGGCCGCGCGCTGCGACGTGGTGGTGGAGAACTACAAGGCTGGCAGCCTGAAGAAATACGGCCTCGACTACGAATCCATCCGCGCGGTGCGCCCCGATGTGATCTATTGCTCGGTCACCGGCTTCGGCCCCGATGGCCCCTACGCGGCGCGCCCGGCCTACGACTTCATCCTGCAAGGCATGGCCGGCCTGATGAGCACCTGCGGCCAGCCGGACGGCAGCCCCGGCGGCGAGCCGATGCGCACCGCCATTCCCATCACCGACATCCTCACCGGCCTGTACGCCACCGTCAGCCTGCTGGGCGCGCTCTACCACCGCCAGGCCACCGGCGAAGGCCAGTACATCGACGCCGCCATGCTCGATGCCTCGGTCGCCGTCAATGGCCACCTGGCGCTGGGCTACCAGATGACCGGCAAGCTGCCCCGGCGCGCCGGCAACAGCAACCCCGTGGCCGCGCCCTCCGAAGTCTTTGCCTGCCGCGACGGCCACCTGATCATTGCCTCCGGCAACAACGGCCAGTTCGCCGCGCTGTGCAAGCTGCTAGGCATTCCCGAACTCGCGGCCGATCCGCGTTACACGCAGAACGCCAACCGGGTTGCCAACCGCGATGCGCTGCGCGAGACGATTGCCGAGCGAGTGGCTACCTGGAACGCGGCGGACCTGCTGGCGTCGCTGGAACGCGCCGGCGTGCCGGGTGGCCCGATCAACGAGCTCGACGAAGTATTCGAGGATGCGCAGGTGAAGCATCGGGGCTTGCTGGTGCAACTACCGCACGGGCGCGGCGTGGATGTGCCGAGCCTGCGCAGCCCGATGCGGTTCTCGGCCACGCCCGTGGCGATGCGCTGCCCGCCGATGCTGGGCGAGCATACGGATGCGGCCCTGCGGGCGGAACTGGGCTTGAGCGATGGGGATGTCGCGGGCCTGAGAGCGCGGGGAATCCTGTAGCTGGCCGCACGCAAGGCCGCTCGGCTCGCAGCCTTGCGTGCGGCGCGCAACGCTCGGAATTGACGCGCCCCGGGAACGGGTACATCCTCTGGACATACGGACATACTCGTCCCATCAGCGGAGCAAGCCATGACCTCAAACGAATTCACATCGTTCAAGGCACACTTGTCCATGTTGCTGCGCGACCTCCCGCTCGGGACCACGGCGGACCTCGCCGACGTGGCCGTGGCGGCCTACTGGGATGGCACGCGGATCGTCGGCACCTACCTGCGCGACGGCGGGCACCTGGACGAGGCCTTCGACTTCGACGAAAACGCCTGGGAGAACTGGCACGACGACTTCGTCGGCTGGCTGGCCACGCCGAGTTTCACGCAGCGCGATGAACTGAGGGCTTCGCTGGCAAGCGCGGGCTGACGAGCGCATGCGCGCTCGCGACTGGGCTTGCGACTGGGCTTGCGGCCGGGCTTGCCACCGGGCTTGCCACCGGGCTTACGGCCGGGCTTACGACATTACGCACCGTCCTCCAGCCGGAGGATCGGTGCCACCATCGCACTGCCAGCCCATCCGACGCATGCCTTACTTCGGCTGCGACACCACCCGCAAATACGGCTTGAGCGTCTTGAAACCCTGCGGATACTTCTTCTTGGCGTCGTCGTCGGAGACCGAGGTGGGAATGATCACGTCTTCACCCGGTTTCCAGTTCACCGGCGTGGCTACCGTGTGTTTTGCATTCAGCTGCAGCGAATCCAGCAACCGCAGCACTTCGTCAAAATTGCGGCCGGCGCTCATCGGATAGACCAGCATCGCCTTGACTTTCTTGTCCGGCCCGATCAGGAACACCGAGCGCACCGTGGCATTGTCCACGGCAGTGCGCGGCCCGCCACTCGCGTTCGGATGGATCATGTCATAGAGCTTCGCGACCGTGAGGTCGACGTCGCCGATCATGGGATAGTTGACGGCGTGGCCCTGCGTTTCCTCGATGTCCTTGACCCACTTCTGGTGGTCCGCGACCGGGTCCACGCTCAGGCCGATGATCTTGGTGTTGCGCCGGTCGAATTCCGGCTTGAGCCGGGCCATATAGCCCAGTTCCGTGGTACAGACCGGGGTGAAATCCTTCGGATGGGAGAACAGGATGGCCCATTTGTCCCCAATCCATTCGTGGAAACTGATTTTCCCCTCCGTGGTATCGGCAGTGAAATCGGGCGCTTCGTCACCGATGCGAATCGACATAGTCAACCTCCATGTTGGTGAGTGTGGATGCGAGGCAAGGAGCGGCACAGCGGCGGCTGTCGTCCCGACGCGGCCCCGAGCTTCGGCGCGTCTGCGTCAGTATAGGTGACTGTGACGATGCGAAAAGAAGTATGCAGGCTGCACAAGGCTGCACACGCGGCGTGCAGCCTTGTGCACCGCACCACCGCGGCGACCCGGCCCCTCCCGCCTCCTGCATCGTCTGCCGCCCTTGTGAAAGATTGAGGAAAGCGGCTGCGCTGCCCCATCGCCTGAACTGACGGCACCGGCGATACTTACTGTAGCGACAGGGAGCCCCAGCGGCTCCCGCAACACAGGAGCAACACATGGCGATTGCCGGAATGAACCACTTCACCGTGCTCACCGCGGCGCTGGAAGACAGCGTGGCGTTCTATACCAAGGCGCTCGGCTTCGAGACTGGCGAACGCCCGCCGTTCTCGTTTCCGGGCGCATGGCTCTATGCGGCTGGCGCGCCCATCATTCACCTGGTCGCGAAAGACAAGCTACCGGCGTCCACCGCGGGTGTATTGGATCACATGGCATTCAGCGCGACCGATCTTCCCGGCGTCGCGAATCATCTGCGGCAGCTGGATATCCCGTTCAACCTCGGGCGGCAACCGGGCACCGGCATCTGGCAGCTGTTCATGCACGACCCCAACGGCGCCAAGATCGAGCTGGATTTCGATCCGCAGGAACCGGCGCCCTGAGCGTTGCGCTATCGATCCAGCGTGGCGGCGGCCTCTGCTTGCCCGTCACTCGACGTGGATGCCGCCCTTCTTCACCACCTCGCCCCACCGCCCGGCCTCTTCCTTGATGAATGCCTGGAACTGGTCGGGCGTCCCGCCTACCGGATCGATCCCGTACTCGATCAGGCGCGCCTTCACCTCCGGCTGGTGCAGCACCGCATCCATCTCGGCCGAGAGCTTTGCCAGCACCGGCCTGGGTGTCCTGGCGGGCGCGATCAGGCCGATCCAGCTGCTGGCCGTCACCCCCGGATAGCCTGCCTCGGCCATGGTCGGCACCTCGGGCGCGGCCGGCCAGCGCGTGGCGCTGGTGATCGCCAGCGCCTTGAGCTTGCCGGCTTTCACCTGCGGCATCATGGTCTGCACGGAATCGAAGATCATCGCCACCTGCCCGGAGAACAGGTCCGGCAGCGCCGGCGACACGCCCTTGTAGGGCACGTGGGTCATCTTGATGCCCGCCGCTTGCGAGAACAGCTCGCCGGCCAGATGCGCGCCGGAGCCGTTGCCGCTGGAGGCATAGGTCATCTTGTCGGGATTGGCCTTGCCCCACGCCACCAGCGCCTTCACGCTGCCGGGCGGCAACTGGGCGCTGGACACCAGCAGCAGCGGGATGCGCCCGATCTGGCTGACGCCCGTCAGGTCCTTGACCGGGTCGTAGCTCATCTTGGGGTAGAGGCTGGGGTTGATGGCATGCGCGGCCACCACCACCAGCAGCGAGTAGCCGTCGGGCGCGGACTTGGCCACGTTGTCGGAGCCGATCATGCCGTTGGCGCCGGGGCGGTTCTCCACCACCACAGGCTGGCCCAGGCGCTCGGCCAGCTTTTGCATGACCAGCCGCGTCACGGCGTCTGACACGCCGCCCGGGGTGTAGGGCACCACCACGCGCACGGGCTTTGACGGATACGGCGCCTCGGCACGCGCCGTGGGGCTCAGGCCGCAAGCCAGCGCGGCAGCCAGCACGCATGCGTTCATCCACAGGCCACGGGGGTGCATCGGTTGCTTGGTTGTGTTCATGTCTGCTCCATCAGGTCGGGATGGCTTCGGTCCGCCGTGCTTGTCTGGCGGCCGATGCCATGGAATGGCAGCCGCGGGTCTACGCCCAGTCTTGCGGCACCGTGAGCGGAAAATCGAGCAGCATTTGCGCGTAGCTCTTGCCGAGCGGGTCGGAACGCAGGCTGGCCACGCCCCCGCCACCCAGCGCGCGGTGCAGCAGGAAGTTAAGGGCGTGCAAGCCCGGCACCTCGAAGCACTCCACGTCGCCCTCGACCAGATGCGCAAAATACCCGCGCACCGCGCTAGGGGTGAGCTGCTCGCGCAGCAGCGGCAGGTATGACGGCTGGCGGGCGATCACGCCGATGTTCTCGTCGTCGCCCTTGTCGCCGCTGCGTGCGTAGGCCAGCGTGACCAGCGGCACGGTGACGCGCGGCCCGCCGGGAATGGCGGGAGTGTCAGGAATGGCGGGCGCAGCCGCCAGCGGGGCCGGCGCCGTCAGCTCGCCCACGGCGGCGGCGCAGTCAAGCGCCTGCGTCTGGCCGTCCAGCGCGACCTGCATCCGTACTTGCGCCTTCGGCACCAGGAAAGAGAACACCTTGACCACCGGCTGGATATCGACGCGGCCGGCAAAGGATGAGCGGGTGCCGGCGGCCATCGAGGTGCCCGCCGACGAGCCTTCGCGCTGCAGGAAGCGCAGCGCCTTGGCCTGCGCATGGCGCGCGCCGATGCGCAGCACCACCTCGCGCGTGGGCAAGGCGCGGGCATGCGGGCCATATTGCGACTCGCAGCCGAGCAGTTCCACCACGGTGCCGCTGTAGTCCGCCAAGCCGTTGGCGGCCAGCATGGCGCGGGTGCGCGCCAGCAGCGCGTCGGCGGTGCGGCGAGCCTTGGCGGGTGCGTCGATGCCGCGGATCGCCATCATCAGGCTGAGCTGGTAGCCGTCCTGCCAGGTGCCGTTGGCCTTGTAGCTCGCGCCGGGGGCGCGGCCACGGGCGCCGTGCACGCGCACCTGCCCAGGGGCCAGCAACTCGGTGCGTACCATGCGGAAGTCGCAGGTAACATCAGGCATCAGGTAGTTGCCAGGGTCGCCCACCTCATACAACACCTGCTCCGCCACGGCGGCGGGATCGACCAGGCCGCCGGTGCCCTCGGGCTTGGAGAGCACGAAGCTGCCGTCCTGCGCGCAGTCGATCACCGGGTAGCCGATGCGGTCCCAGTCCGGCACGCGCTGCCAGTCGGTAAACAACCCGCCGGTGGCCTGCGCGCCGCACTCGATCACGTGGCCGGCCAGCGTGCCGGCGGCGAGCCGGTCCCAGTCGTGCCATTGCCAGCCAAACTCATGGGCCAGCGCGCCGACCACCACGGCACTGTCCACGCAACGGCCCGTGATGACGATATCGGCGCCCATCGCCAGCGCGCGGGCGATGCCTTGCGCGCCGGTGTAGGCGTTGGCGGACATCAGCTCGACGGGCGGCGCGGCGCCGGTATGGAGATCGGTGAGGCCCGCCGCGCGCCAGCCCTCGAAGGCAGGCATCACGTCGTCGCCGCTGACCACCGCCACCCTGGGCGCCAGCCCTTGCCGCGCGGCGGCGGCCATCACCGCGTCGCGGCAGGCCTGGGGGTTGAGGCCGCCGGCATTGGCAATCACGCGGATGCCGCGCGCCAGGATCTGGCCGAGGTGCGGCGCCATCGCGGCCTGCACGAAGTCCGTGGCGTAGCCCAGCGCGGGGTCCTTGGCGCGGGCACGCGCCAGGATCGACATGGTGGTCTCGGCCAGGTAGTCATAGACCAGGTATTGCAGGCCCGGAACGGCCAGCAGTTGCGGCGTGGCGATGGCGGAATCGCCCCAGAAGCCGGAAGCGCCGCCTATGCGCACGGTGCGTGCCATATGGGTTGTGCCGATTGTGGTGCTCATGCTTGCTCGCCTGCGTCGACCTTCACCAGCAAACTACCCGCGCGCGCCTGCCCGCCCTCCCGGGCATGCAGCTGCGCGATCACGCCGTCGAACGGCGCGACGATGGCGTGCTCCATCTTCATGGCCTCCAGCACCACCAGCACCTGGCCCGCCAGCACCGCCTCGCCCGCTGCCGCCTTCACGGCCACGATGCGCGCGGTCAGCGGCGCCAGCAGCTCGCCGGCGCGCCCGGCGTCGCCGGGGTTGCGCTTTTTCTGGCGCGGGTCCAGGCGCGCGAAGCGCCATGCGCGGCCCGCGCTGAACAGATGCACGGCATCGCCCCCGGTGGCGAACACCAGCGGCAACGCCATGCCGTTGCACTCCACCAGCGCGCTGCCTTGTTCCAGGTCGGCGCGCAGCACGCGCACGCTGACGATCTCGGCGGACGTGCCATCACCCTCACCCTCACCCTCACCCTCACCCTCACCCCCGCGCACCGCCACCTCCCAGCCTTGCGCGACGGCACGCAGATCCACGCGCCACTGCTGCTCTCCCGCCTGCAAGCCCAGGCTGCAAGCCGGCGCCACCAGTGCGGGGCACTCCGATGCCGCCAGCAGCCCGGCGGCGGCCAGCGCCGCGCAGGCCACCTGCGCCGCCGCGGGCTGCGTTGTCCGCAGCGCCGCCTGCATATGCGTATCGACGAAGCCCGTATGCACCTGGTTGCCCGCAAAGGCCTCGTGCGCCAGGCAATCGGCAAGAAAGCCCTGGTTGCTGGCCACGCCCAGCAGCACCGTCTGCTCCACCGCGCGCAGCAGCTTGCGGCGTGCTTCCTCCCGGGTGGCGCCATGGGTCACCAGCTTGGCCACCATCGAATCGTAGTGAACCGGGATCTCCCCGCCCTCCTGCAGCGCATGATCCACCCGCACATCGTGCCCCGCGCCCGGCGCGCGCCAGCGCAGCACCGGGCCGCCTTGCGGCAGGAAGCCGGCGGCCACGTCCTCGGCGGTCAGCCGCACCTCGATGGCGTGGCCGCGCAGCGCGACCTGCTCCTGCGTGACCGGCAGCGGCTCGCCGGCTGCCACGCGCAGTTGCCATTCGACCAGGTCGAAGCCGGTGATGGCTTCGGTCACGGCGTGCTCCACCTGCAGGCGCGTGTTCATCTCCATGAAGTAGAAATTGCCATCGCCATCGAGCAGGAACTCCATGGTGCCCGCGCCCACGTAGCCAATGGCCTGCGCGGCGCGCACCGCCGCGCCGCCCATGCGCTCGCGCAGCGCGGGCGATACCGCCGGGGACGGCGCCTCCTCGACCACCTTCTGATGGCGGCGCTGCACCGAGCAGTCGCGCTCGCCCAGGTGGATCACATGGCCCTGCGTATCGGCAAAGACCTGGATCTCCACGTGGCGCGGCGCGATCACCGCGCGCTCCAGGATCAGCTGGCCGGAGCCGAAGGCGGCCATCGCCTCCGAGCGCGCGCTTGCCAGCGCGCCGGGCAAGGCATGGACGTCGTGCACCAGGCGCATGCCGCGGCCGCCGCCGCCGGCCGCGGCCTTCACCATCAGCGGAAAGCCGATCGGCGCGGCGGCCTGCAGCAGCGCGGCGTCATCCTGCGCCTCGCCCTGGTAGCCGGGGATGCAGGGCATGTCCGCGGCCAGCATCAGGCGCTTGGCCTCGGCTTTGTTGCCCATGGCGCGGATGGCGGCGGCGGGCGGGCCGACGAAGACCAGGCCCGCCTGCGCCACCGCGTCGGCGAACTCTGCGTTCTCCGCCAGGAAGCCGTAGCCGGGATGCACCGCATCCGCGCCGCTGCGGCGCGCCGCCTCGATGATGGCCGCGATGTTCAGGTAGGACGCGCGTGGCGCGGCGTCGCCGATGCGCACCGCCCGGTCGGCGTACGCCACGTGCGGGCCATGGCGATCGGCCTCGGAGTAGACCGCCACGGTGGCAAGGCCAAGGCGGCGCGCCGTGCGCATGATGCGCATGGCGATCTCGCCGCGATTGGCGACGAGCAAGGTGTGGAAGGGTCGGCTGGTAGCGGACATGAGGCGTCTCGGGGTGCGGAGTATCTGGATTGGTTTGTGTGCGTTCAGCCCTGCGTGGCCTGCGCCGCGCGCACGGCGGCGGCGTCAAAGCGCACCACCCACGCGGCATCGCGCTTGTCGCGAAAAGCCTGGATGCCTTCGGCGCCTTCGCTGCGCATGCATTGGGCGAACAGGTGCGAGGCCTCGTCCAGCAAGGCGCCCTGCGCAACCTGTCCGGTGCGCGCCACCAGCGGCTTGAAGGCGCGGTTGGCTTGCGGCCCGCAGCGGCAGATGCGCGTGAGCCACTCAGCCAGCAGCGCATCGAGGGCGGCGCTGTCGTCGGCCAGCGCATCGGCCAGCCCCAGCGCCAGCGCCGAGTCGCCGTTGACGCGCTCACCGGACAAGCCGAGTCGCCGCGTGGCCGCCGCGCCGATGCGCGCCACCACGAAGGGCGCGATCTGTGCGGCAATGATGCCCAGCGACGTTTCCGACAGGGCAAAACGCGCGTCGCGCGTGGCCAGCACGATATCGGCGGCGCAGCTCAGTCCCATGCCGCCGCCCATGGCCGCGCCCTCCACCGCCGCCACCACGGGCACGGGGAGCGCGGCCAGGCGCTGCATGAAGTAGCCGAACTCGCGGTTGCGGCTCGCCACCGGATCCTGCGGCGCTTCGCCCGCGTCCAGCCTCGCCTTGAAATTGCCGACGTTGCCGCCCGCGCAGAAGACGCCGCCGGCGCCGCGCAGCACCAGCGCGCGCACCGTGGTGTCGGTCTCGGCGCGCTCCACGGCGCGCGCCAGCGCGGCGACCACTTCAGGCGCAAGCGCGTTGCGCGTGGCGGGCACGTTGAGGGTGACGAACAGCACGCCCTGGACATCACGCACGATCACGGCGTGGGCGTCATTGGCGAGATTGGCAAGATTGCCGGCATCTGTATTGACTGCGTTGGTCATGGCTGGATGGATGTGAAGACTTGGAACAACAGGCAATGGCGGGCGTTCAGCCCTTTGCCATCAGCCCCATCTGCCTGGCGATCACGGTCAGCATCACCTCGTCGGCGCCGCCGCCGATGGAGCCGAGCCGGAAATCGCGGTACGCGCGCGAGGCGTGGTTGTCCCACGTGTAGCCCATGCCGCCCTGGAACTGCATGCACCAGTCGGCCACCTCGCGCGACAGCCGCCCGGCCTTGAGCTTGGCCATGGACGCCAGCTCCACCACGTCGCCGCCATCGATATAGGTCTTGGTCGCCATGTAGACCAGCGCGCGCAGGGCCTCCATCTCGGTCTTGAGCTCGGCCAGCTTGAACTGGATGAACTGGTTGTCCAGCAAGGGCTTGCCAAAGGCGGTGCGCTGGAGCAGGTAGTCGGCGGTTTCCTCGATCAGCGCGTTGCAGGCGAGCCGGCGCGCCGCGCCGTTCAGGCGTTCTTCCTGGAACTGCTTCATCTGGTAGATAAAGCCCATGCCCTCTTCGCCGATGCGGTTGCGCGCCGGCACCCGCACCTCGTCAAAGAAGATCTGCGCGGTGTCCGAGCACCACATGCCGAACTTCTTGATCTTCTGCACCTCGACCCCGGGGGTGCGCTTGCCGCCTTGCTTGAGCGGCACGATGATCAACGACTTGTTCTTGTGCACCGGGCCATCGGAGGTATTGCACAACAGGCAGATCCAGTCGGCCTGGGTGCCGTTGGTGATCCACATCTTGGAGCCGCTGATCACGTAGTCGTCGCCATCGCGGCGCGCGCGGGTCTTGAGCGATGCCACATCGGAGCCGGCACCAGCCTCCGACACACCGATCGCCGCCACCGCCTCGCCGGCGATGGCCGGGGCCAGGAACTCGCGCTTGAGCGCATCGGAGCCGAAGGCCGTCAGCGCCGGCGTAGCCATGTCGGTCTGCACGCCCACCGCCATGCCGATGCCCTGCGCATGCACATAGCCCAGGGCCTCGGCGGCGGCCACCGCGTAGGAAAAATCAAGGCCAAGGCCGCCGTACTCCACCGGCTTGGTGATGCCAAGGAAGCCGAGCTCGCCCATCCGCTTGAACAACGCGTGCGCGGGGAAGATCTCCGCGGCTTCCCACTCGTCGACGTGCGGATCGATCTCGGCCGACACGAAGCGGCGGATGCTGTCCATGATGCTGCGATGGTCTTCGGTGTATAGCATGTTGGTGGTCTCCGGTTTTCTTGTCCGTGTGTTCGCGGCGCGGCGATCAGAACCGCGCCACGCCAAATTGCATGGCACGCGGCGTGCGCGCTTCGGCCTCGCGGGCGGTAGCCAGCACGAAGGCCAGTACGGCGCGGGTGTCGCGCGGGTCGATCACGCCGTCGTCCAGCAACAGCCCGCTGGTGACGAAGGCGCTGGCCTGGCGCTCGAAGTTGGCGACGATCTCGCCGGTCTGCTGCGCCAGGCGCGCTTCGTCCACCGCCGCGCCCTTGCGCTCGGCCTGCTGGCGCGCCACGATCTCCAGCGTCATGGCGGCCTGCTCGCCGCCCATCACCGCGGTGCGCGCGTTGGGCCACGAGAAGCAAAAGCGCGGGCGGAAGCCGCGGCCGCACATGCCGAAGTTGCCCGCGCCAAACGATGCGCCGCAGTAGATCGTGACCTGCGGCACCGTGGAGTTCGACAGCGCCTGGATCATCTTGGCGCCATGCTTGATCATGCCGGCCTCTTCCGAGGCGCGGCCGACGATAAAGCCGGTGGTGTTCTGCAGGAACACGATGGGCGTGCCGCTCTGGTTGCAGGCCTGGATGAACTGCGCGGCCTTGGTCGCGCCCGCCGGGTCGATCGGGCCGTTATTGCTGATAAAGCCCACGGCATGGCCCTCGATGCGGCCACGGCCGCAGACGGTGGCCGTGCCATAGTCAGGCTTGAACGCAAGCCACGCGGAATCGTCGGTGAGCCGGCCGATGATCTCCAGCATGTCCACGGGCTTCTTCACATCCAGCGTCATGACGCCATCGAGCTCGCCCGCGTCCAGCCGCGGCGGCTGCGCCGGCTGGGGCAGGCGCGGCGCCACGCCCGGCCAGTCCAGGCTGGCCACCACGTCGCGCGCCAGCGCGATGGCATGCTCGTCGTCCTCGGCCAGGAATTCCGCCAGGCCGCTGACGGTGGCGTGCAGGTCGGCGCCGCCAAGCTCCTCGTCGGTGGCGATCTCGCCGGTGGCGGCCTTGAGCAGCGGCGGCCCGGCCAGGAAGGCACGGGCGCGGCCGCGCACCATCACCACGTAGTCGGACAGGCCCGGCATGTAAGCCCCACCTGCGGTGGACGAGCCGTGCACCACCGTGATCACCGGCAGCCCGGCAGCGGACAGGCGCGCCAGGTTGTAGAAGATGCCGCCGCCGCGCACGAACTTGTCCACGCGATACTTGCGCAGGTTGGCGCCGGCCGACTCCACCAGGTGGATGAACGGCAGGCGGTTTTCCAGGGCTATCTCCTGGCAGCGCATCAGCTTGAGGTTGCCGCCCTCGGTCATGGCGCCGGCATCGATGCCGGAATCGGTCGCCACCACCATCGCGCGCACGCCGCGGACAAAACCGATGCCGGCCACCAGCGAGCCGCCGGGGATGGCGGTGTCGTGATCGGGATCATCCATGCCGTAACCCGCCAGGTTGGCGATCGGCAAGAAAGCCGTAGCGGGATCGAGCAAGCGCGCCAGGCGCTCGCGCGGCAGCAGCGCGCCACGCCTGGCGAAGGACGGGCGGGCACGCTCGGAAGCAGCGACGGCGCGCTGCTCCAGCGCGCGCAGCCGCTCGATCAGGGCTTGCATGCCGGCGCGCTGGCTGGCGAAGGCGGGACTGGCGGGATCGATCCGGGACTCGATGGGAAGCATGGCGCTGGGCGTTGGACAAGGAATGCATCGATTCCAAACCACCCGCGGTGGCACGACAAGCGCAACCTGGTGATTTGTGCATAATGTGCACAAACTCGTCTTTGACGCACCTCCGGATGCTGCCTGTGCCCGCCCTGCCTACGCCCTCGTCCCCGCCGCCCCCGCCGTCTCCAGCCATCCCCGGCGTGCAGAGCCTGGAGCGCGCGTTTACCCTGCTCTGCCTGCTGGCCGAACACCACGAGTCAGGCCTGACCCTGCCGCAACTGGTGGCACAGACCGGCATCGACCGCACCACGGCCCACCGCATGCTGCGCTACCTCACCCACGCGGGATTCGCCGTGCAGGACGAGCCAGGCAAGCGCTTCCGGCTGGGCATGGCAGCCATGGCGCTGGGCCTGCGCACCATGAACCGCTCGCCGCTGGCCAGCGCCTGCGCCACGCGCATGAAGGCGCTGGCGCGCAAGACCGGCGATACGGTGTTCCTGATCGTGCGCATCGGCGACCATGGTTACTGCATGCATGCCGAGGAAGGCAGCCACCGCGTGCAGCATTTCCACCTGCTCAACGGGAGCACCCGGCTGCTGGGCCAGGGGACCGCCAGCATGGCGCTGCTGGCCAAGCTCGAAGATGAGGAAATCGTCGCGCACTATGCGCGGCATCGGGCTGAGTACGAGGGGAGCGGGCTTAGCCTGCTCAAGCTGCAGCGCGGTGTGGAGCGCAGCCGCAAGCTGGGGTATGCGCTGGCCGGCGCGGGGGGCGTGGCGGGGGTGGGGTATGCGTTCGCTTTGCCCTTTGCCGGGGAAGCGGCGATCAGTATTGTGTCTACGGCTTCGCGGATGCCGGTGGCTCGGCGGCATGAGATTGGGGGGATGATCCGGGAGGTGTTTGGATAGGTTTTGGGCTTTTGGGGTACTGGGGTTTTGAGGTCTTTCGGGGGGGCAATGTCGCCTTTTCCTGCCGCAAACAAAAAAAACGCTAAAATCACCAACCGCCGGAATATCGGGCGATTGCACTGCATGCGAGACCACTGGAAGCCCCCCGTTTCCGCCCCCTTCCCCCTCGGCCATCCTGGGCAGTGCCGCAAAAAAAAAACAGATGGTCCGGCCACGGTAACTCTGGGCGGACAAGCCACACTGAAGCTGCCGGCCAAGAAAGGCATGGGCGCCTGAACGCCCGAATCCAATTCAACTTGAATACCAAAACGATGAGAAGCAAGACGCTTTACCTGAAGGGCGCAGTCCTGTTGGCTGTGGCAACCATTCCCGCCGTGACCCTGGCGCGTGACTACCGCCAGCCGGGCACGCTCGGCGAAGGCGCGCAGGTGCACCGGTTCGTGCTGCGCGATCCGGCTACCGCCCGGCCCCTGCCCGAGGCCCGCTACCGCTTGTTCCTGCCGGGCCATCGGATCGCAGGCGTCACGCCGAAGCCGAACGAGCAGGACAGTGTGATCTTCGGCGTCACCGACAAGCAGGGCAATACCGTGTCGGTGCGGCTGCCTAAGCGCTATCCAAAGGACAAGTGGATCCTCAACCCGATCATCGGCGAAGGGGATTTCGGGGAGTCGTTCTTGCTGCGCGGCGAGACCAGCAACCATCCCATGGGCGGCCTGCCCTATGTGCTCGACCTCAAGGACGGTTTCCTGTTCTGCAACAGGACGGATAGCCGCGGCTATACCTACTATGCGCAAAGCCACAAGGCCCGGACGATCAGCCTGGACTATGAGTTTGGCAGTATGGAACCGGCCCAGTATGACTGGTGCAAGCGCCAGTCCGAGACCATCGCCGCCCTGCCCGCCAGCGCCGGGCCGGCGGCCGTGTTCCGGCAGATGCTGGCCAGCTACGAGGCCGGCAAGGAAGACATCAGTGCGGATTTCCAGGCGCGCGTGCGGCGCAAGCTGATCGACCTGGCGATTGCCGGCCGGGACGACAGGCAGCTGGATATCGCGCTTGGCCTGGCGCCGCTTGCCAAGGAGAACCTGAACGGGGTTGGCTATGCGCTGGTCGATGCGAACTGGATGGTCGGGCGCGGCATGGCGATGATCGACGAGGCGCTGGTTCACTCGCCGGACGACCCGTTTATCCTCGACAGCAAAGGCTGGGCACTGTTCCGCCTGGGCCAGCCCGAGCAGGCGCTCGGCTACATGGAGCAATCGCTGGCCGCTTTTGGCGAGGGCACCGAGGGCAACCTGGGCGCGCGCGTGGAAGGCCTGGTGCACAAGGGCGAAGCGCTGTGGCAACTGAATCGCAAGGACGAGGCGCGCGCCGCGTTTGCGATGGCGACTCACCTCTCGCCCGATGACGAAACACTGCTGGGCACGCTGGCGCGGCTGCAGGTGGAACTGCCGTAGGCACACCGCCCCGCGCTAAAGTCGCGGGGCGCCACGGCAAGGCCTTCGAGCCCATGCCAGCCCGGGCACTCAGCCCTGCTGGTGTTCCTTGAACTTGGCCAGCGCAATGGCCAGCGCGGCGCTCCCGATGGTCTTGACCAGCGTGGGGTGCTGCGCGTAGAAGCCGGCGATCTGGTCGACGATGCCCGGATGGACCTGCTCGGCGTGGGTGGCAATCTCCTGCACTTGCGCCGGGCTCAGCTGGCTGGCCTGCTCGGGCGTGACCTGGGTCGCGCCGGGCTGCAGCAGATTGCCCAGCGCGCCGCCTGCCGCCCCGGACAACACCGCCGGCCCAAGCGTTGCCAGCAACTGGTTGAGCATGCCAGCCTGCTGCGCACCGCTGGACTGGCCGAACAACTCCCCCACCATATTGCCGAAGGCCGGCGTCTGATCTGAATGGAAAGCGCCGGCCAGCAACTGGCCAAGCGCGCCCTCCGGGGCGTTCTGCGCGATGTGGTCCACCTGCTGCTCGGGATTGCCGCCCAGGGCGGAGGCTGCGTTCTGCAAAAAGTCCATCAGGCTCATGATCGGGGTCCGTGATCTGCGTTGCGGGGGGCTGCTGCTTGGTGCTTGGTTCTAGGCTCTTGCTGTTGGCGTATCGCCATCGGCGGCTCGGGGCCTGGATACTAGCTCTTCTTGCTGATCAGGTGATAGGCCAGCAACAGGATCACCGCGCCCACCACGGCGCCGATAAAGCCTGCCGACTGCCCCGGGCGATACCAGTGCAGGGCCTGCCCGAGAAAGGTGGCTGCCAACGCGCCGCCAATGCCAAGCGCGGCCGTGAGGAAGAACCCGCTAGGGCCGTTGCCCGGGGTAATGGCGCGCGCTACGAGCCCGGCGACGAAGCCGATAAGAATGGTCCAGATCAGGTGCATGGCGTCAGGAGAAAAGGAAAAGGGGTGCGCCCCCAGCGGAGCGCACCCTGAACCCGCGCATTACTGCGCGGCGGACTTGGCCGGCGTTGCCGGCTTGGTATGCTTGGCGCTGCTGTGTGTCTTGCTCTTGTGCGCGCTCTTTTCGACCTTGGCAGGCGCCTTGGGGGCGTCGGCTGCCGGTGCCTGGGCGAAAGCACCAGCGGCGAAGAGTCCGAGGGTCAGGATGGCGAGTACCTTCTTCATGTCTATCTCCAGGTGAGGCGCGCAACTTGCGCGTTGCCTGTAAAAACGGCCCGGTGGCAGCGCGTGTTGACAGCGAAAACACAGCGCTATGTAACAGTTCGTATCCGGATGGTGGGAAGCCTAGCGCAACGCATCCGCCAACAGCACGCCGGTCACAATCGTTTGCAATTCACGCCTGCGGCATAATGCCGGCAGAAAACAAAACGAACAAAACAAACAGAACAACAAGAAGAACAACAACAAAAATACGAACAGGACGACAACCCTCCGATGACCACTTCCGCCACCGGCCGCACCCGGCTTGACTGGGGCACGCTTGGCCTGCTGACATTCCCTCCGCTGAGCTGGGCCGGCAACGCCATCGTCGGCCACTACGCCGCCGGCGCCATCCCGCCGATCACGCTGAACTTTGCCCGGTGGGCGCTGGCCGGGCTGCTGCTCGCGCCCTATGTCTGGCGAGGCGTGCGCGAGCATGCCGCCGCGCTGCGCCAGCATGCCGGGGTGATCGCCGCCATGGGCATGCTCTCCGTCTCGGTCTACAACGCCATGCAGTACCTGGCGCTGACCACGTCGTCGCCGATCAACGTGACGCTGATCGGCGCTTCCGCCCCGATCTTCCTGCTGATCATCGGCGCGCTGTTCTTCCGCGAGCGGGTGCGCGGCTGGCATGTGGCGGGCGCCCTGCTATGCCTGGCCGGCGTGGGCGTGGTGATGCTGCGCGGGGATCCCGCGCGGCTGGCCCAGCTGGATTTCGTGGCCGGCGACCTGTTCATGCTGGCGGGCACCATCACCTGGAGCGCCTACACCTGGCTGCTGCGCAAGAAGCGCCCGGATTTGCCGCTGGCCGTGCTGCTGTTTGCGCAGATCGTGGCGGGCGTGGCGGCCTGCGTGCCGTTCGTCGCGTGGGAGCTGCTGTCGGGAAGCGTGCCGATTCACTGGAACGGCAAGGCGCTCGGCATCCTGGTGTATGTGGCAACAATCCCCTCGCTGCTGGCCTACTTTGCCTGGGACCGTGCGATAGCCCGCGCCGGCGCGCAGCTGCCGGTGTTCTTCTTCACGCTCACGCCCGTCTTTGCCGCGCTGATGTCTTCCGCGCTGCTGGGCGACTGGCCGCGCTGGTATCACGCGGCCGGGC
Source organism: Cupriavidus basilensis (assembly GCF_000832305.1). NCBI lineage: Bacteria > Pseudomonadati > Pseudomonadota > Betaproteobacteria > Burkholderiales > Burkholderiaceae > Cupriavidus > Cupriavidus basilensis. Next base: position 2,748,943 of record NZ_CP010537.1, read on the forward strand.
TGGGCGCCATCGTGGCCGGCATCTGGATCGCCAACCGTCGCTGAGCGCGACGGCGCACGCCGCCTAAGCGGCAACCGCCGGATCCAGCCGGAACACCGCCACCGAACGCTCCATGCGCTGCGCTTGCTCCTTGAGCGCATCGGCTGCGGCGGCGGCCTGCTCGACCAGCGCCGCGTTCTGCTGCGTGACCTGATCCATCTGCGTTACGGCCTGGTTGACCTGGGCAATGCCGCTGCTCTGCTCTTGCGACGCGCGGCTGATCTCGTCCATCATCACTGTCACGCGCTTGACCGCGGCAACGATGCTGTCCATGGTGGCGGTGGCATCCCCCGCCAGCGCCGAGCCGGCCTCGACCCGCTGCACCGATTGCGAGATCAGCGTGCGGATCTCCTTGGCGGAGCTGCCGGCGCGCTGCGCCAGGGTGCGCACCTCGGTGGCCACCACGGCAAAGCCGCGCCCGTACTCGCCGGCGCGCGCCGCTTCCACCGCGGCGTTGAGCGCCAGGATGTTGGTCTGGAACGCGATGCCGTCGATCACCGCGATGATGTCGACGATGCGCTTGGAATCGGCCTCGATCTCGCCCATGGTCCGCAGCACGCGGCCCACCGAGGTCCCGCCGGCCACGGCGATGTCGCAGGCCTCGCCCGCCAGCGCGCTGGCCTGGTCCGCGCTGCTGGCGTTCTGCCGCACGATCGCGGTGAGCTGCTCCATGCTGGCGGCCGTCTGCTGCAACGACGAGGCCTGCTCCTCCGTGCGCTGCGACAGGTCCAGGTTGCCTTGCGCGATCTCGCCGGCGGCCACCAGCACGTTCTGCGCGCCGACCTTGGTATCGCCGATCAGCGCACGCCAGGTCTCCACCAGCGACAGCAGGTGCCGCTTGACGTGGCTCAGCTCGTCGCTGCCGCGCACCTCCAGCGTGATGGCCAGGTCGCCGGCGTTGATACGGCCCACCATGCTGGCCACCTGCCGCACGTCGGCGCGCATGCCGTGGCTAAAGCCGGCGAACAGGTAGAACGCCGCGCCCACGGCCAGCAGGGCGACCCCGGCCAGCACCTCGAGCTCCAGCATCTCGGCCGCGATGCGCTGCGCCAGCATGTCGCGGGCAATCCCCGAAAACGCCTTGTTGACTGAGGAGACCGCGTTGATGGCCGCCGTCGCCTCGTCAAAATAGGGCTTGGCCTCGATGGCGATGCCGCCGCTGCCGAGCATCTTTTCCTTCAGCGTGCGGTGGAAGGCATCCATCGCGGCCAGTTGCGCGAGCGCGTCTTGCACCCGCGGGCGATACGCCGGGGCGCCGCGCATCACGCGCTCGATATCACGCCGCACGGATTCCAGCCCGTCCTGGATCTGCTCGCCCAGCGCGGCCAGCTCGGCTTGCTGCGCCGCGTCAGCGTATCCGCCCTGGCTGATGATGGCCGCGCCCCTGCCGCGCGCCAGCGCGCTCAGTTCGGCCAGCTTGGGCATCTGCCCCACCATCAGCGTCACCAGGTAGTACGAGCCGCTGTCGGGATCGAGCGCGAGCGACGAGCGGTCCGCCACATCGCCGATAAACAGCCGCGTCTGCTTGACCAGCGCGCTGTGCATGTCGAACAGCGCGCCGGCTGTGACCTTCAGGCCCGTTTCATGCATGCCTTGCCACGACTGCTCCAGCTTGCGTGCATCAGGCATGACATCGAAGCGCGTGGCCTCGCCGGCTTGCTTCACCAGCTCGCCAAGGTGTGCGGCTGCCTTCGCATCGGCACCGTCAAACGTCGCGCGAAACGCCGCGTTGCCAGCGAGCACGGCATTGGCCGCGCCGCGACGGACCTGCGTCTCGCGCATGAAATCGAGCGCGCGGTCGACGATGGCAAGGCCGCTCAGTTCGTCCTGCGAGGCACGGATCGACTGTACCGACAGGCTCAGCACCGCATAGAGCGAACCGCCAAGCGGGATCAGGAACAGGATGGCTAGCAACAGCAGCTTGCGGGTGATGGTGAGGCGCGCCATCAGGCGCACGGCGGGGGAGAGAAAAGTGGCCACGAAGATCCCAAAAAATCGCTTGCATGCGTCTTGTATCGGCCGGCTGAACGCTGACTGAAGCCTGTTTTCCCGGCTTTTTTCGCATGCACAAGGGTGGGGCCGAAAAGGCACAAAGCGGGTGCGGAATGCACGCTAAACGGGCGTAAAAGCAGCGCGTGCACGCAAGGCGCGGAGATCAGGCTGACACAAAACAGACGCAAAACCGACGTACAACGAAGGGATCGCGGACGCAGCGCGGTGGGCGGGAAAAAATCGGAAGAAACACCTGAACCCATGCCGCCTGGCGCTGTCTTTCCGTCGGCGGTGCTGCCCCAGGCAGGCCGAGCAATCAGGATGTTCAACCCCAGGAGATGGCGATGTTAAGCCCCCACGAATTTGCCACCTTGCTGCTGGTCCACGATGTGCAGGACCGGCTGGAACTCGATCCCGTGGACCTGGAGGCACTGCTCGAACGCGGCCTCGTGTCGCTGCAGGAATGCGCGGCCGACCGCTGGTGCCCGCGCATTACCGAGCACGGCTACGCGCTGCTGCGCGCGGTCGGCTGGCAGGGGGAGATGAACCGGGCACGGCGTGGCGAAGCGCGCGGGCACGAGGCGCCCAGGCAGTAACGCGGTTACGTAATCACGCCCCAATTACGCCCCAATTACGCCCCAATCGCGCCCTAGTGAAAATCGCGGCTGGACACCATCAGGCGGCCCAGCAGCGGGCTCAGGTCCACCAGTTCCTGTGCCACCAGATGCCTGACCTCGCCCTGGCGCTGCCACGTGCCGATCACCCCCAGCAGCTTCGCGCCCAGCACCTCCTTGCGCTGGCGCTCGATCAGGTCCGGCCACAGGATCACGTTGATCGCACCGGTTTCGTCCTCGATCGAGGTAAAGATGGTGCCGCCGGCCGTGGATGGCCGCTGCCGCACCGTGACGATGCCGCAGGCACGCACCTGCCGGTTGTTGCCACAGCGGGACAAGTCCTGCGCCGTGGCGTATTGCATCGCGGCCAGCCGCGGCCGCAGCAGCGCCAGCGGATGCGACTTGAGCGACAGGCCCGTGCTGGCATAATCGGCCGCCACATCCTCGCCCAGGCGCGGCGCGGGCAACGATAGTTCGCCCTCGGGCGGCGGCGCCTCATGGAGCAGGTCGTGATGCGCGGCCTGCAGCGCCGCGGCGCGCGCCTGCCAGCGCGCCTGGCGGCGATGCCCGGCGAGGCTGGCCAACGCATCTGCGGCGGCCAGCGCGTCGATGTCGTGCCGGTCCAGCCGCGCGCGCAGCACCAGGTCTTCCACGCTGGCGAACGGCGCCTCGGCGCGGGCCAGCTCGATCCGCCCGGCCGCCGCCTCGCGCATGCCGTTCACGCAGTTCAGGCCAAGCCGCACCGCCGGCTGGGCGCGCTGGCGGGCGCGCGCTGACGCACCGCTGGCCGCATGCTCCAGCGTGCTTTCCCAGCCGCTCACCGTCACATCGACCGGATGCGTGCGCACGTGGTGCCGGCTCGCATCCTGCACGAGTTGCGACGCCGAGTAGAACCCCATCGGCTGGCTGTTGAGCAGCGCGCACAGGAAGGCCGCCGGATGGTGGCACTTGATCCACGCGCTGATATAGACCAGCTTGGCGAAGCTGGCGGCATGGCTTTCCGGGAAGCCGTATTCGCCAAAGCCCTCGATCTGCTTGCAGATGGCCAGCGCAAAAGCCTCCGGGTACTTGTTGCGGGTGAGCGCCTTGACCAGCGCATCCTGGTGCTGTTTCAGGTCGCCCTTGCGCCGCCACGCCGCCATGGAGCGGCGTAGCTGGTCGGCCTGCCCCGGCGTAAAACCGGCGGCGTCGATGGCCAGTTGCATCACCTGCTCCTGGAAGATCGGCACGCCCAGCGTGCGGCCCAGCACCTTCTCGATGACGTCGTTGTGGTACGCCGGCGGCTTGCCGGTGCGCCGCACCTGCTCGCGCCGCTTCAGGTAGGGATGCACCATGCCGCCCTGGATCGGGCCGGGCCGCACGATGGCCACTTCCACCACCAGGTCGTAATACTCGCGTGGCAAGAGGCGCGGCAGCATCGACTGCTGCGCACGCGACTCCACCTGGAACACGCCGATGGTGTCGGCGGCGCAGATCATGTCGTAGGTTTGCGGATCGTCCTTGGGCACGTCTTCCATCCGGTACGGCACGCCCGAGCGCGTGGGGATCATCGTCAGCGCGCGGCGGATGGCCGAGAGCATGCCTAGCGCCAGCACGTCCACCTTCAAGAGGCCCAGCGACTCAAGGTCGTCCTTGTCCCACTGGATCACGCTGCGGTTTTCCATGGCCGCGTTCTCTATCGGCACCAGCCGCGACAGCTTGTGCCGCGCAATCACAAAGCCGCCCACGTGCTGCGACAAATGGCGCGGAAAGCCGCGCAGTTGCGTGGTCAGGCTGGCCCACTGCCGCACCGCCGGCGCGTCCGGGTCCAGCCCGTACTGCGAAATGCGCTCCAGGAAGGTCTTGCCGCCATCCCACCATGCCTGCCCCTTGACCACCTGCTCGATCACGCTGGCATCGATGCCCAGCGCCCGGCCCACGTCGCGCAGCGCGCTGCGCGAGCGATAGGTGATCAGCGACGCCGCCAGCGCGGCGCGGTTGCGGCCGTATTTCTCGTAGATGTACTGGATGACTTCTTCGCGCCGCTGGTGCTCGAAGTCCACATCGATGTCCGGCGGCTCGTCGCGCTCGCGCGAGAGAAAACGGCCGAACAGCAGGTTGGCATCCGCGGGATCGACCTCGGTGATGAACAGGCAATAGCAGACCAGCGAATTGGCTGCCGAGCCGCGGCCCTGGCACAGGATGCCGCGGCCGCGGGCAAAGCGCACGATGTCGTGCACGGTGAGGAAGAACGGCTCGTACTGCTTCTCGCGGATCAGCGCGAGCTCCTCCGCCAGTTGCTTGCGCCATGCGGGCTCGAGCCCTTTGGGGAAGCGCCGCAGCACGCCTTTCATGGTCTCGCGGCGCAGGTAGCTGAATGGCGTCTCGCCCGGGGGCACCAGTTCCTCCGGGTACTCGTAGCGCAGCGACGCCAGCGAGAAATCGCACATGGCGGCCACCCGCAGCGTCTGCGCCAGCGCCTCGCGCGGGTACAGGCGCGACAAGCGCTGGCGCATGCGCAGGTGCTGCTCGGCGTTGGGCGCCAGCGCCATGCCGCATTCGGCCAGGGGCTGGCCCACGCGGATCGCGCTCAGCACGTCCGACAGCGGCTTGCGCGAGCGCACATGCATGGTCACCGCGCCGGATGCCGCCAGGGGCACGCCGGTCAGCGCCGCGGCTTGCTCCAGCCGCAGCCGGTGCGCGGCATCGGCATAACCCTGCAATTGCTCGAGCGCGATCCAGCCGCGCTCGCCAAACGTCTGCCGCATCCATTGGGCTTGCCGCAGCAGCTCGGCGGGGTCCGGGCAATACGAAGGCAGCAGCAGCGCCAGGCAATCGGGCATGCCGCGCAGGTGGGCCTGGTCCGGCTGCGGCGCGGCGATGTCGTCGGGATGCAGCGCGTAGGCGCCCTTTTGCACGCGCGTGCGGCCCAGCGTGATCAACTCGCTCAGGTTGCCAAAGCCTTCGCGATTTTGCGCCAGCAGCACCAGCCGCAGCACAGGCCGGCCCGCGTGGTCGGTGAGCGTAAAGCGGCTGCCGATCAGCAGGCGGAAATCCTGCGCGGCACGGGCCAGGGCAAGCAGGCGATCATGGCGGCGCAGGCGGGCCTGCAAGGCGTCATCGGCGCTCCCGGTGGCAGTGGCGTGCGGTGCGGCGGGGCATTCGCCATCCCCTTGATGCTCGCCGTCTTCGTCGTCGCCCTCCTCCGGCTCCTCCGCGGCCTCGTCCTCATCCTCCCGCAGCCCGGCGGCCAGCCGCGCCGCGCTGCGCTCGGCCGCATCGCGGGTGCGTTCGCGCAGGTCCTTCAGCGCATGGTGCGCGCGGGCCGTGCCTGCCACCGAGCATTCGTCGGTCAGCGCCAGGCCGCGGTAGCCGAGCGCAAACGCGCGCTCGATCAGCTCGACCGGATGCGATGCCCCGTCCAGGAAGGTGAAATTGGAGATGCAATGCAGCTCCACATAGTCGGGCAACGCCGGCAGCAGCGCCGAAAGCGCCGGCGGCAAGGCAGAGAATGAAGGGTTGGCTGGCTGGCTCGACATGACAAAGATTCGGGCAAAGATTCAGGCAAACAAGCCATGCAGGAACCAGCGGTACTCGCCGCTTTCCTCACGCCCGGGGCGCTGGCGATAGACCCAGCAGCGCAGCCCGTCCGCCCGTTGCGCAACGAAGTAATCGCGCGTGGCCAGCGCGCCGTCCCACCAGCCGGATTCGATGCGCTCCGGGCGCGAGAGCAACGTCAATGGCCCGCCGTGGCAAGGCCGATGGCGCTGCACAGTCAGCGCCACGGGCTGCGCCATCAGCCACAGCGGACGCTCCGGCATGCCCGCCGGGGCACGCTGCGGCTCGCGCGCAGGCATCTCATCCACCGGGCACCAGCGGTTGGCGCGCTCGGGCCGGTGGTCGGCCAGCGGCTGCGGTTGCAGCACGTTCTCCCGGCCCAGGCGCGCCATCAGCGTATCGAGCACGCGGCCCAGTTCCGCCGGCGTGCCGCCCGGCTCGGGAAACAGCGCATCGCTCTGCGGCACGCAGGCCTGGACCGACTCCACCACCAGCAGCAGGCTCACCGCCGGCACGCGGAACTGCACCTTGTCCAGCCGCTCCTGCAACAGCCTGGACAAATGCACCGGATCGCGGCTGGGCTGCGCCAGGCTGATCGTCACCGGCGTGGCCTGCGTCTCGGCGCCCAGCCGGTAGCGCTCATGCTCCAGCCGCAGCACAAGATGCGTCACGCCCGCCTGCTGCACGGCCAGCCAGCCGGCCAGCGCCAGCAGCAAACGCTGCGCGCCCGCCATCACGCCCTGCACGGATTCGGTCCGGCCTGGCAGCTCCATGCGCTGCGAGAAGGTGGCGGGCGCGCTGAACCACGTAAAACGCACCGGCACCTCGCCATAGGCCTGGTCCAGCCGCGCCAGCAGGTCCGGCCCCAGCCGGCGCCGCAGGCCGGCACGTGGCAGGCCCCGCACCTCGCCCACGGTCCGGCAGCCGATGCCATCGAGCCAGCCATCGTCCGCCAGCCCTTGCAACATGCCCACCGGCAGCCGGTCCAGCAGCCGCGCCATGCGCGGCAGCCCCACCGCGCGCCGCGCCGGACGCACCAGCCCGCCCCGGCGATCCCTGCGCAGTGGCTGCGCCGCCAGCCACGCCGCCCCGAAGGCCGTCGGCCCGCAGCCCAGCTGCAGGAACACCCCCAGCCGCCGCACCCGCGCATACACCGCCCGGCACAACGCAAGATGGCCGCCAAACAACCGCAGGCTGGCCCCGGCATCGATCATCACGGTAGCCACCCCGGCATCCGGATGCACCGTGACATGCGGCGTGAAATGCAGCAACGCCAGCGCCAGCGCCGTCATCACCTGCGCCTCGGCCGACGGCTCGCGCTGCAGTTGCACCACCTGCGCCGACAACGCCTGCACGCCGCCCCGCCGCATCCCCGCCTGCACCCCCAGCGCCACCGCCGGGCCGTTGGCCAGCACCACCCGCTCGCGCTCCATCACCGCCACCGGCACGCTGTGGTGCAGCAGGCCGGCGCAGGCGCGATGCGCGTCGGGCTCAGGCCAGTTCGGCTGCAGCGCGTCCAGCGACAGGCGCGGCAGATGCACCGCGATCCAGTACGACATGGGCTTGCTCTCCCGCAACGGCTTGGGAAACCGGGGCATTCAGGGGGACCGGCATCGACGGGGCCTGCGGCGTGGCCATGGCCGGCACCGCCATCATCTCGCCCAGCGGCAGCACCAGCGGCGTATCGCGCACCGGGCCGCGCCGCTTGTGGAACACGACCGACACGGCATTGCCCGGCGCCGGCGACAACAGCAGCCGCAGCACCGCCGGCGACGACTCGCGCAGCACGCTGGCCGGCCGGCACGCCCACACCACGGCGTCTCCCGCCTGCGCCAGCACCTGCAAGCGCCGCAGCGCCTCGGGACGCGCCGTGGGCAGCCACACCATCACCCCGCCAAAGGCCTGGCTGCGCAGCACCTGCTCCGCCGCCCACAGCACATCCGCCTGCGCCGCGGCCCGGCTCGCGCCAGCGGGCGGGCGCACCCAGTACAACAGGCGCGCCGGCAAACCCCATTCGGCCAGGCACGTTGCATTGGGCAGGTGCGGCGGCCCGATCAGCGCCACCCGGCGCTGCGCCGCGGCCAGCGCCAGCAAGGCCGGGCGCAGCAGCCGCAACTCGCCCACGCCGGGGTCGGCCAGCAGCAGCTCTGTGAGCGCGCCCACCGGCCAGCCACCGCCCGGCAACTCGGCCGAGAGCGCGTCATGGCCGGTCGGCAAGGCCGGCACGCTGCCCGCCCGGCCCAGATGGCCAAGCTGCCCCGCCCGCCACAGGCCGGGATAGCGTTGCTCCAGTGCGTCCAGCGCCCCCTGCCGGTCGGCCACGGGCGGCTGCGCCAAAGGCGGATCGCCCGATGCGTCGGGCGATATGGGGAAGAGTTCGGCTGTCATGTGATGCGTGCGGCTCAGCCCTAGGGGACTGACAGGAAGTTTCCGGATACTGTATGTTTATACAGTATCACGGATGCGCGCAAGGGTGAAGCGGTGTAGACGTCGATGACAACCCGTCTCGGGCCGCCCGTATGCCATAGACGTAGACGTAGACGTCGTCCACGCTCGGATCTCAATTTCCTTATGGTCAGTTGAGCGCTGTTGACTCGGTTTTGGACACCACCATTCTTTATGGACTCGATGCGTGGCGCGAATCGTTGCATTCCGCTATGTCAAGTTAGCAAAACTGGCACGCCGGGTACTGGGGATCGAATGACTCCGGCGCGCCGCTGGCGTCAGTTAGCCTGCTCACCCTTCTTTGGCTCCCCCGGCATCTGTGCCTTCGCGGCCGCGTCGTTGGCCTTTTGGTGCTTCTTCTCGTGACTCCTGGCCGCCTTCTTGTCCCTGTCATAATCGCGCTTGGCTGCCTTCTTCGTGGCCTTGTATTCGTCCGAAGCCTCCTTGTTGGCCTCGCGGCGCTGGACAAGTGGATCCTTTGGGGCCTCGATCTGCGTCCGGCCGGCAGGCACAGTCGCGTTGCTGCGATCGGGAGGGGCACCCGGCGCCTGCGCAAAGGAAGCCGCACATATCAGGCTGGCGGCCAAGCTGCTGCTGGCTTGCAGAAAGCGAATCGACTTGTTTTTCATCATATCGGACCTCATATTTGTGAATTTGACACGGCATTTCGGCACTTTGCGAGTAGCACCGCAAAGACAGTCTTGAGAGAGATCGAGGGCCGCTTCTGTTGCGCAATTCGCCTGCGTTTAGCTTCCTGCCCTTGCTGCCGGCGGCCCCCCGATTCAAAAGGCTACTCGCAATCGGCGCCGTCTCCGACAGGCGCATAAAACAGTATGCGCACAGTGGGCCTAGTCCCTTTGAGCCAAATCAACGTCCGACGCGAAAGAACGGTTCGTCTCCAGGTGCTGGATGTGATGTTGACGCGCAACAGCCAGGGTGGTACCTGAGGTCATCGAACGGAAGTCCCCTCCATTCGAGGCTCCCAATGCGTGCTCAGCGCCGAGCCGTCGGCCCGCGCTATCGAGTGCATGCTGACCTGCCCGGCCGCCGCCCATGGTCGCGGCAAGCCTCAGCCGGATGACGCGCTCGCCCGCTTGCGCTTCGGGCGTATTTACCGCTGGCCCCGGCCACGGGCGTGTACCGCTAATGTCAAGCAGCGCTCGCTGCTGAGCCTGGCAGAAGCCACGAAACTCAAAGCCGAACACAGCGAATTGGTGCAGGTGATCCGCCAGGTGAGATCGATGGCGGATCGTGTTGCCAGCCTTGCCGGGGCGGTAGCTGCAGCGGAACATGCACAACGCAATCGGGCTCCGCGCCAGCAATTGCTTGATGAACGCCACGATGAGGTCGGGCCCGTTTCGCGCGGCATTGCGCTGGATCAAGCCGCGCACCGTACCACGGATAATACTGGAGCGGAGATGCCGGCGCCCTGTCGGTGCTAGCGAATAACCACGAACCGATTCCATCATGGCTGGCAAGCATATCCTTGGCTTCGTCGCGGCGGCGGCGTTGGTCGGGCTCGTCATTACGGCGTTGCCCGTCCACGGCGCGCAGCCAGATGCCGACATCCTTCTCCCCCAGGTACAGCAGATCAACGGGATCTCTTATGTCTCAGGCGGCATCGGGGAGGACGAGGTAAAAGCCATGCGGTCCATCGCGGGCCGCTTCAACGTACGGCTCGGATTCTACGATGCGAAGGGCGGCGCGGCCCTGTCCGACGTCGTGGTGACAATCGAGGATACCCGTGGCGAGCGGCGTCTGCGCGTTGTCATCGCCGGGCCCTTGCTCTATATGCAGCTGCCGCCAGCCACATATACGGTGCGTGCCCAGTTTCGCGGCGATAGCCAGTCTCGCAAATTCACGGTCGGGCGTAACGCAATCAATTACCTGTTCCGCTTGCGCATCAATGAGTTGGAAGACGGCTGGGTCTATTGCGAGTCGCGGTGTCCGCGGCGCGGTCGGTGAAGCCGGCATCCACGCCCTCCGTCTCCGGCTGGCACTTGCGCGACGCGAGGGAACTCGCCCGCGAGCAAGGGGTTGATCCCGCTCAAGGCCTGTCCGAAGACGAGGCGCGGCTGCGCGCAGGGCGTCACGGCCCGAACGCGCTCCAAGAGACGTCTGGGCGCGGACTGCTTTCGCTGGTCGCCGCGCAGTGCAAGGACTTCATGGTCATCGTGCTGCTGGCGGCCGCGATCGCCTCCGGCGTCATCGGCGACTTGAGCGACACGCTCGCCATCCTGATGATCTTGCTGCTCAACGCCGCCATCGGCATCGCGCAGGCCTGGCGCGCTGATCGCGCCATCGCCGCGCTTCGCCAACTCGCGGCAGCCCAGGCCACGGTGCTGCGCGGCGGCCATTTGGAGACGGTGCCGGCAAGCGTCCTGGTGCCGGGTGACATCGTCCAACTCGAAGCCGGAAACCATATCCCCGCCGACTTGCGGCTGATCGAAGTCGCCCAACTCCAGGTGGACGAATCAGCGCTGACGGGAGAGTCAGTCGCGGTCGCCAAGCAAAGCGTAGCCATGTCGGCCAACAGCAGCGCGTTCCTCGCCGACCGCCTCAACATGGCGTTCAAGGGAACGGTCGCCACGCATGGGCGCGGAACAGGGATCGTGATGGCCACGGGCATGGCCACCGAGTTGGGCAAAGTCGCACGACTGCTCGACACGGCAGAGCGCAGCACCCCATTGCAGCGCCGCCTGGCAGGCTTCGGCAGGCGACTGTCGATCGCGGTGTTGGGAATTTGCCTTGTGATTTTTGGACTGGGCGTGCTGCGCGGCGAAGGCCTGCTGCCGATGGCGCTCACGGCGATCAGCCTGGCCGTGGCCGCGATCCCGGAAGCCCTACCCGCCGTGGTCACCGTGCTGCTTGCGCTTGGTGCGCGCAGGATGGCGGCGGTGCACGCGCTGGTAAGGCGGCTTCCGTCGGTGGAGACCCTAGGCTCCGTCACGACGATCTGTTCCGACAAGACCGGTACGCTGACACAGAATCGCATGCAAGTAGAGTTATTGCTGGCCAACGGGCGCCAATGGGTCCCGGGCGATTCGCTGCCGGGCGTCGTCCATCGGGAGGCGCTGCTTGCTGCCGTTCTGTGTAACGACGCCCGCCAGTCCGGTGGCGATACCCCCGGGGACTGGCAAGGAGATCCGACCGAAACGGCACTGGTACGGGCAGGCCTGTCCGGCGGTATCGACAAGGCCGCGATGGACGAGGCCCTTCCTCGCGTCCAAGAGCAGCCGTTTGACTCCGGGCGCAAGAGAATGACCACGGTCCACTCAGGCGCACACGACTACGTGGCCTATACGAAGGGCGCGCCAGAGTCGGTGCTGCCGTGCTGCGAAGCGCGATGGACGCCGGACGGTCCCGCGCCGCTGGATAGCGCCAATGTGCTTGAGCAGGCAAACACGCTCGCCGGGCAAGGCCTGCGCGTGCTGGCGCTGGCACGCAGGAACCATCCGCGCCTCCCTGATGCCAATGCGCTGGCCGAAGTCGAATGCCGCCTTCAGTTCCTCGGCCTGCTGGCGCTCATCGACCCGCCGAGGCTGGAGGCTGCAGATGCCGTGCGCGACTGCATCGGTGCCGGCATTACCCCGGTAATGATCACCGGTGACCACCCCGCCACAGCGCGGGCCATCGCGTACCGGCTGGGCATCGTGCCGGAACGAGATGCTGAGGTCGTGACGGGGGTGGATCTCGCCTCGCTCGACGATACCGCTTTGCGCGAGCGAGTCGCGCGGGCGCGCGTGTTTGCGCGCGTCGACCCGGCGCAAAAGATCCGCATCGTCGAGGCGCTCCAAGCGCGTGGGGAGTTCGTCGCCATGACCGGCGACGGCGTGAACGACGCGCCAGCGCTCAAGCGCGCGGAAATCGGGGTGGCCATGGGCAAGAACGGAACCGACGTTGCCCGGGAATCGTCCAGCCTGGTATTGCTTGATGACAATTTTGCAACCATCGTCGCGGCCGTGCGGGAGGGCCGCCGTATTTACGACAACATTCGCAAATTCGTGCGCTACGCCATGACGGGCAACTCGGGCGAGATATGGACGATCGCCCTGGCGCCGCTGTTCCTGCTACCCATCCCGCTGCTGCCCATTCACATACTGTGGATTAACCTTGTCACCGACGGCCTGCCGGGCCTGGCATTGGCGGCGGAGCCGGCCGAATCCGGCATCATGCGACGTCCGCCCAGGCCACCGACGGAGAGCTTGTTCGCGCACGGTATGTGGCAGCACATCGTCAGTATCGGTTTGCTGATTGCGGGCCTTTGCCTGGGGGTGCAGGCCTGGGCGCTGGCAGGCGGGCAGCGGCACTGGCAAACCATGGTATTCACCGTGCTCACGCTGTCGCAGATGGCGCACGTACTGGCTATTCGCTCTGAACAAACCCCGCTATGGCGCCTTGGCTTGCGCTCGAATCTGCCGTTGCTCGCGGCGGTGCTGCTTACCTTTGGACTACAGCTCGCCGCAATCTATGTGCCGATATTGAATATGATCTTCAAGACCGAACCCTTGGGCCCGCAGGACTTGGGGATCTGCCTCGGGGCGTCGTCAGTGGCTGGCATTGCGGTGGAAATCGAGAAAGCCTGGCGGCGGCGGGCAACGCGTTTTCGTGCCGATGCGCGTGCGCTTCGGCACCCTTGCGCATCGCGGTTGCGGTAGATCAAAGCCAACAAGACGATATGAACCCTTGCGCGTCGCTATGGCGGATTCGCGCCAGCCGATTCGCACTGGGATCGCTGAGTCCGGCGCGGACGAGGCCAGTCCATGCCCGCTGAGCGCCGCGCTGGTACGCCCGCCTCACCGCTAGGAACGAGGATTGCGCGACTTGGTGAAGCGCTGCCGGGCCTGGTCGTTGAGAAGCTCCGAGATGGCAATGCCTACAATCACCCTGACCAACCTCGGCGACCAGGGCGCGGAGGCGGTGTTCGGCGTCATCTACCCGCCCCGGGTGGCGTTAGTGGGATTTGGTCGAGCGCTTCGACAGTGCGCGCGGCATAGAAGATACGAGTGAACGGGAACCGTCGAACCGTTGGACAGTTGGCGCGGACAGGGCAATGGTGGCCAAGACGCACTGAACTTCGGTCCCTGCGGGAAGCGGAAAAGCGATCGTGATGTGATTTCAAGTTGCGTGCGTATCAATGCCGGCTACGTGGTTCACATGATGCAGATGATCTTAGACAACGAAGCGTCTCGCTGACAGACACAACCCTTTGCATAGTCGCCAGATGCAGCCCGTTGGAATCCACTGCATTTGATCTATTGCCGCTTGATTGCGGCCGCTCCCGAGCCGCTCTGTGGTAAACATGACATCAAGACGCCAATCATCTTGCCCGCCCTTACGATCGTTTGCGCTCCGCTACCCGCTGGCCATCTGCCAGGCTGCTCGAAGGATAACGAATGATCCGAGTGCCTTGCGGCAGCGGTTCTAACAGTTCGGCGTCCTCTGCGTTTCTACGCCCGATTCGCACTTCCCGCCGTGAGGCCCGGCCATCGGTGACGGAAAACACACACCACGAAGCGGTGCCACATCGAAAGATCGCGCTGACCGGGATCTTGAGGGCATCCTCCGCCCGCCACAGGACAATCTTGGCGATCAAGCGAAAGCCGTCGCCCAGTTGCGCGGGCGGCGCCATGACGTCGATGATAACGTTGGCGCGTTTCTCTTCGATGCCCAGGACGGAAATCTTGGTGAAGGCATGCGGTTCGACCAGCCGCACGACTCCGCCAATTTCCTGTTCGCCGCCCCACCCTTCGATGCGCACCGGCATGCCGGCCCTGACCTTGACCGCCTCGGTCGATAGCAGCTCGACGACGATTTCCAGGTCGTGGGGATCGCCGATCGTAATCAATGGCGCGCCTGCGCTGACGATCCGCTCGCTGCGCTCGGGGATGCCTAGAACAGCTCCGGCAACGGGCGCTCTGACTGACACCAACGAAGAGGAGCCGCCCTTGTATTCACGCAAGGCGAGCATGCCGGCCTCGGCGACCCGAACCTCCTCCTTGGCCGCGTTTGCCCGGGCCTGCGCCGCCGCCAGTTCATTGCCGGCGGTGATGCCAAGGTTGGCTGCCTGCTCGCCCGCCTGAGGCGACAGAAAATGCTCACGCACCAGACGCTCGATCCGCTGCCGCTCTCGTTGCGCCTGCGCATAATCCTCGTCAGCGTGACGTACCCGCTCCAACGCCTCGCGGTGCGCGGCACGCGCGGCCGCCACCCTGCCTATCACCTCTTCCTGCTCCCTGGCACTCAACGGCAATGGCGCCAATTCCGCCACGACTTGCCCCACCTTCACGGCGTCGCCTTCGCGCAGGCCGATGCGCATCAGCCGGCCGCCAATTGGCGCCGCAACGACAAAGCGCTCCTTGCTGCGAGTCTCTCCTTCCTCGCTTGTCGTGACCTCCAATGGGCCGCGCGTGGCCTGAACCGTGTCCACCTCGGACGGGGCTGGAACCAGCAGGTAGACTGAACCCGCCAGCAGCAGGATCCCGGCAAGAATGAACGCAGTCTTACTGGCCGAGAGGCGCATCGCGTGTCACTCCCGCGTCTTCAGTACCGCGACCAGGTCGAGGTGCCGCAAGCGCCGCAAGACCAGAAGGCCAGCGGCCAGCGCAGCGCATGCCGCCGGCAGCATCGCGAAGAAAAGCGTTGCCCGCTCCAGCGCAAGCGGCATCCGGAATGCGTCCCGGTCAAACACCGGCACCAGCAATGCGCAGAGCCCATAGCCCACGGCGATGCCCAGCGGCAGCGCGGCGGCCGTCAGCAATGCCTGCTCTCCGATGAGGATGGTCGCGACTTCTCCCTGCGAAAAGCCGAGAACCCGCAAGCTAGCGAGCTCATTGCCGCGCTCGGACAGCGCAATGCGGATATTGTTGTAGACGACCCCAGCTACGATGACCGAGGCAAAGCCCGCCAGGACCAAACTCGATATCACGAAGGTGCGGTCCAGAGTGCTGCCGATGCTCTCGAGCACGGCACTGCGCACGATCACCGAACTGATTGCGGGCAGGCGTTTCAACCTGGCATACAACTGTTGCTCCTTGAGCGTGTCGATGCGCAGATAGAGGCCACTGATGGCAGGGCTTTCCCCTAACTGCCGGGACAGCGCGTGCCGCTCTATATAGGCGCTGATGCCAAGCAGGTCATCAACCGTGGCGACCACAGGCAGCGTGATGACGTTCCGGCGCCCCTCCAGCAACTCCGCCTCAACCCGATCGCCAATGCCGATGTGCAAAGTCTCAGCCAGTTTGGCAGATACGACCAGGCCATCGGAGCTGACACGCTGGCGGCCTCCCGTATAACCAACCACCTCGCGCAGATCCGCGCCGGCGTCAAGGCCCGTGAGTTCGACACGCTTGGCACGGTGGCCATGGCGCAGCCAGACTGGCGTCATGCGGAAACCTTCGGCCCTCATGACACCCGGCAGTTGTACAACATCGAAAGCCGCAGCTGCAGGCTGCGCCTCGTTGAAGAACAACGTAACGTCGTCGTGCTGTACCTGGCCGAACTGCAAGTCAAGAATCTGCTTGACGCCGTCCAGCCCGAACCTGCCCACCACCATGAGCCCGACCGCCAGGGCAATCCCGGTCGTTGACAGCATGGCCTTGCCGGGCCGGCGAGCCAGGTTCCTGACGATCAGCCGCAACTGAATTGGCATTGCGCGGAGCACGCCGGCACGGTCCAGAAGGCTCGCTCGAAAGCCCGCAGGCAGCTCCGGCCGCATGGCCTCGGCGGGGGGCAGCCTGGCGGCGCGCAGCACCGCGGCACCAGCCCCGACGATGGCCGCGGCCACGCTGGCCAGCACCGCGACGATCAGCGCGCGCGGGCTTATGGTCGCCTGCAGGTTGGGAAAGTGAAAATACTGGCGATATAGGTCAACCATCAAGGTCTCGAAGTAGAGGCCCGCCGGTATCCCGGCTGCAACACCAATCGACACGGTGGCGAGCCCGAAGCGCAGGTACTGAAAGGCAACCGTGCGGCCGCCGTAGCCAAACGCCTTGAGCAGCCCGATCTCGGCACGCTGCATCGTGACGAGCCGGCTAAGCAGCGTGTACAGCAGGAACGACGACACGGCAAGAAACAGCACGGGCACATAAGTGGCGGTAATACCGATCTCTGCCAGTTCATCGGACAAAAAACGATTGGATAGCTGGTCTTCCCTGCCATAGGCGCCCAGGCTGCCATAGCGGGCCAGGAGGCGGTCGAGCGGATCGATGAGCTGGCGCGCGGTGACACCGGCATCGAGCGTCAGCGCGATATCATTGAATGCGCCTTCCATGCCAAAAGCGGACGCAACTGCCTCGCGTCCCACCCACACCACACCAAAGCGGCGGTTGTCCGGGAAGACCATGCCCTGCCCGACTTCGTAGACATACTCGGGGGACATCCCGATCCCGACGATAGCCAGATTGCGGGAGCGGCCATTGAGTATGGCGGTGATGCGGGAACCGACCTCCAGGCCATTGGCGGCGGCAAAGACGGCACTGGCCACCACTTCGTCTTCCCTGGCCGGGTTCGGGAAATGGCCGCGCAGCAGGAACAGGGCATTCACCACCGGTACGCCGCTGGCGGGAAGGGAGACCAGCCGCAAGGTGGCGGGCTCGCTGAAACCCGGCACATCGGCAGTCACGTCACGCACAATTCGCGTTTCGACACCGCGAACCCCTGGCAAGGCACGTATCTGCTCTACCATCCCGAGCGGCGCGCGCTTTACGTTCGCGAACACATCGGCAAAGCGGTGACCTGTGTAATAACGGTCTTGGGCGATCGCCAGCGACTGCCAGGCGCCGTACATCCCCACCAGGACAGCGATGCCGCAGGCAACCACCAGCGCGGCTGCGATCACCTGCCCGCGCAGCCGCCAGAGATCGCGCCCCAGCATCTTCCATAAAGCGGTCACCATGACAGTTCCGATGGTCTGGCGCGTGCCGCATTGCGCTCGATGCCCGTGATGGCGCCGCTGCTGATATGGATCACGCGGTCGGCCATGGCCGAAATGGCGGCGTTATGCGTGATCACGACGGTAATGGCACCTAACTCGCGGTTTACGAGTTCAAGCACTTCCAGTACCAGCTTGCCGGTCTTGTAATCGAGCGCGCCAGTTGGCTCATCGCATAGCAGGATGTCAGGCCGTTTGGCGATCGCGCGCGCAATCGCCACGCGCTGCTGTTCGCCGCCAGATAGCTGCGCCGGGAAATGATTCTTGCGGGGCGCCAGCCCGACCATCTCCAGTGCTTGCAGCGGATCCATCGGCTGTATGGCGATTTCCGTGACGAGCGCGACGTTTTCAAGCGCGGTCAGGCTGGGGATCAGATTGTAGAACTGGAAGACGAAGCCGACATGCTCGCGGCGATAGCGGGTCAGGCCCTCGTCATCGGCCTGGGTCAGGTCGTGATCGCGATAGACGACGGTGCCGGTGCTCGGGCGGTCCAGGCCGCCAAGGATGTTCAGCAGCGTCGATTTTCCGCTTCCCGACGCGCCGAGCAACACCACGAACTCGCGGCCGAACAGATCGAGGTCGACGCCCGCCAGGGCGTGAATCTCAATTTCGCCCATGCGATAGCTCTTGCCGACATGCCGGAGCCGAAACAGGGCTGCCTCCCGCCCGTTTGCCACATCGCTTCCAGCGGATTTTGTGGCAAGGGCCTTCATCCTGTTCTCCACTCCGCGGGCGTATGCCCCGCCGGAGAAACATGCTCATTCTGTCTTGGATGGCACCTTTACCAGTACAACCGGGCATTCCGCATGCGCAATCACACGTCCTGCCACGGAGCCGACAATCGCTTCCAGGAACGCGCCCCGGCCATGGGCGCCCATGAGGATCGCCTCAGCCTTGATGGATCTGGCATAGTCCACAATGCGCTCCGGCGCGAATCCGACCAAGCTGTGCTCTTCAAACGGCACCCCTGCGCCACGCAGGATTGCGGCCACGGATTGCATGACCTTGGCGCTTTCTTCCGTGTGCCAGGCGTCAATGTCCTTCTTGCTGATAAAGGACTTCACCTCGCCCGAAAGGTCTGGCAGGCAGTGCACGACATGGACGGAGAAGCCGTCCTTGAATAGCCGTCTGTCAGCCAGGCATTGCGCCGCAGCATCACTGTAGGAGGAACCGTCCGTAGCCAACACGATATTTTGCATTTCCGCCCTCAATTGCCGATGTCCGTTCTTCGATTTCCATTCCTTGCCGCGCGTTAATTGCGCCAATAGAAAATTCAGCGCCTTCGCACTACATCCTGAATGGCCCCATGATTACTAGTTTAGCTACATCCAGCAGTGGACCCGCCCTTGACGCAGGTCGATCTTCGACGCCATGAGCCTGCCGTGGCCCGGCTGCCGCGATTCGCCCCGACCGGATGAACTGCTGCAAAGGCTTGATCGCTGCCCCCTGGTTGGTAGACGCTGCCCATGATCTCCCCCGGCCTTTATGTCGACAGAAGGCGTCGAATCCATAGATACCATTGTGGCCACATCGCGATCCGAAATTCGGACCGCGCCGCTACACCGGCCAGGTCTCTTGCGAATCCCGGCAGCCTAGCCCACCACTCATTCTAGAAGTAGCTACGGAAATTGAAATAAATTTAGGCAACGGTCCGATCTTAAGCAACTGAAGCCACGCCCAGACGAAGCCAACGTGAAAGCCTGCGGGTGACCGGCGGGCGTTCTCAAACGGCTTTGTGCCCGCCCGGGCCGCTGACGCGAACAGCGAGCCCGCCCAACTCCACCGACTGACTGACCTCGATCTCCAACTGGTGAAATGCTGCAATGCGTCGTACGATTGACCAGCCGAGCCCGCTGCCGCTCTCGCTGCTACCGGGAACCCGGAAGAATCGCTCTCCGAGTCTGCGGGAATCGGCGTCAGCCAGCCCTGGACCGCTATCTTCGACAATGCAGACAACTCGCCCACCGTGCTGCTGCACGCCCACTCTCACCCGCGCAAATCGGGGACTGTATCTCAGCGCGTTGTCGACCAGGTTGCGAGCCAGGACGGCCAGCAGCGCCTCGCTGCCGGGAGGGTTGCAGGATTCGGTGGCTTCGAACTCGAGACTCTGATTCTTGCTAATCGCCTTCGGTGCCAGTTTCGGCCACCACCTGCTTAACCAGGGCCCTCAGGTCGACTTCGGCCATAGTTGGGGCTGCGTTGGCTTACAGCCTCGACAAGGTAAGCAATTGCTCCACTGCGGCTGCTCGCATTGAGTAGCGCGCTGGCTCTTGCCGCCTGTGGCGGTGGTGGCGACGGATCGTCGAGCAGCGGCAGCAGCAACAGCAGTAGCAGTAGCAGTAGCAGTAGCAGTAGCAATACCGGCACCCTGAGCGTGTCGATGACCGACGCGCCCGCCTGCGGCTATGATCATGTCTTTGTCACCGTCGACAAAGTACGAGTCCACTCCGATCCCAACGCCAACGCCAACGGCACTGGCTGGGTTGACGTCACGGTCAGCCCGGCACGACGGATCGACCCGCTGTCGACGTTCTTCAATCGATGTACCCGTGGGCGCGACCATCAGCTCAATGGCCGTTTAGTATATTCAACCTGACATTCGTGGTTGGATTGGCGAGTGTCGGAGATGGGTCGTGAACGATCATAGCCAACCGGCACACCGCCCCCCGTTAAGGGCCATCTCCCGCCGTTCGCCTTCGCGCTCCGGCAGACATTTCAACGGCTGCCGGGCCACGAATTGCAGACGCTCGTCCGCCGTCCGCATGTGCCCAATACTTGCGCGGCGACATGCTGTGCTGCCGTGTGTTCGCAGCGCCATCGCGATGCCAGCAACCCAAGACGGCTGCGGGGGGACACAGGATCGATATCCATTGTGAATGACCTGGCCCAGGCTGCGACACCGTCCACAGGCATCGGCCTTGCCAGTGCATATCCCTGGCCTGCGTCGGCCCCAAGAATTGCAGCCGCTTCAACCAGATCCATTGTTTCCAGGCCCTCGACGACGACAGTCAGATCAAGGCTTTTGCCCAGGTTGATCAGCGAGCCGATAAAGCCAATGATTTTGTCCGGATTTCGGCCCGCGTCGCGTACAAGGCCCTGGTCGATCTTGACGGTATGGAATGGCAACGAGCTCAATCGTAGCAGGCTGCTATAGCCAGAGCCGAGATCATCCATCGCCAGCCCTACACCGAGCGCTGCCAGCGCGTGCACGCCAGCGTCGTGACGCTCCTTGTCTCCGTACGGCCTGTCTTCCAGCAGCTCCAACTTCAGTCGCGCCGGATCGAACCGGTGCCGCTGCAGCGCGTCGGCCACCCAGTCAGCGCCGGCGGGCTCGATCAGCAATTCGGGGGGCAGGTTGACGGACACATCGACCGACAGGCCGTCGTCATCCCATCGGCGCGCCTGGGTCAGGGCGTAGTCGAGCCCGAGCTTGAACAATCGGATCAGGTCGTCACGCCCGTAACAAGGCAGAAAGGTGCCCGGCCCGATCGTCTTGCCACGCTGATCGTGTAGCCGTGCAAGGAACTCGATCGCAACCGGTCTGCGGGAGTGCAGGTCGACAATCGGCTGGCCGTGGAATGTCACCTCGCCCGCATAGACGCGCTGGCGCAGGTAGCTCACCTGTCTCGCCTGCAGATGAGCCCCTGCGCTGGCTAGCTGCCGCTGCAGGCCAATCGCCTGGCTGAGCAGCACGCCCACCGTCAGTTCGAGAAATGTCTGCATTTCCGTGGTCTCGAACATGCCTGGATAACTGCCGTAGATCGTCAGCACGCCCAGCATGCGCCCCTCGACGTCCCGTAGCGGGATTGACGCGCCAGAACCGAAGCCGGAGGAACGCGCTGCCTCCTTCCACTGCGCCGCCAGTGGTTCTGTGGCGTAAGAGGCCACCGTGGCAACCGCGCCAGTGCGCCAGCAGCGCCCTATCGGGCCCTGAGAGAGTACCGAGGGCCTGTCTTGCACGCGCGGCACGACATCCGCTGCCAGCAGTCTTTCCAGATAGGACTCGAAGTCGCCCGCCATCCTTTCGAAGATGAAGGTTCCTTCTGGATCGGGATGGGCGATGGCGGCGGCCCGCAAGCCATTCAGGTCCATCAGCCCGTCCAGCGCGGCCTGCACCCGGTCTCCGTAATTGGCAACATGGGAAAGCCTCTGCAACAACTTTCCCATAAGCAGTTGCCGTTCTTGCTGTAGCACGTTCGCGCCGAGTAAGCTGAAGTGGATTTCAGCATTGGCGCGCTCGGTTACCACGTGCCTGAGCGCATCGCAGGTATTGCGGTCCAGGTGCAATCCCCCCACCTGCGCTGTCAGGGCGCTAGCGTACTCGCGCATGGCCCGGACAACCCAGCCGCATTCCACCGCCAACATGGCCAGCAGCTCTCCGCATTGCCGGGCCCTGGCCTGGTGCTCGGACTCACTCAGCCCGGGTTCCAGCCAAGACTGCAAATACGCGACCTGCGACATCCTCAGGGCTGCAAGCTCGGTCTCATCAAAGCGACTCAGTATCGTGGCCGGCCCGTCCTCCCGATACAAGGTCGCGTAGAGATGGTCAACGAACCTTGGTGCCACCAACATCACCGCTTCCTTCACGTCAGCCAGCAAGGAAGCCGCCCTCACACCGTATGCGGGAACCTCGTGCGCACCCCATTCGTTCATTGCCGACTCCCGGATATCGTAGCCAAAGACTGCGCCGGGACCTCGGCGGCAAACGGCTCCCACGTCGGCGCACGACCGCGGCCCGACCACGTCTTGCCGGTCTTGGGGCCCCGATACCGGGCAGGCAAGCGTTCGGATTTCGCCTTCGCCATTGCGGCGACGTGGCGGCCTCGGCGTTTCCTGGCAACGTCCTTGGGCATGAGATGTTACTGTTACATCAGCGCACGCATCTTCTGTTCAGCGCCGGCCGGCGCCCCGGCCTCAACACGGAAGGTGCCTGCATCGGCGACCAGGCGGGAAGCCTGTTCCCGCAGGCTCTCGGCGGCGGCAGCGGCCTGCTCCACCAGCGCCGCATTCTGCTGCGTCACCTGATCCATCTGGGCGACGGCCTGGTTGACCTGTTCAATGCCGGTTGACTGCTCTTCACTCGCCTCCGCAATTTCCTCGATCAGGGTCGTCACCTGCCGTACCGACGCAACGATGCGGTCCATGGCCGCGCCGGCTTCCGCTACCCGCCCGGTCCCGGCATCGGCCTGCTGCATGGAGGAAGCGATCAGATCCCGGATTTCCTTGGCGGCCGCGGACGAACGCTGCGCCAGCGTACGGACTTCGCCGGCCACGACCGCGAATCCGCGCCCCTGCTCGCCCGCCCGCGCTGCTTCCACGGCCGCGTTCAGCGCCAGGATGTTGGTCTGGAAGGCAATGCCTTCGACCGCTCCAATGATGTCGGCCATCCTGGTGGCCGCCGCCGCGATGCCCTGCATGACCTCCTCCACGCCCTTGACCGTTGCGGCGCCGTTGTCCGCAACACCTATGGCGTCCTGCGCCTGCCTGCGCGCAGCCCGGGCATTACCGGCGTTCTGGTTCACGGTCGAGGTCAGTTCTTCCATCGAGGCCGCCGTCTGCTGCAGCGAGGCCGCCTGCTGTTCTGTCCGCTGAGACAGGTCGGTATTGCCCTGCGCGATCTCGTGGGCCGCGCTGTCGACAGAACCGGACGCGACCTGGATATTCAGGATCAGGCTGCGGAGTTGTGTAAACGCGCGCTCCAGCGCCTGCATGAGCTCGCCAATTTCATCGCCGGACGTGGCCACGACGGAATAGGACAGATCGCCTTGCGCCAACGCCCTGGCGGCCTTCACCGCTTCGCCCACCGGTTGCGTGACCGAGCGAGTGATGCGCACAGCGGACACCACCGCAGCAAGCACGGCGAGCGCCAGCGCCCCAAGCAGCCAGACCTTCGCCGCGCGGTACGCCTCGGTGGCTTCGGCCGACTCCTTCGCGCTGACGGCCTTGCCCACTTCCATCAGTGCATCGAGCGGTGCAAAGTAGCTGGCTTGCGCGGTCGACAGTTCGCCGGTGAGTTCTGCACGCGCCTTCTCCGAATCGCCTTCGCGCACGCCGTCGATCACGATTGTCACTCGCGCCCAGTACCTGGCATCGGCCGCGGCAAGATCCTTGTACAGGGCCTTGCCCTTCTCCGTGTAGAAGATGTTCGCCATGCCGCGGATCTTCTCCTCATTGACGGCACGCAACTGCGCGATCTTGGCGATGCTCTTCTCCATTTGCCCGGCATCCTGTACGAGGGCAAGGTCACGGAGCATGATGGCCGTGTGGGCCGCACGATCCTTCAGTCCATGGAACTCAAGGATCTTGTTGTTCAGATCCGATACGATCAACTCCGTATTGGCGTCCATGGTGGCCATCTTCTGCAAGGCAACCACCGCAATCACCAGCAGCATGAACACATTGATCGAAAACGCTGCTGTCAGCCGCGTCCCGATGCGAACGCTCTTGAACCAATTCAACATACCTGGAAATCTCCCCACTTGATTTTGCATTCGCTTGCCTGGGGCTTGATGCTGGCTGGTGGCCCCTGATCCTTTCAGGGCCAGCGGAACCGGCGGCCGCCCGTGGCTTCAGGCCACCGCAGCCGCGTCGCGCCCCACAGGGGCTTCACATTCAGGCCGCCCTTCTTTCGTGGACACCAAGGGTGTCTGGCGCCCCCTTTATCGTCAGGCGCCAGGCGTTCTGAAGGCCGTCCGCCGAAGGCGGAGACGAAAGTGCCCTAAAGGCAACTCACTCGGTGCTTTTTGTGTGCGAATATCGCCTGGCAGCCAGGAAAATGCGTTCGGTGCCGTGTTTCAGGCCTGGCGTGAGGCGCCCTTGAGTGGAGCTGGCTGTGCTGGCCCGAACCAATGGCCTGGGCCAGGTCGCCGCATTCAGGTGAAATGGGTAGCTGGGCCAAGAAGCGGGTCGATGCAGCACTTGCCCCCCTCAGTGCTGGCTGTGATCGTGAATGACCGTTCTTCGCAGGCATCTGCCAATCGCTGAGCGATACGGCGAACGTCTCACAAGCGCCGAAGGACTAATCCGCTCGCCCGATAAGCGGCGGGCGCGCGGCAAAAATAGCGCAATCGCTGGCGACAGGGGCGCGCCGCCCAGGCGCGCGCGCCCCACCCCCGCCTCAGTCCAGCGGCCGTCCGGGCCGGAACCCGTCCCGCAGTTCCCGCTTGAGCACCTTCCCGATCGCACTGCGCGGCAGCACATCCACCAGTTCCAGCACGGCAAGCCGCTGCGTCTTGCCAACCTGCTCGTTGGTCCAGGCCATCAAGGCGTCATCGGACACCGTGGCGCCATCGCGCCGAACCACAAAGGCCACCGGCGTTTCGCCCCATCGCTGCGAGGGCACGCCAACCACCGCGCAATCCAGCACCTCCGGATGCTGCTGCAGGATCCCTTCGAGATCGCTGGGATAGATGTTGAATCCGCCGCTGATGATCATGTCCTTCTTGCGGTCCATCAGCGTGAGGAAGCCGTCTTCGTCAAAGCGGCCAACGTCGCCGGTGCGGATAAAGAGCTTGCCGGTGGCGTCGCGCCATTCGGCCGCGCTCGTCTTCTCCGGTTGCTTGTGGTAGCCGGCCATGATGGCGTTGGAATGGCCGACGACTTCGCCGATCTCGCCCACGGGCACTTCCTTGCCGTCGTCGTCGATCAGGCGGATGTCATGGCCTTCCATGGGCTTGCCCACGGTGTGGAGCTTGTTGGGGAACTCGTGCGCGGCCAGCACGCAGCTGCCGCCGCCTTCGGTCATGCCGTAGTACTCGACCAGGCCGCCGGGCCAGCGCTTGAGGATTTCTGCCTTCAGCGCGGCGGAAAGCGGCGCGCTGGTGGAGAACTTCATCCGGTACGACGACAGGTCGTAGTCACCGAAGTCCGCGCGCGCCATCAGGCGCTGGTATTGCACAGGCACCAGCATGCTGTGCGTGACGCGGTACTGCGCTGCCAGTTGCAGATAGCGCTGCGCGTCGAACTTGGGCATCAGCACGGCGGTGCCGCCGAGCGCCAGCGTGGGGATGAAGCTCACGAGCGTGGTGTTGGAGTACAGCGGCGTGGAAATCAGCGTGACGGCGTCGGGACCGTAGCCGCCGGATTCCTGGACACGGCGGATCTGGTTCCAGCGCAGGGCGTGGGCGTGCACGATGCCCTTGGGCGTGCCGGTCGTGCCCGAGGAGTAGATGATGTTGAACACCTGTTGCGGCGCGATGGCATGCGCTTGCGGGCGGCTGCCGTGCGGGGCCAGCCAGGCTTCGAACGCGAGGCCGGCGGGGGCGCCGGCCAGCCCGATGAGGCGGGCCTGGATGTTGTCTTTCACCGGCGCGATCTCGCGCAGCACGTCCGCGTCGACAAAGAGCACCCGGGCGTCGGAGTCTTCGACCATGCCAGCCAGGCTTGCCGGCGTGGAGGACGGGGCGAGCGGCACCAGGGCAACGCCAGCGCGCAGGCCGCCGATCAGGATGGCGGCGTATTCGATGGACGCTGCCGCGCAGATGGCGAGCGAGGCGCCGGGCTGCAGGCCGTCGCGTTGCAAGGCGGCGGCGACGCGGTCGGCCAGCGCGTCGAATTCGGCATAGGTAAGCGAGCCGCGGCTGTCGACGACCGCGACATGCCCGGGCCGCTCCGCGGCGTGCAGGCGCACGCAATCCGCAAGGTTGCCAATCGGCTGCGCCAGAAGTTCTGTGATGCCCATAGGAAGGTCCTGTCTCCATTTGGCGTCGCGACCGACGGGTCCGGGGGACCGCCTTCGCGCGCTAATTTATCGTCTTGAACGTCCGGGGCATCCGGCGTTCATCCCGTGGGCCTGCCGGCATTGCCGCAGGCCGGGACAGATTTTCGCATGGACACGGCAAAGCTGCCCTACACCGGTGGGACAACCCGCACTAACAGGTCACTACGAGGGTAACTGCGCAGGTAACCACGCAGGCAACCATGCAGGTCACTTCAGCCCGCAACCTGGCTCAAAGCCGCCCGCCTTCCCCGATCCAGCAGGGATTCCGGCCATGGCCGGCCAGCGCCTTCGCCGGCCAACCAGGGGACGGCGGTGCGAAGCGCCTGACCGCCTCCGGTTCCTCGCTTTACGTCACGCTTTATGCCGTTCACGCAGACGGCTCGTAGTCCACCTGGTGCCGTGCAATGCGCAAGTCACCCAGTTCCTCCTTCACCCGCAGGTGCTCCGGGTGGGTGGCGTACCCCTCGAGCGCCGTCTGCGATTCGAACTCGGAATACAGGACCACGTCGCAGGCGTAGTTGACCTTGCTGGAGTCCACGCCGACTTCCAGGTGGCGCATGCCGGGGATCCGGCCGCGAAGCCCTTCGAACGCAAGCTTGAGCCGCGCCACGGCGTCTTGCTTGTCGACTTCGGTTTCTCCGCGCAGGTTCCACATCACGATGTGTTTGACGATGGACACGATTTCTCCCTTTGCCGATCCTGGCGGATCCTGGCTGGTTTTCCTGATGTTCTTGATGTTCTTGTCAAGTTCTTCACATCAGGCCGGCGGGAAGCCGGCCCTCTGCGGCCACAGGTTGCTAAAGCCATGCACGGTCGACTGCCCATAGACGCCGGCCTGCGTGAAGGGCTCGCCTGCCAGCCACGCCTTGGCCTCGGCAAGCGACGGAAAATCGATCACCAGCAGGCTGCCGGCCATGGTGGTGCCGTCCTCGGCCAGCAGCGGCCCCGCAAAGGCGATGCTGTCGGCCTTGGCGCCGAGATAGACCTTGTGTTCCGGGCGCACGCGGGCGCGCAGCGCACCGGTGCCGGGCTTGTCGAGAAGATGGAATACAAACAGCATGAGGCCTACCTCCGGGACGGCGCCGGCGCTGCCGGTGCCGGGTTGAGAATGAAATCGAAATCCAGCGTGTAGAACGGCGTGGCCGATGACGTGCCGTCCGGGGCGGTGCCGGCCTCGTGCCGCACCCAGTCCCCGATGAGTGAGCTGCGCACGCCGAAGACCGCGTCGGAATCCAGGTATTCGCCGCCCTCGCGGAACACATGGGTGATGAGCGTCTCAAACCCCGGCGCCGAGATCATGAAGTGCAGGTGCGCGGGACGCCACGGATGGCGG
This sequence comes from Cupriavidus basilensis, assembly GCF_000832305.1. Classification (NCBI taxonomy): domain Bacteria; kingdom Pseudomonadati; phylum Pseudomonadota; class Betaproteobacteria; order Burkholderiales; family Burkholderiaceae; genus Cupriavidus; species Cupriavidus basilensis. Next base: position 2,776,554 of record NZ_CP010537.1, read on the forward strand.
CCCATGGCATCGAGCATGCGGCCCACCGGGCCGTCGTGCGGAATCGGGTAGCACTCGGCGACGATCGACTTGAAGTGAAAGCCGCCGCGCTCGTCGGCCGTCAGCGTGCCGCGGCCCTGGTGGCCATCAAGCCCCGCCTGCTGCACATCGTAGAAGCCTTCCGAATCCGCCTGCCAGACTTCCAGCCGCGCGTTCGGCACCGCCTCGCCCGTCACGCTCTTGACCTTGCCGCTGACGTAGCACGGCTCGCCGGTCATGCCGTTGGCTACGTCGGCGCCCAGTTCGTACTCTGGCGCGTCGTCCACGTAGAACGGCCCGAACACCGTGGCCTCGGTGCAGCCGCGCGGCTTCTTGTGGTTCTGCGCGGTGACCAGCGTGGACAGGCCAAGCGTGTCGGACAGCAGGATGAACTCCTGCCGGCTGCTGGTGCAGGTGTGGCCGACTTCAGTCAGGAACTTGATGCCTTCGGCCCATTCGGCCTCGGTGAGATGCACCTCGCGGGCAAAGGCGTGGAGATGCTGGACCAGGCTGGTCATGATCTCCTTCATCCGCCCGTTGGGCATGTCGGCATGCCGCGCCAGCACGGCCTGCGTGATGGTCTCTTCGTCTAGGTTGCGCATGATGCGTGGTCTCTCGTGGTTGTTCTTGCGGACGTTATTGCGGACGTTCTTGCGGACATCGGGGTCAGGCCTTGGCGGCATCTTCCCAACGCGGACAGGCACGTTTGCTCACCGGGATATCGATCGACTGGTAGTTGGTCTTGTCCACCACCGTGGCCGGCAGCACGATGCTCTGCGTGACCGGCATGCCGCGCAGCTTGCGGATCGCGGCGGTCATGCCCAGGCAACCCTGGGCAAATCCATTGTAGTCACCCGTGGCAAGCATGGTGCCGGCCTTGATCGCGTCGATGGCCTCCTGCGTGCCGTTGATGCCGGACACCAGCGCCTTGCGGTTGGCGCCCTGCAGCGCCTCGATGGCGCCGATGGCCATGGCGTCGTTGGTGGCGAAGATGGCGTCGATCTGCGGGTACGACTGCATCAGGTTTTCCATCACCTGCAGGGCCTGCAGGCGCTGGTAGTTGGCCGGCTGCGAGGCCACCAGCTTGATGCCGGGGAAGGCCTTGAGCGCGTCGTGCATGCCTCTGACGCGGTCGATATTGGTCAGCGAGCCCTTGATGCCTTCCAGCAGCACCACATTGCCCTTGCCGCCCATGGCCTTGAACAGGTGCGTGGCGGTCTTCAGCCCCAGGTCGTAGTCGCTGGCGCCGATGAAGGAGACGAAATTGCCCACGTCGCTCTTGTCGGTCACGTTGACCACCGGGATGTTGGCCGCGTTGATCTTCTTCACGCCAGGGCCCATGGCCTTGTAGTCCACCGGGACGAAGACGATGGCGTCGGCCTTCTTGACGATCACGTCCTCGATCTGGCTCATCTGCTCCGGGATGCTGTCCGGCTTGGTGGGGATGTAGTGGGTGACGCGCGCGTTCATGCTCTTGGCCGCGGCGTCCGCGCCCTGGCGCACTACCTGGAAGAACGGGTTGGTCTGGTTCTTGGTGAACACCGCGATGCGCTCGCCGTCCGCGTGGGCCGGCGCGGCCAGGATGCCGAGGGCCAGCAAGCCAGCCAGTGGCTTCAGGTTACGTACGTTCATGTTGTCTCCTTTGTCTTTGATGAAAAGCTGCGACCTTGTTTGACGACCTCGATTGACGACCTTGCTTGACGACGTCGAGCCAAGAGGCTTTCAAAATGAAACGAAGCGGCCTCTACGACCTCACGCCCAGCCGCTTGCGCGACAGCGTATCCAGGAATACCGCCAGCACCACGATCACGCCCGTCACCAGCGGTTGCCAGTTGGCGCTGACGGTGAGCAGGTTCATGCCGTTGAGCACCAGCGTGAGGATGATGGCGCCGACCAGCGTGCCCGATACCCTGCCCACCCCGCCGAACAGCGAGGTGCCGCCGATCAGCACCGCGGCGATGGCGGGCAGCGTCAGCGCCTCGCCAATGTCGCCTTCGGCCGAGTTGAGCCGCGCCAGGAACACCAGGCTGGCGATGCCGGCCATGGCGCCGCTCACCAGGTACACCAGCACCAGCCGCCGCCTGACGGGCACGCCGGAGAGCCGGGCCGCGACGGGATTCGCGCCGATGGCGTAGATCTCCTGGCCATAGGTGGTCTTCTGCGACATGGCGGTGCCCGCAACCAGGAACACCAGCATCAGGTACACCGGAATAGGCACGCCCCACAGGTAGCCGCTGCCGATCGCCCGAAACGCCGGCGGGAAGCCGTGGATGGTCTCGCCCGCCATGAACCAGTAGGTGACGCCGTGCAGCACCCACAACATGCCGTAGGTGGCAATGAATGGCGGGATGCGCAGCATGGCCACCAGCAGGCCGTTGGCCAGCCCGATCAGCGCGCCGGTGCCCAGCCCCGCGCCCACGCCTAGCATGGTGGAGCCGGTGGCCTTCATCACGGTGGCCGCCACGCAGGCCGACATGGCCACGTTGGCGCCCACCGACAAGTCAAGCCCGCCGGTCAGGATCACCAGCGTCACGCCCGACGCCAGCAGGAACAGCAGGCTGGCCTGGCGCAGCACGTTGAGAATGTTGCCCAGCGTCAGGAACGCGTCCGACGCCACCGCCAGCAGCAGGCACAGCAGGCCCAGCGCGAACAGCCGGTAGGCAAACGAGCGGGCATCCGCCGACAGTGGCGGGAACAGAGTCGCCGTGTTCATGCTTTCCCCTTGAACGATTCGATCAGCAGCACCACCAGCACCAGCAGCCCGATGGCCGCCACCTGCACCGACGACGGCACGCCCACCAGGTTGAGCCCGTTGCGCAGCACGCCCACCGCCAGCACCCCCAGCACCGTGCCGGGCAGCCAGCCGTTGCCGCGGTCAAAGGTAGTGCCGCCCACCGCCACCGCGGCGATGGCATCGAACTCCAGCCCGATGGCCGCCGTGGGGTGCCCGGCATTCATGCGCGCCGTGAGCAGCAGCGCGGCCACGCCGGCCATCAGCCCGCCCAGCGCATAGACGGCGATCAGATAGACATTGATGCGCACGCCGGAGAACTTGAGCGCCTCGCGGTTGCCACCCAGCGCGAACACATAGGCGCCAAAGCGGGTGTGGTAGAGCAGCCAGTGGAACAGGCCGTAGAACACCGCCGCGATCCAGATCGGGAGCGGCACGCCGAGCAGTTGCCCGGCGTAGATCAGCGGAATCGCCTCGCCGATGCCGGTCACGCTCTGGCCATCGGTGGCCACCAGCGCCAACCCCTGCGCCACGCCGAGCGTGCCGAGCGTGGCCACGAACGGCGGGATCTCCAGCCACGACACCAGCGCGCCATTGAGCAGGCCGAACGCCAGCCCGGTAAGCAGCGCCGCGCCCAAGGCCAGGGGCAGCGATTCCGTGGCCACCATCACCATCGCCAGCACCACGCCGCACAGCGTCAGCACGGCGCCCATCGACAGGTCCAGCCCTTCGGTCATGATGATCAGCGTCATCGGCAAGGCGATCAGCAGCAAGATGGTGGATTGCGCACCGATGTTCAGCAGGTTCTCCACGCTCAGGAAACCCGGGCCCGTCACGCTAAAGCCCAGCGAAAGCAGCAGCAGCACCCAGACCGATCCGGGCACCTTGCCGATGGACAGGCCAAGCGGCCGCGGTAGTGCGTTGGTATCAGGCATCGTTCATCCCCAGTTGCAGAATGCGTTCTTCGGTCATCTCGGCGTGAGCGACTTCGCCGGCGATGCGCCCGCCGCGCATGACATAGGTGCGGTCGCAGACATTGATGATCTCCGGCAGCTCGGAGCTGATCAGCAGCACGCCGGCGCCCTGCTTCACCAGGCTGTCGATCAAGGCAAAGATCTCGGCCTTGGCGCCGACGTCGATGCCGCGCGTGGGCTCGTCGAAGATAAACAGCTTCGCTTCGGCGACCAGCCATTTGCCGATCACGATCTTTTGCTGGTTGCCGCCCGAGAGGAACTGCGCCAGCTGGTTGCCGTCGGGCGTGGCAATGCGCAGCCGTGCGATCTCGCGCTCGGCTAGCGCCTCGGCCTTGTCCGCGCGATACCAGCGCGCGGGAAAGGCGCGCCGCAAGCCGGCCAGCAGCAGGTTGTCGCGCACCGTGCGGATCAGCGCCAGCCCCTCCGATTTACGGCTTTCCGGAATCAGCGCGGCACCCAGCTCACGGGCGCGGTCCGGGCCGCCGGTGAGACGCTTGCCAAAGATGTAGATTTCGCCCTGCCGGATCGGGTCCGCGCCAAACACGGCGCGCGCCACCTCGCTTCGGCCCGAGCCCACCAGCCCGGCCAGGCCCACGATCTCGCCGGCGCGCACCTGCAGGTTGATATCCGCGATGCCGCTGTCCGCGCTGACGTTGCGCACGTCCAGCGCCACTTCGCCCGGCTGCGCGCTGCGCTCGCGGCTGTAGCTCATGTCGACCTTGCGCCCGACCATGCGCGCCACCAGTTCGTCCGGGGTGGCGTCGCCCGGCAGGCAGGCGCCTACCTTGCGGCCGTCGCGCAGGATGGTGATGCGGTCGCCCAGCGCAAAGACCTCCGCCATGCGGTGCGAGATATAGATCATCGACACGCCATCCGCCTTGAGCCGCGCGATCACGGCGAACAGCTTCTCGGTCTCGCGGTCGGACAGCGCCGCGGTGGGCTCGTCCAGCACCAGGATGCGCGCGTTCTGCGACAGCGCCTTGGCGATCTCCACCATCTGCTGCTGGGCCACGCCCAAGCGGTGCACCGGCGTGCGGGTGCTCACCTCCATGCCCAGGATATCGAGGATGCGGCGCGCTTCGGCGTGCATCCTGGCGGCATCGACGGAGCCGGGAATCCGCCCGCGCGGCTCGCGGCCCAGGAAAATGTTCTGCGCGATGTCCAGGTAAGGCACCAGCGAGAACTCCTGGAAGATCACCGCGATGCCGAGGCCCATGGTGTCGGCCGGGCTGGTGATCGCCACCGGGCTGCCGTCGTGATAGAACTCGCCGGCATCGGCCACGTAGACGCCGCACAACACCTTCATCAGCGACGACTTGCCGGCGCCGTTCTCGCCCAGCAGCATGTGCACCTCGCCGGGGTAGATGGCGAACGACACATCATCCAGCGCCTTGACGCCGGGGAAGTTCTTGCAGATGCCGCGCATCTCGAACAGCGGCGTGATCTCGGTGATTGCGTTCATGATGCGCGCCTGAGGCTCTTGCCGGCGCCGATGCAGGCGCCGATGCCGATGCCGTGCGTGGCGGGTTGTCGATGCATGTGGTCTCCTCCTTATCGTTGGTATCGCTGGTGGTTTTCCAGCGCTGGCGGCAAATGGATGCGCCCGCCCTTCCTTTTGCCTGCGGGACTTCGCTTCGCGCTTACCGCCCCGCCGCCAGGCGTTCGCCCGACGCGCGCAGCGCTTCAAGCTTGCGCGGCAGCCCGTCCACCAGCAGCCGGCCGTGGCGCTTGCGCGCCTTGCCTGCCACGAACACGCTGTCGATATTGGCCAGGCTGGCCTGCATCACGATGGCGCTCACCGGGTCGTGCAGCGGCATCATGTTGGGCTTGCGGGCGTCGATCATCACCAGGTCGGCCTGCTTGCCCACGGCCAGCGAGCCGATGCGGTCCTGCATGCCGAGCATCCGCGCGCCGGCCAGCGTGATCCAGTCCAGCGCATCGCGGCAGCTCACCGCGTGCGCGGGCGCGATCTCGCCATGCTGCTGGCGGTACTCGGCATGGTCCAGCGCGCGCTGGATGCCCAGCGCCATGCGTGCGGCAATGAACATCTCGCCGGACAAGCCCGATTCCAGGTCCACGCCGAGCGATGGTGCCGCGCCGAGGCGCGTCAGCCGGCCTGTGATCGGGAAACCGTGGCCCTGTGTCAGTTCGTTCTCCGGCGTGACGGAGAAGCTCATGCCCAGCCCGACGAAGCGCGCAAGCTGCGTGTCCGTGAGGTTGTTGCCATGCACGATGTTGATGTGGGGGCCAAGCAGCCCGGCCTGCTCCAGCCGCTCCCACCCCTGCGGCGTGCGGGCGCTGCCGCCACCCTGGTGCATGCTGGCCAGCAGGCCGAATTCCCGCGCCAGCGCAAAATCGTGCAGCGCGACTTCCAGCGTGGAGTAGTGCGGGCCGAGGATGGCCAAGCCGAGGCTGAGCAAGGACGAGCCTTGCAGCCGCCTGGACAGGCGTTCCACCTCGCTGCGCGGGTGCGGCATCTCCCAGAACGGCAAGGCGCCGGGCTTGGGGTCTGGCTTGGGCGAGCCGTGCAGGAACGCGGCGCGGATGCCGGCATGGTCCAGCGCGTCCAGCGCGGCATCGCTGTGCGCCGGCGTGGGATTGTTGTGGCACCAGTCCACCAGCGTGGTGGTACCGCAATCGAGCTGGTTCCACGCGCCGACGAGCGTGGCGATGCCGATGTCATCGGGCGTGAAGCGCGTGGCCAGCCCGGCATGCATCTGCCGGAAATACTCGGTCAGCGTCCAGCCCGAGGCGACGCCGCGCAGCGCGGTCTGCCAGGTGTGCATATGCGCGTTGACAAAGCCTGGGGCAACGATGAAGCCGCGAGCGTCGATCAGCTCGGCGCCATCCGCGTCCAGATGCGGTGCGATGGCGGCGATGCGCTCGCCGTCGATCAGCAGGTCGCCGGTGAACTCGCCGAGGGCGGGTTCCATGGTGACCAGAGTGGCCCCGCGTACCAGGATCATGGGTGTGTCTCCGTTGCCTGGCGGCGCTGCCTGTGGCCGGCGCGCCGCTCTGGGTTTTGCAAGCGTCCTGTCATGCCTGACAGGCGCTGGAACAAACTCTATACTGCCGGCAAATGGAAAAAAACGACGGATAAGGAAATCTTCTTTCCGCCAGGCGAGAGAATCAACATGGCTCGCGCGGCGGACCAAGGCGCACACGGGGAGACAAGGCATGGACCGTTGGACCGAATTCGAACTCTTCGTCCAGATCGCGGAGCTGGGCAGCATCAGCAAGGCCGCCGAGAGCCTGGACATTTCCAACGCGGCGGCAAGCCGCTACCTCACCTCGCTGGAGCAGCGGCTATCGGCGCGGCTGATCGAGCGCAATACGCGCCGTCTTTACCTGACCGATGTGGGGCACGAGTTTTTCCGGCGCTGCAAGGGCGTGCTGACGGAAATGAAGGAGGCGGAAGCCGCGGTCAACGCCAATGTGCTGGAGCCAGGCGGCACGCTGACGGTCACCGCATCGCTGTCGTTTTCCATGAAGCACCTCGCGCCGCTGCTGCCGGATTTCACCAGCCTCTATCCCAAGGTGGATGTGAACATCCTGGCGGCCAACCGCTACTACGACATCATGGACAGTGGCATCGACCTGGCCATCCGCACACGGGAGTTCGAGCCGGACTCTGGCCTGACCGTGCGCCGGCTGGCCGAGACGCGCCGCATCCTGGCCGCCTCGCCACGCTACCTGGACCGCATGGGCACGCCGCGCGAAGTCGACGACCTGCTGCGACACCACATGCTGATCTACTCCTACGCCAACCGGCCGCACGAGCTGGCCTTCACCCGCAATGGGGAGGAGAAGACGGTCACGGTGCGCAGCAAGCTGGAGTCCAACGACGGCCAGGTGATCCGCGCGGCCGCGCTGGAAGGCCTGGGCATCCTGGTGCAGCCCAAGTACATCGTCTACGACGATATCGTGGCGGGCCGGCTGATCCCTGTGCTGGACGACTGGGACCTGCCCCGGCTCACCATCAACATCGCCTTCCAGAGCCGGCGCTACCTGGCCGCCAAGGTGCGCCTGTTCATCGACTATCTGGTGGCGCACTTCGAGCGCATGGACTACGAGCGCAAGTGGACGTCGTGACGGCCCGCTTGGTGACGGCTAGCTTAAGCGCCCTGCCTAGCCATTGACGCTGGGCAGCCCGGCGGCAAGCCGCGCGGACTTGATCACCGCGGCGTAGTCGTCGCCGGCCATGCCCTGCGCGGCGGCGCCCTGCAGCATCTGGCCCAGCAGCGCGGTGAGCGACAGCGGCACGCGCAGGTCGGCGCCCGCCTCCAGGATCAATCCCACGTCCTTGAGCATCTGGTCCACGGTGAAGGTGGGCGTGTAGTCGTTCTCCACCAGCTGCGCGGACTTGGCCTTGACGATGGGCGCGGCCACCGCGCTGGCGGTGATGACGGACCACATGTCCTGCCATTTGAGACCACCCTTGGCGCCAAGTGCCAGCGCTTCAGCCAGCATGCCGGAGGTCAGGCCGATCATCAGGTTCACCACCAGCTTCATCAGGCGCGCTTGCTCGGCTTCGCCCAGGTAGAACTGGGCCGGCCCGAGCGCGGCCAGCAGTGGCTTTGCCACTGCATAGGCGGCCGCCGGGCCGGACACCAGCGCGGTCAGCTGCGCCGCTTCGGCCATCTTGTTGTTGCCGGATACCGTCACGCGCAGGTACGGGATATTGCGCTGCGCCAGCACGGCGGCCACGCGGGCGGACGCTTGCGGCGACACCGTGCTGGTATCGATATACAGCGTGCCGGGCGCGGCCAGCTCCGCCACTTGCGCGCCCACGGCCTCGAAGGCCGCATCGTGCGGCAGCGAGCTGAACACAACGTCCTTGCCGGCGGTTGCCTGCGCGAGCGAGCCGGTCGTCTTCAGCCCGGCCTGGCGCGCGGCTTCCAGCACGGCGGGCGACAGGTCGAAGCCTTCGACAGCGTGCCCGGCGGCGGCCAGGTGACGCCCCATGGGCAAGCCCATCTTGCCGATTCCGATAAAGCCGATTTGCATTGTTTGTCTCCGGTGTGTTGTGCGTTGGGCGTTTGCGAGCCCGCGAGCCCGCTCAGTCGGGGCGCACGCCTTCAAAGGCGGCCTGCAGCAATTCGCGAATCGGCGCGCGCTCGATCGGGCGCGGATTCCAGTACGGGTTGGCCAGGGCGATATCCGCGGCGCGGTCCAGGTCCTCGGCCTTCATGCCGATATCGCGCAGCGCTGTGGCCGCGCCGTGGCGGGCGGCCAGGTCGTAAAGCGCGGCGGCGGCGGAGATGCCTTCGCCGCCCATGGCCCGGCGGATCCGCGCCATGGCATCCGGCGCGGCCAAGGCGTTATAGGCCATGGCGTGCGGCAGCACCGCCGTGTGCGTCTCGGCATGGGGCAGGTTGAAACTGCCGCCCAGCGTATGGCACAGCTTGTGGTGCAGCGCCATGCCGACGCTGCCCAGCACAGTGCCGCACAGCCATGCGCCGTAGAGGCAATCGGCGCGGGCATCCAGGTCGGTGGGCGCAGCGAACACGCGGGGAATACCGCTGGCCAGCGCCCGGATGCCCTCCTCCGCCATCAGCGACGTCACCGGGTTGGCATCCTCGGCATACAGCCCCTCGGCGGCGTGCGCGATGGCGTTCAGGCCGCTGGTCACGCTCAAAGCCACCGGCAGGCCCACGGTCAGCGCCGGATCGTAGATCACGGTACGCGGCAGCACACGCGGATCGCGCCCGGTTTTCTTCAGGCCGGCGTCGGTGAGGCCGTAGATCGGCGTCATCTCGGACCCGGCGTAGGTGGTGGGAATCGCCAGGATCGGCAGGCCGGAGGTCAGCGCGATGGCTTTGCCCAGCCCGGTGGTCGACCCGCCGCCAAGGGCGATCATGCAATCCGCGCCCACTTCCTGCGCGTGCGCAATCGCCGCGCGGGCGGATTCCACCGGCACGTGCATCACTGCGCCAGGATAAATGCCGGCGGACAGCGGCCCGAGCGCGTCGGACAGTCGCGTTGCGTCTTCGGCCTGGTTGGGCGTGCACAGCACCAGCGCCCGCCTGGCGCCCAGCCGCTCCAGTTCCTGCCCCACCTGGCTCAGGGTGCCCACGCCAAACAGCACGCGCGTGGGCTGGGCCACGTATAAAAATGACGTTGGCATGGCTTTGTCTTCCTCCGCAAGGATCAGGTTCTGTGCCCGCTTGTCGTGTGTCTTGCCCGGCGCTTATGGCCTTGCGCAGTCAAAGACCACAGCCAGCGGACGCGCCAGTGCACGTTAGCCTTGCGCCAGGCGGAAAGAAATGCCGGAATGGGAAAACACTCTTGACGCACGCGGAAGAATTCACGCCTTTCATGAACCCTTTCGCGAACCCTTTCACGAATGGATGTCGCGCGGCGCCGGATTCGGTGCTAGCTTCCGGGCTGGACTAGCGCACTTTTCGATTCTGTCCGGCCGGCGCGGTCCCTTCTGCCATTCCACCCCTTGTGCAAAGCGAATACCGTGAAACTCCGAACCGCCACGCTCGCCGTCTCCGCCATACTTTCCGTGGTGCTCGTGGCCCTTGCCGCGGCGCTGGCCGCAGGTGGCCCGACCCGGCCAAAGCCGATGCTGAGCCTCAGCGATCCGTTCAAGGACGTGGATTTCTCCGCGCTGGCGGCCCCCGCCCATTACGCGGCACGTGACGGCGCACAACTCACCTACCGCCGCTACCCCCCCGCCGGCGGCCTGCCCAGCCGGGGCAGCGTGATATTGGTGCATGGCTCCTCGGCCAACAGCCAGAGCATGCATCCGCTTGCACAGCGCTTCGCGCATGCCGGTTTCACGGCCTACGCCCTGGATATGCGCGGCCACGGGGCCTCCGGCCCGCGTGGCGACATTGCCTACATCGGGCAGCTCGATGACGACCTGGAAGACTTTGTGAGCACTGTTCAGCCCGCCGGCCCGAAGACGCTGGTGGGATTTTCGTCGGGCGGCGGCTTTGCGCTGCGCGTGGCCGGCGGCGCGCGCCAGGCCCTGTTTGACAACTACCTGTTCATGGCGCCCTATACGAACCGCCGCGCGCCCACGTTCCGCCCCGATGCCGGCGGCTGGGTTTCGGTCGGCGTGCCGCGCGTGATCGCGCTCACGCTGCTGAACCGGATCGGCATCACCGCCTTCAACCACTTGCCGGTGCTGGCCTTTGCCATCAACGACGCACCGCGCGCCGAACTGACGCCGTCCTACTCCTATGCGCTGGCGACGAATTTCCAGCCCTATGAGGACTACCAGCGCAATATTCGCGAGATCCACAAGCCGGCGGCGGTACTGGCCGGGCAGGACGATGAAGTGTTTGTCGCCGCCAGGTTTGCACAGGTGTTTACCGATGCGGGCCGCCCGGATATTCCGGTAACGCTGGTGCCTGGCACCGGCCACATCATGCTCACGGTGTCACCGGCCGCCCGCGCGGCGGCGGTACAGGCCGTGGAGCGGCTGGATGGCTTGGCCGGGAGATGACTGGCGCGGCAGCGCCGGATGCGAGGAGAAAAGCGAGAAAAAAAGCGGCTGGCGGCAATGGATTCCGTCGCTCGCTCTGCGCGGCAACAGGCGTGCTCCCGCTCGTTTGCGCTATTTGAGTTATTTGAGCTGATAGGGAATCCGCACACCAGGCTCGCTGACCGAGAAGTCTTTGGTATTGCGTGTGACCAGCAACATCGAATGCGCTTGCGCCGACGCCCAGATAATCGCGTCAGGCAGCTTGATTCGTGCGGTTTTTCGAATCTGGACTGCGCGAGTGGAAACCGCATCATCGACTGCGATCAGCCGGAACGCATTGAGCCACGCGCGCAATGTCTGCTCTTCTTCCACTGTTGCGCCCACCATCACCTCCATCCAGGTGATGACACTGATCGCCCTTGACTCGTAGCGGCGCATCTCGATCATGGCCTCTTCGATTCCGTTCAAGTGGTCGATCAGGATATTGGTGTCGAAGAGCGCGTTCACCACTCCTCCCGCAGCTTTTCCTGATACGCAAGGCCATCCACCCCGCGGTGCTTCCAAAGCCCGAAGGTGTCAGCGGCCAGGCCAGGCTTGCGCTGCGCGATGTACGCTTGAATTGCCTCGCGAATGACTACTGCCCGAGGGCGCTTTTCTGCCTCGACAATGGCTGCCAGCGCCTGGAGCTGGTCTTCCGCAAGGTCGACCAGGATGCGACTCATGATTAACCCAAAAACGATATGTGATATACGCATCGTATATCATCCAATTTGAAACAACAAGGGACCAGCACGGCAATCCGGACCGGAACACGGCGGCGCTGGAAACCGGGCTGGCGCGCAGGGCTTCGCGACCAGCACGGCATCTGCTCCGGCCCGAACAGGCCCCTTCTGCTGCTGTTCGGCGCGCGCAAGGGGCGCTAGCCTCATGGCTACCCACTAGCCCCTCGCCGGCGGAGCGAACCCCCCCCCTTCCCCGCGCGGCACACCTGGAAGTGCTTCATGTATGTGTATGACACCGTCGACCAGCAACTGGTCGACCAGCGCGTTGCGCAGTTCAGCGGCCAGACCGAACGGTTTCTCACCGGCCAGCTCACCGAGGACGAGTTCCGCGTGCTGCGGCTGCAGAACGGCCTCTACATCCAGCGCCATGCGCCCATGCTGCGCGTGGCGATCCCCTACGGCATGCTGGTGTCGCGGCAACTGCGCAAGCTGGCCGAGATAGCGCGCCGCTTTGACCGCGGCTACGGGCACTTCAGCACGCGGCAGAACATGCAGTTCAACTGGCCGCGCCTGGAAGACGCGCCAGCCATCCTGGCGGAGCTGGCGACCGTGCAGATGCACGCCATCCAGACCAGCGGCAATTGCATCCGCAACACCACCACCGACCACTTCGCCGGGCTGGCGCCGGATGAGATCGTGAACCCCCTGGTGTGGTGCGAGATCATCCGCCAGTGGTCGATGCTGCATCCCGAGTTTGCCTTCCTGCCACGCAAGTTCAAGATCGCGGTGAGCGGCGCCACCACGGACCGCGCCGCGGTGGGCGTGCACGATATCGGCCTGCAGGCCGTGGAGCGCGATGGCGAGCTTGGCTTCCGGGTATGGGTGGGCGGCGGCATGGGCCGCACGCCCATGGTCGGCAAGCTGATCAATGCCTTCGTGCACTGGTCCGACCTGCTCACCTACCTGCAGGCCACGCTGCGCGTCTACAACCTGCACGGCCGGCGCGACAACAAGTACAAGGCGCGCATCAAGATCCTGGTCAAGGACCTGACGCCGGGCGTGTTCGCGCAACAGGTGGACGAGCAATGGCAGCGGATCCGCGGCGGGCCGGACACGGTCAGCGCGGACTTCGTGGCCGGCGTGGCGGGCCGCTTCACCACGCCGTACCATGATCCCGCGGCGGCGCACGAGGCCGGCCCGGATCCCGAACTGGCGGCAGCGCATCCGCGCTTTGCCCGCTGGCTCGTGCATGCGCATCGCGTGCCCGGCTACGCCGCCGTGACCGTCTCGCTGAAGGCCACCGGCATGCCGCCCGGCGACATCACCGCCGACCAGATGGATGCGGTGGCGGACCTGGCGGAGCGCTTTGGCTTTGGCGAGCTGCGGGTCTCGCACGAGCAGAACCTGATCCTGGCCGACGTGCGCCGCAGCGCGCTGTTTGCGCTCTGGCAGGCGCTGGACGCGCTCAACCTGGCCACCGCCAACATCGGCCTGCTCACCAATATCATTGCCTGCCCGGGCGGGGACTTCTGCGCACTGGCCAACGCGGTGTCGATTCCGCTGGCCGAGGCCATCCAGCGCCGCTTCGACGACCTGGACTACCTGTTCGAGATCGGCGAGCTGGACCTGAACATCTCCGGCTGCATCAACTCCTGCGGGCACCACCACGTGGGCCATATCGGCATCCTTGGCGTGGACAAGGCCGGCGAGGAGTGGTACCAGGTGACCATCGGCGGGCGCCAGAACGGCGCGGCCGGCCATGCGTTGCTGGATCAGCACAAGGGCGGCGGCGCGGCGATCGGCCGCATCATCGGCCCGTCGTTCGCGCGCGATGAAATCCCGGATGTGGTGGCGCTGCTGATCGATACCTACCTGTCCCTGCGCGACAGCGAGGCGGAGCGGTTTATCGACGTGGTGGAGCGGGTTGGCCCGGAACCCTTCAAGCAAGCGGTCTACCAGGACCCGAGGATCGTCGCGCGGCGGCAGCAAGCGGAGCAAGCCCGTGCCTGATCACCCATCATTGCCACCGCTGAACAATGTGATTCGCAACGGCCAGCTTGAAGCAGACATCTGGCGCGCCTTCGTGCCGGACAAGAACGCGCCGGCATCGGCATCGGCAACACACGCGCTGCCGCCCGACGAAAACGGCTGGCTGGTCACCCTTGCCACATGGCGGGCGGCACGCGATGCCCTGCGCCTGCGCCGCCACCCGGTAGCCGTGTACCTCGGCCCGGACGCGGATCCTGAAGACCTGCTTGAGGCGGGCGGAGCCACCATCGATGCCACCGGCATCGCGCACCTGGCGATCGACTTCCCGGTTTATACCGACGGGCGCGGCTATTCGCTGGCGCAACTGCTGCGCACGCAATATGGCTGGGGCGGCGAGCTGCGCGCGGTAGGCGACGTGATGATCGATACCGTGCACTACATGGCGCGCTGCGGCTTTGATGCCTTCGCCGTCAAGCCGAGCCACGACCCGCAGGCCGCGCTGGCGGCGCTAGGGACGTTCACGGTGCATTACCAGAAGACGTACCCGGCGGCGGCCGCGCCGGCTATGTCGGCAACCAGCCGTCCAGCAATGCGTTGACAGGCGCGTGGGCCTCGTACTGGACCCAGTGGCCCGCGTTGGCAATGACGCGGCCTTCGCGGCGCGGGCTGTCCTGGGTCATTGCCGCGATGGCCCGGACAGGATCCGCCGTGACGTCGTGCTCGCCCCAGGCCAGCAGCACCTCGCCGCCGAAGCGGTCCAGCGCGCAGCGCAGGTCGCCGGCGCGGGAAATGTTCTTGCTGCGAAAGCGCGTGAGGCGGCAGGACTCGGTGTGCGCATACATGGCCATGGCATCGATCCTGGCCGGGTCGGCCAGCATGAACGCTTCCAGGTTGTAGCGCATCGCCACCGCCAGGGCCTCGGCATCCCCGGCCTTGCGCCAGTCCACCAGCGCACGCTGCTGGCGGCGGATGCCGCCATGGCCGCCTGAGCCCATCAGCGCCAGCCGGCACACGGTGCCGAGCGATGCGGCCACGTTGGCCGCCACCAGCCCGCCGAAGGAGAAGCCGACCAGGCTGAGCGCCTTGTCGCAGCCGGGCAACTGCCTGATGCCCCTGACCAGCGTGCCGGTCATCACGGAAAGATCGCTGGCGATATCGTCCGACTCGCCAAACCCCGGCATGTCCGGCGCCCACACCGCGCGGTGCGCGGCCAGCGCCTCGATGTTGCGCACCCAGTGCAGCCAGCTGCCATGCCCGCCATGCAGCAGGACCACGGGGTGCCCCTCGCCAAAGCGGCGCCAGACCATGCGGCAGCCATCGGCATCGGTGACGATCCGCTCGGATTGTTGCAACAGGGCGGCCGCCTGCGCTTCGGGTTGGATTGAAGCGACAGGCGTTTTGCTGCTGATCTGGGTCATTGGCATGGGCGCGCGCCATCTGGCCTCCGGGCGCGGCGATCTGCCTCGGCGCACCTGGGGATGCCGGACGCGCGAAAGACGGTTCCGATTCCGGATCATAGCGAATTCCGGATGTACCGTCCCTGGCCTCAGGACCGCACGAGGACCGCGTCATCCCTGGCCGGCGCACGCGCCAGCTTCGGGATATGCCCCTTGACCGCAAGCAGCGCCACCAGCACGGCGGCCATCGCCGCGCCGAGCATGCTGAGGTAGGACGACGCGCCGCCCGCGGTGATCACCGCCGCGCCCGCGAAGGCGCTGAGGATGGCCCCGAGGCGGCCAAAGGCCAGCGCCGACGCCGTGCCGGTGGCCCGCACCGCCGTGGGGTACACAAAGGCGCACAGCGCGTACATGGTCGACTGCACCGCATTGACGAACATGCCGTGCACGCCCAGGCCGAAGATCAGCAACCCCGTACTGTGGCGAACATCCACGCCTTGCAGCAGCAGCGCGCTGGCCGCCCCGCCGGCGCAACAGATCGCCAGCGGCCAGCGCGAGCCGAAGCGCGCGATGGCTACCGCGCAGCACAGCGCGCCGACGACGCCGCCGAGGTTGTAGGCGGTCAGGCCGGAACCTGCGACCGCCACGTTCAGCCCCTCCGACGCCAGCATGGTCGGCAGCCAGCTAAAGGCGCTGTAGACGGCCAGCAGGCACATGAAGAATGCGCACCAGATCGCCAGCGTGTCGCGCGCCTGCCCGGGCGCGAACAGTGCGCCGAAGCCCTTGCGGCTTTCCGCGCCGCGCTCGGCCAGGTCGGTGAAGACGGCGTGCTCCGGCAGCGGCCTGGACATGCGGCCGAGCAGCCGGCGCAGTTCGTCCCACCGGTGCGCTCGGCGCACCAGGAAGCGCGGCGACTCGGGCAGCACCAGCATCAGCAGCACGCCCAGGCCCAGCGGCAGGGCGCCGCCGATAAAGAACAAGCCGCGCCAGCCATAGGCCGGCAGGACCACGCTGGCGAACAGGCCGGCCAGCATGCCGCCCAGCGGCACGCAGACGATGGTGGCCGTCACCGCCAGCGTGCGGCTGCGTGCCGGGGTGAACTCAGCCGTCATGGTGGTGGAGCTTGGCAAGGCGCCGCCGATGCCAAGCCCGGCGATCAGGCGCAGCACGGCGATCGTCGTGATGTCCGGGGCGAAGCCGATGGCGCAGGTGGCCGCGCCAAACAGGAAGACGCTGCCGATCACGGCCCACCTGCGGCCAAAGCGGTCCGCGAACAGGCCGGCGCACGCGCTGCCGATGCCCATGCCCACCAGCCCCGCGGCCACCGCGGGCGCGAAGGCGCTGCGGGTGATGCCCCACTCCTTGATCAGCACGGGAATCGCGAAGCCGATCAACTGGCCGTCGAAGCCGTCCATCACGATGGACAGCGCCGCCAGCATCACGACGAGCTTCTGCATGGTCGTGAAAGGGCCGTCGTCGAGCACACGGCCCACATCCACCGGCGTGCCGGTTTGCCGCAGGTTCGCGCTCATGCTGGCGCTCCATGGCGATGCGCGCCGGGCGCGATGGAAATGCAGCCCGCGGCAATGGCGCGGAACAGATGCGTATTCATGCGTGTCTCCTGTCGATGGGCGCTTTGGCCGGGGCCAGCGCTTTTTTGTCTTGCGTCTTGCGTCTTGATGCCACGGCGTGCCGTGGCTCAGTGCGCCTGGAGCGGACTGGCGCCCTGCCCGCCGTTGGCCGCCCGGGCTTCGATCAGCCGGACGAGTTGCAGCAGGCTCTCGGTGCACGGCACCGGCACCCCGCTGCGCCGCGCCGCGGCCACCACGGCGCCGTTGATCGCATCGATCTCGGTGCGCCGGGCGGCAAGGATGTCCTGCAGCATGGATGGCTTGTGGCCGATGTGATGGCCGATGGCGTGCAACACGTTGGCGCCGACCTTGCCCGCATCGACAGCCACGCCCTGGCTCCTGGCCACGGCCAGCACCTCGGCCACCACGGCCAAGGCCAGCGCGGTGCCATCCGGGATGTTGCCCAGCTGGTCCACGGTGCTGCCAGTGACCGCGCACAGGGGGTTCAGCGCGGCGTTGAAGGCCACCTTCTCCCAGATCGCGGCCCACACATCGGCATCGGCCGTGCAGTGCAGCCCGGCGCGCTCCAGCGCCGCCACCGTCCCCGCCACCGCGGGCCGGTCCACGCCATCGGCGCTCATCATCCGGATCCCGCCCTCGCCGTGCGAATGCACGTGCCCGGGGCCAACCAGGTCGGCCGGCCATGTGGTGACGCCGATCAGGAGCCGCTGCGCCGGCACGAACTCGCAAATCGCATCGACGCTGCCCAGGCCGTTCTGCAGCGACAGCACTGTCGTGTCCGGCCCCAGCAGGTGGCGCACGCCCGCCATCGCGGCGCGCGTGTGCATGGATTTAGTAAAGACGATCAGCAGTTCGGGGATGGCATCCGCCTGTTCCGGGCGCAACGCCCGCATGCCGTGGACCCGCCGGTCCGCCTCATCGGTCTGCAGGCGCAGGCCAAAGCGGCGGATCGCGTCGAGATGCGCGTCGTTGATATCGAGCAAGGTAACGGCATGGCCCGCTTCGGCAAGGCGTGCGCCGAACAGCGAGCCCATGGCCCCGGCCCCGAGAATTGCGATCTTGATCATAGGTCTCGCCGGATTCCGGCGCTCGTTGGGTGGCGAAGTTCCGGCGAGGCGGCAACCCGGCCGCCCGCGGCCTAGAACGGATAGTGGCGCGGCATCGTCTGCACGGTGACCCAGCGCAGGTCAGTGAACTCGGCAATGCCGGCCTGCCCGCCAAAGTGGCCAAAGCCGCTGCTTTTGACGCCGCCGAAGGGCATCTGCGCCTCGTCGTGCACCGTCGGGCCATTGATATGGCAGATGCCGGATTGAATGCGCCTGGCCACGTTCATGGCCCGCGCCACGTCGCGGCTGAATACCGCCGACGACAGCCCGTACTCGTTGTCGTTGGCGCAGGCGATGGCCTCGGCGTCGCCGCTGACGCGCACGATGGGCTTGACCGGGCCGAACGACTCTTGCGCGTAGATCCGCATCCGCGGCGTGACGTGATCGAGCAGCGTGGCGGGCATCAGGGTGCTGTCCGCCTTGCCGCCGCACAACAGCTTTGCGCCCTTGGCCAAGGCATCGTCGATCAGGGCGTTGCAGCGCGCAACGGTGCTCATGTCGACCACGGAGCCCAGCACCACCGGCCCCTTGCGCGGATCGCCCAGCGGCAGCGCGCTGGCCTTGGCCGCCAGTTGCGCGACAAAGGCGTCGGCGATCTTGTTGTCGACGATGATGCGCTCGGTCGACATGCAGATCTGGCCGGAATTGGCAAACGCGCCAAAGGCGGCGCCGGCGACGGCGGCATCGATATCGGCATCGTCCAGCACCAGCAACGGGGCCTTGCCGCCCAGCTCAAGCACCACCGGCTTCAAGTGCCTGGCACAGCTGGCGGCGATGAGCTTGCCCACGCGCGTGGAGCCGGTGAAGTTCACGCGCCGTACCGCCGGATGGGCGATCATGGCCTCCACCAGTTCGCCCGCATCGGCCGGCGCATTGGTGACGAAGTTCACCACGCCCCTGGGCAGGCCGGCCTCCTGCATGGCTTCGATGATCAACCCGTGCGTGGCCGGACAGATCTCCGAACCCTTCAGCACGACAGTATTGCCGCAGGCCAGCGGCAAGGCGATGGCGCGCACGGCCAGGATGACCGGGGCGTTCCAGGGCGCCATGCCAAGCACCACGCCGGCCGGCTGGCGCACGCCCATGGCCAGGCTGCCCGGCACGTCCGACGGAATGACCTCGCCATGGATCTGCGTGGTCAGGCTGGCCGCTTCAAGCAGGCCGGCCGCGGCCAGGTGCACGTTGAAGCCGGCCCACATGGCGGAGGCGCCGGTCTCGGCGGCCATCGCGGCGGCAAAGGCTTTGCTGCGGGCTTCCAGCGCATGCGCGGCCCTGGTCAGCAGCGCGCGGCGCTCGCTCGGGCCGATGGCGGCCCAGGCGTCGAAGGCCGCGGCGGCGGCGTCCACCGCCGACAGCGCATCGGCTACCGTAGCGGCCGGGGCAATCGTGGCTACCTCGCCGTCCAGGGGATTGCGGCGCTCGAAGGTGGCGCCATTGCCGGCCTGGCGTTGTTGGCCGTCGATCAGCAACGAAATCTTCTGCATGCTTGTCTCCTTTGTTTTGCTTGCCCGCGGTTTGCTTGCCTGCGGCCCAGGGTTGCGACTCAGGCAACCTCGACTTCGACCAGCGTCGGCACCTGCGAGCGCAACCCATCGGCTAGCGCATCGCGCAGCCGCGCAGCGTCCCGCACGCGCGTGCCTTCACAGCCCATGCCTTGCGCCAGCGCCACGAAATCGATCCCCGGCAGGTCCGTGCCCTGCACCGGATCGGACGGGGCAAAGCCAAATTCCGGCGCGAAGTCCTGCAGCGCGGCGTAGCGTGCGTTGTTGAGAATCACGAAGGTAATCGGCAGCTTGAGCTGGACCGCGCTCCAGATGGCCTGGATCGAGTACATGCTGGAACCATCTCCGATCAGCGCGATGACGCGTGACCCCGGCCGCGCCAGCGCCACGCCAACGGCGGCGGGCATGCCGTAGCCCAGCCCGCCGCTGTCCATGGTGTAGAAGGTGCCGCTTTGCGTGAACGGCAGGTAGCCCTGCATGACGGGACGCGCGCTGGGCGCTTCTTCGACCACGATGTCGGCGGCGTCGCGCACCTCGGCCAGGGTCTGGAGCACATAGGCGGTGGACATCAGCCGCGTCGGTTCGGCATGCGAGCGTGGCTGGCGCGGGGCAGGCAACGGGCGTGCCCTGGGCGCGGGCCGCGCCAGCAGGTCAAGCACGCCGAGCCGGATATTGCCCACCACCGATGCGCCCACCGGCGTCCAGGCCGCGATGGCGGGATCGTCGATCAGCTGATACAGCGTGGCGCCCTCCGGCACGTGGGGGCCCGCGCCTTCCACATGGTACGTAAAGGCCGGCGCACCCAGCACCAGGATCAGGTCGTGCCCGCCCAGCAGGCCGACGATCTTCTCACGCATGGCGGGCAGGAAACCGGCGAACAGGCGATGGTCTTCCGGGAAGCCGCAGCGACCGGACATGGGTGCCACATAGACGCGCGCATTGTGCGTCTCGGCCAGGCGCACCACATCGTCCCACGCACCGGCGCGATCGACCGCGCCGCCGATGACAAAGGCAGGCCGCTCGCAGGCATCCAGCGCGGCGCCAACGCGCCCGATCGCCACCGGATCGGGCCGCACCTCGGTGCTGACGGCGCGCGCGGCCACCCGTTCGGCCGGCTGGTCCCAGTCGTCCACCGGGATCGAGACCAGCACCGGGCCGCGCGGCTCCTGCATCGCCACGTAATAGGCGCGTGCGATGGCCAGCGGCACATCCGCGGCGCGCGCCGGCTCGATGCTCCACTTGACGTAGGGCTTGGCCAGCTCGGTGGCCTGGGTAGAAGACAGGAAGGGATCGAACGGCAGGATCGAGCGCGCTTGCTGGCCCGCCGTGACGATCATCGGCGTGCGGTTCTTGAACGCGGTGAAGATATTGCCCATGGCGTTGCCCACGCCAGCCGCCGAATGCAGGTTGACCAGCGATGCATTGCGGCTGGCCTGCGCAAAACCATCGGCCATGCCCACCACCACCGCCTCCTGCAGCCCGAGCACGTAGCGGAAGTCGGCGGGAAAATCCCGGAACATCGGCAACTCGGTCGAGCCGGGATTGGCAAACACCGAAGTGATGCCAAGCTGGCGCAGCAGGTCGATCACGGCGTCGCGCACGGTGCTGGTTGCGCTGGTTACGCTGGTTACGTTACGCGCGGCGCCCGCCACGGTTGTCGTGCTACCGGTCATGCAAATCTCTCTCGTCGATGCATTCGTTTGAACGCCTGGCCCAAGGCCAGTGCGTGCCTGGTGTGCAGAGTATGCGAGCCCGACCCTTAATTGAATATTGCCTTCTTGGCCAAAAGGCATTACTTTTGCGCATGACTTTCGATCTGCGCCAGCTCAAGGCCTTCACCACCATCGTCGCCAGCGGCAGCCTGGGCCGGGCCGCCGACGCGCTGCACGTGACCCAGCCTGCCCTGAGCCGCACCATCAAGCGGCTGGAGGACGAGCTTGGCGCACCGCTGTTCGAGCGGCACGCCAAGGGCATGCTGCTCACCGCGGTGGGCAGCGCCCTGCTCCCCCATGCCACGCTGCTGCAGCGCGAGGCCGAGCACGCGCGCGAGGAGATCGATGCCATGCGCGGCCTGGCCAAGGGCACCATCAAGGTGGGCGCGGTGGGCAGCATCGCCAGCCTGGTGCTGCCGCTGGCTGTTGGCCGCGTCACCAAGGCGTGGCCGAACCTGCGCGTGGAGATTACCGAGGGCGTGTGGGACCGGCTGGCGCAAAGCCTGATCCGGCATGAGATCGACCTGGCGCTCAGCATCTGCGCGCCGGACACCGACGAGATCGAGGCCATTGCCGACTGCCGGTGGGAGGACCGCAGCTACGTGGTGGCAGCGCCGGGCCACCCGCTGCGGCGCAAGCCGGCACTGACCCTGGCCGATACCCTTGACCAGCAATGGGCCATCCCGCCCCGGGGCACCGGGCCGTTCGAGCACATGCGGCAGGTGTTTGCGGCGCAGGGCCTGGGCCTGCCGAACATCGTCGTGGAGACGCGTTCGGTGACCGCGCTCAAGAGCCTGGTCGCGCAATCCGGCTTCCTGAGCTGGATGGCCGAGCCGATGGTCGAGGCCGAGCGCAAGGCCGGCGTGATCGACATTCTGCACATTCCCGGCGGGGTCGGCACGCGTACGCTGACGGCCTTCCGGCGGCGCCAAGGCATCCTGCCCGGCCCCGCGGTCAAGCTGCTGGAAGCACTGCGCCAGCTGACCGCGGCTTGATGGGAGCCTGATGGGGCTTGATGAGGGTCGCCAGCTGACTATATCGACGCCAGGGAAATCACCTCGGCAAGGTGCCTTCTTTCGCAAGCCATCTCATCGGCCACGATCTCCGCCATCGCCGCCAGGCTGGCCTGGACGATGGCCGCGGCATCGACCTCGAAATAGCGCCGCAGTGCGGCCCGCGAATCGCTGCGTCCGAAGCCATCGGTGCCCAGCGTCACATAGCGCCGCCCCGGCGGGACAAAAGCACGCACCAGCTCCGGCAGCGCGCGCACATAGTCGGTGGCCGCGACAATCGGGCCGCTGCCCGCCCCGAGCTGCCGCCCGAACCAGCTATCGATGGCCGGAACCTCGCCATGGCGCCACAGGCGTTCGCGCTCCACCCCTTCACGCGCCAGCTCGATGTAGCTGGTCACGCTCCAGACATCGGCGGCAATGCCATGCGCCTGCTCGAGCTGGCGCGCTGCCTTCAGGACTTCCCCCATGATGGCGCCGCTGCCGAACAACTGCACGCGGTGCTCGCACGCCGCGCCGCGCCGTAGCAGGTACATGCCCCGCACCACGCCTTCGTGCGCTTGGGCCGGCAGGCTCGGATTCTCGACGCTTTCATTGGTGACGGTAACGTAATAGAACTCGTCGGCCTGTTCGCTGACCATGCGCCGCATGCCGTGGTCGACGATGACCGCCAGCTCCCCGGCAAAGGCCGGATCGTAGGCGCGGCAGTTGGGAATGGTCGACGCCGCCAGGTGGCTCGTGCCGTCCTGGTGCTGCAGGCCCTCGCCCCCCAGGGTGGTACGCCCCGAGGTCGCGCCGATCAGGAACCCGCGTGCGCGCTGGTCGGCCGCGGCCCAGATCAGGTCGCCCACGCGTTGGAAGCCGAACATGCTGTAGTAGATATAGAACGGCAGCATGGTAGTGCCGTGCGTGGCGTAACTGGTGGCCGCCGCGGTCCATGAGGACAGCGCGCCGGCTTCCGTGATGCCCTCCTCCAGGATCTGGCCATCCTTGACTTCCCGGTACGACAGCATCGAAGCCGAATCCTCCGGCTGGTACAGCTGGCCGAAGGGCGCGTAGATGCCGACCTGGCGAAACAGGTTCGCCATGCCGAACGTCCGCGCTTCGTCGGCGACGATCGGGACGATCCGCGGGCCCAGCACGGGATCCTTGAGCAAGGCGCCCAGGTACCGCACCAGGGCCATGGTGGAGCTCATGGCCTTGCCGTCGGCGTGCAGGGCGAACGCGGCGGTCTTGTCCAGCCCGGGCACCGGCAACGATTCGGCGCCAGGATGGCGCGCGGGCAGATAGCCGCCGAGGGCGGCGCGCCTGGCTTGCAGGTAGCGAATCTCGGGGCTGTCCTGCGCCGGGCGGTAGAACGCGGCCTGGGCCACCTGTTCGTCGGTCAGCGGCAGCTGGAAGCGGTCCCTGAACGCGAGCAGATCAACCGGGCCCAGCTTCTTTTGCTGGTGCGTGGTCATCCGGCCTTGCGCGATGGCGCCCATGCCGTAGCCTTTCATGGTCTTGGCCAGCACCACGCAGGGACGCCCATTGCGCCTGGCGGCTTCGGCAAAGGCCGCGTAGATCTTCGCCGGATCGTGCCCGCCCCGGCGCAGGTGGTCGATCTCGTCGTTGGAGAGATGCGCCACCAGCGAGCGCAGCGCCGGCGTCTTGCTGAAGAAGTTCTCGCGGTTGAACGCGCCATCGTTGGCCGAGAGCGTCTGGAACTCGCCATCCACGGTCTGCGCGAACGCGCGGCTGATGGCGTGATCGTGGTCACGCGCCAGCAGCGCGTCCCACTCCGACCCCCACAAGCACTTGACGACATGCCATCCCGCCCCCGCGAACAAGGCCTCGAGCTCATCGACAATGCGCCCGTTGCCGCGCACCGGCCCGTCCAGGCGCTGGAGATTGCAGTTGATGACGAACGTGCAGTTATCCAGCTTTTCCCGGGCGGCCAGCGTCAGCGCGGCGATCGACTCCGGCTCGTCCATCTCGCCATCGCCGAAGAAGCCCCAGACCCGGCGCTCGCTGGTCGCTTTCAAGCCCCGGTTTTCCAGATAGCGCATGAAACGCGCCTGATAGATGGCGTTGAGCGGGCCGATGCCCATCGAGCCGGTGGGGAACTGCCAGAAGTCCGGCATCAGGTAAGGATGCGGGTAAGAACTCAGGCCGCGAATCCCCTTGCCTTCGGCAACGATCTCTTGCCGGTAGTGGCAAAGCGATGCTTCGTCCAGCCGGCCTTCCAGGAAGGCACGCGCATAGACGCCAGGCGCCGAATGCGGCTGAAAAAAAACGAGGTCCCCGCCTTGCGCGGCATCCGGGCCGCGAAAGAAATGCTGGTAGCCGACCTCGAACAGATCCGCCGCCGAGGCATAGCTCGCGATGTGGCCGCCAAGCTCGCCATGCGCCTGGTTGGCGCGC
The DNA here is from genome assembly GCF_000832305.1 of Cupriavidus basilensis. Lineage (NCBI taxonomy): Bacteria > Pseudomonadati > Pseudomonadota > Betaproteobacteria > Burkholderiales > Burkholderiaceae > Cupriavidus > Cupriavidus basilensis. Next base: position 2,801,148 of record NZ_CP010537.1, read on the forward strand.
ACCACCATGGCGAGCGCGTTCCAGCGCAGGATTGCCGACAGGCGCTGCTCCATCGCCAGGTCGCCGGGATAGGCTGGTTGCGCTTCGACCGGGATCGTGTTCAGGTAAGGCGTTACCTGTGCCGGCCGCCACCGCAACCGATGCTTGCCGGCATGCGCCAGCAACGCATCCAGGATGGCGCAGGCGCGCTCCCTGCCCTGCTCCGGGCCCCAGGACGACAACACGCCGTCGAGCGCGTCGCACCACTCCTGCAATTCCTGCGGATCCGCCTGTACAACCGGATCGCTCGCCAGGATGGAACCGAATCGGTCACGAGATGCCATCTTGATACGCTCCCGCCGGCAACTGCCCGGCTCAATTTGCCTGGATACCGGCCTTCTGGGCAATGGCCCGCATGCGCGGCAGGTCCTTGTCGATCATGGCGCTGACCTGTTCCGGCGTCGCATAGGACGGCTCCAGGCCATTGGCCACCAGTTTTTCCTGGATCTCATGGTCGTTCATGGTCTGCGCCAGGGTCTTCTCCAGCCGTGACTTGACATCGGGCGGCAAGCCACGCGGCGCCGCGATCGCCACCCAAGAATCCGCATCGAAACCCGGGAAGCCGGATTCCGCGACGGTGGGCACCTCCGGCAGCAGCGTCGCGCGCCTGGCGCCTGCCACCGCGATCACCTTGATCTTGCCGCTCTTGATATGCGCAAGGGATGCCGCGATGGTGTCGACCGAGAACGGAATCTGCCCGCCGATCAGGTCGGCAATGGCTGGAGCGCTGCCTTTGTAGGGAATATGCTGGAGCTGCATGCCGGTAGCGGCCAGGATCATCTCGCCCGCGAAGTGGCCGGTGGTGCCATTGCCGAACGAGCCGTAGGCGTACTTGCCCGGCGCGGCCTTCACCGCCGCCATCATCTGCCTGAGGTTGTCCACCGGGACATCGCGATTCGCCAGCAGGATCAGGGGCACGCGCGCGACCAGGCCGACGGGCTCGAAGCTCTTCACGGGATCGTAGGGCAGGTTGGCGTTGATGGCGGGGTTGACCGTGAAGGTCGAGCCGGAACTGATGAACAGCGTATAGCCGTCAGGCGCGGCCTTTGCCACATAGCCGGCGCCAACGATGGTGCCGGCGCCCGCGCGGTTCTCGATGACCACGGGCTGGCCCAGACGCTCGCCCAGCTTCTTGCCAACCAATCGTCCCATGATGTCTACCGCCCCGCCGGGCGGAAACGGCACAACCAGCACGACCGGCCTGGCGGGATATCCCTGGGGCTGCGCATGCGCGGCGCACATGGCGATGCCCAACAGCGACAGCGCCTTCACCGCCATCGAAACGCTTCGTGAAACGACGTTCATGCGCTACTCCTGTGATTGAGCGACGGGGGGCAAACTGGGAGCAAACGGGGAGCAAACAACGGGGAGCAAAACAAGGGCGCGGGCTTTGCCGGACCAGCGAGCCCTGGTGCCGGCATTGCGCCGCCGGCATCAGGGGGCAGCCATCGCGCGGGATCAGCCGTTGCGGAACAGGAAGCTATAAGCGCTCAGCGCCGGGGCGCCGCCCAGATGGGCGTAGAGCACCTTGGAGCCTTCCGGGAATTCGCCGCGGCGGACCAGGTCGATCATGCCCTGCATCGATTTCCCTTCGTAGACCGGGTCGGTCATCATGCCTTCGAGCTTGGCACTCATCCGGATGGCTTCGAGCGTCTCCTCGGAAGGCAAGCCATACTCCGGCCCGCCGTAGCGCGTGTCGAGCACCACGTCTTCGTCAGTGATATCGCGGCCGAGGTCGACCAGATGCGCGGTGTTGCGGGCAATGCGCAGGATCTGCGCCCGGGTCTGCGCCGGCTTGGCCGATGCGTCGATGCCGATCACGCGGTTGGCCCGGCCATCGGCGGCGAAGCCGACCACCATGCCAGCCTGCGTGCTGCCGGTCACCGAGCAGACCACGACATAGTCGAACTTGAAGCCGAGCTCGGCTTCCTGTGCGCGCACTTCTTCCGCAAAGCCGACAAAGCCCAGGCCGCCCAGCGGATGCTCGGAACACCCTGCCGGGATCGGGTAGGGCTTGCCGCCCGCCTGACGCACGCTCTCCATGGCCTCTTCCCAGCTCTTGCGGATCCCGATATCGAAGCCATCGCTGACCAGGCGCACGTCGGCGCCCATGATGCGAGACATCTGGATATTGCCAACGCGGTCATAGACGGCGTCGGAGTAGTTCACCCAGTCCTCCTGCACCAGCACGCACTTCAGGCCGAGATGCGCCGCCACGGCAGCCACCTGGCGCGTCTGGTTGGACTGGATGCCGCCGATGGACACGAGCGTGTCGCACCCCTGGGCGAGCGCGTCCGGAATGATGTACTCGAGCTTGCGCGTCTTGTTGCCGCCGAACGCCAGGCCGCTGTTGCAGTCCTCACGCTTGGCATAGAGGTCGACCTTGCCGCCGAGATGCGCGCTCAGGCGCTTGAGCGGCTGGATGGGCGTGGGGCCGAACGTCAGCTGGTGGCGGGGAAAGCGTTTGAGATTCATGCTGGCAACTCCTGGGTTTCTTGGATGACTCGGGTGAAGAGCGGGGATCCAGGCATCAAGGCTGGCGAAGAACACTGGCATGTGGAGCCACCTTTCGTTGATGCTGCGATGGACTCAATCCTAGAAAAAAACGCACGAAACATGGTTGCAAATATCTGTCAATTTATGCACTATAAAAAATTCACGGCACTCGTTTTCACTTTTTTGTTTTTTATAAAGCATCATGGACGAAACAAAATTGCGCACCAAAACAGAGCACCCCGTGCCACATTCCGAGGCATTGGATCGCACCGATAAAGCCATCCTGCGCGCACTCCAGCGCGACGCGTCCATCTCGAACGTGGCGCTGGCCGCCAAAGTCAGCCTGAGCCCGCCCGCCTGCCTGCGGCGCGTGGAGCGGCTCAAGGAACTCGGGCTGATTCGCGGGATCGTGGCGCTGCTGAACCCGGCCGCGCTGGACGCGGGGATGCTGGTGATGATCGGCGTGGTGCTGGACCGGTCCACGCCGGAATCCTTCTCCGAGTTCGAGAAGGCCGCCCAGCAGGTCTCCGGTTGCATGGAGTGCCACGTGGTGACGGGCGAGTTCGACTACTTCATGATGCTGCGCACCAAGGACAGCGAGAGCTTCAATCGCCTCCATGCGGAGCAATTGCTGTATCTGCCGGGGGTCCGCCAGATACGCTCGTTCATGGTGCTCAAGCAGGTGCTGTCGACGACGCAGTTTCCGATCTGAAGCTGCGTGTGCGGCGCGGCAAATGCGTCCGGTCCGAGGATCGCTATGCCACGGGCGCCGTCAGGGCACGAACCTGGTCCTCCAGGTCTGCGATCCGCTGCTTCATGCTGGCTTGCGCGCTGATATCGCTGATGACGCCATACCAGCGATCGATCGCGCCATTCGCGCCGAGATGCGGCTGGGCACGGCTCAGCATGTGGCGCCAGCTGCCGTCCGGCCACTGGATGCGGAACCGGGTCGCGAACGGCTGGCCACTCGGGATCCAGGCAAGCCACTCCGCCCGGATGCGCAACTGGTCGTCAGGATGGACCGCGGCGCGCCAGGCGTCGATGCGGTCCTGCATGGCGTACCCTGCGCTGTCGCGGAAGTTCGGGCTGATATAGCACAGCGTGCCATCAGGGTCCGCCGCCCAGGCAATATGCGGGCTCAGCTCGACCGAGCAGCGGAAATGCTCCTCGCTTTCCCGCAAGGCCAGCTCGGCCCGTTTGCGCGCCGAAATGCCGATGGCAACGAGGGAGACGCCGATCACGTCCCCGATGTCGTCGTTGACGCACTGGGCGACCACCAGGTAGACCTCGCCGTTGGCGGTAATCTCGCGCTCCACCGGGGAGCACGCCTGCGCGGCAAGCACGGCATGCGCCAGCGAGCAGATCGATCCGGCGGCTTCTGGCATGCTGTCCGCGCCAAGTTGAGCGCCAAGTTGCGCGCCAACAAGGGCGTCCGCCTGGGCGCCGAACATTTCCGCATAGCGCCCATTGACATGCACGTGCCGCAAGCGCGTGTCCAGGAAGCACAGGCCGACTGGCGCGCCGACATAGAGCGCCTCCATCTGATGCAGGCGCTGATACGGCGAACGATCCAGTGGACGCGGATCCGGCGCGCGCAAGCCAAGCCGCTGGATCAGCGCGGGAATCCGCTCCGGTTGCAGCGCCTGTGCCCACAGCCATCCCTGGCCGATGTCGCATCCCAGCTTGCGCAGTATGGTGGCATGCTCTTCGCGCTCCACGCCTTCCGCGACAACACGCGTGCCGATGCTATGGCCCAGCCCCACGATAGCCGTCACGATCCGGCGGCACTCCTGGTCATCGAGCATGCCGCGCACAAAGCTGGCGTCGATCTTGATCTCGTCGAATGGCAGGGCGTGCAGGCGTGTCAGGCTGGCATAGCCGGTACCAAAGTCGTCCAGCGCGATACCGATGCCGAGTGCCTTCAGATCGTCGATGATGGCCCGCGCGAGCTCGATATCGGTCTGCATGGCGCCCTCGGTGATTTCGACCTGAATGCGCTCCAGCGGGAATCCCGTCTGCGTAACGGCGTCCGAGATCAGCGCGACGACCGCCTTGTCGCGCAATTGCACCGGCGACACGTTGAACGCCAGCACAAAGCCCTGGCCCCAGCCCACGGCCTGCGCGCACGCCGTGCGCACGATATGGGAAGTCAGGCGATCGATAAGCCCGCACGACTCCGCGATCGCTATAAAAGTAACGGGAGAAACCGGGCCCGTTGCAGGGTCCGTCCAGCGGGCGAGCACCTCGAAGCCGACGATGGCGCCGGTTTCGAAGCAGATCAATGGCTGGAATGCCGGCTGGAGCAGGCCGCCATCGAGCGCGGCCGCCAGTCTTGCGCAGGTATCGTCCGTGTCTCCCACTTTCATCCTCTCAGATACCGCCAGAAATCCGGATCTCGTCCTGTCGAACGGCGCGCCATGGATCGAGCCTGGCCAACACCTGTGCCAGGCAGTGTTCCGTCAGGTTTGCTCCCTGACCGGGCGCGTGTCAGGCGTAGCGACCTTTTCGCCACTTCCCCCATTGGATATCGGCCAGCCTGACGGCAAATTGAGGTCTTGGCTGCGGCGCCAGCCCGGGCCGTGCGGGCGGCGCATCTTCCCGGCAACCCTCTCTGGCTCCGCTGGCGCTACTTGCGCGGACCAGGCACGGCGCGGGCCGCCGCCTGCGGCTCCCGGCCCACGAAGATCCGCGTTGGCAGCACAAAGCCCCGCAGCGCCAGCATCTCCAGCGGCCCCTGCCCGACCTCGGTGCGCATCAGGTAGCGCACCGGATAGGTCACGTCCGCCGCAACGGGCGCCTGGGCGCTGCGCGCGGTCAGGCTGTCGGGATCTTCGGCGAAGGTCCGGCCGTGCGCGTCGGCCTGGCGCTCGGCACCGGCCTTCGGCCCTTCCTGCGCTCCCTGCCCGTCCAGCCCATCCAGCTCTTGCGGCCTTGCCTGCCACGTCAACTGGTAGTTCGCGCTGTCCACCGGCTCGATGTGCGCCCGCTCCAGCATCCGCACCAGGCCCCAGCGGCCGCCGAACTCGTAGCTCTTGCTGGTGCCGGCGCGCTCGGTCTGCCACTGCAGCCGGGTGCCCGGGTCCAGGGTCTTGCCCGGCCACGTCATCGCCTGCCACGTCTCGCGCTGGTTGTAGTAGTGCAGCGTCTGCCCATCGAGCGTCAGCAGCGTGTCGATCAGGCCCGGGGTCGGGATCGGCCTGAACGCGAAGCGGTACTGCGGCTCGCCCTGCGCCAGCAGGTGCGCCGCCAGGCGCTGCAAGGTGTTGATCGCGTTGAGGAAGGCCGGATCGAAGGACTGCGCCTGCCCGCCGGTGGCTGCCGGCAGCCACTGGTCGCCCTGCAGTTCGAGCACGCCCGCCAGCTGCGTGCCGAGGAAGGACCCGATCAAGCCGCTGTGCGGGCGCAGGAAGCGCGCCAGTTCAACCAGCGAGGCATCGTTGGCGGTGTCGGCAAACGGATAACGTCCGGCGAACGAGCGGCTCCACGTCATCGCGATGCTTTGCCGCCACGCATCGTTCAGGCTCGCCTGCGCCGGTTGCAGCACCGTCTGCGTGGCCTGCGCGATGGGCCGCACGAACAGCGTCTCGCCCATGCCCGCCCACTGGCTGCCGAGGCTGGCCGCCATCAGCTGCGCATAGGCGTGGGTGTCGGCCAGCTCAGAGCCCTTGCCCTGGAACAGCGCCTGCGCCATCTGGCGGGCCTGCGCATCGGCATCTGCGCTGTTGCCGACCTGCTGCAGGCGCAAGCGCAGTGCCGTCGCGCGGTCAAGGAAGCGTTGCAGGCTCAGGTCACCGCTGGTGCCTGCGTTGGCGCCCGCGTTGGCGCTGCCGGGCTGGCCCTGCGCCACCAGCCGCAGCACCGGGCCAAAGGCCGCGCCCAGCGGCCCTGCCGCGTCCGGCTTCGCCACCTCGGGCCCCGCCGGCTTCTTGCCCAGCAGATCCTGCGTCCTGGCCACCAGCGTGTCGGACAGCGAGTCCTTGCGGGCACCGGCCCCGCCCTGGTATTCGAGCGACTTCATCAGCGCGATCACCGGCGACTGGCGCGCATCGGCCATCAGCTTGAGCTGCGCGATCGCGGCCGGCAGGGTCGGCGCGGCCTCCCATTGCAGGCTGTTCATGAAGTCCTGCCAGCGCTCGGCGTAATCGGCAAAGTACTGCTCGGTCAGCGCGGCCTGCAGCGCCTCGGCCGAACGGCTCGCGGATGGCTGTTGCAGTGGCTTGCCGTCGGTCAGCACCCAGTCATTGGCGATCTCCGTGCGCCTGGCGGCCTGCTCGATCGCGGGCGCCACATAGCCCTCATAGGCCTGGCGGGTGAAGACCCCGGGCACGATCGCCGCGGCTCGCACCAGCCCCCGGGGATCGGTGCCGGCGGTCAGCGCCGCCAGGGTCTGGTCCGGGTACTTGCTGCCCGCGCTCTCGCCAAAGGCCTGGATCACGCCCCGGTAGATGGTGTCCTCGGCATTGCGCTCGCCGATCACGGCCAGCAGCGTCTGGCGGGCCCCGGCGACCAGTTCAGGGCGCGGCTCGATGCGTCCGGCCGGGTTGGACTTCAGGTGCTCCGCATAGAAGGTGAGCAAGCGCTCGGCAAGGTCCTGCCGCTCGCCCGGGGTGATCCGGGCATCGGTGGACCAGTGCCGCACCAGTTGCGGGGCCAGGAAGGCCGGCTCGGCGCGCTCGGGGTTGGCCAGCATCAGATAGGTCTTGAGCGCCTGGTGGCCGCTCAGCGCCACCCGGTTGGTGGCCGCATCCAGCACCGTGGTGCGCAGTTGCGCGAGATCCACCAGCGACGCCTCCAGATCCCGCTGCACGGGCGCGACCAGCAACTCGCGGCTGGCCTGCGCGTAAGGCTTCCACAGCGCGGCGATGACCGCCGGATCGCGATTCAGGCCAAAGCGGGTCGCGAGCGGCGCATGATGCTGCGTGCGGTACTCGTAGCGCTCGATCTGCTGCTGCAAGGCGATGAGCGCGCGCAGGCGGGCCGCCGGGTTGGGGGCCGACTGGAAGTCGTCCACGGATTGCCGGGCGGCGTGCATGTCCCGGCTGTTCACCACGCCGGACACCAGCATGCCGGCGCTCCACAGGCCGATGGCCGTCAGGCCCACGATAGCGGACACCGTGACCGGGTGCCAGCCAACGCGCCGTCCCGGCCGGCGGCGGGCGGCTTCGCCCAGGTAGTGCCACAGCGGCAGGTCGATGCTGCTCTGCACGTCCGCGTCACCGGCGACAGGCCGGGGATACGGCGCAAAGACGATACCGTCCACGGCGATGCGCCAGCGCTGCCGGCCCCCCGATCCGGCGATCCAGTCGGCGAGCGCTTTGCCGCGGGTGTCGAGCCGCTGGGACAGCTCTCCCATATAGCGGTCGCGGTTGCCGTCCTTCAGTTGCACGACGAGGCGCTGCGCCAGCTGGTCTCGCAGCGTGCACAGCGCGCCCTCGATGGCATCCGCGTCCGCCTGGCGCGGCAGCTCGCAACCGATGACCGGCATGAGGCCGTGGGCCACCGTTCTCGCCTGCGCCACATCCAGCAGGTAGACCGGGGCGGACCAGCGCAGCAAATCGGCGATGCGCGCCAGGCGCATTCCATCGGGATGCGTGCCACGGCGCTGCGCCTGCAGATCCGTTGCACTGTCCGTTGTGAGAATCACCGCATCCACCGGACGGCGGCGGCGTAGTCGGCAGAGTTGCTTGAGCCAGTCGGCCTCCGGCCAGCCCTCCTTGCCGGTCTTGCTCCATAGCAACACCGCGTCGGGGGTGATCAGCCAGCCTTGCTCCGCCAGTTCGGGCAGGAGCCGGGCGATGGCCGTGTCGTCGCCGGTGAGGAGCAGCCAGGGCTGGCGGTAGCGCCAGCGCAGGCCGTGTCGTTGCAGCAACTCCTGGCGAAATGGCCCCAGCAGACTCGGCTCCGATCGATTCCGGTCACTGATGGCGAGGATGCTCCCTTGTGTCGCGCCAGCCGTCGCCGATTTCCGAAGATCCAGCCACTTGCCCAATGCATGCAGGGCATCCCACCAGCGGCCCAGGCGATCCACCGACACGACAATGGCCAGCACAATGGCGCCAACAGCGACCACCGATAGCCAAAATCCTTGCGCTTCGAGCGTTTTGATACCCGCGTGCTCGCCCCACATCAAGATGGCACCGGCGACTACCAGTGCGAGAACAAGTGTCGAGGTCAGGTCGATCCGCAGCTTCTTCATTGTTCGGGAGATAAGTTCATGCCCATGCTTTGGGCCGCAATCGGGACACTTGATGTCCTCACAGGTGGCCGGGCTGCCTGCGCGCGGCATTGTCAGACATCCATGTACGACGCGTGCTGTGACGCTATCAGTCGAGGGCTCGGGTCACAGCGGCAGACACAGAGGTCATCGCTCAGTGCGGCTTGTCGCCCGTCAGGCCCCGTCATAGACAGGCGTGGCCCGGCACAAACGATCCGTCCCACCGTTTTGCAGACTAGACACCAGACGGGATCGCCCTCATAAGCCTGCTCGCGATCTCCCACCTTGTCATCCCGGCCCCCGCCCTCCACAGTGCCACCAGAGGTCGTCGAATCACCTCTGGTGATGTCGTAACGTTTTGTCAAAACCAACTCCCCATTTGCCGTCCATCGGACTGCATCGGTACGACAACCCTTTCCAGTTCGATGTGATTTGGCGAACCCGTCATAACCTCGGACGAATACGGTAGGGTCAAACCAGCCGCTACGCGCGCGCTACCGAGCGCACGACCGCAGAATCCACACCGCCAGGCTGACCGGCAAAGACAATCTGACTCTGGACCTCAACGGATAGCGAACCAGCGGCGCAAGCTATCGCGAGCCAGGGTGCGGCGGCGCCGGCATGCCCGACGGTCTGGTCGAGGTCTGTTGGCCGGGCGCTCAGCCCAAGACGCACGGCAGCCTCACGCAACACCCCCGCCTGCGTTGCATCGAGGCCTGTCTGCCAGCCGCCGGGAATTTCCGCGGCAGTGATATCGCCCCATTTCACGGCATGCGACAAAGCGCCATCCGACTGGTCGAACGGAACGCGTACCGGGCGATGCAGGCTTGCCTCAGACACCACTTGTAGCCGGCTGGCCTGTTCGCCTGGCATGAGAAGAAGCGCAACTCCCGCTTCCGCCACACCGGCGGGCGGCGTCTTGCGCAGCAATGGATACAGCTGAATGGCGACAATCAACCTCGCCTCGCGCCCCTCGCCGCCAGCAACCTGATCAAGCCAACCGTCGAGAACATCGAGGCCGGCGGGTTCAGTCTCCTCGGACAGACGCATATCTCGAAGCCGATGTTCTCGCCAGCACTCTTGCCAGAGCGCCACATGATCCTTGCGAAGCAATCCTCCCGACACCCACAGACAAACGCTCAGATCAACCCGCGAAGGCAAGGACTGGATGCGGCTGGCAAGATCGGCCAGTAGCTCCGAATACAACCATCGTGTCACCTCGCGATGACGGCGAGCGTCTGCCTCCTTTCCACCAGGCTCAAGCGGTACGCCAGGCACCACCAACCAGCGAGCCTTCGTGGGTCCACTGTCGCTAGCGATCGGCTTTTGGGTCTCCAGCCTGACCGTGCCTGACCGTATGGTGCCCGTTGCGTTCTCATTCTTGTCCGACGAAAAACGATGGGCCGCACCGAGTAGGGCCAAGGGACGCGCCGCCAAGGCGAAGACGCGCTCGTTATACCCGCGGATCGCTTCGTTGCGCATCAGAACGTCAAGTCTGTGGCCCTCATGATGGCTATACCGGCGCAGTACTATCCACGCAGGTATCCCCACCGGAAAGAGGATCAGGCTTGCCCAGAATTTCCACGTATGCGTGGGGAGATCTTTTGGCCATGACAGCAGGATCGCGATTGCGCACGCCAGCGCCATGACGAGAAACACGATCGTCCAGATCAACAGCGACGGCGAATCGCCAGGCTCCGGCTCTTCCTTCGGCAAAAGCGAGAAATCAACAGCCATGGCATGCCGCGCAGCGCGGACCGAGATTGGATTTCAATTCGTTCACTGCTCCGTTCTCCTGTTAAGTCAATGGCTTGGGGGAATGTCAGAAACCGTTCGGACGCGGGCGCAAGGTTCGCGAGACCGCGTCCCATAGCGCAACGGCTTCGCCCTCGGTCAGCGATGCCTTTTCGATAGGATCGCGTAGCACTTTGTTGTGCGAACCCGTATCCAGTTCCAAAATGACCAAGGGCGTTTGCGCACTGCCAATCCTGGAGTTCGCCTCCAGCGCCAGATGGTGTCCAGGCACATCTCGCGTGGTGATTCCCGCCATCAGCCATTCCTCTGCCGGCAATCCAGGCAAGTCCACCGGGCCCTTTCGAATTGTGCGGCCCTCGCTTTCCTTGAGCGCTGCGTTGATGCTATCGCCGCGTTGCAGCAGCGTCGTTGGCTCTCGAATATCGGAATTCGTCTCCAGAACGACACGCACGTCGATCTTGTCATGCAGCACGAATTGGGTCCAAAGGTTTTCCGTGGCACCTGCCTTACCCGGCAGGAACCCACCAAAAAAACACACTCCGGGTTCGGACGGAATCTCACTTTCCGGTCGGCCACGCACCCGTTTCAGCAGGTCGAATACGAGGGCGCGCAGTGCAGGAATGTTGTTCTTGACTGTCATCTTCTGAACAAGCGAGTCGTCAGTTTGATCGGGATTGGTGTAATCCCACCCTTCCACTCTCATCTTGATCTGGAAGCCTCGGTCCCACTTGTAAGCTTCGATAACCCTTCCCCCCGGATCAGTATGGACTTCGCCCCGATGAATGAAATATCGCGTAGCCGCGCCCGATACCTCACCGCTTGCATACAAAAACGGATAAGCATCGGCACTCCTGGTGCCTTTCAACGCCGCCTCGCGCGAGGCGGCCTCCCGCTGAAACTGATCCTCCGGCATCGCCGTCACCTCAATAGGAACCCGGTCCACCGTGATGCCTCCAAACACAAAGACATCGGCAGGCATGTCGATCAGGTAACGTCCCACGCAGCGCGGAGCGAGATTGGCTGTCAGTTCGTTCACGGTTTTGTTCTCCTCTTGCGTTAATGGCTTGGGCCGATTGCAGGCTGTCAGGCATAGCGCGAGACAGGCGATGGCCAACGTGGTTGCGCTCCTCATGTCTTGTCCGACGTCAGAAACCGTTCGGACGCGGACGCAAGGTTCGCGAGACCGCGTCCCATAGCGCAACGGCTTCGCCCTCGGTCAGCGATGCCTTCTCGATGGGATCGCGTAGCACTTTGTTGTGCGAACCCGTATCCAGTTCCAAAATGACCAAGGGCGTTTGCGCACTGCCGATCCTGGAGTTCGCCTCCAGCGCCAGATGGTGTCCAGGTACATCTTGCGAGGTCATCCCCGCCATCAGCCATTCCTCTGCCGGCAATCCAGGCAAGTCCACCCGGCCCTTTCGAATTGTGCGGCCCTCTCTTTCCTTGAGCGCCGAGTTGATGCTGTCGCCGCGTTGCAGCAGTGTGGTTGGCTCTCGAATATCGGAGTCCGTCTCCAGAACGACACGCACGTCGATCTTGTCATGCAGCACGAATTGGGTCCAAAGGTTTTCCGTGGCGCCCGCCTTGCCTGGCAGGAACCCACCAAAAAAGCACACCCCGGGCTCGGACGGAATCTCACTTTCCGGTCGGCCACGCACGCGTTTCAGCAGGTCGAATACGAGGGCGCGCAGTTCCGGAACGATGTTCTTGGGAGTGATTAACTTGACAAGCGAGTCGTTGGTCCGATCCGGGTTGGTGTAATCCCACCCCTCCATTTTCATCTTGATCTGAAAGCCCCGGTCCCACTTGTAAGCTTCGATGACCCGGCTGGCTGGATGAGCAAGTACATCACCCCGATGAATGAAATATCGCGTAGCCGCGCCCGATACCTCACCGCTCGCATACAGAAACGGGTAAGCATCGGCACTCCTGGTGCCCTTCAACGCCGCCTCGCGGGAGGCGGCCTCCCGCTGAAACTGATCCTCCGGCATCGCCGTCACCTCAATAGGAACCCGGTCCACCGTGATGCCGCCAAACACAAAGACATCGGCAGGCATGTCGATCAGGTAGCGTCCCACGCAGCGCGGACTGAGATTGGCTGTCAGTTCGTTCACGGTTTTGTTCTCCTCTTGCGTTAATGGCTTGGGCCGATTGCAGGCTGTCAGGCATAGCGCGAGACAGGCGATGGCCAACGTGGTTGCGCTCCTCATGGCTTGTCCGACATCAGAAACCGTTCGGACGCGGGCGCAAGGTTCGCGAGACCGCGTCCCAGAGCGCAACGGCTTCGCCCTCGGTCAGCGATGCCTTTTCGATAGGATCGCGTAGCACTTTGTTGTGCGAACCCGTATCCAGTTCCAAAATGACCAAGGGCGTTTGCGCACTGCCAATCCTGGAGTTCGCCTCCAGCGCCAGATGGTGTCCAGGCACATCTCGCGTGGTGATTCCCGCCATCAGCCATTCCTCTGCCGGCAATCCAGGCAAGTCCACCGGGCCCTTTCGAATTGTGCGGCCCTCGCTTTCCTTGAGCGCCGCGTTGATGCTGTCGCCGCGTTGCAGCAGCGTCGTTGGCTCTCGAATATCGGAACTCGTCTCCAGGCCGACACTCACGTCGATCCTGTCATGCAGCACGAATTGGGTCCAAAGGTTTTCCGTGGCACCTGCCTTACCCGGCAGGAACCCACCAAAAAAACACACTCCGGGTTCGGACGGAATCTCACTTTCCGGTCGGCCACGCACCCGTTTCAGCAGGTCGAATACGAGGGCACGCAGTTCCGGAACGATGTTCTTGGGAGTGATTAACTCGACAAGCGAGTCGCTGGTTTGATCCGGGTTGGTGTAATCCCACCCTTTTGTCTGCATCTTGATCTGGAAACCTCGATCCCACTTGTAAGCCTCGATAACTCGTCTACTTGGATCGGCAAGAACATCGCCTCGATGAATGAAATATCGCGTTGCCGCGCCCGATACCTCACCGCTTGCATACAGAAACGGGTAAGCATCGGCACTCCTGGTGCCCTTCAACTCCGCCTCGCGCGAGGCGGCCTCCCGCTGAAACTGATCCTCCGGCATCGCCGTCACCTCAATAGGAACCCGGTCCACCGTGATGCCTCCAAACACAAAGACATCGGCAGGCATGTCGATCAGGTAGCGTCCCACGCAGCGCGGACTGAGATTGGCTGTCAGTTCGTTCACGGTTTTGTTCTCCTCTTGCGTTAATGGCTTGGGCCGATTGCAGGCTGTCAGGCATAGCGCGAGACAGGCGATGGCCACCGTGGTTGCTCTTTTCATGACTTGTAGGCCATCGAGGTCTTCGCAACGCCACAGGCAATCTTGGTGATCGCCCAAAGGGCAAAGAGCTGTTGCGGCCTGTTCTTGTACGCACCTTCGTGATCGACGCCCGGATATGGCACACAAGCCTTGACTCGTCGGCCCGGGGCGGCGCCGGATCGGATTGGCACCGTGCCATCCCCATTCTCGGCGGCATCCTTCAACAGGAAGCCTGTCGCCAACGGTCTGCCGCCAGTGTGCTGGTGCACTGTCTGTTCGCCCCTTCCCAAATCCTGCAAGACCCGTCCGGCCGCGAGATCGTCAACTTTGGGATACGCATCGAACAGCCGGAGAGCACTGGAGATCCTCCGCTCCCAGACCACGTCGCCCCAGGTTTTATGACTCGGATCGTCCCCGTAGAACGCATATGTGGTTGCGTGGTACTTTCTGCTGATTTTTGTCTGGAATTTTTCTACTTCGTCCCGAATCAAATCCACAAATCCGATCCAGTCCCGCTCAATCGTCGCCTTCTTCGGGTCCAGCGGGTTGATAAGCTTGTCGTCGCACAAGCCCCACCACTTGCCGCGCACGGTATAGATCTCCTTGTACGGGTCTGCCTTGGGCAAGCCGACCGTATTGTTGCCGTCCTTGAGCTGGAGCCAACCCATCCCGTACTCCGGGCTGGGCAGCAATTGCAGGGGCCCGGGTGATTGGGCGAACACGGCAGTCATTTCCGCGGCATTGACGCCCAAGGCGATCCCAGCCGGCATCTCCGTGCCTGCCTTCACCCGTTTATAGGCTGTAGCGGATCCTGTGGCAGGCATGACGCCGTGCAGGACCCCCAGCACATGCTTGCTCCCGCCCATCATTTCGGAGTAGTAGCGAGAAACCAGGCCCCCCATCGAATGCGTCACGATGATCACGTAGTCGCACATATAGCCCTTGCTCCGGTAGTACGCCATGAACTCCTGGATCTTCCCGTCCAATCGCTTTGCGGACTCCGCATTCGACTGGAGCCAGTTGTAACCTACGGCATGCAAAGGGAGCTGGTATTTATAGGAGAGTGCGACCTCATCGTGAGTGAGTAACTCGACGCCGGGTGCATTTGCCACAAGGGTCTTCATCAGCCGCGCACGCTCGCCCGTCTTGCACTGATCGGCATCGTTGAGCGCATTCTCGAGCCAGGGTAGGAACGTGCCATAGCTCATGAAGCCGACCTCACCCCACCCGCGGCGCTTCAGTTCGGCATCGTTCTGGTGTGTGCCTTGCGGGATGGCGCCACCGGCATAGACCTGGGTTTTCTTGGGATCAAGTACCCGCTTTCGCTTATCCGGACCGCGGATCGCCCACGCCTTTGACACACTCCCCTTCCCGTTTACGAGCCACACGTGTTTTCCGTCACTACCCATCAAGTTCGTGCCCATCACACCCGGCACAAAGATCACGGGTATGACCCTGTCGGGCACCATGTGACATACGGCAATGCTGTCGTCGGACGGCGACATGACGGACGAGTAATGCACCGATCCATCATCAGCTATAGCGGGTGGGATAACGCGTTCAACGGTGGCCATACGAAGTTGCTCCGGTTTGCTTCTGCGTGGTTGTGGTTGTGGTTGTGGTTGTGAAGGTGCACTGCATGCCGACAGCCATTCACTCCGGATCGATGCGCAGGCGCAGTCCATCCACGAAAAGACTCTTCTGCAGACCGGTCTTCCCTTCGGCATCGGTGGTGCCACGAATCACACTGCCGTCTTCGCGAATGATGGAGAACGCGCGATTGCTGACGGGCCGGCCATCGAAGGGCCATTTGAGCGCGTATTGCTCGTCAAAATCGGCGTGCTTCCACGTATTCATCGATTCAGCGAGCGAAGCCGGCCCCTGACGGCTGAACGCAGCCGATTTGATGGTCCGGTCCCCGCGCGTGCCGTCCTCGATGCCCGTGGACGACAAGCGAAGATAGGAGCCGCCACACTTGAGCAGCAGCTCCTCCCTGGCCTCGATCACGACGCGCCCGTTTGCACTGCTGATCGTCATGTTCTTATCCGACAGCAAGCGCATCTCGTCGCTCTGTGCCTGGATCTCGACCTTGCCCTTTGCCGCAAACAGCTTGATGCCGAGCTTCTGCGCGAACATGGATATCCGTTCGCCTGCCGCAACCGTGAAACGCTTGAGCACGCTGATGTCGGCATGGCCGCCAGCGGTGGCGATCAGGTTCTGGGCAGCCGTCAGTTGCAAATCGGAGCCCGAGGCCAGCGCGATGCCCGCCGGTGCGCTGACCAGTATCCCGGCCTTGTTCAGCGCCGTCAGCGTATCGCTGAGCAGGGCTTTCTGCCTGTTGTAGTCCGCGGCCACCGCTTGCGCCGCATTGGCAGCCGAGGCCAGCGCTTCGCTCAGCTGGAGGGCTTGTTGCAGCAGGTTCTGCGCAGCTTCCATATCGAGCTGCTGACCACCGGCATTCGGCTGGTCATCCGCCGAAATGAACACCCCCTTGCCACCCCGGATCGCACCCCAGCCAGAGGTGCGCAGCTCAAAGCCTTCACCGCACTTCTGGCGTTTGGCCGTGACCATATGCCCCAGGGTCAGCTGGCTTTTGCCCGAATGCTCAGTGGAAATATGGACGTGTTCCTCGTCCTCCCAGTCTTCAATCTGGAATTTGCTGCGGCTCTGCGTCTCGATCAGATTGCGCGACTGCCACCGGTCCTGCGTGGTAATCAGGTCCTCCTGCCGGCTGTTATGCAGCGCGTGCGCGATATAGGGCTTGTTCGGGTTGCCGTCGCGAAAGGCAATGGCGACTTCGGTGCCGTCGATGAGCGGGAAGTGGAACCCGGTTTGCAGGCCGCCGGCAAACGGCTTTGCCAGGGGGATGGCCGCACTTTCCATGCCCTTGGGCCACGGCTCAAAATCAAAATCGAAGCGGACGATGTAGTGGCCCGCCTTGGTCAGGTACGCGTGCTTGTATTGGTTGGGCGAGGTGATGCGCGCGCTCAGCGTGCCCGTTATCTTCGGCCAGTTTTCCTCGTCCAGCGGCAGGCGAAAGCGCCGGTCCGACGGGATGGCCTTGTAAGTGTTGCGGTAAGCCGCATCACGCCCCCCGGTGTGGATGACTTCGATGATGACCTGCCCGTTGGGGGCTTCGGCCAATGGCTCATCCATGCGCAGGATGCGGCCGGAGTGCGTGCTGAGCACGTTGCTCTCGCCCGCATAGATCAGCTGGCCGGCCAGCAGGGCCTCGTGGCGCAGTTGCGCCTCCCACTTCGCCTCGGCCGTGTCCAGATGATGCGTGCCGTAGATATACTGCTGGCCGTAGGTTGTCTTGTCTTTGCGCGCGACGTTGGCCTCGCCCTTGATGGGTTCCCACGCCTGATCCGGGTTGTAGTCGGCGACCAGGACCGATTCGGGCACGGTCTTGGCGTGCACCTGGATGTCGGATACCGCCTCGATGCCGGCTTCCAGCCCGGCGGTCTCGCGATAGGGCACGCGCAGCTCTGGCAGGTAGACGTAGTGGTCGATGTCGTCGCCGAAGACGATCATCTCGCCGAACTTTCCCGGGACGAAGTAGCAATACAGCCCCTCCTGGCGCATCAGCAACTGGACATATTCCCAGTCGGATAGCTGGTACTGGAAGCGGAACTTGTGCTGGGTGTACTTGCGGCGCAGCCTGAGGCGAAACTGGTGGCCCCGGAGCTCGTGCCGGCGCAGGATGGCCTCGATGATCTCGGGGGCCGTCTTGTTCTGGTAGATGCGCGTGGTCCGCACGAGTTCGAGCCGCGCGGCCAGTGGCCGGAGCACGATCTCGTAGGCGAAGAAATCGCGCGTGCGCTTCGTGCGCGAGAACGCCGAGATCCACCCCGCGAAGCGGCGCGGTTCGCTACCGTCGCCGGGGTCAATCACGAAGGTGGCATCCCGATTGAGGTATTCGGCGCGGTCGAGTTCCAGCGGGTGGGTTAGCCGGATGGTGACGGTGTAGAGCTCTCCCAATCGCTCGACCGCCTCGAACGACACCATCGACAGCTCGGCCGCGCTGGCCGCGCGGGGGACGTCCAGATGGTAGGCCTGGCGCCTGGGCAGCCTTGCGCCGTAGGCATCGTATGCATCGAATTCGTCGATAGCGCCCATGTCTTCTCCGTTGTCAGCTTGATCGACCCTGACGCAGGACTCTAAACGGATTCTTTTATGCCATAAATATCATGATTGTAATTTCGCAAAAAATATCACTTTTAGCGTAAATTCGTACTCGTCCTATTTATCTCAACGGGCATCCATGCTATGGATCGCGGCGGCACGCCTTACGGATCGCGTACGGATCGTTGTTGCGAGCACTGGGAATGCGTTGAACCATGCGCCTGGCCCGCTGTGGGCACGGTGCCTGTTGCCGCGGGCGACCGGGCGGTACCCCACATTGCCGTCATCATCACAATCGCCCCAATCTCTGCAATAGGGCTACACTGAAAACGAGACAACCCTCCGGAGCGCCATGATGGACGCCGATGGCCCTCAACGCACCTTTCGCGGTCTTCCTCTGACCCCGGAACAGGATGCGGAAGTCAGGCACTACATCAAGAGGAAAAAGCAGCGCAGTGCGCCATGGGATACACCTGAGCTGGCCGCCATGCTTGCGGACATGCTGAGGCCGCCAAGCTTTGAGGACGAGGACTTCGAATCCCCCGCCGAAGAAGCCAACGCGGACGCCGAGCGCGCGGCGGCTTCGGTGGACGAGGCCATGGATCCGATCGAGGCCGGCGAGGAGCGGATGGCGGCCTGGGAAGCCGAGATGATGAAGGGCCCCAAGCATTGACGTGCAGGTGCCGCGTGCGCATTGCGCGCTCCATGATCCGGAACGCGCACAAATGAAGAGAAAAGAGAAAAGAGAAGAGAAGAGAAGACAGCCCCCAGTGCAACGACTGGAACACAAGAATAAAGGGCATAGCATGGCGACCGTCGCGACATTCGACATCGAGTACACGCAGTTTCTCGATCCACAAGGTGAGCCGACCCAAGCGCTGCCTGCATTTGCGCTCGATCCCGAGGCTCTTCTCCCGCTCTACCGGGCCATGGTGCTCACCCGCCAGTTCGACCTCAAGGCCATTGCGCTGCAGCGCACCGGCCAGATCGGCACGTTCGCCTCGGCGCTTGGCCAGGAGGCCGTCGGCGTCGGCGTTGCCAGCGCCATGCGCGCGCAAGACGTGCTCGTGCCGTCCTACCGCGATCACGCCGCGCAGTTCCAGCGTGGGGTCTCCATGACCGAGAGCCTACTGTATTGGGGTGGCGACGAGCGCGGCAATGCGTTCGCGGCGGCGCCGCATGATTTTGCGAACTGCGTGCCCATCGGCAACCAGGTCTGCCACGCCGCCGGCATCGCCTACGCGATGAAGCTGCGCCGCGAGCCGCGCGCCACGGTCTGCCTGCTCGGGGACGGCGGCACGTCGAAAGGCGATTTCTACGAAGGCATGAATATGGCGGGCGCCTGGCATGCGCCGCTTGTGCTGGTCGTCAACAACAACCAGTGGGCGATCTCCATGCCGCGCAGCCAGCAGACCGCCGCGCGCACGCTCGCGCAAAAGGCCATCGCGGCCGGTATCCCTGGCCTGCAGGTGGATGGCAACGATGTCGTGGCAGTGCGCCAGGTCACGCTCGACGCGCTGGAACGGGCGCGCGGCGGCGGCGGCGCCACGCTGATCGAAGCGATCACCTACCGGCTTGGCGACCACACCACGGCGGACGATGCCTCGCGCTACCGCGACAGCGAACAGGTCAGGCAGCACTGGCTGCTGGAGCCGGTGGCCAGGCTGCGCAACTATCTGCTGCGCCTTGGCGCCTGGGATGCGCCACGCGAAGACGCGCTTGCCAAGGATTGCGCGGCGCAAGTGGCGGCCGCGGTGCAGGCCTACCTGGCAACGCCCCTGCCGGAGACGGCGGCGATGTTCGATTGCCTGTATGCCAGCCTGCCCAAGGCACTGGCGGGGCAAGTGGCCACCGCGCATCGCTTTGCCCCGGGGGCCCAGGACAAGGGCAAGGACAAGGACAACGAGAGCGAGCAGGATCATGGCTGAAATCAATCTGGTCGAAGCCGTCAACCAGGCGCTGGGCCATGCGCTGGCACACGACCCGCGCGTGGTGCTGCTGGGTGAGGACATTGGCGTGAATGGCGGCGTGTTCCGCGCCACGGCGGGGCTGCAAGCCCGTTTTGGCGCCGAGCGCGTGATCGATACGCCGCTGGCCGAGTCCGGTATCGCCGGGGCTGCGATCGGCATGGCGGCAATGGGGCTGGCGCCCGTGGCGGAAATCCAGTTCACCGGTTTTATCTACCCGGCCATCGACCACATCATCAATCATGCCGGCCGCCTGCGTCACCGCACGCGCGGCAGGCTGAGCTGCCCGATGGTGCTGCGCTCGCCTTATGGCGCCGGCATCCATGCGCCGGAGCATCACTCCGAAAGCCCCGAGGCGATGTTTGCCCATATCCCCGGCATCCGGGTGGTCATACCGTCCACCCCGGCGCGCGCCTACGGCCTGCTGCTGGCGGCCATGCGCGACCCGGACCCGGTGGTGTTCCTCGAACCCACCCGGCTATACCGCCTGTTCCGCGAGGAAGTACCGGACAACGGCGAGGCGCTACCGCTCGATACCTGCTTCACGCTGCGCGACGGCGACGACATCACGCTGGTGAGCTGGGGGGCGATGCTGCAAGAGACGCAGGCGGCGGCTGACCTGCTGCTGGACGAAGGCATCGCCGCCGCCGTCATCGACGTCGCCACGCTCAAGCCGCTCGACATGGACACCATACTGGAATCGGTCGCCAGGACAGGCCGCTGCGTCATCGTCCACGAGGCGCCCCGCAGCGCCGGCTTCGGTGCCGAGATCGCGGCGAACCTTGCCGATGCGGGGCTGTACTCGCTGGCCGCGCCGGTGCAGCGCGTCACCGGCTACGACACCGTGGTGCCGATGGCCAGGCTCGAGTACACGTACCTGCCCAGCGTGGCGCGGATTGCCGACGCGGCCCGCAAGGCCATGGCCGCCTGACGTTTTTTCCCGGGAGCGTTGATGAAGATCTTCAAGTTGCCCGACCTGGGCGAAGGCCTGCAGGAGGCCGAGATCACCGAATGGCACGTCAAACCCGGTGACACGGTGGCGGCCGACCAGCCGCTGGTTTCGGTCGAGACCGCCAAGGCGATCGTCGAGATACCGTCGCCCTACGCCGGGCAGGTCGCCAAGCTGTTTGCCCAGCCGGGCGAGATCGTGCACCTTGGCGCGCCGCTGGCGGGCTTCGAAGGCGCCGGCGGGCAAGAAGACGCGGGCGCGGTGGTGGGCGATGTCAAAGTCGGCACGCAGGTGGTCGCGGAAGCGCCCGCCGCCCTGTCCCGTGGCGGCGGCGCGGTGCGGGCCGTGCCGGCCGTGCGCGCCCTGGCGCGCCAGCTCGACGTGGACCTGGCGATGGTCACCCCAACGGGCGCGGACGGCATCATCAGCGCCGCCGATGTGCGCCGCGTCGCCGCGACGCTGGCGGACCTGGGGCCACCGGAAGTCCTGCGCGGCGTGCGGCGCGCCATGGCGCTGAACATGGCGCGCGCCCAAAGCGAGGTCGCCGCGGCGACCGTGATCGACGACGCCGATATCCATGCCTGGGCGCCCGGCACCGACACCACCATCCGGCTGGTGCGCGCACTGGTTGCGGGCTGCCGCGCCGAGCCCGGCCTCAACGCCTGGTATGAAAGCCAGACCGGGCGCCGCCATGTGCCGGCGCGCATCGACGTGGGGATTGCGGTCGACCTGCCCGAAGGCCTGTTCGTGCCGGTGCTGCGCGATACCGGCAAGCGTGACGCGGCAGACCTGCGGCGCGGCCTGGACCGCATGCGCGCGGATGTGCGCGCGCGCACGATCGCCCCCGAGGAGATGCGCGGCAACACCATCACGCTGTCCAACTTCGGCATGATCGCCGGCAAGTACGCGGCGCCGATCGTGGTGCCGCCAACCGTGGCCATTCTGGGCGCCGGCCGTATCCACGATGCCGTGGTTGCGGCCGGCGGCATGCCCGTCGTGCACCGGATCCTGCCGCTGAGCCTGACCTTCGATCATCGGGTGGTCACAGGCGGCGAGGCCGCGCGCTTCCTCGCCGCAGTGATCGCGGACCTGGCGCTGGCGGCCTAAGTCCTGACATCGCAGCAGGCGAGCGCGTGGGCGCTTTACTCCGCGCGGATCCTGGCTTCGGCCACGATCTTGGCGGAGCGCTCCATGTCCTCCTTCTCGAAGCGGGCGAAGTCTTCCGGCGTGCCTGGCGAGAGCAGGTAGCCCTGCTCGGCCAGCCTGCCGCGCAGCTCGGACGCCAGCGCCTTGTTGACCTCGGCGTTGAGCCGCCTGGTCACATCGGCCGGCAGCTTGGCCGGACCCCACAGGCCATACCACGAGTAGAACTCATAGCCCGGCACCGTCTCGCCAACGGTCGGCACGTCGGGCATGGAAGGCAGCCTGTCCTTGGAGGTCACCGCGACCACGCGCACCATGCCGCTCTTGTGATAGGACAAGGCGCCGAGCACGGGATCGATAAAGCCATCGATGGCGCCACCGATCAGGTCCTGGTAAGCGGGCGCGGAGCCCTTGTACGGCACCACCAGGTAGTCGATCTTGCCTGCCCGCTTGAGCAGCTCCGTGGACAAATGCCCCGCGGACGCCTGCGAGCCAATCGCGAACGACATCTTGCCGGGATGCGCCTGCGCGTAGGCGATCAGCTCCTTGATGTTCTTCACCGGCAGGTTCTTGTTGACGCTGACCGCCAGCGGCCCCTTGCCGACCAGCGCGATCGGCACGAAATCCTTGATCACGTCGTAAGGCGACGATCTCAGGGTCATGGGCGTGGTGGTGAAGGTGGAGGCGCTGAACAGCAGCGTGTAGCCGTCCGCCGTGCCCTTGGCCACCGCGTCGGCGCCGATGATGCCCTGGCCGCCGGGCCGGTTGTCGACGATAAAGCTCTGGCCGGTTTGCTCGGAGAGCTTTTGCGCCAGCATGCGGCCGACGGTGTCGGTGGGGCCGCCGGGCGGGAACGGAATGATGACGCGCACGGCTTTGTTGGGGTAACCCTGCGCGAAAGCGCTGGCGGCCGCGCAGGCCAGCAACGCGCCGGCGGCACTGCGGAAAATCCGGTGGAACAGCATGGTTTGTCTCCTGTCTCGACTGCAGGTGCGCTCCTTGGAGGGGCGCGCTTATTTCTTGTCCGTTTTCTTGCCCGTTTTCTTGTCCGTTCTCAAGGCTGCGCCAGCGCCGACATCTGCGCATACAGATCCGCCTTGCCCTCAAACCCGATGCCTGGCAGCTCCGGCATGGTGATATGGCCGTCGATCACCTTCACGCCATCGGGGAAGCCGCCGTAAGGCTGGAACAGGTCGGGGTAGCTCTCGTTGCCGCCCAGGCCCAGGCCGGCGGCGATATTGAGCGACATCTGATGGCCACCGTGCGGGATGCAGCGGCTTGGCGACCAGCCAAAGGTCTTCAGCACTTCCAGCGTGCGCTCGTACTCCACCAGCCCGTAGGACAGCGCGCAGTCGAACTGCAGGTAGTCGCGGTCCGGGCGCATGGCGCCGTAGCGGATCAGGTTGCGGGCGTCCTGGTGGCTGAACAGGTTTTCGCCGGTGGCCATGGCGCCGGGGTAGTACTCGGCAAGCGTGGCCTGCAGGTGGTAGTCCAGCGGATCGCCGGCTTCCTCGTACCAGAACAGCGGATAGTCGCGCAGCATCTTGGCGTAGGCGATGGCGGTGTCCAGGTCAAAGCGGCCGTTGGCGTCCACGGCGAGCTGCGCGTCCGGGCCGATTTCCTGCAGCACGGCCTCGATGCGCGCGCTGTCTTCCTCCAGGCTGGCGCCGCCGATCTTCATCTTGACCACGTTGTAGCCGCGCTTCAGGTAGGAGCGCATCTCGGCGCGCAGCGCGCCGAGGTCCTTGCCCGGATAGTAATAACCGCCGGCGGCATAGACGAACACGCGCGGGTTGGCGCTGACGCCGTGGCGCTCGGCCAGCAACTGGAACAGCGGCACGCCGGCGATCTTGGACACCGCGTCCCACACCGCCATATCGATGGTGCCGACCGCGACCGAGCGCTCGCCATGACCGCCCGGTTTCTCATTGGACATGGTGGCGGCCCACACGCGGTTGGGGTCAAGGTTGGTGCCGGCGTCGTCCAGCAGCGAAGCCGGATCGGCCGCCAGGATACGCGGCGCAAAACGCTCGCGGATCAGGCCGCCCTGGCCGTAGCGGCCATTGGAGTTGAAGCCGTAGCCAATCACGCGCTTGCCGTCGCGAAACGCGTCGGTCACCACGGCGACGAGGCTGCTCGTCATCTTCGAGAAATCGATATAGGCATTGCGGATGGGCGACGAAATCGGCTTCGTCACTTCGCGGATGTCAATGATGCGCACGGACATGGCTTGTCTCCAGTGTTCTAGTGTTCCGGTATTCCGGTGTTCCGGTATTCCGGTATTCCGATGTATTTCGGTATTCCGATGTATTTCGGTGTCTTTCGGTAATCAGCGAATCAGGCGGTTCGATACGTCGGCTGGCGGCGCTACAGCGAAGCGCCGCCGCAAATCAGGATCTGCTGCCCGGTGATGGCGCCGGCATCCGGCCCGAGCAGGAAGCTCACCATCCCAGCCACTTCATCGGGCCGGATAAAGCGCCCGATCGGCGGCGTGCGCGGGGGCGTGCCCTTGCGGCCCGGGTCGTTCAGCATCGGGGTCTCGGTGGCGCCCGGCGCCACCACATTGACGGTGATGCCGCGTGGCGCCAGCTCCGCGGCCCAGGAGCGCGCCATGCCCACCACCGCCGCCTTGGTCGCGGCGTACTGGCTGCGCCCTGGCGCGCCCGCCGCGGTGCGGCTGCCGATCAGCACGATGCGCGCGCCATCCGGCAGCGTTGGCATCAGCGCGTTGGCCAGCACGCAGGCGGCTTGCACATGGATACGCCACATGCCCTCGCCGTCCTCGGGGTTCAGCTCGCCGAGCACCGCCGTGCGCATGAATCCCGCGGCATGGACGATGGCGTCGACCTGGGGCAACGTGGCCACGGCGGCGGCAAGCTTTGCGGCATCGGTCAGGTCGACTTCGATCCCGTTGAAGCCTGCTACGCTGGGTGCCGGCGAGCGGTCCAGCCCGGTCACCGTCCAGCCCGCCGACAGCAGCCGCCGGGTAATGGCCGCGCCGATACCGGAGCTGGCGCCGGTGACCAGGGCGTGCCTGGTCCGCGCCGCGGGCGTGTCGTCGTCTTGCATGGATTGGCTCATCAAAGCCCCTTTGGATTGCATGGCCGGCGGCTTGGCCCCGGCACGCTGGCCGCGGGCCGGGATGGCGCGCCGGTACCGGTCCGGGTCAGACGTGGGTCCGACGCGGGCGGACGTGGGGCAGGCTCAGGCAGCCACTTGGCGCGTCACGCCGGCGTGTTCCAGCGCGGCCCTGATCGCGGCCAGCTCGGCGGCCGACGGTGCGTGGGTCGGCGGGCGCACCGTGCCATCGCGCAGGATGCCGGCCAGCGCCATGGCGGCCTTCATGCGGCCATGGGCTTCGCCCGTGGGCTCGCCGGCGCCGTACACCGCGTCCTTGAGCGGGTTGATCAGCGCCTGCACGCGCATGGCTTCATGCAGGTCGCCGGCCTTGACCGCCTTGAGCAGGTCGTTGATCAGGCCGGGAATCAGCGAGGCAAAGCCGACCAGCGCGCCGTCGATGCCCTGCACCATCGACGACAGCAGGTATTCGTCGTGGCAGGTCATCAGCACCTTGGTGGGATCGGCCGCGCGGATCTCCTTGATGTCGCGCGCGTATTTGTTCATTTCGCGCTCGCCCATCTTGAAGGCCTTCACATAGGGCAGCTTGGCCAGTTCCGCGAGCAGCTCCGACGAGTAGGAGCCACGGGTCCAGGCCGGGTAGATATGCACCACCAGGGGCAGCCCGCTGGCCTTGCCGATGGCGTTGAAGTAGTCGAGGCAATGCTCCGGCTTGAAGCCAAAGCGCAGCCAGTGATGCGGCGGCATGATATCGAGCCCGGCGGCGCCCGCTTCCTTGGCCCAGCCAGCTTGTTCCACGGCGTCGTTGATGCCTTCGCAGACCACCGACGAGATCACCGGGCAGATGCCCTGGGTGGCGTCGGCGGTGATGCGGGTCACTTGGGCGCGCTCGCGCGGCGTCAGCGAGAAGACTTCACCGGTATGGCCATTGGTCATCAACGCGGTCACGCCAGCCTGGCCGCCCAGCCACCTGGCAAACCGGCGCAGCTCCGGCTCGTTGATGCTGTAGTCCGCGTTGAAGGGAACCGCGATGGCGGGAATGATGCCGTGGAAATTGATATCAGGCACGTTCGTCTCCTGGTGTGGCTTGCGCTATTTGCGCGTTCGGGTGGGTATCAAGGTTGGCGGAATGAATCCGCCGGAGGGTTGCAGCGCACGGGCCAGCTCGCTAGCGGCATGCACTACCGCCGGGGCCGTGGCCGATTCGAAATCGTCAAGCGAGGTATTCATGGCCGGCGCCGCCACGCTCAGGCCGGCAACCGGCACGCCGTCCACATCCAGCACCGGCGCGGCCACCACATAGAGGCCGGACACCGTTTCCTGGTCCGACAACGCATAGCCCTTGGCCCGCACGGTCTTGAGCCGCTCGAGGATGGTGTCGAGCTCGGTGAGCGTGTGGTCGGTCAGCTTCTGCCGGGGCTGGGCGTCCAGCACGCGGGCCTGCATGTCCTGCGGCAGCCACGCCAGGATGGCGTAGCCCACGGCCGTGGAATAGGCCGGCACCCGGCTGCCGATGCGGATATCCACGCCAAGCCGCGTCAGTCCGGCCTGGATCCGTTCCGCGTAAAGCACGTCCGGGCCATCCAGCACGCCGATGGAGGCAGCTTCATTGATCTCCCCCACCAGCGCACGCAGGATCGGCCTTGCCCGTGTGCGCAGGTCGGCATGGGCGATGGCGTCAAAGCCCAGGTCCAGCACCTTGAGCGACAACCGGAACAGCCGCGTGTCCGGCACGCGCTGCACGTAGCCGATATCCACCAGCGTGTTGAGGAAACGAAAGGCCGTGGCATTGTCCAGCCCGGATCGGCGCGCGACTTCCGCCATGGTGAGCTCGGGTTCCTGCGCCGTGAACGCTTCGAGAATGCGAAAGCCCTTCGCCAGCGACTGCACCGTGTTCTTGGATGCGTCGCCCGCGCTGCTCGCCTTCAATGCGCTCGGGACGGAGTTCTCGGTAGCCATGTCAATCTCCACTGTCAGTTCTTCGTTCTTGATGCAAACCCGGAATCGAGTTCGGATTCCGAATTTTAATTTGATGAACAGACAGAGGAAAGCCCTCGCTCAAGTTGGGTGGATACGGATCGGCATTGCTACCGGGCCTCTTAAAATTCGGATTGCGAATTTTTATTCGCATGGTAGGGCTAAGAAAAAGTGCCAGCCAACGGCACCTCCTTGATTCAGCCCCGCGCCCTGAGACGCCCATTTTATTCGGATTGCGAATTTGTATTCGCGATATGAAATATTCTAGACCTCGTTTCCAGGCCAGGGCAAGGGCGAACTTCCTAGGGTTTTCACTGAACACCATACGCCGCCTTGGCCGTCATTCAGCACAAACCCTCTTAAACATACATTTACAAACAGTGACGGAGTCGCTACACTTTCTCGCAATTGAGAATCACTCGCATTCTCGTTATCATCCAAAACATTGATTTATATTCCTGGCCTCGCCGGTTGTTCCTTGCACGCCAGGCATCTTCCGCGCCCCGTGCGCGCATCGACTCCCCTCGCCACACTGAAATCATGACTGCTCCCCTGAAGACGCGCGCGCGTTTGCTCGCGTCCGCTGGTGCCATTTACTGCACAGGTTTCCTCGCCGCCACGCCGGCCTTCGCGCAATCCGCCGCCGACGCCGGCAACGCGAAGGAAGCCACCTTGCCCACCGCCGTTGTCACCGCCGATTCGCCGCTCCAGGCCAAGCGCCTGCCCTCGTACAAGTTCGTCGCACCGTTGCTGGATACGCCGCGCTCGGTCACGGTGATTCCCGAGGAACTGCTCAAGCAGACCAACGCGACGACCTTCGCCGATGCGTTGAAGACCGTGCCGGGCATCACCTTCCTGGGCGGCGACGCCGCGGCGAACCCCTCCGCGGATCGTCCGGTGATCCGCGGCTTCGAGTCGCGCAACTCGATCTTTGTCGACGGCATGCGCGACTCCGGCGTGCAGAACCGCGAGACCTTCGCGGTAGAGCAGATCAGCGTCATCAAGGGCCCGGATTCGGTGTATGCGGGACGTGGCGCGGTTGGCGGCAGCATCGACATCGTCACCAAGATGCCCAAGGCGGATGACTTCACCAATGCCAGCCTGGGGCTGGGCACCGAGGCCTACAAGCGCGCCACGCTCGACGTCAACCGCCGCCTCAACGACGAGACCGCGGTACGCCTGAACGTGATGGGCCACGACGCCAACCAGGCCGGGCGCAACGATGTCTACAGCAAGCGCTGGGGCGTGGCGCCGTCGGTCGCGTTCGGGCTGAACACGCCGACCACGGTGTCGCTGAGCTACTACCACGTCAACACCTACGACATGCCGGACTTCAGCGTGCCCTTCCGCTCGACCGGCGGCACGCCCGGGGCGGGAACCAGCATCCAGCGCTCGCAGTTCTACGGCCTGAACAACCGCGACTACCGCCGCGGGCAGACGGACACCGGCGAGATCCGCATCGAGCACCGCGTGGACGACAACTGGAAGGTGCGCAACACCACCATGTTCGGCCGCTCCACGCTGGACTACATCGCCACCAACCCGCAGTTCCTGAACGCCAGCGCGAACCTCCTGCAGCTGCAAGCCAAGAGCGGGAAGTACGCTACCAACAGCGTCTCCAACCAGACCGAGCTGTCCGGCAAGGCCACGCTGCTTGGCATGCAGCACACGCTCACGGCCGGTGTGGAATTCAGCTGGGAGCGCAGCCTGTACGAGGGCTACCTGGTGAGCGACAGCGCGGGCAACAATATCCGCACGGGTGGCCCCTGCACGATCGCCTACAACTGCACCGCGATCGGCGCCTGGAATGCCAATGCACCGTGGACCGGCAGCACCGTGCTCAACGCAGACAAGAGCTTCCCCGGCGCGCCCACCAGCACCCGCACCAATGTCTCGTCCGCCTACCTGTTCGACAGCGTGAAGCTGAGCGATCGCTGGCTGTTCAACGCCGGCACGCGCTTCGACCGCTTCGACGTCACCGCCGTGCAGGCCGGCACGCCGGACCTGAAGAACACCGCCAACCTGTTCAGCTACCAGCTTGGCCTGGTGTTCAAGCCAATCGACACGGTCAGTCTGTATGCCTCATACGGGACTTCGGCCAATCCGCCGGGCGCCAACAGCGGCCTGGGCGGCGGTACCGACCAGATCACCAAGACCAACCAGGACCTGTCGCCCGAGCGCAGCCGCAACATCGAAGTGGGCGCCAAATGGGACACGCTGGACCGCCGCCTGTCGCTGACCTCGGCGCTGTTCCAGACGGACAAGACCAATGCGCGCGTCAGTGACGGCCTGGGCGGCATCGTGAACGCGGGCAAGCAACGCGTGCGCGGCGCGGAACTGGGCATGGCCGGCAACCTCACCAGCAAGTGGCGCGTGTTCGGCGGCTACTCCTACCTGGATGCCATCACGATCGACGCCGGCTCCGCCAACGCCTCGGCATCCGGCCTGCCGATGGTGATGGTGCCCAAGCACAACGTCACGCTGTGGACGTACTACGACGTGCTGCCCAGGCTGTCGATCGGGGGCGGCGCCACGATCTCCAGCCTGACCTACGCCTCGGTCTCGGCAACGTCGCGCAAGTGGACGCCGGGCTACGCGCGTTTCGATGCGGTGGCGACGTATCGCGTCTCCAAGACCGTGGATGTGCAACTGAACGTGCAGAACCTCTTCGACAAGAAGTACTACTCCGCCGCGTACCCGATCTACGCGACGTGGGCGCCGGGTCGTTCAGTGGTGATGACGCTGAACTTCCATATGTAAGGTCTACCGGCCGACCTGCCGTTTGCCCGCTGCTATTGGCAATCCAGCTCCGGCGCGTCACGGTGCGCGCCGGAAGCTTGGGGTCTCAATGGTGGCCGCTCAATCCTTGTTCGGATGCGTCATCTCGATAGGCACGATCCAGCGCGCGTATTCGTCCTCGGTAAGATAGCCCAGCGCCAGCGCGGCGGCCTTCAGCGTCAGTCCTTCCTTGTGCGCCTTCTTGGCAATGGCGGCCGCCTTGTCGTAGCCGATATGGCGGTTCAGCGCCGTCACCAGCATCAGGTTCTTGTCGAGGTTCTCCGCGATCTTCGGCAGGTTCGGCTCGATGCCGAGCGCGCAATGGTCGTTG
The DNA here is from genome assembly GCF_000832305.1 of Cupriavidus basilensis. Lineage (NCBI taxonomy): Bacteria > Pseudomonadati > Pseudomonadota > Betaproteobacteria > Burkholderiales > Burkholderiaceae > Cupriavidus > Cupriavidus basilensis. The sequence goes on from NZ_CP010537.1 coordinate 2,831,267, forward strand.
AAGGCCAGGCAGGCGTCGGCGATCAGCTCGATGCTTTCCAGCACGTTGTGGACCATGACCGGCTTGTACACGTTGAGCTGGAAGTTGCCCTGGCTGCCGGCGAAGGCCACCGTGGCATCGTTGCCGAACACCTGCGCGCACACCATGGTCATGGCCTCGCACTGGGTCGGGTTGACCTTGCCCGGCATGATCGACGAGCCCGGCTCGTTCTCGGGGATGTTGAGCTCACCAATGCCGCAGCGCGGGCCGGAGGCCAGCCAGCGCACGTCGTTGGCCATCTTCATCAGGCCGCCGGACAGCGTGCGCAGCGCGGCGGAGGTTTGCACCAGCGCGTCGTGCGCGGAGAGCGCGAAGAACTTGTTGGGCGCATCGACAAACGGATGGCCGGTCAGCGCGGCGATATAGGCCGCCGCGCGCGCGCCGAACTGCGGATGCGCGTTCAGCCCGGTGCCCACCGCCGTGCCGCCGATGGCCAGCTCCAGCAAGCCCGGCTCAGCCGTCTTGACCGCGTTCAGGCCAAAATCGATCTGCGCCACCCAGGCGCTGATTTCCTGGCCAAGGGTGATGGGCGTGGCATCCTGCAGGTGGGTGCGGCCCGTCTTGACGATGTCCTGGTACGCCTGCGCCTTGGCGGCCAGGGTATCGCGCAAGGCGCCTACCGCCGGCAGCAGCTTGGTATGGATCTGCTCGACCACGGCGATGTGCATGGCGGTGGGGAACGTGTCGTTGGAGCTCTGGCCGCGGTTCACGTGATCGTTCGAATGCACCGGCTTCTTGCTGCCGAGCTCCCCGCCGGCAATCTCGATGGCCCGGTTGGAGATCACCTCGTTGGCGTTCATGTTCGATTGCGTGCCGGACCCGGTCTGGAACACCACCAGCGGGAAGTGCTCATCCAGCTTGCCGGAGATGACCTCATCGGCCGCCTGCACGATCAGCCGGCCGATGTCGGGCGGCAGTTCGCCAAGTTCCGCATTGGCCTCGGCCGCCGCGCGCTTGAGGATGCCCAGCGCGCGAATCACCGGCCGCTGCCAGCGAAAGCGGCTCACCCCGATCGGGAAATTAATGGTGGAACGCTGCGTCTGCGCGCCCCAGTAGCGATCTGCGGGCACATCGATGGCGCCCATCGAATCGGTTTCGGAACGGAATGCGGGCATGGAAGACACTCTCCAAACAAACTACGTCAAGGATCGCCCGGTACGGTGCAACCTGGAGGCACCCATCACCGGGCCGGAATGGTGCGCGGTTGCGCGCGGAAATGCGGGAGAACGAAACGATCTCTCCTCTTCCTTTTGTGGAGGCAGCCCAGCCGCATGCGTTTGCACAGCCGCTTCGGACCAGGACGAACGATAGCCCAGGCGCCGGCCATGGGCAATGAATCCCGACGAAACGAAAGGGGTTCGCAGGCGGTGTGGCTATCCAAGAAATCCGGTCGATACGTAATACCAGATCGTACAGCGACGTGCATTCCGTTGGGGGAGCTTTACGTGACGGCGCCGTTCTTGATGTAGTCGATGAAAGCGCGCAATGGCGGTGGGACGAGGCGTCGTCCTGGGTAGTAGAGGAAAGGGCCCGAGAAGGATTGCCACCATGGTTCCAGCACGGCTTCCAGTGCGCCGCTCTCCAGATGTGGGCGCAGCCAGTCTTCGAACAGGTAGATGATGCCGCTTCCTGCCCTAGCCGCGTCCACTAGCAAGTCGGCGGCACCGGAACGCTCGACCAACAACGGACCATCGGCATCCACCTTCACTGATTCTTCGTTGCGCTTGAATTCCCATGGCTGCACGGCGCGGCCGCCAAAGCGCATGCGCAGGCAATCATGCTGGAGCAACTGGCTTGGATGTTCGGGACGCCCGCGTTTGTCGAGGTAGGAAGGCGCAGCAGCGGCAGCGAATCGCTGCACCCGGGGCCCAATAGGCACCGCAATCATGTCTTGTTCGAGGCGCTCGTCATAGCGGATGCCGGCATCGCAGCCTGCGGCCAACACGTCGACGAGGCTTTCATCCGCAATAATTTCCAGCTGTATGTCGGGATAGGCGGCCAGGAAAGCCGGTACGATGGTCGGCAGCACCAGTCGTGCCGCACTGACAGGTACGTTCAACTTCAGCGTGCCGGCGGGACGGTTGCGAAAATCATTCACTTCGTCGAGCGCGGCTTCGACCTCGGTCAGTGCTGGGCTGAGGCGCGCCAACAGGCGCTTGCCCGCTTCAGTCGGGACCACGCTCCGGGTGGTGCGGTTCAGCAGACGTACGCCTAGTTGTGCCTCCAACCGGCGTACGGCCTCACTCAGGCCGGAGGCGCTGACGCCAGTCGAACGCGCGCCGTCGCGAAAGCCTTTCGCACGTGCGACGGCAATGAACGCATTGAGGTCGGCGAGGTCAGCTTTCATTGTGCAAATTTTCGTACAGGTTGTGCTGATTATAGAGGCTTATCGAACGGCGCATCCTTGCCTACAGTGGACTCCCCATCCCAAAGGAGGTCCACTGTGTCTAAGCAACCAACGACTTATCGCCTCGGCGACCTGACAATCCATCGTATGGGCTACGGCGCCATGCGACTTTCAGGGCCGCACGTCTTTGGTCCGCCTGCCGATAAAGCAGCGGCGCTTTCCGTTCTGCGAACTGCGGTCGAATCCGGCGTAAACCATATCGACACCAGTGATTTCTACGGCCCGCATGTCACCAACCAGTTGATCCGCGAGGCATTGCATCCCTATCGCGACGGCCTGATCATCGCCACCAAGGTTGGCGCCCGACGAGGCGCCGACGCGTCCTGGCTGTCGGCTTCGTCGCCTGCCGAACTGGAGCAGGCAGTGCACGACAATTTGCGCAACCTGGGCATCGAGAGGCTCGATGTGGTCAACCTAAGGATGATGATCGATCCTATGCAGCCGGCCGAGGGTTCAATCGAAGAGCCGCTCACTGCGCTGGCCGAGTTGCAGAACAAGGGCCTGATTCGCCATATCGGCCTGAGTCACGTGACCCATGCCCAAGTCGCGCAAGGACGGCGCATGTGCGACATCGCATGCGTGCAAAACCAATACAACCTGGCCCATCGCGCGGATGACCAGCTGATCGATGAACTGGCCCGCGACGGTATCGCCTATGTCCCGTTCTTCCCGCTGGGCGGTTTTTCGCCGCTACAGTCCGAAACGTTGACTGTTGTGGCCAAGCGCCTGGAGACCTCGGCAAACCAGGTGGCGTTGGCCTGGCTCCTCCAACGGGCGCCTAACGTCCTTCTTATCCCTGGGACGACCTCAATCACCCATCTCAAGGAAAACCTTGCGGCAAGGACACTCCCCCTACCTGACGACGTCCTGATGGAACTGGATGGCATGGTGCGCTAGTGCCAAAATCGGGCGGCATAAAGATCCTTCCATGACGTGCTTCTTTGCTTCCTGATTAGCAGATCCAGGTGAGAGGCTGGTCTAGGACAGGTTCGGCATGCCGGCGACATGGCTTGTGCCCGCGCGGAACATGTCAGGCTGCCAGGGCTTGCGCGCCAAGCTTTTCGCTGACGATGGCCGCCAGATATCCGGCATCGCGCGCAATGCCGGAGAATCGCCCGGAGCCCCAGGTGTGCAGCCACGGCAGCCCGAGGAGGTACAGGCCGTCCTGCGCCGTCACGCCGCGCACGTGGCCGGGATAGCCGCGCCCGTTGAAGACCGGCGCCTCCAGCCAGCTGAAATCCGGGCGAAAGCCGATGCACCAGACGATGGTGCCGATGCCCGCCTGCGCCAGGTCCAGCGCCCAACGCTCCTCGCCCGGCGACCATACCGGCGCGTACGTGCTGGCGGGCGGCGCGGCGATGCCGTGCTTGTCGATGTACTTGTCGATGCTGGCGTTGATGCGGTTGTAGGTGTCGTCCGCATCGTCGAGGTTGGCTTTCAGGTTCGGCGTGAAGCGCAGCTTGCCGTCATGGAAATCCTCCAGCGCGCCGAACAGCTCCATGCCTTCGGTGGCGAACTTGCGCAGGTCGATGTCGCGCCCGCCATCGCGGCCGGTCACATAGTGATTGGTGTTGTCGCGCACGCCCTCGCGCAGCGGATGCTCCTGCACCGCCATATCGTAGTACTGCATGTCGGCCAGCCAGTCCACGACGTCGCGGCCACGGTAAAAGCGCGCGCAGCGCGGCGCCTGGCCCACCGCCAGGAACACCTTGCGGCCCGCCAGGTGCAGGTCTTCGGCAATCTGCGCGCCGGACTGGCCGGAGCCCACCACCAGCACGCCGCCCTCCGGCAGGGCTTGCGGGCTGCGGTACTCGGCGGACTGGATCTGCCGGATGCCCGCCGGCAGGCGCTCGGCCATGCGCGGCACGATCGGGGTGTGATAGCCGCCCGAGGCCACCACCACCTGCCCGGCGGTGAAGTCGCCCTGCGAGGTGCAGACAAGGTAGCCGCCCTGCGCCAGCGGCTTTGCGCGCAGCACCTCGGTGTGCTCCAGCACCGGTGCGTTCACCATGCCGATAAAGCCGTCGAGGTAGGCGATGATCTCGTCCTTCTTCATGAAGCCGTGCGGGTCGTTGCCCTGGTAGGGATAGCCGGGCAAGGCGCACTGCCAGTTCGGCGTGACCAGGCAGAAGGCATCCCAGCGCTGGCTGCGCCAGGTATGGGTGACGGTGTGCTTCTCGACAACGAGATGATCGATGCCGGCCTGCTTGAGGTAGTAGCTCATGGACAGGCCGGCCTGGCCGCCACCGACGATGATGACGCTGTAGTGTTTGGGGGAGCCAGTGGCCTGGGTTTCGTTGAGGGATGTCGACATGATGGGTCCTTCGTTGATTGCTGTGAGATGCGTTAAGGCTTTCAGAGGCGGGTTCTTCAGATGCCGGTCTTCGAACTTCCCCGTGGGTTAATCCACCACCGGTTTGCTCCCCTCTCCCACGCAGTGGGAGAGGGGCCGGGGGAGAGGGTGGGCTCCTGCTCAGAGTGAGGGCCTGCGCCATTGCCACCGCCCGCCCTCTCCCCCGCCCCTCTCCCGCAAGCGGGAGAGGGGAGACCGCAATTGGCTAAACTTACCGGCCAAAACCAAGCACGCGCACCGTGGCGTGCGGCTGCGCGCAAAAACGCGCGGCGGTGGTCTCGATCTGTTCAAGCTGGTCCATGGCAGAGGAGCAGGCATAGCCATACTTCGCCCTGACGCGCTCCGACGCGCTGCCCAGCGCCTGCCTGGCGATCGCCAGGAACGCGTCCAGCGTGTAGTCCTGCCCCGGGACAAAGAACTCGGTGACCACCGAAGACGGGGAATAACAGGTGGCCTCGCTCTGGTCGGGCCAACGTATGCGGAAATGCGTGACTGGCATGCAGGCTCCTCAGGCATCGATGTGGGTGGCGTCCCGCGCGGCACGCTCTGGCTGCGGAACGATGAATGCGTCGTGCGCGAAATCCCACAGCAGGGCGGTCTCGCCGGCCCCGCTGACCGTGACCCGCCGCGAGTCGTCGATGACACCGATCTGCGCGCAGGCAAGGTCCCGCGCACCGAACCGCGCGGTAACGCGCGCCACGTCTTGCTCGCGCACGGCCAGCAAGAAACCATAGCTGGGAAAGGCCGACAGCCAGCGCAGCATGGGCACGCCCGCTGGCGCCGGGATGCGGTCCAGGTCGATCCGCGCGCCCACGCCGGAACACTCCAGCAGCATCAGCGCCGTGCCCAGCGTGCCGGCCATGCTGATGTCCTTGGCTGCGGCGCACAGGCCGTCCTCGGCCAGCGCGGGCAGCAGTTCCAGATCGGCACGCAACCGCGCGGGCGGCGCCTCGGTGGAGGCATTCCAGTACGGATACGGCTCGGCAAAGGCCCCACGCAGATCGACGGCCATCAGCAGCCGCTCGCCCGGGCGCGCCGCGAAGCTCGATAGCAGGCGCCGCGCCCGCCCGACAATGGCCACCGCAAGCTGGGCATGATCGCTGCGGGCATTGCTGTGCCCGCCAACGATGGGCACGCCATAGGCCGCGCAGGCCGCCGCCATGCCCTTGAGCACTTCGGCGGCGCCGGCCACGCCGTTGCTCCAGATGGCGTCCACCACGGCCAGCGGCCGGCCGCCCATGGCATAGATATCGCTGATGTTGACCATCACCGCGCTGTAGCCCGCGAACCACGGCTTGGCATCGATGAAATCCCGGACCATGCCCTCGATGGCGAACAGCAGGTAGCCATCATGGTCGGCAATCGCGGCGCAATCGTCGCCCACCGCCACGGCCTGGCCGAGATCGCCCATGCCGCCCATGCCGCCCATGCCGCCCGGCAGCGCCTTGCCCAGCGACGACAGCACGCCGGCGATATCGGTCTTGTGGCCAAAGCCGCGGCTGGCACGCAGGCTTTCCACAATCTGCGCGACGTTCATGTTCCGCTCCTGCCCAGCGTCGACAGGCCAATGCGCGGCGTCAGGCACGCCGGGTAGTAGTCCAGGTCCGCCTGCATCAGGTGGTGCGGGCGGCCAAGCAGCGTTTCCTCGGCCAGCACGTCCCAATGCAAGCGGCGGAACAGTGGCACGTTCTGGCTCTGCACATGGGCGAGGAACCGGGTGCAGCCCAACCCGTTCGCGCTGCTCACCGCCAGCCTGATCAGCGTCGCGCCGATCCTGCCCTGGCTACGGCATGCAGCGTGCACGGCCAGCCGGGAGCCAAGCCACACCCCGGGCTCGGCCTCGTGGATGCGCACGGTGCCGACCACCATCTCGGGTGCATGCGCCTCGCACTTCACCGCCACCAGCAGTTGCGCCACATCGTCAATCTCGTCGCGGTCGTCGCCAGCAAAGATGCCTTGCTCATGACAGAACACCGCCCGGCGCAGCGCCATGGCCTCGTCCGCCTCCCACTGCGCCCCGGCCCAGCGGATGCGGAACGTCGTGGCCGCAGGCACTTCCACACAGAGATCGTCGTTCATGCCGCCACCTCTTCATACGAAGACAGCGAGGAGCAGGCGCCGCACTTGCCGCAGCCCGCCTTGATATCCGCCGAGCGCATGCCCGCCGCGCTGATCATCGCGCCGAGCGGCTTGAGGATGGCCTTCATGAAATCCGGCGGCGGCGCCGGATGGTCTTCCAGCGGCGTGCCGGTGATCGGCACGAACGGCACCACGAAGGGATAGACGCCTAGCTCGACCAGCTCCTTCGAGATCGACAGGATGGTCTCAACGCTGTCGCCAAGCCCGGCCAGGATATACGTGCTCACCTGCCCCCGGCCGAACACGGCAACCGCAGCCTTGAACGCCGCCATGTAGCGGCTGATCGGCACCGCTGCCTTGCCCGGCATGATCCGCTCGCGCAGGGCGGGCGTGACCACCTCCAGGTGCATGCCCAGCGTATCGATGCCCGAGGCCTTCATGCGCTCAAACCAGCGGTCGTCGTCCGGCGGCTCGCACTGCGCCTGGATGGGCAGGTCCACGGCCGCCTTGATGGCAAACGCGCTCTCGCAAAGTATGGCGGCGCCGCGGTCCGGCGTGGGCGGCGTGCCGGTGGTCAGCACCATATGCTTCACACCATCGAGCAGCACGGCGGCGCGCGCCACCTCAGCCAGTTGCTCCGGCGTCTTGCGCGCAATGGTGCGCCCCGCCGCGAGCGATTGCCCGATCGCGCAGAACTTGCAGGTCTTGCGCCGGCTCTCATAGCGGATGCAGGTCTGCAGCACCGTGGTGGCCAGCACATCCGCGCTGTGCAGCGTGGCGATGTGCGAGTACGGCACGCCCTCCATCGTCTGCAGCGCATAGAAGCGCGGCGCCTTCGGAAAACTGATGTTCGCAATCGGGATGGCGCCACGCATCAGCGCGCTGGTGCCCTTGCCATCCGGCGACGACGCCACGTATGGCGAATGCCAGGCGGTGTTGGTATGCACCGGCACCATGATGGTCACGCCATCCACGGTCACCGCCTTGTGGTCGGACGGGCCCGCGCCGCCGCGCCGGCTGGCGGCGCCCGCAGCCGGGTCCAGCAGGCGCAGCCCGACCGATTGCAACTCGGTCCGAAGCTCAGTTACCGACAACCGGCTCAAGGTCAAGGCCGGCGTCATCTCGCTGGGGTTCATGGTGGGTGCTCCCGTGGTAGTTGGACAAGGCGGTGGCCATGGGCGATGCGGTCGCCGCCGGCCGGTCGTTGATGGCAAGGCTGAGCAATTCCGGCCGGGCGTAGTGCCCCACCGAATCCATCATTCGCTTGCGCTTGGTGATGAGCGACATATCCAGGTCCGCGATCACCATGCCCTCGCCCTCGCGCAGTGGCGGTGCCAGGTGCTGGCCCTCCGGCGACACGATGGCGGTGTTGCAGCCGCCGCGCAGCGCCTTTTGCAAGGCGGGGTCGGTGGTGACCGAGGCGATCTGCTCGTCGGTCAGCCAGCCGGTGGCGTTCACCACGAAGCAGCCGGACTCCAGCGCGTGATGGCGGATGGTGACTTCGATCTGCTCGGCAAAGACGGGGCCCACCAGCGAGCCGGGAAACTGGCTGCAGTGGATTTCCTCGTGCTGGGTCATCAGCGCGTAGCGGGCCAGCGGGTTGTAGTGCTCCCAGCAAGCCAGCGCGCCCACGCGGCCGATGGCGGTATCGGCCACCTTCAGGCCGGCCGCGTCGCCCTGGCCCCAGATCATCCGTTCATGGAACGTCGGCGTGATCTTGCGGCGCTTGAGCACCAGGCGGCCATCGGTATCGAAGATGAGCTGCGTGTTGTAAAGACTGCCGTGGTCGCGCTCGTTGACGCCGAGCACCACCACCATGGCGTGCCGGCGCGCGCGCTCGGACACGGCATGGGTGACGGGGCCGGGCACCACCACCGCCTGCTCGTACAGCCGCATGTGGTCGCTGCCGGATTGCACGGGCGGCCGCACGAAGGAGAAGTACGGGTAGTACGGCAGGAAGGTTTCCGGAAAGACGATCAGCTGCACGCCTTCCCGTGCGGCGCGGTCGATGGCCTCGCAGACTTTGCCAAGCGTGCCTTCGCCGTGCTCGAGGTCCGGAGAAATCTGGACCGCGGCCGCGCGCACAATGCGTTTCTGTGACATGGTGATGCCCGCCCTTTCTTTCAGCGTGAATGCGTTAAAGCGTGGATGCGTTAAAGCGTCAATGCGTTGAGCCGCTGAGCCGTTAAACCGTCCAGGTATCCAGGATCAGCGCGTTCTCCTTGCGGTGGATCAGCTTCAGGTCCAGCACATCGAGCGGGCTGATCGGGCGGATGCCTTCGATCAGCGATGCTTCGCCATGGCCATACAGCGCTTGCAGCGCAAAGCGGCAGGCGTAGACCTTGCCGCCCTCGTCCATAAACTTGGTGATCTGCTTGTTGAAGTTGAGATGGCCGGCGAAGGCTTCGTCGCCCAGCGTGGGAAAGCCGCGCTGCAGGCCCAGCGTCACGCCCGGGCCGTACAGCAGGATGGAGGTCTCGAAGCCCTTGCGTTGCAGGCGCGTGGCCTGCAGCAGGTTGACGAAGCCGATCGAGCCTTCGAAGGCCACGGTGTGGAAGGTGACCAGCGCCTTCTCGCCCGGTTCTGCCTTGACGTCCTCGAATACCTTCTCTTCGTAGTCGACCAGGAAGTCGCCTTTCTTGTGGGCCGGTTTGTTCACTGCGGGCATGTTGCACTCCATAAGGTTGGGGGATCTGTCGATCGATCGGCGCTGGGCCGACACCAAACCTTGAGCACGGGACATGCCATCTACCATGCCCGCCGATGCGATCAATGACCGATCAGGCAGCGAATCGCTCATTGATTGCATCGCTGATTTTCCGGATGGCGAAATGTGGGCGAAACGCTAGTGCCTTAGCCGCTACCGGCCTTTTGCGGCCATGCACTGCGGTGGACCGCGCCAGCCTGGGAAACACGCCCGGAAGCGGTGCAATGCCGCAATATCGCACCATCATTGCGCAAACAAAAATGCAATCAATCCAAGCGAAAAAAACGATCATTGTGGTAGCCTGAATCCTCGGCGAAAACCTCAGCGAAAGCCTCGACGAACGCCGCATCCGACCACCGCGAACATCAGGAGCCCACCTTGCCCGGACTTGCCAGCCACTGGCTCAAACGCCTCGGCGAGAGCACCAAACCCGCTTACCTGATGATCCCCGACCTGATCGAGGAAGACCTGGCAAGCGGCCGCTTGCAAGCGCGCGACCGCCTGCCGGCGCTGCGCGACCTGGCCGAAGCGCTACGGCTCAACTACACCACCGTGGCCCGCGCCTACGCGCAAGCCCGCAAGCGCGGGCTGATCGACGCCAAGGCCGGCAGCGGCACCTTTGTGCGCGGGCGCGCGCCCGCCCTGCCGCTGCGCGCGGGCACGGGTGCCGAAATGACCATGAACAACCCGCCCGAGCCGCCGACGCTCACCGTGAGGCTGCGCGAGTCGGCAGCGCGCCTGATGAGCACGACGGATCCCTACGACCTGCTGCGCTACCAGGATTTCGGCGGCACGCCGGCGGATCGCGCCGTAGCGGTGGACTGGCTGAGGCGCTATGTGCCCGCCTGCCGCGCGGATACCGTGCTGATCTGCCCGGGGATTCACAGCGCCCTGGTGGCGCTGGTGTCGCTGCTGGCGCGGCCCGGGCAGACGATCTGCCTGGATACGCTGGCCTACCCCGGCATCAAGGCCATCGCCACGCAGCTCGGCGTGCAGCTGCAGGCCCTGCCCAGCGATGACGAAGGCCCCCTCGGGCCGGCCTTCGAAACACTCTGCAAGACGCAAAAGCCAAGCGCGCTGTACTGCAATCCCACGCTGCAGAACCCCAGCACCAGGACCATGCCCCAGGGACGGCGCGAAATCCTGGCCGATATCGCCCTGCGCTACAGCGTGCCGATCATCGAGGACGATGCCTACGGCATGCTGCCGCAGCGCACGCCGGATGCCATGGCCACGCTCGCGCCGGAACTCACCTACTACGTCACCGGCCTGTCGAAATGCTTTGGCGCCGGATTGCGCATTGCCTTTATCCACGGCCCCACCGCGCGCCAGACCCAGCGGCTGGCCGGCACCCTGCGCGCCACCACGGTGATGGCAAGCCCGTTCAATACGCTGCTGGCCACATCGTGGATCAAGGACGGCACGGCCGAAGACATGCTCAAGGCCATCCGCGCCGAGTGCGTGGCCCGCCAGCTCTTGGCCCGCGACGTGCTGGCGGGGCGGCCATACGACGCCGACCCGGAAGGCTTCCATCTCTGGCTGCCGGTTCCCCCGGACAGCGGCTGGCGCCCTTCCGAGCTGGCGCTGCATCTGCGCTCGCGCGGCATCGGCGTGGTATCGAGCGCGGCGTTCGCCACCGATGGCAATCCCCCGGATGCGATCCGGATCTGCCTGGGCGGTCCGGGCGAGCGCGACGAGGTAGAGGAATCGCTGCAGATCGTGGCGGATACGCTGGACGATCCGCATCACCTGCATTCGGCCATGCTGTAGCGGGCCATTGCGCCTTCGCCCTGCCCGCGAAAGGCCAGAAGCTATTGCGCGCCCCCCCTGCAACCCCCTATAAAATGCCGCCTGCTGCGCCCGGCGGGCGCTTCCAAACCATAAGTAAAAGAAAAGTGCACCTCGACACCGTCGAGACGTGTGCAAGCGGATAACTACGTTTGGGAAATCAAGGGAAATCAAGATGCAAACAAAAATGCGGGCTCTCTATCTGTCCATGGCCGCGGCCTCGCTGCTGAACGCATGCGGTGGCAGCGGCGGCGATACCGTGCAATCGTCCGGCAACGCGCCGGTCACGGTGGCACCAGCAGCCTCGATCTCCGGCGTTGCCGCCACCGGCGCGCCCATTGCCAACGCCACCGTGGAACTGAAATGCGTGGCCGGCACGGCCTCCGTCACCACCTCGGCCACCGGCGCCTGGTCGGTCACCACCGCCGGCCTGGTGCTGCCGTGCGCGGCGCGCGTGACCGGCCCGAACGGCGTGCTGCACACGCTGATCCTCGGCCCCGGCGTGACCAACATCACGCCGATCACCGAACTGGTGGTGGCCAGCGCCACCGAAAACCCCGACACCGAAGCCTTCTTCAACACGTTCTCCGCCACCTCGGCCGGCGCCGCAAGCAACCGCCTGCCCACTGCCCTGACTTTGACCAGACAGCGCCTGGCCAACCTGGGCGTGACGGTGGACACGCTGAACCTGCTCAACCAGGTGTTCCAGCCGCAAGCCGGCGACGCCTATGACGACAAGCTCGAAGCGCTGATCGTGCGCCTGAAGGCCAACAACGCCACGCTGGTCACGGTGGCGCAGGAACTGGCCAGGGGCGATGTGGGCCCGGCAGGGGCAACAGGCGCGACCGGCGCCACGGGTGCGGCAGGTCCCACCGGGGCTACCGGCGCGATGGGGGCCACCGGAGCCACCGGGGCCACGGGAGCTACAGGGGCAGCCGGCGCGCAGGGCCCGCAAGGTGCCGACGGGAGCAATGGCGCCACTGGCGCCACCGGAGCGACCGGAGCCACTGGCGCCACCGGTGCGCAAGGCGTGACGGGGCCGACGGGCGCGACTGGCGCGACCGGGGCCACTGGCATGCAAGGCCCGACGGGAGCCACCGGCGCCCAAGGCGCTACGGGTGCCACTGGCCTGACGGGCGCTACCGGCGCCACCGGTGCCCAAGGCGTAACGGGGTCCACGGGAGCAACAGGGGCCACGGGGGCAACTGGCGCTACCGGCGCCACAGGTCCCATCAACCCGGGTCTGGGTGGATTTAATGCCGGAACCGCCGGCGATGGCACCGGCGGTGCCGACTGCACGATAGGGAGCGTATGGCTAACCGCCGCAACTTACGGAAACGGCATGGCGGCCGATGGCCGGCTGCTGCCCATCGTGCAATACACCGCGCTGTTCTCGCTGCTGGGGACTAACTTCGGCGGCGACGGCCGGACCACGTTCGCGTTGCCGAATCTCGCGTCCGTCACACCAAACGGCCTGACTTACATGATCTGCGTGAACGGTCTTTTCCCCTCCCGGAGCTAAGCAGCCAGAGGCCGGGGACACAAGAAGCCGGCCTCCTTGCCGCTCAAGCCTGGCGCGTAGAACGCCATCCGAGCCGATCATGGCGGCCTGCCAGCCTAACGCCAGCCAATCACCGACTCGGCGCCGTGGCAGCTGGCGTAGTTGTCGCATCCGGCGCAAGCCGGTTCGGGACACGGGTGCAGGTCCAGCCGCCGGCATAGCGCGTGGTAGAAGAACTTCTTCCACTTCATGTCCGTGGTGTTGGCCGCGTAGAGCGCGGGGAAATACGCCTGCAGCAGGCGCGACACGTCATGCCGGCCCGACAGGCCCATGTCGTGCCAGAGATGGGAGCCGCCAAAGCACCCGCTGGCCAGCGCGTGGGCGGCCCAGCGCGTTTCTGGGCGAGCGGGATCGCCCGATGCGATCAGCATCTGTACCAGATCGGGAAACTCGCAAGGCAACGCGGCGGCATCGACCGGTGCCGACTCCGGCGCCCACCCCGCCGCCCTGGCACCCGGAAAACAGTGGTCCAGCATCTGCCAGAACTCGGGCTCAGCAAGCCCGAGCCACTGCGCGAACCTGGGCAGCCTGGCAGCGTTGGCGCTTTCCAGCACGCCCGCCAGGGCGCGGCAGGCCGGCTCGCCGGGGGAGAGCGAAAACGCATCGAGGATCAGCAACGACTGGTTCACTGGCAATGCCTTGTGGAGCCGGGCCGGCAACAAAGAAGGGAGAATGCCCTGATAGCGAAATATATCGATGTATATAACGGTAGTCAAACGCAGGCCGCAGCAGGCCGAGGCAGGCCAACTCCATCCCCGCCAAGGGATAGCTAGCTGCGGCACCCCTGGGCAAGGCGGCGCAAACCGCCCCCGCCGCGCGGGCACATAGCCTAAAGCTGGAGCCGCTCAAAGGGCATCGGAGGGGAAACAGCATACCCCTGCAGCAAATCCGCGCCGAGCGACCTTGCCAGCACCACGTCGTCCGGGCTCTCCACGCCTTCAGCCACCGTCTGCAACTCCAGCGAGCGCGCCAGCGCCATCGAGGAAGAGAACAGCCGCCGGGCGCGCTCGGCGTGGCGCGCGCGGTGCAGCAGGATCTTGTCCACCTTGACCTGCTTGAACGGCAGCAGCCCAAGGGCCTGCAGCGAGGCATAGCCCGAGCCGAAATCGTCCTGGGAGATCACCATGCCACGGGCGGAGAGCGCGTTGAGGTTTTCCAGCAAGCGCGCCTCGCTGCCGCAGGAAATGCGGGTCTGCTCGGTCAGCTCCAGCACGATGCGCGCGATATCCAGCCCATGGGAAATGCCTGCACGCACAAAGCCCTGGACGAAACCGGCCGCTGCCGCGGTCGTCGGGTTGACGTTCAGGGAGAACCGGCCCGTGTATTGCGGAAACCGCGTCTGCACCCGAGCGCATGCGCCAAGGAAATGATCCAGCAGCAGCGTCTCCACGCCATGGCTGGTGATGCTGCCGACAAACTTGTCCGGGGCATGGTGCCGCCCCCTGTCGGACCAGCGCGCCAGCACCTCCAGCCCGACGATGCCGCCGTGCTGCGCGCTGATCTGCGGCTGGAACACCGGGTAGATATGCCCGAACTCGATCGCACCGATCAGGTCCTCCCGGGTGAGCGAGAGCAGTTCCTCGCGATCCAGGTCGCGTTCCGTGGCATCCACGCCCTGCGGCCCGCCTGAAGGCCACGCCATCCGCTGGCGCAGCCGCGCCAGGCGCGCGGCCACCGGATCGGGTGGGCCACTGTCCGGATGCGGGCCCCACGTGCCGGCAGACGCCGTGCCACTGAAAAACGCGTAATGCAATCTAAGCTCCTGGAAGGCATTTGGACGGCCGGGTGCGACATGCACACGCATCACATCAAGCTCGCGCGCGAGCACGCCATACCACCATACCGCCATACCACCATAGCGCCCGGCAATGCGATTGGCTGCGCCAAGGGCAAACTCAAATGACGGCAAACCCAAAGGAGCACCCCACGCCAAGGCCGGCCCGCACCTATGCACGCACAACATGCAGGCACAACTGCAGGCACAACCCTATTCTTTCAGTGCCCGCATGGCCACGGGCCACGCACGGTCCCCCCCGAAGGAGGACCACCTACTAAGGCAGGGTACTGACGTAATACAAGCCGTAAGACAATCCATCTCAGCAAGACTGACCCCTTGCTGATTCGTTCAAGGGGTGTAGGAGCACCCTGCGCCTACACCCTTTTTTTTCTGCCAGGGCATCTCGCGCCCGAATCCAGGCGCAACCTCCCGCTCAACCCCGCATTACCGCGCACTAGCCCGCATTACCGCGCCCCCTGCCTTAGAACCCCGAGAAGCGAATACCGATCGAGCCATAGCCGTAATAGCGATCGAGCTTGCCCGCGGTAGCGGCGTTATAGAGAAACGGGATCGTGCCAACGAAGTTGTACAGCGATGCCTGCCCACGCAGGAACACCTCGACATTTTTCACCACCGCATAAGACAGCTCCATCCCCAGCGTATGGTTTGACTTGATGGGCGAATAGCCGTAGGCACTGGCGCGGCTATCGACGTTGCTGCGCAACAGGTACTGGAACTGATAGCCCAGCCGCGCGCTGAAGTTCTCGTACTTCCAGCGCCAGGAGCCACCCAGGTTCAGGAAGCCGGCCGTGTAGTTGAAATCGTCGTTGATGTTCAGGCCGTACTGGCTGGCATCCGTTGAAAACGACGCCGACTGCAGGTTGGTGTTGCCCACGCGGCAAGGCGCGGCCAGGTTACCGCTGGCCACATTGTCCGAGCCAATGCTCACATTGAAATTGCACCCGCCCTGTTGCAGCCGCGTATTGATGCCGCCGATTGTCACGCGGCTCACGCCCAGGCCAAAGAACCCGGTGAGCTTGTTGCGCTCGGTAAGGTCGCCAGAAAAAATCACATCGGCCTGGCCCTGGATATCGTTGGCGTCGTTGACCGTGACGCTGTTGAACGTGGCATTCCTGACCTTGAGCGCGGACGAGCGGGTCAGGCTGCCGGCGCGGTCGCCCCAAAGGGAGAAGCGCAGCATGACGCGGTCCCGCGCGCCAGGCTCGGCCAGCGGGTCATAGTGCAAGGCCAGCATCCAGCTATCGATCTGGTTGTTGTCCTGCCCGTAGTCGATGCCGCGGCGCCAGTACGTGGCCGATCCCGACCACTTCGGCGAGAACTTGTAGCCCAGCATCAGCTTGCCGCCACGATAGTCGCCGGCATTGTCCGGCACGGCGCCCTGGCCCTCTCGCAGGTTAAAGACATCCACGGTCTTGTTGACCATGTCATAGCTGGCCTCCACGCGAAATGACGTGAACTCGCCCGTAGCGGGCTCGGCCTGCAGAAACACATCGTCGGGGGCCGCATGGGCAACGCCGACGCACGACAAACCCAGCATCAAGGCACCGGCATGGCGGAGCCGGCGCGTGCGATACAACAGCATAGGGAGACTCCGAGGCCGGGGACGGACCTCATCCATGGCGTCAGCCAGTTCTTGGTCCGGCCGACTGCACACAAAAAGAAGCCGGCCACCCGCCACAAGCGCCAGATGGCGCGCATGACGGATGACCGGGCAGGCCCTCCCCTGACCACGGGAAGGGCTTCACCGCGCACCGATCAGGGGTTCAGCGTGACCGAGGTCGTGATGCCGTTGCCGCTGACCGTAGACGTGGCGGTCTGCACCGTCTGCGCCTGCGTCTTCTGCGGGCTGCTGCTCACCAGGGTGGCAACGCTTACCGCCTTGCCGCTCTGGCCCGCCACCGCAAACGTCACGGGGAAGGTGCTGGTCGACTTGGGCGTGAGCGAAGCGATCTGCGTGGCGCTCAGCGCGCCCGCGTTCTGCAGCTTGGCCAGGAAGACCGTGAACGGCAGGTTCAGCGAGCCGCCGTTGGCGCTGTCGAACAGGTTGTCGGCAGTCGCGTTGGTCAGGCCCACGCTAGCCGTGATGCTGCCGCCACTGATGCGGAACGAGTACGGCGTGTTGACCGGGACCTGCGCGCCGGTCAATGCACCGTTGTTGAAGGTAAGCGCAACCTTCTCGATGATGACGTCGACCTTGTTGCCGTTGTACGTGTAGCTCAGGCCGGCACGCACTTCCGCTGCCCCGCCGGCAAATGCATCGCCGCTTTGCGAAGCCGCCACCTTGATGGAGCTCAGCGTACCGCCGGTCACCGTCACAGCATTGAAGTTCGTGAACTGCTGGCCATTGATGGTCATGCTGGCCAACTGGATGAAGTTGGTCGGCTTGACGCTGTTGGCCACATCGTTGATGGCGCCGCTGTTGACGCTGCCGCCCAGGTTGCCAGCCGCGGTCTGGATTGCCGTGGTGTTGCCGGTAGAGACAGCCGTACCAAGCGCAGCCAGGTTAGTCGTCAGCGTGGGGTCCGCCAGCGCGGCCGGCGTTACCGCCGCCACCAGCGCATTGCTCGTCGTGGACTTGGCGCTGTCGGTCACCGCATTGACCGAGCCGCTTTGCTGCAAGGCAGCCAGCGTGGCAGCCGGGCTTGCGCCCAGCACGATCGTGCCCAGCGCGGTGCTCACGTTCGACACCTGGTTGGCCACGACCGGGCCGGCCAGCGCGGCGACGTTGGCCGCCACTGCGGCAATGTTGGCCTGGACGCTGGCCGGGAAACCTGCCTTGGCGTTCTGCACCGACGCGTTGATCACCGACGTGACCAGCGTGCTGTTGGTCAGGTCTGCGGTACCGGAGGCGTTGTTCACCGCGCTAGCCACGGCACTGGCCGCCGCCGCCGCGGCAGCTTCCGCCGTCAACGTGCCGCCGGTGGCCTTCGACAAGCCAGCCAGCGTCTTCGCGACCTGGTCCACCAGTTGCTGCACCACCACGGCTGCCTTGAGCACGGCCGCGTCTTGCATCGGGTCCAGCGTGGTGAGGTCCTTGCCTTGCAGGCCAAGCTTGGTCGCCAGCGCCGCGGCCTGGGCTGCGCCCAGTTGCGCAACCAGCGTCGTCAGCGGCGTGATCACCGGGGTCACGCCGGCCTTGTAGGTCACCGCCGGCGCTTGCAGCACGCCGGTGAACGGCTGGTTGGTACCAATGTCGGTACCGCCGGTCACCTTGAGCGCGCTGGTGGAGCAGCCATCCGGGAACGTGAAATCCCCGGTCGCGGTGGTCGTGGTCGTCTTGTTGCTGCAATCGAGGAACGTCACCGTAGCCTGTGACAGGTAGAAGTCGACGGCCTTGCCTTGCACGGTGACCGATGGCGTCGTCGGGGTCGGCGTCGAGTCCGAGCCGCCCCCGCAAGCCACAAGTGCCGCTGCCGCGGAAGCCATGATGCCGAGGGTAAAGATATTCCTGATATTGGTTTGCACTCTTCTCACTCCTGAATCGATACGTCGATATGTCGATATTTCAATGCGTCAATGCTTCAATGCGTCGATACGTCGATAGGTCAATGGGTCACTAGGTTGTCTATGGATCCTGACCACGCCTTGGCAGCGCACCGTTGGTGCCCTTCGCTGCCCTGGCTCGTCGCATCTCATGGATACCCTGGCTGGCTCTTGCGATCGGAATCGGCAGCACTACAACAAAACTGCGCTACTGCCTTTGCCAGCTTCATTAGATAAACAATCTCCACAACCGTGTCACCCCTACTAGGAGGGGGAAAGCGCAGGCTTGCATGCCGGGACGTAACACCCGCCCTTGGCGAGCGCCACAACGGCACCCGCCGCCGCGCGCAAATTCCCCGGTTGTCAGACGAAAACAACGATGCACAACGATGCACAACAACGAACACCGATGCACAACGACGAATGCCGATGCCGGCCAGCGCCCCCCTTCGCACCTAGCGCTTAGTGCTTACTGCTTAGTGCCGGATCGGAAAATCCTCCGGCACCAGCCAGCGCGCCACATATCGGCCCATGGCTTCGAGCAACACATCAGAAGTCAGCCCCGAAGCGCCCGCCAGCGCAGGGCACATGATCCAGGTCGTGCCATCGTGCTCCAGCACGCGCAGCGTCTTGACAAGATCGGCCGGCTGCAAAATGAAATCCCCCGCCCGGGCCTGCTCGATCCCGAATGCCAATACGAAATCCGAGAAGTGCCGCTCGCCCAGGCACACCACCACCTTGGGCTTCCACTCCCTGCGAATGCCCTCGATAAAGCGAAAGCGGCTGCCAGCGCGGCACAGATCCAGGTAGCGCTGCTTGGGCACCAGCGCCGGCTGCCCGCGAAAAGCCCTGGACCAGGGCGTCTGGCCAATCAGGTGCGCCGGCAGCGGAAACAGGCTGAGCTTGAACTCCGCCCCACCCGGCGCATAGAGATGCTGATCGAAGTAATGCTTCCAGTCGCACTCGCTCTGCGGGCTCGCAAAGGTATGCGCACGCGCCGCGGCCATGATCCTTGCGATCTTCTGATGCGACTGCCAGCGCTCCATGCTCTCGCGATGGCGCTCACGGTAGGCGCTGTCCCAGGCCCCCGGCTGCGTGCGCGGCTCCAGCGGCGCTACCAGCGACTCGACCCATGGATGCGGCGTGCTGTCGCAAAACCAGACAGCCGCCGCCGGATTTCCCCCTTCCATACCAACGTAAGACGCGAAATACGCGTCCAGCTGCTCACGTGAAAATACGGTCTTCTGTTCTATTTCCATGCCCCTACCGCTTGGTGGAATTAAAGATGCCCACGCGCTGAGGCAGTACCTACCTATACGACGTGACGGGCCGTGAGACGCCTCGAATGCACCGGCAAATCTCTAATAGAACGATGGAGACAACCCGCTGGCGGGGAAGGCAGAGCTTCCCGCGCTTTCGCGCCTCCCACCTGCTTCGTCTCGGATGCCGGCCGGCATAAAGCAAAGCCTGGCTCCGACGGATTTGACCTGCCTACAACCAATCTGGATCAGTGCTCTTCCCTTTAGGAAAGCCATTGCCGGTACGTATATCGTCAATCCCGCGACGCGCCGGCTACCGCCCCAAAAAGCCCGATCTCGTTTGCGCGAAACAATCACTTGGCGGTGCGAGATTTTGCGTGAGATTTGATCATGATGCGCCCCCCTTTGGAGGGATTCATGGCAGTCTTCTTTCCCTTCTTACGCGGGGTAACGACACTGCGCGCCGCATTGCACAATCGCCCCGGGGGGAACTAGCCCGGCGCAACGCGCGCCTGCAAGAATCTCGGTTTTTCGATAGAGTGGTGCCGATGCGCCGGCGTTTTGCCGGGTCCATGCAGCACCTGGGTTGCACCACGCCCATGACCGAGCCTCCTATCGCAACGCTACCGCACCAATCGGAACCGCCGCCCGCGACGCCCGAAACGTCCG
The DNA here is from genome assembly GCF_000832305.1 of Cupriavidus basilensis. Classification (NCBI taxonomy): domain Bacteria; kingdom Pseudomonadati; phylum Pseudomonadota; class Betaproteobacteria; order Burkholderiales; family Burkholderiaceae; genus Cupriavidus; species Cupriavidus basilensis. The sequence continues at coordinate 2,851,410 of NZ_CP010537.1, forward strand.
ATATGGCCAATACGGCCAATACGGCCGAGAAGCATGAGGCAGCCCCGGACGCGCGCCTGCCGCATACCCATTTCCAGGTAGGCGGCGACGGGCCCCGCGACGCCAGCGTTGGGCAAATCCTTGCCTGGCGCCAGCGTGTCGGGCATGTGATGGACGTCAACCTCACCCGGGACGCCCTGGCGGCCCCGTTCCAGGCCAGCATCGACCGCTACCTGGTCGAGGACATGCTCTTCACGGACTGCCGCTGCGACGGCCTCTCCCTGAAGCGCAACGTCGCGCGCATCTCCACGGACACCATGCGGCACTATGCGTTCCAGGTGTTCGTCGAGGGCAGCGCCGGCGTGGTCGAGGGCATGCGGCGCAACCCGATGCCGCAACAAGGCGGCATCCTGCTCACGGACCATGGGCAGCCCGTGCACATGCACCGGGGTTCCGTGCGCGCGCTCTCGGTCTTCGTGCCGCGCGCGATGATGGATTCCATCTTTCTCGGCGCCGAGGCCGCGCACGGGCGCATCGTGCAAACCAACACCCCGCTGACCCGGCTGGCAGTGGAGCACCTGACGGCGCTGAGCCGCGAGATCCCCGGCATGGCGCCGCAAGCGGCTGTCGAGGCCATGCACGCTAGCGTGCAACTGCTCACCGCCGCCTTTCGCAAAGGTGCGCGCCTTGAGGACGGCGCCCGCGCCGCCGCCCGCGTCGCCATGCTGGCCCGGGCACGCCGGCTGATCGACGCCGACCCCGGCGCAGCGGAGCTGTCCCCCGACAGGCTGCTCGCCAGGATGGAGATCTCCCGCCCGACCCTATATCGATTGTTCGAGCAAGAAGGCGGCGTGCAGGCCTATATCCGCAAGAGCCGGCTGCGGGCCGCCGCCGCCGACCTCGTGAAGTTCCCCAGCTTGCCGGTCAGCAATATCGCCTACGGACTGGGCTTCAATAGCGCATCGGACTTCACCCGTGCGTTCCGCCGATCACTGGGCATGTCGCCCAGCGACCTGCGCGCCTATGCCACCAGCCCCGAGAACACCGAACTCAGGCAAGCCGCGTTCGCGGTGCAAGGCGATGACTTCCGGCAGTGGCTGTATCGGCAACAGCGCTGAGAACGGCGCTGAGCTGCGTGCCAACGGCCACTGCACCGCCATCTCAGGCCGCGTAGTACTCCGCCTCGTAAAGCGCCGACTCGTGCGGTCTTACCTGAAAATCGGCCATGGTCAGCCATTGACTGATAAAACCCCCCATAGCGTTCAGGAGCACATCGGAGGCTAATCCGGCAGCCCCGGCCACCGCGGGACAGATAATCAGGTTCGTACCTTCACTGAAATAAACGCGCAGTTCCTTCGCCTGATCGGCAGGCTGTAATGTGTGCGTGGTAAATGGCACATCCTGCATGTCGAAGGCCTGGAGATACTCCGCCTCGAAGCGCTCACCAAGGCAAACCACCACCTTGGGCCGCTCGCGCCGGCGCAACTGGGCGATAAAGCGGAACCGGGCACCATGACGGCACAGCGTGAGGTACTTGGACTTGGGGTTCAGCTCCGGCTGGTTGCCGTGCAGTTGCGTCCACGACAACCCGCTCTCAGAACGGATGGACAAAGGGAACAAGCTCAGCTTGAAATCCCATCCGCGCGGCCGGTAAAGATATTGCGCAAGGTAGCGCTGCCAATCGCCGCTATCATCCCGGCCGAACAGCACCATCTCCCGGGCCGCCGCCATGATGCGCGCGATGCGCTGGTGCGTTTGCCATTTGCCCATCTCGTGCAGATGGCGCAGCCTGAATTGCGCATCCCACGCCGGTACCTCGCGCACCGGGACAAGCTGCGACGGCAGCCGCGCGCCATCCGCAGTCGGCATGGCGTCGCAGAACCAGACCGCGCCGGCCGGACTGCCCCCCTCCATGCCCACGTAGGAAGCAAAGTAAGCATCGAGCTGCTCACGGCTCAGGGCGCCCCCACCCTGTTCTGTTACCCCAGATGTACCAGATATATCAGACATATCAGACATCTCAGACATGTCGGACATACCAACCAAACCCGCCAAACCAGATAACTCAGCCATAACCAACATCCCCATCATTCCCGTCATACGCCTAATGACCCGCCAAGACACCGGATCGCTGCCGGCATTGCCCCGGTTGCGTCGGTTCCCCCATCTCTTCGAGTTCAGGGGCAGGGGTTGCCAAACAACCCCCTGTCGCGCACGCCTTATAGACAACGGTCTCTAGCGCCCAAGATTAAAGCCACGCCCGCGTGCCTCTTGACCGTGCGTCTCACTTTTTGGCAATTGGTGCTGTCATCGGCCTGGTGACGGGGCCCAATTGGCAGGTAAGCCACACCGGCGGCCCGCCATGCCAGCGCGTGAGCCAGGTAAGCCGGCCACCCGACCCTCCCCGTCAACACAAAAAGCGTCGAAAACGACACTTACCATTCTCGCCCGCAAGCCGCGAGACACAGCGTGAGACATCGCAGCCATCCCACCTACTTGATACCCGTATTCATCCGGCAATTCTCCCCTCTGAAGTAGGGATAGAAAATTCAAAGATAAAGAATCGACCGTCATTAAAAAATCAAATATCAACCCCGATACAAAATCGATACGTCATTAAACAATCCACGCACCAACATCACCCATCAGCCCCAAGACCGCGCTCCGCATGCGCGAGTCCCGAGCGCAATGCGCGGCCTTGCCGGCAACCCCGCGCCACGATGCCAACAATCACGCCAGCAATCCCCTCGCGTTCCCTTCTCTCGCAGGGTACCGGTAGCCGTCGCTGCGCCGCACTATCTGCCCCATCGACAAGACGAGCAAACCGGCGCCCATAGCGTCCGTTTAAAACGAAGCGACGAGTTTCCAGCGAAGCGTGCCTGCATGGGCAACGCAAGGGCACGAGGGTCAGCCGCCCCCAAGCGCCACGGAATCGACTGCACACGCTGCAGCCACCGCCGACTTCTTTCGTCCGATCAAAAAATGCCATGCCATTTGAGACAGCGCGCATGGCCGGGCCGACGTAGTCAATCGCGACGCGCCGCCCTTACCAATTGGGGATAAATAGTTCGGGTGCACAACCGTGCGGCCGGATTGCGAACGCTTTCGGGGAAGATCATGGGAGTTTATCGCGACATGTTTGCCAGGCACCACGACCAGCTCACGCTGGCCGCGCGCCTGCTCGACGTAGCCATCATCTGGATTGCCGCTTACCTGGCAACCGAACTCCGCTTCAAAACGGACGCCACGCCCAGTGCGCCCATCCACCAGTTCATCCAGTACTTTGGCTGCACCGTCGCGTTTATCGTGTTGCCCGCGTTCGACCTGTACGCCTCCTGGCGCGGCCGCAGCGCCTTCTCGCTCTTCACGCGTATGCTGGCCGGCTGGACCCTGGTCTGGCTGATCAGCATCCTGGTCTGCTTCCTCCTCCATCAAGCCGACTCCCTCTCGCGCCTTTGGGCCACGTACTGGTACTTCGGATCCATCATCGGCCTGCTGGCGCTGCATATCGCCAGCCGGGCCGTCCTGAGCCTGGTCCGCGGCACCGGCGTGAACACCAAGCACGTGCTGATCGTCGGCTACGGCCGCACCGGCCAGGAGATGTACCAGCGCGCCACCGCCAACCCCCGCACCGGCTACAAGGTGTGGGGCATCTACGCCTCGGCGGACGAAGCCACGCCCGCCGGCGTGCTACGCGTGGAAGACAGCGCCAAGATCGCGGAATTCTCGCGCCTGCACGATATCGATGAAGTCTGGATCACGCTGCCCATGAGCGCCACCCGCCAGATGCAGAGCATTGCGTACTCACTGCGCAACGACTTCATCGACATCAAATGGATGCCCAGCCTGCTGGACTTCGACCTGCTCAACCACAAGGTGGGCGATTTTCTGGGCATGCCCGCGGTAGAACTCAACCGCCCGCCATCGCTAGGCGTGCGCGGCGCGGTCAAGGCTGCATTCGACCGCAGCTTTGCCGCCCTGGTACTCGCCGCCCTCTCCCCGCTGTTCCTGGTCATCGCCGTGCTGATCAAGCGCAGCTCCCCCGGCCCCGTGTTCTTCAAGCAAGAGCGCCTGGGCCTGGACGGCCGCGTGATCCACGTCTACAAATTCCGCAGCATGAAGCCCCACGCCGAGCACGGCGTGGTCACCCAGGCCACCAAAGGCGACAACCGCATCACCCCCATCGGCGCCCTCCTGCGCCGCACCAGCCTGGACGAGCTGCCCCAGTTCATCAACGTGCTCAGAGGCGAGATGAGCGTGGTAGGCCCGCGCCCGCACGCCATGGCGCACAACAATATCTATAAAGAACAGCTGGATCTGTACATGCTCCGCCACCGCGTCAAGCCCGGCATTACCGGCTGGGCGCAGATCAATGGCTACCGGGGCGAGACCGATACGCTGGACAAGATGGCCAAGCGCGTTGAGCACGACATCTTTTATATCCGCAACTGGTCGTTCTGGATGGATTTGCGGATTATCTTCTGGACCGCGTTCAAGGGCTGGACTGGACAGAATGCGTATTGAATCGCAGCGGTCGGCGCAGCCTGCCGCGTCGATTCTCGGGCCGCACGCCAGGCTATTGTTATCGTTGGCAGCAGCCTTCTACCTACTGATGCTGCTGGTGGGAAACCAGCCGGGCAATGCGCAGGCCATGTCTCAAGAGTATGGTGATAAGAATCTCCATCTCGTGGCCTACGCCTGTCTCGCGGGTGCAATCCATCTATCGCTCACCCGCTACCGCGCTGCCATCACGCTGGCCGGCATCGCCCTGCTGGGCGGGCTCGACGAATTCATCCAATCGTTCTTTCCGTACCGCTCTTCGGACCTGACGGATCTGCTGACAGATCTGCTGGCAGCAGTAGCCGCGATAGTGCTGATCTCCCTGGCCGCCCGGCTAGGTCGAGTGAGCCCTCACGCCAGCAAACACTAATTCCCAATATCTCGGACTGTAGTCATGAAAATCACGATCATCGGCAGCGGCTATGTGGGCCTGGTCACCGGCACCTGCCTGGCCGAACTCGGCAACGACGTACTCTGCCTGGACCTGGACGTCGCAAAGATCAGCATGCTCAACGCCGGCGAAGTGCCCATCTACGAGCCCGGGCTGAAAGAACTGATCCAGCGCAACCACGCCGCCGGCCGCCTCCAGTTCACCAGCGACATTGAAGCCAGCGTGCAGTTTGGCGACGTCCAGTTCATCGCCGTCGGCACCCCGCCGGACGAAGACGGCTCCGCCGACCTGCGCTACGTGGTAGCCGCCGCCCGCAATATCGGCCGCTACATGACCACACCAAAGATTGTGGTGGACAAATCCACCGTGCCGGTTGGCACCGGCGCCAAGGTCCGGCACGCCATCGAGGCGCAACTGGCCGAACGCGACCTGCCCGAACTCGAATTCGCCGTGGTGTCCAACCCCGAATTCCTCAAGGAAGGCGCCGCCATCGAAGACTTCATGCGGCCGGACCGCATTGTCATTGGCACCGAACCGGGCGCCGCCGGCGCGCGCGCGCGCGAGGCAATGCGCGCCCTGTACGCACCCTTCACGCGCAACCACGACCGTATCCTCAACATGGATATCGCGTCGGCCGAGTTCACCAAGTACGCCGCAAACGCCATGCTGGCGACCCGCATCTCGTTCATGAACGAGCTGGCCAACCTGGCCGACGTAGTTGGGGCGGATATTGAACTAGTGCGCCAAGGTATTGGTTCCGACCCCCGCATTGGCTACAGCTTCCTGTATGCCGGCACGGGCTACGGTGGATCCTGCTTCCCCAAGGATGTACAGGCGCTGGAGCGGACGGCGGCGGAATATGGCCAGACACCGCGCATCTTGGCTGCGGTGGAGGCAGTCAACAAGGAACAGAAGCGCATTCTGGTGCAGAAGATCGTTGGCCACTATGGGGAAGATCTCTCGGGTTTGACGTTTGCTCTTTGGGGGCTGGCGTTCAAGCCTAATACTGATGACATGCGGGCTGCGCCTAGCCGCGTGGTGATCAAGGAATTGCTGGCGCGGGGGGCGAGCATTCAGGCGTTTGATCCGGTGGCGATGGAGGAAGCGAAGAAGGCTGTTTATGCTGACCTAGCTGCCGATCCAGCAGCGGCCGCACGGGTTCGCTTTGCACAGGACCAATCGGCGGCCCTAGAAGGCGCCGATGCGCTGGTGGTGGTGACAGAGTGGAAGTCGTTCCGCTCCCCGGATTTTGTGGCTCTTGCCGCTGCACTCCGCCAACCAGTGATCTTCGATGGTCGAAACCTCTATGAACCGGCCGAGTTAGTCGGGCACGGATTCGCTTATTACGCGGTCGGACGATCAAGCGCCGCCCCGCAGGCAAGCAGCACGCGGTCCGCAGCAACCCGCAATCAATATTCCGAGGTAGCACAGTGAAACCGCTATCTGGAAGCAAAGTACTGGGTGCCTTCATCCACGCGGTAACGTGGGACGAAGCCATTGCCTCAATACACAAGTGGGGTGCATCCCGCGAATCGCGCTATGTCTGCATCTGCAATGTCCACTCCGTGGTCAGTGCCAGATCGAACCGCGATTTTGAGCGCGTTATTCAAGAAGCCGACATGACAACGCCGGATGGTGCTCCAGTTGCATGGATGCTTCGTCGCCTTGGCTTCCGTGACCAGCAGCGAATCAACGGCCCCGATCTGATGCTTCGCTACTGTGAGCATGCGGCCAGCACTGGCGAATCGGTATTCCTATACGGTGGCCGCCCAGAGACCCTCTCGCTATTGCAACGCCGCCTCAAGCAGGACTTCCCATCCCTTCAAATTGCCGGCTCGTACAGCCCTCCCTTCCGCGCGCTCACAGAGAAAGAAGATCAGGACGTTGTCGATCAGATTAACGCCAGCGGCGCAAACACCGTATGGGTAAGCCTTGGGTGCCCCAAGCAAGAACAGTGGATGGCGGACCATCGTGGGCGTATTCAGGCGGTGATGGTGGGGGTGGGCGCTGCATTCGACTATCATGCCGGCACCCTTTCCCGCGCACCGGGCTGGATGCAGAGGAATGGATTGGAGTGGTTTCACCGCCTGTGCAGCGAGCCCTCCCGGCTGTGGAAGCGGTATCTTCTGACCAATACGCTCTTTATTGGGCTCGCGGCCGCGCAATTGCTGAGCGGCACTGAATCAAACCGCGACTAATGCGCATATCAAACCAGGTACTCCTGGATAATCAGAAGATTGGTCACGCCACAGGCTGCTGTGGCTCGGCGTAGTCTCACTCGCTACCGAATTCCGCTCTTCGTACGCGGTCCAGATCAACCTAGCGATCTCGGGATCAATCCTATGATAACCCACGCCGTTGCTCGGATCTTCCCTTCCCGCACATTAGTTAATTCGAATCAGGTAAGAAATAATGCAATTATTTTCACCACTTCTCGATTTTTAATAATAATTAATTAATATTTAAAATGATGAGAACCGCCAAGTAGCGCAAGCAGTAACAGCCTCAAATATGAATATTAATTTTTACACAACTCCCCGGTAACCTCTTCGTAAATGTTAATCAACTTATCATAATTAACATCGCTAGAAAACTCCCTCTCATACTGTGCCCTAGCAGCACGCCCCATTTCCGCCATCCGCTCTCTGTTTGTTAAAGCCCATTCCATTTTTTTTGCCAGATCATCCGAATTTCCGGCCTCGAACAACAATCCCGTCCTTCCATCACATACCAAATCTGCAAGAGCACCAATACGACTAGCAATTACAGGCAGTCCACATGCAAACGCCTCGACTATGGTACGTGGGAAATTCTCATACCAAATACTCGGAACGACCAGAGCAATAGCGGCACACATCTCTTCTCTGACCGCCGAACCAGGCAAAATCCCTTGCAGATCTAAGTTCTCAATTCCGTTGAATACGGCGAGATCTGGTCCATCCCCAACTACCCGAACCCGCACATGCGGCACCGCTTCGGCGGCCTCCGCCAATACCTTCACCCCTTTCTCCGCCGATAAACGCCCTACAAACAGTAATCCCTCGCGCGGCCCTAACTCTACCGGCGCATGAAAGTCCACGAAATTGGGCTTCACGGCGATCCGCGACGCGGGTAGCCCGCCCTCTATGAACTTCGTCCGACAAAATTCATTCAACGCGATATAGCGTGCCACCTTCATTCGGTATGTCCCTAAGCCTCGATGCAATACGAGCGTGCTCGCCAGCGCAATCGACGCCGCCGTAGAGCCTCGATAGCACTTACGAACTACGCCCCTCCAAGGCAAATGGCCTGTGCATTCCTCGCAAACCTGCCCGTCATGGAGGTAGAACGCGTTCAGGCACATCAGCCTGAAGTTGTGCAACGTCTGAACGACCGGCACGTGTGCCTTGCTGGCAGCCCAATACACCGCTGGCGAGACGAGCGGGAAGGTGTTATGCACATGAATCACTGTGGGCCGAAATTCCTCAATCAGCGCCGCCATATCTCGGCGCGTACGATTCGACCACAACGTATTGACGGCGCCAACGACCTTCGACGATCCAGCGATTTCGTCGTTATGCCGAAAATAGGTAGCCACAGCATGACCGCGAGATCGCAATAGCGCGATCTCGGCATCGACAACCGAGTCCTCACCGCCCCACTGTCGATATGCATTATGAACTATCAATACTCGAAAATTCTTCACCCCCCAACTCCTAATTATAATTAATAACGCGCCCAGGGTTTCCAACCACCGTCGATTTTGGTGGCACATCATCAATTACCACCGCACCGGGTGCGATTGTGGAACCTTCCCCTATTGAAACAGAGCCAATAATAACTGCATTTGGAAAAATAACTACGTCATCGGAAATTACTGGCACGCCGCATTTCCGCCCTCTTCTCTTCGATCCAACAGTAACCCCCTGGAATATTGTGCAATTCCGCCCGAGGATCGCTCCGCTATTGATCACAATACCGTACGGATGAGGCATCCGCAGTGGATAATTTAAATATGGCAACTCAATATGAAATATAAAGCTTGCTATGCGCCTAAGGATACGTGGCTTTTTTCCGCAAAAAACTATATTTATAACGTAATTCACCAACCCGATTTTGTCATTCCTCACATCGCCTTCTTCAAAATTTCCCATTTATATAGCCTCACCGCAAAGTAACATCCACTAGCCCATAAAATATCACCCAAAGGAAATCAGAAAATTAGTCAGCCTCGCCCCCATATAATTTGCTTGAAACGAACTTGCATATCTTTCTCTCGCCGCAATTCTAGCTTTTTCCATGATCGCATCAGAAGCGAGCCACTCTACGATTTTTACAGCCGCAGCCTCGGCATTATCAAGAGGGATAAATCTCCCCTCCTCGTTGTCTCTAAAAAGCTCTGGCACCCCCCCTACTGGAGTCGCAAACACCGGCAATCCATTCGCCATGGCTTCAATTATTGCGATCGGCAAATTCTCCATGCTCGCCACATGTAAATAGGCGCGATGCTCTTTCATCAAATCCGATGCACCACTAATATGACCCGTCATTTTAACCAAGCCACCAACATCGAGATTCTTTACCAACTCTGAAATTGCCTTGCTATCGGGACCAGCCCCTACCAAAGTCAAGCTCATTGGCCGGCCCATCCGCTTAGATGCAGCAACGATCTCAACCGCATAGCGCTGGTTTTTTCGATTCTCCAATGTACCAACACAAATCAGATCCCCCATCTGCCTATCAAGTTGACTGGGAACACCCGGATCACGCACGAAATTACGCACCACTTTATAAGGGATATCCTTGACTTCCGGAATTCTCTTTACTAGCTCGCGCCGCATAAACTCGGAAACGAACACCAATCCGTCGAGACGCGGAATAGTAACAGCCTCAAAAAGACGTATTCTATTAAATAAGCGCCCCTTATCCGAAATTAGGCCCTTTCCCACCCATTCATCAGCTTGAGAAATATTGAAATGCACGACCATAAACACTTTCTGCTCCGGCGAGCGTCTGGCGCAAAGCGCAGCATCCGCCGACAGTGGACATTGCGCATATACAACATCAACCGATGTGTCTGTCAGAGTCCGACGTAGCGCCTTCGTTAAAAACAGTCGGTGCCAATATCGGTACCACCAAACACTTGCCGTGCCGCAAATGGCATCTATTAACCTGCGCAACGCAAATATGGGATAAACCTGCCACTTCGGAATGTCATAAGGAGTAATCAGATGAACCGGACAGCTTTGCTCCACTAAATACTTAACGTATGTACTGAAATGAGTTTGAACGCCGGTTTCTCCATGAGGGCGCATAATCGTCGCGATTAGGATACTCTTAGACATTCCTCCACTCCTCTAGCAAAATTCCCTGCCATTGATTCGATGCTGTAGCGATCTGCGGAAACAAGAGCACCTTCTCTCATTTTGAGACGGAAATTTGCGTTATTCAAAAGACTATCGATAGCCTTCGCATAGCAATCCGTGGATTCTTCGACTATCAATCCGTTAAATCCATTCTCCAAGTATTCAATTTCCGGGCTATGAATTTTCAAGTCAGTAGTAATCACCGGAAGACCAGCACAAAATGCATCCACAACCCCTAAACCTACCAGCCCTGGGTTCAGCCAAATATCGCCAAGCTTCAACATGATCGCTTTTTGTCGGTCAAATAGAGGACCGACGTATTGGACCCACTCTCTATCACTCGCGAATTCCCTCACTGCTCCCTCCAGCGCTCCACCACCGATGATTAAGAGGCGAAAATTCGGATTCCTTTCTCTAATGAGTTGAGTTGACTCAAAAAGAATATCTAGCCTTTTATTTCTATAAAGGCTTCCGCAATATATGCCAATGAGATTTTCCTCTCCCCAGCCCAAGCGACTCCTGGCATCGCCTAGTTCCGCAGGCGTTATGTCCGCCAATTGCCTCCGAAGTTCGGAAGTATCAAGAGCATTGTCGACAATGGTGATTCGATTTGAATCATAACCCTGCAATTCCACGTAATCCGCGGATCCTTTAGTGTATGCGAACCACCAGTCCGCCCAATGCAGGGTCCGACGCTTCCAGCGCTCCCCGAGAGTGCCGGATACCGCCTGTCGGTCACGCCCATGCCCCCAGAAAGCGATCCGCTTAAGTCCCAAAATATGCAGAGCCATAAGTAAGTAGTTCAGGGCATGTTTATTAGCATGCTCAATCACAATCAAATCAGCTCGCAACCAAGACATGAGTGTTGGCAAAACCAGTAACTTTCCAAATAGGCGAATCGATCGTACTCTTCTTCCCAGCGGAACTTCCAAATCACCGTGATCTCCCCGTTCGGCTTCCTCCGGCCACGGTGTACCGTACACAACCTCGAGGTCAACACCTTTCTGATCCAGTTCTTTCTTCAGTTGAATAAAAAAAGGCAGTCGGTACCTCTTCATAACCGGCTGAATAATGCAAATGCGCATTTCAATCTCGTGGAGATATTTCTTTGATTAGAAATCTGACGTAAGGCCAGGCAAAGAATAATGGCCACGCTACTGAACCATGGCGAGACGTAAAGTACAACCAGGAACGAGGAGGCAATCCCTTAGGGCCCATCAACTTCTTCCAGCGTGCGCGAAACGGAAGGTCGCGGTCTGCTTCAGTTCCTGCTACGGGATTATTGGAACAGTAACCCATTACTCCACCCGCAACGAAGATACGAAAGCCTGCAGCACGAGCGCGGAGTGCATAATCGATGTCCCCCATAGCATGCTCATAGACCGGATCGAGGTTATCAAGCCGCTCCACAATTTGGCGCGGTATCAGCACAATATTGCCGTTCATGGCTTGACATTCTATGGTCTCCTCTGGATGCCACACCTTGCGAAATTGCAATGGACGAATCGCACTGACGCGCTCCATTCCAGCGTACGTGAGATTCTTGGTGATTCTGTCCACAGTAGCGCCAACGACAATCACCGCATGACCGACCTTCCCGCTCAACTGTTCATAAGCACTTAGCAGACGATCAAGCGCATCCTCACTCAACATGGTGTCATCATTTAACCAAAGCACAAAATCGGGCCGCGCACGCATTGCCACTTCCTGCGCCCGATGCATACCTCGATTCCAAAAAAGAGAACCGTCTCCGTGTTCGATCTTCACAAGGGGAAAATCTTCTTTGACGGCATCTACTGTTCCATCGCTACTGCCATCGTCGACAAGCACCGCATCTAAGCGAACACTATTCGACCTGCGGTTTAAAAACAGCGCCCGCAGGCACGACAAGGTTGTCATCTTTCGATTATGACAGGTTATTAATGCTGTTATATGCACAATTCAACTCACATAGATTATTAACGGAAAAAGACTATGAAAAATACTTTTTCAAATCCTCATCGCGCATAGCTCTAAATTTCTTTGAAAGTGATATACCAACTGCCATCCAAAGGAAAATCATTCCCATATCGAAAACTGGAGGCTCTTCGATATAAAACATGACCCACCTGAACGCGATCATCAATCCAAGCATTTTCGAAAGCCAATTATTCGAGCGCCAGACGCCATAATACGCCGCCAAGAACATAATGAGAAAATATAGCGCCACACCAATCGCACCTCCATAAAGAAGGGTATTCAAAAATCCCACCTCTGTACCGTACCGACGTGTGTCAACTAAATCCTCGAAATCGAAATCCGTATCATATGACCCCGCTGCACCCTCGCCCATAACGAATGAGTCACGCTTATCTAATGTCTTAAAAACATCAACATACAAAAATGTTCTAGTATCGCCAGTCAGATTTTCATCTAGGCCGTCAAGTCTTTTTGCATTCGCATTAATTTTGCTGATTTCGGCAAACGGATTAAATTGACCAGAATACCCGCCCCACAGCCCAAGTAATGGTGCTGCCATCATCAGTATCACCCCCCACTTCAAGACAGCTCGTGGAATCAGATCTCTGAAATAGTATGACAGCACCATAGCCAGAGCAAATGAAATTCTTAGAGCATTTGCGCGAAAACCCATTGCAAATCCTAAAGAGCACAGGGCAACGACAAACACAACCAGCCTATCCCGCGGCCTCAAATATGGAGAGAATAGCAATATCACCGCGATGGGGGCCACCATAAATGCATAAAACTCCCCCCCAATGCTCCACGAGAAATAAAGAAACACAAAAGACAGAACAAATATCTTCCTGACGATTAGCAGAACCAGATTCCGAAAACCAACCAAGCAGATCCCCGCGACGATTGAAAAGTGCAACGACAGCCGTAGGACATTTTCGGTCAATAGATTTTTCCATTCCCAATAGTCGTTAGCGGAAGCTATTCCTCGCAATATCTGGAACAGACTCCAATAAGCTAACAACCAAAACAAACAATAGGCACGCCAAGGAATATCACCCTTTATGTCTTTCCGCATTCTAAAAAACAAGAATAAAATCAGGAAAAACGAGGTATACCCCACAGAGGCGGCCAGATACGTCAACCCGCCCAACTTGGTCATGCCATCAATATATTGGAGACGGTAAAAAAAATCTCGAATAAATATTACTAAAAATGATAAAACCACCAATCTGGAGGCACGCATCAAGTAGTTCGCCCTACATCATTAAACGATGTATCATAAAAGATATCCGCTCTGTTCTTGCACAGCCTGCATTTATAGCGACTCATAGCAGCGGCCTCGAATGCGCAGCCAGGCGCTGCAGGAAATTTCTCTCGAAGCCATCTTTACCTCTAAAACCAGCTATTTTGAAATTAAATACACACCGCAATACGCTTACGTGCCCTTAAAATAATCCGGCACGAAGAAACTCATTCGATCGCTATAATTATTTATCTGACAAAATACAACGAGCATATTCAGGCTGCCGTCAACTTATTATTTCTCCATCGCCCACAGCCATAATACGAAATCAAAAATAGATGAGGCCAACTAACAAATATAATCCATTGATGTTATTTCTCACTCTACTCAATCACAAATGAGGTCGCAAATCGAGGCAACTCACGTGGAGCGAAATTCACCGGTCCTATATAGTTCGGCATATTTCATCGGCCCATTAGATAATCCATAATTCTCGCGAACTGCTTCTGCTTGCCGCCTCCCTAACGACCGTCGCTGATCATTTGATAAACCACACATACTGACCATCGCGGAAGCGATTGCGGAGGGATTCGGTTCAACGTATAGGATTCCGGCCACTCGATCTCGAAAGTCACTCAAAGCCTCGACATTAGAGAGAACGGCGGGTACCCCTGCGGCCATCGCTTCAACCGCGGCGACACCAAACCCTTCTTCAGAACTAGGCATCAAGTAGACGTCAGCGGCATGTAAATACGGCAAGGGGTTCTCGACGACCCCAGCACACCGAATTCGATCTTGAACACCCAGAGCTCGACTAATCGTTTCAAGGGGTGCACCCTCGCCCTGTGGCCCGACTTGGATATACAAGACTCTTAAGGAGTCGTCTATCTTTCCCAGAGCCTCGACAATCATTCCGTAGTTCTTATATGACCAGTTCCCCCCAAGGGATATAAAGACGCACAGGTCATCCGGAAGATCCAGGATCCTTCTAGCCTCTTGTCGTTGACTTTCTGTTGGAACCACATATTTGTCGCTATCGTACCAATTAGGTATCAATGGGTTCCTCACGCGATAACGATTCCATTCATTCCTTTGACCGGATGGGCTGTTCGAAATAAGGGTTACTCTTAATATCCTTCGCATAACCTGGCGCTCGACAAATTTTCGCCAGCGTAGAAACCCTCTAAACCTAAATATATGATGAACTGTACGTAAGAGAAGAATGGAATATCCCAAGTATAGGCGAGTCGTGGCGGCAAATATTGGGCTAGCTCTCTCAGTATGGAGATGAACGATATCGAATTTTCCTTCTCTTAATAAACGACCAACAGAGATAAAAAATGATAAACGCTTGGCAAACGCGATGTGATGAATACGATAGCCCGCCTTTTCTAGCACCTCTGCGTATTCACCAACTGACGAGCCAGTGCTAAGAAGATGGATCTCAGCTTCCTTCTGCCAGAGTGATGCGGCGCTGAGTACCATCGCCTCACCGCCAGATGGCTTCAACTCCGCAAATATATGCAGGATTCTAATTTTACTTTGGTCGACCGAGTGATTTTCATTTACGCGCTTTAGATGCATTTTACAGACCTTACAAAACGAGTTCTGCGTATATCTTCTGATACGCATCCGCCACCGCGCTAATGTGAAACCTTTCTTGCGCAAGAGCCTTACCTCGCATGCCGAGCCGTTTACGTTCCGCAGAAGACTGGGCGAGCTGACACAACCCGGCGCAGATCGCTTTTGGCGATGAGACATCCAAGAGGATGCCTGCGTTTCCACCATCCAGAGTCCATGGCACCCCCCCGCTGGATCGCCCCCCGATGACTGGGATGCCAAGCGCCATCGCCTCAATAGGCGGCATTGGTTGCGCTTCCTCCAGTGAGGGATGCAGGAGTATGTCGACCTCTATGGCGAGGCGATCTAGAACATTCTGATGCGAAGTCCGTCCTGCAAACTCAATGCCATCATCATATCCTTTATCTTTTGCCCATTTTTGCGCTGCTTCACTCGTTCCATAATCCGGACCAAACATAATCATCCTGGCATCCGGAAAATCATTCTTAAATAGCGAAAAAGCCTCGATTGCTGCCTCACCATTCTTTAATAAGCTCCAGCTTGAAAGAATCGTTGCGATTCGTATTCCATGAGATTCGCCCCTTTCAACTCTGGATTTTGAAAATAAATATCCCGGCATTCCATTCGGAATTACTTCCATTTTCCCACGATACAACATGAATCGCTTAATATGATTGGCAACATAGGGGGACACAGAGACAACCCGAGTGGCGCGCCGTAATACCTGGTAGGCCATTAAGGTACGCGCAATCCGGTAGGGTATAAAATTGTGCCTCAGTATCGTAATCGGAGCATCGTGAGCTGTAATGACATGCGGAATCCCGCTAGCCTGTGCCGCTAGGGCATATTCATAAGTCCACTGCGCGTGTAGCACATCCGGCGCCTCACGCGCAATGGTTTCCCTTATGTATTTACACTCAGCATAGAAAAAATCTCTTGCCCTTCGCGGACGAAATGGTCCTATGCAAATTCGTAGATTCTCACCTTCCAGAATAATTTCATTATGCACAGCGGGATCTAATGAAATGATCAACAATCGTACACCTCGTCGCAGCAACTCTCCCGATAGAAGATTAACTGGCGTACCGCCAAGGCCAATAGGCAAATCATCCCTCCACTGCCCGGGGTTCAAGTGATCGCGAAAATCTGCCAAACGGATCGGGCCCAACATACCAACGGTGTAGCTCATCGCCTGCTGTTCTCAGAAAAATAATTTGCACTTCTCTTCTCTGCACTTTCGATCGCCGTCAGGCCAGATCCGCGCAGCCCAGCAAGCCACAGCGGGCCAAGAACAGTGGGCCGGAACTTCTCCTGATATCGCTTCGTCGTAGCGGCTGCTATTCTTCTATATATATCAGCATCTTCCAGAAGGCCAATTAACAACTCAGCGCCGCGGCCCGCGTCGTTAAGCGGCCAAAATAACCCCTCCACGCCGTCATCAACTATCTCCGGAATCCCTCCCACCTCAGCAGCCAGTATTGGTTTTCCGTACGACAATGCTTCGATGAGAGTAAGAGGCATATTTTCGATTGTTGCCGAATGAACAAGGGCACGATGCCTAGAAAGCAGGAGTGCGGCGTCTGGCACAAATCCGACTAAATGCAGCTGATCCGTTATTTCTAGTTTCTCGGCCAATGCTACCAAACCTGTCCTATCCGGACCGTCACCGGCTATCGTTAGTGTGTAGCGATATCCTCTACGTTTAGCCTCGAAAAGAACGTTTAACAAATAAGATTGGTTCTTTCTCGCCTCTAGAGTCCCTATTGCCAGGAGATCGCGATCAATGGATATTACTGTGTTATCTTCACTAGCCGGTGGCAGCGGAAAATTGGCAATGACATGTTGGTCAACGAAAGCGAGCTCTGGTAGACGCTGCAGCACCAAGCGGCGCATGAATTCGGAAACAAAAATAATGGTATCAAGTTTCGGCAGCACAATTCTTTCATTGTCTAAGAGATTGTTCCAGAGTGCACCACCTTCATGGGTGTTTCCACTCAAGACGTTCTCGAATCCCTCAGAAACGTTAAAATGCACCACGCCAACTAGTCGAAAAACAAACCCCCTCTCTCGCAATTTAAGTGCTACACGAGCGCTCAAAGGATCTTGGGCGTATACTATTTTTGATATGCCCGCTCCATTTGTTAGCGCTCGAATTAACTGCGCAGCGAGCAATTTGGCATTAAATGCGCGGTTCCAAAGTATCGCGCTCTCGCGACTCACGGCACCGAATGCACGACAAATTATGCCCCCAAATCGGCGTAGCCACCGACTAGCATCGTAGGGCGTGGCAATCGTTACAGACATCCCCTCTGAAGTCGCGCACCGAGCTATAGCATTTAGGTGCGTTTGTACACCGCAGCGCCCCTGCGCAGGTAGGAGGGTGGCAATAATCAATTGATCAATATTACTCATTCCTAGTATCCCCAACGTCGCATACACCACGTAAGTGGTTCTGGCAAACGCCCGGCTGAAGCGGCAAATAATCCAACAACATCACGTCCAATCAGCCAGCGACCGAAAAACAGGACAACAACAGCGCAAAATAGGCCCGTTCCAAATAGTACGCCGGCCAACCGTAGGGCCGGGTTTTGTAACCAATTTTGGAGTAAATGATCCATGCTGGCCGCTAGGGCAGCTGCAAAACAGCCGACGATCAATGGACCCGATATCGCCCGTACAAATTGCACCCAACGGGCTTCGCATATCCGGAGGGCGAGACCCGTAATCAGCAAACAACGCAAAATATATACGCTAAGCACTGCCCACGGCACGGCGAAAATGGAAACATTCGCTGCCCAACTCAAAGCGAATGCAAGCGCGAGAAGACTAAACGCATGTATGCTGGCCTCACTCCTCGCTTTTCCAAGGCCAAGGAGAAGTGGCCCGCCGAGCGCAAGTAGGACATTGATCGGCATAGCTAACGCCAACGGTGTAAGCAAAGACTTGGCTGGCAACCATGCCTCACCATAAACACCAAGAATGGTTGTCTGCGGTATTGCCGCCAGTGTTAAGAACGCAGGTATGAGCAACATCGCAACTCCACCAACTGAAGCCAGATAGGAGCGTCGCACCGATGCGATGTCAGTCTGACCGCGCGAGTAGGCAGAGAACAGCACACTTTGAACAGCTGAGACAAAGGCGTTCATAGGCGTCGCAACAAGATTCATGGTGCGGTTGTAGAGTCCAAGCTCCACGATGCCGAAAATCCTCCCAACGATGGCGGCATCAAGATTGCTAATTCCCCAACTGCTGACATTCCCAGCGAGTACCCCAGATCCGAACGCTAGCATTCCGCCACCCGGCATGCGTAGCGTCGGTTGTAATGAGTGACGAACTCGGAGATAAAGCGCGGCCGAAGTGATTATGGCCTGCGTCAACTGGGCCACCACCAGCGCCCAGACCCCAGCGCCTGCCCAAGCCATAGGTAATCCGACAGCAATATAGCCCGTGAGGTAGCCCCCAATACTCGCCAGTTGAATCGCGCGAAAGTTCATTTGACGGCGCAATATGGCCGCAGAGGTCTGCCCAGAAGCTTGCAGGACAAAGAGTAGTGCCATGGCCTGCACTACTTGCACGGCATTGGGCTTGCCGAAAAATATGCCTATGAGCGGCGCCAAGCTGGCTACAACAACGCTGAATACCAAGCCAACAACAATTTGCACGGTAAAGGCGAAGCGGATGTCCAATGGTGTAATATTCTGGCGCTGAACTAATGCTGATGCCAAACCGAAATCAGCAATCAAATTTCCAAGGCCGATAACTATCCAGGCGATCGCCACCAGCCCGAAAGGTTCCGGGCCGAGTAATCTTGCCAAGACAATACCGATGATAAATTGCACCAACGCACGAACGGTATTCCCGAAGGCGTTCCACTTAAGCGCAGTGAATCCTCTTGAAGTTTTATTTTGTGATTTCAATTTTGTCACTAATTAAATTTAATCAATATAAAATTATAGCCAACAAATAATAATTGATTAACCTCAAGGCGCTTTTCGTTAAATCTATGCCACTCTTACAGACATCTTGTAACCATGAGATTTGAGGAGCACGTGCCGCTGCGCCTCCGCCAAATCGTGTGCGACCATTTCTTTACACATTTCCTGAACCGTGATTTCGGGAGTCCAGCCCAGCTTTTGCCTGGCTTTAGTCGGGTCACCAAGTAGGGTTTCAACTTCCGCCGGGCGGAAGTAGCGAGGATCGACTTTGACGATCGGTCGATCGCCCCAGTAGCCGATTTCGTCGATTCCCCTACCTTCCCACTTCACTTTCATCCCGAGCTCCGCCGCCGTCCACTCAATGAACTGGCGGACACTGTATTGCACCCCCGTAGCAATCACGAAATCCTCCGGATGATCTTGCTGCAACATTAGCCATTGCATACGCACGTAGTCCTTCGCATGGCCCCAGTCGCGCAATGCGTCCAAATTGCCCATATAAAGGCAATCCTCCAATCCTTGGTGGATGTTAGCCAAGCCCCTGGTGATTTTTCGGGTAACGAACGTTTCGCCACGACGGGGGCTCTCATGATTAAATAGAATGCCGTTGCAGGCGTACATGCCGTACGCCTCCCGGTAGTTCACCGTAATCCAGTAAGCGTACATCTTAGCGACCGCATACGGGCTACGCGGATAGAAGGGGGTCGTTTCCCTCTGCGGTGTCTCTTGGACCAATCCGTACAGTTCGGACGTGGACGCCTGATAGAAGCGAGTCTTTTCCTCTAACCCCAAAATACGGATTGCTTCCAGAATACGTAAGGTTCCCATCGCGTCGACGTCAGCAGTATATTCTGGGCTTTCAAAGCTCACGGCCACATGGCTTTGTGCTCCAAGATTGTAGATTTCGTCTGGCTGAGTCTGCTGGATGATGCGTACGAGGTTACTGGTGTCGCTCAAATCCCCGTAGTGGAGATTAAATCGGGCGTTCTCCACATGGGGATCCTCGTAGATATGATCGATTCTATCCGTATTAAAACTGGAAGCGCGGCGCTTGATTCCGTGAACCATATAGCCTTTTTCCAGCAAAAATTCGGCGAGATATGAACCGTCTTGCCCGGTAATCCCGGTGATGAGGGCAACTTTTGCTTGTTTCATAGAGAAATAATCTTCCTGGAGGTCAATAACTAGGCCCATTGCCGAAATGGTGCGACGTCATACGCGAGGCGCACTCCATCCGCCAGCGTTGTACGAGCCCGCCAGCCCAGCGATGCCAGCCGACTTACGTCGAGCAGCTTTCTAGGAGTGCCATCTGGTTTGGTCGCGTCATATACGATACGGCCGCGGAAACCAACCACGTCCATCACTGTCTCAGCCAACTCTCGAATCGTTAAGTCCTTCCCGGTACCTATATTTACCAATGGGCCGTCATATCCCTGCTCAGCAAGATGTACGCATGCATCGGCCAAGTCATCTACGTATAGAAACTCACGGCGCGGCGTGCCGGTGCCCCATACCACGTACTCATCGTCGCTCCGTAGCTTGGCTTCGTGGGCTTTTCGAATAAGGGCAGGTAACACGTGACTATTGGCTAGGTCGTAGTTGTCATTGGGCCCATAGAGATTGGTTGGCATCACACCTACATACTGGCGACCGAACTGTCGGTTGTAGCTCTCGCAGAGCTTGATACCCGCGATCTTGGCAATCGCGTAGGGCTCGTTTGTGGGCTCGAGAGGGCCAGATAGCAGATACTCTTCCTTGATTGGCTGAGGACAGTCGCGCGGGTAGATACAACTTGAACCCAGGAACATGAGTCGCTGCACGCCAGCCAAATGCGCACCGTGAATGATGTTTGCCTCGATCAGCAGGTTTTGATACAGAAAGTCCGCGCGATATAGGTTGTTGGCTTGGATTCCTCCCACCTTGGCCGCGGCAATGAAGATGTACTCCGGCCCCTCCGAACTCAGGAATGCGTGCACTGCGCGTTGATCGAGCAGATCTAGTTCGGCATGCGTGCGCGTGAGCACGTTTGTGTAACCGCCTTCTCGCAGACGACGAACAATAGCACTGCCTACCATCCCGCGATGGCCAGTAACAAAGATCTTTGCTGTCTTATCCATCGTCTCGCTCATTTGCGTCCGTATGTGTCTTCAAAGCGCACGATGTCGTCTTCTCCAAGATAACTGCCACTCTGCACCTCGATGAGTTCAAGCGGTAGTTTTCCTGGATTCTCCAACCTGTGGACTGTGCCTAAAGGGATATAACTCGATTGGTTCTCGGATAGTAAAAAGGTCTCATGTCCACAAGTTACTCGCGCCGTGCCTTTAACCACGATCCAGTGCTCAGCACGATGGTGGTGCATCTGCTGCGAAAGTTTGGCGCCGGGCTTTACAGTGATGCGCTTCACCTGATACCGCTCGCCATCGTCCACCGAATCGTACGCGCCCCATGGGCGATAGACTTTGCGGTGCTCTGTGGCCTCGCTTCGGCCAGTCTTGCGAACAAGATCCACCAGCACCTTCACGTCCTGCGTCTTTTCCCGATGTACCACCAGAACGGCGTCAGGTGTTTCCACAACCATTACATTGTCGAGACCAGCAACCGCGACCAACCGATGCGATGAGTGAATCAGGCAATTCTTTGCGTCGTGCAAAAGCACGTCACCGACGGCCACATTGCCCTCTTCAGTCTTCTCTCCCACTTTCCAAACTGCATCCCATGAGCCGACGTCGCTCCACTCGGCGGACATTGGCACCATGCGAGCGAGGCGGGTATGTTCCATAACTGCGTAGTCAATCGAATTGCTCGGACAACGTGCGAGGGATTCAGAGTGCAGACGGAAGAAGTCCTGGTCTTGATGGCCCTGGTCGACTGCCTCCTTTGCGAGCGTGAGTATCTCAGGTGCGAATTTCTCCAGTTCTGCTAAGTAAGCAGATGCCCGAAACAGGAACATCCCGCTGTTCCAGAAATAGTCCCCCTCTGCCAGGTACTGGCTGGCTAGCTCATGCGAGGGCTTCTCAACGAACCGGTCCACGTCAAACACGGACGCCCCATTTGGCAAGCCAGACTTGATGTAGCCGTAACCGGTGGCAGGTTCGGTGGGAATGACGCCAAATGTGACAATTGCACCCGCCTGCGCCGCAGGTACCCCATTGCCGACTGCGAGCACGAATGCATCTGTATCGCGAATTAGCTGATCGGAGGGCAATAGCAAGAGTATGGGATCTTGCCCGTTTGCCGTGGCTCGCAATGCTGCAACGGCTGCCGCAGGCGCGGTATTCCGCCCATGCGACTCGAGAATCAGGGATCCGTTCTCGACCCCCATTTCGCGCACTTGCTCGGCCACCATGAATCGGTGTGCGTGATTGGATACCAACATCGGCGCGCTAATGCCAGGGATTGCCTGCACTCGTAGCAGAGTATCCTGAAGCAATGACCGATTACTCAGCAGCCGAAGGAACTGCTTGGGATAGCCCTCGCGGGAAAGCGGCCAGAGGCGAGTACCAGAACCTCCACAAAGTACAACCGGGATAATGGCGGCTGGTGTTTCCATCCGTTTGCTCCTTCTGCAAAATCGACGTCGATCTCACCTGCATAGCAAATATCAGGCGGCAAAAATTACTCGCGCCCTGAAGTCGGGGCGAGACGTCCCCGCTATGAATAAAATACCAAGTTTGGGATGTTTATACAGCAGATTATAATTTCTGCCCCCCATTTTTCTTCCAGCCTTTCCACCCGATCTATTATTTTCCAGTCGATCAGCTTTTCGTAACCAATAACTGAATAATTAGATTAATTTTTATAGGCTGCTATATTAATTTATTTTAAGCGAAGATTCGGCGACAACGGCTGCACTGCCTAGACGCTTCGAGGCGGTCTCTGCACGGCTTCTTCGGAGGCATACCCATAGTACGCGTATCGATATCGCCCATACTTCGATCCGTATCCATATCGATACGCGTTTGCATCGAGACCGTTAAAGACAACGCCATTGACGTCAGCATTAGCTTGACGCAACTGCTTGGCAGATTCTGAAATCTCACCGATTGTCGTCTTCTCGAATCTAGTAACGAGAAAGACCGTGCCACAGCGCGCAGCCAGGATTGCCGTATCTGAAACCGCAAGTACTGGGGGTGTGTCGATCAGCACTAAGTCATAGTGCTCACCAAGCTCTTGCAGCAGCTTTACCATGCGTTCGTTTAGCAAGAGTTCCGCCGGATTGGGTGGCAACACCCCAGTACTAAGAAAGTCCAGGTTCTCGAATACTTGCTTATGGACAGCCTCTTCGAATCCGATCTTTCCCACCAGTACGTCTGAGAGTCCGCGCTGGCGATCCTTGCCGAAATATTGGTTCAGATAACCCTTGCGCATATCTGCATCTACCAGCAGCACGCGCTTTCCACCCGTTGCCATCACCAGTGCCAGGTTGGCGGACACGAAGGATTTTCCAACTCCAGGAGTCGGCCCGGTCAAGAGCACCCTATTATTGTCCGCATCCAACATCGCAAATTGCAAAGCAGTTCGCAGACTACGCAGGCTTTCAATTGATGGTTCGTTGGGATTGCGATCTGCCAGCAAGAACTTTCCAGGCTTACGTTGTCGGATTTCCTCTGTGAGAATTGCCTGCGTAGCCGAAAGTGGTACTGTGGCGTACACATTCAGGCCAGTGTGCTGCTCGATGTCCTGTGGGTCCGTAATGCCACCATAGAGAGCGTTCCTTACAAAGGCTGCGATTATCCCAAGAAGGATCCCAGCTATGCCAGAAATCCCGATGACAAAGGCCTTCTTTGGCTTAATTGGGGCCTCTGGAATTGGAGCATTATCCAACAGGCGAACGTTACCTACTTTTCCCGCTTTCACCAGTTTCAGCTGCTGCATGTTGTTCAACAAACCAACATAGAGATCATTGTTGACCTGCACATCACGCATCAGGCGCAATGTGTCCTGTTCCACGTTGGGCAGGGTGCCCATGCGCGCCGTCAAGCCCCCCGTCTTGGCAGTAAGCGTGGCGATCTGCTGATCGAGAGCCTGTACGCCGGGATGATTGGCGGTGAAGCGCGTAAGCAGTTCGAGACGCTTCTGCTTCAACTCGAGCAACGCGGTTTCTGCTGTCACGCTTTCTTGCAGAAGCGCGCTGCCCTCGGCACTCAGATTGAATGTGCCACGCTTGTTGCGCATTTCGTTGTACTTGACCTCTGCCCGCTCGAGTTCCGTTTTTAACTGCGGCAGCAAATCGCCCAGGAAGACCAGAGACTTCTCCGCTTCCGCCGCTTTACGTTTGATATTTTGAGCAACATACTCCTCGCCGAGGTTGTTCAGTATGCTCGCAGTCAGCGCCGGGTTGGTCCCATCTAACGAGGCGCCAATAATGCCGCTTTGTTTTCCCTTCTCCGCAATGTTGAGTTGTGCCTGCAGGCGCGTGAGCGTCTGAAGCCGGGAGGCACGCACCACGTTAAAGACCGCACCCGGCTTTGCCTTCAGATCGCTCACCAATATGTTGAGGGTACCCACCTCTTGAGTGGCCTGCAGTACTTCACCCACGCGCCCCTCCAGCGAACGGTCTAGGCTCTCCTGTTCCAACCGGAATCTGCCAGCGCCCAACGCCACGAGCTTGAACGGCGCGCCCTCCAACACCTCTGGCACGTCGAACAGTTCCACCTTGATTGCCTCTCCTGCCCACACATAGCCACCGAATCCGAATAGCCCCGGTTCGGAGAGTCCTTTGGAGCGTCTCGCAATCCAACTGCCTACGAATGGAAAGTACTTGGGTGCCGCTGAGATATATAGGTGTAGGTTGTCTACCGCCTTACCCACCACCATGCGCGAGCGAAGGATTTCGATCTCCGCTGTTGCCTCCGCCTTGACGTCAAAAATACTGGAGACATCGCCTAACAGACTTTTCGCGCTGTTAGGACTGTCTTCCACTTGAACGAGGATATCCGCCTGGTACACGGGACTGGCCAGGAAAGAGTAGGCAAGGCCAAGTGTAAGCACTACGGCGGCGATAAGCGCGATCAGCCAGCGATTGGCCAATAGCACATCAAGGTAGTGAACGAGATCAATCTCGTCTTCCGGCGGGCCGGCAACAGGAACAGTGGGAGGATTCTGGTTCATTGGCTCTACTGCAGATTCTGTTAGCTGAGGGCGCGGATGCGGGGGACCCAGACTTCCACGCCGCGCTGGATCAACTCAAGCGCGTTCTCAAAGGCGGGGCGAGCTTCACGATAGGGGTCCGGAACATCAAATTTATCGAGTTCGCCTAATCGGAACACGCGACCTGTCGTTGCGGGATGCAAATGCTGTATCTCCTGCCGCTGTGCGTTATCCATCACCAGAATCAGATCTGCCTGCTTTGCCAGCCCGCCGCTCAACTGCTTGGCTCGATGACCAGAGATATCCAGGCCGAGATTCTTCATCACAGCGACTGCATGCGGGTCGGCCGGTTGGCCCACCAGGGCACCTAGGCCGGCGGACACAATCTTCATCTCCGGCAGCACATGTCCAAGCAGACCCTCCGCCATCGGGCTCCTGCAAATATTGCCGATGCACACCACGAGTACGGTCTTGATCATTTCAGCGTATTCGCGGTAGAGGTGAAGAAATTCCCGCTCGGGAGCAACTGGTTAATGACGCGGCTCCAGCGGACGACACCGGCCGCGTCCACGTACACAACGTCTTTCGGCTTCAGCTCGAAAGACTCCGCAAGCGCGAGTGAAACCGGAGACTTGCCATCGAGGTGGAAGATTTCTGCTTCGCCGTCCTCGCTCTTGCGAATCACATAGAGCTCTTTTGCGTCTGCTGAGACAGGATTCACGCCGCCCGCTTCGCCAATTGCTTCATTCAACGTCAGGCGACCGTTGCGCGGGAGTACAACCGAGGGACGCACGACCTCACCCGTCACGAACACCTTGCTGTCTTCACGCTGCTCAACTCGCACGATGTCGCCATTTCGCAGCATGACGCGTGCGGGGTCGATGCCCTTGCGCAAGAGGGCGGGTAGATCTACTACGTAGTTCTTACCATCGCGCGCGACGCGAATGCGGCTGTTGTCGCCCGTCAGTACGTTGATCCCGCCAGCGCGATTCAGCGCTTCGACGAGCGTCATTGGCACGTCGTCGATATTCTGCGGACCAGGCACCTTCACTTCGCCGTCCAGGTAGACGCGTCTGCTGCGAAACGCGAGCACGCGCACGGTGATCTGCGGCATGTTGACCACGCTCTTGAGCTGCTTGCTCAAGTCCCCGCGAATCTCGTCGGGCGTCTTGCCAAGTACGGTGACAACGCCTGCGTAAGGAAACTGGATGGTGCCAGCTGGGCTTACCACATAGCCGGGCACGTTCGCAGCACCGCCAAGTGCTGGGATATCGTAGGCCGTGCCAATGGTGTAGGTCTGCGTGGGGAACACCAACTCGGGGTGGTCCCATACGACGATAGAGAGAATATCGCCTACGCCAACTGTATAGGCTTGCGCCGTGCCAAACAGGTCTTGGACACCGTCGTTCGCCGGTTTGCTGCTAGCCTTCATAGCCCGCACCAACGCCGGCGTAATCTGCGTGACCTTTGGCACAGACTCGGGATCTTCCGGATCGAGCGGGCGCTGCGGGTCGAACCGCATCCCCGGCGCAAGTGCGCAGGATGCGAGAAGTGGAACCGTCCCCAGCAACAGCAACGCTCTACGGAAAGACAGAAGGCTTGAAAGCTTGAACACGTCTGAATAATTCCCTTGATACCCGAAAGGTCCGCACTCCTGGCCGTCTCCTGGCTTGGGATTGCTGCGACAAATCCGCTTGTCCAACATGGCACGCGGGCGGTGCCTTTCCGCTGCGATGACCTGCGGGCGGAGATGAACGTTGCGGCGGTGGCTTCTTGGTGCCTGCACGCTTTGCTCTTGCAGTGCATCACTGCGCGAAGACCGGCGAAGTGTATGGCTCTTGGGGGTAGATCTTCAAGGCAATGCGGCCGTTTTTGCCGTGTTTTCTATCCCTACTGAAGAGTGGACCCGACAAAGGGAGGGATGCCCCTAAAAGGGGTAATGCAGAAGAATTTGGTTTGTGTTCATGATGGAGATCCTTGCGTTTGCTGGCGCGTTGTCACCCGATTTGGCTATGCGTTTTTTGCGGTTTTCTCGGGGTTTTTTGCGGTTTTCCGATTTTGAGTGTCGGGGTGGCGTGGGCCGCGGCGTGCGCATTTTGTCGTTGGATTGCAGCGGTCGCGCAACAGCCGCTGGTGACCTTGCCGGGCTTTCATTTCCCCACCAAGGTGGGGATCGGAAAACTGCGGAGGGACTTCCACAACAATGCGGATTCGTGCTTGCGCGGAGATGGATAGAAGGCTTTTCAGCCAGATCTAAAACATCATGTTGTGATGCATTATTGCTGCGCTCTTTTGCGCATTGCCGATTGCCATGGCGGTGAAAAGATGCCTCGGACTTTTGTGTGGGTATTGCATGCCGCTGCGCGTTGCCGGAGGCAAAGCACTGGTTTTCTCTCCTCCCCCACCGCGTGGGAGAGGGGAGCTACGGCAGCGCTGGGGTTCGCCCAGCGATGCATCAACCCACACAAAAATCAGATGAACCTGGAAATCAGATGAACCTAAAAAAAAGGGTGTAGGCGCGGGGAGTGCCTACACCCTATCGGGAATTAGCAAGGGGTCACGCTTGCTGATGCTGATTATTGGTGCACACGGCTATTGCGGTTACCCCGCTAAGGTAGGTGCCACGCTTAGGTGGGGATAAGAATGTGCTGTCGCCATCGATAAGCCGTTGCCCGTGGTGGTCAGCCCCGACATTCTTACCCTGCGCCTGGGTGGGTCCTACCAAGGCAGGGTACCGACACTGCGTTTGCCTGATGAGAATGATGCGCTGTTGCGCTGGTTGTTACCTTGAAGGGCTGAAGCAGATGCTGGATTCAATCGATGGAAAGCTGGAGGCCGATGCGGCGGCATTTGCGTCGGGCGAGGCGTGGATCGAGGCGCATCTGACGCCGTCGGGCTGGGTGTATGGCAGCTACAAGGAGGAGAATGCGCACCCGGTGTTGATTCCGCCGCCCGGCGAGTCTGTGCTGACGGTGCGGCGGCACTATATAGTGAGCGGCGCGGCGACGCCCCGGCGGCTTAGCGAGATCCGGACGACGCGCGCGGATTCCGCCCGAGAGATCATTCGCTTGCTGGAGGCCTACGGCGAGCCGCATTTCAATATCAGGACGCGCCAGGTGCCGAGAGTCCCCGGCGTAACGTTCTGACTGGCGCTGCCTTGTTGCTTTGTTGCTTTGTTGCCTTGCCTCCCCGCGTGATCACGGCGCCTGCCGGCGCGGGTCATTGCCGACCTGGAGCCCCACCCCGCTCTCGAGCCTGACCTTAAGCGCCAGAACCTAGCCCGAAAGGATGACGGGCTAGGGCAAACGGGGCATTGACGGGCTGTGCCTGGGGGCTACCATCGGGTTAATCTGGCGCGATCTCCTTGGTTATGGCCTCTTGCGCCGGACGCGGCGCGCGAAGCGCCTCTGGCTGCATACGGTATACACTGCCGGTTCTCCTCGGGTGACAGGGTCCCGTGAGCGCCGGGCCAGGGGTGCGATTTTGCGGCGTGGCTTAGCCTGCGCGGCCATAACAACGAGACAAGGCAGTAAGACGATGAAAGTTTCGACCACCAACGTTCTCAACGTCCTGGAGCAGGGCGAAATCACTGCTGTCCGGGATCTTGCGCGCTACATCTCGCATCCTCGCGCCTTTGTTCTGCTTCGCACTGCCTTTATCGCGATGGCCGCGGTGGCCGTGCTGTGCTTCGCAGCGAGTAGCTTCCATCTCGACGGCTTCGAGAACGTGGGGATTGGCGCGGCGGTGGTGGCCGCGCTGCTGCTGCTTGGCGAGCGCCGCTGGTTCGGTAACCGCGACGAGGTGGTGGTGCCGGCTGAGCTGCTTGCGGTGCTGCGCGGGCAACTTCGCCAGGAGATGTTTGGCAAGCTGGAGGAGGTGGCGAGCCGCCTGACCCATGATGGCCCGGGGGATGGGGTGATCCGGGTTCGCACCTTGTGGCAGTTCCTGTCGGAATCCGTGGCCAGCGATACGCTTAAGCGCCGGGATGCTCGCCGGCCGACCAAGGAATCGCAGGCGGGCTGAGTTACAGCACGCACAGACGGGGCGGCCGGGCCGCCCCTTATCAATGGAAGCGGGTGACGACCGACCGACCGCTATGCGTCGCCGCGCCCGTCCTCCCCATGCTCCGCCGCGAGTTCGCTCAGCACCAGTATTTCTTGCGCCAGTCCGGTCGCCAGTGAGAGCAGAGGGCCCTGGATGTCTGCGACCAGATCTCCGAATGTTCCGGCGGCGGCGCTGTCGCGGGTCATGAAGAGTAGCGCGTAGAGTTGTGCCGCTTTTTCGCCAGCGAGGCTCAGCGGGCTTTCGCATGGGGTATGGGCGGTCACGAACATGTCCGCGCCGGCATGTTCGGCAGTGACGCCGTAGCGGCTGTGCCTAAACATGGGCAGCCTCCGTTGCGGTGGCGTTCCAGTATGCGTGGGCGAGTGGATTAAGGCGGGTCAGGCGTTGCCCGGAATGGGCGAGCGAAGACAGGGGCATGAGAGTGCCTCCTACGTTAGCGAATCGAAGATCCCGCCTTGCGGCGGCCGTCGCCTACGTTTTCGGGCTGCTATTCCCGGTCGCTGTTTTGCAGCGACCGGCAGAGTATACCTCCATATGTTCCTCCTGAAGCGCCGCAATAGCGTGCGGACCATGGCGGTGGTGACCAGCCGGGTGGTGCGCGCCGGCGCCTGGATCACCGCGCCGGCCATGGTCTTGCTGCCGTGGTGAGCATGCCGGCGTGCAACCTTAGCCGATCAGTCTTTGGTAGGATTGCCAATCGCCACGGATTGGGAGGCGCACTGACGATGCCCCAGATCGACCTGAGAACGACAGTCCTCCTGTCAGCGGTGATGTCGGCCCTGATGTCGGTCGTGCTGTTGTCGGCGTATTACAGTTTTCCGCGCTCGATCAAGGGGATTGGGCGTTGGGTCAGCGGCTCGCTGCTGCTGATCGTTACGCCGGTGCTGTTCTGGTTGCGCGATATCGCCCCGGACTGGCTCTCCATCGTGGTGGCCAACTGTCTGGTGATGGCCGCCATGGCCCTGTGGATGCTCGCCGTGCAGGCGTTCTACGGGCGGCCACAAACATGGCGGTGCGCTGCCGCGCTGACGGTGCTGGGCACGCTGCTGCTGGCCTGGTATGCGTTTGGGCAGCCGAACTATGTGGCCCGGGTCACCATCGCGACCTTTGTCGTGGGGATCTTCTACTGCGTGCAATGCGTGGTGATCGTGCGCTACGGCGAGCGCCATTTCAGCACCTACTTCTTTGGTACCCTGATGATCGCCCAGACGCTGGTGGTGCTGCTGCGTTTTGGCACCAGCCTGTTTGCCGGGATGACCGGGCAATCCTTTTTTGCTCCTGGCGACGCGATCCAGATCATTTACCTGAGTTCCAACACCCTGATGGACCTGGCCTTGTCGGCCGCCTTCATGCTGGTGATCACGCGGCGCCTGCACGTGGAACTCGACGTGCTCTCCAGGACCGACCCGCTGACGCTGCTGCTGAACCGGCGCGCACTGTATGCGGCCGGGCAGGAGGCGCTGGAGGGCATGGCGGAGGACGGCGCAGAGATGGCGTTGCTGTTGATCGACCTTGACCACTTCAAGCGCATCAACGACAGCATGGGGCATGCCGAGGGCGACCGGGTGCTGACGGCGTTCTCGTCCATGCTCAGGCGCGAACTGCCACCGGGCGCCTACCCGGGGCGCTTCGGGGGCGAGGAGTTCCTGGTGCTGCTGCCGCGTACCGGCATGACGGGCGCGCTGGCGCTGGCCGAGCGCCTGCGGGCAACGTCTTCGCGGTTTTTTGGCGAGCGCGTTGCGGATCTCACCATCAGTATCGGCGTGGCGTGCCTGGAAAAATCGGAAACGCGCCTGGATGACGCCATCGGCCGCGCCGATCTTGCCCTGTACCGGGCCAAGAGCGCGGGCAGGAACCGGGTCGAGGCGGTGATGCAGGCGGCCTGAGGGGCCTGAGGGGACTAAGGGGCAGCCATCAGGCGAGCAGCCGGCCCAGCGTGGCTACCCCGATGGTGAGTGCGCCAAGCGCCAGGTTCAGGCCAACGGCCTGCCGGATGCGGCCCAGCGCGGCGCCGGCGGCCTTCCAGTCGTGCGCATCGACGCCGCGCCGCAGCGCCGCGTAGGGGCCGAAATACACGTAGGCAAAGATCCCGATCATGATCAGCCCAAGGCCGAACATGATGTGCCAGTGGACCGGCGCGGCGGCAAACCCTAACGCGCCGAGCATGGACACGCCGCTGATGGCGATCACGGCGACGGCGCCCCAGACCCAGGCCAGGAACCGCGCGAATACGGCGCGCCACAAGCGCAGCCGCTGCGGCGGCTCCAGCAGGGTGGCCGCAGCCGGGCGCAGGCAGGCATAGGCGAAGAACATGCCGCCCACCCAGAGCGTGACGCCGGCGATGTGCAGGAAGCGCAGGACAGGATCGAGGGTCATGGTTTTTTGGTTTTTTCGGACGACGGGGATGGGGGAATGGGCAGGCCCCAGCCGGCGAACCGCGGTGGGGATTGTCGGGGGAACTGTTGCGGGGACTGTCGGGCGACTGTTGGGGGAATGCTGCATTCTAGCCCCCGAAAGCCACTTGTGCCGGCATAAGTCACGCATGAGACACACATGCCAGAGCAATGCCGTCGGCATAAGCGGTGCGCTCCCCCGCTTCTGCTAACCTACCAGCCTGGTGAGTCGCTCGCGACAAGGGATAGGCAACCGGGACGGAAAAGCCAAGGGTCAGGCTGGTCCGCAAAACCAAGAAAAAAATACTCATGCGGCACTCCTTAAAGTATCAGGTCGCCTTAGCCACGGCGCTCGTGGTGACATTTGTCATCGTGGCGCGCGCGCTGTTCTCCCAGTACTACGCGTTCCAGAGCCTGACGGCGCTGCGCCAGTCCCAGCAGGAAACGCTGGTCAAGCTGGTTGCCGAACAACTCGACGAGAAATTCGAGACGCGGGCAATCGCCCTGCGCCGCCTGGCGCGCCAGCTGGCGCCCATGCTTGGGCAGCCGCCCGCCGATCTGCGGCGCTTCGCCTCCCAGGCGATGTCGATGCCGCAGTTCTTCAATGCCGTGTTCCTGGCCTTGCCTGACGGCGACATGGTGTTCAGTACCGCCGTACCCGTGGGGCAACGCATCCACCTGTCGGACCGCGACTACTTCCGTGCGGTCGTCGACGGTTCGGAGTTTGCGGTGTCGGACCTGCTGCGGGGCAGGATGAGCGATTCGCCCGGCGTGGTGCTGGCCGTGCCCCTGCGCGGCGCGGACGGCAAGCTGCTGGCGGTGGTTGGCGGCGTGTTGAATTTCTCCGAGAGCAACTTCCTTAGCGTGCTGGCGCACAGCCGGGTTGGCCTGACCGGCGGCTATTGCCTGGTCTCTTCCGGCACAAATCCGCGCTACGCCATGCACCCCGATCCTTCGAAGGTGATGATGCCGGCCAAGGCGCACGGCGAGACCTGCGGCGTTGGCGCGCCGCCCACCGGGTGGGAGCTCCTCAACCCGACGCAGCCCGTGGTGGCGCGCTACCTGCTCGAGTCCAATGGCTGGGAGGTGGTTTCGGTGCTCCCTGCCGCGGAGGCTTACGCCCCGCTGCTCGCGGCCCGCAACAAGACGATCATCGTCGGGGGCATGTCGCTGTTGCTGGCTGCGCTGCTGATGTGGCTGGTGATACGGCGCCTGCTGGCGCCGCTGGAGTTGCTGCACCGCGTGGTCAGCGAGGTGCCCAAGAATCCTGCCGCCCTGGCTGCGCTGCCAACCGGGGGCAATAACGAAATCGGCGAACTGGCCGCCACCTTTGGCGCGGTCATGCACCAGCTCTCCGAACGGGAAGCGGCGCTGAGCGCCGCCAAGGATTGCGCCGCCGAGAGCGAGAAGCGCATCGAGGCCATTGCCAACCATGTGCCCGACCTTGTCTCGTTCATCGACATGAACGAGCGCTATGTCTTTGTCAACGAGGCCTACGCGCAGCGGTTCAACCTGCCGGTGCAGCAGATTGTCGGGCTGACGATGCGCGAGCTTTGGGGCACCTCCGTCTACGTGGCATCGAAGCCTTACCTGGAGCAGGCCTACCTGGGCGCGTCGGTCACCTTCAGCCTGGAAGGCAAGGATAATGCCGAGTGCATGCAGGTTACATACCAGCCCGCCTGGAATGACGGCAAGGACACGGTCCAGGGCCTGTACATGTTCGCGCGCAACGTGACCAGCGAGCGCCAGAAGATGCGCAGCCTGGAAGCGCAGACGCTCACGGACCACCTCACCGGCCTGCTGAACCGCAAGGGGTTCGACCGGCGCATGGCCGACGCCATGGCCCGGGCTGGCGCGAACCACGCCAGCGCCGCCCTGCTGCTGGTGGACGTCGACGATTTCAAGACCATCAACGACACGTTTGGGCACGCCGTTGGCGACCAATTGCTGGCCTCCTTCGCCGAGCGGCTTTCGGCGTGCGTGCGCACCGGCGACGCCGTGGCCCGGATTGGCGGCGACGAGTTCGGCATCGTGCTGGACGACGCACTCAACGTCGCAACGCTGGAGCGCATCGCCCAGGCCATCGTGCATGCGGCCAGGCGAGCGCATTTTATCGATGGCCATACCATCGTGGCGACAGCCAGCGTGGGCATGGCCATCCATTACCCGGACGACGGCCAGACCGCGAACGAGCTCTTCATGCGTGCCGACATGGCGCTCTACGAAGCCAAGCGCGGCGGCAAGGCGCGCTACACACCGCCGCCTGCCTCGAGCAACCGCGCCTAGCATCCATGCGCGACAATGCAATAACGCAACAACGCAACATCACAACATCACAACAACGCAGCAGCACATTCACCCTGAGGATGACCCTGTGACCGACCCGATCCTGATCCGCCCCGCCGAGCCAAGCGATTTCGAAGCATGGAAAGTGCTATGGGATGGTTACAACGCCTTCTATGGCCGCAAGGCGGAGACGGCGCTGCCGGCAGAGATCACGCGCATGACGTGGTCGCGCTTCTTCGATGCTTACGAGCCCATGCACGCGCTGGTGGCGGAGCGCTCCGGCGAGTTGCTGGGCCTGGTGCATTACCTGTTTCACCGCAGCACCATCCAGATCGGCCCGAGCTGCTACCTGCAGGATCTCTTTACGTCGGAGGCGGCGCGTGGCGCTGGCGTGGGCCGCGCGTTGATCCAGGCGGTCTACCAGCGCGCCGAAGCCGCCGGGGCGAAGCGGGTCTACTGGCAAACGCACGAGACCAACACGACGGCGATGAAGCTCTATGACAAGGTTGCGGAGAACTCGGGGTTCGTGGTTTATCGCAAGCCGGTTTAGCCCGCTTAGCCGGTTTAGCCAGTCGAATGGGATAAGGAAGGATCCGCAAGCCACCGAGCGCGGGAAACCTGGTTGAACGGGCCCCGCGACCGGCTATTAGAGAAAACCCTCTAACCGCTTGACAATTTGTACCAAGCTGTAACTAAACACCCATTTTATGGGTCGTGTTATCCACAAATACTGTGGATAACAGGCACCTCGCTTCCCGCCAACCGGCTTGCAGCCGCCAATCCGGTCGGACTGCCTATTGTTTCAGCAACTTGAAGGTTTTGTGGCACATCCATGGCATGGATGCCAGCGGCCGTCGGTGTGGCCCCCCACAATTTCCCCTCGTTATCGATCACATGCGGCGCGCCGCGCGTGCCGCATGAAGGTTTGCGCCCGCAGCTTGCAGCTTGCTGCTTGCTGCTACTTCGACCGCTACTGCAGGAAGTCGCCGTAGCGAGCGCGGATCTCTTCGAGATTGGCGAGCGTGCCGGATAGATGCCGGCGCAGGCTGGCCTGGGCGGCGTCGGGGTCGCCGCTGGCGATCGCATCGGCGATGGCAGTGTGATCCGCCACGACAGCGTTGGCCTTGCCGGCGATTGGCAAATGCAGGCGGCGCAGGCGGTCCAGGTGGCCACTCTGGCGGCGCACCAGCATCCATAGGTCCGGCACGCGGGCGGCTTCGTACAGCTGGCGGTGAAAGGCCTGGTCGAACAGGGAGAACTCGGCGAAGTCCTGGGCGGCCAGCATGGCCTGCTGGCGCGCCACGATCAGGCGCAGCCGCTCCACCAGCGCGGGGTCCGGTGCCTCGGCCAGCGTGCGCACGATTTCCACTTCCACGGAGCGCCGCAGGAAATGCGCCTGCTGGGCCAGCGCGATGCTGATGGGGCTGACCACCGTGGCGTGCTGCGGGAAGATATCGACCAGCCCTTCCTCGGCGAGCCGCATCAGGGCATCGCGCACCGGTGTCTGGCTGATGCCGTACTGCGCGGCGAGATCCGTGCGCGACAGCACCGTGCCGGGGGGCAGCGTCATGGCGATGATCATGTCCCGCATATGCTCGAACACCTGCGGCGCGGCATGCCGGGTGCGGTCGAACTGGAATTGAATCTGCGGGGCGGTCAAGGTGGCTTCCATCAGGCTGTCTGGTTTCACTGCACAGGTGTGTCTTATCACGCACAAGGACGCTGCATGGCGTCTCATGGCAGCAGTTTAATGGAAAGGTTTACGGTTTGACACACTAATATATTAGTGCTTTAATCATGCCGACGATATCAGATGTCGTACCTCTACCGCCCGGTTCTGGCGCCGGAGGTCCGGCCCAATGACAACATCCGTGGAAGAGACAACATGACGTCACGCAAGAAGACGCCCGAGACCCTGCGCAGCGCGCGCTGGTTCGCCCCCGATGACCTGCGCTCCTCCGGGCACCGCTCGCGCATCATGCAGATGGGCTACTCGCCCGACGAATGGCTGGACCGCCCGATCATTGCGATCATCAACACGTGGTCCGACATCAATCCCTGCCACTCCCACTTCAAGCAGCGCGTCGACGACGTCAAGCGCGGCATCCTGCAGGCCGGCGGCTTCCCCATCGAGCTCCCCGCCATCTCGCTGTCGGAAAGCGCGGTCAAGCCCACCACCATGCTGTACCGGAACATGCTGGCGATGGAAGCGGAGGAACTGATCCGCTCCCACCCCGTCGACGGCGCGGTGCTGATGGGCGGCTGCGACAAGACCACGCCCGGCTTGCTGATGGGCGCGTCGAGCGCAGGCGTGCCGGCCATCTACGTGCCGGCCGGCCCGATGCTGCGCGGCAACTGGAAGGGCAATGTGCTGGGCTCCGGCTCCGACGCCTGGAAGTTCTGGGACGAGCGCCGCGCCGGCAATATCAGCAAGACCGAGTGGATCGGCATCGAGGGCGGCATCGCCCGCAGCCATGGCACCTGCATGACGATGGGCACGGCCAGCACCATGACTGCGATTGCCGAGGCCATCGGCATGACGCTGCCGGGCGCCTCGTCCATCCCCGCTGCCGATGCCAACCATATCCGCATGTGCTCCGAGGCCGGACGGCGCATCGTGGACATGGTGTGGGAGGACCTGACCCCGCAACGGATCCAGACGCGCGCCTCGTTTGAAAACGCCATCGCCGTGGCCATGGCGATGGGCTGCTCCACCAACGCCATCATCCACGTGATCGCCATGGCGCGCCGCGCCGGGCATGACATCGGGCTGGAGGATTTCGACAAGACGAGCCGCCACGTGCCGGTGATCGCCAATATCCGGCCCAGCGGCGACAAGTACCTGATGGAGGATTTCTTCTACGCTGGCGGCCTGCCCGCGCTGATGAACCGCATCAGCGACAAGCTGAACCTGGATGCGCTGACCGTCACCGGGCGCACGCTGGGCGAGAACATCGCGGGCGCCGAGGTCTATAACGACGACGTGATCCGCACCAAGGAAAACGCGCTGTACCAGGAGGGCGCGCTGGCCGTGCTCAAGGGCAATATCGCGCCCGACGGTTGCGTGATCAAGCCCAGCGCCTGCGAGAAACGGTTTTTCAAGCACACCGGCCCGGCGCTGGTGTTCGACGACTATCCGTCGATGAAGGAAGCGGTGGAGCGCGATGATCTCGACGTTACCGCCGACCACATCCTGATCCTGCGCAACGCCGGCCCGCAAGGCGGCCCGGGCATGCCGGAATGGGGCATGCTGCCCATCCCCAAGAAGCTGGTCCAGCAAGGCGTGCGGGACATGCTGCGCATGTCGGACGCGCGCATGAGCGGCACCAGCTACGGCGCCTGCATCCTGCACGTGTCGCCCGAATCGTATATCGGCGGCCCGTTCGCGCTGGTGCGCACCGGCGACATGATCTCGGTCGACATCGACCGCCGCAGCATCCACCTGGAAGTGTCCGACGAAGAGCTGGCGCGCCGCAAGGCGGCGTGGACGCCGCCGCCGCCGCGCTTCGGGCGCGGCTATGGCTGGATGTTCTCCAAGCATATCCGGCAAGCCAATGACGGCTGCGACTTCGACTTCCTGCAAACCGACTTCGGCGCGCCCACGGGCGAGCCCAGCATCTACTGATCACCGAATCCGCTCACCGAATCCGCCCATCGACTCCGCACCCGCCATGACCGATACGACCCAAGCCAGCAAACTCAGCCAGCAGACCATCGACCAGTTCAAGAGCGTCAGCACCGCCACGTTGTGCACGGCGCTGTTCAAGCGCGGCCTGCGCAACCAGTTCATCCAGGACGTGCATCCGCTTAATCCCGAGCACGGCAACATGGTTGGCGAGGCCTTCACGCTGCGCTACATCCCGGCGCGCGAGGACCTGAACCCGATCTCGGTGTTCCTGGACCCGAACCATCCGCAACGCCAGGCGGTTGAGCAGTGCCCATCCGGCGCGGTGCTGGTGATCGACAGCCGCAAGGACGCGCGCGCGGCCTCCGCCGGCTCGATCCTGATCACGCGCCTGATGCAGCGCGGCGCGGCTGGCGTCGTCACGGATGGCGGCTTTCGCGATTCGCCGGAGATTGCGCGGCTGGCCATGCCGGCGTATCACCATCGCCCCTCCGCGCCGACCAACCTGACGCTGCACCAGGCCATCGAGATCAACGGCCCCATCGGCTGCGGCGACGTGGCGGTGTTCCCGGGCGACGTGGTGGTGGGCGATGCCGAAGGCGTGATCATCGTGCCGCGCCACCTGGCCGAGGAAATCGCGGCGGAAGCGGTGGAGATGACCGCGTTCGAAGACTTTGTCACGGAGGAGGTGATGAAGGGCCGCTCGATCATCGGCCTGTATCCGCCGACCCAGGAGCAAAGCCGGCTGGACTTTGCCGCCTGGCGCGAAGCCAAGGGCCGCTGAGCCGCGCTGCCTGCCAGACGGGGCAAGCCTTGGGCAAGCCTCGGGCAAGCCAAAAACAAGCCGCAAACAAACCACAAACAAACCACAAACAAGCACATGAGCCAGCCGGCTCCCGACGCAGGGGGCAAGGCGGCCACGGATGGAGACAAGATGAACCACAACAAGCGAGGCGCGCTGCGCCGTGTCGCCGCCATCGGCATGCTGGGCGCCGCCGGCGCCCTGTTCCTGTTCGGTACCGGCGCGCAGGCCGAGGACAAATGGCCGTCGCGCCCGATCACCTGGGTGGTGCCGTTCGCGGCGGGCGGCTCCACCGATATCGTCGCCCGCACCATCGGGCAGGAAGTCTCGAAGGCGTTGGGCCAGCCGGTGGTGGTCGAGAACCGGCCCGGTGCGGCCGGCGCGGTGGGCGCGGGCTACGTGGCACGCGCGAAGGCGGATGGCTACACGCTGTTTGGCGGCACCATCAGCACGCATGCCATCAACGCGAGCCTGTACAAGAATCTCTCGTACGACCCGGTCAGGGATTTCGAGCCGGTCTGCCTGATCGCCTACGTGCCCAATGTGCTGATGGTCGACGCCAAGCTGCCGATCAACAACGTGAAGGAGC
Organism: Cupriavidus basilensis; assembly: GCF_000832305.1. Classification (NCBI taxonomy): domain Bacteria; kingdom Pseudomonadati; phylum Pseudomonadota; class Betaproteobacteria; order Burkholderiales; family Burkholderiaceae; genus Cupriavidus; species Cupriavidus basilensis. The sequence goes on from NZ_CP010537.1 coordinate 2,890,250, forward strand.
TGATCGCCTATGCGAAGAGTCATCCGGGCCTGAGCTTCGCGTCGTCGGGCGCGGGCACTTCGACGCATCTGGCGGGCGAGCTGTTTGCCGACATGATCAAGGTGCCGATGACCCACGTGCCTTACAAGGGCAGCCCGCAGGCGATCCAGGACGTGGCCGCCGGCCTCGTTCCCTTTCTCTTCGACCAGCTGACGGCGGGCGACGCCATGATCAAGGCCGGCAAGCTGCGCGCGCTGGCCGTGACCTCGCCCAAGCGCTCCGCGCTGGCGCCCAACGTGCCGACCATGGCCGAGGCCGGCGTGCCGGGCTTCGAGATGGTGTCGTGGCAGGCGCTGTACGCGCCGCACGGCACGCCGAAGGATGTGGTGCAGCGCCTGAACGCCGAAGTGGTGCGCGCGCTGAAGCAGCCCGCCGTGCAACAACGGATGACCCAGCAACTGGGCATGGAAGTGGTGGGCAGCAGCCCTGCGGAGCTCGCGGCGTTCATGGGCAAGGAGATCCCGCGCTGGGCCGAGCTGGTGAAGAAGTCGGGGGCGACAGCCAATTGATGAATCGCGCAGGAGACAACATGCACTTTTACACCAGGCCCATCGGCGCAGCGCTCGCAGGCATCGCCGCCGCACTCGCCTTGACCGCCCCCGCCACCCATGCCGCCGAAGCCAGCTACCCCACCAAGACCATCACCATCATCGTGCCCGCCTCGCCCGGCGGCGCCATCGACCTGGTAGCGCGGCTGGTGGGCCAGAAGATGACCGAAGCCTGGGGCCAGTCCGTGGTGGTGGACAACCGCCCCGGCGCCACCGGCATCATCGGCACCGACCTCGTCGCCAAGAGCCCGCCGGACGGCTACATGCTGGCGCTGGTGGCCAGCAGCCACGCCATCAATCCCAGCATGGTGAAGAAGCTGCCCTTTGACACCATCAAGAGCTTCGAGCCGGTGGCGCTGACCCACGTGGTGCCGCTGATGCTGGTGGTGTCCCCTTCCCTGCCTGTGACGTCGGTCAAGGAACTGATCGCCTACGGCAAGGCCAACCCGGGCAAGCTGTCGTTCGCGTCCAGCGGCTCGGGCGGCGCGCCGCATTTCTCGGGCGAGCTGTTCAAGAGCATGACGGGCATCGACATGATCCACATCCCGTACAAGGGCAGCACGCTGGCCCATCCGGACCTGACCAGCGGGCGCGTGTCGCTGATGTTCGACACCGTTGCCGCCATCGGGCCGCAGGTCAAGGGTGGCAAGGTGCGCCCGCTGGCGGTGACGACGGCCAAGCGATCATCGGCCGCGCCGCAGGTGCCGACCATGGCGCAGGCTGGCCTGCCCGGCTATGAGACCAGCACCTGGGGCGGCGTGCTGGCCCCGGCCGGCACCCCCAAGGCGGTGGTGGACAAGCTCAACGCCGAGATCAACAAGGCGCTGGCTTCGCCCGACGTGCGCGAGCGCCTGCAGAACGCCGGCATCGAACCCGCGGGCGGCACGCCCGCGCAATTCGCCGGTTTCCTGCAGGTGGAAATGGGCAAATGGGCCAAGGTGGCCAAGGACGCGGGCATCCAGCCCGAGTGAGCTGCCACCTGGCAGCCACCAACCCATGCATGCCGGCGCCATGGCGCCCGGCCATCAAGCTGTATTTTCGGAGACAAGACATGCGCTCGCTCTACACCCCCACGCTTGGCCGCCGCGCGGCCCTGATTGCCCTGGCCACCCTGGCCACGGGCGCCTGGCTGCCCGCCGCGCAGGCCCAGCCCGGCGCGGCCTGGCCGACCAAGCCGGTGACCATCATCCTGCCGTTCGCCCCGGGCGGCGGCACCGACGTGGGCACCCGCCTGGTGGCGCTGCGGCTCTCGCAACTGTGGGGCCAGCCGGTACTGGTGGACAACCGCCCCGGCGCGGCCGGCAATGTCGGCCTGGACATCGTGTCCCGCGCCAAGCCCGATGGGTACACGCTGGTGGCGGGCAATGTCGGCACGCAATCGATCAATCCCTCGCTTTACAAGAAGCTCAACTATGACCCGGCCGCCTTCGTGCCGATCAGCCTGATGGCGGAGTTGCCCTTTGCGCTGGTGGTAACGCCCAAGCTGCCGGCCAGGAACCCGAAGGAACTGGTGGCGCTGGCCAAGGCGCAGCCGGGCAAGCTGACCTATGCCAGCTCGGGCAGCGGCGGCTCGCCGCATCTGTCGGCCGAGATCTTCAAGGTAGCAACCGGCACGGACCTGCTGCACGTGCCCTACAAGGGCGGCGGCGCGGCCATGACGGACCTGATGGCGGGTAATGTCGACATGCTGTTCGCCTCGATCCTGGAAACCGCCGGCCATGTGAAATCCGGCAAGCTGCGCGCGCTGGCCGTGACCAGCAAGGTCCGCTCGCCCGCGCTGCCGGACGTGCCGACGCTGGCGGAGGCGGGCATCGCCGGCGCCGAGTCGGGGTCGTGGGTGGGCCTGCTGGCGCCGGCTGGCACGCCCAAGGACATCGTCGACAAGATCGCCGCCGGCGTGAAGGAAGTGGTGGCGATGCCGGCGGTGAAGGAGCAACTGATCGCGCAAGGCGCCATTCCCGTGGGCAGCACGCCCACGCAGTTCGCCGACCTGATTGCCACGGATCGCAAGCGCTACGCCAAGATCATCCATGACAACAAGCTCAGCGCGGACTGAATCCAGCACCGCCGCACCACCGTCACCATCACCATCACCATCACCATTTGGACCTCTTCTCATGAAACCACGCCTTGCCCAGCACGGACGCCTGCCCGCCGCGCTGGAAGCCAGCCTCGCCGAGCACTACGACGTGCACCCGCTGTGGGCCGAGACCGATCCCGCCGCCTTCCTCGCCAGCCACGGCGGCGAGTTCGCCGCGCTGACCACGCGCGCCGCGATCGGCGTTGACGCTGCGATGATCGCGGCCATGCCAAATCTGAAGGTCATCTCCAGCTTTGGCGTGGGCCTCGACAAGATCGATCTGGACGCCGCGCGCGCGCGCGGCATCGCCGTTGGCTATACACCCGACGTGCTCAACGATTGCGTGGCCGACACGGCCTTCGGCCTGCTGATGGATGTGGCGCGCGGCTTCAGCGCGGCCGACCGTTTCGTGCGGCGCGGCGAATGGCCAAAGGCGCAGTTCCCGCTCGCCACCCGCGTCAGCGGCAAGCGCATGGGCATCGTCGGCATGGGCCGCATCGGCCGCGTCATTGCACGGCGCGGCGTGGGCTTCGACATGGAAGTGCGCTACCACAGCCGCCGCCCCGCGCAGGATGCGCCCTACCGCCATGAGCCATCCCTGAGCGAGCTGGCCAGGTGGGCGGACTTCCTCGTCATTGCCACCGCCGGCGGGCCCGAAACCCGGCACCTGGTGTCGGCCGAGGTACTCGAGGCGCTGGGCCCGAACGGCTTCCTGATCAATATCGCGCGCGGCACCGTGGTTGACGAAACCGCGCTGGTGGACGCGCTGGTGCAGGGGCGCATTGCAGGCGCAGGACTGGATGTGTTCGAGAACGAGCCGCAGGTGCCGCAGGCGCTGTTCGCGCTGGACAACGTGGTGCTGCTGCCGCATATCGCCAGCGCCACGCACGAGACGCGCAATGCGATGGCGGATCTGGTGTTTGAAAACCTGCAGAGCTTCTTTGCCAGTGGGGCGGTGAAGGCCTCGGCTGTGTAAGTCGGCTTGAGCGAGCTTGAGCCAAAGCGGCGGCGGGCGAACGCCCCGCGCCCGCGCGCCGCTCCGGCCTCCCCCACTGAAGTGGGGAGCTGTGTATCTCAACCGACGCTTACACGTTAGGAGAACCGCGGGGCGTGCGCCAGAGCCAGGCAGGACCCCGCGACGATAAAAAAATATCCCGGGGAAAAATCATGAGGTCATTCCAGTTGTCCGTGCTTGCTGCGTGCGCCATGACCAGCGGCTGCGCGGCGATCGTCAGCGGTACGAACCAGCTTGTCAGCGTGGAAACGCGCAAGGACGATCAGCCTGTCGAGGGCGCGAGCTGCAAGCTGGTGAACAGCAAGGGCACCTACTACGTCAACACGCCAGGCACGGTCACGATCAATCGCGCCTACGGCGACCTTAGCGTGCGCTGCGACAAACAAGAGATGGAGGCCGGACTGGCCACGGTCAAGTCCACCACCAAGGCCATGGCGTTCGGCAATATCCTGTTCGGCGGCGCGATCGGCGTGGCGGTCGATACGGCGTCGGGCGCGGCCTACGACTACCCCGAAGTCATCATGGTGCGCATGGGCACGAACTCCATCGTCAGCATCCCGACCGTGGCCGGCGGCATGGGCCATACGGAAGTGTCCCTGCCCGCGCCTTCCGGCTATGCCGACATCAACAACGTCGATGCCGTGCCCTACGCGCGAGCGCGCCGTGGCTACACCGAGTACCTGGCCCGCAAGGCGCCCAAGGCCTTCGTGCTGGCGGACGGCGGCCACTATGCCTTCTGGTCGAACAACAAGGACGCCATCGAGCGTGCGATGGGGCAGTGCCGGGACAAGAAGTTCACCGCATGCCGCTTGTACGCCTACGACGACATCGTCGTGTGGCCCCGGGATGCGCGCACTACGCAGCGGGTTGCCGCGAAGGATGTGTCGCCCGGCGTCGCAGGCAACGCCGCGCCACCTGCGGGCGACACCCCTGCCCTCACAGGCGGCGCGGGCCAGGCCCTGAACCGGTGAGCGGCGCCTTCGCTCATGAGAAACCAAACTGAAGGCGGCGACTGAGCGACTGTCATGCATCCGCCCCATGGGATCGGTCTGGAGGCCCCGAGTGGCGGCGCGGCGTTTGAGGGCGAACAGCGTGGTGATTCGGGCCACACCCCCCTCCGTCGAGTGGTAGCGGGCCAGGTGTGCTTTTGCGCATACTCGCAGCTAGCAAAAAAATAGCGCGAACGCGCATCGAGGGGTCGGATATGGAAGCAACCATTACGTTTGCGGGGTACCTGCTTGCGTTTCTGCTGGCGCTGGTCCTCGGGGCGAGAAGCGTGAACCGGCACCATCCGGCGCTGCGCCAGGAATTGCCGGTTGCCGCGGAGCCGCAGCGGCCATAAACTTGGTCCCTTGCGGCGCCCCCGCCGGCACTCAGGGTTCAGTTAGGGTTCAGCAACCGCAGCGACGTCGTCGCGTTGTCGCGTCGTCGCGTTGTCGCTTTCCCCCCGCTGCGCCAACGCCCTGAGCGGCGCAAGGCGCGGCATCGACTCCCCCCCGAGACGCTTTCCGGAGACGCCCGCCAATGCGCGATGCGCTTTGCTTCCTGTCCGCCGCCGAACTTCAAGGCCGCATCACCCGCAAGGAAATCTCACCCGTCGAGCTCACGCAGGCCGTGCTCGACCGCGCCGCCCGGCTGCAGCCTGAGCTGAACTGCTTCATCACGCTGTGCGCCGACCAAGCCATTGCCGCCGCCCGCGAGGCGGAACAGGCCGTGATGGCGGGCAAGCCGCTTGGGCTGCTGCACGGCATTCCCTTCACCGCGAAAGACCTTGTCAATACAAAGGGCGTGCGCACCACATTTGGCGTGGCGCCGTACCGGGACAACGTGCCGGACCACGATGCGGTGGCCATCGCCCGCCTGCGCGAGCAAGGCGCCATCCTGATCGGCAAGACCACCACGCCCGAGTTCGGCTCCAAATGCCTGACCGATTCGCCGCTGTTTGGCCGCACGCGCAATGCCTGGAGCCGCGAGCGCACCAGCGGCGGATCGAGCGGCGGCGCGGCGGTTGCCGTGGCCAGCGGCATCGCGCCGCTGGCGGTCGCAACCGATGGCGGTGGCTCCACGCGGATTCCGGCCGCTTGCAACGGCGTGGTCGGCATCAAGCAGAGCAACGGCGTGATTCCGCACAGCCAGGCGCAAGACCTGTTCGGCAACCAGACCTATGTCACGCCGACCACGCGCACGGTCGCCGATACCGGCCTGATGCTGCAGGCGATGGCCGGCGAGCATGCCTGCGACCCCTGGTCCATCGGCGTGCCCAAGCCGGACTATGTCAGCGCGGCACGCCCGCAGGGCGACCTGCGCGGGCGCCGCATCCTTTACTGCCTGACGCCGCCGGGACGCCCGGCATCGGCAGAGGTGGCGCGGGCATTCGAGGCGAGCCTGTCCAGGCTGGCTGATCTTGGCGCGGAGCTGGAACCCTTTTCCGGCGAAGGCTTTGACGTGGAGCCGATCTGGCGCGCCATCAACCATACGGTCTGGCGCGCGCGTTTTGCCGCTATTGCGCAGGAGCACGGCGACCAGCTCAGCGCCACGTTCCTGCGGCAGGTGGCCTCCGCCGCGCAGGTCAGCGGCGTGGAGTACCAGCAAGCCATGTTCGACCGCACCAGGCTGTTCCAGCGCGTGCAGGCGCTGCTGCAGCGCGGCGATCTGCTCGCCATGCCTACGCTGACGCGCACGGCGCTGCCCATCGGGCAGGACCTGTTCGGCACCATCGACATCGACGGCGAGGCTTTCGAAAACGTGCGCGCGCACTGGTTCCCGTGGACCATGCCGTTCAACATGACGGGCCACCCCGCCATCAGCCTGCCCTGCGGCTTTGGCAGCGACGGGCTGCCGATCGGCTTCCAGCTGGTGGGCCAATTCCGCGGCGACGCCGAATTGCTGCGCGTGTCGGCGCTGTTCGAGGCGTCGCACGGGCTGCTTGGCCAGTGGCCGCAACTGTAATCCGCGACAACCACCCCCCGCCCTCCCGCCCCCTTTATCACCGATAGACCTCGCCACCGCATCCGCCATGACCCAAGCTTTACGCCGCAACTTCGTGATCCACACCCTGGCGCTGTCGGCCTGCGCCGTTGCTGTCCTCGCCCTGCCCCGGCCGGCCAGCGCGGCGGACAACCCGGATGCCGCGATGCACATCATCGTCGGCTACGCCCCCGGCGGCGCGGCCGACAGCCTGGCCCGGATCTATGCCGAGCAACTGCGCCAGGATGGGCATGGCACCGTCATCGTGGAGAACAAACCCGGCGCATCGGCTCGCCTGGCGCTCGACTACGTGAAGCGCGCCAAACCGGATGGCAAGACCATCTTCATCGGGCCGTCGCCGCTGTTCACTATCTTCCCGCTGACCTACAAAAAGCTGGGTTACGACGCGGACAAGGACCTGGTGCCCGCGGCTGTGCTGACCGACGTGCCAACCGTGATCGCGGCGGGCGTGCAGCAGCCATACAAGAACATGAAGGAGTACGTGGAGTGGGCCAGGCGCAATCCCAATAGCGCCAGCCTGGGCCTGGCGACCATCGGCAGCGCCGGCCATCTCGGCACGGTAGCCCTGGGCAAGGCTGCCGGCATCGCCATCACGCCGGCCGCTTACCGCGGCGCGTCCCCGATGCTGGTCGACGTGATCAGCGGCACGGTGTCGATCGGCTGGGATGCCGTGGCCAGCATGATGCCGCTGTACAAGGGCGGCAAGCTGCAGTTCCTGGGCGTGAGCGGCACGCGGCGCGCCAAGGCGCTGCCGGATGTGCCGACCCTGAAGGAGCAGGGCTTCAGCCAGTATGAGTACGCCACCAGCTGGTACGGCGCGTTCCTGCCGGCCGGCACCCAGCCGGATGTTGTCGCCAAGGTCGAGAAGATGTTCATCGTCGCCTCCGGCAATGCCGCGACCGCCGGCAAGCTGGAGGCCCTTGGGCTGGAAGTGGCGGCCAAGCCTGGCCAGGACGCGCGGCACCGCATCCAGCTGGAGCGCGCCGCCTGGAAGCCGATTGTGGAGGCTACCGGCTTCGTCGCCGAGGACTGATCGGGATCGGAGGAAGGGGCGGAGGAAGGGGCGGATTATGCCGAGCCTTCCTCCCGCGCTAATGCGCCGCGCCTTCGCTGAGCGCCTCGCGCACAGCCATCAGCGCAAATCCGAGCAGGTTGGGCCCGCGCCATTGATCGGGATTGGCCGCGCGCGGATCGTCAGCGGCCAGGCCGATGCCCCATATGCGGTCCACCGGGCTGGCCTCCACCAGCACGCGCCGCCCGGTGCCGAGCAGGTAGCCAGCGAGGTTTGTTCGCGGCAAAGGTGTGCGTCAAATGGCACAAGGCGCGGGTTCATGAGCAAGGCATACTGAGCGCCGGGGCGCCGGATCCGCGCCGGCGCAAGCCTGTGGTATCATCTGCGCCGTCTTAGGGGAGTAGCTAGCCTCCAGTCCCCCTGGAGGAGCCGACGTCAACATACTTGGTACAAAAAACCATGGCGCCGGCGGCCTGATTGGCTCAGCGAGACCTTTGACTTTTCTGTCCACCAGCTGGGGCTGGCACTGGGCAGCGAAGTCATTGGTTCGTTTGTTGCCGGCCCCCTTTGGATGTCACATGGAAGCACTCATTGCTTCGTTCGGTATGGTCGCCCTGGCTGAAATGGGCGACAAGACTCAGCTCCTTTCCTTTCTCCTGGCCTCCCGGTTCCTTGGCAAGCAGTGGAGCATCATTGCGGGCATTTTCGTCGCAACGATCTTCAACCACCTCTTTGCCGCCGCCTTGGGCGACTGGGCCGCGTCGCACGTCAGCCCGGACGTGACACGCTGGGTGCTGGGCATCGCCTTCCTGGCCTTTGCCGCCTGGGCGCTGATCCCTGACAAGCTGGACGACGAAGGGAACAACGGCAAGCGCGCCGGCGCCTTCGCCACTACCGTAGTCGCCTTCTTCCTCGCCGAGATGGGCGACAAGACGCAGTTCGCCACCATTGCGCTAGGCGCGCAGTATGCCAACCTGGGCATGGTCGTGGTCGGCACCACGCTCGGCATGATGGCGGCCAACGTGCCCGCGGTCCTGCTGGGCGAACGCCTGACCCGCATCATCCCGCTGTCCAAGATGCGCTTCGTCGCCGCGGCGCTGTTTGCCATCTTCGGTATCCTGATCCTGTTCAAGGTGAGCTTTGGCCTGAACCTGGGGATCTGAGCCAGCGGCACGGCACGGTCAGCGCGCATGCCTTCGCCAGCTTGCGCTTGCGTGCTGGCATGCGCCTATGGCGCCACTGCGCCGAGGGCAGTATCCTCCCTGAAGCCGTCCCGCCCTCGAGTCCCAAGCCCAACTTGCCAGCCTAATGAAAACAAGAGCCGAAGTCGTCGTGCTGGCAGCCGATCTTGCCGGCACCACCGTGTTTGCCGTGGAGGGCGCCATCATCGGCATGCGGCATGGCCTGGACCTGCTCGGGGTGCTGGTGGTCGCGCTGGTCACCGCGGTGGGCGGCGGCATCATCCGCGACCTCCTGATCGGCGCGGCCCCGCCCAATGCGATCCGGGACTGGCGTTATCCCGCGCTTGCCTCTCTTGCTGGCACCGCGGCGTTCGTGTTTCACGCGGCGGCGCAGGGGTTTACCGGCCCATTGATCATCGCGCTGGATGCGGCAGGCCTGGCGCTGTTTGCCGTGGCGGGCGTGCAAAAGGCGACAAACTACGGCGTACGCCCGTTTGTGGCGACGCTGATGGGCACACTCACCGGCGTGGGCGGCGGCGTGGTGCGCGACATGCTGCTGGCGCAGGTGCCGACCGTGCTGAGCGCCGACATCTACGCCACGGCGGCATGGCTGGGATCCGCGGTATTGGTGAGTGCCCGGGCCCTGCGCCTGCCGCCGGCCGTCGCTGCGCTGGCCGGCGGCGCCAGCTGCTTTGCGCTGCGGCTGCTTGCCGTGCAACATGACTGGCACCTGCCGAAGGTGCCGGTCTGGTGAGAACTCGGATCCGAGCTCTGGGCTCCGGGCTCTGGGAACAGCCAACGGATTGCAAGGCCGAAGCCCGCCATTTCAGGGATAGCAAAACAGACGCGATCTCCCTGCCTGCTCCGGCGCAACACCAGTGCGTGCCCGGACCGCCCTGCCAGGTGCAACATCGAGTTCGCATGCGCTATGATCGCAATCGCTTGGCCTAGGCGAAGTACAGGGCGGGGCGAAGCGTGAATGCCCAGGAACTGGACACAACAAGATTCGGGAAAAACAACATGCAGACACATGGCGGGAAAACAATAAGAATCCGCAAGGCACTGATGACCCTGGGGGGCGCGCTGCTACTGGTGCCCTGCGCCGCGCTCACGGCGAACCAGGCGTCGGCCCAGAGCGTCGAGCAACCGGCGTTCAAGGAAGGCGATAGCTGGACCATGCACCTGAAGAACCAGTTCCAGAATGGCGAAACACGCGAGCGCAGCTTCGTCAGCGCCCTGGTCCGCTCCGGCGGAGATAGCATCCTGGTATCGACCAAGCCAGTCGATTCCAGCCTCCCCCCCAAGGAGATCCTGTTGGGTCTCGACTGGAGCCAGGCGAGAAGCATCAACGGCCATATGCAGGTCGTCAACAAGCCGCTCTCGTTCCCCATGAAGATCGGTAAGACATGGACCGTCTCCTACGACGAGGAACATCCAAATCCCACGATCAAGCAGCGCCATACCCAGATGCAATACAAGGTGATTGGCTGGGAGGATATCAGTGTGCCTGCCGGCAAATTCCACGCCTTGAAGATCGAGACCGATGGGACCTGGTACCTGGAATTCCAGCCGACGCCGTCGGCCGCCGCCGCGGTTGCCAAGGTGGATCAGAATGGTTCCAGTGTCACGATGCAGAGCCAAAAGCCCACTACCCCGGATCCGGCCACAGGCCGCATTTACCGAGCGTACTGGTATGTTCCGTCGGTCAAGCGGGCCGTGAAAATCATCGAGGAGCAGTACAACTCCGGAGGCGGCCTCTCAAACCGGGACACGGTGGAGCTTGAGTCGTACAAGGTCGACATGCAGGCCGCTGCCGGCAACTAAGCGCTCGCCAGGGCAACTGCAGCGCTCGTACCGGCCGCGCAGCTTGTCCCGCCCTGACACCGGCGAGAAACCGCAGCCAGGAATGGAGCATCATGCCGTTGAATGACACCCCGAAGGACTGGGTTTTGCGCGCGCCGCAAGCGGGCCGCATGGAACGCATCGAGGCGTTCTTTTCCGGGCATGGCTACGATCCGCATCGCCACGATACCTATGCCATCGGGCGGACGCTGTCGGGCGTGCAGCGCTTCAAATATCGTGGCGCGCAGTGCAACAGCGTGCCTGGCGGGACCATCGTGCTGCATCCCGATGAGGTCCATGACGGCGAGGCCGGCACCGACGCTGGCTTTCAGTACCGGATGTTGTATATCGAGCCGGCGTTGATCCAGCAGGTGCTGGGCGGCAAGCCGCTGCCCTTTATCAAGAACGGCCTGTCCTCGGATGCGCGGCTGTGCGAAGCGACCAGCGTCTTGCTGCAAAGCATGGCGTGCCCGCTCGATCCGCTGGAGGAGGACGATGCGCTGTTCGATCTCGCGCATGCCCTGAGCGCCGCGGCCGGCGCTCGCGCCAGGCACCAGGGCTATGACTACCGGGCCGCGGAGATGGCCCGGGGATTCATTCACGGCGCGCTGCACCGCACGGTCACCTTGAGTGAGCTGGAAGCGTGCAGCGGGCGCGATCGCTGGAGCCTGTCGCGGGACTTCCGCTTGCTGTTCGGCACCAGCCCTTACCGCTACCTGACCATGCGCCGGCTTGACCTGGTCCGCTCGCTGCTGATGCGGGGCCAGTCGCTGGCCGATGCCGCGCTGGCCGCGGGCTTCACCGATCAGAGCCACATGACGCGTCACTTCGGCAAGGCCTATGGCATGCCGCCGGCGCGCTGGGTAAAGATGCAGCAAAGGCTGCGCTGAGGGCGCCGGCCGACAGCTTGCACGATCGTACAAGAATTCGCCCGCGGGCCTTGCTAACGTGAGCGTTCTCGACAACGCAAGGAGATACACACCATGCAACACGATCTGGCAAGCGCCCCGCACAAAGCATCCGGAGAATACAAAAGCGTGAACTTCGCGCAGAAGCTCGGCTTGATCCATGAGCGCTGGACGCCGAAAGTCATCGCCGAGATGAACGACTACCAGTTCAAGCTGGTCAAGATCGAAGGCGAATTTCTCTGGCACCAGCATGCCGAGACCGATGAGGCGTTCATCGTGCTGGAAGGCGCGCTGCGCATCGATTTTCGCGACGGGCACGTGCGGCTATCGGCAGGCGAGATGTTCGTGGTGCCCAAGGGCTTGGAGCACAAGCCTTTTGCCGAGACGGAGGTGAAGCTGCTGTTAATCGAGCCCCGGGGCGTACTGAATACCGGCGACGAAGGGGGCGAGCGCACGGCGGTCAACGACGTCTGGATCTGACCGCCCCGCCCTGCGCTCCCAGCGCTCCCGGCGCTCAGGCCTTGCGATAACGTGCGATGCCGTCCGGGCCCACCTCCATCACGGCTTCTTCCCGCTGCACGAGATAGTTCAGGTGGGCAATGCTCTCGCCAGTTGCCATGCCGAGCAGCCCGGGCTCGGCGCCGATGGGGCGGGAGAATAGCTCGCCGAAGACGTCCACCGCCCGCCGGGGCTCGGCCAGCGCGGCGCGCAGCCGGTCCAGCGCGTGGTGCTGGCTGCGCGCCAGATAGTCGATACGCGCGTGCAAGCCACGGAAGGGCTCGTTGTGTGCCGGCAGCACCAGTACGTCGTCCGGGACTTCCCTGCGCAGCTTGGCGAGCGAGGCCAGCCAGTCGCCCATCGGATCGGCATCGGGCTCGGTCGGGAAGACCGACACATTGGACGAGATGCGCGGCAGGATCTGGTCGCCGCTGATCAGGATCTTCAACGCCTCGTTATAGAGGCAGGCGTGTTCGGGCGAGTGGCCGTTGCCCACCACGACCCGCCACTGGTGCTCGCCGATCGTCAGGCTCTCGCCGTCGCGCAAGCGCCGGTAGCTGTCAGGCAAGGCATGGACGTACTTGCCGAAGCCGCCAAAGCGTACGCGGTAGGCCTCGATGGCATTGTCGTCCCAGCCTGCGCGGCGATAAAAGCGCACGCCGTCTTCCGGCGCCTCGCGCCCGGTGTCCGCCGCGAGCACGCGGCAGTTCAGGTACTCCAGCCGGGTCATCCACAGGCGGCAGGCAAACTTGCGGGTCAGCCAGCCGGCCATGCCGATATGGTCGGGATGCATGTGCGTGACGAAGAGCCGGGTGAGCCCGTCCGCCAGCGCCCCGCCCTGCGCGAAGAGATCGCGCCAGGCGGCGGCGGTTTCGCTGGTTTGCAAACCGGCGTCAACCGCTGCCCAACCCTTGCCGTCACGCACCGCCCACAGGTTGATATGGCTCAGCGCGAATGGCATTGGCATGCGGATCCACAGCACACCCGGCACGACCTCAACCGCGCTGCCTGGCGCTGGCGCTTCTCCGCAGGGGTAGTCGAGAACAGGCTTGCTCTCGGTCTCGGGCGGGGGGGTCAGACTCTCGTCGCTCATGTTGTTGTTTTCCTTGGGTCCGTGCGGACATGCCGGGCGCGACGCGGTGCGTGCAGGATACTGCACCGGCATGGGGCAAGGCTGCGCACCCTTGCGTGCGGCGCCGTGGGAGATTCTACCGAGGTCCGGCCGTTCGCGCAGCGCGAAGCGTGCCCTGAATTGCTGACACCCCTGGGGCAACAGGAACTTCCGCCGCGTGGCCGCAACCGGCACCAGCTTCTTGCTCCGCCGGCTGGCATTCACCCCTTCAGAAGGGTACTGAAATTGCTGTGCTGCAGCACACTTACCAACGGCAACTCGATCGACCCTGTTGTTGCCATTCCTTGAGGGTGTAGGCGATCTCCCCGGCCTACACCCCCCTTTTCCTGTTTTCTCTCTCCAATTGAAGGGCCAGGACGTGTCAATCCGGGGAGGGTTTCACAAAACCAATCCCCTCATCAGAGGGGATGAAAATAATAGGTGCCCCGTAATACCTGGCATTCGACCGTTTTTATGTCAGACATTAAAATATTGAAATGCATATCACAAATAATCTCAGATATAGTGCAACGCAACAATTGAATATTTAGCATTTTATTCATTTCATATCGATTTACCGTGGGAAGTAACTCGGATATGAACAGCTAAGGCCCACAGGCATGAACGGGCGATTTTCAGTTGCCAGCACCGTATAAAAAACAACGAGCGAGGCCGCAACCGGCGCGGGATGGGGAACCACCGCACCGTGTAGCCGACCTGCCGGACACATCAAATAACCACGCGGCACACGCGGCGCTGCAAGCGCCGGGCGGCACGTTGTGGAATCGGTGAAACGGGGTCCCACCAGAAGGCAAGGGGCAAAAAGTGCAGCACACAGGGGTATTCACGCGTCAGGAACTGGACAATTACTTTGCCTCGTACGTAGGGATGGAAGGCGGAAACCCCAGGGCCAGTCTCTGGATCTGCGACAGAAGCCCGCATCCCTGGTACGAGCGCCTGGCCGGGCCGTTACGGCCGCGCACGGAGCCACCGGCATGGGATGCGGCGTTTCGCGCGAAGCATCGGGAAGACATGGGCAAATGGCTGAACCACCAGCGCATTGCCCGCATCATGGCCGCGGCGCGCGCGCAAGCGCTCGATATCCGGCTGGATGACAATGACTGGAAAGCGTACTACCGGGACGAGCTCTACGCACCCGACGGCGCGCAATTCAAGCTGAACCTGTTTCCCTTGCCTCTCATGCTCGATGGCCTGACACCCTGGTCCAAGGTGTTCCGCGGCCAGTCCGAACTCGTGCCCAAGGAGCGTTACCTCGACCTGTGCCGGCATGGCGGGCGCTTCCGCTTCCTGCGCTCGCTCTGCGCGCACTGGCGGCCCAAGGTGGTCGTCTGCATCGGCTATCGCCAGGCGGACGACTTCGCACGCGCATTCGAGCTCGAAGAGGTCACATGTGAAGAGCGGCAACTGCAGCCTGCAGACCAGGTAAGGCTGCTGCAGATCTACAAGCGAGATGGCACCACGTGGATCATTTGCCCCGCACTCGCGGGCAGCGCGGGGCTGACCTCCGACGTGCAGCTCAACGCGTTCGGCAAGCTGCTCGGCGCCAGCCTGGCGCCGAGCGACTTCGATCACCCGTGCGCGGCGGCACTCGGTCGGGGCGGGTTGCCGGAGAGCCTGAGTGCGCTGTTGGCCGAGAGTGCATCCCGCGGACTGCCTGGCGGCGGATATCCTGCCCAACGGCATCATCAACCTGACCCAAGGCCAGCGCGACAACACCTATCCGATTGCGTGCCCCAGGCAACGTAGCCGCCAGGGTCACTGTTCAGCCGGCCGGGCGCAAGGAGCCGGCGTGAAGGACATGGTCGGCAGGAAATAGCACGCCGAGGCTATCGCATGCCCGGCGGGATTTGCACCGGCTGGCCAACTCATGCGAACATCCTGCGTTTTTGGGAGCCCTGCCCATGAAACGCTCGACCTTGCTCGCCTCGCTAGCCCTGCTCACGCTGGCCATGGGGCAGCCCGCCGTCGCGGACACGCTGAAGAAGCCCGGCCTCGACGCGCTAGCCGCCGCCGCGCAGGCCAGCCCGCCAACTGATTTCAACGCGTTCCTGAGTGCGGCAGCCAAGGCCGATCCCTCGCTGGCAGGCAGTGTCGCCGCCTATCAAAAGCACGCCTCGCTGCACGGCGACGACCTGACCAATATCGGGCGCTTGCTGGGCCTCTATAACCGCATTCACAACCACCAGGCGGTGATCGGCGCCATCGAGCGCATGGTGGCTTTGCGCACCGTGCGCGACGACAAGATCCCGCAGCACGAGAACCCCGCCATCATCGCCTTCGGCAACCTGGTGGAGGGCATGGCCAAGGACTTCGGCCTGACTTTCCGCAACGTGGACAATCGCGTGTTCGAAGTCACGCTGCCGGGCACGGGCAAGGAAGAATTCGGCTTGCTCACCCACGCCGACGTGGTCCCTGCCGTGGCGGATGAATGGGTGCTGGACGACGGCACCAGGCTCGATCCGTTCAAGGTCACGCGCGTGGGCGATTTTCTGTACGGCCGCGGCACCATCGACGACAAAGGCTCGATTGCCACCGTGCTGTACGCGATGAAAACCGTGAAGGAAAGCGGGCTGAAGCTCAACCGCACCATCCGGCTGATGATCGAGACCACCGAGGAAACGGGCGGCGACGGCATGAAGTACTACCGGCAGCACACCAAGCTGCCCGAGTACAACATCGTGCTCGACAGCAAATACCCCGCCGTGGTGGCCGAGAAAGGCTCCGGCAGCCTGAAGGTGTTCTTCCCCGTGCAGGCCACCGACGGCGACGCCACCGCCATCGTCGGCATGAGCGGCGCGGCCTCGGCCAACGCCGTGCCGCAGACCGCGAGCGCGCAACTCAAGGGCGGCGACCTGAACGCGGCCCGCGCCCGGCTTGAAGCCGCACGCGCCGCCTTTATCGAGAAGTACGCGCCGCAGGGCAAGTTCGCCATCGATATCACCCAGCGCGCCGACAGCCTGGAGGTCAAGGTCACCGGCAGTTCGGCCCACGGCTCCCGGCCCGAGGAAGGCGTGAATCCCCTGCCGCGCCTGACGCTGTTCCTGCGCGAATCCGGCATCGCGCTGGCCGACAACCACTACGCCCGCGCAGCAAAGTACCTCGACGACCTGTATGCCACCGGCTACCTCGGCGAGAAGATGGGCGTGGCCTACAAGGACGACTTCATGGGCCCGCTCACCCTGTCGCCCAACCTCGTCCAGGAAAAAGATGGCCGGCTGGAAGTCACCACCAACGTGCGCATGCCGCGCGGCAACACGCCGCAAGCACTGTCCAAGGCCGTGGCCGACAAGATCAACGCCTGGGCTGCCGCCAACCACGCAACGGTGACCATCAGCCACGACCAGGGCGACTGGATGGCACGCGACCCCAAAGGCGCGTGGCTGTCCACGCTGCTCAACATCTTCGGCGACACCACGGGACTCGAAGCCAAGCCCGTGCCCACCGCCGGCAGCACCACCGCCAAGCTGATGCCGAATGCCATCAACTTCGGCCCCGCCATGCCGGGCAAGAAGTACACCGCGCACAACGCCAAGGAGTACAAGGAAGTCGTCGACCTGGACCTGGACATGCAGATGTTCACGGAAATGCTGATCCGCATCGGGGACCTGAAGACGATGCAGTGAGGCTGTGGCGGCCGCGTTGCGTTGCGTTGCGTTAATTGCGGCCGCGAAACCTGTCCAATAGCCATTCCCGAGCGATCGCCGTGCTCGCCTCGGGACGCTCCATGGACGGGAAGTGCCCGCAACCGGGAAGCACTTCATACCGGGCGTCAGGCAAGACACCGGCGATTCGCCCGCCGACTTCGGCCGGCACGAACGTATCCGCCGCCCCCCAGATCCATAGCGCCGGGACCTCTACCGACGCAAGCGTGCCCCAATGATCCCGTCGTGTCAGGGTGGCGTCCGACTGGCGGGCGAACAGCGCCGCCCCGCAAGTACGCCAGCCGGATCCGGATGCATGTCCGGGTTGCAGTTCATCGGCCAAATCCCTGCCACGCGCTCCGGGACAGGAACGTCCGAGTGAGACAGAACGTCGGTTTTTGTGAGACGCAGCGTCAAGTGGCGAAGCGATAACTCTGCAAAAATTGGCGCCGGTTCGTGGTACACGCCACCCCTCCAGCAAGAGCGCGGCCCCGGGCCAGCGTGGCACGCGGCCTTCGATGGCAAGCACGACTCGCTTGCCAGCACCAGGCCGCACGACCAGGCCGCCCCAAAGGTTCTCGATAGCAGCCCGGCAGCGCAGCTTGCCGACACCAGGCAGTTCCTGCGGGATGCGCCCGGTTCGTGCCATGGCGTACTGAAAACACAATATTGAAGGCGGGAAATCTCATGCTGAAAAGTAGGACGACATTCATATCGCTGACATTCCTGGCCGCCGCAGCGCTCTCGGCATGCGGGGGCGACAATCCAGAGAACACGGCCGCGAACGCTCAAGCGCCCGCCGCGCCCACGCCCACGCCGGCGCCCCTCGCGTCCACCTGCGCCGAAACCGGCGTGGATGCGAAGTTCGCCTGCCAGACCGGGGCCACGGAGCCGCTCTACATCTACCAATGGGCGCTCAGGCAAGCCGCCAGCTACTTCAAGTCTTTCTCCGGGATCGCGGATGGCGTCACCGATCTCAATGTGGAAGACGTGCATGCCGCGGGCATCAAAGGCCAGGGCGTCAATGTCCTGGTGCTCGACGACGGCGTCGATATCCACAATGAGGACCTGGCCGCCAATGTGAACAAGTCGATGACTTACAACTTTGACGACGGCACCAACAACCCCACGCCGGCCGATATCCCCAACAACATCGCGCAGGCCCATGGCACCCATGTCGCCGGCATCATCAGCGCGGCGCAGAACGGGAAAGGTGTGATTGGCATTGCGCCGCGCGCCACCCTGGGCGGCGCGCGTTTCATCGGCACCGCGAATGCCAGTATCTTGCAGGCCTACGGCGGCGCCGACTGGTCCAGGAATGCCCACATCATCAATGCATCGTACGGAGGCAATCCCGAGGTGCCGGACGAGTACGACACCGAATCCGGGAGCAGCTCCGTCATCAGGGCCTTTCCGAACCTGAGAAGCGGCAGGGGCCTGGTCATGGTGAAGGCCTCAGGCAATGAGTACAACAACACCGGCGGCGACAACCCCAGGTTTTGCCCGGATATCGATGGGATAAGCGGCGTCATCAGTTGCGAGAATCCCGCGAACGACACAGAGGCGCTGGAGCCGGGCGTCATCCTGGTCGGCGCGGCCAACGCCAAGGGCATCAAGTCAAGCTACTCCAACGCCGGGGCGGTCAACTGGATCACCGGGCTTGGCGGTGAATTCGGAAACGGGGGGCAATACGGGGAGCTCGGCTCCGGCCCGATGATCTTCTCGACCGACCTGACCTCTTGCGCGAGAGGCTATAGCCGCAACTTCCTGGAACTCACCAACGCATTCAGCATTGGCGGAAGCGCAACCAACAAGAAAGATAACCCGCACTGCGACTATGCCAGCATGAATGGCACCTCGGCCGCCACCCCGACCATTTCAGGGGTGGTTTCACTGATGCTGGCGGCAAATCCAAACCTGACGTGGCGGGACGTGCGCGAGATTCTTCGCGTCACCGCCAGGAGAATCGATCCGGACTATGGCTCGCGCAACAACCGGAATCTCCGGCTTGACCTGAAGCAGGGGACATTCACCGCCAGCGAAGATGCCAGCCTCGTCGATGGCAGCCAAACGGCACGGCTGGACCTGGGCTGGCAAAAGAATGCCGCGGGCAACTATTACTCGAACTGGTACGGATTCGGCCTGGCGGACGCCGCGGCCGCAGTCAGGCTGGCGAAGGCATATAGTGCCTACAAGCCGACAACCCTGGCCATTGGCGACTTCACCAAGGCGTTCGCCGATAGCGCTCAGCTCAAGTACGGCTCGGTCCAGAAACTGGGGCAGTTCACGGTCGGCGGCAATGACAAGGTGGATGCCCTGCAACTGAGACTGAGCGGCTCCATCTGCGTCGGCAGCGTTGGCGTCTTTGTCAAATCGCCCTCCGGGACCATTTCCGCTCTCGCTGTTCCATACAACAGCTACTACAGCACGGGCGTTCCGGAAGTGAAAAGCTACGGGCTAGGCAGCTATGCATTCCACGGCGAGAACGCCGCCGGGAATTGGGAGGTGTATGCGGTCAGCGCGATGCCGGCCACCGCTGCGCCGGGCACGTGCAGCAGTTTCCAGCCGCAAGCCGATGGCGTCAGCGTCAAGCTCAGCAAGCCCTTGGCTGTTGAATACCGTGTGATTGCCGCGAAATAACGGGGCGAGGAGAATGATGATGAAAATGAATTTGTCCTTCAGGGTCTTGCTGTGCGGCGTCGCGGCGCTGGCCCCCACGCTGTGCTACGCAGGCGCATCGACTTATGAGGCTGGGCAACAGCTGTCGCCCGCGCAATGGAAGCGCCTTGCGGGCACCACGGTCGTTCGCCTTGGCAGCCAGTCGCTCCAGACGCTGCCGGCCTCTGCCTCGGCCACGGCGAAGAACGCGGGAGCCGCGGGCAGTGCCGTGACGCTGGTCGTCAACGATCGCGGTGTTGTGGGCGAAAGCCGCAACGAGGTGGTTGTTTCGCAAGTATCGACCCAGGAAGTCCAGCAGATGGTCGGCAAGCTAAGCCACGCCGCGATCGGGGTCCAGTACTTCGACCACATGCGCATCAGCCAGTTGACGTTCGCTTCGTTCCAGGATGCGGTCAGCGCCAGGGAGCAGCTCAAGACGCTGCTTGCGCCGGGGGCAGCGGTCGATGTCCCGATCCGGTATGGCAAGCCCAAGGTGCGCTGAGCCGGCCTTCGCGGCCGGAGCCATCCCTTCTTGCCGCGTTTGAAGACCCCGGCTGGCCTGGGCCCTGCCGTTGTCACGGTGCTTGCCTGGCGTGCTACATGCAGTGCGGCGGGCAGGTAATCGACATCGAGGGCTGAAGCCTTGCAGTCAGGCGCCGGCACCGATGGCCGTGAATTCGCTACGGAGGCTCTCCAGCCATTCGTTGATGGTGGCGGCTTCGCTGCTGTTGGCCGACGCCGCTGGCCAGTTGTTGCGGGGACGCTCCGCGAGCGCGCGCACCGCCCGCGGACTCAGGCTGAAACGGCGGCGAAAGGCGCGGCTGAACGTGCTCTCGTTGGAATAGCCGTAACGATATGCCAGCTCGGCGATACTGAGCCCGCTGCCCTTGGATCGGGCGAGTTCATCGAAGCAGCGATCCAGCCGCCTGCCCTGGATGTAGGCGTTCACGCCGCCGTCGCTCTCGAACAGCCGGTAGAGGCTGGCTCGCGACAGGCGGAAGACGCTGGCAACCTGCTCCGGCGAGAGCGCTTCCGTGGCCAGATGTTGTTCGATATGGCGCCGTACCAGCTTGCGCATGCTGCGGCGCGCCGCCGTTTGCACGTCGGGCTCGCTATCGCGCAGCCTGGCGCCGCTGCCCTCCAGCATGATCAGCGCCGCAGTGACCGATGCGGCCATCTCCTGCGCTGTCAGGCTGGCGCCGGCCAGCATGAGTTGCGACAGGTGAGACGCCAGCAAGCGTGTGGAACCCTGGCCGGCATCCAGCACGGTGCCGTGCAGGTTGCAGCTCCTCAGCGCGGCGGGAAGGCGGTCGCGCGGCACGGTGAGGGTGATGTTCGAAAACGCCGGCGTACGGCTATCCAACGTCCGCCCCAGGTCGAGCAGGCTGATCGATCCCTCGCTCGCATGGAACGGCCGGTTGCCATACTCGCCCCGAACGCCGCCCGTGACGTAAAGCTGGATCAGGATGTGGTCGATATTGCTGCGCCGGATCTCGACGCTGCCCCGCTTGAAGCGATGCGCCACCGAGCCCCCGACACGGGCGATCAGGCTGTCGCCCAGATGGACACCCGTCAACTCGGCCGAGAAAGCGTCAGGTGCGGCGCCAATCTCGACGTCAAAGAGCGGCGATAGCGCTGCGCGCCAGAGTTCGCCGGCGTCGGGAAGTGCCTGCCCATCAAGCCGGACATGCACTTGCGGCGGCGCCGCTGCCGCGCCGTCTGCCTGCGCCCCGGTTTCGGGTTCTGCCGCCATCTGTGCTGATGCTGGGCCTGCCACGCGATTTCCTTCTTTTTTGATTCATCCGACTTTCGTGTGGGTCGATGCATCGCTGGGCCAGATCCAGCGCTGCCGTAGCTCCCCTCTCCCGCATGGCGGGAGAGGGACATGATATCGAATCGATGAGGCCATGCGTTAGCGCGGCGGCTTGCCCCAAAGAAAAACGCCCCACCGGGACCGCGTGGGGCGTTGCCTGACTGTGCGATGTTTCTGCGTTACACCGGCACGTCCTTCATCGGGTCCGGCTTGCGGTTATCGAACCAGCGATACAACGTCGGCACCATCACCAGCGTCAGCAGGGTCGAGGTGATCAGCCCGCCGATCACCACCACCGCCAGCGGGCGCTGCACTTCGGAGCCCGGGCCGGTGGAGAACAGGAAAGGCACCAGCCCCAGCATGGCGATGGTGGCTGTCATCATCACCGGGCGGAATCGCTGGGTCGCGCCCTGGATCACGGCCTGGTCCAGCGACAAGCCGGAGTCGCGCAGCGTGCGGATGTACGACACCAGCACCACGCCGTTGAGCACGGCCATGCCCCACAGGGCGATAAAGCCCACCGAGGCCGGCACCGACAGGTACTCGCCGGTGACGAACAGGCCGATGATGCCGCCGATGGAGGCAAACGGCAGCACGGTGATGATCAGCGTGGCAAAGCGCACGGAGTTGAACAGCAGGAACAGCAGGAAGAAGATCGCGGCAATGGTCACCGGCACGATGATCTTCAGGTGGCCCATGGCGCGTTCCATGTTCTGGAACTGGCCGCCCCACTCCAGGTAGTAGCCTTCCGGCAGCTTGACCTTGGCTTGCGCGGCCTGCTGCAGCTCGGCGACGAAGCCGCCGAGGTCGCGGTCCTTTACGTTGATCATGACCACCACGCGGCGCTTGGCCATTTCGCGGCTGATTTGCGCGGGGCCGTCGGTGACCTCGATCCTGGCCACGCTTTGCAGCGGCACCTGGGCGCCGTTGGGCGTGGCCACCAGCAACTGGCGGATGGCCTGCACGTTGTCGCGGAACGCCTCGGGCAGGCGCACCGCCGCGGCAAAGCGGCGCTCGCCTTCGAAGATGTCCGTGGCGCGCTTGCCGCCGATGGCGATCTCGATGATGTCGTGGATGTCGGAGGCATTGAGCCCGTAACGCGCGATGGCCTGGCGATCGATCTCGATCGACAGGTATTGCTGCCCGGAGATCCGCTCGATGCGGATGTCCTGCGAGCCCGGGATGCCGCCGGCAACCCGCGCGATCTCGCCGGCGAGGTCGCGCAGCTTGTCGAGGTCGTCGCCGAACACCTTCACCGCCACGTCCGAGCGCACGCCGCTGACCATCTCGTCGACGCGGTCGGAAATCGGCTGTGCCATCACGATCTGCACACCGGGAATGGCCTTGAGCTTCTCGCGGATGGCGTTGGCGATATCGTCCTGGGTCCAGCCGTCGGGCCACTCGTCGCGGTCCTTCAGGCTGGCAATCGGCGTCGATTCGTTCTGGCCCTGCGGGTCGGCCGGGCTTTCGCCGCGGCCCACGCCGGACACCACCGACTTCACGCCGGGCACCGACAGCACCAGCTTGTTGGCTTCCATCTCGAGCTTGACCGACTCCTCCAGCGAGATGTTGGGCACGCGGTCCAGCGCCGGCACGATCGAGCCTTCCTTCATCTCGGGGATAAAGGAGGTGCCCAGCAGCGGCACGATGGCCACGGTGGCCATGAACGCCACCACCGCGCCAATCACGGTCTTGCGGCTATGGTTCAGCGCCCAGTGCAGCATGCGCAGGTAGTGGCGCTTCATGAAGGCGATCAGCCAGGTATCGTGCTCCGCGCCGCCCTTGAGCAGGTAGGACGACAACACCGGCGAGAGCGTGAGCGACAGGAACAGCGAGATCGCCAGCGCGATCGAGATGGTGAACGCCAGCGGCGCGAACATCTTGCCTTCCATGCCGGTCAGCGTCATCAGCGGCAGGAACACCAGGATGATGATGCCCACGCCGACGATCACGGGCGTGGCCACTTCCTGCACCGCCTTGACCAGGATCTCGGTCTTGCTCATGCCGCTCATGCCACTCTTGTCGCGGTGGCCAAGCCGCTCGAACGCGTTCTCCACCACCACCACCGAGCCGTCCACCATCAGGCCGATGGCGATGGCCAGCCCCCCCAGCGACATCAGGTTGGCCGACAAGCCCACCTGGTTCATCACCATGAAGGTCATCAGCGGTGTCAGCACCAGCGTGGCCAGCACGATGACGGACGAGCGCACATCCCCCAGGAACAGGAACAGCACGATCACCACCAGCACCACGCCTTCGAGCAGCACCTTGGTGACCGTCCACAGCGCGGAGTCCACCAGCTCGCTGCGGTCGTAGTACGGCACGATCTGCAGCTTGCCCGGCAGCATGCCGCGCTCGTTGATCTCGGCCACGCGGGCCTTGACGCGGCTCACCACTTCCTTGGCGTTGCCGCCGCGCATCATCATCACAATGCCGCCGACCGACTCGGTCTGGCCGTTCTTGACCAGCGCGCCCTGCCGTACTTCATGGCCGATGGTCACGTTGGCCACATCCCGCACATAGACCGGCGTGCCCGCGACCTCCTTGAGCACGATGCTGCCGATATCCTCCACGCCCCGGGCCAGGCCCACGCCGCGGATCAGGTACTGCTCGGCGTAGTGCGGCAGCACGCCACCGCCGGAGTTGGCGTTGTTGCGCGCGAGCGACTGGTAGACCTGCTGCAGCGTGACCTGGTAGTGCCGCATGCGGTCCGGGTTGACCAGCACCTGGTATTGCCGCACGAAGCCGCCCTGCGAGTTGATTTCCGCTACGCCCGGGATCGAGCGCAACAGCGGGCGCACCACCCAGTCCTGCGCGATGCGGCGCTCGGAGAGTTCCTCGGCCGTGAGCGCGCGGTTGCCGTCGTCGACGCGGTCCAGCGTGTACTGGTAGACCTCGCCCAGGCCGGTGGAGACCGGGCCGAGCACCGGCGTCACGCCCTCGGGCATGCGGCCGGCCACCTCGATCAGGCGCTCCATCACCAGTTGCCGCGCAAAGTAGACGTCCGTCGCATCGGTAAACACCAGCGTGATCAGCGACAGGCCCGCCTTGTTGAGCGAACGCATTTCTTCCAGGCCGGGCAGCCCGGTCATGGCCATTTCCACCGGCACGGTGACAAAGCGCTCCACTTCCTCCGGCGAGCGGCCGGTGGCTTCGGTGGCGATCTGCACCTGCACGTTGGTGACGTCGGGGAAGGCATCCACCGACAGTTTGGTTGCCGCGCGCAGGCCAAAGAAGAACAGCACCACCGCCAGCACGCAAACCACCAGCCGCTGCTTGATGGCGGCTTCCACAAGGGATTTCAGCATGATCGATTACCCCTGTTCCAGGCGCTTGCGCTCGTTATCGAGGTGGAAGGCGCCATCCACCACGATGCGCTCGCCCGCTTTCACCCCGCTTTGCACCACGCGCATGCCGTCGCTCTCGGCGCCCAGCTTGACCTTGACCTGGCGGTACAGGCCGCCGGGCTGCTCCACGTAGACCAGCTCGTCGTTGCCGTCGCGCACGATGGCGGACTCCGGGATCACCAGTTGCTCGGACGCAGCGCTGGCAATCAGCATGCTGGCCAGCATGGCCGGCTTCAGGCGCCCTTCGCGGTTATCCAGCTCGGTGCGGACCAGCACGGTGCGCGTTTGCGGATTCACGGTGCGGCCCACGTAGATGAGCTTGCCGGTGATCTGCTTCTGGCCCGCGCCGTTGCCAAGGGACGGCACCTCGATGTCCACGCTCTGGCCCTCGGCCACCAGCGCGGCCTGCTGCTCGGGCACTTCCGCCACCACCCACACACGCGACAGGTCGGCCACGGTGTAGAGCGCATCGGCCGGCTGCACCACCTGGCCTTGCGCGACGTTGCGCTCCACCACGGTGCCGCTGATGCTGGAGAACACCGGCGAGTAGGAATCGATGCTGCCGCTCTTGGCCAGTTGCGCCACCGCGGCGGCCGACATGCCAAGCACGCGCAGCTGGTCGCGATAGGCGCGCATCTCGGCCGAGGAAATGGCCAGCTCGCTCTCGCGGCGTTGCAGCTCGCCGCGGCCGATCACGTCGGCGGCGAACAACTGGCGCGCGCGCTCGGCGTTGCGGGCCTGCAGCTCGGTCTGCGCCTCGGCCTTGAGGAAGGCCATCTGGGCCGCGCCCAGCTCGCTGCTATGCAGGCGGGCGAGCACCTGGCCCGCCTTGACCTCCTGGCCCAGGATGCCGTAGAGATCCGTCACGCGGCCAGTCACGCTGGCGCCAATGCGCGCCACGCGCTGCTCGTCGAAATCGATGCGTCCGGACACGCGCAGCACTTCGCTGAACGGGCTGGCAGCCACCGCGGCCACCTTCAGGGTTTTTTGCAGCGCCTGTTCCGGCTTGACCACGCCGGGCGGCTGCCTGGGCGGCTCGGCGGCCGGTGCGGGTTCATCGGAGCAGCCAGCGAGGGAAAACAGCAGGGCTGCGGTTGCCGTCAGGGTAAGTAGAAAATGGGGGCGCATGCTTATTTGGTTTCCGTAGTTGCCGTGGGGGCCGAGGGTGCCGTGGGCGCCGCGGTCTGCCCGGGCACGCTGGACAGCAGCTTCTCGATCTGGATGGTGGCGGCCTGCAGCTCGAACTGCGCGGCAATCAGATCGCTGCGCGCGCCGCGCAGCACGCGCTGGGCATCGAGGTAGTCCAGGATGCCGCGCTCGCCGAAGCGATACGCCGACTCGGCCACCGCCAGCGCGGATTCGGCCTGGCGCACGATGCCGCCTTCCAGCGCGCTTACCTGCGACTGCGTGATCTCGTACTGGCGGTAAGCCGATTCCAGCTCCTGCGTGAGCTCGAACTCGCGGGCTTCCAGCGCCGTGCGGGCCTGGATCGCCTGCGCGGCCGCCTCGCCCACCGGGCCGCTGCGGCGGTCCCACAACGGGATGGTGAGGACCAGGCCAACCTGCGAGACCGTGTTGTCCGGCTGGCGCTCGGCGCTGGCGCGCACCGCCAGCTCGGGCAGGCGCAGCGAGCGCTGGTAGTCCACGGCCAGGCTGGCCCGGTCCGCTTCCAGGCGGCGCTGGGTCAGCTCGGCGTTGGCGCCGGTCAAGGTGTCGCGCAGCGTGGGCAGGGCCGGCAGCGCGGGGGGCTGGCTCAGGCTGCCGGACAGCGAATAAGCCGCGGGCATGGCGCCGCCCACTTGCTGGCGCAGCGCCGCCTTGGCCTGGTTGACGCGCAGCTGGGCGCTTTGCAGCGTCTTCTGCGCGCTCAGCAGCTCGGTCTCGGCCTTGATCAGCTCATAGCGCGGGGCTTCGCCCACCTCCACCCGCAGCCGGGCGCGGTCCTGGATCTGCCGCATCATGGCCAGGTCTTCCTTGGCGGCGGCCAGCTCCATCTCGCGACGTAGCACATCGAAGTACGACGTCTTGACCCGCGCCGCCAGGTCCGCGCGGAATGCCTGGCGGCCGGCTTCGGTGGCCTCCAGGCTGCGCCCGGCGATCTCGGCGCGCAGCTTGCGCTGCTGCGGATAGTCCAGCTTCTGGGTGATGGCCATGGTCGGCGCGGCGCCACCGGTCACACCGGAAGTGCGCGGCGACAGACGGCCGTACATCACCTCGACCTGCGGGTTGGGATAGGCGCGCGCGCTGGTCACGGCGGCGCTGGCGGCATCGACGCCAGCCTGCGCCGCCTCCACGCCTTTGTTGGTGGACTGCGAAAGGGACAGCAGTTGCGGCAAGGTGAACGTTTCCGCCGCGAGAGCCGGCAAGGCTCCGAGCGACAGCAACGCCACCATGGAAAACATGGTGATTTGTTTGATCTGTTTGATCTGCATGACGAATGGGGGCAGGCGAAACGGCTGCGCGCCCGCCGCCGGCGCACGCGAAAAGCGCGCGCCAACGGTCAGCCAGCGATCGCGGACGCGATCGGGCCAAGGCGCCCAGGCAATAGGAACGCAGCCCCGGCGCGCAAGCTGCGCGCCCG
This sequence comes from Cupriavidus basilensis, assembly GCF_000832305.1. Taxonomy (NCBI): domain Bacteria; kingdom Pseudomonadati; phylum Pseudomonadota; class Betaproteobacteria; order Burkholderiales; family Burkholderiaceae; genus Cupriavidus; species Cupriavidus basilensis. Next base: position 2,917,533 of record NZ_CP010537.1, read on the forward strand.
GGTTGCCAGGACTGTCAGATCAGGGAGATGGGGGGCTTGAAGAACGCCGCGGGCAATGGATCCGGGCGTGCGGGCAGCGGTTGCGCGATCTCGTTGGGGGGCAACGAAACACGCACGGTGGGCAGCGCGAAGAGCGCGCTGGATTCTTCGATCTCGTCGAGCATGTCGAGAGGGTCGAGCAAGTCGGCGGACCAGATCTCGCAGTAGCCGGGAGGATCGTCCTCCACCGCCGCTGCCGCCATCGCTTCACCCGCCAGGCCATCGTCGCCCGGCGCCACGACGCGCTCCAGGCCGGCACCGCCGTCCAGTTCGTCGAGGGTGCGGGAGAACGCCGCTTCGGCAATCAGGCGTTCGGCGCGAACGGGATCAGATGCAGACCCCGCTGGCCCCTCAGACCCCTCAGACCCCGATATACCGGCGTGCGTGTTCGCCGCTGCCCCGAAGGACAGCGCAGACAAGCACAAAACGGTGATCAGGAGCAGCAGGGATCGCATGAACCGGGATAGCGCGAATCGGGGTGGAGCGAATCGGGTTGGAGCAACAAGGGCCAAACCAGCGCGGACGGTGATAAATCAGCCACCCGCTGCCGATGGTGCACCACAGCATTGTAACGCGGATGTAAGTCATAGACCGCCAAAGGGCCGGTGCGTTCCGGCCGAGCCTGACAAAAGTTGCTTGCGCGCGGGCTGGGCTGCGACGGCGCCAAGGGGGACGGCGCCCTGGCCGGCTTCACCGGGCTGAAGCCCATCCGCATCCCGGCGGGGACTGCCGCAAGGGATGGCGGTGGCGGCTATGTGGGTTTCCCGTCTGGCTGCGCCTCGCAGCCGCCGGAAATGTTAAAAAAAATAATATTTACGCAAATAAAGCTGCGTTTAGTTGGCTTTCGATTGGCGCTGGCGCGCCCATCAAGCGGCGGCCAGCACGGCTGCCACCGCCCTTTGCGCCGCCGGCGACAGCGTGCGCTGCGCCAGGTGCACGACGACAAAGTCCATGGCCATGGAGACCGTGCTTGCCAGCGCCAGCGGCACCAGCGCGCCGCTCTCCAGCTCCGCCCTGAGCGCCCGCGCGGGCGCCAGCAGCAGCACATCGGATTGGCACGCCAGATGCTTGAGCGCATGAAGATCATTGCTCTGCACCTGAAACGGCAGGCTCTCGCCCGGCCGGCAGCCAAGCAGCCTGCGCAACTGCTCATGGCCATGATCCGGCAACGGCACGGACACCAGGGTAGCCTCGCGCAATTGCGCCGGCGTGACACGCTCGCCCGCAAGGGGATGGCCCGGGCGCGCAAACCAGCCCGATGGCTCGGGCCGCAGGCGCCGGACTTCCAGCTCTGCCGCCGCTGGCATGGTACGGCGCTCGGCAACCAGAAAATCCAGCGTCTCCGCGTGCAGGGCGGCGAGCAGCGCCGGGGCGCTGTTGACCTCGGCCTTCACCCGCAGCTTCGGCCAGTCCCGGTTGAGGGCGCACAGCACGCCGGGCAGCAGGATAGCGGCGGGAAACGGCCCCATCCCCATCTGCACGCTGCCGATCTCATGCTGCTGCACCAGCGCGAGATCGCGCGCCAGGCAACGCGTCTCGAACAGGATCCGCCGTGCCCGCTCCGCCACCATGCGCCCGGCCGCGGTCAGCGCCACGCCGCGCGGGCCGCGATCGAACAGCGGCATGCCGGCCTCGGCCTCCAGCGCCTGGATGCTGCGGGTCAGCGCGGGCTGGCTCAGGTGCACGCGGCGGGCGGCCCCCGCCAGCGAGCCCTCTTCGGCCACCGCGATCAGGTGCTCCAGCCGTTTCAGGTTCAAGACATGCGCTCCTTGCATCGCTGAGATAAAAAACTTGCAATTGAATTATAGGTGGCGGTGGACTCCAATAGACGTCCTCTTCGTGTCACCGAGCCTTGCCATGCCCCTTCGCCGTATCCTCCCCGCCATCCTGGCGCTTGTTGCCTTCCAGTGCGCCACCGCCCAGACGGCCAGCGCGCCTGCCTCGCCCGTCACCGTGCAAGCCAATGCGGCGTGGCTGCAGGCACTGCCCTTTGGCGACCGGCAGGATTTCGAGGATGCGCACCGCGGCCTGGTGGCCCGCTTCCCCGAAGGCACCATCCGCGGCGCGGACGGCCGCGTGGCATGGGACTTCAACGCCTACGCCTTCGAGCGCGCCGATGCCGCGCCGGCCACGGTAAACCCGAGCCTGTGGCGGCTCGCGCAGTTGAACAATGAAGCCGGCCTGTTCAAGGTCACCGACCGCCTCTATCAGGTGCGCGGGGCCGACCTGTCGAACATGAACATCATCGAAGGCGACACCGGCATCATCGTGATGGACCCGCTGATCACCGCCGAGACCGCGCGCGCGGCGCTGGCGCTGTACTATGCGCACCGGCCGCGCAAGCCGGTGGTCGCCGTGATTTACACGCACAGCCACGTCGACCATTTCGGCGGCGCCAAGGGCATCGTCGACGAAGCCGACGTGAAGGCCGGCAAGGTGGCGGTGATCGCGCCGGCGGGCTTCATGGAAGAGGCCATCAGCGAGAACGTGCTGGCGGGCAACGCCATGAGCCGGCGCGCGCAATACATGTACGGCACCACCCTGCCCCGCAACGCGACCGGGCAAGTCGACGCGGGCCTGGGCAAGGCCACCTCGCGCGGCACGGTCACGCTGCTGGCGCCCACCGATCTCATCGACAAGACCATCGACACCCGCCGCATCGATGGCATCGATATCGAGTTCCAGCTCACGCCCGGCACCGAGGCGCCGGCCGAGATGAACCTCTACTTCCCGCAGCTGCGCACGCTGTGCATCGCGGAGAACGCTGCCCGCACCCAGCACAACATCCTGACCATCCGCGGCGCGCAGGTGCGCGATGCCAAGGCCTGGTCGTTCTATATCGGCCAGGCGCTGGCCCGCTACGGCGAGCGCAGCGACATCCTGATCGCCCAGCACCACTGGCCCACCTGGGGCAAGGCGCGCATCAACGAGTTCCTGTCGGACCAGCGCGACATGTACGCCTACCTGAACGACCAGACGCTGCGCCTGATGAACCATGGCCTCACGCCCACGGACATTGCCGACACGCTGCGCAAGCTGCCTGAGCCGCTGGCCAGCAAATGGTATGCGCGCGACTACTACGGCTCGGTCAGCCACAACGTGCGCGCCGTGTACCAGCGCTACCTCGGGTTCTACGATGGCAACCCGGCCCACCTGAACCCATTGCCGCCGGTGCAGGGCGCGAAGAAGACGATCGAATGGATGGGCGGCGCGGACGCTGTCCTGGCCAAGGCGCGCGAAGCCTACGCCCGCGGCGAATACCGCTGGGTGGCGCAGATCGGCAACGAGCTGGTCTTTGCCGACCCGGCCAACACCGCGGCCCGCGCGCTACAGGCCGACGCGCTGGAGCAGCTTGGCTACCAGGCCGAAAACGCGACCTGGCGCAATGCCTACCTGACCGGCGCGCAGGAACTGCGCAACGGCATCAGGCGGGGCGCGCCCGGCGGCACGACGTCGCCCGACCTGGTGCGCGCGCTGACCGTGCCGCATTTCTTCGACTACCTGGCGGTGCGCCTGAATGCGGACAAGTCCGCCGGCAAGGCCATGACGCTGAACTGGAACTTCACCGACCTGCAGGAGCGCTACGCCATGACGCTGCGCAACAGCGCCCTGACCTACCTGGCCGACGCGCAAGCCGCGCAGGCCACGGCAACCATCACGCTGGACAAGGCCACGCTCGACCGCATCAGCCTGAAGCAACTGACGCTGCCGGACGCGATCCGCGATGGCAGCATCCGCATTGACGGCAGCCCGCAAGCGGTGGTGTCGCTGTTCGGCATGCTGGATACGTTTGACGGGTACTTCAGCATTGTGACGCCACAAGCCGCACCCTGAGGGGGGACGGGCGGCACGTCACCGGCGAGGGCTTTCAGCGCGGCGGGGGCGGCCCTGGCTTGCCCAGGGCCGCCTCGAAAAACTGCATCAGTGCCTGTACCCGCGCCGTGCGGCCCCGCCGCGTGGGCACCAGCAGGGTCACCGGCGCGCTGTCGAACTCCCAGCCGGCCAACACCCGGACCAGCGTGCCGCGCGCCACCGCATCCGCCGTATCCCACTCCGAGCGCAGCACCAGGCCAAGCCCCTGTTCCGCCCACTGGCGCGCCACGCTGCCGTCGTTGGTCGTAAAGGCCGGGACAACGCGCAGCGTCTCGCGGGCCGATGGCCGCCGCGCGGTGCCGGAACCCGCCCGGCGAAAACGCCACAGCGTCACGTCCTCGTCGTTCTCGCGAATGCAGATGCACGCGTGCCCCAGCAAGTCGCGCGGCTCTTGCGGCGTGCCGTGGGCGCGCAGGTAAGCCGGGCTTGCGCACAGCCAGCGTGCATTGGGGGCGAGCGTGCGGGCAATCCAGGATGAGTCCCGCACGGCGCCGATATGCACCACCGCGTCCGAGTCATGCTTGTCCGGCCAGGGCACCTCGCGCAGATCCAGCTGCAGGCGCAAACCGGGGTGGCACTGCGCAAAGCGCGCGAGCACCGGCGCCACGTGGTGCCGGCCATAGCCGAAGGGGGCGGCGACGCGCAGCGTGCCCGTCAGGCGGCTGTCTTCCCGGCGGAACGACTCGGGCAGCGCCTCGAGCTGCGCCAGCAGCGCCGCGCCTTCCTGCGCAAAGCGCTCGCCCTCGGGCGTGAGGCTCAGGCGCCGGGCGGTGCGGGTGGCGAGCGCCAGGCCCAGCGTGGCCTCCAGCTTGCGCAGGCGCATGGACAGCGCTGGCGGCGTCACATTGAGCGCGCGGGCGGCTGCGCTCAGGGACGGGGCCTGCGCCAGCGCCTCGACCAGCCGCAGGTCTTCGATCTGGATCATTCACTTCAGCTTAACGATTGATGTTCCGGTATTTAACCACGGACCACGTACTACTTCCTACACTGAGGGCCAGTTGTTCCACAGCCCTGCGGCCCGCCGCTCTGCTGTCCCGCCCACGCAAAAAGGAATGTATGGAAATCATCGACCAATCGCCCGCCCCTGCCTGGCCCCGCGCCGTGCTGTTCGACCTGCTCACCGCGCTGCTGGATTCCTGGACCGTATGGAACGCCGCCGCCGGCTCGCAGGCGCAAGGCCGGGCCTGGCGCGCGGAGTACCTGAAGCGCACTTACGGCTGCGGCGCCTACGTTCCCTACGAGCAACTGGTGCGCGAGGCGGCCAGCCACGTGGGCCTGCCCGCCAGCGCGCCGCAGGCGCTCGACGCAGGCTGGGACAAGCTCCCCGCGTGGGACGGTGCACGGGAGCTGCTGCGAGCCCTGCGCCCGCATTGCCGCCTGGCGGTGGTCACGAACTGCTCCGAGCGGCTGGGGCGGCGCGCCGCGGACTTGCTGGAGATCGACTGGGATGTCGTGGTCACCTCCGAGCAAGCGGGCTTCTACAAGCCGGATCCGCGCCCCTACCAGCTCGCGCTGGAGCAACTGGGCGTGCAGGCAACGGATGCCGCGTTTGTCGCGGGCTCGGGCTACGACATGTTCGGCACCTCGGCCGTGGGGCTGCGCACCTACTGGCATAACCGGGTCGGCCTGGCGCTGCCCGCCGGCGCGCCAGTGCCCGATGCGGAGTCCGCCACGCTGGAGCCCGCGCTGCCCTGGCTGCGGTCCTTTCATGCGGCTACCCCAACCCGGCTGCAGGCCAACGTCCAGTTGCTGGACTGACCGATCACGCTCAAGAACGCTATGAACACTGCCAACCACACACTCGCGAGCCTGGAAACACCGGCAGCGGTGATCGACCTGCCCCGCATGCAACACAACATCCAGCGCATGCAGGCGCGCATGGACGCGCTTGGCGTGCGGTTCCGCCCACATGCCAAGACCAGCAAATGCTCGGCGGTCGTGCAAGCCCAGATCGATGCGGGCGCGCGCGGCATCACCGTTTCCACCCTGAAGGAAGCCGCGCATTTCTTTGCCGATGGCATCACGGACATTCTCTACGGCGTCGGCATGGTCTCGACCAAACTGCCCCAGGCCCTGGCGCTGCGCCGCCAGGGCTGCGACCTGAAGATCGTCACCGATAGCGTGACGTCCGCCGAGGCCATCGTCGCGTTCGGCGCCGCGCATGGCGAGTCGTTCGAGGTCTGGATCGAGATCGACACCGATGGCCACCGCTCTGGCATCCGCCCGGACGAAGCCGCGCTGATCGACGTGGCCCGCGTGCTGCATGAAGGCGGCGCCCGCCTGGGCGGCGTGATGACGCACGCCGGCTCCAGCTACGACCTGGATACGCCTGAAGCCCTGGCGGCGATGGCGGAGCAGGAGCGGGCCGGCTGCGTCATGGCGGCCGAGCGGCTGCGCGCGGCCGGGTTGCCATGCGCGGTGGTCAGCGTCGGCTCGACCCCCACGGCGCTATCCGCAACGCGCCTGGAAGGCGTCACCGAGGTGCGCGCGGGCGTCTACGTGTTCTTCGACCTGGTGATGCGCAACGTTGGCGTGTGCGCAACGCAGGACGTGGCGCTGAGCGTGCTGACCACCGTGATCGGGCACCAGGCGGACAAGGGCTGGGCCATCGTCGATGCCGGCTGGATGGCCATGAGCCGCGACCGTGGTACGCAAAAGCAGAAGTGCGATTTCGGCTACGGGCAGGTCTGCGGCATCGACGGCACCGTGCTCCCGGGCTATGTGCTCAGCGGGGCCAATCAGGAACATGGCATCGTGTCGCGCGAAGGCGGGGAAAGCGCGCCCGAGCCGGACATCGCGGCGCGCTTGCCGATTGGCACGGTGCTGCGCATCTTGCCCAACCACGCCTGTGCGACTGGCGCGCAGTTCCCCGAATATCACGCGCTTGCGCAAGACGGCACGCTCGCTGCCTGGAGCCGGTTCCATGGATGGTGATCAGGCGAGCGCCACGGTCAAGGTGGTCAAAACGGTCAAGACGGTCAACCCCGCCGGGCTATCCGCGCCGGGCGGGCACTACAGCCATGCCACCGTGGCCAATGGCTTCGTGTTCGTATCCGGGCAGTTGCCCATCACGCCCGCCGGCGAAAAGCTCGTCGGCGCGCCCTTCGAAGATCAGGCGCGCCAGGTGCTGGCCAACGTGGAAGCGGCGCTGATCGCAGCCGGCAGCGGCATCGGCGGCCTGGCGCAGGTGCGGGTCTATGTGGACGCCATTGAACACTGGCCGGCATTCAATACCATCTACGCGGCGTGGGCAGGCAGCGCGTGCCCGGCACGCGCCGTGGTGCCGACCGGCGCGCTGCACTTTGGCCTGAACGTGGAGGTGGAAGCGGTGGCGGTGCTCCTGCCCGCTGCGTAGCGGCCAAGCGGCTAAACGGCTGAGCGGCTACGCAGCCAGGCGGTGGCGTCAGCCCATCTGCGGCTGCGTCGCGACAAAGCTTGGCCGCTCGCGCATCACTGCCTGCGCGCGCCGCACGTTGGGGCATTTCTCCAGCAAGGCGGCGCCCTCGGGAAACATGCCGACGTACGCCAGGATTGGCGCGAGAAACAGGTCCGCCATCGACATCGCCGTGCCGACCAGGTAATCGCGATTGCCGTAGGCTTCGTCGAACGCGCCTAGCTGCGTGGCTATCTCCGGCAGCGCGGCATCGATCACCGCGCGCTCGGGCTGGCCGTTTTCGCCTTTGGGGAAGATGTACTGCAATACGTAGCGGCGCACCATGGCGTCGTAGGCGTGGCAATTGATCAGGCTGATCCATTGCTCGCAGCGCGCATGGCCAATGGCGCCTGCTTGTCGCGCAAGCAGGCTCGGGCCCTCGAAGGCTTCCTCGATATAGGCCAGGATGGCGCGGGTCTCATAGAAGGAAAGCGGGCCATCGCTCAATACCGGAATGCGGCCGAACGGGCTATGCGCAAGCACCTCCGGCGAGTGCGGCGGCACGGGCTGCAGCTTGTAGGCCACGCCCTTCTCGGCCAGCGCCATGCGCACCGTGCGGCAATAGCTGCTGCGCGGGTCCCCGATCACGGTGACGGAGCCGGCGCTGCCCTCCGGGTCCAGGAAATCGCTGAGGCGATTGAACACCGATTGCCAGCCGCCCATGTGCGAATCGCGCTGACCCGCCTCGGGAAAGCCACTGTGGCGCATATGCAGGTGCGTGCCGCCATCCTTGGCGGTCAGCGTGACTTCAATCAGCGTCTTGATCTGCGGCGGCATCGGGCCGGTTTCCCAGAACCAGGTATAGGCAAGGAAATCCGCCCGGTCGATCGCCTGGTACTCGCCGCCCACGATGTGCCTGGCACCATCACGCCCACCCATGACGATGCGGTACCTGCCGCCCACACGCGCGTCGGCGCTGGCCTCCAGCACGTGCATGCCGCGCGGGCAATGCCACTCGGACAGTGCGGCCTGGCTGGTGAATGCGTCGAACACCTTCTCGCGCGGGGCGCGGATGAAGCGGTCCATTTCCAGATGGAAGGTAGCAGCTTGGGTCATGGTTTTTTCCCTCGGGCTTTGCCTGCGTTGCCGGTGCCTTCGGTCGAGCCCGCCGCATGGGTGCGTTCGACGAACTCGACAAGGCGATCGAGATTGCCCTCCCAGTGGCGCCGGTAGGCGCCCAGCCAGTCATGCGCGTCGCGCAGCGCATCCGCGCGCAGATGGCAGATGCGCCAGCGGGCGCTGACTTCCCGCTCGATCAGCCCGGCGTCCGCCAGCACGCGCAGGTGCTTGGAGATGGCCGGAGCCGACATGTCGAACGGCCGCGCCAGCTCGCTCACCGGCGCCTCCCCTTCGGCCAGGCGTGCAAGGATGGCGCGGCGAGTGGGATCAGCCAGTGCGGCAAAGATGGGGGTCAGCGGATCGGTGGAGGATGGCATGGATTCATTTAACCAATAGGTTAAATGAAAGTCAAGAAAGCAGATGGCGTGCCGTCGGCGTGTTGCCGCACCTGGTTAGTGCCCTGAATCACGTACGGCAACGGATCGTGGGGTTGTCCTAAGCCCGACGCGTCGCAAGAGGGTCTGAATGGCAGCGGTGGCGACGTCATCCGTTTCGTGCACATCCTTGAGCACCGCCCGAATCCGCAAGGCCAGTGCTTCGGCAAGCCTGGCAGCCGTCACGCGCAGCGGACAAGCGTCGCATCGCGCATACAGCGCAACATCCCTGACCAGCGTATCGCCTCGGTAGATAGCCACCAGGACTTTGGGTTGGTAGCTACCGTCGACGAGCGCCTTTGCGCGCGGCGTGACGCGATAAGTCACCGCCTCACGCATGGACATCTTCCGATCGTTGCAAGAGCCTGCTCCAGTCTTGTCACGCAGTGACAGCAGTATTGAAATCCGCGATGCGGACAACGGTCACTCGCCGTCCTTCTTGGCCAGAACCGTGGCGCCAACCTGGGACCGGGTTGCATAGGCCACCCCATGCTGCTCCAGATAGTCGCGAATCAACTGACGCACGACCTGTGATGGCGTTTGATCCTGCGCCGCGCACAGTGCCTCAAAGGCTTTCTTCTTCACGGGGTCGATCAACACGGTGAAACGGGCAGTCTTGGATTCCATACGCTTCAGAGTAGTATTGTATGATAATAGCATTATCATTATATACAACTGATCAGCCAAGTGCGGCCTGGCAACCGCCTTCGCCGGAAGGTCTTGAAGGCCTTGAAGGCATGCCGGAACCACGCAATGCGATCTTTAAATATCTTTTATGTCCCTCAGGGCCAATCCGACGACGCTTTTTCGGCCTGAGGCTGAAAGCTGAGCGACTCTCGCCGCGGGCGGGAGCCCAGGCGCGTATCCGGGCCACCGGCACGGACGAAATTGCTGCCGAGAAGTCATCGCCGCGCTGTTGACCGAGTGACAAATCGAATAACAAGCCTGATCGAGCCCGCAGATGGATCCCAGCCGTACCTCCTTTGAAGCCTACTTGAAGTTCCTCTCCGAAGCCCCGGACGACGGCACCCCGACCGTGCTGGAAACCCCGCTTGCACTTTCACTGCATTTCGACGCGCTCGCGACCCAAAGCATCATGTCGCGGCATGACCCCGACAAGCTTGTGCTCGGCTACACGCGGACGATGATGGCTTTTTTGCTGCTGCAGCCGGCACCCGCCAGGATCTCGATGATTGGCCTGGGCGGGGGATCATTGCTCAAGTATTGCTATCGGCATCTTCCGCAGGCAAAGGTTGTTGCCATTGAAATCGATCCGGCAGTGATCGCCTTGCGCGATACCTTCCACATCCCGCCCGACGACGAGCGGCTCGAAGTGGTCTGCGCGGATGGCGCCGAGTATGTCAAGAGTCAGGACGCGCGGCCGGAGGTCATCCTGGTGGATGGCTTTCTCGCCCATGGCATGCCGGCACAATTGGGGAACGCCGCCTTCTACGCAGCGTGCCATGCGCGGCTCGCCGACGATGGGGTACTGGTGGCCAACTACCTCGACAGCGATGCAGATATCCCGTTCTACCTGGAAGAGATCCGTTCGGTGTTCGGGGAATCATTTTCCATCGCCCTGTCCGAGGACAGTTGCAACTACACGCTGTTCGCGTGGAAGGGGGCGCGGGCGCTTCCCTCCCAGGACGAGCTGCTGACGCGGGCTCGCGCCCTGGAAGCCACGCACCCGCTGAATCTGCGGGCGGCCGCGCGTCGCCTGAAGCAGGGCAAACGGCTCGCGTCGGATCACACATTCTGGCAAAAGCTCGCGGGCTGAAGGACTCGGCCAGGATGGCAATCGCAGCGAGCCGTGACGGTTCCGCACCCGGTGCCTGGGCATACGAAACCGGCCACCGGGCCAATGAAGAGGGACGCCAAATGATCAGTCAGAAAATCAGGTTCTTCCGCTCACGGATTCCCGCATTCGCGTGCACCCCGGGCTGCCACGACTGCTGCGGGCCGGTGATGACCTCGACGCACGAGATGTCGCGGCTTCCGGTCAAAAGCGATGCCGAGCACGAAGCCGCGCTGACAGACCTCAGTTGCCCGCATCTTGGCAGCCAGGGTTGCCAGGTCTATGCGGAGCGCCCGCTGATCTGCCGCTTGTTCGGCACGACGCCGCGGCTGCCCTGCCCGAACGGGAACCGGCCCGAGGAGATGGTCGATCCGGAGATAGATCGCCAGATTCAACGCTTCTTCGTTGAAACACGTCACGTGCTGGTTTGAAGCAAACAGCGAGTTCGCCGCCCCGCGCGGGCGGAAAGACCAACTGCCGCGCGGGACGTGGTTCAGCCGCCCGTCAGGCCGCGGGCGCCAGCACGCTGGCAATCGCTTGCGCCACCTGGGTCACGTTGCGCTCGTTCAGCCCGGCCACGCACATGCGCCCCGAACGCAGCAGGTACACGCCGTGCTCCGTGCGCAGGCGGTCCACCTGGTCGGCCGTCAGCCCGGTGTAGGTGAACATGCCACGCTGCGTGAGGTAGCGCGACAGCGCCTCGCCGCTCACGTGGGCGGCCAGGCCCTTGTGGATGGCCGCGCGCATCTTGGCGATGCGCTCGCACTTGCCCGCCAGCTCGCGCTCCCAGATCGTACGCAGCGCCGGCGTGGTCAACACCCGGGCCACCACCCGGGCGCCGTGCGTGGGCGGGTTGCTGTAGTTGGCGCGCACCGCGCCCGTCAGCTGGCCGAGCACCCGGCCGGTTTCTTCGGCGCTGTCGCAAACCACGCTCAGGCCGCCGCAACGCTCGCCGTACAGCGAGAAGTTCTTCGAGAACGAGTTCGCCACCAGGCACGGCACGCCCTGGGCCACCAGCTCGCGTACCGCGAAGGCGTCGTCGTCCAGGCCGGCGCCAAAGCCCTGGTAGGCCATGTCGACGAAAGGCAGCAGCTCATGCTGCTTGAGCAGCGTGATGAGCTGGCGCCATTGGTCGTGGTTCAGGTCCACGCCGGTGGGGTTGTGGCAGCAGGCGTGCAGCAGCACGATGCTGCGCTTGGGGATCAGCCGCAGCGCGTCCAGCATGGCGTCGAACTTCAGGCCGCCGGTGGCGTCGTCGTAGTACGGGTACGTGTTGACGGTGAAGCCCGTGCGCTCGAAGATCACGCGGTGGTTCTCCCAGCTCGGGTCGCTGATCCAGACCTGGGCGTCAGGGAAATAACGCTTGAGGAAATCCGCGCCCACGCGCAGCGCGCCGGAGCCGCCCAGCGTCTGCACCGTCGCGATGCGCCCTTCGGCGCGCGCCTGGCACGGCTGGCCAAAAACCAGCGCCTGCACCGCGTCGCGATATGCCGCAAACCCAGCCATCGGCAGGTAGGGGCGCGGGCCCATGTCGGCCATCAGCGCGGCTTCGGCTTCGCGCACGGCCTGCATCACCGGCAAGCGGCCTTCGTCGTCGAAGTAGATGCCGATGCTCAGGTTGACCTTATCGGTCCTGGGATCGAGTTGAAAGCTCTCGTTGAGGGAGAGGATCGGGTCGCCCGGATAGGCATCGATGTGTTCGAACATTGGATACTCTGGCTGGAGTGCTGGGATGGGTCGGAGCCGGCGGCCGGTGGCCGCCAGGGTCATCATTATGCCGATACGCGCTCGGGCAGCGCCGGTTCGGCGCGCTTCTGCTTTTGCCTGAGACGGTAGCTCAGGCCCAGTACGGCCAGCCATGCCGGAATCAGGTACACCGAGATGCGCAGGCCTGGCGTGAGGTACATCACGTAAAGGATACCTGCCAGGAAGGCCAGGCACACATAGTTTGTCAGCGGGTAGCCCAGGCTCTTGAAGCGCGTTTCCTGGCCGGCTGCGCGCTTGTCGCGGCGGAACTTGAGGTGAATGATGCTGATCATCGCCCAGTTGATGATCAGTGCCGAGACCACCAGCCCCATCAGCAGCTCAAAGGCCTCGCCGGGCATGAAATAGTTGATCACCACGCAAGCCGCGGTGGCCAGCGCGGAAACACCCAGTGCGGCCAGCGGGATCCCGCGCTTGTTGACCTTCAACAGCGCCTTGGGCGCATTGCCCTGCTTGGCCAGCCCGAACAGCATGCGGCTGTTGCAATACACGCCGCTGTTGTAGACCGACAGCGCGGCGGTCAGCACCACGGCGTTCAGCACCGTGGCAACGATGTCGCTGTTCATCGCGTGGAAGATCAGCACGAACGGGCTGCCGCCGGTGACGACCTTCTCCCACGGGTACAGCGAGAGCAACACGCCGAGCGCGCCAACGTAGAAGATCAGGATGCGGTAGATGACCTGGTTGGTGGCTTTGGGAATGGTCTTTTCCGGCTCATCCGCTTCTGCCGCGGTAATGCCCACCAGCTCCAGCCCGCCGAACGAGAACATGATCACCGCCATGGCCATGACCAGGCCGGAGATCCCGTTCGGGAAAAAGCCGCCGTGCTGCCACAGGTTGGACACGCTGGCCTGCGGGCCGGCCGTGCCGGACGCCAGCAGGTAGCCGCCGAACACGATCATGCCGACGATGGCCAGCACCTTGACGATGGAGAACCAGAACTCCATTTCGCCGAAGGACTTGACGCTGGTCAGGTTGATGGCGTTGATCAGCAGGAAGAACCCCAGCGCGGAAGCCCAGGTGGGGATATGCGGCCACCAGTACTGGACATAGATGCCCACCGCCGAGAGCTCCGCCATGCTGACCAGGATATACAGCACCCAGTAGTTCCAGCCCGACATGAAGCCCGCGAAGCTGCCGCAGTATTTGTTGGCGAAATGGCTGAAGGAGCCTGCCACGGGTTCGTCGACCACCATTTCGCCGAGCTGGCGCATGATGAAGAACGCGATGATGCCGGCCACCGCGTAGCCGAGCAGGACCGAGGGCCCCGCCATCTTGATGGTCTGGGCAATGCCCAGGAACAGCCCGGTGCCAATCGCGCCACCTAGCGCAATCAGCTGGATGTGCCGGTTTTTCAAGCCACGCTTGAGCGTCGCGTCTGTATTGTCGGAAGCGTTGGGAACCATCTTTGTCTCTCTACCCACTCTTTTGGAATGTCGGCCTGCGCCTCTCGCGTGTCGCGGGCGCTTCGGCTTCGGCCAGGCACCGCCGGCGCGCAGTCATGCTGCTGCGCCGGCGGTGTTGATATGGTCAGCTTGCCTTGTGGGCCTCAGACCTTGAGCGTGCCGCGCTCAATCTGGTCGCGCTCGAGCGATTCGAACAGCGCCTTGAAGTTGCCTTCGCCAAAGCCTTCGTCGCCCTTGCGCTGGATGAACTCGAAGAACACCGGGCCGAGCGAAGCCTTGGAGAAGATCTGCAGCAGCAGGCGGGGCTTGCCGCCTTCGGTGGTGCCGTCGACCAGGATGCCGCGCGCCTTGAGCTGATCCACGGGCTGGCCGTGGCCGGGCAGGCGCGCTTCCAGGCCGTCGTAGTAATAGTCGTTGGGCGCCGTCATCAGGGGCACGCCGGCCATCTGCAGGCTGTCGATGACTTCGATCAGGTTGTCCGTCAGGAAGGCGATGTGCTGGATGCCTTCGCCATTGAAGGCCATCAGGAATTCCTCGATCTGGCCGCTGCCCTTGGACGATTCTTCGTTCAGCGGGATGCGGATCTTGCCATCCGGCGCGGTCATGGCCTTCGAGGTCAGGCCGGTGTATTCGCCCTGGATATCGAAATAGCGGATTTCGCGGAAGTTGAAGAGCTTTTCGTAGAAATTAGCCCAGTAAGCCATGCGTCCACGGTAGACGTTGTGCGTCAGGTGGTCGATCAGGCGCAGGCCGAGGCCCACCGGATGACGGTCCACGCCATCGATGAATTCGAAGTCGATGTCGTAGATGGACTTGCCTTCTTCAAAGCGGTCGATCAGGTACAGCGGCGCGCCGCCGATGCCCTTGATCGCCGGCAGGCGCAGCTCCATCGGGCCGGTGGCGATTTCCACCGGCTGCGCGCCGAGTTCCAGCGCGCGGGCATAGGCCTTGTGCGAATCCTTGACGCGGAACGCCATGCCGCAGGCGCTGGGGCCGTGCTCGGCGGCAAAGTAGGCAGCCGGGCTGTGCGGCTCGCGGTTGACGATGAAATTGATGTCGCCCTGGCGGTACAGCACCACGTCCTTGGAGCGGTGGCGCGCCACCAGCGTGAAGCCCATCTGCTCGAAGATCGGTTCCAGTAGGTTGGGAGTGGGCGAGGCGAATTCCACGAATTCGAAGCCCATCAACTGCATCGGGTTTTCAAACAGATCGGCCATGGTGTGTTCAACGAAAAGTTGGGGGACGAGAGAAATAATATTGCGGCTCCTGCGCGCCAGCGCATCAATGCGCAGTGCCAGGCACGTGCGGAACAGGCTCTCATTTACCCGTGCGCACTGCTAATCTGGCGTTCAGTGTATATTCCGGGCCGCAAAATAGGATTTCGTAATCCACGCAGGCAAACCCTAAATCATGAGATAAAATTTCACGATTCATGGTGAGTAGGAAACGAAAGTGCACAAAGATGAGCTAGACCGCATCGACCGGCGCCTGCTGGGAGCGTTGCAGGAAAATGGGCGCGCATCCAACCTGGAACTGGCCGACGCCATCCGCCTGTCGCCAGCCCAGACGCTGCGCCGCCACCGGCGCCTGGAAGAGCTTGGCGTGATCAAGCGCTACGAGGCCCGGCTGGACTCCGCTAGCCTGGGCTTCGGCGTGGTGGCCTTTATCCATGTCACGATGGAGCGCGGCCATATCCGGGACCTGTCGAACTTCAAGGGGTTGGTCGCCGAGCTGGCGCAGATCCAGGAGTGCTTCTCCGTGACCGGCGATATCGACTATGTGCTCAAGGTGGTGGCGCGCGACCTGAAGTCGCTGTCGGACTTCCTGCTCGACACCCTGATGCGCATCCCGGGCGTGAGCGGCGTGAAATCCAGCGTCTGCCTGGACGAGATCAAGTGCACCAGCGCCATGCCGCTGGAGCCTTGAGCCCGGACCCTCTGACTGCTGGCGTGCCGAGGCCGCGGGGTTCGGGGCCGGTTCAGCGCCCGTTCAGCGCTTGATCACGGACGGGCTGGATGGGCTGAAGAAATACGGCGCCACGGCAAGCGCCACGACCACGGCAGCCGTGAGAAAGATCGTCGAATAGGTCTTCGCCACCGGCCAGTGCCGGGCGTCGCCCATGCTGGCGATCATGCCGAATCCCCACGACGCCAGCGCCGAGCCCAGGAACACAAAGGTGTTGAGCACGCCAAGCCCGCGCCCGCGTGAAGACGGCGGCACCAGCCCGCGCCCCTGCGCCATGACCAGCGGATGCAGCATGCCGATGGTCGACAGCAAGGCCATCAGCGCCACACCGCTGACGATGCCATGCGTGGGCCAGAGGCTCAGCGCAATGGCGCCCGACATCGCAAAGCAGGACCATCCCGCGATGGTGGTCTTGAGCGAGCTGCGCCGGACCAGCACGGGCAGGAAGAACGCCGTGAGGAACCCGCTCACGCTCAGCAGCGTAAGCGCGATGCCCCGCGAGCCGGAATTCAAGCCGTACACGCTGGCCAGGTAAGGGCCGCTCCATGCGTTGCGGAACGCCGTGCCGGCCGCCATGGCGACGCACATCGGGATCAGGGTCCACAAGGGGACGATGGCCAGCAGCTTGGCGCTTTGCGAGAGCATGGAGCCCAGCGGCACACCGCGCGCCTCGGCATGGCCATCATCGCGCACGAAGCGCCAGACACCGTAGCAGGCCACCACCATGCACAGCGCCGCGACGGACATCGCCACGCGCCAGCCGAGCAGATGCATGGCCCATCCGAGCGGCGCCGTGGCGCACAGCGCGCCGATCATGCCGGTGGCATTGGACTGGCTGACAACCCGCGTGTAGTTTTTCTCGGACAGCTGCTCGGAAGCAAAATGCAGCAGCCCCATGAAGACCGGCGCGCAAGCCAGCCCCAGCCCGGCCTGCGCCAGCATGGCGACGGTACCGTTCGGCGCCAGCGAGAACACCACGGCGGACACCGCGCCAATGGCCAGCAGCAAGGACGTCGGCTTGCCCACACCATACCGGTCGAACGCAATCCCCACGGGAATCTGCGCAACCGCGAATGCCAGGAAGAAGGAGGAAGACAAGGTGCCGAAGCCCGCCGCCGACAGGCCGAAGTCGTGCTGGAGCTCCGGCGCCATCACCGCCAGGCAACTGCGATAGAACTGGCTCAGCGCGAACGCGAAGGTCAGCAGGACGATGCCCCGGCGCGCGCGCCGCGCCAGGGTCTCGGCGTCGGCCGCCGAGGTGAGCTCGCGATGATGCGCAGCGCTGGCCGGATTGTTCAACTTGATGTCTCTTCTCGTGGTAAGGCTGCCTTTTACCAGGCTTGTCCCGCAACTTGCCGGAGCATTCGGGATGCAGGACCGGTATTCTACGCCCGCTCCCGCTGGCCTGCTCCCCGCGCTATGCCCCGGCAGTGAACATCGCGAATGAGGCGATGATCGCGATCAGAAGGATGGGGAACGCCCAATACTGCATGGGAATCCAGAACAGCGTATGGCGCTTGCGCAATTCCACGGATTCCTGCGTGTTGGGATCGACCAGGATGCGCCCAGGACGCGAATTGAGGCGCTTGCCGAGATAGAAGACTGCCGCGGCCGACAGGATCAGCGATAGCACGATGGTCGCGATGTTGGAGAGATTCACCAGCGCGCCTAGCAGGCTCATGACGAGCAGGACGGCAAGGGGCAAGATGACAACCAGAAAACCTAAACCTTGCCAGATCAGAAACATGGAAAACTCCCGGGTATGGATATCAAGCGGATAAAAAGACGAATGCCCCGGATCCGGGGCATTGACGACGAATTATATCCATGCGACGGATAAATCACAAACGAGAATCGCCGGCCGTCTCCTCGTTATGTCGGACCGGGGCTGGTCACAACGCCCTGGAACTCGACTTCCGCCTTCGAAGCCTCGCGGCAATGGGGCAATGCGGAGGATTGCAAGGACGCGGCACCCCGCGCCAAAACCCCGGCATCGGCAGCGGCCAGCGCAAGCTAGCTTTCAGCGCGCGGCGACGCCTCTTTCGATGTAGCGCGCCAACGCATCGGCGCTCACACCGCTATACGGCCTGGCGCGCGCCTTCATGCGCATGTCGCAATTGCCGGCCTTGGCGGCGCCTTGCATGACATGGCTGACCGCACCCGCCATTTCCGGGCTGATGGCCTTGGCGGCATTGCCCAGCTGCCATGACAGCACATCCGCCACGGCCATGCCGCAGCGTTGCGGGTCGCGGTATAGCGCGGCGTCGCGCTCCAGCAGCATCTTTACCTTGGCTTGCTGGCCTAGCTGCATCATGATCACCAGCGGCAGCGCGTCGTTCTGGTCCACGCCGTTGATGCGCATGCCGCCGTCGCTGCGGTCGGTCTGGTCGGCCCCCGCCTTCAGCCACGCCAGGTACAGGTCATCCGGCAGCCATGGCGCGCTCAGCGGCGCGATCGCGTTGTCCTTCATGCCCTGCGCGCTGTTCTGGTAGCTGAGGCTGACGCCGGCCGCAACCATCCGCTCGGCCGTGGCGCGCGCGCTGGCGCGCAGGCCGTCCCACGCGGGGCTGTCCTTGCTGGCTCGCGCGCGTGCCTCCAGGTAGCTCCACGCGCGCAGCAGGGCCGACAGGGGCTCGCTGGTCAGCGGCGCCGCCGGCTTGCGCGAGGCCTGCACCAGCCGGTCTACCAGCGCGGGCTGCAAATAGGAGGCCGAGAGGCGCAGCGCCTCGTCCAGGCCGTTGCGCGCCACAGCGTCCTTGCCGCCATAGCCGCCCACCGAAGCGTCCGCGCCACGATCGAGCACAAAGGCCACGCGCTCCGGGATGGCGAGGGCTGCGCCCGGCTTCAACTCGCCGTCCGACTCGCGCAGCGCTTCCAGCAAGGGCGTTTCCCACATGGGGCTGTTGCCGTAGTACATGCGGATGTAGGCCGCGTTGATGTCGGCACCCTTGGCCAGCAGCTGATCCGCAAACCAGCGCGTGCGCAAGTTGCTGATGGCGGCGTGCAGCACGGTGCGGCCTTTCTTGTCATGCGTGTTCGGATCCGCGCCGTGGGACAGCAGGTATTCCAGCGTGGCGCGATCGTCCCCATAGTAGGACGTGCGCGTGATCAGCAAAGGCGTGCCGTTGATGTCGGGCGCCTCCAGCGAGGCGCCCGCCGCCAGCAGGATGTCCGCGATGGCGTAGCGCTGCGCCAGGGGCCGCTGGTCGCGTCCGTCCGGCATGGCCGAAGCCATCAAGGCCGGGCCCCGGTTCGGCCCGTTCACCTTGACGCCGCCGGCCAGCAAGGCGCGCACGATCGCTTCCTGCTGGTAGTACACCGCCACGCTCAGCGCGGATACGCCATGCTCGTTGACCCCGTTCGGATCCTGGCCGCGCGCCAGTTGCAGGCGCACCGCCTGCAGGTCGCCGGCCTTGATCGCCGGGAAGATCTCCAGGCGCGGCCGGCAGGTGGCCGCGCTCAGTTGCGTCTCGTCCAGCGCGGTGCTGATGCGGGCCGCCACATTGGACGGGATGGCGTTGTTGGACACCAGCCGCAGGCTGCAGTACTGGCGGTAGTCCTCGCGCGCCAGCGCCAGGTAATAGTCGCGCTTTTCCGGGTTGCGCTCGCGCTCGCGCTGCTGCCAGCGCGCGTCCGCGCGGTTCAGGTAGGCGGCGATGCGCGACGGGTCCCGGCGCAGCACCTCGCCCAGGATCAGGTCGGCCTGGGCGGCATCGCCGGTCTCGGCCAGCCAGAATCCGTAGTCGTTCAGTGCGACCAGCGTGTCGGGGTATTCGCCCTTGGGATCGATCTCGCGATAATCCTGCGCCAAAACGAAGGTGCGCAACTGCGCCAGCGCGCGGGCGAATTCCGTGGTCTTCAAGCGGGGGATGGCGCGCGCTGCCTGGTGCAGCGCCCGGAAGGCAGCCAGTGTGTCGACCGGCGGGCGCTGCACGAAGCGCAAGTCGGCCGGCATGGCCGTCAGGCGGCTGGGATAGCTCACCAAGGCTTTGCGCAGCGTGGCCATGGCCTGTGCCTGGCGCGCCGCGTCCCAGGGCCGCGTGCTGGTCACCGTCGCGGTGCCGGCGTCGGCGCGCACCGTGATGGCTTCGCCGGCTGTGTCCACCAGGTAGCCGTTGACCTGCTTGCCGTCGACATCGTTGTAGGTATAGGCCACCCAGTAAAAGGTCTCGTCGCCCCTGGGCGTGGTGACGGACACGTTTTCCTCGTGCGCCGGCCGCCAGGTGCCGGGGTCGATCACCAGCGGCGCAGAGCGAAACGCCAGCCTGGACGTGCTGCCTTCGCGCACGTAGCGGTAGAAGAACAAGCGGTTTTCGACCTGGCCGACCAGCAGCGCATCGCGCGCGTTCTCTGTGCCCCACACGCGCCGCTCAGGCGCGTTCAGGGCATAGCGGCTAAGGCGCATGGCGTCGATCACCGCGCCGATATCGTAGGCCAGCGCGTGGCGCGGCGTGCCGGCGAGGCAGGCTAGTGCCAGCGCCGCGGCGCCGAGCAAGCGGAAGATGCGGGGGAAGCGAGGGAAGCGAGGGAAGCGAGGGAAGCGAGGGAAGCGAGGGAAGCGGGGAACGAAGGAAACGTGGAGAGCTTGAGATTGAGCCGTGGCAGGAATGCGCAACATCCGGGACCGGGAAGAGTGACGGGCGGCCCGATGATACTCCGGTCACCCGTCAATGCCACGATTAATCCACTTTTCATCCGCTTTTCATCCACTTTTGATGCAGTATTCCGTATCGGCAGGCAGGCCGCCAGCAGCCAGCGCCCCGCCCGGTCAGCGGCGGCAGCGCCGGCAACGAGGCCGCTCAGTAATGGCGCACAGGTGTATCCGCCTTCTGGTGCGCGTCCGCGTCGAGCGACTTTTCCGCATCGTCCCCCGAGAGTCCCTTGTAGTACAGGTGCACCCCGATCGCCAGCGAGTCGTGGCGGATTTCCTGGAACGCTTTCCATGCCTTGGCGGGGTCCTTGAAGACCAGGTAGTGCGCTTCCTGCGAGACCAGCGTGGCCACCTCGTGCAGGCCGTGGCCGTGCAGCGTGCTGACCAGCGTGTCGAGGCTTTGGTGCGTGCGCGCGTCGGTGCGCGGGTACAGCATGTGCAGCACGGCCACGCGCTGGTCGGCTACCAGCGCCGACAAGGCGACGACGATCTCCTGGTGGTTGAGCGCGGTAACGACGCTGTCGGCGGCGCCTTGTTGCTTCGGGAACAGTGCTTCGATCGTGGAGCTCATGGGTTCACTTCCTTTCCTGCTGACTTGGGTGAAGGCGCACCGGGGGTGCGCCCGGGCACGAGGCCCCGCCAACGGCATGAAATCCTGCTTGCCGCTGACAGAGCGCGACATGATCACTGGACACCCTCGGGTTAACGCCGCGCCCGGGGTTCTCGCCGACATCCAGTGCGGCATGGCGATGCACGAATTTACTCCTGTCCGGTGATTAGGGGAAACCCTGAGATACACCGATACACTTTCCCGCACGCCAGACAATGCCGCCGGGCCCGCGCCAGCACTGGACGAGGCGCCTGCGTTTCTACTGGCGCAATGCATCAATCCGGATTCCGCAACGCCCTGCGATCACGCCGTGGCGTCGAATGCCTCGTGATAGCGCAGGGCGCAGGCGCGCCCGGCACGACCCCTGAATCGTTAGCACCGCTGCCAAGCTCAACCGCTGGCAGCGCGAGACGCTCCCGCCAACCAATATCCTCCGGCGATCGTTCACGCAATGGATACAGGCCGCGGTCGCGGCCTGTTTGAAGCACCGCAGCCTGGCTATGTTATGGCTTTGCGAGTGCGGACTGGAAGGCAGGATCCACCAACAAAACGCCCACCAGCTTGCGGTAGAGCGCCTCGTACTGCCCAGCTGCCTGCGGGATGGCAACCGCGCCGACGAAGGGCGAGTCCCACGTGGCATTGACATCGAGCTGCTTGTCGTAGCACACGTTGCCGGCGCGGGTCACGACAAAACGGGCTCCGAGCGATGCTGTTCCCTGGCCAATTGGCGCATCTACCTGGCTGTCCGATAAAACACCGGTCACTACGGCATCCGCGCCAGGATCCAGCAAGCCGGCAGAAGCCAGTTCCACCCGCAACGTTTGCCGTAAATACTGCGCAAAGGAATCCTCGACAGGCGAACGCAGCTTATTGCTCCGGATGCTGACGCCCTGGTCCAGCCCCGCACCCTTTGCCGGGTCTGGTGTAAAACGGCCGACCTCCACGGGCGCCAGGCCGGCCCCACGGAGCTTTGCCGCGTTCTCGATCGTCGCCTTCGGCTGACCCATGCGCATCTCCGCGCAACCCGCCAGCTGCAGCAGCCCTGCCATGCAAATCAGCAGGGCTGCCAAGCGGCAGGCACGCCCGCGAACGCCAGCATCAATGGAAGGATGCGTCATCGGACAGGTCCTTCAAGGCATTGCTCAGCACATCGCGCGTCATCTTCTGAGCCGCTACTGCCATGCTCTCGGACTTCACGGCACCGGCAGGGGGGCTGGCATTGCCCAGCGTCGTATGGATGGCGTGGCGCGCCGTCTTCACGATGGGGGTGGATTGCCCGGCCGGAAGATAGCTGACGGTACAGATATAGCCATCCGTAACGGCACTGCCCGCCAGGCCAAAGGTGAGTCCCGTCACGAAGCCCTTGCTCGCCGCGTCCGTGGTCAAGGGAACATTATTGAGTGTCACGCTGAGCAGGGAAGCACCCGGCACCGGCTCTGTTGCAACAGTGGAAAACAGGCCGCTCTCCTTAACCTGCTTGGCCACATCTTCCTTCAAGAAACTCGTGACCCGTGCATTGGGCGCGCCCTTTGTCTGGAACTCGAACACGAGTTGCACTTGCTTTGGCTGATCCGGCTTTTTCATGCTGGCTACGGGGACCTCCTTGGTCGCGGTATCCACATAGGTGCTGGCACATCCGGTCAGCAGCGCGGCGCCGCTGACCAACAAGGCTAGCGAGAGCTGACGAATGAAAGAACGACCCGAATTACCTGAATTACCCGAATTACCCGAATGATTTCTGTTCTTGTATTGCATGACTCTTCTTCTGTTTATTGGGTTTTATCCGTCAGGCTACGGGTGACCGAGATGCCCGCCAGCCAAAGGATAGCTACCACAAAGTGGCGGCATTCATAGTAACGGACAGGTAAAGCGGAGATAGACCCTACCGAGGGAGGGGGCGCGTAGCAAACAGGGTGCCGCGCACAGACGAACGAAATGATCGCATCAACGTCAGTACTGGGAATCTGACGGATGCGCCGATTGCCTTCAAGCTAGTGCAGCCAAGTCCCGCACCGGTCGCCGCGATTTCGGCCAACGCGGCCCCGGGGATCGCCAGGCAGCATCGGCCATTGCCTGGCTCCGTTTTCCGCGCCGGGCTTCGCGCCGAACGCGCCGAGGAAGATCACCAGCGATAAGGCGGAAACTGTCGGCTTACCGAGCTTGATTCGATAGGACATGGATGCGTGTTCGATGCGTTACAGTGCGCGGCCAATGTCGACAGCGCGTGGCCCAATGCAATGCGCCAGCCAATGGATCAGGCGTTCGGGCGGGCGCTTTTGTTTCATGCCTGCGCTGTCCACGACGCCCGCGCCGCCAGCACCTCGCAGATCAAATCCGCCGCCTGCTCCGGCCCGACGACTTCGGTATCGATCGCCAGGTCAGGCGCAAGGGGGGCTTCGTACGGAGCGCTCAGGCCGGTGAACTGGCTGATCTGCCCGGCCGACGCCCTGGCATAGAGCCCCTTGGCATCGCGCTGCGCGCAAGCCGCGAAGCTGGCGCTGAGAAACACTTCAACGAACGCATCCCCGCCGATGATCTCGCGCGCCTGCTGGCGCTGGCTGCGCAGCGGCGAGATGAATGCCGCCACCACCCACAGGCCGCTGCGATTGGCGAGCCTGGCCACTTCAGCGGCGCGGCGGATGTTCTCCGTGCGGTCCGCGTCCGAAAAGCCCAGATCGCGGTTGAGGCCAGCGCGCATTTCATCGCCATCGAGCAGCAGCACCGGATGGCCGGCGGCCAGCATCCGCTTGCGCAGGGCGTGGCTGAGCGTGGTCTTGCCCGCCCCTGATAGCCCGGTGATCCAGATCGTTCCCGGCCGGCGCCCGGTGTCGTGCGTTGCATCTGGCGTGAGGTGCGTAAGGTGCGTGAGGTGCATGCTGTGCGTGATCCGGTATTTGGCGTCGGGCTGCGCGATCAAAGGCCGCGTTCGCGCTGCATCAGACCCAGCAGCGCAGTCCAGGCATCGCCCGCCAGGCTATGGCGCTGGCGCGCCAGCAGCACGGTACCGGGCAGTTCGCGAGAAAGAGGGAGCGAATCGCAATGCGACAAGCGCACGCGGAAGATGGCCGTGGTGGGCGCCAGCCCGTTGTGCTGGCTGCGCGTGACCGCGATGGGGCCGCCATAGAGGCTGGCCAGCGTGCGCTGCTCCAGGCCGGCTACATTGACCTGGTCCGTCTGCGCGGCGGTGCAGCGCACCGAGCCGAATTCCGGGAGGTTGGCGACAAAGACGCCGCTGCTGCCGGCGGTGAGCGCGGCATGGTCTTGCTCGCCGATGAAGGCCTCCGCCTTGAGCTCGCTACCCTGGCCGACGATATGGTAAAGCGGTTCGCCGCGCGCCAGCCATGCGCCATCGGCGAGGAACAGGTTGGCATCCACCACGCGCCCGGCGAACGGTGCGCGCACTTCCATGCGCTTGCGCTCTTCGGCAAGGCCCGCCACCTCCGCCTGGGCGGCGGCCCAGCGGCGGCGCAGCACATCGCCCTCCTCGCGCAGTTTGGTGGCAAACGGCTGCTGCTCCATTTGCCAGCGCAGTTGCTGCGCCTGCGCCTGCGCGGCGGCCAGGCGGAAGTCCAGTTCCGGCGAGACCAGCTGCGCCAGCAACTGGCCTGCGGCGACAGTCTGCCCGGCTTGCACCGCGCCGCCGCTCACATAGCCGGGCTGGGCCGCATAGAGCGACTGGCTCTGGCTGGCGCTGAGCACGGCCGGTGCGCGAATGGTGCCGCCCCAGGGGATCACGACCACGGCCAGCAGCACGCCGAGCAAGACCACGGCGCGCCGGGTCTGCGCGTTCCAGTGGATATCCGCACGGCGGTGGCGCCACGCCAGCACTTCGCGAACGACCGGCATGACGATGAACACGCCAAGCTCGATGGCCAGCAGGGCCAGCCCCAGCGTCTTGAAAAACAGGTGATAGACGGTCAGCGCGATGCCAAAGAACAAGCCGAGCCGGTAAAGCCAGGTCAGGATGGCGAAGACAATGAGGAAGCGGCGCCGCGAGGCGGAAAAGGATTCGGGTGCCGGATCCGCGAAGCCGAACAGCCGCTCCCGCAGCCACCAGCGCGCCATCGCGAATGCCCGGTCGTGCAGGTTGGGCATATTGAGCCAGTCCGCCAGCAGGAAGTAGCCGTCGAAGCGCATGAACGGGCTGGCATTGATGGCGAGGGTCAGCAGCCACGTGCTGGTTGCCAGCATGAACGCGCCCGCACGCAGCGGCCCGTCCGGCAGGAAGCTCCACGCCACCGTGGCAAAGGCGGCCAGCGCCAGTTCCGAGAGCATGCCGGCGGCGCCGATCTTGAGCCGGTCCTCGCGCCGCATCAGCTTCCAGGCTTCGTTGGTGTCCGTATAGAGTACCGGCCACATCACCAGGAAGGCGACCCCCATGGTGGGTACGCGGCAGCCGTAACGGTAGGCGGTAGCGGCGTGGCCCAGTTCATGCAGCACCTTGGCCAGCGACAGCGCCAGCCCGATGCCCAGCAATCCCTGCAGGCCCGCATAGGAGGCAAAGGTATGGGTAAATTCATCCCAGCGGCGCGAGACCAGGTAAAGGCCAAGCAGGGCCACCAGCCCCACGCCCCACCAGAAGCGCGGCTTGAACGCCCATTCGACCCACGGCGCGCAGCGCTGCAGCATGGGCATGGGCCGCACCAGCGGCACGCGGAAGAACAAGTAATGCTTGAGCAGCCACATGGCCTTGCTCACGCGGTGCGCGCCCGCGATGCGGCCCAGACGCGCGCTGTCCTGCGCCCGCCACGCAAGCAGCAGGTTGTGCCGGTGGAGCAGCTGCACCACCGCTTCGAGTTCGTCCTCGCCCACGGTCAGCGTGGTCTCGCGGTTCACCGCATCGAGCAGCGCGCGCGCTTCGCCAAGCGGCCAGCGCGAGAGGATCTCGAATGCCGGCCAGGATAGTTGATAGAACTTGTTGGCGGCCGGATCGTGCAAGGTCCAGGTGGGTGCGCCGCTGGGCTCGGCCGGACCGGGGTGCAGCGTGAGGTCCTGGCGTAATGGGGGCAACACGTTAAATGCCTATCCACTGGCGCGCGACCGTCAACGGACGGCGCAGCGCATGATAGAGAAAAGGAACCCAGCCGGCCGACAGCCGCGCGGTGCCGCGCAGGCCAAGCCGCGGCAGGTCCTTGGCGGCAAAGCTGGCGCGCACGCGGTAGGCCAGCACGCCGCCATCGGTTTCGGCCGCAGCGTAGGATACGCTGATGATGCGGGCATCGAATGCCTGGGTCGGGTTGGCGTCCGGGTAAAAAGTGATCGTGTCGCCGGCCTGGATGCTGACCTGCTCGGCCACCGGCATCTGCGCGGTGAGTTCCACCTTGGCCGGGTCGGCCAGCAGCAAGACCTTCTCGCCAATGGTGACGGCCTTGCCCTGCCAGTCGTTCACATCGCCGAAAACGGCCACGCCCTCGCGCTCGGCCTTGACCTGCACGCGCGCCAGCTGCCTGGCGGTGTAGTCGAGTTCCAGCGCCTTCTGGTCCAGTTCCCCGCGGGTCTGGGCCATCTTGAGGCGGCTCTCGTCGTCGGTCACCGCCATCTGCGCGGACTGGCGGTACGTCTCCTGCGCCGTATCGTAAGCGCGCTCGGCCACGGCGCGGCGGGTCTGCAGCGCCACCGTGTCCAGGCTGAACAGCGGCGCGCCTTGCGGCACCGGCTGGTTCGGCTGGACGTACACGCGTTCGATCACGCCATCGAGCGGCGCGCGCACCAGGAACGGATCCCGCGCAGACACCTCGGCCGGGGCCAGCACCGTGAGCCGCATGGGAATGAGGCAGACCACCAGCAGGCCGAGCAGGACCCGGCGGCGGGTTCGCCCCGGCCGCAGCATGGCCTTGAGCCGCTGGCCCAGCGGCTGCGCGGGCCGGAACGCCGCCAGGGCGTGGCCGTAGGCATGCGTGACTTCGGCCAGCACCGCCAGCTCGTGCTCGGTAAACGGCGCTTCGCGCGCGAGCAGCAGCGCGCCGTCGCGCCGGCCGAGCTGGTCTTTGAGCGGCAGCCACAGGGCGTGCGCGGGCAGCCAGTCTGCCCAGTCGGCGCTGGTTTTAGCGGGCGCGGCACCCGCATCGACGGGCGTGGTATCGGCGTGGGCATGAGCCAGCCCACGGCAGAGCTGGGTCAGCCATTGCAGATAAGGCGCGTTGGGGTCGACCTGCGGCAGGCCGGATACGGCCGAGACCTGGCCCAGGCCGCTCTCCAGCCAGACCGCCGCCTGCCGGTACGGCACGAGGCTGAGCGTCTCGTTGGCCATCACAAACCCGAGCGCCTCCACGCTTTGCGCTTCGCGCGCGCGGCGCTCCAGCTGCAGCAGCGCGAGCAGCGGGGCAACCGCCGTTGGTGCATCGGCGCCTTGCGTCATTTGTCCGCGAAACTCGCCCAGCCGCTCATGCCCGGCAGCAAGGAAGCCTGGCTGCCGTCGATCTTGCCGGTGATGGAAATCGCCTGGCTCACCGGGTCGATCCTGGCGCCGATGCGGCTGACCTTGGCCGGGAACGACTGGTTGAGCTCATCGACCAGGACCGTGAACGGCGTGCCGGGCTTGATGCGCGCCAGCCACCTGGACGGCACGATCATCTGCAGCTCAAGATCGCTGGAATCGACAATCTCAAGCAGCGGCTTACCCGGCGTGACAAACTCGTGCGCCATCGCCAGGCGCTTTGTCACGCGGCCCGAGAACGGCGCCGCGATGCTGCACTTGCTGACGGTGGAGCGCATATAGGCGGCCTCCGCGGCCGATTCCTTGGCCTTGGCTTGCGCCTGCTCGATCTCCAGCTTGCCGACCGAGTTCAGTTCCGCCAGGCGCTTGTTGACGGCAAGCACCTGCTGCGCGGCCTCGGCCGAGGCGTCGGCCTTGCGCAGCTGCGCGCTGAACAGCGCGCAGTCGAACGAGACCAGCGTCTGGCCGGCGCGGAAGCTGTCGCCGTCACGCAACGGCAGGCGGTCGATCTTGGCGTTGATCTCGCTGGAGATGGTGGCGAACTCGCGCGCTGCCAGCTGGGTCCGGATTCGGCCATCCTTGTCGGCGCCGGCAAACGTGGTGGGCGCGGCCACGGGTGCGGCACCAGCCGCTGCTGCCACCAGCAGCAGCGGCAGCAAAGCAGTGGCGTTTAATGCAAAGCGTTTCATTACGGAGTGACGGTAAGACTGGATTACGGGATGACTGGCTTGCTCGATTGCTTGGTTGCTCAATTCGATTGCCTGGCTGCTTGATTACTGAGCCTGCTTGGGCGGCTCAACCAAGGTCTTCTCGTGCTCGGCGATGGCCGCGCGCAAGGTCGGCAGGTCATAGCCGCCAACCGCGGTCGGCAACGGGTCCAGGCCCAGGGTTGCCATCATCTGGCCAGAGGCATTCTGCAGCGCGCCATAGGCTTGATACAGCCGCAGCTCGGACATCACCGCGCTGGCGCCTGCCCGAATCTCGGCCAGCTTGCCGGTTGCATCGGAACGGGTGGCATTCTGCGTATGCGTCAGGATGCGCTGATCGACGTCGTTCATCTTGCCGGACAACTCGAAGGCACGCTTGTAGCCGATGTAACCACGATATGCCACGTGCACCTGCGTCAGCACCGCCATGTTCAGCGCCAGGCGCTGCTGCTTGGCGACTTCATACTGCGCATCGGCGGCGGCACGGATGTTGCCGGCGTTGAGCAGGTTGAGCAGGTTCCAGCTCATGCGCAGGCCGATGTTGTTCCAGGCGTTGTTCACCAGGAAGTTGTCGGTGTCGAAGTTCGCGCCCAGCTGGAAGGTCACGCCCGGCAGCAGCTTGGCTAGGGCCTTCTTGGTTTCATCCAGGCCAATGCGCTCGTTGTAGCCCGCCTCGACCAGTTCGGGCCGGTTGACCAGGGCGGTTTCTTCCATCTTGTCGGCGGCCACCGGTAGCTTGGGCAGGCTGAAGCCCGTTGGCGCGGCCAGCGTGTAGTCATCGCCCGGCGGCACGTTCATGATCGAGGCCAGGCGCGGCTTGGCTTGCGCCAGCTCGTCGCGCACGGCTTCGAGCTGGCGCAGGATGTCCAGCAGCTGGCGCTGGTAGTTCAGCGTTTCCAGCGGCGACTGCAGCCTCTCCTTCTCGATGCGCTGGGAGTCGTCCAGCGCCGCTTGCGTCAGCTTGAGGATGGGTTCGACCTTGGCTTCGAGCTGCTGCGCGCCCACGGCTTGCCAGTAGGCTTGCCTGACCTGCTGCATCATCAGGTGAACCACCTTGCGGCGGCGCTCGCTCATCACCAGCACGCGGTCGGCCTGCTGGCGCGCGGTGTAGTAGCTGACGCCGAAGTCCAGCACGTTCCACGACAGGTTCAGGTCGCCGTTATAGTGCGAGCGCTCGGACGAGGTCGACGGCACCAGGGACTGCTGCCCGGTGACCACGTCCCTGGAGGACGAGGCGAGTTCGTTGCTGCGCCAGGCGTAACCGGCGTCGGCCGTCAGGCGCGGCAGCATGTCCCAGCGCGACAGGTCGAGCTGGCGCTGCGCCATGGCTTCTTCCATCAGTTTGAGCCGGCCGTCGAGGTTGTACTTCAGCGCGCGCGCCATGGCCTCCTCGAGCGTAACCGGGCCGGCCAGCGCCTCCTGGTTCTGGAACATCGCCTGGCGTTGGTCAGGCAGCTCGGCCTGGCGCTCGGCCAGGGTGGTGGCGACGGGCTGGATGGCACAGCCGCCCAGCATCGCGGTGGCGGCCAGCACGGAAACCAGCCGTTTGGGTCCGGGTTGGACAAGGCGAGAGATAGCGTTCGACAACGGATTTTCCTCTTTCCGGGGATGCTGCGTTTTATATTGATTCATGGCGTGATTCGCTATCGGCCTAGGCCTGCTCCGGTTGTGCTTGTGCTGGCGCTTGTGCTTGTGCTGGCGCTTGCGGCTGCCGGCTCATTTGCAGGTGGCGCAGCAACGCCGCATTGGCGGCCTGTTGCGCGGGCCGGCCAAACTGATCGAACTGCACCGCCAGCGCCGGCTTGCCGGCCGGCTGCGCCGTGGCGGCTTGCAGCAGGCTGGCCAACGGATCGGCATGGCTGGCGTCGCCCTGCGCGAGCGTGTCGGCGTGCTCCAGGCCCGCACGCGAGCCAGCCGGCGCTTTTACGTTCAGGTCCAGATGGCTGCTGGCGCGATTGCCCTTGCTGTCCCTTGCGGTGACTTCGATCTGGAATTGCTGGTTCATGCCTTGCGGCGGCTTGCCGGCCAGCGTGCCGGTCACCGGATCGAACTTGAGCCACGGCGGCAGCGGGCGGCCGTTGGCCAGGCGCACCTCCACCGTCACCGTGGCTTCGCGGTCGCTCGTACGGAACAGGGAAGCCGGCAGCGCGATGCTGACCGCCTCGCCCGCCTGCGCCGAGAAACTGCCGATCTCCGGCATGGCCTGCAGGCCGACGCTGCCGGCGCCGCCAAAGTCGACCAGATTCATGCGCCCTTCCGGCGCCTGCAGTGCATAGCTCAGGCTGCCGGCCGAAAGCGGATCCGCATTGAACGGGTTCCTGCCAACGGCGTCGGCGCTGAAGCCGGTGCCGTTGCCGGCCGGGTTGAGCGTCGGCGCGTCGATGCCAGGCGCCGAGTCGAGCGCGGTCAGCGTGATCAGCGGCGCCGACGGGACTGGCGCCAGTGGTGCCGGCCCCGGCACGGGCACCGGGGCTGGCGCGGGCTGCGTCGTCAGATGGACAGTCGAGCGCACCTCGTACGGATCGCCGCTCGCGCCCGCAACGAGCGTGTTGCCCGCGCGGTCGGCAATGCCCGTGCCGCTTGCATTGAGCGTCAGGCCAATCTGCCCGGAGCCGCCGAGACCGGTGACAAGCACGGTATAGGTCCGCGCATCGACCTGGGTGACGCTGCTGATCGTACCCGTTGCAGAGCCGGTCCGGGTCAGCGCGAAGTCGGCCGCATCCACGCCGGTGACGCCTTCGGCGAACGTCACGGTGTAGCTCACCGCGCGGCCCGAGGTGGGCGACGCATCCACGCGCGCAATGCCCACGGCCGTGGGCGGCGTGGTGTCCACCGTCACGGCCCGCGTATCCGCCACGCCGTGCAGGGACACATCGATCGCATTGCCGGCGCTGTCGCGCATCGTGCCACCGTTGGCCTGCAAGGCGGTCACGGTGATGCCGTCGGTGTCGTTCTGGCCAGCCGCAACGATGTAGCGGAAGGTCAGCGCGGTGGTCCCGCTCCCGGACACGTAATCCGCGTACACGGTCTGGCCACCGACATCGAGCGCCAGGCGCGGCGTGCCTCGGGTGGCATCGATCACCGTGTTCTCGGACAGGCTCACCGTGAAATCAAGCACCTTGCCAGCGTTGTAGTCGCCACCGGCCGGCGCGCTCACGCCAAGCACGACCGGGGCGGTGTGGTCGACCACGTAGCGCTGGCCAGCCAGGCCGCCGGCAATGGCATTGCCCGCCACATCGGCTATGCCGGTGCCGCTGGCCTTCAGGTCCAGGCCCAGTTGGCCGTCGCCGGTCACGTTGTTCACCACCACGCTATAGGTATGCCCATCGACCTGCGTCACCGAGGCAATCTGGCCGGCGGCCGTACCGGTGCCAGACAAGACGAAATCGCTCACGTCCACACCGGTGACGTTCTCGCTGAAGGTCACCGTGAAGTGCACGGCGCTGCCTGCGCTCGGCGTGGGGTCCGTGGCGATGACCGCTACCGCTGACGGCGCCACGGCATCGACCAGTACCCCGGTGGTGGATGCCACACTGTTCAGCGCGGTCACCGCATCGTTGCCCGCGACATCGCGCACCGTGCCGCCGTGGAGATCCAGCGCGGAGCCAACGGCCACGCCATTGCTGTCGAGCTGGCCGCTCGCCACTGTCAGGCGGAATGTCAGGGCACTGGTGCCGGAGCCGGACACGTAGCTGGCGTAGACCGTGCCGCCGGTGTCCAGCGTCACGGCGATGCGCGGCGTGCCCCCGGTGGTGTCGACCACCACGGCCTCGCTGTAGTTGACGGTGAAATCGAGGTTCTGGCCTGCGATGTAGGTACCGTTGGCCGGCACGCTGACGGTGGCCACCGTCGGCGCAATGCCATCGACCACGATGTCATGCTGGCCACCCATCGAATGGGCACCGCCCACGGCGGGCAGGGTCAGTACCGCGGCATCGCTGCTGGCGTTGGTGATCACGCCGCCGTTCAATGCCAGCGCGGCTGACGACGCCACATCGAGATCGGCGCTGCTGTCGCCCGCCTGCACGGTATAGCGGAACGTGAGCGTATTGGTGCCGGAGCCCGAGACGTAGGTGGCATTGCGGTCCACCGCGCCGGTTTCCAGCAGCAGGGTCGGCGTGCCGCCCGTGGTGTCGACGGTTACCGCCTGGTCGAACGTCACCACCACGCTGACCGTATCGCCAACCTTGTAAGTGCCATTGGCGGTAAGGGCATCGACGTTGGTGACGACGGGATTGATGCTGTTGACGGTGATCGCGATCGTATCGGTAGCCGTCTTGGCGCCGCCGGACCCCGTCAGCCCCAGGTCGTTCGTGGTGATCTGGATGCTGCCTGCGCCGTGATAGCCGGGCGTAGGCGTATAGACAAGGCCATTGAGCGCGGCGTTGATGTTCGCCAGCGTCCCCGTGAATGTCATGGTGGCGTCACCCGCACCGGTGCCGGTCAGAAAGGTCAGGCTCGACGTGCCGGAGAGCGTGATCACGCCGTTGGTTGCCGTCAGCGTCACTTGTTCGACGCCGCCGGCGGAATCGGCATCGCTGACCGAGATCAGGCTGCCGTTGCCGACGCTGAATGTCAGCGCGCTGTTCTGATCGACACTCTGGGCCACTGGAACGGCGTTGAGCGGGCTGTCATTGACGGAATCCACGCTGACAAGCTTGGTGGCAGCGGCACTGTCGGCCGTGCCATCGTTGAGCGTGAAGCTGATGGTGCGGCTGCTGGTATTCGGCAGGTCCGACGTATTCGTATACGTGACGGATCGCAGCGCCGCCTGCCACTGGGCCGTCGTGGCGGTCGCACCTGCCGAGGTCAGCGTCATCACCCCGGTCCCGATGCTGTAACTTGCCGAGATATTGCCCATGGTGGCGCCGTCGTTGGTAAACGCCAGCACGTCCTCGGCGCCGTGGAAATTGCCGGTGATCGACACGGTGGCGCTGGCGAGCGTGGTGTTGTCCAGGTCGCTGACCGTCAATCCGCTGTCGATGACAACCGGCGTGCTGACGACGTTGTTGCCCTCGGTGAACGCGGTGGTGCCACCGCTAGCCGTTGCAATGGGCGTGTCATCGACCGCGGCAACGCTGACCGTCTTGGTGACCGTATTGCTATCGGCCGTGCCGTCGTTGACGGTAAAGCTGATGGTGCGGTTGCTGGTGTTCGGCGTGTCCGAGCTATCGGTGTAGGTGACCGAGCGCAGCGCCGCTTGCCACTGCGCCGTCGTGGCGCTCGCGCCGGCCGAGGTCAGGGTCATCACCCCGGTCGCGCTGTTGTAGCTCGCCGAGATGTTACCCATCGTGGCCGGGTTGTTGGTGAAGGCCAGCACGTCTTCACCGCCGTGGAAGTTGCCGGTGATGGCAACGGTGGCGCTGGCGAGCGTGGTGTTGTCCGCATCACTGACCGTGAAGCCGCCATCAATGGCAACCGGCGTGCTGGTGACGTTGTTGCCTTCGGTGAACGCGGTGGTGCCGCCGCTGGCCGTTGCAATGGGCGTGTCGTCGACCGCGGTCACGCTGACCGTCTTGGTGGTCGTATTGCTGTCAACCGCGCCGTCATTGACGGTGAAACTGATGGTGCGGCTGCTGGTGTTCGGCGTGTCCGAGGCATCGGTGTACGTGACCGAGCGCAGCGCTGCTTGCCACTGCGCCGTCGTGGCGGTCGCGCCGGACGAGGTCAGCGTCATCACCCCGGTCGCGCTGTTGTAGCTCGCCGTGATATTGCCGTAGGTACTCGCGCTGGTATTGATAAACGCCAGTACATCTTCGCCGCTGTGGAAGTTGCCGGTAATCGCCACCCTGCCGCTGGCGAGCGTGGTGTTGTCCGCATCGCTCAGCGTGATGCCGCTATCGATGACAACCGGCGTGCTGGCAACGTTGTTGCCTTCGGTAAACGCGGTGGTGCCGCCGGAACCGGTGGCAACGGGCGAGTCATCGACGGCCGCGACGGTAACGACCTTGGTCGCCGTATTGCCATTGGCCGTGCCGTCATTGACGGTAAAGCTGATGGTGCGGTTGCTGGTGTTCGGCAGGTCCGACGTATCCGTGTACGTGACGGATCGCAGCGCCGCTTGCCACTGCGCCGTCGTGGCGCTCGCGCCGGACGAGGTCAGCGTCATCACCCCGGTCGCGCTGTTGTAGCTTGCCGAGATATTGCCCATGGTGGCGCCGTCGTTGGTAAACGCCAGCACATCCTCGGCGCTGTGGAAATTGCCGGTAACGGCAACGGTGGCGCTGGCGAGCGTGGTGTTGTCCAGGTCGCTGACCGTGAAGCCGCCATCGATGGCAACCGGCGTGCTCGCGACGTTGTTGCCCTCGGTGAACGCGGTGGTGCCACCGCTGGTGGTAGCCACCGGCGTGTCATCGACCGCCGTCACGCTGACCGTCTTGGTGACCGTATTGCTATCGACCGTGCCGTCATTGACGGTGAAGCTGATGGTGCGGTTGCTGGTGTCCGGCGTGTCCGAGCTATCGGTATAGGTGACCGAGCGCAGCGCCGCTTGCCACTGCGCCGTCGTGGCGATCGCGCCGGCCGAGGTCAGGGTCATCACCCCGGTCGCGCTGTCGTAGCTCGCCGCGATATTGCCCATGGTGGCGGGGTTGTTGGTGAAGGCCAGCATGTCTTCACCGCCGTGGAAGTTGCCGGTAATGGCAACTGTGGCGCGGGCCAGCGTGGTGTTGTCCGCATCGCTGACCGTGAAGCCGCCATCGATGGCAACCGGCGTGCTGGTGACGTTGTTGCCTTCGGTGAACGCGGTGGTGCCGCCGCTGGCCGTTGCAATGGGCGAGTCGTCGACCGCGGCAACGCTGACCGTCTTGGCCGCGGCATTGCTATCGGACGTGCCGTCATTGACGGTAAAGGTGATGGTGCGGCTGCTGGTGTTCGGCGTGTCCGAGCTATCGGTGTACGTGACCGAGCGCAGCGCTGCCTGCCACTGCGCCGTGGTGGCGGTCGCGCCGGCCGAGGTCAGCGTCATCACCCCGGTCGCGCCGTTGTAGCTCGCCGAGATATTGCCCATGGTGGCGGGGTTGCTGGTAAAGGCCAGCACGTCTTCGCCGCTGTGGAAATTGCCGGTAATCGCCACCTTGCCGCTGGCGAACGTGGTGTTGTCCGCATCGCTGAACGTGACGCCGCCATCGACCACCACCGGCGTGCTGGCAACGTTGTTGCCTTCGGTGAACGCGGTCGTGCCGCCGCTCGTGGTGGCAACGGGGGCGGCGTTCGGGACGTAGGTCTTGTCGAGGACACCGCCGGTGTCGTTGTAGATCTTGTCCGTGGCTGTGGGGCTGATACCGGTAGCCCCTCCGCCGAGTGCCGGGCCGCCGGCCCCGCTTGCGCCTGCGTTGCCGGCTATCGCCGCATAGGCCGAAGCCGTGATATGCACAGTGCCCTGGTTCCATATGGCACCCACGCCCAGGCCACCGGCACCGCCGTTTGAGGCGCTCCCGCCCGAGCCCCCACCACCACCGCCGCCCCCGCCTGCGCCCAGGTTGTTGCTGATGATCGAGTTGCCAACCACATTGAGGGTTGCGCCAGTCGCGTTGAAGATGCCGCCTGCCGCGCTGCCACCGCCGCCGCCGGTGGCATCCCAGCCGCTGCCGCCGCCGCCGCCGCCGATCCAGATGGAGCCGTTGGTGGCAGTCCCCCCCCTGCCGCCGTTCGAATAGCCTGCAGTGCCGGTGCCCCCCGCACCGCCAGTGGTAGCGCCGCCACGGCCTCCCATGTAGGCCGGGTCGTAACCGCCGCCGTTGCCGCCAACGCCGGTATGGCCTGACGTACCGGCATAGACACCTGTTCCTAAGCCAGCCGCGCCCCCCGCTCCACCGCCAACGCCGGACATGCCACCGCCGCCGCCGCCGCCGCCGCCAACAGCGCCGCCAGCATAGGGGGCGTGCACACCACCGCCACCGCCGCCACCGGAAGCCGCGTTGGCCGTGACGGTGACATCCGTCAGCGTCAGCGTCCCGGCGTTGTAGATACCGCCGCCCTGCGCGGCGGTTGCAGTCACCCCGCCGGCCCCGCCCGCCCCAGAAACCAGGCCATGCTCGATGACCAGCCCCTCCAGCCCGACGGTCGAGCCCGAGGTGATTTCCAGCACACGGCCGTTGTATTGCCCATCGAGCGTGACGTCGGCGACGCCGTCGTGATTGATGTCGCCATCAATGGTGAGGTTCTTGCTGATCACCAGCAGCGAACTGGGCGACGTGAGGGTCGACAGGTTGATCGTCATGCCGGTGCTGAAGGTGATGGTGTCACCTGCCTGCGCCGAATTGATCGCGTTGCGCAACGTACCGGTACCGCTATCTCCGGTGCTCGTCACGGTGATCAGCGCCAGCTCGTGCGCATAGGCGGATTCCGCGCTGGCCGAGAGCACCGAGGTGGCTTCGATCTGGCCGGTGGTGATTTCCAGGTTCCAGTCGCTGCCCGCGCCGGTGCGGTTGTCCGAGGCAGCAATATCGCGGCCCGTCAGCGCCGCCAGCGAGTCGACGAACGACAGGCCGGCCGCGCCTTGCGCGGTGCTGCAGGCATAGATCAGGATGTCGCCACCGCTCTGGATGCCGCTGCCGATCCTGGCCAGGCTGCTGGCGTAATTGCCAACGTTGTCGCCGGACAGATAGGTATTGCCAAGCCACAGGTCGCCGGCCTCGCCGTGCGCAATGATCTGGACGGACTTGGCGCCGGGGTGGGCCGACAGGTAATCGGCCATCTGGGCCAGGCCGTCCGCGTTGCGGTTCAGGTAGACGATATCCGTGCCGGGCGCGACACCGGCCAGCAGGCTCGCGCTGTCTTCCACCCGGCTATCCACGAACAGCACGTTGTGGCCGGATGGCGCCGGGGCCGGCGATACCGGCGCGGCGGCTTCGGCCGGCGCGGGAGCATGGCCGGCGGCGTCCGCCGGCTGGGCAGTGGCTGGCGCTGCGGCCGGTGCCACATGGCTATCCGTGAGGTGGCTATCCGCTGCGTGGCTGTCCGCCGGCGCGCCATGGCTATCGGCTGCCGGGTGCGGCGCCGCGGCTGCCGTCGCGACCGCGGCCCCGTCA
Organism: Cupriavidus basilensis; assembly: GCF_000832305.1. NCBI lineage: Bacteria > Pseudomonadati > Pseudomonadota > Betaproteobacteria > Burkholderiales > Burkholderiaceae > Cupriavidus > Cupriavidus basilensis. The sequence goes on from NZ_CP010537.1 coordinate 2,954,737, forward strand.
AACATGATGCGGGGCTCCAGCGCCATGATCAGCGACGAGGAGAGCGGGCTGGACCGCTTTGCGGGCCGGGCCGGGATTGCAACCGCGCCCTCTACCTTCTGCTTCCGGGTCCACCACATATCGCTCTCCTCGCGCATCCGCGCCGGGCACGGCTCAGGAGGCGCGCGGCGGGCTGCAATTTTCTGGTCAGTATTCTGAAATCGGCCAGCGAGTGCCAGCCCTTGTTCGTCGAACTAAACGCGCCAATCGATTCAATCGCGCTAATCGAGCTTTGCGCGGATGACATTGGCCGCGCTTTTGCTGCCGTCCTCCCAGAACGACAACGCCGCGTACTTCTCGAACAGGTCCGGCGGCAGGATGCTGCGCCGTGCTTGCTTTGCCACCTTGGATTTCACCTGATGCAGGCCGGACACGCCCAGCGCCTGATCGAACTCCGGCGCGTCGTACTGCACGTTGTTGAAATCGTGCGCAAACCACGGCTCGCCGATAAAGTCATAAACCAGGCGCATTACCTTGTCGGGCGCCTGACTGAGCAGATCGTAGTCGACCAGCAGCAGGGAACCGGCGTTCTCGCCGTAGTAGGCTTCCTTGAGCGCGGCCCACGCAAAGCCAACCAGGCGATTGCGCTGCGCCAGGGTATCGACCCGGCTATAGACGGTGCTGCGTTCGGCGTCATCGGAAAACAGCTTGGTGTTTTCATACGGATTGGCGCGATACAAACGCTCAAGGCTGTCCATGACCCAGGCGACATTGCGCACGCAGGCAATCACCTTGGCATTGGGGAACAGATCCTGCAGCGCGGGCAGGCGTGCGCACCAGTTGCGATTGGTGTCGAACACCACGCCCTTGCCGGCCTTGTCCGCGTAATAGCTATCGAACAGGCCACGCAGCAGCCGGCGGCGCTGGTCCTGGGCGATCACCGGCCCGAATTCGCTGCCGGCGCTGCATTGCGCCAGCACGGCATTGAACAGCGTCCCCACCGGACTCGTCATCCCCGCGTGGAACCGGGGATTCTGCAGCAGTAGCGCGGACAGCAAGGTTGACCCTGAGCGGGGTAGACCTGAGATGAAGTGGAACTGGTTGGAAGACACCCGATTCACCGCTGTTTTTATCTTTTAAGCCGGTAGTCTATGCGATGGACATGGCGCTCGTACATATGACAGACGGGCAAGCTCGGGGCCGCCGCAAGGATTTTCAGCGGACTTGCATTGCAGGATATTGGCGTGCGGCAAGGCGCTTTCCCGCAAATCGCGCACCCGCGCGGGTTGGTGAATTGATACCCCTACAACGAGGGGATCGTATGCAATCTCCATAGCTGCGCTCAGGTATTCCCAGGCACCGGCCGAAGTGTTGACGGCAAACAACGCCCGGCAGCGCCGTGGCCGACAAATACCTGAAACGAGGTACTTCACCGCCTTCCGGGGAAGGCTGCCCGGATTTTCAGGAAGACGTAACCGGTTTGCGAACGTACCGCCTCGCGCCGCTTGTTGACATGAGGGTTCAAGATTCAGCAGGAGGGGAAAAGGCGTGCAATTCGGACGCTCGCCGCCGACCGGCCGGCCGGTCACAAGCTGTCAGACTTGTGGTACTGCAGCATCCCTATTTGCGCACGTCCCAATACCCCAGCGGTCGTGCGGCTTGGCCGACATCCTTCATTTTCTGAAGAATTGATGCGCCAGTTTGACTCTACTGCAGATACGACAGGACCGCATTGAGCGCCGCGATATCACTAGCAGTTGCATTTTCACCTGTTACTTTAAAATCTTCTGCGACGAATGTCATGGAGATTATTAATAATAAAAATAGAGAGGATGATTTTATTTGCCTCGAAATCTACCAATGAAATATTCACATTTTCTAACCGGATCTAGTTTTGCGGCAAATCGATATAAATCTTCCAGTAGAGATTTTTTGGCCGCAATCTTGCGTCCATCTGCAAGGCCAAGTAGCTTCGGATAATTCTCATATGCCCTACCAAATTTGATGGCGATTTTCTTGTCGTTGCTCGTATGCAGATAAATTGCCTCGCGATATTCGAAATTCTGCAAAGAAAAATTTTCACCCTGTAAATCAGAATCATCAATAGTCTTAATTAGATCGGCAATCAATTTGGGATCACCTGTTTTGTATTCGCAGCCAACTTGTTTTAGGCGATTTTCATCTAATTTAGTAAGATAGTATCTATCGGGGAGGGCAATGTATAATGTAATTTCCAGCGCCGTCTGCATGCTGGAATGCAAATTTTCTTTTGCCCAATATTCTTTCTCGATTTGGTTGATTACTTCCGAATCCGGAATGGCGGGCGCAGGCTGGCAAAAAACCAACTGACTTGCACCTGCGGCGCATGCCAGGACGAGAGATGAAATTACTGCCTTCATATTCTTGACTCCTTCCAAATTCTTAATCTTCGTCTTCCAAGAGTCTCGTGGCTGGAGGTGGCATTGATTTTTTTAATCCACCAATGCACGTCATTCGACATCGAGTCGAATATGATTCTTCTAAAACGTCATTTTCCTCCGGATCGGCCAGTGCATACAGAGACTATGAGAACACGCGTGAATAGTAAAAAGCTTCATATCTTCTCGCATCAAAGTCACGTTGTCGTACAAATCCGTCAAATTGCATATTTTTATTTCACAATAAAATTTAGACTCAACTTCAATTCGATTGAGGTGGTTAATTTATAATATTAATACAATTCAAGGAATTGCCTTGATGTAAAATTTATCAACGCACGTCATGCCGTCGTCCTTACCAAAAGGCCCAAGGTAATGAAGATAGTGATGAATTCGCAAAACACTATTTCCCAATACAAGATAGTCAGCCATCGCGTCCGCTGTATGCGCCCACGATTTCTTGACATTATATTTCCACCCGGAGTCCAGTAGCATCTTTGTTGCCTCTGCGGCAACTACACAATTCCCTGCCATCCAATTCCCGAATGTATCGATTGGCCATTCCATATCAAGAGCAGTGAAAATGCCACCAGGCGCCAATGGATGGGTAACATCCCTATACCCGAGCTTATACTCGTACAAGGCGACATTAAAATACCATTCATCCCCTGCCAGGAGGCCGTAGTTAGTCGCTTCAGCATTATCGACAGCTTTTCGGAGTTTTATATCGAAAGCCTTCTCAAATTGCTCATGCTTTAAATAGCCGTGATTAGCGCTAATCACATCAACTATTTTTCCCCAAAATTCCATCGGCCCAAAAGGAGGAGGCGGCCGAAATTTCGGAATATTGTCACTGTCCGTTCTCACTACGGCCCCTCTCTCGTCGCTTATCGATAACGAGGAAGCTTCAATTGAAATTGGACTTGCTGCAATGCGAATCTGTGCGTCAACCGGATCGTTGTGAGCAAGAAGAAACGCGCAAAGAGGAAGAGACAATACCCGCAGCACGATAGAGTGCAGAGTCGGTGTGCCCCATTTACATGGGTTTCGTTCTGGCATTTTCTTCATGTTCAACCAAGAATGTTGTGAGACGATGCTTAGGATCGCGGGCAGAAGACGAACAGGAGGCCCATTAACATTGATTTGGCCTCGATAGCTTTGACACGCGATGCGACGAAAATATGTTTCGATCAGGAGGTAAGTGTCATCTTCGCCCTTGGATTCTGGAGACTGCAGGTTTCCGGATAATGTGAATATCAGAGGTGCGACAATGATGCGGTTATGCGTTATGGGCATGATGATGCACACACGCGAAATGTGTCAAAGATTAAAAAATTACATACGGTTACGTACGCAACTTCAAATGATTTTTCGTAAATACATTTCATGAGCGGCCTGGCAGTACCAACGCCAGGCGGCTGTGCCGACTTTGACGGCGGGTACGGCAAATGCGTGGCGGTCCAGAGTCGAACAACATCAGGCTTCGGAAATTTCAAACTCCAACTTGCGCCCCGGTGCCGGGCGCCTTGTTTTGTTGGCTGATTGAGCAGCGCTACCTGCCGGCCAATCCCTTTGCCGTATCAAGGTGCGCAGTCGCACGCGGGTCGCGGCACCCGATACCTCGCGCGGCTTTACCGAAGGCGAATGGCTGCTGGTGCGCACTATTGCCGATGGAGTGGAATGGTCGAACGGCTGGGACGCGCCCGCGGTGCGGCGATTGCGTTTTAATCTCGATTTCGCCTGCGCGGCCGGTCTGCCGGCCTGCGAACTGATTGGCGCAACGCGTCACGATATCCCGATATCCGCGCGAATAAGCACCACGATCACTGGCGGCCCTTGGTTGGCAAGGGAAGTCGGCCTGACAAAGTGGCGCTATCGCCGCTTTCGTCCGCGACACTCAATCAATTTCTCGTGTATCGCAGCCCGCGACGCCTGAGCACCATTAGGAAATCCCCAGGCACATTCGTGTTCGGGGTGTTCGCCGTCAAATTCGGATCCGTCAACTGGGCACCTTCGTGCGCAAGATTGACCGCAGCGGATTGGACGCCAGTATTGACCAGACCAGTTTGATCGGTAATGGTCAGCGCCTGGCCCGGATTCCAGTTGATGGTGTTATTTCCCATTTATGCGCCGTTTGCGCGAGTCATGTTGATGATAGTCCCGGCCGCGACCATCTTGCTGACAATGTCAGCGCCAGTCCGGCTTTTTTGCGGGTATCTCAGTGCTGCGTTGACGGCGGCGATATCCGATTGACTGGCGCTCGTAACTGTGAGATCAGCTGCAATGTGGTCATATTAATTTGGCGGCTAATGGGGTGGGTATGCCATGTTTGCTGCTAGCGATACTGGCGCAGGAAAGATTCGCATTTCTCCACGGGGGGGAGTTTCGCCGCCCAGCGATATATGTCGCTTATTACCGATTGAGATGCCGATATTTTTTTATTGTCCACCATTCCCTCAGCATTGGGGACGTTTGTCGAGTATCTATCGAATAGTAGTGTCGTTCGGCTCCCGCCCAGTGACTGCAGGTAAATTGCTTCGCGAGGTTCGAATGTTTTTTCGCTTTTAATCCTTGCCGCTTCGGGATTGGCTTGACCAACCAATCGCGCCAGTTCCGCTAGCATTTCTGCGTCATCGGTTTCGTACCTGCATCCAATCTGCCTCAAGCGCTCTTCGGTCAGGCCTCTTTCTGCGATATATATAAGTGGCGCAAGATAAACTACGACCGATTTCGAAAGAAGCATTTTGGTTGCAAGTTCTTTTGCATCAAACGATCTTTCCGGTTTTGATTCAGTGAGTCCGAGCGACGATTGGGCGAACGACGGTTTCAGTAGCACCAACAATATTAATATAATTAATCTAAATATATTAGATTTCAATTTTCAATTCCTATTGGAAAATACTGAAACTTCGTTTCATTCTTTGGGGATCAATGGCGCGCTGACACTCCATGAGCATGATGGCGCACACATGCAAAATGTGTCAAAGATGAAAAATTACATGCAATTACGTACGTAATCTCACCTGACTTTGAATCAATACAATACAAGCGGACTGACTACGCCGGCGTTAGGCTGCTGTGACCGATTTTGACGGCAGCGACGGAATGCGTGGCGGTCCAGAGTCGAGCACCACGATCACTGGCTGCACTTGGTTGAACGCGCTTCTATCACCTCTTTCGCAGGGCGCTCAATCAGCATCTCGTGCAGCGCGGCCAGCCGGTGTCGCGAAAAGGGGCGATCTGGCAGGGGTTCTCGCCCACAAGTTCAAGATCAACAAGCAAGAGATATTGCTGTCGTATGCGTTCACGGCGAACGAACTGATCCTGCTGAGCTTAGGTTCGCGCGAGAATTTTTATCGGAATCTAACGCGTTAGGAAAGGCAGAACGCCGCTTGCATCGTGCCGGCATGACAGGATTCGAGCACGCGTACTCAGTGGCCCCTCCAGGAGGCAATCACGCGCCCGCGAGGGCATCATGGGAGAGGATAGCCGCGCTCGTTCGCAGTCACTATTCTCGCGCCAACTAGAAGGAGGAAGCGCGCCAGATGGCAAAGACGCTCACCCGATTCGATTTGCATGTCCCCGGGCCGGTGCTGCCGGCACCGAGGAACCGCCGCCCAAGGGCGACGCCGAACCTGCGACTGATGCCACCATAGGACTCGAGCACCGGCGAAGCCGAATGCGTCCCCCCTGAAGCGAGATGCCCGGGATGCACGCTCTTCGGAGCGTGTCATCGCAACTTGCCGGATTGTTTCAAGGCCGCCGTTGGCCTGTGTGTCGACCACGCGACATCTCGAATGCGACCGACACAAGATGTCGTCGCAGTCTGCGAGGCTGCTGCATTCCAATGCGTGGTGGAGCCGCACGGTTCTTGCGCAACGATCAAGCGCGGCGTGCAATCCACGCTGCTCTATAATCCACATCTGCTTTCCTGAACCCGTGTTTCGGGGCAGCGGGCGTCCTTGATGCATCCATCGGGTTCCATGCATAGCGCTGCCGCCATGAGATGCCGACCAGGGACCGGCGCACCGAGGACGAAGGAGCGGCATTAGCGTAGCAGTTGGCAGACTTTTTCTCTTCCGCCGTCCTGCATCCGTGCAACCATTTGAGTATTGAAGAATGCGGAAGTCAGAGTCATCGGTCGCCGCCGCGGCACCATCCCCCACCCCGCTCACCGAATACCCCGGAGAGGACCCCCGCGCCGCGCGGGCAGGCATCCAGGTCATTGCGCGGGCGGCGGAAATACTGCGCACGTTGAGCAGCCACCCGGGCGGCCTGAGTCTCGGCGCCATTGCAAAAGAGGTGGATTTGCCGCGCTCGACCGTGCAGCGGATTGTCGATGCCCTGGGCGCGGAGGGTCTGACAATGTCCGCTTCGGGCGGCAGTGGCGTGCGGCTTGGTCCGGCTATCCTCTCGCTGGCCAATGCGACGAAATTCGAGATCGCGGACCTGGTCCGCGACGCGCTTGTCGACTTGTCGAAAGCGACGGGAGAAACGGTGGACTTGTCGATACTGGATCAGAACAAGGCGGTGTTTATCGATCAGGTACAGGGCACGCATGTGCTGCGGGCCGTTTCCGCTGTCGGAGCCGCTTTCCCGTTGCATTGCTCGGCAAATGGCAAGGCCCTGCTCGCCATGCTGGACGACGCGGCCCTGGCCAAGATGAAAGGCAAGCTGAAGTTCGAGCAACTGACACCGCATACCCTTCGCAGCTGGGACGATCTCGCAAAGGATATTGAGTCAACGCGGGCCACCCATGTCGCCGTGGACCGCGAGGAGAACTCATTGGGGATCTGCGCCGTTGCAATCGGCTTGCTCGGGCCAATGGACCAGCGCATCGCCATCTCGGTGCCGACCCCGACCCACCGTTTCGTGCAAAACGAAGCGCTTCTCACTGAGAAGCTTGTGGAATGCAGGGCGCGGCTCCTGGCAGGACCGCTGCGCAGGGCCTGACCCAGGTTCCGGCCCTCTTCCCGAGGGCTACGCCTTACGCCTTAACAGGCTTACGCCTGGGCATCGCCGCGTTCCTTTAGCGCGGCGGCAAGATACGCCAGGAGCTGCTCCCTGACGTCCTGCGCACTCGAATGCGTCCATTCGTAGAATCCCTTTCCGGACTTCATGCCGAGGTTGCCGTCGCGCACGCTGTTGGTCACGATACGGTTCGGCCACGAGGTGCTATCCAACGTCGGCAGGATAACGGCGTGAATGTCCTGCGTCAGGTCCAGCCCGACCAGGTCAGCATTCTCCAGCGGCCCCAACACCGGTAGCCGCAGGCCAAACGAGTTCTTGACGACCAGATCGACCGTGCGCGCATCGCAGATGCCTTGCGACACAAGGGCAATTGCCTCGCGCCAGAGCGCATGCTGCAAGCGATTGCCGACGAAGCCGGGAACATCCTTCCTGACGTGTACCGCCACCTTGCCGACCGATTCCAGCAGCGAGATCGTGCGTTCGACGACCTGCTGGTTCGTTGCCGTCGCCTGCACGACTTCCACCAACGGGATAAGGAAGGGCGGATTCCACCAGTGCGTTCCGACGAGGCGATCCTTTTTGCTGACAGCTTCGCCGATATGGCCGATGGGTATGACGGAGGTGTTGGACGCGATGATGCACTCGCCAGATACGACCGCCTCGATCTGGCGCATGACGTGATGCTTGATCTCGAGCTTTTCGGGCACGGCTTCGAACACGATCTGGCAGCCGGATAAGGCTTCGCTGATGTTGTCGCTCAGCTTGAGCTTTGCGAAAGACACAGCGGGACGTCCCAGCGCTTTCAGATTGGAAGCGATGCGCTCCTGCACGGTTTCGATCAAGCCTGGCGCGGCGTCGTAAACGCTCACATCGAACCGGCCGTCCTCCAGGAATACCTGCGCGATGCCGTGGCCCATCAACCCGGCACCGACGACACCAATACACATTGAATTCAATGTTCTCTCCCTCTTAATTTAACCGTATATCGGTACACATGTACCGCATTGAGGTTAACGATAGGCAGCAAACCGGCATCGGTCAACCAAGGGTAAACGCTGTCGAACAGCCGGATTCCCAGTCCTGGCGCGGGCTGCGAGGCAATTGCATGTCTCCCGTTGAACGCGTCACAGGGAAAGCCGCTGCGTGCACGCTTGACAACGCTGATGGCGATCCATAAAGTAACCGCAAAGCGATACAACATAACCGCAATACGGTACGGATATAAAAGGAGACAGCCATGGCAGCTGAGAAGGTCATCATTTCATGCGCGGTGACGGGGGCGATCCACACGCCCACGATGTCGCCCTATCTGCCAATCACGCCCCAGGACATCGCGCAGCAGGCGGTCGACGCCGCGCGGGCGGGAGCGTCGATCCTGCATCTGCATGCGCGCGATCCGCTGGACGGCCGCCCGAGTGCCGATCCCGACGTCTTTATGCAGTTCCTTCCGGAGATCAAGCGGCAGACCGATGCCGTGATCAACATCACGAGCGGCGGCAGCACGAAGATGACGCTGGAGGAGCGGCTCGCGCCCCCATTGCGCGCGCAGCCCGAGATGGCCTCGCTCAACATGGGCTCGATGAACTTCTCGATCCACCCGGCCGCTTCGAAGATTGCCCGGTGGGAGCACGATTGGGAGAAGCCATACGTGGAGGGCACGGAAGATACGATCTTTCGCAATACCTTCAAGGACATCCGACGCATCCTCATGGAGCTTGGCGAAGGATGCGGGACCCGGTTCGAGTTCGAGTGCTATGACGTAGGGCATCTCTACAACCTGGCCCACTTCGTCGATGCCGGCCTGGTGAAGCCGCCGTTTTTCGTGCAGACGATCTTCGGGATCCTGGGCGGTATCGGGCCTGCGGCCGAGAACGTGACGTTCATGCGCGAGACGGCTAACCGGCTGTTCGGCCGCGACTATTACTGGTCCGTGCTGGGTGCCGGGCGCCACCAGATGCCGTTGCTGACCTACGCATCGATCATGGGGGCGAACGTGCGGGTCGGTCTCGAAGACAGCCTGTACCTCGGGCGCGGCAAGCTGGCGCAGTCCAATGCCGACCAGGTCAGGAAGATCCGCCACATCCTGGAAGAACTCGGTTTCGAGATCGCATCGCCCGCCGAAGCGCGATCCATGCTGCAGCTCAAAGGGCGCGACAACGTCGCGTTCTGAACCCATCGAAATTACGCCATCCTTTCTACCACGGAGACATCATGTCGATATCCGCATACCCCGCCACGCCCCCTTCCAATACCGACGGCGTCGAATTCGTCGAACTGAGCCACCCCTGGGGTCACGGCGTGCCTAACTGGCCGTACTTCGAGGACGTGAAGATCGAACGGATCCACTACATGGCGAAGTCCGGCGTGTTGACGCAACGCATTACCACCGTCATGCACAGCGGTACGCATATCGATGCGCCTGCCCACGTGATCGAAGGCACGCCGTTCCTGGACGAGATCCCGCTGGACCGTTTCTTCGGCACAGGCGTGGTGGTCAGCATCCCCAAGAAAAAGTGGGAGGTGATCACGGCCAAGGACCTGGAGAACGCCTATCCGAAGATCCAGCGTGGCGACATCGTCATGATCAACACCGGCTGGCACCATCACTACGGCGACAACAGCCAGTACTACGCCTACTCGCCCGGCCTGTACAAGGAAGCGGGCGAATGGCTGGCCGAAAAGGGCGTGAAGATGGTCGGCGTCGACCAGCAGGCCCTTGATCATCCGCTGGGCACCGCGATCGGCCGCCACGGGGTCGGCCCGCTCTTGCCGCGGGTATGCGAGGAGTATGAGCGTGAAACGGGCCGCTCCGTCGAGCAGGACTTTCCGCACTGGGAGCCGGCGCATCGGGCGCTGCTCGAAGCGGGCATCCCGGGTATCGAGAATGTCGGGGGCGATCTCGACAAGGTGACCGGAAAGCGGGTGACGATAGCGGCGTTCCCCTGGCGCTGGGTAAAGGGGGACGGATGCATCGTACGTGTGGTGGCGATGCAGGACAAGAGCCAGTCCTTCCGTATCGAAAGCGGCCTGTAACGGAAGCGGCCATGGAAGTCAAACGGCTGCATGCCGCGGCCCGCTATGACGCGGCCAGGCATTTCGACATGCGGTCCCTGCGGTTGCAGGGGCTGGACGCCACGCACGTGGAGCATTTTTGGGTCGGCCTGTCGCACTTCTTGCCAGACGGCGGTGCGCAATGGGACGCAGGGCCGACAGAGAAGGTCTACGTGGTGCTGAGCGGTGAGATCACGCTCACCACCGCCGGCGGGGACGTCGTGCTCAAGGCATTGGACTCGTGCGTGATTCCGGCCGGCGAAGGGCGAAGCATCAGGAATGATTCCAGGCTGCCGGCGTCGATGCTCGTGATCCTGGCTTCGGCCTTGCCCGGCAGCCAATCTACAGGAGAAGGAAACAATGGCTAGTACCAGTGCCGCCTTTGGTTTGTCAGGCAAGGTAGGCGTGATTACCGGTGCCACCGGCGCGTTCGGGCGGGCTGCGGCACGCAGCCTGGCCGATGCCGGCGCGAGACTCGTGATCGCGGGGGCGAATGCGCAGGCGCTGCGCGAACTCGAAATGCAATTGAATGCCGACGGCATCCGGGTCAAGGCCAAGGCATGCAGGCCCGACACCGAGGCCAATGCCCGCAACCTGATCGACGAAGCGGTTGCGCAGTTCGGCGCCATCGATTTCGTCGTCGTCGGCTCGGGCACCAACGATCCCGCGCCGATCCAGGATATGACCACGGAGCAGTGGGAACACGTGATGGCAGCCAACGTGCGCGGATCGTGGCTGGTCTGCAAGGCCTTCGCCACCCACTGTATCGAGACGGCGCAGCGCGGCAGGGTTGTCCTGCTGTCGTCCACGCGCGGCAAGCTCGGGCTTGCCGCCGGTTACTCGGCTTACTGCCCCTCAAAGGCGGCGATCGATGGCTTGACGCGGACACTGGCATGCGAGCTGGGCCGCTACGGCATCAACGTCAACGCCATCGCGCCGACGGTGTTCCGATCCGAACTCACGGCATGGATGTTCGCCGATGACGATCGCGGCCGTGCAGCGCGCGAAGGGATGCTCGCGCGTATTCCGCTCGGGCGCCTGGGGGAACCCGAGGATCTCGTCGGTGCGTTGCAGTTCCTGCTTTCCAGGGCGTCGGAGTTTTGCACCGGCCAGACGCTATACATCGACGGAGGCTACACGGCCGGATAGTGATTCGCCCTGCCCGCAGCGGCAGGTACGAAAGGCAAGCGGTTCCAAAGAAGAACCGCGCCGACATGTGCATGACATGAGCATGACAGGAGACAAGACATGAAGAAGGAAACGGAAGGTGGCACTGTCCACCGGATGCGCTTCGCCGGGCGCCGCGCCACCTTGCGCGGCCTGGTGGCGCTGGGCGCGGCCACGGTTGGCGCGCAATCGATCCGGCCCGCTTCGGCGGCCGCGCGGCCGCTGAAGATTGGCTACGTGAGCCCGCGAACCGGGCCGCTCGCCCCGTTCGCGGAGACCGATGGATTCATGCTGCAGCGCGTGCGCGCAGCAATTGCGAACGGCATCTCTGTCGCGGGCAATGTGCATCCTGTGCTGATCATTGAAAAGGATAGCCAGTCGAATCCGAATCGCGCCGCCGAAGTCACGGCAAGCCTGATTAAGGACGACAAGGTGGATCTGATTGTGTCCGCGTGCACTGCGGACACCGTCAACCCCGTATCCGATCAATGCGAGCTGAGCCGGATCCCCTGCATCACCACGAACTGCCCGTGGCAACCTTACTACTTCGGGCGAGGCGGCTCGCCGGCGAAGGGCTTCGAGTACACCTATCACTTTTGCTGGGGACTGGAAGACCTGATCGCGGTGTATACGGCCATCTGGGACAGCACCGGAGCTGCCACCAATCGCACCGTCGGCGCGCTCTGGCCGAACGATGCGGAAGGCAACGCGTTCAGTGACAAGGCATTCGGCTTTCCGCCGGCGCTTGCCGCGAACGGCTACAAGCTTGTCGACCTTGGCCGGTTCCAGCCAGGCGCCAATGATTTCTCGGCGCAGATCCGCGCGTTCAAGGCGGCAAAGGTGGAGATCGTGACGGGCGTCCTGCCGCCCGCGGCATTCGCCACATTCTGGAGCCAGGCGGCACAGCAGGGTTTCAAGCCGAAGATCGTGACCTTTGCCAAGGCACTGCTCTTCCCTTCCGCGGTTGCAGGACTCGGGCCGCGCGGTGTGGGCTTGTCCACGGAGGTCGCGTGGTCGCCGGCCTATCCCTATCGCTCCAGACTGACTGGCGAGACCAGTGCACAGTTTGCCGATGCTTATGAAGCAGCGACCGGCCGGCAATGGGTGCAACCCCTTGGCGCAACGCTGTCCCTGTTCGAGGTCGCGCTCGATGTGCTCAGGCGGACCACCGTGCTAACGCCACAGGGCATTGTCGCCTCGATCCGTGCCACGGACTACGCGTCAGCCGTCGGTCCCGTCAAGTGGACCGGAAGCCCGGTCAAGAACGTCACCAAGACGCCGCTGGTCGGTGCGCAGTGGACCGCGGGCAACAGGCATCCACTGGATCTGCAGATCGTGAGCGCAACGCTCGCGAAGGATATCGGCGTGCAGAAGCGCCTGGCAATTCTCACCTGAGGGGTCGTATGGATCATTGTGTCCTTTCCGCCGAAATGCTGGTGAAGCGATTCGGCGCGGTGACGGTTGCCGACAATTTGTCCGTCACGCTCGATCACGCCGAAGCGCTGGGCGTCATTGGCCCGAACGGTGCGGGAAAAAGCAGCTTCTTCAACTTGCTGAGCGGCAACATCCGCGCGGACAGCGGCCGTATCCTGCTGGAAGGGCGGGACGTCACCCATGCCTCTCCGAACGAGCGGGCGATTGCCGGGATCGGGCGAACGTACCAGATCCCGCGGCCCTTTTCCCAGCTCACGGTATTTGAAAACCTGCTCGTGGGCGCGTTCTTTGGCGCCAGGCTGGACGCGCGCCGAGCTCAGCAGCACTGCTACGAAACGCTGGCACTGACCGGGTTGCTCCGCCATGCCGACAAACCGGCGGCTGCGCTGTCGCTGCTCGAACGCAAGCGGCTGGAACTGGCGCGAGCGCTGGCGACCCGCCCGAAGGTCCTGTTGCTCGACGAAATCGCGGGCGGCCTGACGGAGGGCGAGGCGGCGGAGCTGGTTGCGACCATTCAATGCATCCACGCCCAAGGCACCGCCATCATCTGGATCGAGCACGTCGTGCACGCGCTCCTCGCGGTTGTTTCCCGGCTGATGGTGCTGAGCTTCGGCAAGAAGCTCATGGAAGGCGAGCCGTCGGCTGTGATGAACAGCGCCGCCGTGCGGGATGTGTATCTGGGTATCGAGGTGGAATCCCATGCTTAGCGTTCATGAACTCGATGCGTACTACGGTGACTTTCAGGCGCTCTTTGCCCTGAGCCTGACGATCCGGCAAGGCGAGTCGGTGGCGATCATCGGCGCGAATGGCGCCGGGAAATCGACCTTGCTCAAGGCAATCTCGGGAGCGCTCCCTGTCAGGCACGGCGCGATCCGCCTGCGCGAACACAGCCTCGGACGCGACAGTGCGGCGCAAGTGGTGCGCAAGGGCATTGCGCTCGTTCCCGAGGGGCGCCGCATGTTTCCGAGCCTGAGCGTGGAGGAAAACCTGCAGATCGGGGCATACGCCAGGCGGCCGGGTCCGTGGAATCTGGGACGCGTCTACACGATGTTTCCCCGACTCGCGGAGCGGCGCCGGCAGAACGTGACGTCCCTGAGCGGTGGCGAGCAGCAGATGGTCGCCATCGGGCGTGCGCTCATGTCAAACCCCTCCATGCTGATGTGCGATGAGCTGTCGCTGGGCCTGGCGCCCAAGATCATTCGAGAGATGTATGGCCACCTCGCAACCCTCAAGGAGGAAGGCACGACTCTGCTGATCGTCGAGCAGGATATTCATCAGGCGCTTCGCTTCTCGGACCGCTACTACTGCATGCAGAAGGGGCGGGTCACGCTGTCCGGCAAATCCGCATCGGCCAGCAAGGAAGAGATCGGACGCGCGTACTTCGGAGAAGAACAATGACGGACTGGATCGATGTGATCGTTCAGGGCATGCTTCTGGGCGGCCTCTACGCCTTGTATGCGAGCGGGCTGTCGCTCATTTTCGGTGTCATGCGATTGGTCAACGTCGCGCACGGCGACCTGATCGTGCTGGCGGCATTCCTTGCCTTTGCGATTCGCATCCCGGGGGCGGAGACTTCATTTGCCTCGCTGCTGCTAACCGTCCCGGTCATGTTTGCGATCGGCTATGTCTTGCAGCGCGCGCTACTGAACGGCGCCATGGGCGCCAACGTGCTGCGTCCGATGCTGCTGACGTTCGGCCTGTCCATCGTCCTGCAAAACGGTCTCCTGGAAGTATTCTCGGCGGATGCCAGGAAGCTTCCTGGCGGCGCGATCGAGACAATGAGCCTGCCTCTGGGCAACGGCATCGCCGTCGGCATCCTCCCGGTGATCACGCTGCTGGCGGCCATTGCCGTTCTTGGCGCGCTCCAGTTCATGCTGCGGCGCACCGCAATCGGACGCGCATTCAGGGCAACCTCCGATGACGCGGAGGCGGCTGGCTGGATGGGTATCAATCACCGCAACCTGTTCGCGCTGGCGACCGGCATGTCGATGGCCGTCGTCGGCATCGCCGCTGTCTTCATGGGGACGCGGGCGAGTTTCGATCCTGCCAGCGGACCGGACCGGTTGATCTTTGCGTTTGAAGCGGTGGTCATCGGTGGGCTGGGTTCGCTGTGGGGCACCCTTGCCGGCGGCATCGCGCTCGGCGTCGCACAGAGCGTCGGCGCATCGCTTGACCCCGACTGGCAACTCCTTGCCGGCCATCTGCTGTTTCTCCTGGTGCTGCTGATCGCGCCCAACGGAATCTTTCCCCAACGAGGCAACCAATGAGCGCACACCTGACATCTCCCTTGGCGCTGCCTGCCAGCGCGCCGAGGTTTTCGCGCACCGACGGCGCCTTTGCGGCCACGGCCGTTGCGCTGGCCGCACTGGCTTTCGTGCTCGATGCGGGACAGCAGTCCATGCTCGTCGAGTTCTTCTATTTCGTCGCGCTCGCACAGCTGTGGAATATCCTGGCTGGCTATGGCGGATTCATGTCGCTCGGACAGCAGGCCTACCTTGGCAGCGGAGGCTATGTCCTCTTTGCCCTGGCGATCTTCTTCAAGATGCCGCCGCTGGCGTCGATTGTCCTGGCCGGGCTATGCGCTGCCGGCATGGCGTGCATCGTCGCATTTGCGGTCTTTCGCCTGGCCGGCCCCTACCTGGCGATCGGGACCTGGGTCATCGCCGAGGTGTTCCGGTTGGCATTTTCACAAGCGAGCGCGCTTGGAGCCGGGTCGGGAATCAGCATTCCCCTGGATGCGGTGCGCTCCCTTGACCTGGGCTGGATGAGTCGCGACATGTTGCTCTATCTCATCGCCCTGCTGCTTGCCGTCGCGGTGAACTATGGCGCGTACCGCATGCTCAGGTCGAAGTATGGTCTCGCGCTCTGCGCGATACGAGACAACGAGAGTGCGGCGTCCACCATGGGGATTCATCAACGGCACCTCAAGTTCGCTGTCTATATCGTGGTCAGCGCTGCCTACGGCATGCTGGGGGCGTTTATCTTCCTGACCAAGCTGCGTATTTCGCCCGCTTCCGCGTTCGACATCAACTGGACCGGCTACATCATCTTCATTGTGGTGATTGGCGGAATCGGCACGCTTGAGGGCCCGATCATCGGCTGCATCATCTATTTCGTGATGCGGCAGTACCTTGCCGACACCGGCAGCACCTACCTGATTCTTCTGGGATTGATCGGCATCGTCGTGATGCGCTTCTATCCCAGGGGAATCTGGGGGGAACTCGCCGCGCGCCATGGCATGGCATTTCTGCCCACGCGCTGGCACGCCCCGGCCAGGTACCCGGGTGCCCCGCCCGCCCGGGAGGGTGAAGGGCGGGGGGCGGAAGTAGCCGGCAACCGGTGATGACCGATACGTGACGGCGTCACGTTGCATGGGGCGCGCCGTAGTTCTCGCCCGCAGCGCAGCATACAAGAAAATAACGAGGAGACGACGATGAAAACAACAAAGACGGTGAAGGCAAGATGGCTGCTGGCGCTGCCGTGTCTTGGATTCGGTGCCGGCGCTTGCGCCCAGAGCAGCGTATCCCTGTTCGGCATGCTCGATGCCGGCGTGACGTATGTGAGCAATCAATCCGGAAAACGAGGCGTATTGCTCGATACCGGGGTCTATGTGCCAAGCATTTTCGGCATGCGCGGGAACGAGGACATTGGCGCAGGCAACAAGGTATTCTTTGAACTGGCCAGCCAGTTCAGCAATGACAATGGCGCAACGATTCCGTCGAACGGTTCGCTCTTCGCCAGGCAGGCACTGGTCGGTCTTGGCAATGTATCCTGGGGGAAAATTTCCCTGGGAAACCAGTATGACTTCATGACGGAATCCCTGTTGTTCGGCGGTCTTGACGGTGGCCTGCTATATGGCGGCTTCTACAATTTCCGCAATGGCCCGTTCACTGGCCTCGGCATTCCGAATAACCCAACGGGAGCGACCGACTTCGATCGCGTCGGCGCCTCCACGCGCGTGGCAAATTCCGTCAAGTATGTGACACCGTCAATTGGCGGCTTCACGCTTGGCGCCCTGTATGGTTTCGGCGAGGTCGCGGGCTCGATAACCTCCGGGCGGACCGCCAGCGCCGGGGTGAACTATGAGCGCGGCCCGCTCGCGCTTGGCGCTGCCGTCACGGACGCGCGCTACAGCGCGATCAACAATGGCCGGGACGGCATACGCAACGTCGGCGTGGGCGCGCACTATGGATTCCCTTCGGTGCTGGCCCACATTCTTTACACGAACACGCGCAACACACTCTCCGGTGCCATGGTCAACGTCGTGCAGGCGGGCGCAAACTGGACCCTGTCCGGCGCCCTGACACTTGGGGCCAACTACCAGTGGATGAAGGGAAACGCACAGCTCAGCCACAACAAGGCGCAACAGATCACATCGACCTTGATGTATGCGCTGTCCAAGCGCACCTCGGTCTACCTGGAAGGCGTCTACCAGCATGCTGCCGGCGACCACGGCGCGCAGGCATGGATCAACGGACTCTTCGGGCCAGACGCGGCGTCGTCCGGATCCAGTCAGACCATCGGGCGTATCGGGATGGCCACGCGGTTTTAAGGTGACAGTCAGTTGGTGTTCTTTTTTTGAAGGAGATTCAAATGGATTTGTCTGAAGCGCACGCCTTGCTCGATCCGGCTCCGCTTGCTCTGGAGACCGGCTATGAACGTCTCGCAAGCGGCGTCTTGCACGTGGCCTGCCGCACGGAACTACACGGCTGTACGGGGGAAATGTTTGAATGGTGGTTCCGCTTTCGCCCAAATACGCAGCAGTACATCTGGTGGCATCCGGCCGACCATGTCTCCAGCGCGTGGGCAGAGGCTCAGGATGGGACACATATCGGGTCCATTCATCTGGTCGAGGAGCATTTCTCCGGATCGCCCGCGGAAAAGCTCGCCATTCAGTTTCGTCATCCCCATGAGTATTTCGATGCCGCGGCATACGACGAAGCCAGGGACCGCGGCGCCATCAGCGCGGCGGTTTGCGGCCGGGTCGGCATGGGCGATGCGCCTGCCCGCACCGGCAGTGGCGAAATACTTGGCGGCCGGCTGTTGCACATGGGGCGCGATACGCCATCGGGAATGGCGCTGAGAAGTCATTTCTACCTTGGCGAGGATATGCCCGCGCAAGGGCATGGCGCCGAGGAGATCAAGGCTGCATTTCCCGATGCGTTCGGACAGGCACTACTCATGCACTGCTACAACGAATTCACCTTCCTTTCCCGCTTTCTGCCCTCGCTCTATATTGCAGAGCATCGGGATAGCGTCAAGGTTCGGCTTCCGTGGTGAGGGACAGGGAAACTGTTCCGGCCCAATCATTTCCTTCGTTTTTTTGGGTCATGAACTAAACCGGTCATCGATTGGTGCGCAGCGTGGGCGAAGTCCAAGGCTGCGCATCGGTCGGCAGCCAAGGTCGTGACGGATCGAGGGTTGGCCGGCAGTTACACGAAAATATTATTATTTAGCCCTTGATATTGCACCGGTCATATACTCATTCAGATCACGAAAATCCTTTACCGTCCATGTGAACGCAGGTAGTTTTACGCCATTTTCCCGCAACGTTCTCGGAATCAGATCTCCGTTGGGACGGAGTATGACGGACGATACAATGACACCCGGATAATCGATCAAGCGTCTCTTGAAGGCAGACGTTGTAAGATCAGGCGTTGAAGGGGTGCTTTTATTGGCCAATGGTCCGGTGCCTTTAATATCAGCACCGTGGCACATAGCGCATCTCTGCAAATAAATGCTCTTCCCATTGATACTATCCGCAAAGGACATAGACGGCGTCAAAAGCATGATTGTCAATGCAGCGATGACGTTCTCTTTAGCTTTCATGCGCACCGCGCTCCCAATGTAATCAGCTTGAATCAGCGTCTGGCGCTGTGAGAATTGCCACGATAGCCTA
Source organism: Cupriavidus basilensis (assembly GCF_000832305.1). NCBI lineage: Bacteria > Pseudomonadati > Pseudomonadota > Betaproteobacteria > Burkholderiales > Burkholderiaceae > Cupriavidus > Cupriavidus basilensis. Next base: position 2,973,655 of record NZ_CP010537.1, read on the forward strand.
AAAATCTTCGCCCACGATCTTACCGGCTGGCTGCCGGTTGAAGCGAGCGCGAGAACAACGTCCGAGAAAAAAATCCCGGGCGATTTGGGGAGAAAAGGAGGACGACGGATCAGTCGTCCCAGATCGGCGGCGTGTGTATATCGTTGATTCGTGAGGCGGAATGCTCAGGCGCCCGACTGGCCCAGGCTTGCGACGAGTCGGGTCAGAAAACCAAGGTGCAGGCCAACGTGCGTGGGCTCGCTACGAGCCCACGATCAAACCACGCCCTGCGCCAGCATCGCGTCCGCGACCTTCACAAACCCGGCCACGTTCGCGCCCTCCACGTAGTTGATGAACCCGTCGGCTTTCTGGCCGTAGTGGATGCAGTTGCCGTGGATGTCCTTCATGATCGCGTGCAGCTTCTCGTCGACCTCGGCATGGTGCCAGGACATGCGCATGGCGTTCTGCGACATTTCCAGCCCCGAGGTGGCGACACCGCCGGCATTGCTGGCCTTGCCCGGCGCGTAAAGGATGCGCGCGGCCAGGAAGCGGTCCACGGCGTCCAGCGTGGCGGGCATGTTGGCGCCTTCGGCCACGCAGAACACGCCGTTGGCCAGCAGGCGTTCGGCGTCATTGCCATCCAGCTCGTTTTGCGTGGCGCAGGGCAACGCCACGTCCGCCGGCACGTGCCAGGGTGTGCGGCCGGCTTCGAAGTGCAGGTCCTGCTCGGCGGCGAATTCCGCCAGGCGGCCGCGCGCCTCGTTCTTGAAAGCCATCAAGGCCGACAATTGTTCGCTGTTCATGCCCTTGGGGTAATGCAGCACGCCACCGGAGTCGGAGACCGTGAGCACCTTGGCGCCCAGTTCGATCGCTTTCTCGGCGGCATACTGGGCCACGTTGCCCGAGCCGGACAGCAGCACGCGCAGGCCGCTGAAATCGCGCCCGCGGCGGTGCAGCATCTCCTGCGCGAAATACACCGTGCCGTAGCCGGTGGCTTCGGGCCGCATCAGGCTGCCCCCGAAGGCCATGCCCTTGCCGGTGAAGACGCTGGCGGAACTGTTTGACAGCTTTTTCATCATGCCGGCCATGAAGCCGACTTCCCGCGCGCCCACGCCGATATCGCCAGCGGGCACGTCGGTGTCCGGGCCGAGGTGGCGGTAGAGCTCGGTCATCAGCGCCTGGCAAAAGCGCATCACCTCGCCATCGGACTTGCCCTTGGGATCGAAGTCCGAGCCGCCCTTGCCGCCGCCCATGGGCAGCGTGGTCAGCGCATTCTTCAGCGTCTGCTCGAAGCCCAGGAATTTCAATACGGAGAGATTGACCGTGGGATGCAGGCGCATGCCGCCCTTGTAGGGGCCGATGGCTGAGCTGTGCTGCACGCGGAAGCCCCGGTTGACCTGCACCTGGCCGCGGTCGTCGGTCCATGCCACGCGAAACTGGATCACGCGCTCGGGTTCCACCAACCGCTCCAGCAAGGCCTGTTCGCCGTAGCGCGGATGCTGCTCGACGAAGGGCCAGAGCGTCATCATGACTTCCTTCACGGCCTGGAGGAATTCGGGCTGGTCGGGGTCGCGCCGGGCAACGCCGGCCAGGAATGTTTCAAGGGAGGCAGATGTCACAAGTGTCTCTTTGTTTCGATGTGCTGGTGCTTGGCAGAAGACGGCCGCCGCGGATACCTGTCCGGCAGGCGTGCCGAGGGATGCCACGGCGCTGCCCGGATGTTCCGGGGCGGCGCAACTGCGGCGAGCCCGGTGGGTATGTGGCAACGGCCGCCGGGCCATGTCAATACATCCAAGACTGGGATTGAATGTATTGCAAAGGGCGAAGCTTAGCATTTGACATGGGCGGCAAGACAGACACAACACCTTTAACCAGCAGACATATAGAGGCTGCCTGCTTGTATTTTTGTGCGATCAGCGCCCACCAGGCAGGGACTGGCGGCCTCGAAGGCGGGCCTGAGCACGCCGTACAATGCTCGGATCGCGCACAGACAGGGGGGCAAAGAACGTGGAAGTCCCGATCGATCAAGTTGTCAGCCTGCTCCACGAAGCGGCCTACGGCACCCTGGCGACGCACGCTTGCACCCTGCCCGGCTACCCCTACGCCACCGTGGTGCCGTTCGTGCCCGACGCGGCCAGCGCGCCCGTGATCTGCGTCAGCGCATTGGCCGAGCACACGCGCAACCTCCTTGCCGATGCGAGAGTGAGCCTGTCGGTGCTGCAGCCCGGCGCCGTTGACGTGCAGAACGCCCCGCGCCTGACGCTGGTGGGCGATGCCGCCCGCATCGAGCCGAATGCCGACGAGCTGGCGCGTTACCTGCGCTATGCGCCGGCTACCGAGCCATTGCTGGCGCTGGATTTCCAGTTCTTCCGCATCCACCCGAGCGCCATACGGTTTATCGGCGGCGTCGGCCGGATGGGCTGGATCGGGCAATCGGCGTGGGACGCCTTGCCGCAGGTGGCGCCAGGCGTCGAGGCCGGGATCGTGCAAGCGGCGTCGCTCGCCGCGCCGGGCGGCGTACGCGTGCTTGGCGTGGATGGCTATGGCATTGACTATGACATCGCGGGGCACCGCCGCCGCAGGTGCTTTCCCCATGCACCCATCGCGCCGAACGCGTTGGAGGCGACGGCCCTGGCCATTGCGGCCAGCCTCGGCTGAAGCAGCCTTTGCCGCCCTCAGGCGATGCGCAGCACGTGGACTCCGCTGCGTAGGAAAAACAAAGGTGGAATCTAGCGGTCGATCGAGGCCGGCCGGCTCGCCGTCCGGGAGCAAGAGAAACTCCTGGCCGAAAGCGCATCGTTCGCCGTCGATACCACGCTCTCTGGCAAGCGAGAACTGATCCTGATGGGACGGGCCAAGGCTGCCGGCTACAAAGTCAATCTCGTCTTCGTCGGCGGCCCCGATCCAGGCCTTTGCATCGCGCGGATCGCCCAGTGAACGGCCGCGGGAGGTCACTGGGTGCCCCCCGGAGATGTAAGGCGCCGCCACGCCCGAAGCCTTGCCAATTTCGCTCCCGCGTTTGAGATTGCAGACAGGACCTTTGCGCTGGACAACTCCGCTCTGCGTTCACGCCTGATTCTGTCCAGGGAAAACGACCGCATGCGCCAGCGCTCTTCCAGGCTGCCGCAATGGGCCTTGGATGCATTTCCTGCCCGGCTCTTGCCCCAGCTCGCCGGACCACGGTATTAGGCCGCATGCCCGAGCACAGCAGAAAGAAGGCCAACCAAAAGCAAGATCAACCAACTGTGGTAGCCGTGTTTCCCGCCCGAAGGGGCGGGAAACACCCAAGCGCGATGCGAAGCGAGCCGTGAAGGTGTGCCAAGGCCGTATGGGGCGCCTCGGGATTCGGCGAAAAGAGCGGAAAAGAGGGACCCATGTCTGAGTATCGCCTTAAGGCGATGCGAGTTTGGGTCCCGGCCGCTCTTTTCGTCGAATCCCGAGGGGTAGTCGCCCCATCCGGCGCGCCTTTTTTGCCTACTTTTTTGGCAAGACAAAAAAGTAGGTCGCCGCGCCGCAGGCGTGGTGAAACTGCCGTTGCCTTTTACGTCAAGCAGTTGCAGTTGCTCTCAATCCCCCCCAATCCCCCCCCCAATCCCCCCCCAATGCCGGCGCCGCCAAAGCCCACCACAGCAAAAAGCGAATCAAGCCTTGATACACCGCTAGTGACCAATGCCTCTGCGGAAGTACAATCAAATCGTCTCGTTTTCCGGAACGGAGTCCGAATTGAAATCGGCAACAGTAGCGGCACCCAAAAAAGCGCCTTCCGAGGCCCCCAAGAACAAACCCGCAAAACCCGCGCGCGCGAAGGCGTCCCTGCGCCTGGAAGAACCGGCCGCCGCGGCGCCGGTCACGAGCATGGCAGCCGACGCGGCAGCGGCGGACCGCGATACCCCCACGCTGCGCGCCTTCGCCCTGCTCGAATTCCTGGTTGCGGCCGACCGCCCCTTGTCGCTGGCGGAAATCATGCAGGGTTTCGAAGCACCCAAGGCTTCGCTGCACCGCATGCTTGGCGCGCTGGAGGCCGGCGGGCTGGTAATCCGCGAGCCGGGCGCGCGCAATGCTTATGCCGTGGGGCCGCGCCTGTCGCGCCTTGGCGTGGCCATCGTCACGCATTCGGGTACGCGGCAGTTGCGCCATGCCATCCTGGCGCGGCTGGTGGCGGACATCGGCGAAACGGTCAACTTGACCATGCTGCACGAAACCTCGGTGCTGTACCTGGACCGCATGGAAGCGCCGTGGCCGCTGCGGCTGGACCTGAAGCCGGGCTCGCGCGTGCCGCTGCACTGCTCGGCCAGCGGCAAGCTGCTGCTATCGCTGCTGCCGCGCGAGCAGCGCGCCGCGCTGGTGCGGCAGCTGCCGCTGGAGCGCTTTACGCCCAACACGGTTACCAATGTGGAATTGCTCGAAGCCGAGCTGGACCGCAGCGCGCACAAGCAGCTTGGCGTGGACAACGAAGAGTTCGTGGCGGGGATCTCCTGCGTGGCCGTGCCGGTGCGCGATGAGCGCGGGCAGGTGGTGGCGGCGCTGGCGGTGCATGCGCCTACGGCGCGCTCGCCACTGTCGCGCTCGCTGGAGTTCGTGCCGCGCCTGCAGGAAACGGCGAGGGAGCTGGCCGCTACGTTCTGAGCGAGCGTTTGGCATCCAGCCCCCTGAGCGTCGCCGCTATTCAGGCTGGATGCCTGCCGTCTTGATGATCGAGCCCCAGCGAGCGAGCTCGGCAAGCTGGAATCTGGCCAGCTCCTCTGGCGACGACACCTTGACCTCCATGCCGTTCTCCATCACGAAATGGCGGATGGATTCGGTCGCCATGGCGTTGCGCATCAGCGCATTGAGCCGGTTGATGATCGGCGCCGGCGTGCCTGCCGGCGCGTACAGCCCGTTCCAGTAGCCGGACTCATAGCCCTTCACGCCTTGCTCCGCGATGGTCGGCACGTTGGGCAGCAGCGGCGAGCGCTGCGGGCTGCTGACGCCGAGCGCGCGCAGCTTGCCGGCCTTGATTTGCGGCAGGCTGGTGGTCAGGTCGACGATCATCACATCGGTCTGTCCGGCCACCAGGTCGATCACGGCGGCCGGATTGGCCTTGTAGGGCACGTACGTGAGTTTCGTGCCGGTCATGTGCTGGAATTGCTCGCTGGCAACCCGCGCCGATGATGAGCCGGAGCCGAAGGTCAGCTTGTCCGGCTCCTTCTTGGCCAGTGCGATGAACTCGGGCACGTTCGCGGCCTTCACGTTGGGGTTCACCACCATCACCATGTAGCCCTGGACCACCTGGCCGATCGGCGCGAAGTCCTTGATGGGGTTGTAGGGCAGGTTCTTCACCAGGTGCGGATTGGCCGCCTGCGTGGTGTTGGTGGTCATGAACAGGGTGTAGCCATCGGGCGCCGAGCGCGCGACAAGCTGCGCCGCGATGCCGCCGAATGCGCCGGGGCGGCTGTCGACGATGACCGGCTGGCCCGTCTGGCTGGTGATCTGGGCACCGATTGCGCGGGCCAGGCCATCCGTGGTGCTGCCGGGGCTGGAACCGATCACGATGGTGACCGGCTTGGCCGGATAAGACTGCGCGCCGGCCATGCCGCACGCCAGCACGCTCACGGCCATTGCCGCCAGATATCTGATCTGCATCTTGTCTCCTCTCATTCTGATTCTTGACTTCCAGGCGAAATAACGGGGCTGCCAGCGCTCAGGTCGTGAGGCTGAACTCGGGCCGTTGCCCGGCAAGCGCCTGGGCAATGCTTGCCAGGACCATCTCCCCCATGGCGGCCCGCGTCTGGTGCGTGGCGCTGGCGCGGTGCGCTTGCAGCGTGACGTTGTCCAGCGCGAACAGGGCTTGCGGCACGTTCGGCTCATCGACGAAGACATCCAGCCCGGCGCCGGCGATGCCCCCGGATGTCAGCGCCGCGACCAGGTCGTCTTCCTTGACCAGCCGGCCGCGCGCGATGTTGATCAGGTAGCCATCCTTGCCCAGCGCGTCGAGCACCTCGGCATTGACGATGCCCTCCGCCTTGTCCGCGGCGGCGGCAAGAATCAGCGCATCGCTCTGGCGGGCCAGTGCCACGAGGCCGGGCACGAAGGTGTGGGGGACGTCATCCATTGCCTTGAGATCGGTGTAGGCAACGGGGCAACCGAACGCCGTCATGCGCGCCGCGATGGCCCGGCCCACGCGGCCCATGCCGACGATGCCCACGCGCATGCCGCTGACGCGGCGGGCCAGCGGGATAGCGCTTGGCTGCGGATGGCGGACCCAGTCGCCGGCGCGGATAAACCGGTCGCCCGCGCACATGCCACGGCACGTGGCGATCAACAGGCCCACGGCGAGATCCGCGACGTCCTCGGTCAGCGCCCCGAACGTCCCGGTCACCGGCAGGCCGCGCGCGCGGGCATATTCGAGGTCGACCGCATCGGTGCCGACGCCGTTGACCGCCACCACCTGAAGCGCGGGCAGTTGCGCCATCATCTCCCTGGTAATGCCGGTGTGGCCGCCGGTGATGACCGCGCGGATGGTGGGCCCGTGCTCGCGCAGATAGGCGTCCTTGTCGGTTTGCTCGAACAAGCGGTGCATGGTGTAGAGCGAATCCAGCTTGTCGTTGATGGCAGGGATGAGGATCGGGTTCAGCTGCAGGATGTTGGCTTTCATACGGTGAGTCCTATCTGGAAGGTGCGGTTTCGCGTGACCTGTTTCGGCGCCAAACTTATACGTCATCCTATGACTAAGGAGGCATTGAAACAAGAAGGAAATCGGGTATTCAGGGTTTACACTCTGCTAAATTGGAGGAAACCGAAAATCGCTCGCACTGACTCTTGGATTTCCTTATAATTTGTTGTATGACAACGTAACACAAAGAGCAGCCTGAGGCGCATACTAGAATCAAGAGGCCGCTCGGTCCCTGATGTCCAAGCCGATAGATCATGATCACTGACGCACCCATCGACCTGATTGCCGATGTCCGCAATGCGGTCGGCGAAAGCCCGTTCTGGGATACGCAGACGCAATGCCTGTACTGGTCGGACATCCCCGCCCGGACGCTGTTCGAATGGCGCGCCGCAAACGCGGCAATCCGTACCTGGGAGTTGCCCGAAATGGCGGGATGCATCGCCCCGGCCAGCGCCGGTGGCTTTGTCGCCGGCATGCAGAGCGGCCTGTTCCACCTGCAGCCACAGCCCGATGGCAGCATGGCCAGCCGCAGGCTCGCCAGCGTCGCGCACCCTGCCCCCTCCATGCGATTCAACGACGGCCGGTGTGATCGGCAAGGCCGGTTCTGGGCGGGCACCATGCACCTCGACATGCATCCGGCGCAATCGATTGGCTCGGTGTATCGCTTCGACGCGCGCGGCCTGCAGCAGCAGATCGAGGGACTGATCGTTCCCAACGGGATGGCATGGTCGCCCGACGGACGCACGATGTACCTGTCGGACTCGCATCCGGATGTGCAGGCAATCTGGGCGTTCGACTACGATGCCGCAAACGGCGTGGCCAGCCGGCGGCGCCTGTGGATCGACATGCGGCAATATCCGGGGCGCCCGGACGGCGCTGCGGTGGACGTTGATGGCTGCTACTGGATCTGCGGGAATGACGCAGGCGTCGTGCACCGCTTTACGCCAGAGGGGCGCCTGGACCGCAGCATCGCGCTTCCCGTGAAAAAGCCGGCGATGTGCGCCTTTGGCGGCGCCGACATGAAGACCTTGTTCGTCACGTCGATTCGCCCGGCCGATGCGTCGGTGCAAGCCGAGCAGCCGCTGGCCGGCGGGGTATTCGCTGTTCGCCCCGGTGTCGCTGGTATTGCGGAGCGCGCATTCCAGCTGGCCGCGTGACCGGCCGATCGGGCTGCGGGCACGGCTAAAGCGGCAGGAGGGGCATGAGCGGCAGGAGCCGGGCAGCGCATGCCGCCGCCCGGTCGGTCACAGGCTTTACATCCTCCCCTTCCAGGGCACCAGCCACTTCTCCGTCTTGCGCATCAGCAGATCGAAGGTATAGGCAATCAGGCCGATCAGCCCGATGCCCATGATCACCACATCCGTGCGCAGGAAGTTCGACGCGTTGAGCACCATCTGCCCCAGGCCCGAGGTGGCGGCCACCATCTCCGCCGCGACCAGCGTGGTCCAGCCAAAGCCGATGGCGATCCGCATGCCGGTCAGGATGTCCGGCAGCGCGGCGGGGATCACCACATGGCGGATCACCTGCCAGCGGTTGGCGCCCATCGAATACGCCGCGTTGATCTGCTCGATGGTGACCGAGCGCACGCCGGCCTGCGCGGACATCGCCAGCGGCGCAAAGCAAGCCAGGAAGATCAGCAGGATCTTGGACGTTTCATCGATGCCGAACCAGATCACGATCAGCGGCAGGTAGGCCAGCGGCGGCAGCGGGCGATAGAACTCGATCGGCGGATCGAAGACGCCGCGCGCAATGCGCGACACACCCATCATCACGCCGATCGGCACCGCCGTGACGGTGGCCAGCGCAAAGGCGCCGAACACGCGCACCATGCTGGCGCGAAAGTGCTCGGTCAGCGGCAGGCCGCCCTGCACATTGCCGTTCCAGGCATCGATAAACGCGTTGATGATGGCTTCCGGCGTGGGCAGGAACAGCGGCGGCAGCCAGCGCAGGTGGCTGCCGATCCACCAGAGCGCCAGCAGCGACACCACGGTGATGGTGGAGATGCGTGAACTGGAACCTTCGCCCGGCAAGCGGTAGCCGGAGACGGCCTTCATGCGGCGCGCGGGCGGCTTGGCGGCCACGGCGGCGGTGCCCGGCGCGGGCTCGAGTCTTTGAGCAGAAGCAGACATGTCGGACTCCTCAGGGCGTGGCATGGATCAGGTTGACGATTTCTTCGCGGTACCGGATGAACTCCGGATCGGCCTTGACCTCGCGGGCGTTGCCGCAGGCAATGAAGCGTCGGGCGAAGGGCAGCTCATAGGTATGCGCGATGCGGCCCGGCGAGGGCGTCATCACGATCAGCCGCGTTGCCAGGAACAGCGCTTCCTCCACACTGTGGGTGATGAAGAACACGATCTTCTGCTCCGCCGCCCACAGCTTGAGGATCAGCGCCTGGATCGTCTCGCGCGTGAGCGCATCGAGCGCGCCGAGCGGCTCATCCATCAGCATCACCGCCGGATCGTTGGCAAGCGTGCGGGCAATGCCCACGCGCTGCTGCATGCCGCCAGAGAGCTGGTAGACCGGCTTGGCCGCCACTTTCTCCAGGCCGACCAGCGCCAGCTTTTCCTGGGCGATGCGCAGGCGCTCGGCGCGCGGCACGCCGCGCAGCCGCAGGCCCAGCGCCACGTTGTCCAGCACATTGAGCCAGGGCATCAATGCATGCTTCTGGAACACGACGCCGCGCTCTGCACCCGGGCCGTGCACGGATTTGCCATCGAGGCGGATCTCGCCTTCCGAGGGTTGCATGAATCCGGCGATGCACGATAGCAAGGTCGTCTTGCCGCACCCGGAAGCACCGAGCGCGACCACGAAATCACCGCGCTCCATGGTGAGATTGACTTGCGACAGGGCCAGCGTATCGGCGCCACCGCGGCCGCCGTAGTTCACGCTCAGGTTGTCGATTTCGAGTCTGGCCATAGCTGCAAACTTCCTGAAAAGAGGATTCAAGGCCGCGCGGCCAGCGTCGCCCGCCGCGCGGCACCGGCAAATCAGGCCGGCGTCCTGGTGGCGAGGGCGCGCTTCACCCACTCCGCATTCACCCCCGGGCCGTAGTCCGGCAACACGGTCTGGATCGTGCCCTGCTCCTTCAGGAATTGCGCCGCCGATTGCAGGGCCTTGGCCGCGCCGCCGCCCAGCCAGCGGGACGAGGCTTGCTCCTCCAGCGTGGGGAAACCGTACAGCGCCATGCTGGCCGGCACCGCCTCGGGCTTGGCGCCCGAGACCTTGGCCACCGCCTTCACCATCGGCGACTCCGGGGTCCATGCCGCCTTGTCCTGGCGATACTTGTCATCCGCCGCGGCCAGGATCTTGACGAACTTGACCATGAACTCGGGGTTCTCCCGCGCAAACTTCTTGTTGGCGATCATGCCGTCGAAGGTAGCCTTGCCGGTCTCGGCGGCGATCTTGCCGGAGGTCACCAGCACCTTGCCCGATTGCTTGAGCTTGGCCAGCACCGGGTCCCAGATGAAGGTGGCGTCGATGTCGCCGCGCTCCCAGGCCGCGGCCACTTCGGGCGGCCGCATGTTCATGATCTTGACGTCCTTGGGATTGATCTTGGCCTGCTCCAGCGCCACCAGCGTGTGGTAGTGCGTGGTGGAGACAAAAGGCACGCCCACCCGCTTGCCTTTGAGGTCTGCCACGCTGTTGATATTGCTGCCGTTGCGCGCCACCATGGCCTCGGCCGCGTTGATGTCGTCAAGGATCCAGAACAACTCCACTTCCAGCCCCTGCGACAACGCCGAGGCAATCGGCGAGGTACCGGCTTCGCCGATGGCAATCTGGCCCGACGCCATGGCGCGGATCACGTCGCCGCCGCCGCCGAACTGGCGGAACGAGACCTTGTAGCCGGTCTGCTTCTCGACTTCCTTCATGTCCTGCGCATAGCGCCACGGCACCACCATATCCTGGTAGGCGATGACAACTTCCTTGGTCTGCGCGTAGGCGCCCGGGGCAACAACGGCCGCCAGTACCACGCTTGCTGCAAGCTGCTTGAACCAACGCATGATGAACCTCCTCAAGATGAACGGTGTGATGTGCTGTGGCGGAGACCGCCGGCAGGGAAAGCCCGGCACCAGGGCGGTGCCTGCTCGAGGAGGAAGAGGTGATAAGCATGAGGCATGCCAGTGTCTCCATCTGGTTGGGACGTCTTTGCGTCCTCTCCTTTCTTAGCGGCGCTCTGCGCATTGGCGAGTCGTCGCGGCGTGCACCAGGCGCTTTGGCAAGCCGCGCTGGGCAAGGTGTAACCGTATGGTAGAAAGCGGCCCGCCGCCGGGTTAGAGCCAGCGAGGACCAACTGTGGGTCCACATGGGCGCGCAGGTCGAACTTGCGTCACTTTAAAGGGTATTTACTAGCGTTTTTAGGTACATGGCATTCCGTTTATCGGATTTTCTTATTGACCATCGCTTAGTCTCATCCTACATTTCGATCCACGAACACTTTTCGGAACATTTGGTTCCGTTTTGATCGAAGACCGGAGACACTACACCATGAGCGAACATCTTCCCGAAACCCTCGCCGCAGGCACCCAAGCTGGCACCGCCACCACCGGCCCGCAGGAGATGACCCCGTCGGAAGCCTTTGTCGAGACCCTGGCCGCCAACGGCGTCACCGACATGTTCGGCATCATGGGCTCGGCCTTCATGGACGCCATGGACATCTTCGCCCCCGCCGGCATCCGCCTGATCCCCGTCGTGCACGAACAAGGCGCCGGCCACATGGCCGACGGCTATGCCCGCGTCTCGGGCCGCCACGGCGTCGTCATCGGACAGAACGGCCCCGGCATCAGCAACTGCGTCACCGCCATCGCCGCCGCTTACTGGGCGCATAGCCCGGTGGTCATCGTCACCCCGGAGGCCGGCACCATGGGCATTGGCCTGGGCGGATTCCAGGAAGCCAAGCAGTTGCCCATGTTCCAGGAGTTCACCAAGTACCAGGGCCACGTCACCCACCCCGCGCGCATGGCCGAGTACACCGGCCGCTGCTTCGACCGCGCCATGGCCGAGATGGGACCAACCCAGCTCAATATCCCCCGCGACTACTTCTACGGACAGATCAAGGCCGAGATCCCCCAGCCCCAGCGCCTGGACCGCGGCCCCGGCGGCGACCAGCGCCTGAACGAAGCCGCCGAGCTGATCGCCAAGGCCAGGTTCCCCGTCATCATCTCCGGCGGCGGCGTGGTCATGGCCGATGCGATTGAGCAATGCCAGGCGCTGGCCGAGCGCCTCGGCGCCCCGGTGGTCAACAGCTACCTGCACAACGACTCCTTCCCCGCCAGCCATCCGCTGTGGTGCGGCCCGCTCGGCTACCAGGGCTCCAAGGCGGCCATGAAGCTGCTCGCCCGCGCCGATGTCGTCATCGCCCTCGGCTCGCGCCTCGGACCCTTCGGCACCCTGCCCCAGCACGGCATGGACTACTGGCCCAAGCACGCCAAGATCATCCAGATCGATGCCGACCACAAGATGCTCGGCCTGGTGAAGAAGATCTCGGTGGGCATCTGCGGCGATGCCAAGGCCGCTGCCGTGGCGCTCACCGAGCGCCTGGCCGGCCGCACGCTGGCCTGCGACGCCTCCCGCGAAGACCGCGCCGGACAGATCGCCGCCGAGAAGGCCGCCTGGGAGAAGGAACTCGACGAGTGGACCCACGAGCGCGACCCCTACAGCCTGGACATGATCGAGGAGCAAAAGCACGAGCGCACGCCCACCGGCGGACACTACCTGCATCCGCGCCAGGTCCTGCGCGAGCTGGAAAAGGCCATGCCCGATGACGTGATGGTGTCCACCGATATCGGCAACATCAACTCGGTGGCCAACAGCTACCTGCGCTTCAACAAGCCGCGCAGCTTCTTTGCCGCCATGAGCTGGGGCAACTGCGGCTATGCCTTCCCCACCATCATGGGCGCCAAGGTGGCCGCACCCCACCGCCCGGCCGTGTCCTACGCCGGCGACGGCGCCTGGGGCATGAGCCTGATGGAGACCATGACCGCCGTGCGCCACAACATCCCGGTGACGGCCGTGGTGTTCCACAACCGCCAGTGGGGCGCGGAGAAGAAGAACCAGGTCGACTTCTACAACCGCCGCTTCGTCGCCGGCGAGCTGGACAACCAGAGCTTCGCCGAGATCGCCCGCGCCATGGGCGCCGAGGGCATCGTGGTCGACAAGCTCGAAGACGTCGGCCCGGCACTCAAGCGCGCCATCGACCTGCAGATGAATCACGGCAAGACCACCATCATCGAGATCATGTGCACCCGTGAGCTCGGCGACCCGTTCCGCCGCGATGCGCTGGCCAAGCCCGTGCGCATGCTCGACAAGTACAAGGACTACGTCTGAGCCAGTGAGTTAGCGGGCGCTTGGCCGGTGGCCGGAGGCAGCGCCCGCTGCTTCCGGCCATTTTCCATTTTGAGCGACCCCATCATGAAAGCGATCAACCGCATCATCGAGCGCGCCCGCGCCGAACCCAGGCGCATCGTGCTGTGCGAGGCTGAAGACCCGCGCATCCTGCAGGCCGCGCAACGCGCGGCCCATGAGGGCATCGCGCGCATCGTGCTGGTGGGCGACGCGGCGCGCATCCGCCAGGCGGCCGCCAGCGAGGACATCGATCTGGCCGGCATGGACGTGATCGACCCCGCCACCTCCGCGCTCACGCCGTCCCTGGCGCGCAAGCTGTTCGCCCTGCGCGAGAAAAAGGGCATGACGCTGGAAGAGGCCAGGCGCGAAGTGCTCAAGCCCCTGTGCTTCGCCAACCTGATGGTGCGCCTGGGCCATGCGGACGGCTCGGTGGCCGGCGCGGTGCACACCACCGCCGACGTGGTGCGCACCGCCATCCAGGTCATCGGCATTCACCCGGCGTTCAAGTTGGTATCGAGCTTCTTCCTGATGATGTTGTGCGAACCGTTCCATGCATTGAAGGGCGGCCTGATTTTTTCCGATTGCGGGCTGGTGGTGGATCCCGGCGCCGCTGAGCTGGCCGAGATCGCCATGGCCGCAGCCGACAGCGCGCAAAACCTGCTGATGGATGCCCCGCGCGTCGCCATGCTGTCGTTCTCCACCAGCGGCAGCGCCCGGCATGCCGCGGTTGACAAGGTGGTGCAAGCCACGCGCCTGGTGCAGGCGCAGCGCCCGGCGCTGGCCATCGATGGCGACGTGCAGCTCGATGCCGCCATCGTTGCCGAGATCGCCAGCAAGAAGATCGAGCACTCCAAGGTGGAAGGCCGCGCCAATGTGCTGGTCTTTCCCAGCCTGGAGGCCGGCAATATCGGCTACAAGCTGGCCGAGCGCGTGGGCGGCGCCAAGGCAATCGGGCCCTTGCTGCAAGGGCTGCAAAAGCCGGCCAACGATCTGTCGCGCGGCTGCAGCGCAGACGACGTGTTTTACGTGATCGCCGTCACCGCGGTGCAGGCGCAAGCCGCCGCGCAAGCCCGGCCGCAAGCCCCCATGGCCGCCTGCCAGCCATGACCGCGGACCACCTGCTGCCGCTGCTCGCGCTGATGGGCGCGGCAAGCTACTTCCAGACGGTGACCGGCTTTGGCCTCGGCATGATCGTGATGGGCGCGACCAGCGGGCTGGACCTCGCGCCGGTGGCGACCGTTGCCACGCTGGTGAGCCTGGTGACGCTGGCCAACAGCGCCGTGGCGCTGCCCGGCAAGCTGCATCACATCGACTGGCGCGCGGTGGGCGCGGCCACGCTCGGCATTCTGCCCTCCGTGGTGATCGGCGTGCTGATCCTTGACTACCTGAGCAGCGCCGCCGCCGGCATCCTGCAATGGCTGCTGGGCGCGGTGGTGCTGTACGGCGGCGTTAGCGCCGCGCTGCGCCCTGCGCCGCTGCCGCGGCGCTCCGGCAACCGCAGCTTCTTTGTCAGCGGCATCGCTGGCGGCTTGCTCAGCGGCATGTTTGGCGTGTCCGGGCCGCCACTGATCTTCCAGTTCTATCGCCAGCCGCTGTCGCTGGTGGAGATCCGCTGCGCGCTGATCCTTGTGTTCACCGCGACCTCCGTGACACGCACCTTGTTCAGTGCGTGGCAAGGGCAGCTCAGCGCCGACATCTGGATACAGGCAGCACTTGCAGTGCCGGTTGTGGCATTGACCACGATGGCGGCCCGGCGTTTTCCGCCGCCGCTTTCGGCGGCGGCAACGCGGCGGATTGCGTTTGGGGTACTGGTGGCGATCGGGGGATATCTGATGCTGCCGGGGCTGGTTGAGCTGGTTGCGCGGGTGACTTAGCCCGCCGGCCAGGGACCACCCCCAACTTTTATCTGCGTACCCCCTTGTATTTTTCGCCAGGTGCGATATAGTCCTGCCCTCGCGTGCGGCTGTAGCTCAGTTGGATAGAGTACTTGGCTACGAACCAAGGGGTCGTGGGTTCGAATCCTGCCAGCCGCACCACCTGACACGAGTAGCAAACCAACGGCTTAGAGAACTTTGATCTCTAAGCCGTTTTTGCGTTTGCCTGGCGCATCGCACCTCGCCCGCGATCACCGGCTCTGAACCGTCCCCCGGTGCCGGCTGCCAAATTGACGCTGGAATCGGGCCCCGCTTACACTACGTCATCGATACCAGCATCGGCACCCGCTTGCTGGTCGGGACAGCGCAGATGACGCCACACCAGCTTCGGTGTTTCACCGCCTGCCACGCCCGCCACGCCCGCCCATTCGTACTGCTACCGTTGCCCGAGAGCCGAACATGCGCATTCCGCCGCTGAAGTCGATCATCGCGTTCGAGAGCGTCGCGAGAACGAAGAGCGTTAGCCGGGCATCCGAGGAACTGGGCCTGACCGCATCAGCGGTGAGCCATCAGATTGCCAACCTCGAAACCATCATCGGCCAGCCGCTATTCTTCCGGCAGGGGCGAGGGCTGACGCTCACGCCAGTCGGAGAGCAATACCTGCGCGACGTCACAGGTTCGCTTGCGGAACTGAACCGCGCCACCGAGCGCGCATCGAGCCAGGCGGAAGTCGACATACTCAGGGTGCATTCGAGCCCGAGCTTCGGCCTGATGTGGCTGCTGCCGCGGTTGAAGTCGTTCCAGGCCGACAACGGCGATATCCAGCTGAATATCGCCTGCTCCTACGAGGATGTCTCCTTCACAAGCGGCTACTACGACGTCGATATCCGCTATGGCTATGCGCACTGGCGGGACTTGCAGGTCAAGACATTGCGTAACGAATTCATCGCGCCCCTGGCCTCCCCCGAGTATCTTGCCAAACACCCCATACGCACGCCGGCTGACCTGCCGGGCCAGCGCCTGATCTTCTCGGAGACGCCACTTGTCCAATGGCAGCAATGGTTTGCCAGGTTTGGCGTGTCCGGCGAGCACCAGGCGTTCGACTTTTCCTTTGACCGCTCTTACATGTCGCTGGAGACCGCGGCACTGGGCATTGGCGTGGCGCTGGAAAGCATGCTGCTCGCGTCGGTCCATATCGGCAAGGGAACGCTGGTGCCGGTCTTTGACCCGGCGTATGCCGTTGAGGTTGGGGGCCATCACATCGTCTGCCCATCGCAGAACGCGGATCTGCCCCGGGTACAGCGCTTTCTCGACTGGATCGACCGGGAATTGAAGTAGCACAGCTGCGTCACAGGCAGTCGGAAGTCTTTCTTATTGTGCAACGCACAATGCTCTCGACTCGCGGAACCCAATCCCTCATCTGAAAATTTCTCAGCAATAGCTGAGACGGACTGCATTGATCGGCGCTGCCCGAGGCACGACACTCGGATCATCATTTCAACAGCCAGGAGACAAAGATGATGCTCGAGAACAACGTTGTGATCGTAACCGGCGCCGCCTCCCCCCGCGGCATCGGCAGGGCAACGGCAAGCGCCCTTGCCGCGCAGGGCGCCAAGGTGGTGGTCCTGGACCTGCGGCAGGCTGACGCTGAGCGCGCAGCGCTGGAACTGGGCGCAGGTCATCTTGGCATCGCATGCGATGTGACCGACCGCGAGGCCTGCCATCTGGCAGCACGCGCCACCCTGGAAACATACGGCCGGATCGATGGCCTGGTCAATAACGCGGGGATTACGCAGCCGGTACGGACACTGGACATCCAGCCCGCCAATTTCGACGCCGTGGTCGATGTGAACCTGCGCGGCACGCTCTACATGTCGCAGGCCGTCCTCCCGCAAATGAAGGCGCAAAGGCGCGGCAGCATCGTTTGCATGTCGTCGGTCTCCGCGCAACGTGGCGGCGGCATCTTCGGGGGGCCGCACTACAGCGCGGCCAAGGCGGGCGTACTTGGCCTTGCACGTGCCATGGCCCGCGAATTCGGTGGCGACAACATCCGCGTCAATTCGATCACGCCGGGCCTGATCCAGACGGACATCACCGGCGACAAGCTCACCGTTGAAATGCGTGCCGACATCATCAAGGGGATTCCGCTGGGCCGCCTGGGTGACGCCGCCGACGTGGCCAATGCCTGCCTCTTCCTGATCAGCGACCTGTCCGCTTACCTGACGGGCATCACGCTCGACGTCAATGGCGGGATGCTGATTCACTGATCGGCCTCGACGACCGCCTTCATCTGGCGGAACTATCCGCGCACCCGGGCGAACCCGGGGCGCATGGCAGGAGACAACATGAAAACCAAATACGCTTCGCCCGTTGCGGGCGATGTGATGGCGCACGCGGATGCGGCCACCTTTGAATCCAGAACCTACGCAAAAGTGGTACGGCGCCTGATACCGTTCCTGATGCTTTGCTATCTCGGCGCCTACCTGGACCGGGTCAATGTGGGATTCGCCAAGCTGCAGATGCTCAATGACCTGCGCTTCAGCGAAACGATCTATGGCCTCGGCGCCGGCATCTTCTTTCTTGGCTATTTTCTCTTCGAAGTCCCGAGCAACATGATCCTGCACAAGGTGGGTGCGCGCAACTGGCTCGCGCGCATCATGCTGACGTGGGCCGTCATCTCGGCGAGCTTCGCGTTTGTCAGCAGCCCCACCTCCTTTTACGTGCTGCGTTTCCTGCTCGGCGTGGCGGAGGCCGGATTCGCGCCGGGTGTCATCCTTTACATGACCTACTGGTTCCCATCGGAACGACGGGCCAAGGCGCTATCGATGTTCTTCATGGCGATTCCGTTGGCGGGCATCGTGGGCGGACCGCTTTCAGGCTACATCATGCACGCGTTCCACGGCGCGCTGGACCTGGCTGGGTGGAAGTGGCTGTTCATGCTGGAGGCGCTGCCCTCGCTCATTCTCGGCATTGCCATCCTGCTCTACCTGGACAACGGCATCCAGAGTGCGAAGTGGCTCACCGAAGCGGAGAAGGCGCTGCTTGCGCGCAACGTCGCTGGCGACAACGCCCAGAAGGTCTCGCACGTGTCGATTCGCGCGTTCATCGCCGATCGCCGGCTCTGGCTGATGGCGGCCATCTACTTCTGCGTCGTGCTCGGACAATATGGCCTGACGTTCTGGCTGCCGACCATCGTCAGGAAGGCTGGTGTCGCCGATCCTTTGTGGGTGGGCATCCTCACCGCCTTGCCATACCTGTGCGCGATTGTCGCGTTGCCACTGGTTGGCATGAGCGCGGACCACCACCGCGAGCGGCGCCTGCACCTGGCGATCCCGATGCTGGTGGCGGCGGCGGGCTTTGCGACGCTTCCTCTGCTTGGTGGCGTCGGCGCGTCGCTCGTCTGCCTGAGCATCGCAGCGGCGGGCATCCTGACATCGTCGTCGCAGTTCTGGGCGTTGCCCACCGCTTTGCTGGGTGGCATGTCGGCAGCGGCCGGGATCGCCGCCGTCAACTGCGTGGCCAACCTCGCAGGGTTCTTTTCCCCGGCCATCGTCGGCTGGCTCAACGATCTGACCGGGAACGCGACGGCCGGCCTGATCTTCATCTCGGTTGCCATCGTTCTCGGCGCAATGCTTGTCTTCCTTGTCCCGGCGAAGGCAGTCAACCGCTGAGATTTCCCATTCCCTTGACCATCAGATACACGCAGGAGACGAACATGAATTCATCATCATCCGACGCGTTGGTGCCATTGCCAGAGCGCGCCTATCGCATCCGCAGGAATGCCCTGTTGATGGGCGAAGTACAGGGCCAGGGCTATATCGGGCAAGCACTCGACATTGCAGACGTCCTGGCCGTCGCGTACTTCGGCGCCATGAAGTACCGTCCGGAAGACCCCGGGTGGGAGGGGCGAGATCGCTTCCTCCTGTCCAACGGGCACTACGCCATTGCCTTGTATGCCGCGTTGTTCGAAGCAGGCATCCTGCCTGCGGGCGAGCTGGAGACGTATGGCAGCGATGATAGCCGCCTGCCGATGTCAGGCATGGCAAGTTACACGCCGGGCATGGAGATGTCCGGCGGCTCGCTGGGACAAGGCCTGACGATCGCGGTTGGCCGCTGCCTGGGCCTCAAGCGCAAGGGCTCCGATGCCTTTGTCTATACGCTGTTCTCCGACGGCGAACTGGATGAAGGCGCGATCTGGGAAGGGATCATGTCGGCGAGCCACTGGAAGCTGGACAACCTGATCGCGATGGTCGACGTCAACAACCAGCAGGCCGACGGGCCATCGACGCAGATCATGGCGTTCGAGCCGCTGGTGGAAAAGCTGGAGGCGTTCGGCTGGTTCACGCAGCGCGTGGATGGCAACGATATCGCGGCGGTGGCGGCCGCGTTCGATGCGGCGCGGTCGCATCCGGGCGCGCAGCCTCGCATCATTGTTTGCGGTACACGCATGGGCTGCGGCGTTCCTTTCCTGGAGCAACGCGAGAAGAACCACTTTATCCGCGTCGACGCCCACGAGTGGCAGCTCGCGCTGGAAGCACTGGAATCCGGGAGACAAGCATGAGCAACGCAACCTTGAACAAGCCGCGGCTGAAGACGTCCGCCATGATCGCGTCCATCGCCGCGGAGGGCCAGGCGACGCGCTCTGCACCGTTCGGACAGGCGCTGGTGGAACTGGCCCGCAGCAAGCCCGAAGTGATCGGCATGACGGCCGACCTCGGCAAATACACCGACCTGCATCTCTTTGCCAAGGCGTACCCCGAGCGTTACTACCAGATGGGCATGGCCGAACAGCTGTTGATGGGCGCCGCCGCCGGCCTTGCGCACGAGGGGGCGCAACCCTTTGTCACCACATACGCGGTGTTTGCCACGCGTCGCGCCTATGACTTCATGCACCAGGCCATCGCCGAAGACAACCTGGATGTGAAGATCGTGTGCGCGCTGCCCGGCCTGACCACAGGCTACGGGCCCAGCCATCAGGCCGCGGAGGATCTGGCGTTGATGCGCGCGATGCCCAACATGACCGTCATCGATCCGTGCGACGCGCTGGACATCGAGCAGATGGTGCCGGCCATCGCGGCCCATCGCGGCCCGGTCTATGCACGGCTGCTGCGCGGCAACGTGCCCGTGGTGCTGGATGAGTATGACTATCGTTTTGAGCTTGGCAAGGCAAAGCTGCTGCGCGACGGCGCAGAGGTACTCGTGATCTCGTCGGGCATCATGACCATGCGCGCGCTCGAAGTGGCCAAGGCGCTGGAGGCGGATCGCATCGGCACCGCCGTGCTGCACGTGCCGACGATCAAGCCCCTGGACACCGAGACCATCGTGCGCGAGGCAAGGCGCGCCGGCCGGCTCGTCGTCGTTGCCGAGAACCACACGGTGATCGGTGGTCTTGGCGAAGGCGTGGCGGCAGCGTTGATGCGCGCGGGCGTTAGCGCGCCATTCCGGCAGATTGGCCTGCCGGATGCGTTCCTCGATGCTGGCGCTCTGCCCACGCTGCACGATCGCTACGGCATTTCGGCCAAGGTCATGGCGGCAACCATCAAGGGCTGGCTAGGCTGACGAGTAACGAACGGCCGCAGGCAAGCAAGCGCGGCCCGGCGGCGGTGGGGTTACCACTCACCGCCCCCCCGATCCACCGCACCTTGGGAGGGAGCGAGCGCTGAAGCAATCGCTCGCATGGCCGCTCAGTAGAGCAGCGCGCTCAGGTCGGATTTTTTGTTGGCCGCTTCACGCCCGTCGCCGGCTGGTCGCCCGCTTGTCGCTGCGCAAACGCGGTCGATCCCGCATACGTGGCCAGTTCGCCCAGCTCGGCTTCTATCAGCAGTATCCGGTTGTACTTCGCCACGCGATCCGAGCGGCAGAGTGAGCCAGTCTTGATTTGGGTGGCAGAAGTCCCCACCGCGATATCGGCGATTGTTGTGTCTTCCGTCTCGCCGGAGCGATGGGATATGACGGCCGCGTATCCTGCCGCAGTGGCCATCGATATGGCGGCCAGGGTCTCTGTGAGGGTACCGATCTGATTCGGCTTGATCAGGACTGAGTTGGCGATCCCTTCTTTGATGCCTCTCTCCAGGATGGCCGTGTTAGTGACAAACAGGTCATCGCCCACAAGCTGAATGCGTTCCCCGAGCGTCTCCGTCAGCAGCTTCCATCCTGTCCAGTCGTCCTCGGCCATTCCATCCTCGATGGTGACGATGGGGTAGTTCTTCGCCAGTGCGGCGAGATAGTCGCAGAAGCCGCCTGCATCGAAACGCTTGCCTTCGGAGGCCAGGCTATACACCCCGTTTTCGTAGAGTTCCGAACTGGCGACGTCCAGCCCCAGCGCGATATCGGGCCCAACCCGAAAGCCGGCAAGCTCGATGGCACCGACGATCGCTTCCAGCGCAGCCTCATTGGAGGGGAGATCGGGCGCGAAACCGCCCTCATCACCCACGGCGGTAGAGAGGCCACGCTTTCGCAGCACGCTCTTGAGCGAGTGAAATACCTCGGCACCCCAACGGATGGCCTCGGCAAATGACGTGGCGCCTGCCGGCAGAATCATGAACTCTTGTATGTCGACGTTGTTGTCGGCGTGAGCGCCGCCGTTGATCACATTCATCATCGGTACGGGCAGCACGAAGCGGTCGGCCATCGAGAAGCGCCGGTACAAAGGCACCCGTTGGGATGCAGCCGCAGCCCTGGCGGCGGCGAGGGACACCGCCAGAAGCGCATTCGCGCCCATGCGGGATTTCGTCTCCGTACCGTCCGCCTGCAGCAGCAGGCCATCCACGGCCGCCTGGTCCGCCGCGTCGCAACCGGCCAGCGTGGCGCCCAGGTCTTCGTTGACGTGCCTGACGGCTTGCCGGACGCCTTTGCCGCCGTAGCGCGCCGGGTCATTGTCCCGGAGTTCCAGCGCTTCCCGGCTGCCAGTGGAGGCGCCCGAGGGGGCGGCCGCATATCCACGGGCGCCATCGGCCAGTGTCACCTCCGCGGCCACGGTCGGATTGCCGCGGGAGTCCAATACCTCGAAGCCTCGAATGGATCGGATGACGGTCATGATGGAATGCCTCAAATAGTGATGTCGCGGGTGCCCGGGGTCTTCAGGCGGCCGGCTGGCCGAGCGTTGCGATGCGAAGCAGGTTGGTCGTGCCAGGCGTGCCAAAGGGCATGCCCGCGGAGATCACGATGACTTGCCCCGAAGTGGCGAAGCCCTCGTTCTCGGCTGTGTCGCAGGCATAGTTCGTCATCTCGGTGACGCTCTCCACTTCATGGATGATCACCGCATGGACGCCCCAGACGAGTGCCATGGCACGCGCGGCATGCAGGTTCGGGGTCATGCCGATAATGGGGGCATCGGGACGCTCGCGCGACATGCGCATGGCGGAATAGCCAGAGCTTGTGTACGCCACGGTGGTGGCTACGTGGAGAAGCCCGGCCACGCGGCGCATTGCGCTGCCGATGGCGTTGGCGATGTCCGGCTCCGGCGGGGTCTGCGATGCCTCCATGACCTCCCTGTAGTACGGATCTGCCTCCGTCTGCACGATGATGCTGTTCATCATCTGCACGGCTTCGACGGGGTACTTTCCTGAGGCCGACTCCGCGGAGAGCATGACGGCGTCCGCGCCATCGTAGATGGCAGTGGCAACGTCGGAAGCTTCGGCGCGCGTCGGAACCGGCGAGCTCACCATGGATTCCAGCATCTGCGTGGCGACAATGACGGGCTTGCCCGCTTTGCGGCAAGCCTGCACGATGCGCTTCTGGATCGACGGCACCTGCTCGGCGGGCATTTCGACGCCAAGATCGCCGCGGGCGACCATCACCGCGTCGGTTTCGGCCACGATGGCATGCAACTCGGCGATGGCCGCGGGCTTCTCCAGCTTGGCGACGATGCTGGCCCGGCTGCCGGCAATCTGCTTGATCTCGCGAATATCTTCCGCGCGCTGGACAAAAGACAAGGCGATCCAGTCGACCCCGAGCGACAAGCCGTAGTCCAGGTCTTCGCGGTCCTTTGCGGTCAAGGCCGACAGCGGCAGCACAACACCTGGCACGTTGACGCCCTTGCGGTCGGACAACACCCCACCGTCGATCACTTCAGTCTCGGCATGGTCCGGCCCGAATGCCTTTACCCGGAGGCGGAGCTTCCCATCGTCGAGCAACAGGTCCGTCTGCGCTTTCAGCGCCGCGAAGATCTCGGGATGAGGCAGCGCAACCCGGGTTGCATCACCCGGGCGGTCCTTGTCCATGTCAAGCCGGAACGTCTGGCCTTGCACGAGCGTAACGGGACCGTTCGCGAACTGCCCCACGCGCAGCTTTGGCCCTTGCAAGTCCAGCAAGATGCCGATTGGCCGTCCCAGCTCCGTCTCCAGATCCCGGATGAGGTTGAGGCGTGCCTTGTGGTCGGCATGCGTGCCGTGACTGAAATTCAGCCGGAAAACGTCGGCGCCGGCCATGAACAGGCGGCGAAGGGTTGCAGCATCGCTGCTGGCTGGTCCGACGGTGGCGACAATCTTGGCATTTCGAGTGCGGCGCATGATCTAGCATCCTTTCCCGGCCGGGCTGGTAATCAGCAAGGCACGGAAGTCGTTGACATTGGTAAGCGTGGGGCCCGTGACGATGGAGTCGCCAAGCGCCTCGAAGTAGGTGTGCCCGTCGTTGTTGGCGAGAAAGGCATGCGGCACCATCTCCCTTTGCCAGCCTCGCGCGAGTGTCGTGGGGTCGGCGTATGCGCCCGCGATCTCTTCGATGCCGTCCACGCCATCCGTGTCGGCGGCCAGCGCAAAGACATTCGGGTGGCCGTCCAGCGCAATGGCCAGGGAAAGCAGGAATTCCACGTTGCGCCCGCCGCGGCCGTCGCCTTTGACTGTGACGGTGGTCTCGCCCCCTGACAGGAGCACACACGGAAGCTGGAATGGCTCCGTTCCCTGCGCGGCCTGGAAGGCGATGCCAGCCATCACCTTGCCGACGTCGGCGGCCTCGCCTTCGATGCGGTCGCCCAGTACATAGGGCTGGATGCCCGCGGCGGCCGCTGCCTGCGCGGCGGCGGCAAGGGAGATGGCAGGCGTCGCGATCATGCGCACCTCGCTGCGCGCGAGCCGTTCGTCACCAGGCTTGACTGACTCCCCGCTGCCGGACGCCAGCAGACGCTCTGCGCTGGCCGGGAGCAGGATCCCGTAGCGCCGGACGATATCCAGCGCGTCCTGGCACGTCGTCGCGTCGCATACCGTCGGCCCGGATGCGATATTGACCGGGTCGTCGCCGGGTACGTCTGAAATCAACAGCGTAACGACGCGAGCCGGATGGCACGCAGCGGCAAGCCTTCCGCCTTTAATGCTGGAGAGATGCCGTCGCACACAGTTCATCTCCGAGATGGTCGCGCCGCTGGCCAGCAGCGCCTGGTTGACGGCACGTTTTTCCTCCAGGCTCATGCCGGCCAGCGCAAGGCTAAGCAGCGAGGATCCGCCGCCGGATATCAGGCAGATGACCAGATCGTCCGGGCACAGCCCCGAAACCATGTCCAGCATGCGAACCGCGGCACGCTGGCCAGCCGCGTCGGGTACCGGGTGCCCGGCTTCGACGACTTCGATGCGCGAGGTCGGCGCGGCGTGGCCGTACCGCGTCACAACCAGGCCAGCGAGCGGGCCCGGCCAAGCCTGTTCCAGCGCCCGGGCCATGCTGGCAGCGGCCTTGCCGGCCCCGACGACGATGGTGCGGCCGACAGGCGGCTCGGGCAATGCGCACGCCAGGCAGTCCTGCGGGTCCGCTGCGGATACGGCAGCCCTGAAAAGCGACGCCAGGAATGCCCGGGGGTTTTCAACGGTGAAGTGTTTCACGATGCGCTACCTGTTTCCGTTCTGGTGTCAAGCGCTCTTGCGAGCGTCGGCGGCATAGTTCGGCGGCAACGGCACCAGGGGGATTGGTTCCGGCGCGACACCTTCGTAGAGTTGCTCCAGGTCCTCGGGGTCGACTTCGCCATTGAGGACGCGTTGGACGCGGTCCTCGTCGAGTGCGCCGACCCACTTGGCAATCGCCATGGTCGCAACCGCGTTGCCGATGGTGTTGGTGATGGCGCGCGCCTCCGACATGAAGCGGTCCACCCCAAGCAGGAGAACCATGCCCGCCACCGGAATCTTCCCCAGCGACGCGAGCGTCGCCGCCAGGGTGATGAAGCCCGAGCCGGTGATGCCCGCGGAACCCTTCGAAGTCAGCAGCAGCACACCGAGCACGACGAACTGGTCGGTGAGGGTCAATGGCGTGTTGGTTGCCTGTGCGATAAAGATCGCTGCCATGGTGTAGTAGATGCACTGGCCATCGGGGTTGAAGGTAAGGCCCGCCGGCACCACCAGCCCGACGACGGGCTTCGACACGCCGACGTTCTCCAGCTTGCGCATCAACTGCGGAATGACGGATTCCGACGAGCTCGTTCCCAGCACGGTCAGGATTTCGTCTTTGATGTATTTCAGGAAGTTGAACAGGCCAAATCCGCAGATGCGGCAAATCGCACCCAACACAATCAGCACGAACAGCGCGCAGGTCCCATACATGGTGGCGACCAGCTTGCCAAGCGATGCAATGGAGCCAAAGCCATACTTGCCCACCGTGAATGACATGGCGCCGAACGCGGCAACCGGCGCGACGCGCATGATCATGCCGACGATCGCGAACATGGCATTGGCGAACGAATCCAGGGCGGCGACGAACGGCTTGCCGCGCTCTCCCAGATGGGCCAGGGCCACGCCCATGAATACCGAGAACACAAGGATCTGCAGGATGTCGTTCTTGGCGAGCGCATCCATAATGCTCATCGGCACAAGGTTGAGCAGGAAGTCCATGATGCCTTCATGCTTTACCTGTGCCGTATAGGCGGCAATGCTCTTCGTGTCGAGCGTCGCCGGGTCGACGTTCATGCCATGGCCGGGCTGTACCACATTGACCACGATGACACCGAGCAGCAGCGCAAACGTCGACAGCACTTCGAAGTACAGCAAGGCACGCCAGCCTACCCTGCCAAGGTCTTTCATGCTTTCCATCTTGGCGATGCCGAGCACGACCGTCGCGAAGATGATGGGTGCAAACACCATCTTGATGAGGCGGATGAAGATATCCCCAAGTGGTTTGAGCGCGCTGCCGATATGGGGCATGAAGATGCCCAGCAGGATGCCCGCCGCCACGGCAATGAGCACCTGGACATACAGTGAGCTTATGAGTCGTCTTTTCATGATGTCTCCTACGGCGACGCACTTGCAGCGCTGCCTGTCTTGCCTTCATCAACTGAATGCGGCCGACGTCTTCGCGACGGCCATGCCGCTTGGTCAGTCCATGCTTACGTGCGCTTCTTTGACGAGCTTGCCGAAGCGGGTGACTTCGTCCTTGATCTGGGCCGTCATCTGGGCAGGGGTATTGCCGACCGGTTCCGCGCCGATGGCAGCGAATTGCCTTTTCACATCGGGGAGTGCCAGGGCCTTGGTGATTTCCGTGCCAAGCCGGTTCACAATCTCAGGCGGTGTTCCCGCAGGGGCAAGGATGCCGAACCAGGAGGCGATGTCAAAACCCGGCAGGCCGGACTCGGCAAGGGTAGGCACGTCCGGCAGTGCGGAAGAACGCCTGGCCGTGGCGACCGCCAGCGGCTTGAGCTTGCCTGCCTTGATGTAAGGCAGCGCGGATGACGCGGTGTCAAACATCATCGACACCTGGCCGCCCATCAGGTCGGTGATAGCCGGGGCGCTCCCCTTGTAGGGAACGTGGACGATGTGGGTGCCGGTCTGTACCTTGAATTGCTCGCCGATAAGGTGATGGGCCGTGCCGTTGCCATTGGACGCGTAGGTCAGCTTTCCCGGGTTGGCCTTGGCATAAGCGACCAACTCCTGCACGCTCCTGGCCGGGAAGCTTGGGCTGACGACGAGCACGTTCGGCACGATGGCAACCACGGACACCGGCGTCAGATCCTTTTGGACGTCGTAGGAGAGCTTTTTGTAGACGTTCGGTGCGATGGTGTGATGCACCGCCCCCATGAGCAGCGTGTAGCCATCTGGCGCAGACTTTGCCGCGGCGTCCGCGCCGATGGTGGCACCAGCGCCCGGCCGGTTTTCGATGATGACGGGCTGGCCCAGCGCCTGCGCGAGCTTTTGTCCCACGGTGCGGGCAAGGACGTCGGTGGTGCCCCCGGGGGGAAACGGGACAATGAGGCGAATGGGCTTGGTGGGATATGCCTGGGCAAAAGCGGTGCCGGCGCCCAGAGCGAGAGCGAGGGCGAACGCAGCCACCGCAGCCCGGATAACGGATTGCATGCCTGTCTCCTGATGGCATTCTTGATTGGCCGGCCCATTGCAGGGCCGGCACGGTGCGGGGCACCTGTGCCGGTGCTAACCCGCCAGCGGTTTGCCGCGGCGCGGCAAGCCGCGCTTCTTTTCCTGCTTCAGGCCGCCTTCTTGACCTGATCGGCCAACACCTTGCAGATGGCTTCGGTGACAGACGCGGTGGTCGCATGGCCACCCAGATCCGGGGTGAAGACACCGTTGGCGGTGATCTGCTCGATGGCTGCCATCAGGCGCTCCGCCGCGGGCTTCTCGCCCAGATGCTCGAGCATCATCGCCGCGGTCCAGAAGGTGGCGATGGGATTGGCCACGCCCTTGCCCGTGATATCGAAGGCGGAGCCGTGGATCGGTTCGAACATCGACGGGAACAGGCGTTCCGGGTTCAGGTTGGCGGTCGGTGCGATGCCGAGGCTGCCGGACAGCGCCGCAGCCAGGTCGGACAGGATGTCGGCGTGCAGGTTGGTCGCCACCACCACGTCCAGCGTATGGGGCTTCAACACCATGCGCGTCGTCACGGCGTCAACCAGTTCGCGGTCAACCTTGACGTCCGGATAGTCCTTGGCGACTTCGTAGAAGATCTCGTCCCACATCACCATGCCGAAGCGTTGCGCGTTCGACTTGGTCACCAGGGTGAGGTGTTTGCGGGGGCGCTTCTGCGCGATCTCGAAGGCGAAGCGGTGGATCCGCTCGACACCGGCGCGTGTGAAGACAGCGGTTTCCGTGCCGGTCTCGATAGGCAGGCCACGGTGGGTACGACCGCCGTTGCCGGCATACTCGCCTTCCGAGTTCTCGCGGATGATGACCCAGTCGATGTCCTTGCCATTGGCCAGCGGGCTCTTCACCCCTGGCAGCACGCGTGCGGGGCGTACGTTGGCGTACTGGTCGAAGCCCTGGGCAATCGGTAGGCGCAGGCCCCACAGCGACACGTGATCGGGCACGTTCAGGGCGCCCACTGCGCCAAAGAAGATGGCGTCGAACTGCTTCAGGCGTTCCAGCCCACCTTCGGGGATGTAGTAGCCTTTCTCCAGATAGTAGTCGGAGCTCCACGGGAAATGTTCGACGCCCAGCTTGAAGCCGCCATCTTGCCCCGCCAGGGTCTCCAGCACTTGCAGACCAGCAGAGATCACTTCCGGGCCAATGCCATCGCCAGGGATGGCTGCAATCTTGTATTCACGCATCGCGTTGCTCCTCTCATTGTTTTCCACAAACCGAAGGCCGCTTTCCACCGCCAGGTATGCCGGCGTCCTTCTGTGACCAAACTATCGTTGAAAACCGAGGGAGTAAGATGAACTCCATTTCAAACTAATATTAACTTGAGGTTGAAGATGGGACAGCCTTCGGAACTTGCTTTCTTCGCCGGCCTGGCCAAGGCGGGCAGCCTCTCGGCCGCAGCGCGTGAGCAAGACGTCACCCCCGCGGCCATCAGTAAACGGCTAGCTCAAATGGAGAAGCGGCTTGGGGTGCGGTTGCTGAACCGGACAACGCGGCGCATCGGCCTGACCGCCGAAGGGGAGGTCTACCTCGAGCACGCCCGGCGCCTGCTCGCGGAGATCGAGGATCTCGATCAGTTGATCTCCAGCAGCCATGTGGCGCCGCGAGGAACACTGAGGGTCAACGCCCCCCTGGGGTTCGGGCGAACCTACATTGCGCCCGCCATATCCGATTTCGCCAAACGATATCCACAGATGGAGGTGCAACTCCATCTGACGGACAGGCCACTGAACCTGGGCGATGAGGGATTTGACATAGGGATCCGGTTCGGCGAGATCCCGGACACACGCCTGATGGCGCGGAAGATCGCCGACAACCGGCGTTTGGTCTGCGCCGCGCCCTCGTATCTGAAAGCCCACGGCACGCCGGTCACGCCGCACGATCTGACGCAACATCAATGCATCGTGCTACGCCAGAACGACTCTGCCTATGGCATCTGGCGCTTCGCCAAGGGGAAGAAGACGGAAACGGTAAAGGTACGTGGCGCCCTGAGCAGCAATGACGGCGAAGTGACGCTGACGTGGGGCTTGGCCGGGCAAGGGATCTTGCAACGCGCGGAATGGGACCTTGCCAAGTACCTCCGAAGTGGCCGCCTGGTCTTGCTGCTCGAAGACTATGCCCTACCACCAGCCGACATATTTGCCGTCTTTCCGGAGCGGCTGAACATGTCGGCCAAGGTCCGGGCGTTCCTCGACTTTCTCGTTGCGCACTTTGAAGGCAAGCGGCTTAGGGTACGTGGGGGTACCTCTT
Organism: Cupriavidus basilensis; assembly: GCF_000832305.1. NCBI lineage: Bacteria > Pseudomonadati > Pseudomonadota > Betaproteobacteria > Burkholderiales > Burkholderiaceae > Cupriavidus > Cupriavidus basilensis. The sequence goes on from NZ_CP010537.1 coordinate 3,003,033, forward strand.
CTTGGTAAGCATAAACAGCCTGCCATGAGGCCGGCGCCGGCACTACGAAGATGGCCTGCCCGTAACCGCCCGGGAGGGAAACGCGGCGGGAGCGCATGCATATTCTCATACGTAATGAAGATGCTGGCCCAGCGACGGTGATCGTGGTGAGAGCGGTGAGAGCGGTGAGAGAGCCCCTCACCGCCGCCCCCCGATCCACCGCACGATCTCCCCGAACACCGGCATGTCCATCGGCACCGACAAGTCCAGCGCCAGGCAACGGCGGTAGTATGGGCTGAGGTCCAGCCCCACGCCAAGTCCCAGCACCTCCACGTCGCGCAGCGTCTCGTGGCGCGCCACCACTTCCTTGAGGTGGTTGTCCAGGTAGAACACATCGTTGGCTTGCCCCGTGGCGCTGTCCATCGGGCTGCCGTCGGATACCACGATCAGGATGCGGCGGGTCTCGGCGCGCGCGAGCAGCCGCGCGCACGCCCAGTCGACTGCCTCCCCGTCCACGCCTTCGCGGAACAGGTCGGCCTTGAACAGCGCGGCGATGTTGGCGCGGGCACGCCGCCAGCTCGTGGCCGCGTCCTTGAACACCATGTGACAGGCTTCATTCAGCCGCCCGGGATGCGCGGGCCGGCCGCGGGCCAGCCAGTCGAGCCGGGCGCGGCCGCCATTCCACGCGCCGGTGGTAAAGCCCAGCACCTCGCTGGCCACGCCGGCCTGGTCGAGCGCGCGCGTGAGAATGTCGACCATCATGGCCACCGGCTCGATATGCGCTTTCATCGAGCCCGAGCAATCGATCAAAAAGCTCACCGCGCAGTCCGCCTGCAGCTGGTGCCGCTCTTGCCGGAACAGACGGCGCTCGGCCGGCGAGGTGACCAGTTGCGCGAGGCGCCGGCCGTCGATGCGGCCGTCTTCCTCGCCGAAGGACCAGCCATCGCGCTGCGGCACGGCGAGCGATGCCGTCAGCGCGCGCGCCAGCCTTGCCACGTTGATGCCTTGTTCGGCGATGCGCTGGTCGAGGCGTTCGCGGTACGCCGCCAGCAGATCCTTGCGCACCAGCGTGCCGGGGGCGATTTCCCGGTCGTAGCGCGTGGTGTAGGCGCGGTAGCCGTGGCCGCACGCGTGCAGCACGCGGCTGTTGCCGGTGGCCGCCATGGCCATGGCGTCGAGCTCGTCGTCCTCGCACCCGAGCGCCAGTGAGAACGCCACGCGCACGGCTTCGTTGTCTTCGGCCTCTTGCTCATCGGCTTGCGTCCCGTGCGTGCGGGTGGCGCGCAGCATCTCGCCCACCAGCCGTGCCAGTTCGAGGGCATGGATGGCAAACGCGCCCTGCTCCGCGCGGTGCCGGCGCAGGCCCGCCAGCGGCACGCCGAGCACCGGCACGATGGCCGCGCGCGTGGCTTCGATCAGGTCTTCGGTGTCTTCCAGCACCGGCCAGCCCGACAGGCGCGACCACGCGATCTGCGCCACGGTGTACAGCAGGATGCCAAGGTGGCTCTCGGCCAGGCCGCTGCGATGGAAGCCGCGGGACCAGGCCGCGAAGCGGTGGCGCAGGTTCTGCGCGACGCCCGGCATGCCGGCTGGCAGTTGCGACTCGCAGCGCAGTTGCTCCAGCAGCTCGAACACCAGCCGTTCCACCGGATCCGCCGGGCACAACTGCTTGTGCAGATCCGCGTCCGAATGCGCGAGCCGTAGTGCCGCCCCATCCGCCGCGCCGCGCAGGCAGGCAAAGTCGTCCACCTGCGGGTCGGTGCGCAAATGCGGCGCATGCAGCGGCAGCGGCCGCAGGTCGCGGCACAGGCGGCCGTCACGATAATGCAGCGCGCGCTCGCCCGTGAGCGCGCGCACCACCGCCGCGCACAGGGCCTCGCGCTGCTGGCCGCGGCGGGCCGCCTGCCGGGGCGGCGGCATCAGCACGGTTGCGCCGCGTCGCCTTGTGCGGCTTCCACTTCCCGGCCAAAACAGCGCTGGAAATACTCGCCCACGATCGGGCGTTCGGCGTCGTCGCATTTATTGAGAAAGCTCAGCCGGAACGCCAGCGCCGGATCGCGGAAGATCTGGCAGTTTTCCGCCCAGCTGATCACCGTGCGCGGCGACATCAGCGTGGACAGGTCCCCCGTGGCAAAGCCCTTGCGCGTGAGCTCGGCCACGCTCACCATCGATGCGATCAGCGCGCGGCCGGCGTCGTCCGCCAGCTCCGGCACGCGGGCCAGCACGATGCCGGCCTCTTGCGCGCGCGGCAGGTAGTTGAGCGTGGCGACCACGTTCCAGCGGTCCATCTGCGCGTGGTTCAGCATCTGGGTGCCGTGGTACAGGCCGTTCAGGTTGCCAAGCCCCACGGTATTGGCGGTGGCGAACATGCGGAACGCCGGATGCGGATGGATCACGCGGTTCTGGTCCAGCAGCGTGAACTTGCCGTCGCGCTCCAGCATGCGCTGGATCACGAACATCACATCGGGGCGGCCCGCATCGTACTCGTCGAAGATCAGCGCCACCGGGCGCTGCAGCGCCCACGGCACGATGCCTTCCTGGAACTCGGTGACCTGGCGGCCGTCGCGCACCACGATGGCGTCCTTGCCGACCAGGTCTAGCCGGCTGATATGGCCGTCCAGGTTCACACGCACGCAAGGCCAGTTCAGGCGTGCCGCCACCTGCTCGATATGGGTGGACTTGCCGGTGCCGTGCAGGCCCTGCACCATCACCCGGCGGTCCCGCGTGAAACCGGCCAGTATCGCCAGCGTCACTTCGGGGTTGAAGCGGTAAGCCTCGTCGATCTCCGGCACGTGGTCGTCGCGCTCGCTGAATGCCGGCACCATCAGGCCGGAGTCGATGCCAAACAGGGTGCGTGCCGCAACCATCTTGTCCGGCTTGCCAGTCACGATATCCATCACGTCGGTCTCCTTTGGGCGCGCCCTTTCAGCCATGATAGAGCAGTTTCGTTTTTAGATACAAATCATCTCGTTTATTGATTTCACCTATTGACCTTCGTCTCCATGTGCCATACATTTTTGGCAACAACACTTTTCGGGACTCTTAGTTCCGTTTTAATAAACATACCGGAGACGCACCATGAGTGAACACCTGCCTGAAGCCATCAAGACCACCGCGCTGCCCGCCACCACCGGCCCGCAGGAGATGACCCCGTCGGAAGCCTTTGTCGAGACCCTGGCCGCCAACGGCGTCACCGACATGTTCGGCATCATGGGCTCGGCCTTCATGGACGCCATGGACATCTTCGCCCCCGCCGGCATCCGCCTGATCCCCGTCGTGCACGAACAAGGCGCCGGCCACATGGCCGACGGCTATGCCCGCGTCTCGGGCCGCCACGGCGTCGTCATCGGACAGAACGGCCCCGGCATCAGCAACTGCGTCACCGCCATCGCCGCCGCTTACTGGGCGCATAGCCCGGTGGTCATCGTCACCCCGGAGGCCGGCACCATGGGCATTGGCCTGGGCGGATTCCAGGAAGCCAAGCAGTTGCCCATGTTCCAGGAGTTCACCAAGTACCAGGGCCACGTCACCCACCCCGCGCGCATGGCCGAGTACACCGGCCGCTGCTTCGACCGCGCCATGGCCGAGATGGGACCAACCCAGCTCAATATCCCCCGCGACTACTTCTACGGACAGATCAAGGCCGAGATCCCCCAGCCCCAGCGCCTGGACCGCGGCCCCGGCGGCGACCAGCGCCTGAACGAAGCCGCCGAGCTGATCGCCAAGGCCAGGTTCCCCGTCATCATCTCCGGCGGCGGCGTGGTCATGGCCGATGCGATTGAGCAATGCCAGGCGCTGGCCGAGCGCCTCGGCGCCCCGGTGGTCAACAGCTACCTGCACAACGACTCCTTCCCCGCCAGCCATCCGCTGTGGTGCGGCCCGCTCGGCTACCAGGGCTCCAAGGCGGCCATGAAGCTGCTCGCCCGCGCCGATGTCGTCATCGCCCTCGGCTCGCGCCTCGGACCCTTCGGCACCCTGCCCCAGCACGGCATGGACTACTGGCCCAAGCACGCCAAGATCATCCAGATCGATGCCGACCACAAGATGCTCGGCCTGGTGAAGAAGATCTCGGTGGGCATCTGCGGCGATGCCAAGGCCGCTGCCGTGGCGCTCACCGAGCGCCTGGCCGGCCGCACGCTGGCCTGCGACGCCTCCCGCGAAGACCGCGCCGGACAGATCGCCGCCGAGAAGGCCGCCTGGGAGAAGGAACTCGACGAGTGGACCCACGAGCGCGACCCCTACAGCCTGGACATGATCGAGGAGCAAAAGCACGAGCGCACGCCCACCGGCGGACACTACCTGCATCCGCGCCAGGTCCTGCGCGAGCTGGAAAAGGCCATGCCCGATGACGTGATGGTGTCCACCGATATCGGCAACATCAACTCGGTGGCCAACAGCTACCTGCGCTTCAACAAGCCGCGCAGCTTCTTTGCCGCCATGAGCTGGGGCAACTGCGGCTATGCCTTCCCCACCATCATGGGCGCCAAGGTGGCCGCACCCCACCGCCCGGCCGTGTCCTACGCCGGCGACGGCGCCTGGGGCATGAGCCTGATGGAGACCATGACCGCCGTGCGCCACAACATCCCGGTGACGGCCGTGGTGTTCCACAACCGCCAGTGGGGCGCGGAGAAGAAGAACCAGGTCGACTTCTACAACCGCCGCTTCGTCGCCGGCGAGCTGGACAACCAGAGCTTCGCCGAGATCGCCCGCGCCATGGGCGCCGAGGGCATCGTGGTCGACAAGCTCGAAGACGTCGGCCCGGCGCTCAAGCGCGCCATCGACCTGCAGATGAACCACGGCAAGACCACCATCATCGAGATCATGTGCACCCGTGAGCTCGGCGACCCGTTCCGCCGCGATGCGCTGGCCAAGCCCGTGCGCATGCTCGACAAGTACAAGGACTACGTCTGAGCCAGTGAGCAGACAGCAGACACGCGCGTGACCATCCCTTGCCCGGACATGCCGGGCAGGCGATGATCCGGACCCGGCGGCAGGCGGCGCATGCGATACGCGCCGCCTGCCGCAACCCGCTCGGGTGTCATCGAGCGCGGCCACGGCCCCTGGCGGCGAGCCATTCGCCGACCTACGAACTACTATATAAGCCGTGGCGCGCGACCCCTGGGCAGAGCAGGAGACAAGCAAAGTGATTCACCATCAGCAGCAGCAGCAATCCAGCGGCCTGAAGCACGGGCTGAAACAGCGCCACATGACCATGATCGCGCTGGGCGGCGTCATTGGCGCGGGCCTTTTCGTCGGCAGTGGCGTCGTCATCAAGTCTGCCGGCCCGGCGGCTGTCATTTCCTTTCTCATCACCGGCTTGCTGGTGGTGCTCGTCATGCGCATGCTGGGCGAAATGGCGTGCGCGCTGCCCACCGTGGGCTCCTTCTACGAATACGCCCGCGAAGCCTGGAGCGACCGCCCGGCCATGGGCGAGCTGGCCGGGTTCCTGACCGGCTGGATGTACTGGTATTTCTGGGTGATCGTGGTCGCGCTGGAGGCCGTGGCAGGGGCCAGCCTGGTGCAGTTCTGGCTCCCGGGCGTTCCCGCGTGGAGCATCAGCCTGGTACTGCTGGTGATGCTCACGCTCACCAACCTGATCTCGGTGAAATCCTTTGGCGAGTTCGAGTTCTGGTTCGCCTCGATCAAGGTGGCGGCCATTGTGGTGTTCCTGTTCCTGGCCGGGCTGTTCGTGCTCGGCATGTGGCCGGGCGCAACCGCCAGCGTGGCGCACCTCACCGTGCATGGCGGCTTTGCGCCTAACGGGATCATGCCGGTGTTGACAGGCGCGGTCGCGGCGACGGGGTTCTACTTCGGCGCCGAGATCGTGACCATCGCCGCGGCGGAAACCGCCGAGCCGCAAAAGGCGGTGGCCAGGGCCACCAGCTCGGTCATCACCCGCGTGCTGGTCTTCTATGTGGGCTCGGTGCTGCTGGTGGTGTGCCTGGTGCCGTGGAACTCCGCCGGCATCGCCACGCCGTATGTCAGCGCGCTCAATGCCATGCGCATCCCGGCAGCGGCGCAGATCATGAATGCCGTCGTGCTCACCGCCGTGCTGTCGGCGCTGAACTCCGGGCTGTACGCCTCGTCGCGCATGCTGTTCGCGCTGACCAAGCGCGGCGACGCGCCCAAGGCGCTGGCCAGGCTGAGCCGCAACGGCGTGCCGGTCAGGGCCATCCTGTTCGCCACGCTGTTCGGCTACGGCGCGGTGGTGATGTCCTACGTATCGCCGGACAAGGTCTTTGCCTTCCTGGTCAACTCCTATGGCACCGTCGCCATCTTTGTCTACATCCTGATCGCCATCTCGCAGCTGCGCCTGCGCGCCCGCCTGGAGCGCGAGGCGCCGCACCGGCTCAAGGTGCGGATGTGGGCCTTCCCCTACCTGACCTGGGTCGCCATCGCTGGCATGGTCGGGATCGTGGTGGCCATGGCCTTTATCCCCGACCAGCGCACCCCGCTGCTGCTCGGCGTGGCCAGCCTTGGCATCCTGGTGGTGGCGTACGCCGTGCGCCAGCAGCTCCGAAAGCACGCCGCCGCCGCGCCGCTGGGCGAGGTGCGGCGGGCTGACTGACACGCCCAGCGCCTGAACCGGCTTGCCGCGATGCGTGCCATCGCGGCGCTCCCTGCCTCCCAACGCCTTGCAGGCCGGCGCGGCCATCCTCCGCGCCGGCCCGCCCGCGCCTGCCCGGCCGTGTACCTGATGCGCGGCATTCCGGGGGCGCACTGGCCCAAACGATTCATCGGATCTGGCCCTACAGCATTGCGCTTCACCTCTCTATGCTGCAGTCATACACCGCACAGGTCCGGCGCCCGGATCACCGGCACCATCAAGAACATCAAGGACATCAAGGAGACTCGAATGGCAAACCCCCAGGTAACCGCAGCCACCCTGCAAGCCTTCAGCGACGCGTGGAACCGCCACGACATCGAAGCGCTGATGGGCTTCATGGCCGAGGACTGCGTGTTCCACGCCGTGGCCGGCAGCGAGCTGTTCGGCCGCAGCTTCGAAGGCCGCGCCGCCGTGCGCGAGGGCTTCCAGCTGGCCTGGCAGGCGTTCCCCGACGCGGCGTGGCTTGACGGCGAGCATTTCGTCGCCGGCGAGCGCGGCGTCAGCGAATCCACCTTCCGCGGCACCAAGGCGGACGGCACGCGCATCGAGGCGCGCATGGTGGATGTGTTCACCTTCCGCGACGGCAAGATCGCGGTGAAGAACGCGTACCGCAAGGATCGCCCGCCCGTTGCCGCAGCCAGCTCCGGCGCCGCCAACTGATTCCAGCCCCGCCAGAGGGCATTTGAGGATGACAAACATGGACGCCACCGCCGCAAGACTGATCCTGCCCGAAGGCCACGCCACCGCGCCTTCGAAGCCGTACGACCCGGCCTACGATCCGCTGGTCGCACCCACGCCCGGCCAGGGCCGCGAGTACGCTCCCACCTACTGGATCGGCACGGCCGGCGAGCCGCCGCCCGACGATGGCCCGATCACCCACGATATCGACGTGGACGTGGCCATCATCGGCTCCGGCTTCACCGGGCTGACCTGCGCGATCTTCCTCGCGCAGGAGCACGGCATCAAGGCGACCGTGCTGGAGGCCAACCGCGTGAGCTGGGGTTGCAGCACGCGCAACGGCGGCCAGGCGCAATGCGCCTCGGGCCGGCTCAAGCGCTCGCAGTGGATCCAGCGCTACGGCCTGGACACCGCGCTGCGGCTGCATGAAGAAGTGTGCGACGGGATGGAGACCTTCAAGGGGCTGATCAAGGACATCGACTGCGAACCGCAGCCCGGTGGCCACCTCTACATCGCCCACCGCGCCAAGGTCATGCCCGCGCTGGAAAAGGAAGCCAAGGTGCTGCGCGACGTGTTCAAGTACGACGCGCGCATCCTGGACGCCGACACCGTCAAGCGCGAGTACGTCGACGACAAGGAAGCCGCTGGCGCCATGCATGAGCCCGAAGGCATCGGCATCCATGCCGGCAAGCTGGCCTTCGGCTACCTGCGCCGCGCGCGCGCGCTGGGCGCCAAGGTGCATCCCTCCAGCCCGGTACTGAGCTGGGAGACGCGCGGCGGCGTGCATTACCTCAAGACGCCTGGCGGCATCGTGCGCGCCCGCGCGGTGGGCGTGGCCACCGGCGGCTATACCTCGCCGAGCCTGCACGCGCAGCTCAAGAACCGGCTGTTCCCGATCCTGTCGAACTCCATCGTCACGCGCGTGCTGACGCCCACGGAGCGCGAGGCGTGCAATTTCCGCACGACGCAGGTCATCACCGATACCCGCATCCTGCGGCACTACTACCGCCTGATGCCGGATGGCCGCCTGCAGATCGGCAGCCGCAGCGCCATCACCGGCAACGATGCGCCGCAGCATAAGTACAAGGACAAGCTCATTGCCGACCTGCACCGCAAGTTCCCTGCGCTCGAAGGCATCCAGATCGACTATTCTTGGTGGGGCTGGGTCGATGTGAGCCATGACATGATGCCGCGCATCTTCCAGCCGGACCCGGCCCAGACCATCTACTACGCGATGGGTTACGGTGGTAACGGCGTGATGTATTCCGCGCAGGCGGGCAAGCGCATGGCGGCGCTGATCGCGGGCAAGAGCGCGGGGCCGGAACTGCCGATCTTCCGCTCGGCGCTGCCGTTCCCGAATGTGCGCGAGATGGTGGAAGCGCAGGCGTTCGCGCCGTTCCGCCGCTTCGGGCAGTGGTTCCTGTACCGCTGGTATCACATGAAGGATGAAGTGATCTGAACCTGGAAGGTTGAAGTTCGAAGGTTGAAGGTTGAAGGTTGAAGGTTGAAGGTTGAAGGTTGAAGCCGAATAAGAGCGCGGTCCCCTGAGAACCGCCATCCCCACCAAAGACGAGGAGCCAGGCATGGGCCGAGGCCATCAATCCGTACCCCCGCAGCCAGGCCGCCGCGGCGCGCTGCGCTCGCTCGGCGCGCTGGGCGCCGGCGCCGCGCTGACCCACCCGGCGCTGCAAGCGCTGGCGGCCACCGCCGCCGATGCGCGCATCGAGTTGCCGTTCGAGAACGGCGAGCGCGAACTGGTGGCCTTCCCCCAGAAGCGCCCGCTGATCCTGCTGACCAGCCGGCCGCCACAGCTGGAAACCCCGTTTGGCGTGTTCAACGAGGGCCCGATCACGCCCAACGATGCCTTCTTCGTGCGTTACCACTGGAGCGGCATCCCCACCAGCATCGATCCGCAAACCTACCGGCTGCGCGTAGGCGGCAAGGTCAACGCCCCGCTGGAACTCTCTCTTGACGAGATCAAGCGCCTGGCCACCCCGGTGGACCTGGTGGCGGTCAACCAGTGCTCGGGCAACAGCCGGGGCTTTTTCTCGCCGCGCGCCAACGGCGGGCAACTCGGCAACGGCGCCATGGGCAATGCGCGCTGGACCGGCGTGCCCCTGAAAGCGCTGCTGGACAAGGCCGGCGTGCAAGCCGGCGCCATGCAGGTGAGCTTTGACGGCATCGACCACCCGCCGCTGCAAGGCGGCCCGGACTTCGTCAAGGCACTGGCCATCGACCACGCGCTCGACGGCGAGGTCATGCTCGCCTGGGCCATGAACGGCGCGGACCTGCCCATGCTCAACGGCTATCCGCTGCGCCTGATCGTGCCGGGTTACTACGGCACCTACTGGGTCAAGCACCTGGCCGATATCCAGGTGCTGGACAAGCCGTTCGACGGGTTCTGGATGAACGCGGCCTATCGCATCCCCGACAATCCCTGCGCCTGCGTGGCGCCCGGCACGGCCCCCGCGCACACCGTGCCGATCAACCGCTTCAACGTGCGCTCTTTCATCACCAGCGTGGCCGATGGCGGCAGGGTGCCGGCCGGACGCCAGACCGTGCTGCGTGGCATCGCCTTCGACGGCGGCCATGGCGTTGACGAGGTGGCCCTGTCGACGGACGGCGGGCGCACCTGGCGCGCGGCGCAACTGGGCAAGGACCTGGGCCGCTACTCCTTTCGCGAATGGACGGCGGCGTTTACGCCGCCAAGGAAGGGCGAATACGAACTGAAGGTGCGCGCCAGCAACCGCATCGGCCAGAGCCAGCCGCTCACCGCGCTGTGGAACCCCGCCGGCTACATGCGCAACGTGGTGGAAACCACGCGCGTGGTGGCAGCATGAAGGAGGCCGTGATGCAATACGCCAAGCCCTTGCGCCGCCACGGCGGGATCGTTGCCCTTGCCCTGTACGCTGCCGGCATGACGAGCGCCGCGCAGGCACTGGAAATCACGCTGCCGCCGGAGACCGCGCGCTACACGCCGAGCGACCTCCCCGGCTTTCGCCTGGTGCAGCAGAACTGCATGACCTGCCACTCCGCGCAGTACGTGCTGACGCAACCGCCATCGTCGCCGCGCGGCTACTGGGAGGCGACGGTCAAGAAAATGAAGAAGCCCTTCGGCGCGCCGTTCGCGGATGAAGACATCCCCGCCATGGTCGACTACCTGACCAAGACCTATGGCGCGGAACGCACGGCCTACGCTGCGGCGAGCGCGGCGCAAGGCAGCGCGCCAGCGCCGGCCGCCCCTGCCGTGGTCGCCGGCAGCCATGATCCCCAGGCCCTGCTCGCGGCCAATGGCTGCACCGCCTGCCACGCCGTCGACAAGAAGGTGGTGGGGCCCGCGTTCAAGGAGGTCGCGGCAAAGTACGCGAACCAGCCGGGCGCCGCTGCGCTGGTGGCGCAGAACATCCGCGCGGGCGGCGCGGGCAAGTGGGGGCAAGTGCCAATGCCAGCCTATGCCGCGCTCACCAAGGAAGACCTGCAAAGCCTGGCGGGGTGGATCCTCGGCCGCTGAGAAGCCGTGGCGCCGGACTGCGGGCAACCCGCATTTCCCCGGCGCGCGGCTTCGCCCATAATCTGCCGCACACGACAACGGCCCGGCGCACCGCCACAACGGCGCCCACGGCACCGGCCACAGCAACGGGAGCGGCATGGCAAGCGTAGGCAAGGCAAACACTTTCTGGAACCGGCTGCTGCAGCTTTCCTCCGATTCCGGCGTCAGCCTGCAGGCGCAGTTGCGCCAGCAGCTGGTGTCGGCCATTCTCGCCCGGCAGTTGCCGGAAGGCAGCGCCCTGCCGTCCAGCCGCGAGCTGGCGGCCACGCTGGGCATCGCCCGCAACACGGTGATCCTGGCTTTCCAGCAACTGGTCGAGGAGCGCTTCCTGGAGACCAGGCCACGGCGTGGCTACTTCGTGGTGGAACAGTTGCCCAGCGCCGCCCGGCCCGGCTCAGCGCCGGCCCCGGCCACGGGCGCGGCCAGCCCCGAGGACGCTGGCGAAGGCGGCCCGGACTGGGATGCGCGGCTGCCGGACATGACCGGCAAACGTGCGATCGTCAAGCCCAGCGAGTGGCAAAACTATCCCTACCCCTTCATCTACGGCCAGTTCGACCCCGCGCTGTTTCCCACCGCCGACTGGCGCGAATGCTCGCGCATGGCGCTGGCCGTGCTGGAGATCCGGGGCTGGGCGTCGGACCTGATCGACCGCGACGATCCACTGCTGATCGAGCAGTTGCAAAAGCACATCCTGCCGCGCCGGGGCGTGTGGGCCAACCCCGACGAGATCATGGTCACCATGGGCGCGCAAAATGCGCTCTACCTGCTGGCCGACCTGCTGATGCAAGGCACGCGGGTCGGGCTGGAAGAGCCGGGCTATAACGATGCGCGCCACATCTTCGGCATGCGCGCGCGCGAGGTGGTGCCGCTGGCGGTGGACGAGTCCGGCCTGTGCCCCGACGACGCGCTGGCCCAGTGCGACTACGCCTTCATCACGCCCAGCTACCAGTGCCCCACCACGGTCACCATGCCGCTGGAGCGGCGCGAGACGCTGCTGCGCGAAGCCCGCCGCCACGACGTGGTGCTGATCGAGGACGACTACGACACCGAGAACCCGGCGCTGACCCAGCCCATCCCCGCGCTGAAAAGCCTGGACCGCGATGGCCGCGTGATCTACGTGGGCAGCCTGTCCAAATCCTTCGTGCCCGGCATCCGCCTCGGCTACATCGTCGCGCCCGCCGCCGTGATCCGCCAGGCGCGCGCGCTGCGCCGCTTCATGCTGCGCCATCCGCCCGCCAACAACCAGCGCGCCACGGCGCTGTTCATCTCGCTGGGCCACCACGACGCGCTGCTGCGGCGCGTGGCGCCCATCTTCCAGCGCCGCGCCGAGATCCTGCGCGACATGCTGGCGCGCCACCTGCCGCAGGCGCGCGCGCGCAACTCGCCCGGCGCGTCATCGTTCTGGGTGGAAGGCCCGCCTGGGCTCGACGCCCGCAAGCTGGCCGCGATCGCGCTCACGCACGGCGTCATCATCGAGCCGGGGGATGTGTTCTTTTCTACCGATGCGCCGTCGCCGCACTTTCGCATGGGCTATACGGCCATTGCGGAAGAGCGGATCGAGGAAGGGGTGAAGCTGCTGGGGCAGTTGATCGGGCAGGCGATGGTGCGGTGACGGGCCGGTGACGGTGCGGTGAAGCCGCACAGCGCGACGGCGCACGCAATGCGTTGGTTTGCTCCGCCCTACTCGCCCTACTCGCCCTACTCGAACACCGGCCGGAAGAAACTACGCTCGTAGCTGACGATGCATTGCGTTTCCTGCGCATAGCGGAACGCCGCCTGGCACTCCGGATCGTCGAAGGACTGGTTGCGATACACCTCGTACAGCGCAAGGCTGGGGAAGGAGAACAAGGCCAGCGCCACGTTGTTGGCGCCTTCCGACGGCAGGAAGTAACCATGGTGCTGGCCGCCGAATTTCTCGACCAGCGGAATCCACAGCTTGCCGTAGTGCTCGAATTCCTTGAGCTTGTTGGGGTCGACGATATAGCGCAGGTAGCAGGTGATCATGGTGGGGAGGTTGTCCTGGGTTGATTTTGCTTTGACGATGCGGCCTTCTCCTGCCCTAGCCGCCCGCCGCGCCGCCGCCAAACCCGATGACTTCCGACGCCAGCGCCCGGATCGGGCGGCCGAAGCTGGTGATGGCCGGCAGCGTGGCGTTGTGGTGGCGCCGGATCAGTTCGGCGCTGGCGTGCGGCTTGTCGTGCGTGGTGTGCGCGTCGGCGGCGAGCGTGATCGAGTAGCCAAGCCCGGCGGCGCGGCGCACGGTGGTGTCCACGCAGAACTCGGTGGCATAGCCGCAGATGACCAGGTGCTTCGCCCGCAGGCGGTCCAGCAGCGCGGCGAGCTCGGTATGCAGGAAGGAGTCGGGCGTGGTCTTGCGCACGCGGTGGTCGTCGGGCGCGGCGACCAGCGTGCGCTCCAACTCCCAGCCAGGCGAGCCGAACGACAGCGCGCTGCCAGCCTGCTCGTGCTGCACGAACACCACCGGCACGCCGGCTGCCCGCGCCCGTGCCGCGAGGCCGTTGATGCGGCCGAGCACGGCATCGGCATCGCCCGGCCGTGGCGCGTCGTCGAACAGGCCACGTTGTACGTCAATCACGATCAGAGCGGTTTGCATCGAATGAATGGCCGGCGGCCCGTGGCAGGATAGCCGCCAGCATAAGCGACCCTCCGCGCGACCGCAACGCAATGCGCCGGAATCAATGCAACGGCGGCGAGGCCAGGTTGACGCCACCATCCGCCGGCATCCCACGATCAAGCCGGATGGCCAGCAGCGCCACGGCCACCGCCGCGACCGGCACCAGTGCCGCCACCCAGGTCACGGCGCCAAGCCCCGGCCCGCGCGTGATGACCACCCCGCCCAGCCACGCCCCAATGGCATTGCCCAGGTTGAAGGCTGCGATATTGAAGCTCGACGCCAGGCTCTGCCCTGCACCGCTGGCACGCTCCAGCACCCACATCTGCAGCGGCGCCACGGTTGCGAAGGCGGCCACGCCCAGCAGGCCGATGAAGATCACGGACAGCACCTTGCTGTGCAGGACAAAACTCATCAGCCCGAGCACCACGGCCAGCGCCAGCATGCTGCCAAGCACGGTGGCCTGCAGATGGCGGTCCGCCAGCTTGCCGCCAAGCAGGTTGCCGGCCACCAGGCCCACGCCGAAGACCAGCAGGATGGGCGAGACGGCGCTGTCGGCAAAGCCGGTGATCTGCGTCAGGATCGGCGCGATATACGTGAACACCGCAAACACGCCGGCATAGCCCAGCACCGTGGTCAGCAGCCCCAGCAGTACCGGCCGGCGCATGAGCGCACGCAGGTCGCGGCGCAGGTCGGGCGCTGGCGGTGCCGCGCGCTCGCCCGGCACGGCCAGGGCGATCACCAGCACCGCCAGCAAGCCAACGGCGGCCACCGCCCAGAAGCTGGCGCGCCAGCCGTAGGCCTGGCCGAGCCAGGTACCGAAGGGCACGCCGAGCACACTCGCCACCGTCAGCCCGGTGAACATCACGGCAATGGCCGAGGCGCGCTTGTGCGGCGCCACCAGCCCGGTGGCAACCACCGAGCCCACGCCAAAGAACGTGCCATGCGCCAGCGCGGTGAGCACCCGCGCGGCCATCAGCAGCGCGTAGTTCGGCGCCAGCGCGCAGGCCGCGTTGCCGATGGTGAAGATCACCATCAGGCCCAGCAGCGCCGTCTTGCGCGGCCAGCGGGCGGTCAGCACGGTCATGACCGGTGCGCCGGCCACCACGCCGAGCGCATAGCCGGAAATCAGCAAGCCCGCCGCCGCGATCGAGACGCCGAGGTCGGCCCCGACCTCCAGCAGCAGGCCCATGATGATGAATTCTGTGACGCCGATGCCGAAGGCGCCGGCGGTCAAGGCATAGAGAGCGAGTGGCATAGGAAGTCCATGAAGCGGTATGCGATACGGGTTGCATGCAACCCGGGAAGTCCAGGAAGCCCGGGAAGCCGGAGCGGCACGCAGCGAAGTATGGGGACGGGCAGATTGATGCGGTAGACTGCCCACACGAACAACATTTATGAATTGAATTCACAATGTCCAGGCTCGAAGTCAACCGCTCCGGCGAGATGGAAGTGTTCGTGCGGGTGGTGGAGCTGGGTGGCTTCTCCGCCGCCGCGCGCGCCTTGCGCATGACGCCGTCGGCCGTGAGCAAGCTGGTGGCGCGGCTGGAGGCCCGGCTCGGCGCGCGGCTGGTCAACCGCTCCACGCGCCGCATCGAGCTCACGGCGGAAGGCAGTGCCTTCTACGAACGCGCCGTGCGCGTGCTGGCCGACCTGGACGATGCCGAGCGTGGCGCCGCCGCCAGCGCCGCGCCCCACGGCCGCGTGCGCATCAATGCCAACGTGCCGTTTGGCGACCACTTCCTGCTGCCGCTGGTGCCGGAGTTCCTGGCGCTCTATCCGGACATCCAGCTCGATATCGTGCTGACCGACCAGGTCATCGACCTGATGGAAGAGCGCACCGACGTGGCGATCCGCGCCGGCGAGCTCAAGAGCTCGCGACTGGTGGCCCGCAAGCTGGGCGAGACCCGCATGATGGTGGTGGGCGCGCCCGCCTACCTGGCGCGTTGCGGCACGCCCCGCGTGCCCGCCGACCTGGCCGGGCACAACTGCCTGAAGTTAGGCTACGCGCGCGCGATCGAAGGCTGGCCGATGCTCGAAGGCGGGCAAGCCACCATGGTGGCGCCGCTGGGCAATGCCATGACCAGCAATGGCGACGCGCTGCGGCGGATCGTGGTCGGCGGGCTGGGGCTGGCCAGGATGGCCGTGTTCCAGGTCCGCGAGGACATCGCCGCCGGGCGGCTGGTGCCGCTGCTCGAAGCGTTCAACCCCGGCGACCTGGAGGCGGTGCATGCGGTGTACCTGGGCCAGGGCCGCCACTTGCCGGCGCGGGTGCGGGCGCTGCTGGATTTCCTGGCGCAGCGGGTGGAGATGGGGACCTAGGGACGCCGCCTGGCTTGCTACAAGAGCCGATCGCGCGTCTAATCATTCAGGGTGGGCAAAGGCGGTCAGGAGGCGATATGCGCTGCACGAATTGCGGCTACGCGAACCTCGCAGGCGCCAACTTCTGCGAGGCGTGCGGGGCGCGGCTTGCGCGCATTTGCCCGCAGTGCGGCGAGGAGGCCACCTCCGTTGCCAGGTTCTGCCGTGCCTGCGGCGTTGCGCTCCTTGATTCCCCGTCAGGATCGCCCGTGCCTTCCAGGCCGTCGGTCGCGGCCCCTGTCCACTACACGCCACCCCACCTGGCCGAGCGCATCCTGGCCGAGCAGGCGGCAATGGAGGCCCGGGGCGGGACGGCAGGCGAGCGCAAGACCATCACGGCTCTGTTCGCCGATATGGCGGGCTCGACGGCCCTGACCCAGGACCTGGACCCGGAGGAAACGCGCCGCCTCATCGACCCCGTCGTGACGCTGATGATGGAGGCAGTGCACCACTACGAAGGCTACGTGGCCAAGTTCCTGGGCGACGGCATCCTGGCGCTGTTCGGCGCGCCCATTGCCCACGAGGACCATGCCCTGCGGGCCCTGTACGCAGCCCTGCGCATGCAGGAAGCGATGCGACGGCACAGTGACCGGCTCCGCCTGGAGCAAGGCATACCGCTTCAGATCCGGATCGGCATCCACACGGGCGAGGTCGTGGTGCGCTCGATTCGCAAGGATGACTTGCACACGGACTACGATCCGGTCGGGCACACGATCCACATCGCCTCGCGCATGGAAGGTATCGCTACACCGGCGTCCATTCTCGTGAGCGAATCCACCCATAAGCTCACGCAGGGGTATTTCGAGTTCAAGGCCCTGGGCACCACACATGTCAAAGGCGTCCGGGACGCGCTGGCGGTCTATGAGGTGATGGGCCTCGGGGCAATGCGCACGCGCCTGCAAGTCGCGGCACACCGCGGCCTGGCCAGGTTCGTGGGCCGCCAGGCCGAATTGGAACGGTTGCACGCCGCGCTGGCGCTGGCCGAGGCGGGCCGAGGGCAGGTCGTTGCCGTGGTTGGCGAGGCCGGGGTCGGAAAATCCCGGCTGTTCCACGAGTTCAAGGCGCGATCGCAGGCAGGCTGCCTGGCGCTGGAAACCTTCTCGGTTTCGCACGGCAAGGCCTTCGCCTATTTACCGTTGATCGAGCTGTTGAAAAACTACTTTCAGATCACCGCGCAGGACAGCGACCGAAGCTGCCGCGAGAAGGTGACCGGCAGGCTGCTCACGCTGGAGCGTTCCCTGGAACGTCACCTGCCCTACTTGCTCTATCTGCTCGGGAACATCGAACCCGGCTCGGCACTGCCGACCATGGACGCGTCGATCCGACGTCAGCGCACCTTCGAAGCGATTGCTTGCCTGCTGGTGCGCGAGAGCCAGAACCAGCCGCTCGAGGTCATCTTCGAGGATCTGCAATGGCTGGACAGCGAAACCGAGGCCTTCCTCAATCTGCTTGTCGACCATGTGCCGGGGGCCAGGATCATCCTGCTTGTCAATTACCGCCCGGAGTATTCCCATGACTGGGGCCCCAAGGACAACTACACCCAGCTGAGCCTGCAGCCATTGGGCCCGGACGAAGCGCAGGGACTGCTCACCGCGCTGCTCGGCGACGATCGCAGCCTGGTGCCCCTGAAGCGACTCATCCTGGACAAGACCGAAGGCAATCCGTTTTTCATGGAGGAAGTGGTCCAGACCCTGGTCGAGGAGACCGCCTTGCTCGGCCAGCCCGGCTGCTACCGCATCGAGAAGGCGCCCGCCTTGCTGCACATCCCCACCACCGTCCAAGGCGTGCTCGCGGCCCGTATCGACCGGCTCCCGCTTGCCCAGAAGGAACTGCTGCAGACCCTGGCCGTGATCGGCAAGGAGTTTCCATTGAGTCTCATCCTGCATGTCACCAGCCTGGCCGAAGACAAGCTGCGCCCGCTACTGGCTGACCTGCAGGCGGCGGATTTCATTTACGAGCGGCCCGCCTTCCCCGAAGTCGAGTACGCCTTCAAGCACGCCCTGACGCAGGAGGTTGCCGGCAATTCGCTGCTTACCGAGCGGCGCGGCGCGCTGCATGAGAGCACGGCCCAGGCCATCGAGGCCCTCTTCCATGGCCGGCTGAAAGACTACTGCAGCGATCTCGCGCACCACTACAGCCATAGCGGCAATATCCCGAAGGCGGTCGCATACCTCCACTGTGCCGGCCAGCAGGCCCTGCAGCGTTCGGCCCAGGCTGAAGCGATCCGGCATCTGAGCACCGCCATCGAGCTGCTCAAGCGGATGCCGGACAACCCCGAGCGCACACGCCAGGAACTCACGCTGCGCCTCACCCTCGGCCCGGCCCTGATGGCCTCTCGCGGTCAGGCCTCCCCGGATGTGGAGGCAAACTACAAGCGCGCGCTGGCCTTGTGCGAACAGCAGAAGCAAACACCATACGCCTTCTCGGCTCAGCTCGGACTGTGGGCGTTCTATCAACTGCGTGCGCAGTACGAGATCGCATACCCCCTTGGGGAACGGCTGCTCGGCCTTGCCCTGGAAACGCAGAAGCCCAAACAACTTGCCGAGGCGCATCGCGCGATCGGCGCCACGGTTTTCCGCCTTGGCAAGCTGGACATGGCCCGCAAGCATGTAGAGCAAGTGCTGGCATTGCAACGCCCGGACCCGCCGGTGTATGACTTTCTCATGGGATACGGACGGGATCCGGCCGTCCATGCCACCAGCACATTAGGCTGGATCCTGTGGTACCTCGGCATGCCGGATCAGGCCCGCACGCGCAGCCACGAGGCCTTGGCGATGGCCAGGACACGTCCGGACGCCTTTAACCTCGCACTTTGCCTTGTCTTTGCGGCTGAAGTGCACCTGTGCCGCAGGGAGGTGCAACTGACCCGCGAGTATGCCGAGGCCGCCATGTCGGTCTCGGGCGAGCAGGGCTTCCCGATCTATCTGGCGTGGGGAACCGTCCTGCTGGGCTGGGCGCTGGCCGAACAGGGCAATCATGCGCAGGGGATAGCCCAGATCCAGCGGGGCATTGCCGCCTATCACGAGACCGGCGCAGCGCTGGGACAGCCAAATCTCCTGGCCCTGCTCGCGCACGCCTACGGAGAGGCGGGGCAAATCCAGGCCGGGCTGGACGCGCTGGCCGAGGCGCAAGCCTTGGCGGAGGCGACGGGAGAGCGGCTTGACGAAGCGACGCTGTATCGCCTCAAGGGAGAACTGATACTCCGGCAGTCAAGCCAGGCGCCCTTCCCGCCCACCGGCAGCGATGAAGCCCAAGCGTGCTTCCAGAAAGCGATCGCGGTCGCCCGCGACCAGGGTGCCAGGTCACTGGAACTGCAGGGCGCGCTGAGCCTGGCCGGCCTGTGGCGCCAACAAGGAAAGCTGATCGCGGCGCGCGATGCGCTGGCGGCGATCCATGGCAGCGTCAGCGAGGGCGCCGATACCGCGGACTGGCAACAGGCCCAAACCCTGCTGGATGATCTGACGCGGCAAATTGGCACGACCCCGGTGCCTTCTCCCGAATGACCCGGATGCAAACCCGCTTCCTGGCGCTGTGGGCGCGTTCCGGCGGCACGCAGGCTGTCGAGGCCTATGCGGATCTTGCCCGCTGCTATGGCGAGCCGGCACGGCACTATCACACGCTCCACCATGTTCGCCGCTGCCTGCGTGACCTGGACTGGGCGCGCAGCGCGATTCCCGATACTGACGCCGTCGAGCTGGCGCTCTGGTGCCATGACGTCATCTATGTTCCCGGCGCGCAAGACAATGAGCAACGCAGTGCCGAGTGGCTCCGATACTGGGCCAAAGGCCGGATTGCCGCAACCGAACGCATCGCCGGGATGATCCTGTGCACCGCGCATGGCGGCACTGCCGAGAATCTGGCCGGCCAATTCACCGCCGACATCGACCTTGCGGTGCTGGGTTGCGCCCGCGCGCGCTTTCGCCAGAACGGCGCGCACTTGCGGGCTGAGCGTCCTGACCTGGATGAGCTTGCCTATGATTGCGCCGAGCGGGCTTTCCTGGGCGCCCTGCTTGATCTGCCTCGTATCTATCAGACCGATCTGTTCCATGCCCGCTATGAAGCTCGCGCACGCCTGAACCTGGCGTGGCGGCTTGCGCGGCCGGCGCCATCCGGGGCCGCGTCTTGCCTCAAAGAAATTCCCCTCTGATATCAATGGTCGAACGCTGGCCAATGTGTTCGTAGTGTTCCTCCAGCCACGCCCCGGCCTCAGTCCTTCCCTTGTCACGCAGCGAACAAAGGAAGGCCCAGTCGGCGTTGTACTTGCTCGACACGCCCAGCGCGGCCATCGTCTCATCGGAGCGGATCGAGTGGATCATCATCTCCTTCATTTCACTCCGGTCGATCTTGCCTTGCTGGATCAGCGAAGTCACGAATGCGATGGCGCGCATCTCTCGGATGAGGGATGAGTTAAAGCTGACTTCGCTGACGCGATTGAGGATGTCAGCGGCCGTGGTCGGCACACCGCGGCGCACGATCGGGTTGATGTGCACAATCACGACATCGTGGGTATTGCAGTGATAAATCAGCGGAAAAATTGCCGGGTTGCCAACATAGCCGCCGTCCCAATAGTGCTGGCCATCGATGGCCACTGCCTGGAACAGTGTTGGCACACAGGCTGACGCCAGTACCGCGTCGATGCACAGGTCCTCGCCTGAAAAGATGCGTATCCTTCCGGTCTCGATATTGGTCGCGCACAGGTAAAGGTGAATGGGGCAGCGCTGGCGTAACGCCTCGAAATCCACCTGCCTGGCCAACACATCCCGCAGCGGATTCATGTTGTTGGGATTGAACTGGTATGGCGACAGGAGACGAAGAACGATGTCGGCCATCGCATACAGCGGAGAATGGTCCAGGCCCAGGGTATGGTTCCCCTTGATCCACGGCACCCAGCGCAATGGACTGTATCTTTCAGCCGATTGGGCGATAGCGAGCCAGAAGTCGTGCAGCGCCTGGCGCGCGCCGTCGCTCCCGCCTTGCAACAGCCCATAAGCCAGCACGGCGGCATTCATGGCCCCCGCGCTCGTCGCGCTGACGCCCTCGATGCCGAGCCGCCCGTCCTCGAGCAGCCGGTCCAGGACCCCCCATGTAAACGCGCCGTGCATGCCGCCGCCCTGCAACGCAAGGGCCACAGCCTTCCGCTCCCCGTTTTCAGGACGCATGCGATGCCCCCTTCCATCCCTGACAAGCCGGCAATAGCGGTGGCTGGATGAGCGCCCACGCTCCGTTGTCAAGTCAAGTATTGGTTTGGCCACGCCCTTTGCGCGCGCGAAGCCGCGCAAAGGCTAACAAAAGATATTTGAAGTTAACACCTTGATGCGCATTTTGTCAGGGCTTCTTGGTTCTTGGAGGCGGGAGGGGACTGCCGCGCCGGATATGCTGCCTTCGCGCCGCTTTCAGGTCCGCAACGGACACGCTGCGCCAATGCGCGAGGCAATCTCGGCACGCAACGCCGTCAATTCCGCCAGCCGGACATCCACCACTTCGAGTTTCTCCTGCAGCAAGGCGGAAAGCGCGTGCGCCGGGTCGGGCGCATTGCGAAGTTCGGCGCCGTGCCGTGCCACCTGCGCCAGCGAAAAACCGAGGGCCTGGGCCGTGCGCACATACTGGAGCCAGGCAATCGCCTCAGGTGGGAAATCCCGATAGCCGTTGCCCAGGCGACGGCCTTCGACGAGGCCGATCTTCTCGTAAAAACGGACAGTGTCCTTCGACAAGCCCGCCTTGGCCGCCAGTTCTCCGATACGCATGCCTGCTCCCTGCCATTTCCATCGATGGGTTTCCCGGCGGCCTGTTGCCTGCTGCCCTGGCCAGGGGTTGACCTTGGAGTCTACTCCACGCTTTAGAGTGGCCAGACTTCCACTTCCTCATGCAGGGAACTCGCCATGACATCGCGCCGCTATCTCCAGTTCGTCCGCGCCAGCGCCTGGTACGACCTGGTCGTCACCGCCCCCTTCGCCACACCCTGGACGTTCCAGTGGCTGCACGCCGCCCTGTGCCAGGCCGCCAGCATCGTCGGTGCCGGCGCGCTGCCAGGGTTCGATCCCACCCATGTCCTGTTTGCCAACCTGCTTGGCTCTGTCGTGGCGGTCTGGTCGCTGCTGCGCATCCTGGGCCCGCGCGTGTCGCACGGCTTGTTCGACGCTGCGGCGCGCGTGCTGTTCGCCTGCTGGCAGGCCTATGCGCTGGCGCATGGCGCGAGCCTGGTCATCCTGCCTTTCCTGGCTTTCGAGGTCTTCTGGGGCGTGGCGCAGCTGGCGCCCTGGGCCGGCAAAGTCCCGGTGCGAGCCGCCGCGGCAAGGCTGGTGCCCGGCGAGCATTCGTAACCACGGATCGTGCGTCTTCTCGAACGACTTACCCAACGAGTTTGTGATTCAGGACACTGTCTGGCCCGGCGCGTTACCGGTCACCGCACATCGGCCGCCTGCAGCCCCTTCTCCACCATATCCAGCAACCGCTGCCCGATCTGGTGCGCCTGCCCTGGCGACGTCGCCACCATGCGCAGCGGCCCGTCGATGACCAGCATCGACAAGCCATGCACGGCGGACCACGCAAGGTATTCGGCGCCGGGACGGTGCGCAGTGGACAGCACGCCGGCCGCCATCATCCGGTCCAGCGCCGCGCCGAGCAGTTGGTAGGGGTCAAGGCCGCTGTCGCCCGCCTTGCCGGGAACCGGCACGCCTTCCAGTTCGTCCGGCACCGAGAATGCCGTGCGGAACAGGCCGGGCTCGGCGAGCGCGAACTGCATGTAGCCGGCGCCGACCGCGCGCAGGCTGGCGCGGGCAAAGTCCGCTGGCGGCGCGCTCTCGTCCAGCGCGGCAAGCTCCGCCTCGATGGCTTGCGCCAGCGCCGCAAGCGCTGCGGCGCGCACCGCTTGCAACAGGTCCTGGCGGCTGGCGAAGTGCCGGTAGGCGGCGTTGGGCACGACCCCGGCGCGCCGGGTGGCCTCGCGCAGCACGACGGCATCCGGGCCGCCATCGCGCGCCAGTTCGATGCCGGCGTCGAGCAACGCGCGGCGCAGGTCGCCATGCCGGTAGGTGCTGCGGGGCGTTGGGGTGGCGGGGGTGGTGGCTATCTCCGTATCCGCGGGAACGGCAGTGCCGCCGGCGTCGGCCGAATCCGTTGAACTCGCGATGCGCGCTGTGCGCGGGATGCGTGAAGAGCGCTTTGCGCCGGTCATTTCCTCACCATGTGGACAGCATCCATTTTCTTTACTACTGTAGTGGACAGTGTACACATGATTGAGCGAACCGGCGCCACGACACCGCGCCCCCCCTTGGCTCAACGCGCAAGGATGGTGAACACCTCCCTGCCCTCCCAGACCGCGTCGCACCCTGGCAGCGAAGCCCAGGTGCGTGCCCTGGCCGACAGTTTGTTTTCGCAAGATCGCCGGCCGATGGCTGGTGGTGCATCAGCACGCATCGATGCCGGTGCGTTTCAACCCCCGACGCGTTTCAACCCTGGAAGTGGAAAGGAGACAAGATGCTAGTCCAACCCTATCTGTTCTTTGAAGGCCGTTGCGAGGAAGCGGCTGAGTTCTACAAGCGCGCCGTAGGCGCCGAGGTGGTCATGATGATGCGCTTCAAGGAAGCGCCCCCGCCGGAGTCTCCCCCGCCCGAAGGCGCTTGCGCGCCTGCGGCCGGCACCGAAGAAAAGATCATGCACATGTCCATGCGCATCGGCGAGACCGTGGTGATGATGTCCGATGGCCGGTGCACGGGCAAGCCCGATTTCCAGGGCTTCTCGCTGTCCGTGACCGTGCCCGATGTGGCCAGCGCCGACCGCGTGTTCAACGCCCTGGCCGAGGGCGGCCAGGTGCTGATGCCGCTAGGCAAGACGTTCTACTCGCCACGCTTTGGCATGACGGCCGATCGCTTCGGCTTGATGTGGATGGTCATCGTCCTGGAGTCCTGAGCCGCGCGGCATCAGACCGAGCCAAGCCAAGCCACGCCAGTCATGCCGGCGTGGCTTTTTCGATGAACGCCACGCCGAGCCGGGCCACGGGGGAGCGACAACCAGCGATAACGAGCGATAAGCAGAGATAGCGGTGAGGCTCAGCCTTGCTTGCCGTCGGCGCCGGACGCGGCCGTTGCCTGGTTGGACTTCAGTGCGCAAGGCGTCTGCGCCTGCTGCTTTGCCTGCACCTGCTTCTGGGCGCGCGCGCGTTCGATAACGGTCCAGTCGGGACCGGCAAGCGCGGGCAGCGAGGCAGCGAGGGTCGTGACGCTCAGCAGCGCCAGCACGATGGTTTTCATGATTTGTCTTGAGACGAAATTGGCAATGGCAATGACATTGCGTGGAGGATCTTGATACTTCCATACTGGCCGGTCCGGCCATGGGTGGAGGGGTCCCAGGGCCGGACCGGCAGCGCTGTATCAGGCGCTATATCAGGCGCTGGCCTGGCGGTTGTCCGCCGCACCATGCGCCGGCGCGGCCGACACACCGGTCAGGTCGCGCCCGGCGAGGTCCAGTGCCGCGGCTGCGCTGCCGTGCGCGCCGTCCGTGAACGAATCGCGACGGTCGCCAACGCGAGCACCGTCGGTGAAGGGGCTGCGGCGGTCGCCAACGCGGGCACCGTCGGTGAAGGGGTCGCGCTTGCCGTTGTGGAGTGCGTAGCCGTACTTGTCGCCGGCGTTGGTGCTATCTTTCGGACCCGTTGCCCCGGCTTGCGTTGCGGCCAGGAGGCAGACGCCGAAGGCGGCTGCGGAAACAAGGGTCGTGATGCGCTTCTTAATCATGATTGCTGCTTAATTCCAGATTGGGCGGCACTTTCCACTGGGTGTGGAGCGGGATAGGCGGATTCTTGCGTCCCGCATGTCGTCTGTTTCGCCTTTTGATCTGCACCGCGTATTCGACGCATTCGATGCATTCGATGCGTTGAGCAGCGCGGTACAAGCACATAGTGTAGCCACGGCGAATCATTCCTGGGATGAATTAAACGTCTCACTTCCAGTCGAATTTTTCACAACAAAAAAACTGCGCGGGTCGCGCATGAACGGTGGATGGCCCGCACCACCACCATCGGCGCATGCGAAACCCGACTGGCCCGCGCGACTTTAAATCATGCTGTCCGCGCGTATGGCATGGGTACACTCTGCACGCCCTTCCCCAGGCCCCAGACTGCCATCACAAAGAACAGAACGCTCCCGGCCGCACCCTGAATGACAGACTCTCCTCGCCCCGCACCGCTCCAGCCTCCCTCCCCCGAAGACATCCGCAAGCGCATCTACGCCATCGTTGCCGCATCCTCCGGCAACCTGGTCGAGTGGTTCGACTTCTACGTCTACGCGTTCTGCGCCATCTACTTCGCACCTTCGTTCTTCCCCAAGGCCGACCCCACGGCGCAACTGCTGAACACCGCCGGCGTCTTCGCCGCGGGCTTCCTGATGCGACCGATCGGCGGCTGGCTGTTCGGGCGGATAGCGGACCGGCACGGGCGCAAGACCTCGATGCTGATCTCGGTGCTGATGATGTGCTTCGGCTCGCTGCTGATCGCCTGCCTGCCTACCTATGGCGCCATCGGCAACTGGGCGCCCGCGCTGCTGTTGCTGGCGCGGCTGCTGCAAGGCTTGTCGGTCGGCGGCGAATATGGCACCACGGCCACGTACATGAGCGAGATTGCGCTCAAGGGGCGACGCGGGTTCTTCTCGTCGTTCCAGTACGTCACGCTGATCGGTGGCCAGTTGCTGGCGGTGCTGGTAGTGGTGGTGCTTCAGCAACTGCTGGATGAGGGGCAACTGCGGAGCTGGGGCTGGCGCGTTCCGTTTGTGATCGGCGCGCTCACCGCCGTGGTGGCACTGGCATTGCGCCGCACGCTGCGCGAAACGTCATCCGCGGCCACGCGCCGCAACAAGGAGGCAGGCAGCCTCACCGCGCTGTTCCGGCATCACAAGGCGGCGTTCCTTACCGTACTGGGCTATACCGCCGGCGGCTCGCTGATCTTCTACACGTTCACCACGTATATGCAAAAGTACCTGGTGAACTCCGCCGGCATGTCCATCAAGACGGCAAGCACGGTGATGACCGGCTGCCTCTTTGTCTATATGTGCATGCAGCCGCTGTTTGGCGCATTGTCTGACCGCATTGGCCGGCGCAGCAATATGCTTGCCTTTGGCGCGCTGGGGACAGCCGCCACCGTGCCGCTCCTGAGCGCCCTGCAGATCGTCTCCAGCCCGCTCGCGGCCTTCGCGCTGATCTCTATCGCACTGGCAATCGTCAGTCTCTATACATCGATCAGCGGCATCGTGAAGGCGGAGATGTTTCCCCCCGAAGTGCGGGCATTGGGCGTGGGGCTTGCGTACGCGATCTCCAATGCGATCTTTGGCGGCTCGGCCGAGTACGTGGCGCTGGCGCTGAAATCAGCCGGCCATCAGTCGGCGTTCTACTGGTATGTGACGGCGATGATGGCGCTGGCGTTCGGGGTCAGCCTGCGCCTGCCGCGCCAGGCCAGGCACCTGCGCCACGAGTATTGAGGCGCCAGGGCCGGACCACGGGCGTCGGTCAGGCGCCGCGATCCCAGGCCTGCAGCTGTTCGGCCGTGGCACCGGCGCCGCCGCAGACGATGACCAGCACGTCGCTCGCCGCCGTCACCGCGGCAGGCTTGCGCTCCAGCGCGGCCAGCGCCGCGCCGCATGCCGGCTCCACCACGATCCGGTGCTCGGCCAAAAAGCGCAGGCACGCGCCCACCGCCTCCTTGTCCGTGACCACCTCGCTGACAATCGAATGCACCTTTGACCACTCGAGCGCTTTGGCGCAAGGGCTCCTGGCACCCAGCGAGGTCGCGATGCTGGTGATGGCGGGCAGCTCGACCTGCGCGCCGGCCGCCAGCGAGGCGGCGTAGGAATCCGCGCCAACGGTCTCGGCCGCGATGACGGGCACATCGTGCCAGCCATTGCGCTCCAGCCCGGCCAGCACGCCGCACAGCAAGCCGCCCCCGCCTACCGATAGCACCACCGCGCCCGGCTTGACGCCGGCGGCCGCCACCTCGTCGATCATCGTCGCGTGGCCTTCCCACAGCAGGGGATCGTCAAAAGGGTGGATAAATGCATACTCCGGGCGCATCAGCGAGAGCGCGTGATCGTTGGCCTCGCTCCACGCACGTCCGTACACCACCAGTTCGGCGCCTTCCGCCGCGATACGCTCGCGCGCCGCGGCCGAGGTGGTCTCGGGCACGACGACGGTCACCGGCACGCCAAGCAGCCGCCCGCTGTAGGCGACGGCAATGCCGGCATTACCGCCCGAGGAGCACACTAGGCGTTTTGCGCCCCACTCCTTGTAGGTCTGGCATGCATGGCCGATGCCGCGCGCCTTGAACGAGCCCGGGGGCTGCAGCGCCTCCATCTTGAACCACACCGAGCGCCCCAGCCGTGCCGAGAAAGACGTGGATCGCAGCAGCGGGGTGACGATGTGCAGGCTCGCGGGCAGGGCGTTGTTAGCATGGGGCATGGTGGCGCTTCTTGGTTCTGGCATGAAGAACCTTGAATGGTAGAAGCCTGCCGCCTATGCGGTCAAATGCCTGTCAATCCTGAAAGCTATACTTGTAAGGCATAGCAACATTCAGAGGCAACCGCAGAGCATGCGAAACATCGAAACGCGGCACTTGCGCTACTTCATCGCCGTCGCGGAAGAAGGCAGCATCATTGCGGCATCCCGGGCGCTGAACATCACGCAGCCGGCCTTGTCGCGGCAGGTCCAGGATCTGGAGCGGGCGATCGGCGCCCCATTGTTCGAGCGGCATGCCAAGGGCGTGCAACTCACCGATGCCGGCGCCAGCTTGCTGCACGACGCGAAGCAGTCGCTGCTGCAGCTGGAACAGGCACGCGACCGGGCCTATCGCATTGCACAGGGCCAGACCGGCTCGTTTTCGCTCGGCATCATGCCCAGCTACCTGGCCTCGCCGGTGACGCTGGCCATCCTTGCGCACTTCCGTGAGCACAACCCGGAGATCCTGCTCTGCATCGAGCCGCTGTTGTCATTGCAGCAGGCACAGGCGATCCGCAGCGAAGAGCTGGACGGCGGCATCATGGCCTGGCGCACGCCGGACGATGCCAGCCTGAGCGGGATCGCCCTGTACCGGGAGCGCTTTGTGCTGGCCGTGCCGGCGCAGCATGTCGCGCCGGCGAAGCGCCCGCGGCGGCTGGCCGACATCGCCGGCGAACGCTTTGTGTGGTTCAACCGCGAGAAGTCGAGTGCGCAGCACAGCTTGCTGATCGCGGCGTGCGCCAAGGCCGGGTTCACGCCGCATATCGTCCAGATCGGCACCGACACCCCAACCATCCTGGGGCTGGTCGCCGCCGGCATGGGCTGCGCGCTGGTGCCCGCCAGCTCACAGCTGCACGCGCCGCCCACTATCGCCTTCATCGCGCTGGCCGACCTGACCGATGAGGTCGATATCGAGCTTGTCTACTCGGCGGCGCGCCGCTCGCCGCGCGTGCAACGCTTTATCGAATCGGTCCGGCATGTCACCGGCACCAAGGCAAAGCACGCGCGCGGCAAGGCATAGGGATAGGCATAGGGATAGGCATAGGGCCGCAGCCACTCAGTGCGCCTCGCTCATCCTGTGCTCTGCCACCTTCGGGCTGTTCTGCCAGCCGCCGCCCAGCGCCAGGAACAGGTTGATCTGGTTGAGGGCCACCTGGCTGTCCGACGCCGCCAGTGCCGCTTCGGCACCGGCCAGCGTGCGGTCGGCATCCAGGCTGGACAAATACGGCACGCGGCCGGACTGGTACAGCAGCCGGTGCTGGCGGGCGACCTCACCTGCGTCCTCGCGCGCCACGCGCAAGGACTGATTGCGCTCCAGCTCGCGCGTGTAGGCGCTGAGCGCACTCTGGGTCTCCTCCAGCGCCTTGAGCACCACGCCGTCGAAGCGGGCGAGTGCCGCGTCCGCGCCAGCCTCCATGCCGTGGATGCGCGGGCGCACGCCATTGGTGGGCAGGTTCCAGGTGATCAGCGGGCCCATGCCCCAACGCGCGGTCGGGCCAGTGCCGAGATCGCTCAGGATGCCGCTCAGGCCAGCCGACGCACCGATGCGGACCGAGGGGTAGAGATCGGCGGTGGCCACGCCGATCTTCGCCGTGGCCGCTGCCAGCTCGCGCTCCGCCTGGCGGATATCGGGGCGGCGCTTGAGCAGCGCGGCACCGTCGCCGACAGGCATCGCCTGGCGCAGCGTGGGCTCCTCATGACATTCGGCTGCGGCTTGCGGCAACGCTGCCGGCGGCTGGCCCAGCATGACGGCGAGCCGGTAGGCCGCGCCCTCCTTCTGCGCCTTGAAGCGCGGCAATGCTGCGCGCAAGGTCTCGGCCTGCACGCGTGCGCGCAACATGTCGGCAGGCTGGCCACGGCCGGCGGCCACCATCTTGGCGGCGATCTCCACGCCGCGCGTCTGCAGCGCGAGCTGCTCCTGCGCCACCGCCAGCTCGTGCGTGGCGGCGCAACCCTGCACATAGGCCTGCACGGTTTGCGCGACCACGCTCACGCGCGCCATGTCCAGCGCGGCCTGGCTTGCCTGGGCGCTAGCCAGCGCGGCCTCGTCGGCGCGGGCCAGCTTGCCGAAGAAGTCCACCAGGTATGACACCGAGAAGCCGACGTCGCCCAGGTTGAAGACCGGCACCTTCTCCTTGAGCAGGAAGCTCTCGCCCGCGATCTGCGCGCGTTCGGCCTTGGCGGAGAAGGCCGCCTGCGGCAGGTTTTCCGCCTCCACCTCGTGATAGATCGCCACCGCCCGGCGCAGGTTGGCGGCTGCCACGCGCAGGCTGGTATTGGCGCTGAGCGCCTGCTGCACCAGCGCGTCGAGCTTGGGGTCGTCGTACAGGCGCCACCAGTCGTCCGGGACCGGCGCCACCGAGACGGCCGGGCCATCGGTGCCGAGCAAGGGGCCGTTGGCCTCGGGCGCACGCACGGCCGCGTGCTCCGGCACGTGGTAGTCGGGGCCCACGGTGGTGCAGGCGAACAGCAGCGGGACCAAGGCAGGCAGCAGGACAAGGCTGAGCTTGCTCATTGCGCGCTCTCCTGCGTGGTCTCGTCGCGCAGCACGGCGATGGTGTTGCGCGGCTGGGCCACGGAGACCGTTGCCGTGCGGCCCGACACCAGCCGCACATCCGCCGGCACGTCGTCCAGCACGATGCGCACCGGCACACGCTGCGCCAGCCGCACCCAGTTGAACGTGGGGTTCACATTGGGCAACAGGCTGGTGCCATTGCTGCGGTCGCGGTCCTCGATGCCGGCGGCGATGCTTTGCACGTGGCCGTGCAGGATCGTGCGCTCGCCCATGATGCGCACGGAGACCGGGTTGCCGATGCGGATGCCCCCCAGCTTGGTTTCCTCGAAATAGCCTTCGACGTAGAAGGAGTTCAGGTCAACCATCGACAGCACCGGCCGGCCCAGGACCACATAGTCGCCCAGGCGCGGCAGGCGGTCGTTGAGAAAGCCATCGACGGGGCTGGCCACCCGGGTGCGGGCGAGGTTGAGCCTGGCCAGCGCCACCGCCGCCTCCGCCTGCGCCAGCGCCGCCTCGCCCTGCTGCACCCGCGCCTGCCCCTCTTCCACCACCTCGGTGGCAACCACCTCGGACAAGGCGTGGCTGCGGGCCGCCTCCCGGCGCGCCTGCGCCAGCGTGGCGCGCTGCGCGGCGGCGCTCGCCATGGCTTGGCGCAACGCCAGCTGGTAGCGGTCCTGGTCGATCACGAACAGCACCTGCCCGCGCCGCACGCGCTGGTTGTCCTTGACGAGGATCTGCGTCACCAGCCCCGAGACATCCGGCGCAACCTGCACAACGTCGGCCCGCACGTGGCCGTCGCGCGTCCATGGCGCCACGGTGTAGTAATCCCAAAGATGCTTGCCGACGACGAGCGCGGCCACGGTGGCCAGCAGGGTCAACATCACGGGGACCAGCAAACGGAACTTGAATTTCATGATTGCAGCCAGCGGGCCATGGCGGCCACGCCACCCAGCACGATGACGTAAAGGGCTAGATTGAAAAGCGACCGGTGCCAGACCAGCCGGTAAAAGCCTGCGCGCGCAAGGGCCACACGCATGCAGGCGGTGATAACGAAGGTGAGGAGCATCAACGCCAGCAAGCCGGGCACGAAGACGCCGTAGAGATCGATTTCTGCGCTTAGCATCGTGGCTGCGCCTGCAACGGGATTGGCACGGCCTGCAAAGGCTGCGGCTGCGTTGGATACAACGTGACCCGCAACGCAATCAGCGCGCCCAGCGCACTGCGCGCAGGCTCGCCGGGACTTTGCGATGCGCCGCTTTGCATGGCCACCTCGCGCAGCGCCTTGTCGATCCGCTCGGATAGCGCATCCGGCGGCGCCATCGCGTGGCCGGCCTTCAGGCGCGCACGGAAATGCAAGGCAACCGCGTTGAGCACCCTGGCCACGGCGCGGCGCGCGGCCGGGTGCTGCCCAGGCAGGCTGCGCTGCAGCGCCAGCGCGCCGAACCCGACCTGCAGCTCGGCAAAGCCATCCGAAGCCATCTTGTCGTCGCTGGCCGCAAGCCTTGGCACCAGCTGGCTGAGCCGGTCCAGCATGCGGCCGCCGAGCCGGGCGTGCTCGCCGGGCTCGCGCCGCGTGGCGGCTTGCGCCAGGTCCTTCCAGCTCGCGCGGATCAGCCGGTGCGCCGCCACGCGCGCGCCGAACGGCCGCGTCGCCATGGCCCACAAAGGCGCGAACAGCATGCCGCCGATGCTGGCCAGGCTGGCGTTGAAGGTGGTCAGGAAATTCGTGTCGTAGACGCTCTGCACATTGGCGAACGACGCCGTGTTGACCGACAGCAGCATGGCGATCAGGTTGAAGCCGGGCCGCGATATCAGCATGCCGATGCCCATGTAGGGTAGCGCCAGCATGCCCACCAGGGTCTCGAAGTTGTGCGCGTTCGGCACCACCAGGAACAGGTAGAACGACGATACGGCGAAGCAGAATCCGCTCCAGCGCAAGAACGAATGCGCGACCGGCCGGGGCTCCTCGATGGTGGCAAAGAAGCAGCAGGCGATGGACGCCACGGCGACCGATCCCGCGCCGTCCTCCCATCCCAAGGCGATCCACAGCATGCCCGCGCAAAACACCGCCAGGCTGGTGGAGCAGGCATAGAACAGCAGCATGGCGTGATCGTGGTGATGCGCCCGGTCGGCGCGCTCGGCGCCGCGCCCAAGCGCACGCATGGATGGCGCGGCGGCACTGGCCGCCTGGTCGCCAATGCCATGCTGCAGGGCGTGGCAGTCCTCGCACAGCGCGGCCAGCGTGCGCAGCTGATCGTTGGCGGTGGCGACCAGCCCGCCATGCCAGCCCGGCGCGCGCGCATAGTCCGCCCACGGGCCCGCTTCCGGCTCCAGCGCGGGCGCGGGGCCGTCGAAGCCCGCGCGAATCCACGCAGACATGGCGGCCATATGGCGCGCCAGGCTATCGGGTATGCCCTCGGCATGGCGCCGCAAGGCCTGCAGCACGCCGGCCAGCGCGGACAGCACGGGCAGCAGCATCGTCATGCGCTCGCGCAAGGCGCGGGCGTGGCGCAGCGTGTGCGCGCTTTCCGTGTCGTAGGAGAGCTGGGTGATGAGCTGGTCCAGCGCGAGGATGTCGGCGGCCAGCCGGTGGCGGCTGCCGTGGCGCGTGGCATTGGCATCAGGGTCGGCGGACAACATGTCGGTGGCCCACAATGCCGCATCGGCCAGCCAGGTGGCGCAGCGGGCGCGCAGCGCGGGCGCCACCTTGGCCGGGAAGACGATGGCGCCCACCATGCCGGCGCACAGGATGCCGATGACGATCTCCTCGATGCGCGCCACGGCAATGTCGAAGACTTGCGCCGGCTCGCTGACTGCCGGCAGCGCCACGATCGGCAGCGTATAGGCGGCCAGCAGGAAGACATAGCTGCGCGGCGTGCGCTGCAGCAGCGAGAAATAGAGCAAGCCTCCCGTCCACAGGGCGATCGCGGCCATCAGCAACACCGGCGCGTTGACCAGCAAGGGCACCGTGACCACCGCGGCCGTCGCGCCCAGCACCGTGCCCGCCACGCGATAAGCGGCCTTGGAGCGGGTGGCGCCGGTCAGCGGGTGGGAAACAAAATAGACGGTTGCCATGGCCCAGTAAGGGCGGGGCAAACCCAGCGCGAGCGCGATGTAGAGCGCCAGCATCGAGGCGGCAAACGCCTTCAGTGAAAAGAGCCACTGTCGTGCGCTGGGCCAGCTAGCCATGACGCGAATATCCATTGAAAAGAGCGTAGGCCAGCAGTGTAGCCAACTGGCGGACATTCCTCACATGATTTAAAATTGCAAATCACATTCGCTTTTTTCATGGGAAAGGAAGCACCCGATGCCCATCGACATCCGCGCCCTGCGCTACTTTGTTGAAACCGTTCGCCTGAAAAGCTTCACCCAGGCGGCGACGTCCCTGTTCGTCACGCAATCCACCATCAGCAAAATGGTGCGGCAACTGGAAGACGAGATCGGCCAGCCACTGCTGATCCGCGAAGGCAAGCAGGTGCGGCTGACCGATGTGGGGCGCGTGGTCTACGAGCGCGGGCAGGAAGCGCTTGGCGTGGTGCACCGGCTGACGCTGGAAGTGGCCGATCTCTCCTCGCTAGGCCGTGGCCAGCTGACCGTGGGAATCCCGCCCATGGCCAACCTGTTCTTCTCGCCGGCCGTCAGCGCCTTCCGCCAGCGCTATCCCAACCTGGAGCTGCGCCTGGCAGAACATGGCGGCCACATGGTGGAGCAGCAAGTGGCGAGTGGTGAACTCGAAGTCGGCGCCACCGTACTGCCCCGGGACAGCGGCCTGGAACTGGCCACGCGCGAGTTCGCCAAATACCCGATCTGGGTCGCGGGCCCGCGCAAGGCCAGTTGGGCCAAGGGCAAGACCGTCACCCTGGCCGCGCTGCGCGACGAGCCCCTGCTGATGCTGACCGAAGACTTCTCCCTGACCCGCAAGCTGCGGCAGGCTTTTCTCGACGCCCGGCTCGAGCCCCGCATCGTGGCGCAAAGCGGGCACTGGGACTTCCTCGCCTCGATGGCCGCGGCCGGGCTGGGCACCACCTTCCTGCCCCAACCGCTGCTGGACAAGCTCGACATCCGCGACAAGCTCGCCGTGGCGCGGCTGACGGAGCCGGCCATGGACTGGGCGCTCGCCCATATCTGGTCGCCGGGCCGCTACCTATCGCATGCGGCGCGGGCATGGTTTTCGGTTTGCGAGGAAGTGCTGGGGGCGTAAGCGCGGACCGGCGCGTTTGCCGCCAGTGCGGATGCACAGCGTCAGAAATCCAGCTGGCCGGCAGCAATGCCAAGGGCGGCAGCGATCTTCCCGCGCGACGCCTTGCGCAGTTTGTCACTGTGCTCCTGCTGCGCGTATGCCGGTTGCGAGATGCCAAGACGCTCGGCAACCTCAGCCTGGGTCAAGCCCAGGTGTTCCCGCCAGGCCCGGGCGGGGCTCGCACCGCCGACGGTGCGCGTAACCACATCATGCGGCACAAGATTGCGCTCGCTCGTGTGGCCGGCCACATACTCTGCATAGGGGATCACCACAAAGGCGGGATTCCCATCCGGCCCATTGATCACTTGGACGTTAGTAGGTGCGTTCATCGCGTTTCCTCACTTCCTGAATTTCGACGATCTTGCTTTGAGCGCACCACTACCTCGAAAATTCCTCAAACACCACCTGCCGCAACCATTGGTTGGCCGGTTCCCGATTGTTCCTGGCGTGCCAGAGCACGTTGATCACGATATCGGGGATCTTCACCGGGCACGGCGCCGTCTCCAGCCCGAAGGGCTTTAACGTGCGCTCGGCATAGGCCTGGGGCACCACCGCGATCAGGTCGGTCGTCTGCAGGATATGGCCCACCGCCACGAAGTGCGGGACGTGCAGGCGGACCTGGCGCGGCACGCCGGCGCGCTGGATCACTTCGTCCACCATGCTGTGCCCGGTGCCTGCGGCGACGATGGCTACGTGCTCGGCACTGCCAAATGACTTGAGGGTCATGCCCTCGCGGGCCAGCGGATGGCCCTGGCGGAACAGGCAGACGTAGCGCTGGCGGAACAGCCGCCGCTGGAAGAAGCCGGCCTTGAGGTCGGGCATGAAGCCGATCGCCAGGTCCACGCGTCCGCTTTCCATTTCCTCGCGCAAGTTCACCGTATGGTTGCGCACCGTGCTGATGGTCACGCCGGGCGCCACCTCGGACAGCCGCTTCATCAGGTCGGGCAGGAAATAGATCTCGCCGATATCCGTCATGGCGATGGTGAAGGCGCGCGCGCTGGTGGCCGGCTCGAACACGGACTGCGCATTGAGCGTGTTGTGGATGGCGCCGAGCGCGTAGCCGATCGGCTCCGCCAGGTTCTCCGCGAACGGCGTGGGCACCATGCCCTTGGAGGTCCGCAGGAACAGCTCGTCGCCCAGCAGCTTGCGCAGGCGATTGAGCGCGTTGCTGATGGCCGGCTGCGAAGTGCCCAGCGTTTCGGCCACGGCGGACACCCGCCTCAGGCGCAGCAGTTCATTGAACACGACCAGTAGGTTCAGGTCGATCTCCCGCAACTCCATGTCAGCCCCCCTTTATCACTCACAGTGATATGACGTATCACCTTCCTTCTATTTATTAATTCTACCCGCGGCGCCAACATACGCCCATCGGCAAACGGATGCCACGAAGAACTAGCTGGAGACGCCCCCATGGAAGTATCCATCCACCCGCTGGACAGGACGCTGCACGCGCAAGCCGGCGACAACCTGCTGGACGTGCTGCGGGCCAACCAGGTGCCCATCTCGTATAGCTGCATGGCCGGGCGCTGCGGCACCTGCCGCTGCAAGGTCCTGGCCGGCCGCACCCAGGCGAGCGGCCCCGAGGATTCGCGCGCGCCCATGGCCGCCGGCCAGTCGGTGCTGGCGTGCCAGACCACGCTGGTGGAGAGCTGCGCGATCGAGATCCCGGAACTCGACGAGGTCGTCGTCCATCCCGCCAGGATCCTCAAGGGCACCGTGACCGCCCTGGACGACCTGACCCATGACATCAAGCGGGTCCGCGTGGCAATTCCCAAGCCGCTCGACTTCTCGCCAGGACAGTACGCCACGCTGCAGTTCACGCCGCGCCATATCCGGCCTTACTCGATGGCGGTGGCGCACGGCGCCACCGAGCTCGAATTCCATATCCGGCTGGTGCCCGACGGGCGCGTGACGTCCTATGTGGCGTCGGAACTCAAGGTTGGCGACGCCATCCGCGTTGCCGGCCCGCTAGGCACGGCGTACCTGCGGCGCAAGTTCGACGGGCCGGTGATCTGCATCGCGGGTGGCACCGGGCTGGCCCCGATCCTGTCGATCCTGCGCGGCATGCTCGACGGCGGCATGCGCAACGAGGTGCACGTGTATTTTGGTGTTCGCACGCATGCCGACCTCTATGGCCTGGAGTGGCTGCGCGAGCTGCAGGCGCGCCATGCGGCAATGCATGTGCACGTGGTGGTGGCATCGGCCGGCGACGGCAACGGCTACCGGGGTGGCGTGGTGACCAAGGCGGTGGCCGACGACTGGGCGCACATGCAGGGCTGGCGCGCCTACCTGGCGGGCGCCCCGGTCATGGTCGATGCCGCCTCCATCCTGCTGCGCCAAAGAGGCATGGACCCCGACCACATCCATGCCGACGCCTTCCACGCCAGCGGCGTCTGACCCGCCGCGCCCCACATCACGAACATCACAAACATCGCAAACATCGCGGAGACAAACCATGCGCGAGCAAGCTGTTGTATTCAAGAAAAAAGAATGGCAGGACGAAGGCTCCAGCCGGATCCCCTTCTGGGCCTATACCGATGACGACGTCTACCGGCAGGAGCTGGAGCGCTTCTTCTACGCCGGCCACTGGTGCTATATCGGGCTGGAAGCGGAAATCCCGAACGCCGGCGACTTCAAGCGCACCGCCATCGGCGAGCGCTCGGTCATTGCCAGCCGCGCGGCGGATGGCGAGATCTACGTGGTGGAGAACGTCTGCGCGCATCGCGGCGTGCAGTTCTGCCGCGAGCGCTCCGGCAACCGCAAGGACTTCACCTGTCCCTATCACCAGTGGAACTACGACCTCAAGGGCAACCTGGTCGGCGTGCCGTTCCGGCGCGGCGTCAAGCTCGACGGCAAGGTCAATGGCGGCATGCCCGCCGACTTCGACCCGAAGGCGCACGGCCTGACCAAGCTCAAGGTGGCGCGCCGCAACGGCGTGATCTTCGCCTCGTTCGACCATGAGGTGCCGACGCTGGAGGACTATCTCGGCCCGACCATCCTGGCCTACTTCGACCGTGTCTTCGACGGCCGCAAGCTGACCATCCTCGGCTATAACCGCCAGCAGATTCCCGGCAACTGGAAGCTGATGCAGGAGAACATCAAGGACCCGTATCACCCGGGGTTGCTGCACACGTGGTTCGTGACCTTCGGGCTCTGGCGCGCCGACAACAAGTCGGCGCTCAAGATGGACGAGCACTTCCGCCACGCCGCGATGATCTCCACGCGCGGCCAGGGCGGCAAGGGCGACGTCACCAGCGGTGTGTCCAGCTTCAAGGAACAGATGCGCCTGCATGACGACCGCTTCCTCGATGTGGCGCAGGAACCCTGGTGGGGAGAGCCCACGGCGGTGATGATGACGCTGTTCCCCAGCGTCATCATCCAGCAGCAGGTCAACTCGGTGTCGACGCGGCACATCCAGCCCACCGGCCACGGCTCGTTCAACTTCGTGTGGACGCACTTCGGCTTCGAGGGCGACGACGCCGACATGACCCGGCGCCGCCTGCGCCAGGCCAACCTGTTCGGCCCGGCCGGCTTTGTCTCGGCCGACGACGGCGAGGTGATCGAGTTCTCCCAGCAAGGCTTCGAGCAAAAGCCATTCCA
Source organism: Cupriavidus basilensis (assembly GCF_000832305.1). NCBI lineage: Bacteria > Pseudomonadati > Pseudomonadota > Betaproteobacteria > Burkholderiales > Burkholderiaceae > Cupriavidus > Cupriavidus basilensis. The sequence goes on from NZ_CP010537.1 coordinate 3,040,670, forward strand.
CCGGACGGTGGCGGAACTCGGCGGGCGCGAGATCGGCGATACGGACCACATGGTGACCGAGACACTGATCCGCGGGATGTACAACTACTGGCGCCGCGTGATGGAGGCCTGAGACATGCTCGACTTTGAAACCTACACCCAGGTGCTGGCGCTATACACGGACTACGCTTGCGCGCTGGACAACAACGAATGGGAAAAATGGCCCGGCTTTTTCACCGAGGCCTGCGTCTACAAGCTCCAGCCGCGCGAGAACCACGAAGCCGGCTTGCCGCTTGCCACGCTCTGCTTCGAGAGCCGCGGCATGCTCAAGGACCGTATCTATGGCGCGACCGAGACCATCTTCCACGATCCGTACTACCAACGGCATGTGGTCGGCATACCGCGCATCCTGAACGCCGATGCGCAGCGGATCGACGCCGAGGCCAGCTATGCCGTCTTTCGCACCAAGCCGGACGGACAAACCACCGTGTACAACGTGGGCCGCTATATCGATGTGATCCGGCGCACGGGGGACGGGCTGAAGTTCGAGTCCCGGCTATGCGTGTTCGACAGCGAGATGATCGCCAACTCGATCATCTACCCGATTTGAAATCTGACTATTGAGATTAGAGGCAGACCATGTCAAAGCAATGGACCCAGGTGATCCCGCTGGTGGCAATCCCCAAGGACGATGTCGTGGCGGTCAACGCGCTCGGCAAGGAAATCGCGCTGTACAGCGTGGGCGACGCAATCTATGCCACAGACAACGCTTGCAGCCATGGCAACGCGCGTCTGTGCGACGGCTTCCTGGACGGGCACGAGATCGAGTGCCCGCTGCACCAGGGCAAGTTCGACGTGCGCACCGGACGGGCGATGTGCGAGCCGCTGACCAGCGATATCCAGGCATACAGCGTGAAGGTGGAAAACGGCGCGGTGTTCGTGGAACTGTAGGCACGAGGACGCCGGCGAGCCAAACCGCGCACGCCGGTCACGCCGGTCGCGCCGGTGCAAAGGAACCAACAGGAACCAACGCCGGCATCAGGACCTTGCCGGCGTCTCCAGCGCCGAGCGCACGACAAAGGTCATGAGCACGGCGAACACCAGCATGGCGGCCAGGAAGTAGAGTCCCGAGGCCAGCTTGCCCGTCGCATCCTTGATCAGGCCGATCCCGTAGGGGCCAAGGTAGCCGCCCAGGTTGGCCAGCGAGTTGATGGTCGCAATGCCCACGGCGGCGCTGGCGCCGGTCAGGAACTGGCCCGGCAGCGCCCACACCACCGCCTGGATCGAATAGATCGAGAACGCAGTCAGGCAGATGAAGAGGAACTGCAGCGCGGGCGTCTGGACCCAGGCGCTGGCCGCCATCGTGATCGCGCCCATGGCCGACACCACGATGATGTGCCAGTAGCGCTCGCCCTTGCGATCCGAATGGCGTGGCACCAGGTACAGCCCGACCACCGCGAACAGGTACGGTACCGCCGACAGCAGGCCCGTGGTGGCATCCGTCACGCCGAACTGCTTGATGATGGTGGGCAGCCACAGCGACAAGCCGTAGATGCTGAGCGGGAACGGCAGGAACAGCAAGGCCAGCAGCAGCACGCGCTTGTCCTTGAGCGCGCCAAGCGGGTTACCGTGCGCCTTGAGCGCAAACGTGGACTGGTCCGCCGCCAGCTCGCGCTCGATCCAGGCGCGGTCCGCCGGCGCCAGCCAGCGTGCCTGCGATGGCGACTCGGGCAGGATGCGCAGCGTGGGCAAGCACAGGAGCACCGCCGGCAGCCCGCTGAGCACGAATAGGGTCTGCCAGTTGGTCAGGCCAAACAGCCCGCTGGTGGACAGCACCCAGCCGGCGATCGGCCCGGTGACGATCAGGGCGATGGGCTGCGCGAGCACCAGCAGGCCGATGATGCGGGCGCGATGGCGCATCGGGAACCACTTGGTCAGGAAGTAGAGGATGCCGGGATAGAGGCCCGCCTCGGCCGCGCCCAGCAAGAAGCGCAGCACGTAGAAGGTGCTGGCGCTGTTGATCAGGGCCATCGCCATGGTGATGACGCCCCAGGTGAACAAGATGCGCGCGAACCAGCGGCGCGCGCCGAAGCGCTCCAGCGCCAGGTTGCTGGGCACCTCGCACAGGAAGTAGCCAATGAAGAACAAACCCGCGCCCAGCCCGTAGGACGCGTCGCTGATGCCTACCGCCGCATTCATGTGGAGTTTGGCAAAGCCAACCACCGAGCGGTCGATATAGGCCACCACGTAGATCAGCGCCAGGAAGGGAATCAGCTTGCGGGTCAGCATGCTGATAATGCGGCTCTCCTCGCTGGCGGCGCCGGCCGGCGTATCGCCAGGCAGATCCGCAGCGCCAGGAAGCGGGACTGGCCGGTCCAGGCCGGCCGTGGGGGTGGTGTTCATCTGTGTCTCCTCGAATGTTCCTGCATGTTCTTGTCAGTGGCCGCTGCCGGCATTGCCGGCAGTGGCGCAATCAGTGCGAATGGCGAGGCACCGCGGCGCCGCGGCAGCCCACCAGGAAGTCCAGGTCGCAGCCCTCGTCCGCCTGCAGCACATGGTCCACATACAGCCGCCGGTAGCCGCCCTCCCCTGCGGCGCGTGTGTCGACGCGCTCGGCCATGCGCCGTGCCAGTTCCTCGTCATCGATGTCCAGGTGCAGCGTGCCGGCCTCGCAATCCAGCTCGATCCAGTCGCCGTCTCGCACGGCGGCCAGCGGGCCGCCGGCCGCGGCCTCGGGCGCCACGTGTAGCACCACGGTGCCGTACGCCGTGCCGCTCATCCGCGCATCCGAGATGCGCACCATGTCCTTGACGCCCTGGCGCAGCAGCTTGGGCGGCAAACCCATGTTGCCGACCTCGGCCATGCCCGGATACCCCTTCGGGCCGCAGTTCTTCAGCACCATCACGGACGATGCGTCGACGTCCAGCGTTTCATCGACGATCCGCTCCTTGTAGTGCTCAAGGTTTTCGAACACCACGGCGCGGCCGCGGTGCTTGAGCAGCCCGGGCGTGGCGGCGGAGGGCTTGAGCACCGCGCCGCGCGGTGCCAGGTTGCCGCGCAGCACGCGGATACCGCCATCGGCCATCAACGGGTTGTCCAGCGCGCGGATAACCTCGTCATTGGTATTGGGCGCGTCCTTCACGTTCTGCCACAGCGTGCGGCCGTTGACGGTCAGCGCGTCCGGGTGCGGCAGCAGGTTTGCCTCGCCCAGCCGGCGCAGCACCGCGGGCAGCCCGCCGGCGTAGTAGAACTCCTCCATCAGGAAGCGGCCCGAGGGCATCAGGTCGACGATGGTGGGCGTGTCGCGGCCAATGCGTGTCCAGTCCTCGAGCTCCAGCGGCACGCCGATGCGCCCCGCGATGGCCTTCAGATGGATGACCGCGTTGGTGGAGCCACCAATCGCCGCATTGGCGCGAATCGCATTCTCGAACGCCGCGCGCGTCAGGATCTTCGACAGCGTCAGCCCTTCCTTGGCCATCTCGACAATGCGGATGCCGGACATATGCGCCAGCACGTAGCGGCGCGAATCCACGGCGGGAATGGCGGCGTTATGCGGCAGCGAAGTGCCCAGCGCTTCCGCCATGCAAGCCATGGTGGACGCCGTGCCCATCGTGTTGCAGGTGCCGGCCGAGCGCGACATACCGGCTTCGGCCGAGAGGAACTGATGCACATTGATCTCGCCGGCCTTGAGCGACTCATGCAGTTGCCAGACGGCCGTGCCAGAGCCAATGTTCTTGCCGTCCAGCTTGCCGTTGAGCATCGGCCCGCCCGTCACCACGATGGCCGGCACGTCGCAGCTCGCCGCGCCCATCAGCAGCGCGGGCGTGGTCTTGTCGCAGCCGGTGAGCAGCACCACGGCATCGATCGGATTGCCGCGGATGGCCTCCTCGACGTCCATCGCCGCCAGGTTGCGCGTGAGCATGGCGGTGGGCCGCAGGTTGGACTCGCCATTGGAGAACACCGGGAACTCCACCGGGAAGCCGCCGGCCTCGTAGACACCGCGCTTGACATGCTCGGCCAGCTTGCGGAAATGCGCGTTGCAGGGCGTGAGCTCCGACCACGTGTTGCAGATGCCGATGATGGGACGGCCATCGAACTCATGATCGGGGATGCCCTGGTTTTTCATCCAGCTTCGGTACATGAAGCCATTCTTGTCGGCGGAGCCGAACCATTGGGCCGAGCGCAGCTTGGATTTGGATTCCGGCATGGGGGGAGCTTCCTGAATACGGGGACGATGGGACTGGACTGGGACGCGATGACGGCGACGGCCCGTGAAGGGCGCCTTGGCTACCGTGGGACCGGCGCCAAAGGGGGACGCGTCCGGGGGAGGCTGTCTCTCATCTTGCTTGAGTCTGTTTTTGAATATGGCCGGAGTGTACGGCCCGGTTTGATATCCTTCCAATGAAGATTAAGGCCGTATCCATATCACTTCAGATATCAACGTAAACCCTATGTCAACGCCCAGCCCGTGGTATATCCGCGCCCGGCTCAAGACCCGCCAGCTCCTGCTGCTGGTCACCCTTGCCGACGAAGGCAACATCCACCGCACCGCCGCCGCGCTCAACATGACGCAACCGGCCGCATCCAAGCTGCTGCGCGAGCTGGAGGAGATTCTGGAAGTCCCGCTGTTCGAGCGGCTGCCGCGCGGCATGCGCCCGACCTGGTATGGGCAAGCGATGATCCGGCACGCGCGCGCAGTGCTGGGCAACCTGGACCAGGCGCAGGAGGAAGTGATGGCGCTCAAGGCCGGGCGGCTGGGCCATGTGGCCGTGGGCGCGATCACCTCGCCCGGCGTGAAGCTGCTGCCGCCCGCCGTTGCGCAGGTCAAGCGGGAGCAGCCCGGACTGCGCGTATCGCTGGAGATCGAGAACAGCAACGTGCTGCTGGAACGCCTGGCCCAGGACAAGCTGGACCTGGTGGTCGCACGCCTGTTTGCCGAGCACGACAAGCTGCGCCTGCGCTACGAGCCGCTCGCGGGCGAGCCCGTGTGCGCGGTGGCGCGGCTGGGCCATCCACTGCTGGCGCAGTCCGCGCTGACACTGCGGGATGTGGAGGATGCGGCGTGGATCGTGCCGCCGGCCGGCAGCGTACTGCGTCACCGCTTCGACCTGATGTTCCAGCGTGCCAGCCTGATGCCGCCGACCAACGTCGTGGAAACCGCCGCGCTGCTGTTCCTGACGCGCATGCTGGAACAGAGCGACATGCTGGCCGTGCTCACCGACGACGTCGCGCAGTACTACGCGCAGCATGGCCTGCTCGCCATCGTGCCGCTGCCGCTGCCCTGTCATATGGACGACTTTGGCATCATCACCCGCACGGATCGATTGCTCTCGCCCGCGGCCATGCTGATGACGCAAGCGCTACGCACCGCGAGCCACGCGGTGTATGGCGCCGCGCTGGTGCTGGATGCCGGTGCGCCGGCTTAGCACGCTGGCGTGCCTGGACCCTGGCATGGCCATGACCGGCGTGCGGGAATGGAGACTGGCGCCGTGGCGCGCGCCGTTCGGCCAGCGCGATTCACTCCGCCACGATCGACGCGCTCTTGATCAGCGCCTGGCTCCTGCCCAGTTCGTCGCGGATGAGACGGGCCGTCTCCTCGCCATTGCCGGTCTTCACGACAAAACCCTGCGCGGCAAACAGCTCCCGCGCCTTGGGTGCGGCCAGCGCCTTGACCAGCGCCTGCTGCAGCCGCGCGGCGACGTCCTTGGGCAACCCGGCGGGACCGACCAGCGCGATCCAGGCATCGTACGCATAGTCCTTGACGCCCGATTCCGCCAGGGTCGGCACCGCCGGCAGGCTGTCGAGCCGCGCTGGCGTGCTGACCGCCAGCGCCCGCAGCTTGCCGGCCTTGATCTGCGGCAGGGCGGACGGCGTGGCCAGGAAGGCCGCGTTGATCTGTCCGCCAAGCACATCGGTCATCAACGTGTTCACGCCCTTGTAGGGTACGTGCAGCATATCGATGCCGGCCTTCGATTTCAGCAGCTCGCCGGCCAGATGCAGCACGCTGCCTTTGCCTGACGAGCCGTAGCTCAGGCTGCCCGGATGCGCCCGCGCCGCCGCGACCAGTTCCTGCACGGTCTTGTACGGCGAGCCCGCACCCACCACCAGCACCAGCGGGGTGGTGCCGATCAGTCCCACGGCGGTGATGTCCTTCACGCTGTCATAGGGAATATGGCGGTACAGGCCCGGGTTGATGGCATGGTTGGACGACACCACCGCGAGCGTGTAGCCGTCCGCGGCGGCGGATACGAGTTGCCGCGTGCCGGGGATGCCCGCCGCACCGGGGAGGTTCTCCACGTAGAACGGTTGCCCGAGGTCCTGGCCCATGCCCTCGGCCACCACGCGCGCCACCACGTCGGCGGTGGAACCCGGCGAGTTCGGCACGATCAGGCGCACGGTCTTGGCGGGATACTTTTCCGCGGCGTGCGCCGCGTGCGCGGGGTGCGCGCCGATGACCGGGAATGCGATGGCGGCGACGGCAAGCAGCCGCCCCGCCGCGCGCAGCACGCGCGAGGTATTGGGGAACATCGTTGTCTCCTGTGGATGGCTGCCGGGATCTGTCGCCCGGCTATGGATGCCGCCGCGTCCCCGCTTGCGCGCGGACGCCGGGGTGCGCTAGGGTGCGGCGCAGCTTGCCTGCAATTGCCCGAATGTGCTGATCTGCCCCGCCAGCGCGCTCGCGGCCACCGTGTAAGGACTGGCCAGCCAGACCTGGCCCGGCCCCGAGCGGCCGGGGAAATTGCGGTTGATGGCGCTGATGGTGACCTGCTCGCTGGTGGTGGAAGCGCCCGGCCCGCAGTTGGCGCACGAGCCGCAGCCCGGCATGACCAGCGTGGCGCCGGCGGCGGCGAAGGTGTCCATATAGCCGCGCGCTTCGCAGTAAGCCTTCACGCCGAGGGTGCCGAACTGCAGGAACAGCCGGGTGCGGGGCGACACCTTGAGGCCATGCTCCAGGCCCCAGCGCAGCACCTCGTGGTAGTAGTCGAAATCCTCCCGCTTGCCTGCGGTGCAGGACCCGCCGTAGGCAATGTCCACCGGCACCGGCTGCGCCAGCGTGTTGGCCGCAATGCCATTGCCGGGGTCTCCGGGACGCGCCACCATGGGCGCGATGGCGGCGGCGTCGATGCGGATCACGTCGCGATAGGTTGCGCCGGCATCGCTGCGCATCCAGTCCTCGATCGCAAAATCGACGCCGCGCCGCGCCTTCAGGAAGGCCACGGTCTTGTCGTCTGGCTCGACGATGCCGGTGAAGCCGCCCAGCTCGGCGACCATATTGGTCAGCGTGGCGCGCTCGTCGATCGACAAGGCCCGCACCGTGCTGCCGGCGTACTCGAACACCACGCCGATCGCGCCGCCCGAGCGGATTGCGTCCATCTGCAGCAGGTAGAGCACGATGTCCTTGGCGCTCACGCCCGGCGCCAGCTCGCCCTCCACCTCCACACGCAGGGTTTCCGGCACCTTGCAGCGCACGTAGCCCGTGACCCAGCTATTGGCGACATCGGTGGCGCCCGCGCCAAACGCCAGGCAACCCAGCGCGCCGGAATGCGGCGTGTGCGAATCGGTGCCCACCACCACCTGCCCCGGCAGCGCGTACTGCTCGGCCATCAGCGCATGGCAAATGCCTTCCGAGCCGGGGACGTCGCCGGGAAGCGCGTTATGCGAGCGCACCGGGTAGTCGTGCGCAAAGCTGCTATGCCCCTGCATCAGGTTGGCCACCCCTGGCAACAAGCCGTCGCGCACATGCGGGAAGCTCTGGGCCGCCAGCACCAGGTGATCCTGGAACGCGATGATGTGATCCGGCTCGCGCAGCGTTGCCGGCTTGCCGAAAGCGCGGTGCATCAGGTGCGCGCACATGCCGGTGAAGTAGTCGTGCGAGAAGCGCCAGTCCGCCGCCACGAACACGCCCTGGCCGCACTCGGCGCTCGGGGTGCCAGGAAGCAGATGGCGGGCGATGATTTTTTCCACCAAGGTGCGCGGTGCGGCGCTGCCGGTTGCCTGCGTTGCCTGCGCGCCCTCGCCCGCTGCCGGCCAGCTTGCCGCGCGGCTATAGGCCAGCAGGCCGCCGGCACGGATCACCTGCCGGGTCAGCGCATCGCGCCCGGCGAGGAACGCCTCGATGGGAATCGCCTCACCCGCCAGCACGCGGTCGAGCACGGTGAAATCCGTGGTGGTCAGGATGCCGATGTTGTCGCAGTTCTGCTGGTAGATGCGCTCGAAGCTCTCGGCAACGATCAGGCGGATGCCGGCCGACAGCTCCGCCAGCGGGCTGGACTCGCGCGAAGAACCCTTGCCATAGCGCTTGCCGGCCACCGTGACGGCAAAGCCGCCATTGCGGATGGCATCGCGGCCGATCGGCTGCTCGCCCCCCGCCTGGAACCCCACGTAAGGGAATTGCCCCAGACGCTCATCGTAGGTAAGCATGATCGTGACGGGCGTGATCTCATCGGTGGAGATGTTGTCGCGCAGCGGGCCGGCCTCGGCCCGGGTCATCGGCTTGCCGTCGAGTTGGGCGCGCACGCAGGCTGGGTCTTGCGACAGGTACAGCACGCGGCCGTCGAAGCGGATGGTGGCTTCCATTGCGGGGTTTCTCGTTATGATGACCCCACTATATGGTTTGGCGCCGCCGGGGCAAAGTGCGCAGTCGGCATGGCAGGCATCTCGGTTTGCGACGGCTGGCTGGTTGCCCACTCGCGCTTCGCTTTGCCCGCCTTATTCCTATTCCCGGCAGAGAAAGCCCACCAAGGCCAAAGCGCTCGCCGAAAGATGCTCCCGGGAGTGAAACACCACCACCAGTTGCCGTGTCGCCCAGGGGTCCGATAGCGGCCGCGCCACCACGTCCAGGGTGTTGAGGTAAAGCTCGCCCACCTGCCTCGGCACGACAGCAATCCCCAGCCCGACATGCACCATGCGGCACAAGGCATCCAGGCTCGCCACCCGGATCTTGATCTTGAGCGCCTCGTTCAAGCGCGCCGCCTGCTCCGCCAGCAGGCGGCTCAACGCACTCTCATCGCGCAGCGCGACGAAGGTCTCGCCCAACAAGTCAGCAAAGCGCACCTGCTGCGCCGACGCCAGCGCATGCCCGCGCGGCACCAGCACGCAAAGCTGGTCCTCCCGGTAAGGCAGCGAGACAAACTGCTCCACGCCCTGGATCGCATTGCAGATGCCAAAGTCCGCGCTGCGCTCGCCCACCATGCGCAGCACCTCGGGGCTGTGCTGCTCCTCCAGCTCGATGCCGACATCGGGATACACGCGTCCAAAGGCCGCCAGGTCCTCCGGCAGGAACTGCACGATGGCGCCAAGGTTGCACACCAGGCGCACGTTGCCGCACGCGCCGGAGGTAAAACGCGACAGTTCCGCGCTGAGCGCCTCGACACTGCCAATGATGGCCAGCGCATGCCGCAGCACCGTCTCGCCCACCGCCGTCACCGTGATGCCGCGCGCATGGCGCTCGATCACGGGCAGGCCGATCAGCGCTTCGATCTCGGCAATGCGGCGGCTCACCGCCGACGGCGCAATGAATTCGCGCTCGGCGGCGCGGGCAATATTCTGTTCCTGGCAAACGGCAACGAACAGCCGCAGCGAGGTCAGGTCGAGTTTTCTGAGCAGGTTGTCCATGGCAGCGATGCTACAACGATCGCGGGCGCGGCATGGATTTTTGCTCCGCACAATACACTACCTCAATGCCGCCCTGCCGGTCAGCGCGGAAAAGATTCAGGAGATCCTGGCATGCGCCTCGCCACCCAATCGCTATCCGAGCGCATCGGGGGCCAGGCTCATGTTGGCGGGGTCCATGGCCGGGCCGATGCCGCCTGCGGTATAGTCCTCGCGTTCAAATCTGGCGGAGAGATTGCATGGCTGACAAAAAGGTTCGGGTGTCGCATATCGGCGTTCCCGGCGACCTGAGTATCTTGAAACTCAAATCGTACCTGCGCACCGCCGTCGCCGATGCGGCGCAAACGGGAAGCGAAGCGGAGATCCTGCTGGTCAAGGTGCTTGTGCCCCGCCCGCTCGGCCTGCGTGCCGGGGAAAAACTGTTCGACAAGGTGCTGCAAGGCATCGTCGACAAGGATCCCCGCGTGGCCCGCGTCTCAGTCGAGTTCGTCGATGGTGAGATTACGCAGCAGGCCATCGACGCCAGCATGGCGAGGATCCAGAAAGAGCTGGATGAATTCGGGCATGTGTTGCACGAACGTCCGGAGGATGTGCACGGGGATTGATCCACGCGGGCGCGGGTGCCGCATCCGCGATGCGGATTAGCCGCACATACAGGCCAAAGTCTTGACGCAATGACGGTAGTGCCTTAAGGCGTGGAGCGCAAGCCGTATGCGGCGAGGAGGCCAAGGTGCCGCTGATCGAGCCGCCTGGCGTCTTGAATACGGCGGAGGTGCAAGAGGAGCGCACGGCAGAGAATGATGTCTGGATTTGATTGGCCGGGCCCTCTCGCTGTGAAGCGATGATCCCGTGAGAGCCGCCTGCTGGCGGCCCTCACACCTTGCAGATCAGAGCATTTCCTGTACCCGGCTGACCGCCTGGTCGAGTTGCTCCTTCAGCGGGGCCAGCAGGCACTGAATGCCGACCGTGTCCATGTCGGCTTCCTCGTCGGCCTCCAGCAGGCGCAGCACAGCCGCGAGCCCGGCGCTTACGCGCCATAGCTCTGCGCAGCCTTGCTGGGTAATGTCGAGGATGGTGGTACTGAGTGTGCCGAGCTGGTAGGCGGCATTTTGCGCCCGGATACGGTCCCTGTCGTCGGCGTTAGCCGGATAGGTCAACTCGATCAGATCGGCGATCAGGGGGGATTGGCGGGAGATGGCGAATTGGTGCGCCGGGGCTTCAAGAAGAGTGGATTGCTCAGCGCAGGGAGTACGAGCGGGCATGGCGCCTCCGTGGAACTCGGTTGGTCGGGTCCCGGATCCTTCGAGTTTCCACGCTCGGTCGCCGTTGTTTGCGGTGACTCGGGGAGTTTGGGGGAGAGGCCGGTTGCTGTCAATCAGACAAGTCTGACGCCTGGTGCACTGCGGTTCGCGGTCGCCCGACTGTTCGACAGCTTGATCGTCATCGGATGCTGCTTTGGTTGCCCGCTTCCGACCCCTAGGAGTGGGTCGCCTTACTCCAAGGCGGTCGTTCAGAGTTTGAATTAGGCCGGCCATTTCTTATGGAGGTAGAGACCCCATGCAAATGCGCCTACCCCTGACCAGAAAAGGCCACAGTAGAATAATATTGGAAAGTCGTCAACCTCGACACCGTTGACTCGGTACGTGAGTTGCCACCGGTGTTTTTCAATGGTGGTTTCTACAGGAAGGTAGCGTCGTAATGAATGGTCGGTAGGGCCAGCGCTGTATGCTGTGGTCGAACCATCTACCGCCCTGAGGACATAGCTGGTCACGCAACGGTTATGCTGCGGTTTCTGGCACCTCGTTTCATCAGTCGCTACTTGGCCTACTACGTTAATTGAGGCTCTGCCATAGATTTCTGACGCAGCTCCCACAGCGAGTAGGACGCCAAGAAGTGTCAGTGCAAGATAAGGTCTTGCGTTGGTCGATAGCGCCATGATTCGACCTATAGAAAAACGTTCACCATGTCCGCATCGTGCCATTGCGCGCGGGGAATGACAACCTTGACCAGCCGCTGATAGCCCGGATCGGTCGGATGCCCGCCGCCAAAGCGTGGTCGTCTCTGATCGACCCTGAACCGCCTTTCGGGCATCGAGACACCGTAGCGACCGCTTCCGAGGTACAACCGGCGCTCGCCCGGCCGAGTTGGCGGGCGAATCATTGGTCAAAGGGGGCACCTGCCTGACATTCGCAGGAGGCGCTGTCGCGGGGCCTAAATGACATGCTGGAAGCTCTGCAAAGGTCGCTGCCATGTGACATGGACACTCATGGCACTCAGTACTGATTCGACATCTAGGCGGAAGGCACCAGGCCGACCGCCAGGATCTCGACAGATCGACAACTAAACCGAACATCAAAGCCAGCGAGAGGCCTCATATCAAAGCCGAGGCGACCATTGTTTTGCGTCGATATGACGATCTCGTCCAGCCAGCCACCGCCGGACAGTTCATTGAGATTAATGTTGGTCTCAGCTATATCCCGGCATAGGAATTCAACGATCCGATCTTCGCCTGAAGCCGTCCACTCTGGGTTGTCCTGACCGCCATGCCGTACTGCTATAGTTGCATCAGCTACATGCCGGCCTGCTTCCTCAGCCATCCTTTTGCAGAACGTGACAACCTCAGAATCGTGAAAGGCCGGCCAGTAGTCGAATGCATTTAAGACCAGCTCGCTGTTCTGTACCAAAGTCTGACCCACTTCCCTTTTGGAAATTTCCCTGCTCATCGCCCACCTCCAGAATTCGGGGATTGCTTTGCTGGTTGCTTACCCCCAGCGTGATGCTCGGGTGCTGTCCCGACATATGCCTGACAGTGGAGGCATTTGGTCCTTGCAGGCTCGATGAGCACTTGCAGGGGGAAAAACTGGTCTCGTAACGCTTGCCAGTCTGGGTATAGGGAGGGCGATCGGAAATCGATCAGCATGCGCCTGCCGCAGTTTGCGCACTTCACCGCTAACGCCACGGTCAGAGCGAGTATCCAAAGTGCAACGCCGATGACGATTCCGCCGAAGAAATAACTCTTGCTACTAGTAAGGAAGAGTGGAATGCCAAGCAACCAGATCAGCGAAAACCAAGATGCTACTGCGCCGAGACCTGCGGCTGCGCGAATAGCGGTGAGAATATTCGTGGCGTTCATTGGAGTTCCTGTTTTTGCGCCGTATCCGAGGCGGAATGTGCCATTAACGAAATCTAGTCCCGTCGCTTCCGATGCAAATATTGTAAAAATACAACAAACACCATGCCCATGCAAAAGGAGATTTTTGCCAACAAAAATTGAGCATCATCGAGATGACTTGGTACACCAATCACCTGGAGAACGATACGCGCCGTGCCCGCTACTAGCATGCCCACTGCGAAGAAGCGAACCAGACGCCCTGTCAATATTCTAAAGGCGCTTGTCCTTCCGAACGGAAGCCATGGGAATTTTCCTCGCATGTTCCGGCCGATATCCGGCATGCCTAAGGCCACGATGATTATCCCAGCGAGGAAATTTGCGGCGGCAATGATGTAACTGTATGCGATAGACAATTCTTTATAGCCTAAGGGTCGACAGGATGAGAGTTCCTATTTTTCCAAACGATTGCGGCATGTCAGTGCGGGACCAAACACTCCATCTATGGGGCTTTTGCACTAGCACCGCCGCCGGACCGTCCGCGGAAAGACCACATCCCGCACAAAAAAAGCACGCTCGGACTAACGTTTTAACTTGGCGGAAGGGCGGCATTGCACAACACCTTGAGTACCTTTCGTGGGTACACTGGACAACCAAACGTCTGAGCAAAGGAGCGACTGAGCGGCGCTTCTGGCCGGACGCTGACGACCACAGTAGGTGGCCGAAACCCGGAACCGGCCGGGCCACACCAGATGTGAAATATAAGGCACCCCACGTCCGATCGAGAAGCACTGCATCCTGCACCGGCACGCCCCGGTTTGCGCTGGAGCCAAGCGCAAACCGGGGCGATTCCTGCCGGATCGTCAGACGGGAACGCTGCATTCGGCAACTGAACGCCACGCCCGGGGAGCAGGGCTTCCGCACCAAGGCTATTGCCAGGCGAGCCCAAGATCACCGAAGATTGGTGATTCGCCCGTTCTTCCTGGGGACGACATGCATCCACTCTCGGATTTCGCCAACCAATCGCACCGCGATGACGTCTTTGCACTCTGGGACCGGCTCGCCGAGTTCTCCGCAGGCGAAGCCGATGCCGCGCTGACCCATTTACTAACCACGCTCTGTGCGATGGTCACGGCACAGAATGCACTTTGGGCTGTAGTTGTGCGATTACCTTCGCTCGCGCGAAAGGATCCCCTGTTCGGCTGGCGTCCACGCCTGGTTCGGCTCCTGCATCCTGTACCCGCGATGGTCGCTTCCGTGCAGGAGCAGTTCGACACGCTATGGTCCGGCAACGTCGATTCGTCACATGTCGTGGCCGCGTCGGGGAACGAGCCGTTCCGCGCCAACCTGCTCTTCGAGGCGATGCCCGCCGAATGGTTTGAAGGTGCCCACTATCGCCGCCACTACCTTGAAGTCGGTCACGCCGACAGCATCCAGGTGCGTTGTTCGCTCAACGATGATGTGCGAATTCATCTTTTCGTGTTTCGCGATCTGCAAGCCCCCCGCTTCTCTGCGCCGGATCTCGAGCTTCTGGGCTTCGTGATGCATGGGCTGAGATGGTACTATCGGCAGCAACTGCTCAGCCACGGCCTGCTCATCGCCGATGCTTCGCTGACGTCGGCCGAGCGAAGGGTGCTGCTGGGGCTACTCGACGGACTGACGGAAAAGCAGATCGCGCAGAAACTCGAGCAGAGTCCGAACACGACTCATGTCCATATCAAGTCGATCTACACAAAATTCAACGTCCGGAATCGCTCGACGCTCACCGCGCTGTGGCTCGGCAAGTTGCGATAGCGAATTGCAGACGCGGCGGCGTTGCGGGCAATTGAGCGTAGTAGCCTGGCATTGAGTTCGCCCTGTCACAAGCGGTCTGCGCAAGAGTCTCAGCGCGGATCGTACGGAGGATTGGAGCGGCTCGGCTAAGGTGCGAACAGGTCCAACCCCGCCAGGGCCAGCGCGCCGCTCAGCGCAATTGCGGCCGTAGAATCCACGAGAATCAGGATTGCACCCGACAGCCAGCACGCGAAGGCGAAACCAATTGCTGCTTTCATCGTGACACCTGACTCGTAGATGGGCTGCGGCGAGCCAAGCCGGCCCGCAAACTGAATGACTGCCTCAACGAAAGCGCAGAATGCATCTTCTCCAAGGAGGCATCACTAACATCGAGCCTTGACCCTGTGCCTGGCACCAACCGACGCTGCCAGCCAGATGCCGAGCAGGACGGCAACGAAACTGACAACAAGGCGCGTACTCACCGGTTCCTGCAGGAACAGAACGCCGCCGAGCGCCGCAACGGGCGGCACCAGTAGTTGGATGGCGGCCGCGGACATTGCCGGCAGTTTTCGGATTACCGACCCCCACACGACAAAGCCGATAGCAGATGTCACGGCGCCTGACGCCACAGCGAGGGCAACTCCGGCTACGCTCGCATGGGCATCGCCGTTAAGCATCCAACCGAGGACGATGCAGATCGGGGTCGCGCGCAGGAAGTTTCCTGCCGTTGCCGAGAGTGGACTTGCGGATCGCCTACCTCGCAAGGTATAGATCCCCCATGCCACGCCTGCCCCAACCATCATAAGCAGGCCGGAGACTCGCGGAACGCCGACGCCGGGCGTGGTCAGGCATAACAGTCCGGCAATAGCCAGGAGATAGCCAATCAGCGCCACGCGGTGGAAGCGTTCTCCTTTGAGGAGACAGGCAACAAATATCGTCAGTTGTACCGTCCCGAACAACACGAGCGCACCGGAACTGACGCCGAGGGATAGATACGACAATGAGAACAGGATCACGAAAATCCCCAGCGCCGTAGCCGAGATCCAGTCAGGGTCAGGACTGGGCTGCGGAGCATACTCCGGTCTCAGCTTCGTCACGACCAGTAACGTCGCGCCTCCGGCCAGCAGTCGGATATCGGAGAAAGTCGCTGCGTCGATGCAGTAGTTGAACAGTGCGACGCGGCACAGTAGTGCGTTCGAGGCAAATGCAGCGATCGCAATCGCGCCCTGCAGGGCACAAGTTGGCGTGATTGCACTCGCGTCTGCGGGAGCCGGATAGGCATTCATCGCCCTTCCTTTCTTTAGCGTCGCAAGCCTTTGGCGGGCGCATTGTGCGACGCCCCTTGCGTCTGCTGGAGAGTAGGTGGTTCGATGACGCCCGAAAATAACCTGAATAGGTGACCGCGTGCTGGCGCCTGCGAAAGGATCAGGACGGCATCCCGCCATCCGGCACTTCACGCTGGACTGACGCAATGTCCGATCGTCGCTGTAGAGGTTGATACGCGTTGAACCGGTGACCTACCAGTTGCTTGTCTTCGGCTCGGTGTTATCTGAAATTAACCCGTTCATGTCCGCTCATGGCTGGTCTCGGCTTTCGATCTACCTGGGAAGGCACTTGCCGGCACCAGCGGCGACCGCGTGCAGATTTCCCTTGTTGGAAAAGCCATCACGCACGCGACCGTGCGCGAAGCTTCGTGATGCCGGTCCTTATCTCGGATTGCCCGCCTGTTGTCAGGCAATTTCACTGGCAGCTTCGCCAGCCAACGCGACTTCCGTTTCGTCGGTCACCGTGCTTTCCGCTATCGCGTTGTCGTCTTCGGAAACCATGTCGCCCAGACCGATGACGACCGTGATATTCGGCGTCCAGTTCTTGCGGTCGGTGCTGACCTCGGCAAACGTGGTCACCGTTGCGGTGTAGCCCTGCCCTCTGAGGTCGTCGGCTAGCCGTTGCGCGCGCGGTTCCAGCGCTGCTTGCGGATTGTCTTCGTTGATGTCGAGTACTAGTCTGGTCTCGAATTCTTCCTTGCCCCTCTGGATTGCCGTTTGCATTGTCTTGAGTTGCTTGTTCGCGAGCGCGACGAGCTTGCTGTATCTGGACTCTTCCTGGCTGGCGCGCAATGCCTTGGCGGCGTTGATGATTTCGGTGCGGTCCACAAACATAATTGCCTTTCGAGGTGAAGGAGAGAAAGCGCAGGCGCCACACGGGCCTGACTTCAGGAGCCAGCTTTTCTGGGATGTGACGACAACTGTATAAATATACAGTGTTTGCCGGCTAACCGGCAAGGAGTAAAGGGGGAAAGTCCCTGACAGCGGAAGATCTACCTCTCCTGGCTCCGGCTGAGGCTGGGTAGCTTGTAGGTGCCGGTTCAGGCCGTTGTGCAAGGTCAGCCGTAGGGGAGCACCGGCTGCTCAAGTCCAAACGCCATGACGACCAAGTTGAGAGGAGCCGACCGGCGCCTTACGACCCATCGCGGAAGTTCGCTCTTTTCAGAAGCAGACATTCAATGAATTCGCCGGCCCGCGCAACTTCATGCGCAGGCCCACCGGCATGATGGGTTGGATCTCTGGGAGGCACTCTCATTGGTGCTCATACAGAAGCAATGGGACTGGAGACCCAGCATCTAAGGTGCCAACAAAGTGACGAAGTAATTCAACTCGCTGGTTGGTCAATATCGTTCTGCACGAATAGATCAACCCTGAAACCATTGATCCCCCATCGGCTGATGACGCATCAAGGTCGCAATCAGCATTGCGGAATTGCTCCCACGCTTTCTGAGATCGCTTGAAGTATGCGAGGCGGACCTTGTCCGAGCTGAGAGCCTGATCGACTTCCTTCGCGATGCTGCGAAGTTCTTTCAGAGAGTTGCGATAGGAGGACCACTCACATATCGCAATTGAGATTTCATCTCTCTGGCAGTCGCGCAAAGCTTCATTGATCTCGGATTGCGAGGCGCCATATGGAGCCTCTTGGTCGCGAACTTGATACGAGAACGCTGGACTGGCGAGGGCTAGACATAGTACCGACGTGGATAGTAGGCGAGCGGCATTCATCTGAGAGGCTAATAGAGCAGCGTAGACAGCGGCGCATCTGAACACTAACAGAAATCCACCCGTGGATGTCTGCTATGGATGACAAAAGTCGAAGGGCCGTTCCTGGCCGGGCTCGGTCCTTAGCAATCTAGGCGGAGCCTTGCCGACGCCAGAGGCGACTTGCGATCCTTCCGAGTCAGTCGGCGGCCTCACTGCGAATGGCCGGTCTTGCCCGCTACGGTTATTAAGTCAGCCCGTGCGGCCAGGCAGCGTACGCGAAAATATTCTACATAGTACGCATTCAGTAGCATTGAATGCTACGCACTCCCCTCTCGGTTATGGATTTTGGAAGCAACTTTCAGTGCGTTCGTCGTAGCATTTCTACCCTTCTGAAGGATGAATGATGAGCACGGACACTCTGCGGTACTTCGATTACGCTGCAACCACACCGGCGGACCCTCGTGTCATGGAGGCGATGTTCGGCTGCTTGGGGGCCGCCGGCGTCTTCGGAAACCCTGCATCGAACTCCCACGCTGCGGGGCTGAAGGCAAGGGATGTGGTCGAGGAGGCTCGCGCCCAGGTGGCCGCTCTCATTGGTGCAGAGCCATCCGAGATTGTCTGGACGTCCGGTGCGACAGAGTCGAACAACCTAGCGCTCAAGGGTTTTTTCGACCACGAGCCGACGCGCCGCCATTTGGTTACCAGCAAGCTTGAGCACAAGGCAATTCTGGACACCGCGTCGCACCTTGAGCGACTTGACGTTTCCGTTTCCTACCTCTTGCCGAATCCAGCCGGCGAGATTTCGCCGGCCGCTGTTAAAGCGGCCTGCAGCAATCAGACGGGCCTCGTTTCGTTGATGATGGTGAACAACGAGATCGGCACCCTCACCAATATTGCTGAGATCTCGCAAATTGTTCACGCCGCTGGCGCTCTGCTTCACGTGGACGCGGCGCAGGCTGCTGGCAAGACCGCGATTGACGTAAAGGCGATGGGTATAGACCTGCTGTCGATGTCGGCACACAAGTTCTATGGCCCGAAAGGCATCGGCGCGCTCTATGTGAGTCGCGAAGTGGCACCGCGTATTGCCTGCCAGATGCACGGCGGCGGACATGAGCAGGGGCTGCGATCTGGCACCCTTGCCACGCACCAGATTGTCGGCATGGGAACGGCTTGCGAACTGGCGCGTACTGAAATGGCGTCGGACAACGAGCGCATCGCGCAACTGAGCGAGCGCTTGCTGAGTGGTGTGCGCGCGTCAGGCGCCGTCACGCAGAACGCCAGTTCCGCGGCCCGCATTCCGCACACACTTAGTCTGACCGTGGAACTGCCCAATTTCCTCCCGTCCATGTTGACCGACGATCTGGCCATCTCCTCAACGTCTGCCTGCAATTCGGCGGCCGGCAAACCGTCTCACGTGCTGACTTGCGTCGGCCTGGATGAAGATTCCGCGGAGCGCACAGTCCGTCTGAGCCTTGGACGCTTTACAACGTTGGCAGACGTGGATTTTGCAGTCGACTGCTTCCGCAAAGCCATAGAGCGCTGCATGGAAGTGGGCACGGGCCGACAGGACATGCTGATCAAGCAGCTCTCGAACGACGTGAGCGTGGCGCCACAGTTAAGCGGAGCCGACGTACGGGCGGCGCATGCGGTCGGGTTCCTTTCCATCGTCTGCAACCGGCACGATGGAGAGGCTGCCGGCCAGGTCCAGTTCGCGAAAATCGCGGAGGTGGCCAGTTCGCTTGGCATGGCCGCGCACTACCTGCCCGTAAAATCGGGGGGTGTCACCGTCGAAGCTGCAGCAGCCTTCGGTTTACTCATGGCGGAGCTGCCGAAGCCCATACTTGCGTACTGCCGTACGGGAACCCGTTCGGAGACGCTGTGGAATATGGCATGCACCCGGCAAGGGTGACGGGGCGGTCGGCACTGAAGGACTACGCGACGGGGCGTGCGCGGGCTGACGTCCAATCCTCGGCGTTGGGCCTACGATCCTGCGGAGGGTAAGCAAAACCCATAGGCCTTCTCGCCCGCCGAATCTGGGTAGGACATCAACCCGGCGCTGGCGCGACACAAGCGCCCGCAGCATGTTGGTATTCAGTCGGTGACGAAGTACCGCCTGGACCGCAAGTCGTCGGTGGCTGTCCGGAGGGCATTCGAGGGTCTCCGCTCGACCCGTTGCCGTCGTTCGGCCCAGTGGCACCTCGACGGCAGCTTGCAAGGCACAACGGCCATTCGCTCGATCACATTGGCCGGCAGGTCCTCGGCCAAAGCTGCCGGTTGCGAGCCGAACTCAATGCGCTCCGCATGGCCGCATCTATGGATGCAGCACCTACCGCCAAGTGCTGGCCGCTATCCGGTTGCCTGACTATCGCAGGAGGAACGCAATATCGTCGACGCTGACCTGCGTGATCGGCAGGCCCTTGCGACGCTGGAGCTGGAAATGCTGCTGCACCCGCCTGCGTTGCGCCGAAAAGATTGCCTGATCTATTGGGGCGCCGATACGAGCGTAGTGTTCCACCAGCAGCTTGTAGGCTCGGCGCCTGATCTGCAAGGCCTCAGTTTCAGCTCGCAGCCGCTTCCATTCGGCTGGACTCGTATCCATAGCGTGTTGGAGTTCCTCCAACGTGCGGGTGTGAAGGTCACGATAGATGTCGCGCTCAGCTTCTGCCTTGTGCAACTCTTCCCGCATCGTGCGAATCTTTTGCTGCAACTTCAGGCTCTGACTAACAGCCTGCTGCATGCGGCCGGTACCTTCCAACGCGCTACTGGCTATCGCCATTGTGCTCTTCCAAAAACCCGACTCTGCCGACCCGGAATCCGACGACCAACTGCTCACGACTTTTCTTAGCGTTTTCATGTTGATGACATCATGATATGGTTCCCGATTCTTAGCCACCCCGCGCACAGCACCGGTAAAGCTTAGAGATAGATATATCGGCAGCGAAGTCAAAGCCCTTTAGATACCGAGAGTAGATCAATGCGAGGCCGACGCCATATCGGTCAAAAGTATGTTTCAGGAGCGAACGGCTAACCAGTGGGCATCTAGCGTCAGTTGCGTCGCGTTCCGAGCAACGGCACCTCACCGTCGAAGGTTTCTCCAGGCATAAGACGGCACCCGCACGCCCGATTTCAGCCAGCGGTCCCCGACCGACTACATTGAACGGCTGCTTCTGGCTGGGAACGCCCGTAGCCTCTGCCAAGCCGAACGGCAGGGAATCGGACTCGGCCGTCCGACGGTGTAAGGGCGGCCGGCAGAAGCCGGATGCTCATGGGACATTCGAGTGGCCGGAGCGGCCCGTTAGTCAATGCCTCAAAATGGCCGTGAACGGCCGCCTGTGGCCGATTATCGAACGGAGTGACCTACCCCATGTCGGGCGACCGGTACCGACCCATTCCGGCCGTTCGCACCTGGCGCGCCCAACTACCGATCAACGGCGGCCAAAGCCGTCGTACATAGGCTTGACTTCCTAGCCTATCCGGAGGGTCCGCTTTGAAGAGCCCCGAAATGCCCTTTTCGGCCAGGGGCGCACGTTATGACAGGAACAGAATTGATTGGAAGGGTTCGCGCTTGGAATGTCTGCTTCCGCACCGATGCTGATCTGAATACCGCGCATGTTGCCCCTTAGTCGGTTGATGATCTTGCAGATGCAATTTGTATAAGGTGCGAGGCTCGGTTAAAAGTAGAGCGATGGCGTGTATATGTAGCGCTCGGCCACTAATGTGAAAAAATAAGCCATTTGAGCGAAGGGATGAAAATGATTAAGCGGATTATTATCTTGCTTGGAATCCTTGCCATATTAGCCACGGAGAACGGTGCGTGGGCAGGGGCCATTGAAAGCGATAAATCGAGACTTCTCGGAATGCTATTGGCTAGCCAATATACTCAATTGGATCGTGAGATGAGCGAAACTCAGCGAGCGTACGAACGCGGCACGATTGGTGATGAGCAATTGTTGGCGGCTTTTCGTTCATTCTATATCACGGACCGCACCGTGGAGCCGAAACTCATTGAGTGGATTGAAAAATACCCAAAGTCATATGCGGCTCGCTTAGCAAGAGGAATTTATTATAAATACGTTGGATTTGAGGCTCGTGGCGATAATTTTACGGACAAAACGAGCGACGAGCAATTTACAGGGATGGATGCCAATTTTAAAAAATCCATACAAGATTTACTGGACTCCGCGAATCTAACCGATAAGCCGATTCTCAGTTACCTGCACGCAATGGATATCGGAAAGAACTATGGCCTAATAAGAATGAATCGAAGACTACTTGATTTGGCCAATGAGAAAGCTCCTAGGAATTTCATTGTTAGGAGGAAGTACTTGTTCACGCTCCAGGCGAGATGGGGTGGCAGTGCCGAGGAGATGTCGAGCTTTGTCAGGGAATGTAAAGGCGCGGGCTTGCCCGTCGAGAAAGTACGGGAACTTGACGCGGCAGTTACTGCTGACGTCGCGTGGAAACTAGAATGGGAACACGACTACGTGGGCGCGCAGCGGAAATACGAGGAAGCGCTGGCAGTATTGCCGGATGATCCTGACATTATCAGTCGGATTAGCTGGGTACTGATCCGGCAAGGTAAATACAGCGCGGCGGTGCCACATTTATCGAGGCTGCTGGAAATCAAGCCAAATAATACATACGCTCTCGCAAACAGGGGCGTTTGTTATGCGCAATTGAAGCGGCTTGATAGTGCGTTGGTGGATTACATGAAGGCGGCAAACCTTGGCGATGCATTCTCACAGAACGAGATCGGGACGTTCTATTGGCACGGGATTACCGTGCCACGGGATAAGGCGTTGGCAATTCAATGGTTCCGCAAATCTGCGCAGCAGGGCAATGATGCGGCGAAGCGAAATCTCAAGGAGGCACTGGCGTCTGGCCTCTAATTGCGCCGAACCGGCCTGTAATGGCGATTTTGGAGGGCGTGAGAGAGTGTCCTGCGGCTCCGGCGACGAGTGCCACGAGAAGAAGGCCGATCCTAGCATCGGCTGCGTAACTAGACCCAAAGGCTGATACCCCCCCGGGTACGTAGGAGGCGTCTCATGAAGAAGGTGCTGATGGTTCTCGGAGGTACGCTCCTCGCTATTGCAGTCGCAGCCGCGGTGGGGATTTCGATTCTTGCAGTCAAAGGCAGCGCACTGGATAAAGAAAGTCAGGAGTTCGCGAATGAGTCCATACTTGCAGTTGTCTCCGGCTGGGATGCCGACAAGTTGATAAGTCGTGCAAGCCCCGAGTTCATGTCGGCCACAAATGGTAGAGACCTGGGGAAACTTTTTGGCTGGTTCCGAATGCTTGGCAAGCTCAAGGAGTACAAGGGATGCAAAGGGCATGCGACTATTTCCGTCACCTCCCAGCAAGGGAAGGTCATCACGGCTGCCTACACTGGGCGTGGAGACTTCGAGAGAGGCCCCGCGGAGATTAACATCACGCTAATCAAGCGTGGGGACAGGTGGCAGATTCTTGGGTTTCGAATCAATTCAAAATTATTGTTCGAACAAACATAATGGAGTATTTTGCTACACCGACGGATTATTACTCCGGCACATCAACTGAGCGGGTAATGAAAAGTACAGGAGAAACTGCGCGATAGAACCGCGTCCTGAACAGGAACGTTGAATATTTGCCTTAGAAAGGCTCGACGACCACTTTGAGTCGAGAGTACTCATTCGTGTAGCTGGGAAGCGGACATTCCGCCACTCACCTTTCGAAAAAGGGGAGCGGCCGGTTCGACCGATGAGCGGCGTCCGGCCTCTGCCCGCCGAAGGTCCGGTTCGGCCCAACTTCGGGGGTTAAAGCGAGCCTGCGCGAACGGCCGAAAATGGCCGTGAACGGCCGCCCGCGGCCGATTATCGAACAGGGTGACCTACCCCGTGTCGGGCGGCCGGTACTCGACCCCTACCGGCGTCGCCGGGCCCCGATGGCAATAGCCGATGTTGGCGGGAAGCCGGTCAACTGGATGGTCCGCCAGGAAAGACCTCCATCTTTCCTCCGATGGATACACGCTGAGTTGTCGATGAATCGGGTATTCCAAAATCCGCGCAAATCGGTAATCTGCGAGGTTTCAGTGAACGAAAAGGCCTCGCTGCCTGAATGCAACCATTTGGATCCTCGA
This sequence comes from Cupriavidus basilensis, assembly GCF_000832305.1. NCBI lineage: Bacteria > Pseudomonadati > Pseudomonadota > Betaproteobacteria > Burkholderiales > Burkholderiaceae > Cupriavidus > Cupriavidus basilensis. Next base: position 3,064,287 of record NZ_CP010537.1, read on the forward strand.
TGACTGAGCCTCGTCTGACATTCCTTGACCAGAATGAATGGGAAAACTGGTTGGCGCAAAACGGCGGTACCTCGACCGGGATATGGCTGCGCCTTGCCAAAAAGGGCGCCGGGCAGTCAACCTTGACTTATGAACGGGCGCTGGAAAGTGCCCTTTGTCATGGCTGGATCGATGGTCAAAAACAGACTGAAAGTGAAGAATACTGGTTGCAACGCTTCACTCGACGCGCCGCAAAAAGTATCTGGTCCAAGCTCAACAAAGACCGGGCCGAAGCGCTGATCGCCGCAGGCAGAATGCTGCCTTCGGGCATGCGAGAAATCGAGAAGGCCAAAGAGGATGGCCGCTGGGAGGCTGCCTATACGTCGGCCAGCAACTCGGCCGTGCCGGACGACCTGCAAGCCGCACTGGATGCCAATCCCAAGGCCAGCGCCTTCTTTGCGACGCTGAACGGCCGAAACCGCTACGCCATCCTGTTTCGGATACAGAATGCCAAAAAGCCCGCAACACGGGGACGCAAGATCGAGGAGTTCATCGGCATGCTCAATCGCGGCGAAACCATTTATCCCTAGACCAGGGGGTTCGACAGCCGACGAAAGTCGCCGGACGATGCGGCGTTCAAGGCGAGCAACCCGCAGCGCTCTCCACGCCTCGGCGCTGGCGAGCGTCGATCAATGCTGGCTTACCCCTTTGGCCGCTATTCGCGCGTGACCGGCCGCGACGAAAATCCGGCTGAGCGTCGGATTCTGGCCGTTCACGGCTGCGGATTCAACCGGTCGACTATCGAACAGGGTGACCTACCCCGTGTCGGGCGGCCGGTTACGGTCCTCGGCGGGGACGCGGACGGCGGCCGCCTCCTTCCGACCCTTAGCGATCGGTCGAGCTAGCGGAGACTACAAAGGCAGATGTTTGAGTGGATCAGTCATTGTTGCCTACCGTCATTCGCGGGCAAGTTAGCGGCGCGTGTTGCCCCGCACACGGAGCCTGGTGAAAGCGCGCGCACGGTCCAATGGTCAAATGGTCAAATGGTCAAATGGTCAAATGGTCCAATTGCCCAATTGCCACCCATGCGAACAACTACTGTATCGCCCGTATGCGCGACGAAAACTATCGGGGATCCTGAGACGTTGACCGTCCGTGCAGCTTGAATGATTTGCACGCCCAGTTCGGCTTATCGTTTTGGGAAACGCGCAAGATCGCCGCCGCTCGCGATGTTGTGCTCCCGCCTGCTTTGCGTAGTTTCGCAGCCGACTCTCGGAAATTCGGTTTGCCACCGGTAACTGAGTCACTCCGGCCTTGCCGACGCTCCGCTACCGTGATTGCGCGTAGGTTCGCCCGCGGTCGCCGACGGGCTCATTGACGCCAGAATTTCGTCGCGGCAAACCGCAAGGATTTCGTCGGCCAGCGGCGAATCGTCCGGGCAGGCGCGCGACATGACAATGGCACCGACGGCGTGCGCCAGTATGTCGAGGGACCTGGCTCGCGCCTGGGCTGTGTCCACACCGTCCAACGCACTGCCCTCGGCGCTCAGCACAGCCAGCAGGCTCTCGATGCCGGCCGCAAACGCGGCACGAACTGCTTCCGGCTGACGCACGGCATCCCCGCACAGTGCGGCCATCGTGCAACCGGTCGCGCGGGTGTCGCGGTGCTCGCGAGAAAGGTAGTACCGCACAAACGCAGGGGCTTCCACACCCGCGCTCAGCACCACGGTCTGCGCGATACCGCAGGCCGCCGATTCCGCCATCAGATCGGCCTTGGAGCGGAACTGCTTGTAGAAGCCGCCGTGGGTAAAGCCGGCGGCAGCCATCAGATCGGCAACGCCAACCCCATCGTAGCCGCGCTCCCGAAACAGCTCCGACGCCGTCTCGACGACGTGTTCCCGGTTGGCCTGCGCCTGTGCCTTGGTGATCTTCATATCTTGACCACTGTGAACGCATGTTTGCGAAGGCCTCATTATACATTGATGTCGATCATCATCAAAACCTTGACACATTAGATTACGGTCGTCATCATTGATCCCGTTCCCAACCCCTGAAGCTGACGCAACATGATCGACAAGACACTTTTCGAGCCCTACGCCCTTGGCCGCCTGAGGCTTGCCAATCGCTTTGTCATGGCGCCGCTGACCCGCAATCGCGCAGGCGCGGGGCTAGTGCCCAGCGAACTGGCTGCGACCTACTACGCCCAGCGCGCTTCAGCTGGCCTCATCATCACGGAGGCCACTCAGGTGTCGGCCCAGGCTCAGGGCTATCAGGACACGCCGGGCCTATACACGCCCGAGCAAATTGCTGGCTGGCGCAAGGTCACTGAGGCCGTGCACGCCAAGGGCGGGCACATCTTCGCGCAACTCTGGCACGTCGGACGCGTTTCGCACGTCGATGTCCAGCCTGGCGGCGCTGCGCCGGTCGCGCCTTCGGCGATCCGCGCGGAGACAAAAACCTTCGTCAACAACGGATTTGTCGATGTATCCCAGCCACGTGCGCTGGCGCTCGCCGAATTGCCGGGCATCGTGAACGATTTCCGCCAGGCTGCGGCCAACGCTATTGCGGCCGGCTTCGACGGCGTCGAAATCCACGGGGCCAACGGCTATCTGCTGGAGCAGTTCATCAAGGACGGGGCCAACCAGCGCACTGACGCCTACGGCGGCTCGATCGAGAACCGTGCGCGCCTGTTGCTGGAAGTCGTCGCGGCAGTGGTGGAAGAAATTGGTGCCGATCGCACCGGCGTGCGCATTTCTCCTGTGTCACCGGCAAACGGCATCTCGAGCAGCGACCCTCAGCCGCAATACGACTACATCGCCGGGCAGCTCAGCGCGCAGGGCATCGTCTACCTGCACGTGGTCGAGGGCGCGACCGGCGGCCCGCGCGACGTCGCACCGTTTGACTACGACGCGCTGCGGCAGCGGTTCACGCAAACCTACCTGGCCAACAACGGCTACGACCTGGAACTCGCCACCGCCAGGCTCAACGAGGGCAACGCAGACCTGTTCGCCTTCGGTCGTGCCTTCATCAGCAATCCCGATCTGGTCGAACGCCTAAAGACCGGCGCCCCGCTGGCCCAGCCCGATTTCGCCACGCTCTATGGTGGCGGTGCCGCGGGCTACACCGATTACCCAACCATCACCGCTTGAGGCGCGCGCTGCTTGCTCCCGCGTCCAAACCGCCTTTGCAAAGGAAATTACTCATGACAACGCTTCCGACTGTTCTCGTCACCGGAGCCTCCTCCGGCATCGGCGCCATCTACGCCGAACGTTTCGCCCGCCGCGGCCACGACCTCGTGCTCGTTGCACGCGACAAGGCCCGCCTCGATACGCTGGCCGCGCGCCTGCGTGAAGAAAGCGGAGTTGCCGTCGAAGTGCTGCAGGCTGACCTGACCCAGCCTGGGGACCTGGCCGCGGTCGAGACTCGCCTGCGCGACGACGCTCGCATAGGCATCCTGATCAATAACGCCGGGATGGCTCAGTCGGGCGGCTTCCTGCAGCAGACCGCTGAGGGCATCGAACGACTGATCACGCTCAACACCACGGCGCTGACGCGGCTCGCGGCCGCGGTCGCTCCGCGCTTTGTCCAGTCGGGTACCGGCGCGATCGTCAACATCGGCTCGGTGGTGGGTTTCGCGCCCGAGTTCGGCATGTCGATCTACGGCGCCACCAAGGCCTTCGTGCTGTTCCTGTCGCAGGGATTGAACCTGGAGTTGTCGCCTAAGGGCATCTACGTACAGGCGGTGCTTCCGGCGGCGACCCGCACGGAGATCTGGGGACGCGCCGGCATCGACGTCAATACGCTTAGCGAGGTGATGGAAGTCGGTGAACTGGTTGATGCGGCGCTGGTCGGCTTTGATCGCCGCGAACTCGTCACCATTCCGCCGCTGCACGTGGCCGGGCGCTGGGACGCACTGGATGGCGCGCGCCAGGGGCTCCTGTCGGACATTCGACAAGCGCACGCGGCCGATCGCTATCGGCCGGAAGGCTGACCACTGCGGCTTCGGTCTTACCCGAAAGCCAGCAATGCCTTATCGACCGACACCCCGGCTCAGCCCTCAGCAGGTAACCCGATGACTGACACGCATATCACCACGCCTACGCGCTTCGCGGATGTCGACGGTACGCGATTCGCCTACCGCCGCTGGGGTAACACCGAATCCTCGCAGCCGCCTTTACTGCTTCTGCAGCACTTTCGTGGCGGCATGGACCATTGGGACCCGTTGATGACGGACGGCCTTGCCGAAGGCCGCGAAGTCATCCTCTACAACGGTCGCGGCATTGCTTCGTCCGGCGGCCGGCCGCGCACCCGCATTGAGGACATGGCTGATGACGCGGCGGCCTTCGTTCGCACGTTGGGCTTGAAGCAGATCGATGTTCTGGGCTTTTCGCTGGGCGGTTTTCAGGCGCTGGATCTCACCTGGCGCCATCCCAAACTGGTTCGCAAACTGATGCTGCTGGGCACTGGCCCGCGCGGTGGCGACCCCGACATGGAGCCGCGGGTGCTGGGCACGGCAGTCAATCCCGTCCCCGTATTCGAAGACTTTCTCTACCTGTTCTTCGGCCGGTCGCCACATGCCGAGCAGGCCGCGAGGGAGTTCTGGGAACGGCGCCATCAACGCGCCGACCAGGACCCCCCGTCATCCCCCGAGGTCGCCCAAGCGCAGATCGAGGCCAACATGCTGTATCTGCCAAGGCTCTCGGAAGATGATCCGTTCGCCTATCTGCGTGGCATCCAGCAGCCCACTTTCATTCTCAACGGCGTTAACGACGTGATGATCCCGACGGTCAACTCGTTCTACATGGCCCGCAACCTGCCGAACGCCCAGTTGTTCATCTACGAGGACTCGGGCCACGCTGCGCAGTTCCAGTACCCGCAGCGCTTTCTTTGCCATGTGGGGCGGTTCCTGAACGAGTGACGGTAACGCCACTCATCGCCCGAATTCACGATCCAGTATCCAGAGGCCCTCGCCATGCTCAAGTTCAAGTTCCTGCTGTGGATGTTCAACCAGCTCCTGAAACGACAGATCAGGAACAACCCCGACTGTGCGAAGTACGTCGGGGGCAAGGCGCTGGTGTTTCAGATCCGGACGGTATCCGGTGGCGGTCGCTACTTCGTCATTCGCGATGGCGCCATCCGATCCTTTGCGGGAGTGACGAACACCCCCCAGTTCACGCTCACTTTCAGAGATGCGGTCAAAGGCTTCGCGATTCTCTCGGCCAGGGAAAGCCAGGCGGCGTTCCTCAGGGGCTTGGGCAACAAGGATCTGGTCATTAGCGGCGACTTTCGCGAAGTGATGTGGTTTCAGGGCCTGACGGCATTCCTGCAGCCCCCGAAAGTCGTTTCGCCTTACGACCGCACCGCGTTCTGAGCTGCCCCATGAAACCAGATCTGCTGAATCAGCCGTTGCGCCTGCCCAATGGCTGTGTGCTGCGCAACCGGCTCGCCAAGGCGGCCATGAGCGAGACGCTGGGCACCTACGACAATCGTCCGACTTTGGACCTGGTGCAGTTGTACCGGCGCTGGGCCGCATCGGGGCTTGGACTGATCGTGACGGGCAACGTAATGATCGACCGCCGCGCCCTGGGCGAGCCCGGCAATGTGGTGATCGAGGACGAGACTGATTTGACTGCCCTTCGAGAGTGGGCGCGAGCGGTGACCGGGCAAGGGGCGGCCATCTGGGCGCAGCTTAATCATCCGGGCAAGCAATCGACAAAGGGTTTGAACGCGTTCAACCTCGCGCCGTCGGCCGTTCCCTTCCGCGAAGACATGGCAGCCTTCTTCGAGACGCCGCGCGAAGCCACCACGTCGGAAATCCGCGACATCGTCGAGCGCTTTGGCCGCAGCGCGGCGATCTGCAGAAAGGCCGGATTCAGCGGCGTGCAGATTCACGGGGCGCACGGCTATCTGGTCAGTCAGTTCCTGTCTCCGCATCACAACCGTCGCGAAGACGAATGGGGCGGAACCCCCGAAAAGCGTCGGCGCTTCGTACTGGCCGTCTATGCGGAAATCCGCCGGCAAGTCGGCCCGGACTTCCCTGTGGGAATCAAGCTCAATTCGGCCGACTTCCAGCGCGGTGGTTTGACTGAAGAAGAATCGATCGAGACGATCCGTGCGTTGACCACTGCGGGCATCGACCTGATCGAGATTTCTGGCGGTACCTACGAGGCGCCTGCCATGAGCGGGGCAATGCGAGAACCGAAGAAGGAATCCACTGTGGCCCGCGAAGCCTACTTTCTTGAATTTGCCGAGAAGGTGCGGGCCGCCGTAAAGGTGCCGCTGATGGTGACCGGAGGGTTCCGCACGGCGGCGGGCATTAACGCTGCCCTGTGCTCCGGCGCGTTGGATGTAGTGGGCCTGGCGCGGCTGCTAGCGATCGATCCTGACGCGCCTGCCGCCCTGTTGCACGGACGCGATAGCCTGCGGCAGGTGCGCCCGATCAGTACCGGCCTCAAGGCCGTCGATCGCATGGGAATCATGGAGGTGCTGTGGTACACGCGCCAGCTGAAGCGCATCGCAATGGGTAGAGAGCCGCGCCCCGACGAGAGCGGACTGGCAGCGTTCGTGAAATCTGCTCTGCGCAGCGGCTGGGGCACCTTTCGCACGCGGCGTCTGCGGGCGCAAAGTTGAGTGCCGAAGGCTGGCAATCAGATTCTCAACTGTTGAGCGCCATATGAAACGATCCACAACGGGATCCAGCGATGTCACTCACGGCAGCACCCTCCTGGACGTCAACGCATGAAGGCCGAACCCAAGGAAGCGATGATGAACAGTTTCAGCCCAACTAGCCAGTCGGCCACGTCCTATGTCGACGCACAGAACAATCAGGTCAGGGCGGACGGAACCACCTTCGCTTATCGCGAGCTGGGCCCGCTCGGCGGCATCCCGCTGGTCCTGCTGAACCACTGGGGCGCCGTGCTGGACAACTTCGACCCGCGTATCGTCGATGGCCTCGCCCGGACGCATCGGGTTATTGCGATCGACTACCGGGGAATCGGTTCGTCCGGCGGCATCGCGCCCGTGACCGTGGGCGAGATGGCGCGCGACACCATCGCGCTGATCCGCGCGATGGGCTTCGATCAGGTCGATCTGCTCGGCTTTTCGCTCGGCGGCTTCGTGGCGCAGGACGTGGCGCTAAAGGCGCCGGACCTGGTGCGCAGGCTTATCCTCACAGGTACGGGGCCCGCAGGCGGCCAGGGCATCGATCGCGTGGGGGCCAAGTCCTGGCCACTGATGCTCAAGGGCCTGGTGACGATGCGCGATCCCAAGACCTATCTGTTCTTCCCCCCCACCGCCAACGGCCGGCAGGCAGCAAAGGCATTCCTGAAGAGGCTCAAGGAACGCAAGGCGGGGCGCGACAAGGGGCCGACACCCCGCGCGTTGCTTCGCCAACTCAAGGCGATCAAGGCCTGGGGCCAGCAGGCGCCGCAGGACCTCACCCGCCTGCACATGCCAGTCCTGATCGCTAATGGGGACAATGACATCATGGTACCCACCGCATTGAGCCATGACATGGCCCGCTGCATTCCCAACGCGCAGCTCGTCATTTACCAGGACGCCGGGCACGGAGGCATCTTTCAGTATCACACCGACTTCGTGATCAAAGCACTGGAATTTCTGGCGCAATGAATCCTTCGCGGTCAGCGACCGGTGAAGTCCCCATGAAGCTCAGCAGAACATGAATCTTGAACAGGTCTTGTCGAAGACAGGCCTGGACATACTTCACCCAAATCTGGAGAAACAGATGAAAGCAGTCCGGTTTCACAAGACAGGCGGACCCGAAATGTTGGTCTATGAGGAGGTGCTCGATCCGAAAATCGCCGACGACGAGGTTCTCATCCGCGTGGAAGCAGCTGGGGTGAACTTTGCCGACGTCATGCGTCGGCGCGGCGACGACTATCCTGAGCCGTCCCCGACGCCCTTCACGCTGGGTGCCGAAGTGGCCGGCACGGTCGTCGCCGTCGGGAAGGCCGTGACTTCGCTCCCTGTCGGCACGCCGGTGCTGGCGGCGCCAGGAGCAGGCGGCTATGCACAGTACGTCCGCGTGCCCGCCGCCATCGTGATGCCGCTGCCGCCCGGGCTCGACTCGGTACGCGCTTCGGCGCTGGTTGCCCATGGCCTCACCGCCGCTCTGGTCCTGCGCAAGGCCGCTCGACTGGCGCCGGGCGAAACGGTGCTGGTGGAGGCTGCGGCAGGTGGAGTGGGCTCGTTCGCAGTGCAACTTGCCAGGCTGTACGGCGCCGGCAAGGTCATCGCTGCCGCCAGCAGCCCTGCAAAGCGGGCTCTGGCCGAGCGCCTGGGGGCGGATTCGTCGGTGGACTACACCGCGCCCGACTGGGCCGAGCAAGTGCGCGCGCTGACCGACGGCAAGGGTGTAGACGTGATCCTGGAGACGGCCGGTGGCGACAACCTCGCCGAAGCGTTCAAGGCATTGGCTCCATTTGGACGCCTGATTTTCATCGGCCAGTCCAGCGGCAAGAGCAGCCTGATCGACCCGTGGAAGCTGACCGTCCCCAACCACACCGTCACCAGTTTTTACGTCGGCGCCTACCTGGCTTTCCCCGATCTGATCCAGGCGACGTTGACCGAACTCATCGGACTGGTTTTGTCGGGCAAAGTAACTCTGCAAACGGAGACGGTGTTGCCGCTCTCGCAGGCCGCCGAAGCACATCGCCTCCTCGAAGGGCGCAGCACGACCGGTAAGGTCGTGCTGCAGCCATGGGCGTGAGTTGGATTTCGTCCGAACTCTGCCCATAACTTACCCAACAATGAATTTGAAACATCATGAAAGCGCTCACCTTCAAACGCTATGGCAAGTCACCCGAGATCGGGTTCGCCGAAGTGCCTCGCCCCACGCTAAAGCCTGATGAACTGTTAGTCCAGGTCCACGCGGCGGGATTGAACCCGATCGATAACATGATTCCGGCGGGAACGTTCAAGCCCGTGCTCAAGTTCGAATTGCCGGCCACGCTGGGCAGCGATATTGCTGGTGTGGTGACTGAGGTCGGCAGCCGCGTGACGCGTTTCAAGCCGGGCGATGCAGTCTTTGCCAGCCTCTTCGATCTTGGTAGAGGCTCAATCGCCGAATTCGCGGCGGTGCCGGAGAGCGCCGCCGCGTCAAAGCCGAGCAATCTCGACTTTGTGCAAGCCGCGGCCGTTCCGATGGTCGGGCTCACCTCCTGGCAGGCGTTGAAGGAGCGCGCCAACCTTCGCGCTGGCCAGAAGGTGTTCATCCCTGCCGGGTCAGGCGGCATTGGCACGTTTGCGATCCAGCTGGCGAAGTACTTCGGCGCCAGGGTGGGAACGACTACCAGTACGGGCAACGTCCAACTGGCAACCAGTCTGGGCGCAGACGAGGTTGTCGACTATAAGAAGCAGGAATTTGAGGAAGTGCTGAGCGACTACGACGTTGTGCTTGGCACCATCAGGGGCGATGCGATTGAGAAATCCATCGGCATCCTCAAACCGGGGAGCAAGATTGTGTCTCTCATCGGGCCGCTGGACGCGGCGTTCGCCCGTTCGCGCAGGCTGAACGTTATTCTGAGGGTGGTATTCGGGCTGATGAGCCGCAAGATCATGCGGCTTGCGAAAAAGCGGGATGTAACCTATTCATTTCTTTTCGTGCGCCCCGATGGAGCCCAACTCGCCGAAATTGGCGAACTGCTTAAGTCAGAGCGCATCCGTCCGGTGATTGACCAGGTGTTTCCGTTTGAACAAGCAAAGGAAGCGCTTCAATACCTGGCGCGGGGACGCGCCAAGGGCAAGGTCGTCGTGAGGATCAAGTGAGCTGCCAAACGGTCGACTATCGTGCAGGATTTTGCCTTAGCGTTTGAAGAGAGGGGACGATTGGCTCAAGGCTCGCAGAGAAGCGGATGGCGGCTTAGGAGGGCCGAGCCGACGCCCGAGTGTCTGAACGAAAACGAGAGCGAATGACGCTTGTTGCCCGGGATCGGTCGAATACCCGCCGCCAAAGCGTGGTCGTCTCTGACCGACCCACGAGGGTCACTCGCGCCTCCGAATAGGGGCCGCTCATTCGACGCCGGTGGCCACTGGAATGTCAACCTCCCGAGTCCAGGTGCTCAAGCATATTGCGCGAGGCCGTTGCCGCGGGACCAGTTCTCTTTCTCAACCTCCACAAGGCTCACGAACACATCCTCTGGTCGGATACCGGGGCTTTCGCCGAGCAGTTCCGCAGTCCGCCCAAACAGCATCTTCTTCTGTTCTACAGTGCGGGTGTTATTCGCAGTGATCTGGATAAACACGAGCTCATCGCTACGAGCGACGCCAAGGTAAGACGCCCCATAGCGGAAGTCCGCGCCTTCATGCTGAGTAATAGTCATGAACTGATCGTCCTCGGGAACGTTGAATGTTTCACGCATCGCGCGGTAGACGCTGTCGAAGATTGCCTGTCTATGGGCTTGGGTCTTTCCGGTGCGCAGTGAGATGTGAACGAGTGGCATTGTGGGTTCTCCCCTTGTTGTGTCGCTTCATACTAATCATTCTGTTACGCTATGCATGTTTATTTCAATGATAACCATCTGAAATGACTGCTCACTCTCTCGACTTGGACTGCGTGAAAGCTTTCATCCGCATCGCAGAGCTTGGAAGCTTTACGCGGGCTGCCGAAGCAATGCAGACGACGCAGGCCGCAATCAGCCTGAAGTTGAAGCGGCTTGAAGATAGGCTTGATTCTCGACTCATCGAGCGGACGCCCCGGTACGTTGAGCTCTCGGCGAGGGGGGCAACGTTCCTTGAGCATGCGCGCGAACTTCTGGCGGCCCATGACCGCGCTCTGGCCGCTTTTTCCAGCTCCCGGCAGCGTATTACCGTTGGCATCAGTGATCATGTCGCGGGACCAGAACTGCCCGCATTGATTGCACGCATGAACGCGCAAGACCCCGAGTTGTTAGTCGAAATCCGGATCGGATCGTCCGGTGATCTTCTTCAAAGCTTCGACCGGCGGGAACTCGACACGGTAATCGTTCGCCTGAATGTAGGTCGGAGCGACGGAGAACTTATTGCCGAAGAAAAACTTGGCTGGTTCGCAGCGCCTGGCTGGCAGCATCGAGCAGACGAACCTCTGCCGCTTGCCACACTCGCGGAGCCATGTGGTGTGCGTGCGCTGGCCGGAAGCCTTCTCGACGCAGCGCAAGTCCCCTGGAGAGAGGTCTTTGTCGGAGGCGGCGTGGCAGCCGTCGCAGCGGCTGTCATGGCGGGATTAGGAGTCGCCGCACTGGCTCCGAGGATGCTGCCATTTGGTGCCATTGATATAGGATCGAAACTCGGCCTTCCGGAGTTGCCGCGTCTGCCCGTCCTGCTTCATACAAGGAGCAAGGATGGCCGAACGCATGACGCGCTTGCTGCGCTTGCAGCAGCCTTCCGGAGCGCAGTACGCGCGTAGCCGACGCCATTCCCGCCTGCCGAGATCGTCATTCCGTGCCAAATTGCCGACAAGGTGGGCGGACAAGCCGGCCGACCGAACTTGGCCGACTGCGGCCCGACGTGGGCGCCAGCACCCGCCCAACCGTGTGTCCTAAGTCAAAACGCCAGCATGCACAGGAGCAAAGAAGCCCCTGCGGCAAGTTCGCGGGTTTCACAGCGGGGGACGATTCAGGGCGACCCAACGCTGAACTGACGGCCTTTGCCACTGACGCGCAGCGTAGTCAGCCAACCTTCCCGGCACCGCATCACCATTGAGGACGAGCCGGTTCAGCATTAGAGCAAGGTCAACGTCTGCGATGCACCACTCGCCAAAGAGGTCCGGTGAGTGGTCGGTAAGCAGCACCTCGCAAGCGGAAAACAGTTTTCCTGCAGCCGTACGTGCCGCAGCAGATAGGGGCTCCGCGTGTGCGCCGTAAAATACCACCTCAGTGGAGCGCTCCTGCCGGATGGGCATGAGATCGCTTCGCAGCCACGCTTGGACTTGACGTGCCCGAGCGCGGCTGATCGCATCTTTTGGGTATAACGAGGTACCCGGAAAAACCTCGTCGAGATATTCAGTTATCGCTGACGACTCGGACAAAGCGAAACTGCCGTGAATCAGCGTAGGTACACGCTGCGTGAGTGAGCTCTGCGCATACCCGGGTTCGCGGTTCGCGTTGTTGGCCAGGTCGATGGTTACAAGCTCAAACGACAATCCCTTCTCGTGAAGGGCCACGAAGGCCGACATCGCATATGGACTTGCGAATTGAGCGTCGGCGTAGAGACGCAGATTCGTTGAAGGCAACGTGGGCTCCTGTTTGCTTATGCAACGAAAACGATTGTCAACGATCCAGGCGTCGATGTCGACCGACCGCACTTGGCGGTAGGCGACGGCTCGGGTCGCATCGACCCGTTGAATCCACGCCCCCTTGCCGTCATTGAGCCCCACGAAAGCCGGACGTTGGAAGTAACAGTTAGCCGGGCGCCCGGTCGAACGCCGGGTTAGCGTCAACTTAGTACCTATGTTCCCGACCGGCCACTTGGCTTGCAGGTACCGATGCAACTCGCGAAGCGGGTCTGCTCAAATGGAGTCGGTTATCCCGAGGCGGCGGCAAGTACTCGGCTTGTGCGCGCCAAAGTCAATTGGCCCGCTTTAGCACAACCTCTCCCGTGCCGCCTCCGGACGCTGCAGGAGTGGTCCACCTGAGCTCATCTCCCGAGAGGACAAACGGCCTGCGCTGCTCGACCCCATTCCAGTTCGGGAACGTGCTCGTATCTATGTGAAAGGTGATCGTTTTGTCTGCGTTTATGACGTACGTGCCAAAGTGCGCGATCGAACCTTGCACTACGGCGCGATATTCCTCCGCACTGCCCTTCATTCGATCGTTGGATACATACTTTGGCAAGTCGCCGCGCGAATTCACCAGCGCGTAGTGACCATGACCGTCAAAGATCACAAGACCGTGTGGATTGGGCCCGTACATTGGTGTGCGGCTGCCATCCGGGCGGACAGTGTCGACCGAGACATACGTCCATGCGCCGGCCAATTGCTGGTCCAATGCCTGTTGGCCGAACGCAACGCCCGATTGCAGCGTGAGTCCCAGAAGCACCCATCGCGGAACGATGGTGAGGATGTGGATATGATTCATGGACCTCCTCCTATTACGAGCTAGCAAAGCCGCCTGTACGCAAATATAGAATGTAAACAAGGCAGAAAGGGCCAATCGCTCCTGCTCGAATGCCCGGCACGCGTTCTCCTCGCGCGCGCAAGCGTGCCCGTGTGACAACCGCAGCCACTCGATAAGTACCGGTCAATGGCAGCTATTGGGCGTGGATTCAACCGGTCGATGCAACACTGGACGCCGCGTGAGCAGTGGAGGTGTTGCAAATGAAACAGAGGCGCAGGATCTACTACACCGAGACTCAAAAGGCACTAATGTGGGAGCGGTGGCGCAAAGGTGACACGCTGTGCGCGGCGGCAACGTCTTTCTGAACGCCGGCGTCAATGCTCTCCAGAATGGCAGTGGCCTGTTGTTTGCCAGCCCGAACATCATCACTGCACCGGTGACGCAGATCGACCTCTCTACCCACACCATGCGCAGCATGGTCGGCGGCATCGCGGGTGCGGCGCAAGTCTGACGGTCACCATCGCCGTAGCGAGGCCTGACCGTGCGCCCGACCCGCCGGAAATACCGCCAGCCATGCCGCATTTTGTGGCGTGCGCCGTTGGCGGGGTATCTCCGACACTAGCGGACCCTTCAAAGGTAGCCCGTGTCAACGCCCGTTTTTACCCATCCCTTAACTCAGGATTCAATTTTTTGCAGCACGAGATCATCCACTTGGCTGAGATGCTCCGCCCGAGCGTTGCCTATTCTTCAGATTAGTCCGCAAGGTTTCCGGCACGGCCCGGAAACCGATGGCGGCGGTCGCCGATGTGTGTTCTGGTCCGACGGAGACCTCGCGGCACTTTCACGGTCCAGCCGCGCGCCGTCCGCCGATTGCTGCGCCGTGACCCAATGGCCTTTGGAAATGGGAGGGTGCGATGCCAGACGTCCTAGCCGGAACCATCGATGTCATCATCGACATCAACCATGACAACCACTTCGATGCCGTCAAGGCAAAGAACGCTGGGGTCAGGGCAGTTATCCACAAGGCCAGCGAGGGGGCGACCTTCCAGGATCCTACTTACAGAAAGCGGCGGGATGAGGCACTGTCTGCAGGACTGCTGTGGGGCGCATACCACTTCTCCAGCTCCCGGGACGCTATCGCGCAGGCGGACAATTTCCTGGCCGCCACGCTGTGGGGCGACCCGGCGGTAGATAATTCCATGACGCTCTTCTGCCTCGATTTCGAACCCAGTTCAAGCGGACCGGATATGACGCTAGATCAGGCCCACGAGTTCGTCGCCAGGGTGAAGGAAAAGACCGGACGCTGGCCCATGGTCTATGGCGGCAACATGCTCCGCGACGCCGTGCAGGCACATGGTGCGGACCCCATCCTCAAGAATTGCCCGCTCTGGTATGCCCGGTACCGAAGCCAGCCTGTTGGCATCCCGACGGACACCTGGCCGCACTTTATCCTCTGGCAATACACCGACGGCAAGTCTGGGCCGTTACCCCATGCGTTTGTGGGGATGGATCCCAGCGATCGGGATTGCTATGCCGGAACCGAAGCGCAACTGAAGGCGGCATGGCCGTTTGCTGACTATTTCAAGACAGCGCCAAGGTCGACCGACCAGAATGCCTAGGTGCCAGGAGCCTCCACACCTAGCCCAGGACAGATGAAAACCGACGCCGCCAGTGCGGCACAACCCTTCGCGATGCATATCCTGCAATGGCTTTCCATAGCCTTGCTGCTAGGGGGGCTTTGTGCATGCGCGCCGAACAGCGCGTATCGCACCCATCGTGTTGACCTCAACAAGGATGCAAGCTGTCAGCGTGCAAGCGCCGATATGCACGACGACCCGCGGCAAGGGTGCGGCAGCGTGACACCGGAAAGTGTGCGAGGGCTCTATGAATTGCATTTCGTCGAGTTCGACGACCAGGGCTGGCTGTTTCCGAATACGCCCGCTTCCGCAGACGCACTGGCGACCAACCCCTCGGATCAGATCGATAGCCTGATGGATCGGCTGACGTCCCTCCTTGCCAAAGGCGAGGACCTGAGCATCGTTGTTTTTGTTCACGGTTGGAAGCACAACGCACAGGCCGACGACGCTAATGTGCGGGAATTCCGTGCTTTGCTCGAAGCCGCAGGCGCCGAGGAACGTGACCGGGCCGGACCGGGTGGCACACCGAGAAAGGTCGTGGGCGTTTATGTGGCCTGGCGAGGGAAGTCGTGGACGGTGCCCGATCCGCTGCTGAGTCTTACTTTCTGGGCGCGCAAGGAGGCCGCGCGGCGCGTCTCGATCGGATCGTCGCGCGAGCTGTTTGCACGACTGCGATCCCTCCGAACTCACTACAACGAAGCGCAGTCGGCCGGCGCGCTCCAGACGGGCGCAGCTTCCGAGAAAGCGGGCGCGCGTCCGCGCATCCGCACGCTGATGATAGGTCATAGCTTTGGTGGTCTGATCCTTTATGCCGCCATGTCCGGATCGCTGATCGAGTCGCTGGCCGCGCAGCGAGATCTGGCCGGAACGGGCAAGGGAACGGAACTGGCGGAAAGACCGGCGGACATGATCTTGCTGATCAATCCGGCCTTCGAGGCATCGCGCTACGAGGCGCTCTATCGCGTGTCGCTCAGGTATCGGCCGACACGGTTCCAGCCGCCGCTGCTGGTGTCCGTCACGTCGATCAAGGACTGGGCAACTGGAATCGCATTTCCGATTGGCCGGTCGGTCAATACGCTCTTCGAGCGCGAGACCACCGGTGAACAGGGTACGGCCATGAAGAAGACCCCGGGCCACATCGATCATTATCTGACGCACCGGCTCTACGCTCACGCGCCCGGCGAGGCGCCGGGCAGGGACAACGCCAAGCCTGGCGACGGCGCCCGTTGTGCAGGATGGAGGTCAGAGGCGGAGCTCAAAGATTTGCACGGCGAGGAACTGGGCGAGGCAGTGCGTCAGAACAAGAAACTCGAGGCAGAAGACGCTGCTGAGTTCTTTCGCCAGAATCTCACCCCAGGCTATCTGCTTAAGCCAAACTGGGCACGTACCTTCTGCGGCGGCAGCTTTCTGACGACGGTGGGTGGCACTGATGGGGTCGCAGCGGCGAACGCAGTGATCTGGAACGTAGAGGTGGACGGCGATGTCATCAAGAACCACGACGACGTAATGAATCCTGTGTTTCTCGCGTTCATGCGGCAGCTATATGGGGATGTCTCCACGCATCCCTGATCGCCGCTGGACCGCCGCCGAACATCAAGGTGCAACGGTCATCTAGCCAGCCTTGCCAACCGGCGCGTGATCGGCCAACCGAGACATTCGATCCTGTGCGGCGAAGCCCAGCCGCGCCCGTCAGCCTCAACGATCCACGCCGCTAGATGTTGCGTTCTTTTCGTCGGTCGATTTTGACGCTGACGAATGGCCTTTGGGAGAGATGAAAAATGCGAATCTATCGGTTGTTGCTCGCTAGCATCGTTGCCTTGGGTGCTCTCCCTCCAGGGCAGGCGAACGGTGAGGTAACGGAAACGCGAACCGGCACGCACCTCATCACGCTCGGTACGCGCGGCGGGCCAATTCCCGCCAAAGACCGGGCGCAATCATCGAATCTGCTGATCGTCGACGGGACGTATTATCTTGTAGACGCTGGCGATGGCGTGCTGCGCCGGTTGACGCAGGCAGGGGTCAATTTCCGCCAGATTGGAAAGGTATTCATCACGCACGGCCACGATGACCACACTGCGGGGTTGGGCACACTCATGTCAGTGGCGTGGGATTTTCAGCGCCACGATCCAATCGCCGTCTACGGTCCGCCCGGGACCGCGACGCTGGTAAAAGGCGCCATTCAATATTTTACGGTGAATGCGGAAATCCGCTGGGCCGAAGGCAGGCGCACACCGCTTGCCGATGTCTTCGTCGGCCATGATGTTGTGCCAGGGCCGATTTACCAGGATAAGAACATCCAGGTAACTGCTGTCGAGAACACGCACTTCCATATCCCGGAGGGCAGCCCATACTATGGCAAGTACAAATCCTATTCCTATCGCTTCCAGACACCCGACCGCGTAGTTGTCTTCACTGGCGACACGGGTCCCAGCGACGCGGTGACTGAGCTAGCAAGGAATGCCGATATCCTCGTGTCGGAGGTCGGCTCCAGCGAAGACGTGAAGCAGGTGTTGGTCAAGAACGGTACTTGGCAAGGAATGACAGCGGAACAACAAACCGCATTCATGCGGCATGAAGTTGAGGAGCATCTGACGCCGGATGAGGTCGGGAGAATGGCGGCACGCGCTCATGTCAGGACGGTGGTATTAAGTCACCTATTGCCGACGGTCAACGAGCATGACGATTACCTGCGCTATGTGACCGAGGTTAAGAAATTCTTCTCCGGACAAGTGGTCGTTGCCAAGGACCTGATGGAGTTTTGACCCTCATCCGGCCAACACTAGGCTTCGATACACCGGCTGAACGATTCCACCAAACCGTTGCATCGACCGGTTGAATCCGCAGGACTGAGCGGATGCCTGTGCAGCGGGGGGGGGGGATTCCTACCAGTTATGACTTGATGCCCCTCAGCGTCTTGTGAGGTTGGATCCTGGCTTTCATACTCCTGAGCACACTTTGCACAGGGAAGAAAGAATGGACACCGCACCTCGCCACCGCGCTCGTTGGCTGCCCAAATACTGGGCAGCGGCCACGATGGCGCTCCTCACCATGACGGGCGGAGTCGCGGCACAGTCGCTGGGGCGCGACCAAGCTAACGATCCGAAGGGGGATGGCGTCATGCAAGGCTTCCCACCGCCTCAAGCCATGCGCGTGAACAAGACCAACGCATTTGAGCGTCCGTATATGCGCTGGGCCTTCCGTCATGCCCGGGAGACCTCGCCGACGGCGGGAATTCGGCACGCTCCGACTCCAATGAATCTCCCAGAACAGCCTGTGGGGAATCTCGACGACGTGCAATTTAGCGTGGAAGGTCGGCCAGTCAAATTGGCCGACTACCTTCGGGACACCCACACCGACGGCTTCATCGTGCTGCACAAAGGACGAATCGTTCTTGAGCGCTACCTGGATGGCTTCGGACCTGCGCAGCCGCACATCTGGGCTTCAATGACCAAATCGGTCACGGGCCTGATGGCGGCCATGCTGATCGTCGAAGGCAGACTCGACCCCGAAGCAAGGCTGGCCACCTACGTGCCCGAGTTGACCGGCAATCCGTTCGGCGATGCCACGCTAGAGAAAAACCTCGACATGGAAGTGGCTGTCGCTTACGCGCCGGCCCTTCCACCCGACCTTGGGTTGTTCGGTGCGGTTGGAATTATCCCGCGCCGCGCCGGCACGCCAGACAACATCTACGATTTTCTCAAGACAGTCTCGGCCGACACGAGGGCTGTCACGGCGGACTACTGGTTCTATCAGAACGGATCACCGGAAGCGGTCGCCTGGGCAATGCGCCGGATCTCTGGCAAATCCTGGGCGGAACTGGCTCAGGAACGGATCTGGTCAAAGCTGGCCCAGGACGACGCTTACATCCAGGTCGATTCGCTCGGAACAGAGATGGCAAGCGGCGGTCTGAGCACGACGCTGCGCGATGCGGCCCGTTTTGCTGATGCAGTCCGGCGCGCTCATGCCGGCGACGCCAGCGCAGGCATATCTGTTCAAGCTGTCCGTGTTGCACTGCGGCCGCGCGAGAACCAGGCGGGGTTCGCCACGGGCCGGCTCGCGGCTGGCAAGCCTGGCTACGCCTACGGTGACTACTGGTACCAGGTCAACGATGGCGACGGCTCGGTCGAGGCCGGCGGCCGTTTCGGGCAGAAGATCTACATCAATCCGAGAAAGGAATTGACTGTGGTGAAATTTTCTTCGAGCCCTGATGCGGCACCTCGCAACCCTACCGCGGATACAGGAGGGAATGTAGCAGCACACAGTCGACCGCTGGAATCGTCAACGGCCTTCATCGCAGCAATCCAAGCGGTCTACGCGGCTATACCGCGCTAAACCCGACCGAGCCTCGGTCATTGGGGTCATGAGGGACGAAAGGCCGAAACCGGCCGACTGCCGCCCGACGTGGGCGGCAGCACCCGACCCTGTGCGGTCTGTCGTTCGCAGAAAATTGACCGGCCGGGTTGAGCATTCAACCGGCCGCCCAGTCCAGTCCAGAACTCAGATCGAGCGCCCGCGCCAAAAACCGGCACGGGTTTCCGGCCTGATCGGAAATTTGACGAGCAAGCCATAGCTGGCCGCATCAAGGTCTTTGGATGCCGCTGCCGTCGGCTGGGCGTGAGCGGCGGAAAAATGGCCGAAGGTCGCCATCACGGCGAGGGACAGAGCGTAGCGCAGTGATTTCTTCATCTGATGATCCATGCAAAGTGGCGGGCTTGGACCTCATTACAGAAAACCTACGTTACGCAATGCCTCCTCGGCGGCCTCATGGTCCTGGGCAGAGGTGCCCCCGGATATACCGATGCCACCCACCAGACGCCCTTCGTGAAAGAGCGGTACGCCGCCGCCTACTGGCGTCAGGCGCGGATGGTGCGCCAGCGGGGCAACGGCGGGTTCGGCCATGTATTGATTCCATTGGTGCGTGGCCATGCCGAACGATGCTGCCGTCCATGCCTTGTTGATGGCGACGTCAACGGTCAGGAAAGGAGCGGCGTCCGCGCGCTCGAAAGCGCGCAGGTGGCCTCCTGCATCGGTAATGGCAATGGTCGCGGCGAAACCGCGCGCTGCACAGGCGCGACGCGCCTCCGCCAGCAAGGTTTGCGCGGCTTCCAGGCTGATCGTTGCCGTGGTGACGATGGGTGATGTCATGGGTAGGTTCCTTGTCAGAATGGTTCAGGGATTAGCGACTACGACTTTGCCGATCATGTTGCCGGCTTCGACCAGCGCGTGCGCCTCGATCAAGCTCGCAGCGTTGATGCCATCAATTCGCTGGGTCAGGGTGTGCTTGATGTCTCCGCGATCGACCAGTTCGGCCACGCGCCGCAGCAAGGCATGTTGTCGGGCGATGGTGTCGGTGGTGAACATGGCGCGGGTGAACATCAGTTCCCAGTGAATCGAAATGGATTTCCCCTTGAACGGTCCGATGTCCAGATCCACCGGGTCGTCGATGAGGGCGAATTGCCCCTCGGGGCGTAGCACAGCGGCGATCTGCGGCACGTGGATGGCGCTCTGGTTCAAGCCGGCCACATGGGTGACGTGTTCGATGCCGAGCGCTGCCAATTGAGGCGCCCAGGGTTGATGGTGATCGATGACGTGGTGCGCGCCATGCGCCAACACCCATTCACGGGTGTCCGGCCGCGAAGCCGTGCCGATAACGGTCATCCCCGTCAGCGTGCGCGCCAGTTGGGTGAGGATGGAGCCAACGCCACCAGCAGCTCCGGTGATCAGCAGTACGTTGTTGTCGGTCGGGTCGGCTGCCTGAACACGTAGACGGTCAAACAGCAATTCCCAGGCAGTGATCGCTGTCAGCGGCAGCGATGCGGCTTGCGCGAAATCCAGCGATGCCGGCATGGGACCGACGATGCGTTCGTCCACGGCATGCAGTTCGCTGTTGCTGCCAGGCCGCGTAATGTCGCCGGCATACCAGACTCGGTCACCTGGCTTGAAGCGCGTGGCCAACGGTCCGGTAGCGCGGACGATTCCCGCTGCGTCCCAGCCGGCGATACGCGCGTGTCCCTCCGGAATGTCTCCGCCCCGCCGGATTTTGGTATCGACCGGGTTGACGGACACCGCTTTGACTTCCACCAGCAGGTCGTGGTCACGAAGTTCAGGCGTCGGCAACTCGATGTCTTGTAGCGCCTGCGGATGGCTGATGGGGTGGTTCTGATAGAAGCCGATGGCTTTCATACAAGTGATCTCCAGGGAATGAATGCCATGCTATCTTTCCGCAATATGCAGATAAACAAGCGAAACGCCAAAACACTTTCGGCATTCCAATGAAAATCATCCGACTCGATGACGTGCAAATCTTCGTGCACACGGCCGACGCTGGCAGCTTCTCGGAGGCGGCGCGCCAACTGAACATCGCGCCGGGGCAGGCAAGTGCGTCCGTGCAGCGGCTCGAAAAGGCGCTGGGCGCTCGCCTGTTCACACGCTCCACGCGCAGCATGCAACTATCTGAGGCTGGGGAGCGCTACCTGCCGCATGCGCGGATCATGGTTGGCGCGCGGGAGCAAGGCGAACAGGCTCTGGCTGGCGGTCGGGAAGCACTATCCGGTCCGCTGCGGCTATCTGCTCCGTCCGATTTCGGGAGAAATCTGCTACTGCCGTGGCTCGACGTTTTTCAGCACCGGCACCCCGGGTTATCGTTGCACCTGAAATTGAGCGACCGGGCGGCCGATCTCATCCGCCAGCCGCTGGATTTCGCCGTGCGCTACGGGGCGCTGCCGGATTCATCTCTTCTGGCCATGAAATTGCTCGACAATAACCGACGTGCGTTGTGTGCTGCACCGTCGTACATCGAACTACATGGCACACCGGCCAAAGTTGATGACCTGCGGCGGCACAACTGCCTTCGGTATATCTGGAGCGAGCAGATCCATGAACGCTGGCGCTTTACCCTACCCGGCGGCGACCGCACCGTGGCAGTCACAGGGAATCGCGTCAGCGACGATGCCGATGCGGTGCGTCGCTGGGCGATAGCTGGCGAAGGCCTGATCTATAAATCACGGCTGGATCTCGTCAACGATCTGAAGACCGGACGATTGGTAGAGATATTTCCGCAGGATTATGGCGAGCCAGCGCCACTGCATTTGATTTGCGCTCACCGTGCGCAACTGACGCCCGCAATTAAAGCGCTGAGTGCCTTCCTACGGGAACGCTGCATCGCCCTGCTCACAAGCTACTCCACGGAAGGCTCGCCATCCGAGTAACACAGTGCCCACTGACTCATGCTGAATCCTGATCGGCCAGTCGACCGAACTGCGCCGACCGACCGCACCTGGCCGGCAAGAGACGGCCAACGGGCGGTACCATGGCATATGATTGGTTGGACTCTTCACAAAGGTGCCAAACATGACGATTGATTGCTTCGCAGAGAGCAATCCGGCAACACGAACTCTACCGCGCTCGCTGGCGACGAAGGCCGGTGACTTTGTGTTTGTATCCGGTCAAGTGGCAAGGGCGGAAGACGGTACTCTTGTCGTCGGTGGGATAGAAGTACAAACACGCCAGACCTTGCACAACGTAGCCAGCGTACTTGCACTGGCAGGGTGTACGCTCGACGATGTCGTGAAGACAACGGTGTGGCTTGAAGACCCGCGCGACTTTGATGAATTCAATCGCATTTACGGCGAGTTCTTTCAGGGTGGCAAGCCGGCACGTTCGACATTACAGGGCAAGAACATGGCCGGCACCAAGATTGAAGTCGAGGCCGTCGCCTATAAGCCATGACTTCGTGTCCATGGCAATTCGCCGGATTCGTTTGATCACTGCCCTTCTTGGTGAGCATCCAGGACGACAGCCGCGACGTAACTGCCTGCGCATGTATAGGTAGCGCCAATTCCACCCCTCCGCACAAGCGAGGCATGTCGTCGCCGTCACAGAGCTCATGCGAGCAGGCCATCGCCGCTCGCATACGGATATCCCTTCTCAGTTCGCCAAAAAGCTACGCTAGCAGCATTTTTGGGTACCGCTAGCGGAATTAGCGATCTTCTACAGCGTCAGGCCGGCAGTGCAATGGCGCCCATGGGTCATGGACCACGGGCGCCGGTCGCCTTGCGACTGAGGGGCCGATCAGGCCGGGATCGGGGTGAAAGGCGAATCGTAGCCAACGTTGCTCTTGGAAGGATCCGTGGTGCGGATGTTGATACCGTCGTCATAGATGACAGTCGGCTCCTTGTAGTCGGGCACCATGAGGACCTTTCTGAAGATGCCTCCGTAGATTTTTGCCAGAGCGGCGGATTCGAGGGTATCGACCTTGGACAGATCGTGGATGAGGATGGCGGACATGTTCTTCTCCTTGTCGAGAGGTGCGGGCTCCGTGATTGGGTCGCGATACATCTCAGCAGCAAACATGCCAGGCGTAGACAGCACCTTTTGAGGCTGCGGCAATCAGTTTGGTTGGTTCTAGATAGACGTTTGCATCGATATGTGTTGGCAATGCTCCAACTTCCCAGGACAGAGGGGCGGCGCTTCAGAGGAACTGGGTTCCTTCCCGATGTCGCAGCCGAGATTGCTTCGCGGAGGCGCGCCGACGCTCGGGCCGCTTGGGGGGGTGTCAGGATTTTTGTGTTTAGGGCATAACATGTCACCAAGGAGCATGTCATGCCACGCAAAACGAAGACGAGCCTTGCCGCAGCCCGGGAGCTGCCGGCCATTCCCGAGGAACTGATCGCCCATTTTGTGAAGGGTCCGATGACCGCCGGGGCGGTGCAGGATGCCTCCATGGCGTTCAAGAAAGCGCTTATCCGCGACCTACGACGGTCGCGTGGCGTCCAGGCACGATTGCGGCGATTCGCGCCGGTCGTGCCGGGATTCCCTGGGCAAGTAGTGACAGGCGCTTCTTCATCTCATTCATTTAGTCAGTACAATCACGCGTCCAAACATTAAAACAGGCCGGTGCGGCATCTTCCGCGCGGCATTCAACGTCGACTGAAAGAGTGATCATGACCATTTCCATCTACAGCGCCTCCGTCCCCGTTTTCAAGCAAATGCTGGCGGCATTGTCCGAGGTACTCACGAAGGCCGAAGCACACGCCACCGAAAAGAGCATCGACCCGAACGCGCTGCTGCAAGCGCGCCTGTTCCCGGACATGTTCCCGCTGGTGCGCCAGGTGCAGATCGCCGCCGATTTCGCTAAGGGCATCACCTCGCGCCTGGCCGGTGTGGAAGTGCCTTCGTGGGCCGACACTGAGGTCACGTTTGCCGACCTGCAAGCGCTGATCTCTAAGACCCTAGCCTACATTGGCGCATTCGACGCCGCGCAATTCGACGGGAGCGAACACAGGGAGATCGTCCTGCGTCCCGGCACGCCGAAAGAGAAGCGGCTGGTCGGCAACGCCTATCTGCAAAACTACGGACTGCCGCAGTTTTTCTTCCATATCACGACCGCCTACGCAATCCTGCGCCACAACGGAGTTGATATCGGCAAGCGCGACTACATGGGCGTGTACTGATCGTTGGGGCACGCGCCAATCGGACCACCGGTCGGCAGCGGGTGTTGAACGACGTCCACGAAAGATCGGATGCCTTTGCGTGGCTGGGCGAAGCCGCCGTTCGAATGGCCACGTGAAAGCTCGTGCCACCGACCGTAGTTGGCCGTGAGGAGACGGCTGGAGGGAGCAGAAAGACGATAACAACCTGGCCTTTTGGGCGAGCCAGAGTATCTGCCCTCTGGCCGTTGAGGTTTCAGGGCAGCAGGTGGGTATCGCCGGCAGCCTGCGGCGGTAACTTGATTGCCAGTGCCTTGAAATCGCCGCTGGTTGCGATCGAACCCGCGTGCGCGACACCCTTCGGAATGACGATCAGGTCACCGGGGCCGACCTCGCGCTGTTCACTGCCCAGCCAGAATATTCCCTTTCCTGAAATGACATACTGGATCTCGTCGGCGCTGGTGTGGTAGTGCTTTGGAACGTTGCCCGATTGCACCGCAACGGTCCCGTGTGGCGTCGCCACCAGCCCTTTCGTACGCAGCGTGCCCATATTGGGTATCTGCGGCCCGATGTCTTCATTGGTCATGGCCGCCAGGTTGATGATCAGCGGCGCCAGCGTGGCGGGCGGGGTCTGCGCGTGGGCCAGCGGTACCCCCATGTGGGCCGCAAGGTAGCCGCAAGCAAAAGCGACCGGGACAGCGGAAAGAGCGGCAAAGCGATGCATATTTATCTCCCTTCGGTTGGCCTGCGATCATTGCGTCGCCACGACGCTTGATTCGTGCGATACGGCTGGATTGTCTCACCGCGATCCGCGCCCAGAATTGAGGGAAAACCCGAAAGCACTGAATCAATCGACTCGCGCAAAGGGGGCTGAAGCCCGAAGGAGATTCAACGGTGCCTTTGTCTTCGGGGGAACTCGTGTCCATTTTGGAAACGGGTGAGAATACTTGGCGGCTACGATCGCACAGGAAACCTGCTCTTTGATCGGCTGGTTGCTCCTGGCCGGCAAGCGTCCCACATCGGCCAGATCTGGCCGGCAGCACCCGACCCTTCTGCGGCGTTGCGAGTGCCGGAAGGCGAACGACCGCTACCGGAGTACAACCGCCGTCGCCTCGCTTACCGCGACCAGCAGGTCATCGGCCGAAGCGAACGTACGTCGGACCGAAAAAAGCTCGATAGCTGCAGGCCGTCGCGACGCTGGGGATTTTTCGTTCCTTCACCAAAATCCGCGTAGCTCCTTTCCTATAGCTACTATCATGTGGCCATCTCAATGTTGGCGTGGAGCCCGAAATTAAAGCAGGAAAAAAAGCTAACCCGACATCCGGTCTGGACCGGCTGGGCAATGTTGACTTCCATACTTTGTACGCGCTTGCCGCCCTGTTGCGAGGGCGCAGCGTATCGCAGGCGGCGGCCCAGATGGAGGTGTCGCAGCCGGCTATGAGTCGAACCCTCGATCGCCTGCGCGACGTCTTCCAGGATGCCCTGCTGGTGCGTGAAGGCAACCATATGCTGCTGACCTCGCACGGCAAGGAATTGCTGCCGATCGTGGAAAAACTGCTGGAAACCACGGCTCAGTTGGCGGGCGCCAACGCGCCCTTCGATGCCGCCACCCACGTGCGACACTTCTCGCTGGCCTGCAATGAGCATATTCAGCTCCTGCTGGCCCCGACCTTGCTGAGCGCACTGCGGTCCGCCGCCCCCTCCATCACGGCGCAGTTCAGTCCATTGCATCGGAGCGGCGCCGTCGATGCGTTGGCAAGCGGCGAACTCGATCTCTGCATTGGCTCGGCCTTTCCCTCCGCACCCGGGATCCGCTCTCGGCTCCTATATTCCGAGGCGTTCGTCTGTGTGATGCGCAAGCCGCGCAATACCGGAGGGAATGTACGGATCAGCCTGAAGGACTTCTGCAACCTGCCCCACCTGGACGTCTCGCCAACCGGCCTTACCCTGCTGGGTGAACTGATCGACCGGACCATCCGCAAGCAAGGTGGCTCGCGCCAGGTCGTGTACACCATTTCCAGCTTCATGGCGGCGCCGCAGATCGTCAGCGAGACCGACATGATCTGCGCCATCCCGGCAAGGACAGCCAGGCGACTGGCCTTGCCAGACAACGTTGTGGTAGCCGAACTTGCCTTCGAGGCGCCTGCCACGGATGTCTCGATGTTTTGGCACAACCTCACCCACCGCGACGCGGCCTGCGCTTGGCTGCGCACCGAGATCAGCCACGCACTCCCCGCGCAATAAAGGTTACAAGGTCATATCAGTAGTGGTATGGCTGATATATACCCGCCCCAATTGGTGCCGTGTCTGTGGCTGCCTATTCTGCAGCCATGCGAGCCAGACAGAGCTCGCCCTCGATAAGTTAGCGTGGAGACGAGATGAACAGACGTACCTCAATGCGCCTTGCCGGAGCGGTCACATTGCTCTTGCTGGCGCTGCCCTTCAGCGCGGGCGCCTACCCGGATAAGCCAATCCGACTGGTGGTATCGTTCCCGCCCGGCAGTGGTGCTGATACCACTGCGCGCTATGTCGCGCAGAAGCTCGGCGAGCGGCTGGGCAAGCCGGTTGTCGTGGAGAACCGGCCCGGTGCCAACAGCTTCATCGCAGCCGCGGCCGTGGCCAGCGCCGACGCCGACGGCCATACGATCTTCCTGGCCAGCAATTCACCGATGGCAACCAATGTTGCCATCTTCAAGCGCTTGCCATACAACCCCGTGAAGGACTTCGCACCGGTGGCCCGATTGACGCGTGGCGTGATGGCGGTGGTGGTGCCAGGCTCTTCGGGTGTGAAAACGATTGACGATCTGGCAGCACGCAGCCGAGCCCAGCCGGGCACGCTCAACTACGGCGCCGGTGCGGCCTCCTACCAGGTCGCCACCGAACTCTTTCTTCAACTTGCGGGTGGCCGCGCTACGCCGGTACCTTACAAGGGCGTGGCGCCGGCTTTGTCGGACCTGGCCGGCGGCCAGCTCGACTTTGCCTTTGTCGACCTCGGCGCCGTCGTTCCCTTTCTCCAGTCCGGCAAGGTCCGGACGCTGGCTGTGACCGGCGACCGGCGCTTCGAAGCTTTCCCCAAGGTGCCGACGCTGCAGGAGTCGGGCTTCCGGAACTACTACATGGTCAACTGGACCGGCGCTTTCGTTCCGGCTCGTACGCCGGCGTTGATCGTCGACCTGCTCGACAAGCAGTTGCAGGCGATCTACCGCTTGCCCGAAACAGCGATGAAGGTGCGGCAATCCTACGGCGAGCCGTTTGTTGGCGATGCCAACGAACTGAGGCGCTTCCAGCTTGAGGAAATCAGCCGCTGGGAGCAGGCAGCCCGGCAGGCCGGGATGCAGAAACAATGAGAGCCATATCATGACGACGAATCTGACCAAGAGCGTGACCGACCAACTTCCGGCTCGCCAGCTTCCCCTTGCCGGCCTTACCGTACTCGACCTGGGCCAGATCTATCAGGGTCCCTACTGCGGCTTCCTTCTGGCGATGGCCGGCGCCGACGTGATCAAGATCGAACCGCCACATGGCGAGCCGGTGCGCGCACGCCGCGAGTCGCTGTTGCCCCTGGCCATGCTTAATTCCAACAAGCGCGGCATCACGCTCAACTTCAAGACCGAGCAAGGCCGCAGCGTCTTTCGTGACCTGGTGGCCAAGGCGGACGTGGTGTTCGAGAACTTCATGCCGGGCGTGATGGAGCGCCTCGACCTCGGGGCCGAGGCGCTGCTGGAGATCCAGCCTCGCTTGATCTACGCGTCTGCCTCGGGCTACGGGACCAGTGGGCCGAATCGCGATCATCTTGCCATGGACCTGACCATTCAGGCCATGAGCGGGGCCATGCACGTGACCGGCTATCCCGACAGCCCCCCACTCAAGGCAGGGCCGGCCATCAGCGATTTCATGGGCGGTATCCACCTCTATGGGGCTATCGTCTCGGCCTTGTTCGAGCGCGAACGCAGCGGCCGCGGAAGGATTGTCGAGATCGCCATGCAGGACACGATGTATCCTGCTCTCGCCTCAAACCTGACGATGTATTACGAGGACCCGGAACGCAATCCGCGCACCGGAAACCGGCACGGGGCGCTCGCAATGTCGCCCTACAACACCTACTCGGCGACGGATGGCTACATCGCCATTATCTGCGTTACCGAAGGTCACTGGCCGGGGCTGTGCCAGGCGATGGGGCGCCCTGAGCTGGGCAGGCAGGAACGCTACGCGACACACGCCTCGCGTTGTGCGGTGATGAGCGAAGTGGACGAACTGGTTGCCTCCTGGACCCGCAACCTGACGCGCGCCGAGATCATGGCGGCCGGCCAGGCCCATCACTTTCCCTGCGCGCCAGTACGCACGCTCGATGAGGTTGTGCACGACCGTCATATGCACGAGCGCGGGATGCTGAACTATGTGACGCATCCCAAATTGGGCGAGGTGGTCCTGCCCAACAGTCCCTTGCGCTTTCACCAGTCCCCACCGTTGGCACTGAGGCCCAACCCGGACCTCGGCGAGCACAACGAGGCTGTACTGAGCGAGCTTCTCGGTCTGTCACGCGCGGCAATCGACACACTGCGCCAGCAAGGCGCGTTCTGAAGCAAGAACCGGCCCCCAGCCAAGAGAAAACGCCAGCCATGTCAGATTTCGTCCAGATTGTCCGTGATGACGGCATCGCCGTCATCACGCTGAACCACCCGCATACGCGCAATGCCATTGCAGACGAATCCTGCATCCAGGCCATCGTCACGGCACTTGCGGAGATCTCCGCCGACCCGGCCCTGCGCGTGGCCGTCCTGACCGGGGCCGGGCCCGCATTCTGCGCCGGCGGCAGCCTGCAGTCGCTGGGCCAGCTCGCCGCGGGCGAGCCGATCGCCAACGAAGAGCGCTACCGCAATGGCATCCAGCGCATCCCGCGAGCCTTCCAGCAACTCGACATACCGATGATCGCGGCGGTCAACGGCCCCGCCATTGGTGCTGGACTGGACCTGGCCTGCATGTGCGACATCCGCATTGCCTCGACCCGCGCGACCTTTGCAGAGAGCTTCGTCAAGCTTGGCCTGGTGGCGGGTGACGGCGGCGCCTGGCTACTGGCACGCACCCTGCCTCTGGCGCGCGCCTATGAAATGGCGCTCACCGGCAACGCCATCGGTGCACAGCAGGCGCTGGAGTGGGGGCTCGTGTCGCGCCTGGCCGAGCCTGAGACATTGATGGACGCTGCGCTGACGCTTGCGGGCGCGATCGCCGCGAACCCGGGGCACGCGGTCAGGATGACGAAGCGCCTGGTGGACGCGTCCCAGCTCAACACGCTCGACTCCGTGCTCAACCTCTGCGCCAGCATGCAGGCGCTGGCGCACACCACCGAGGCGCACCGCCAGGCGCTGCGCTTGATGACTGAACACATGAGGAGCAAATCATGACTGCGGCCAGCCCTGGCACCAACGAGATCATCCTCTGCGAAGTGGCGAACCGGATTGCCGTCATCACCCTAAACCGGCCGGACCAGCTCAACGCCTGGAACTCTGAGATGGAAGCCGGCCTGCGCACTGCGCTAGAGCGCTGCCAGGACGATCGCGAGGTCCGTGTGATCGTATTGACCGGGGCCGGAAATGCCTTCTGCGCCGGCGCCGACCTGTCGGCGGCGCGCGCGCGGCTGGCGGCGTCCGGCCCGCGACACGTCAGTAGTACCGCGGCTCACGCGCCCAACGATGTCGCCGCCAGGGAGGACTTTGGCCAGCGCTACAGCTATCTGCTGTCGATCGGCAAGCCGATCATCTGCGCTCTGAATGGCGCGGCAGCCGGTGTGGGGCTGGTGCTCTCGCTCTATTGCGACATCCGCTACGCTAGCCGCGAAGCGCGCCTGGTACCAGCCTTCGTGCGGCGCGGGCTACCCGCCGAACACGGCATTGCCTGGATCCTGCCCAGGCTGATTGGTCTGTCTCGTGCGCTCGAATGGCTGATCAGCGGCAGGTCAATGAGCGCACAGGAGGCGGAACAGGCCGGCCTCGTTTCAGCCGTGCTCGAAACCGATGGCTTTCTGCCAGAGGTCCTCGAACGTGCCGCCACATTGGCTACCCTGTGCTCGCCCAGTGCAATCGCGGCGACCAAGCGGCAGTCTTACCTCGCGCTCGGCCAGACTCTGGGTGAAGGCGTAGCGCTGGCCGAGCGCGAGATCGCGGCTTCATTGCAAGGGAGCGACTTCCGTGAGGGTGTGGCAGCCTTCCTCGGAAAACGCCAGCCTTCGTTTGTGGGACTAGAACGCTGAGCGACCTGCAAGCACGCCGCTGGTCTGCGCCCGAACGTCCGATACGAGGAGTAGACCGGACATTGGGATGTCTGGAAGCAAGCGTTGGCCGATGTCCGTTTGCCGAACTGAAACATCACCTCAGTCCTAGCGCTACCGGCGCCAAGCCCAGCCGCGCCCGGTGACTCGTCCTGCCCGCGTCCCTGGATATCGGCGAGAACCCAGAAAAGTTCTTCGCCGAATTGCAAGGTGGGAGAGTCGAGCGGGGCTGGGTGACGGTATAGTTCAGGGATCGGCCCAACGGCGGGCACCCTCGCCCATCCCGCACTAGCAGCCACCATAGTCCTTGCGACCGCTGGACGTAATCGTGTAAGTGCCTCCGCGGGGACCGGTGTAGCAGGTCTGGCCAGATGATGTGCTGCGAGTCGTCACGAGTGAATTGGTCGACTTACCGGCTGAGGCGGTCGGGCTCTGCGTCGAGGTTGAGCCGACGCGCCCACCTCCGCGATGACAATGGTATTCCCCGGTCTTGCGGTTGGTGTGACATCCGTCTGCGTCTAGGCTCTCGAGGACGAGGTTCTCCTCAAGATGGGACGGAACCTACTTCTGAATCAACAGGTGGAACACCTATTGAAGGCCATCCTGGGACTTGCAAGGATCGAGGGGACACCGGCGGACGCCGCGACTCGACTTGAGGCGCGACATGCGGCCCTGACAACGACGTCTTTGGGTGGACTGCAGAGAAAATTTCGCAATGAACTTCTCGCGCCCCCGGAAGAACAGCCACAAAATCAGGAGCCTGCTGACGTCTCCCAACCCCGGTTTAGCACGACCTTCCGGTTCGAGCTCAAGCCGTCGGACAAGGAAGCTCTGGAAGCTGACCTGGAAGCGCTAACCGCTGAGCGCAACGAACTCGCGCATCATTTCCTGCCACGCTGGCAACCTGGCTCAGTTTCGTCGATGACCGAGGCTAGCGTCCATCTGGACCGGCAGCGAGAGAGGATTGTCGCAATGCATCATCGCCTCAAATCAATGCACGGCTCAATGGCTGAAACGCTACAGATGGCTGCGAACTTCTGGGCATCCAGCGAGGCCACGGCCGCTATTGAACTCATGCATCTTCAGGGCAGCCGGATGATTGAATTGCTGGAAGAAGTCGCAGCGGCTCCCAAACGGGCAGATGGATGGACCGACCTGGCTTATGCTGCGGGAATCGTACAACGCCAGGAACCAGACGCGCTGGTTGACCGCAAGGCGCGCTTTGGCGAGCGGAGCCTGAAGGCGCTTATCCTCAAATCCGGATTGTTCGAGGTCGCAGAAGAGGTGCTTCCACAAGGCACGCGGACACTGATTCGCTCACGCTCGGTCGTCTAGGAACAGGCGAAACGAAAATGGGAAGCCTCAGCTCCCCTTCTTTCTCCAGCCCATCCCAGCGAACTTAAGCCGCGGCGTCCTTCAGTTTCTTCATCGGGCGGACTTCAACCTTGACGG
This sequence comes from Cupriavidus basilensis, assembly GCF_000832305.1. NCBI lineage: Bacteria > Pseudomonadati > Pseudomonadota > Betaproteobacteria > Burkholderiales > Burkholderiaceae > Cupriavidus > Cupriavidus basilensis. The sequence goes on from NZ_CP010537.1 coordinate 3,096,096, forward strand.
ATGCCAGCGTGGCGGCGAACCACCGGTCTTCGCCGACTTATACCTTAACCATGCCTAGTTGAGCGGATGGTCAGCTGGTCGGTGGAAACACCGGCTTCTTCATTTCAGCGCGCTGTCCACCGGAACGGGTAAGGGAAGGACCGCAGCCGACCCCTAGCAGACTGACCCATCAGCCCGCAAATCGCTACCGTCACTCGATGGCATCAGTTGGCACCTGCCGCCCGTAGCTCATCGACCAACCAATCGCGCAGGACGCGCACCTTCGGGTGGTCACGATTGCCGGTGCGGTAGACGAGGTCATATCCGCGCTCCGCTTTCAGCTTGACGTTCGGGAAGGGCGCGACGAGCCTGCCCGCTGCGATGTCATCCGCCACCAGAGCGCTGCGCCCCAGTACTACGCCTTCATCTCGAATCGCTGCCTCAATGGCCATGCTGCCATGGCTGTACGCTGGCCCACGGCCACTGCTGAAGCGATCCACACCCGCCAGTGCGAACCACTGCTCCCAATTCGCCAGCATACGGTCTTCGTGCAAAAGGGTACAGGAGACCAAGCTTTCGGGCGTGGGCAAACCGCCCGCGGCTGCAAGATAGGCCGGACTACAAACTGGCGTGACGGTTTCATCCAGAATCCGCTCGGCGACCACGTTGCGGTAGCGACCGCTGCCATAACGGATGGCCACATCGACCTGACCGTCGTTTAAGTCGACATTGATGTCCGTCACATCCAAGTGAATGTCCAACTCTGGATGCTTGGCTTTCAACCGATGCAGGCGCGGCGCCAACCACTTGCTGGCAAACGACACGCTGGTGCTGATCTTCAACCGCGACACGCCGTCCTGTGTGCGAAGGCGCTCGGCCTCGCGCGTGAGTTCCCCTAGCAAGCGAGCAACCGATGCATGAAATTCTGCGCCGGCCTCGGTCAGGACGATCCGACGCGTCAGCCGCCGAAAAAGCACCACGCCAAGATAACTTTCAAGTGTCTTAATGTGCCGGCTCACCGCCCCATGGGTGACGTGCAACTCTTCAGCGGCCAGCGTCATGCTAAGCAGCCGCCCCGTGGCCTCGAAGGCACGCAAGGTCTGCAGAGGGGGAAGGCGGTCGAACATCGCGGCTTAATGTGTGACTTTGAATCACACATTATGTGATGACAAATGGTTTGTCGGCAAGGCCGTCTGCACCGCACCATTCAAGGCAGCAGCTGCCAGAGCGGCAGCGATTCTTTCCACCAGTTATGTCGGAAGCACGATGCAACTCCACACCTGGCTGATTTTTCTCGCCACCTCGATTGGCATGTCGCTATCGCCTGGCCCGAACGGCATGCTTGCGCTCACGCATGGCGCCATGCACGGCAGCCGTAAGACGCTGTTCACCATCGCCGGTGCCGTGCTGGGCTTCGTGGCCGTCATCGGCTTGTGCATGTTCGGTATTGGCGCGTTGATCAAGGCGTCCGTCGTGTGGCTCACCGCCCTGAAGTGGGTGGGCGGCGCCTACCTGCTCTGGCTGGGGGTACAGGTGTGGCGGGCTCCGCCCATCGCGGTGACTGCCAACACTGAACCTGTAAAGGCCAGCGGCTGGTCGCTTTTTCGTCAGGGCGCGCTGTCGGCGGCAACCAATCCCAAGGGCATGCTCTTCTTCAGTGCGTTCCTGCCGCAGTTCATCGATCCACAACGCAACCTGGTGGTGCAATTCGCTGCAGTGGCTGCGACCTACGCTGCCACCGAGTTTCTGGCCGAGTACGCCGTGGCGAGCGCTGCACACCGGATACGCCCCTGGCTTGAGCGGGTCGGACGCCGGTTTAACCGGGTGTGCGGCGGCGTGTTCGTCCTCATCGGCGCTGCACTGCCGCTGCGTGCCTAGAAGGCCCGGCAATGCGCTCGTTGCAAAAGCGGGGCACACGCCCACCACCGATGGTTGGTGACGCACTCGGGACGATGATCGAGCCACTGTTGCCACAAGCCAAGCCGAGGCGGTTCCGGCATCCCGGTCGCTTCCCGGTGTCGGATCGCGCCGCCCTAAGCGGCATTCTGTTCGTTCTCAGCAATGGCATTCGTTGGGCCGAGCTGCCCGGCGAAATGGGGTACAGCTCTGGTGTACATGTTGGCGCCGGCTTCGCGCATGGCAATGCGCGGGGGCATGGGCGCGTGTCTGTGACGTCCTGGTGCGAGAGCTTGCGCCAGGGCAACAGATCGACTTTGCTCGTACGCTCGATTCGGCAAAGTACCACGCTGGCTGGACAGGTTCGCGCCACCATCACCATGCCGCCGCAGGCGCATACTGAAACTCGTGGCTGAGGTCCGCAAACCAATGCACGCATTGGCGCTGGCATGTTCGATATGAATCTTCTTGTCTTTAAACTCATCGTGACTCCGCTCCTGCTGCTGGCTGCCAGCGTGGCCGTGCGCCGCTGGGGTGAGACGGTGGGCGGCTTCCTGGTCGGCCTGCCGCTCACCTCGGGGCCGATCTCGGTGTTTCTGGCGCTTGAACATGGGTCGACGTTCGCCGAGCACGCAACGTCAGGCTCCCTCGCGGCGACAGCGGCGCAAGTAGCGTTCTGCCTTGCGTATTGCCGGCTTGCTACCCTGGGCTGGCCCATTGCGCTGTCGGGCGCGTGCGTGGCCTTTGCCGTTGCCGCAACGGCGCTGCAATGGAGTGGCCTGGCGCAGACCGGGCTGTTTGTCGTGGCGATGTCGGCCATGACGGTTGTGCTCTATGTGACGCCAAGAAGCACTGCACGCGGCAAGGGGTTGAGTTCGCCATGGTGGGACCTACCGGCGCGCATGGTGCTGATTACGTGCCTGGTCGTCAGCGTGACGTTAATCGCGCCTTATGTCGGGCCGCAGGCAAGCGGTGTGCTCGCGTCGTTTCCGTTCATGGCAACCATTCTGGCGATTTTTGCGCACCGCCTAATCGGCGCCGCTGCCGCACGGCAGGTGCTTCGCGGAATGGTGGCTGGGTTGTTTGGCTTTGCAGCATTCTTCTATGTGCTCAGCCTGACATTGACGCGGCTCAGCCTGTTCGTCGCATACAGCGGGGCGATTCTGACGGCGTTGGCAGTGCAGGCGATCTCTTTGCATCGGATGCGCCTGTCAGTGCCGCAGATTGCCGAATAGCGCGATCTTGACGTTGCGCCCCGCTAGCGGTCTTCGAATGTCTGTGTTTGGCCGGGAAGCGACCTCGTCCCGCCGCTACCCAGTTGGCTCTTCCCGTTTAGGGTTACTCGATGCCGGCCATAGTCCGCGTGATTGTGTGTGTGCCCACACGCGCGCTGGCGGGCACCGAATAAGCCTCGATGGAGGAAACCGCGAAGTGGTCCGATGGCGCGCGGGTTTTGCGAAGCTATGGGGATGGATGGACGAGGATGGCGAGCGGTGGCGTGAAGTAACGGACGCAAGCGCTCGCTCGCGGCTCGCTTTGCTGCGGAGCCGACGGCCGGTTTGGATACCTCCTGGCAGCTGCGATCATGGATCGCCTCGCCGAATGGGTGGTGCGCATATGGCCGCGAGGGTGACGGCAATCCACATGTGGCGGTGGCGATGCTGGGCAAATCCACCGTGCGCAACGCGGATCCGCATAACCTGATCGTGTCCATTCTCGACAGCATCGAAGCACGAAATTGGCCCAGACTGGAGAGCATGCAGGACATGCCCGGCTTTGCCTCGCGCCTGAGCAACGCGGAACTGACCGACCTGGCTAGCTACCTGCGGGCAAGCTATGGCGGCCAACCTGGCGACGTGAGTGCGGACAATGTGAAGGCGCTGCGCGCGCAGGCGGGCAAGGGGCGTTGAGGCAGCGCGCCGTTCTGCATGTTCCTGCGCAAACCAAGGGCTTGGCCACGCAACCAGATATTTCCGATCAACCGAGCGAGCACGCGATGGACGCGCGGCCCGCTCGACGCGGACCAGCGCGCCGCGCTGCATGCCATCGCCAAGCGCTGCCGGGTTCACCGGGCGTTGCACACCGAAGGGATGGTCAAGACTGACAGCGCGCAAGAATGCGGATAGGCGCTCAAGCGCCGTCGAGGAAAGGATTGCGCTGGCCAAGGCGCGTTCCGAGCGCGTCGGGAGCCAGGCTCATGCTGGCGGGGTCCATTGCAGGGTTGGGGCTGCGGGCCAGTGTCGGGTCGGCTGGTGCAGGCGCCATGCCCGCCTGCGCCGGTTGTTCGGCCCCCTGCGCATAGACATCGCGTGCGGCCGGCAGCGCCTCCTGGGCCGACGGCGCTGTCGCCGGCATGGCTTGCATTGGCTGGGCGGATGGCACCGACTGGATGGATTGCGCCGGTTGGCTGGATTGCATCGGCTGGGTCGGCTGAATGGGCTGGGCCTGCTGCGCGAATAGCGGATAGGACGCGATCATTGCGCCAGCCATCAACAAGGATTTCGCCAGATGTTGCTTCATTCGTGTACCTCCAAAAAACGCCTTCAGGCATGGGAAGGGCCACTGTAGCGCCGAGGCACCTGACATTCTGTTCGATTTTGCAACAATCATTTACCAGCCTTGCCATCGACACCAAGGCCCGTTAGCTGCGCGCGCTCGATCGTTGTGCTGCCACCAGAGGGCAGGGACGATGGGCTGTGCCGAGAGCTTTCTGATCCTCCACACGGCTGACCGCTTGCAAGGCGGCTCTCCGTCGCGATATACCCTCAACCTGCTCCCTAAACCAGCAACGCCCTCTTGTTTTCCAGAAACGCCCAATCGTCGGCATCCGGCAGCGGCCCGTCCCCGATTTTCACCACCGGCCACTTCCTCGCCAACTTGTCATTGAGTTCAACGAAGCCGAGCTCCTTCTCCGTCAGGTCATAGTCATTCTTGATGGCATTGACCGGGCACACCAGGGTGCAGATCGTGCAATTCAGGCATACCGACGGGTCGATCACCATAAAGTTCGGCCCCTGATGGAACGCATGCACGGGGCAGACTTCCGCGCAATCTCCATAGCGGCAGTTGATGCAAGCTTCAGTGACGACGCAAGCCATGGCTACTCCAATGACAAATCCCGGAGCACCGCACCCCGGGGATAGGACGCAGGGAATTTCAGGAGGCCTTGCGGAAGCCGGCCGTGCCGAAGAAGACATTCGGCTTGCGATAGCATCCGCGACATTGTGCGGCTGCCGTCGCCAGCAAACGAGTGATGCCCGAGTGATGCGTTTGCGCGCGCCAATGCGCAAGGAGGCCGTGATGCTGATTCGCGGCTCCTCAGCGCGGGCGTTGAGGATACGACGGACTTGCTGGCAGCTAGCGCGCAGGCGCTGGCTTAACGCGCCCAGGGCGCATCCACCTCCATCTTCACGCCATAGCGCTCCAGCCCCTTGGCATGCAGCGCCGGAGAAATCGACCGCAGCGCGGCAATCGCCACGTGGTAGCGGTCGATCTCGAAGAAGCGGCGCAGCGCGGCGCGCGTGTCGCTGCGGCCGAAGCCGTCCGTGCCAAGCGCGGTGAACGGCGCGCGCAGGTACGAGGCGATGAGCTGCGCATAGGCCCGCACGTAGTCGGTGGCGGCGATGACAGGGGTAGCGCCCGGCAGCGAGCGCTGCAAATGGCTCTGCGTTTCGCCGCCGCTGGCGAACAGGCTGGCGCGCTCGCATTCGCGGGCGTCCCTGGCCAGTTCGGAGAAGCTGGTCACGCTCCAGATCTCTGACTTGATGTCCCAGTCGCTTGCCAGCAGGTCCGCGGCGGCGATGACTTCGCGCAGGATGGCGCCCGAGCCGAGCAGCCTCACGCTGGTGGCAGCGCCTTCGGGGCCGCGCGTGCCGAAAAGGTACATGCCCTTGATCACGTCGCCGTGCGCGTCCTCGCGCAGCGGCGCCTGCACGTAGTTCTCGTTGTTGACGGTCAGGTAGTAGAACTCGTCGCGCTGCGCTTCCAGCATGCTGCGCGCGCCGTGGTGGATGATGACCGCGGCTTCGCTGGCGAAGGCAGGATCGTAGGCGCGGCAGTTCGGCACCGTGGCGGCGATCAGCTGGCTGGTGCCGTCCTGGTGCTGCAGGCCTTCGCCGGCAAGCGTGGTGCGCCCGGCGGTGGCGCCGATCAGGAAGCCGCGCGCGCGCTGGTCCGCCGCCGCCCAGATCAGGTCGCCGACGCGCTGGAAGCCGAACATCGAGTAGTAGATATAGAACGGGAGCATGGCGACGCCGCTCACGCTGTATGACGTTGCCGCGGCCGTCCACGACGCCAGCGCGCCGGCTTCGGTGATGCCTTCTTCCAGCAGTTGCCCTTGCTGGCTTTCCTTGTAGTACAGCATCGAGCCGGCGTCTTCCGGCTCGTAGAGCTGGCCCACCGGCGAGTAGATGCCGATCTGCCGGAACAGGTTGGCCATGCCGAAGGTGCGCGCTTCGTCGGCCACGATGGGCACCACGCGCGGGCCGACGTCCTTGTCTTTGATCAGGTTGGTGAACAGGCGCACCACGCCCGTGGTGGTGGAGACGGCGCGCTCGTCCGGCTCCATGGCGAAGCGGCCATACTGCATCAGCTCGGGCATGCGCAGCGCGGGCGCGGTGCGCGCGCGGGCCGGCAGGTAGCCGCCCAGCGCTTGCCGGCGCGCATGGAGGTAGGTCATCTCCGGGCTGTCGTCGGCCGGCTTGTAGAAGCGCAGCTGCGCCACGGCATCGTCGTCCAGCGGTAGCGCAAAGCGGTCGCGGAAGGCAAGCAGCGCGTCGATATCAAGCTTCTTCTGCTGGTGCGCCGTCATGCGGGATTCGCCCGCTTCGCCCATGCCGTAGCCCTTCTTGGTCTTGGCGAGGATCACGGTGGGCTTGCCCTGGTGCGCCTGCGCATCCTGGAATGCGGCGTACAGCTTGCGAAAGTCATGGCCGCCCCGGCGCAGCGCGTCGATATCCGCGCTGCTCATGCTGGCGACCAGGGCCTTGAGCTCGGGGTCCGTGTTGAAGAAGTGGGCCAGGTTGTAGTCGCCATCCTTGGCCCCGAGGTTCTGGTACTCGCCGTCCACCATCGCCGCAAAGCGCCGCAGCAGCGCGTGATGGGTGTCGCGCGCAAACAGCGCATCCCACTCGGAACCCCAGACCACCTTGACGACGTGCCAGCCGGCGCCGCCGAACAGCGCCTCCAGCTCATGGATCACCTGGCCGTTGCCGCGCACCGGGCCATCGAGCCGCTGCAGGTTGCAGTTGATGACGAAGGTAAGGTTGTCGAGCTTCTCGCGCGCCGCCAGCGAGAGCGCGGCAAGCGACTCCGGCTCGTCCATCTCGCCATCCCCGAACACGCCCCACACGCGCCGCGCAGCGGTGTCGGCAATGCCGCGATGCCCGAGATACCGCAGGAAGCGGGCCTGGTAGATGGCACTGATCGGGCCGATGCCCATGGAGCCGGTCGGGAATTGCCAGAAATCCGGCATCAGCCAGGGATGCGGATAGGACGAGAGGCCGCCACCGCCGGTTTCCTGCCGGTAGCTCGCCAGTTGGGACTCGGACAGCCGGCCTTCCAGGAAGGCGCGTGCATAGACGCCCGGCGCGGAGTGCGGCTGGAAGTAGACCAGGTCGCCCTTGCGGTCCCCATCGTCGGCACGGAAGAAGTGATTGAAACCCACCTCGAAGATCTCGGCGGCGGAGGCATAGCTGGCAAGGTGGCCGCCAAGTTCGCCGTAGGCCTTGTTGGCGCGCACCACCATGGCCAGCGCGTTCCAGCGGATGATCGAGGTCAGCCGCTGCTCCATGGCAAGGTCGCCGGGATAGCGTGGCTGCTCGCCTACGCCGATGCTGTTCTGGTAGGCCGAGTACGGATTGGCCCGTTCGCCAAGGCCGAGATGGCTGGCATGCTCGGCAAGGCGCTCCAGCAGGAAGCGCGCACGCGGCGCGCCGCCGGTGCGGAAGACGCCGGCCAGGGCGTCGAGCCATTCGCTGGTTTCCTCAATGTCGGGGTCGTGCCCTTCGCCAGGGGCAATCTGGATGGCGGCTGTCTTTGGCAGGGCACGCATTGCGGTCTCCGTGGGCCTCGTTCCTCTCTATTGGATTGTAGGGAGGAGCCCGCGGCAGATGCTGCCGAACTGGCAGGCAACACCGGCCGCCCGCAGCGTAGCGTGCTGCGGCTGGCCGGCTGGCAGCGCAACGTGCTGCCGGGACTGGCACGCGGATCGATCTGGCATGTGGGCCATATTCGGATTCGGATTCGGATTCGGATTCGGATTAGCGCGCCAACATGCCGCCGCCCGCAGCTTACTTCGCCGTAGGCATGGCGAACTCGGCGCCCTTGCCGATGCTGTCGGGCCAGCGCTGCATGACCGACTTCTGCTTGGTGTAGAAGCGCACGCCTTCCTCGCCATACGCGTGGGTGTCGCCAAACAGGCTGCGCTTCCATCCGCCAAAGCCGTGCCAGGCCATCGGCACCGGGATAGGCACGTTGATGCCGACCATGCCGACCTGGATGCGCCGCGCAAACTCACGCGCCACGCCGCCGTCGCTGGTGTAGCAGGCCACGCCGTTGCCGAACTCATGGTCGTTGACCAGTTGCACGGCCTGGGCAAAATCCTTCACGCGCACGCAGCCCAGCACCGGGCCGAAGATTTCTTCCTTGTAGATGCGCATGGCGGGGGTCACGTTGTCGAACAAGGTGCCGCCCGTGAAGAAGCCTGCTTCATGGCCGGGCACGCGGCAGTCGCGCCCGTCCACCACCAGCGTGGCGCCTTCCGCCACGCCGAGGCCGACGTAGCCTTCGATCCGCTCCAGGGCCTGGCGCGTGACGATGGGGCCCATCTCGGCCTCGGCGTTCATGCCGTTGCCGATCACCAGTGCCTTCACGCGCTCGGCCAGCAGCGGCAGGATCTTGTCCGCGACATCGCCCACCAGCACGGCGATCGAGATCGCCATGCAGCGCTCGCCGGCCGAGCCGTAGCCGGCGCCGATCAAGGCGTCCACGGCTTGTTCGATGTCCGCGTCGGGCATGACCACCAGGTGGTTCTTGGCGCCGCCGAGCGCCTGCACGCGCTTGCCGAAATGCGCCGAGCGCTCGCTGATGTACTGAGCGATCGGGGTAGAGCCGACAAAGCTCACCGCCTTGACCTCAGGATGTGCGATCAGTGCGTCGACCACGACCTTGTCGCCCTGCACCACGTTGAACACGCCGGCCGGCAAGCCGGCTTCGGTCAGCAGATCCGCCATGAACAGGCTGGCGCTGGGATCGCGCTCGCTGGGCTTGAGCACAAAGGTGTTGCCGGCCGCCAGCGCGATCGGGAACATCCAGCACGGGACCATGCAGGGGAAGTTGAACGGCGTGATGCCAACGACCACGCCCAGCGGCTGGCGCAGCGTCCAGTTGTCCATCCCGGTGCTGACCTGGTCCGTGTAGTCGCCCTTGAGCAACTGGGGAATACCGCAGGCAAACTCGATGATGTCGATGCCCCGGGAGACTTCGCCCTGCGCGTCGGAAAAGACCTTGCCGTGTTCCGCCGTGATCATCGCCGCGAGCGTGTCGCGATGCTGGTTCATCAGTTGCAGGAAGCGTTGCATGACCCGCGCGCGGCGGATCGGGGGCGTGTCCGCCCAGGCCGCGAAGGCCGCAGCCGCGGCGGCAACCGCGGTGCCGGCTTCGTCGGCCGAGCCCAGCGCCACGCTGCGCGCGGCGGCGCCGGTGGCCGGATTGAAGACATCCTGCGCGCGGCCGCTGGCGCTGGCAACCCGGCTGCCGTTGATGTAGTGGCCCAGCTGGCCGCCTTCGGTGTATGCGATGGGAGTCTTCACGTTGCTGCCTTCCAGTAAAAGAGAGGGAAAGAGTAGGAGGGATTAGCCAATGCGACGAGTGTAGTCACGGCCCCTTCCCCCATCAATGCCGCGCGGCTTGACTCATTGTTTAGCAAAGTAAACAATGCCGCGATGGAAGACGAAAACAAAGAACCCAACTGGGCGCACCTTTACTCGCTGGTCGTGCTGGGTGAGCTTGGCAGCTACACGGCCGCGGCCGTGCGCCTGGGCCTGAGCAAGGGGGCGATGAGCCAGCGCATCGCGGAGCTGGAGCGCAGCGCCGGGGTGCCGCTGGTGCAGCGGACCACCCGCAGCGTCCGGCTGACCGAAGCCGGCCAGCAACTCGCGGACACAACACGCAACGCCTTCGCGGACATCGAGCGCAGTTTTGCCGGCGTGCGCGATCTTGCCGGCGAGCCGCGCGGCTTGCTGCGGGTCACGGCGCCAGTGGCGCTGGGCCGGCAGCAGATCGTCCCGCGCATCCCGGCCTTCCTGAAGGCCTATCCGGAGGTGCGGATCGAGATGGAGTTTTCCGACAAGTTCACCGCGTTGGCGCAGGAGGGCTTCGACCTGGCAATCCGGCACGCCTCGGTGGCGCCGGATACGCATATCGCCTGGACGCTATGCCGCACGAACACGGTGCTGGTGGCAACGCGCAGCTACCTGAAGCGCCATGGCTCGCCCGAAACCCCGGAGCAACTGGCCGAGCATGCCTGCCTGCATTACTTCCGGCGGGGCGAATCGCCCACCTGGAGCTTCGAGCCGCTGCGCGGCGCCGGCCCGCGGCGCAGCGTGGCCATCCACGGCAGCTTTGCCGCCAACAACAGCGAGGCCCTGCGCGAGGCGGCGCTGGGCGGACTGGGCATCGCCCTGCTGCCGGACTTCACCGCCCAGGCGGACGTGGCCGCCGGCAGGCTGGTCAAGGTGCTGCCCAACTGGCGCCCGGCGGGGGCCTTTGGCGACCACCTGTTCGCCATCCGCCCCTACAGCCCCTACCTGCCGCGCGCCGTGCGCGTGTTTGTGGACTACCTGCGCGAGACGCTGAAGGATGGCTTCACGATGGGCTGACGCCCCCTGCCCTGCCGCAGCTTGCCCGGCGCATTGCCAGCGCCGAATCGTCTGCCTTTATACTGCGGCATGGCCTACGATCTCACAGACAAACTCGTCATCGGCATCTCGTCCCGGGCGTTGTTCGACCTCGAGCACGAGAACGGCATCTATCAATCCGAGGGGGTGGCGTCCTACTCCGCCTACCAGCGCCAGCATGAGGACGAACCCCTGCTGCCGGGCACGGCCTTTCCGCTGGTGCAGGCGCTGCTCGGACTCAATCACCTGATCCCGGACCGAAGGCTGGTCGAGGTGGTGGTGATCTCGCGCAATTCGCCGGACACCGGGCTGCGCGCGTTCAACGCCATCGAGACCCACCGGCTCGACATCACCCGCGCGGCATTCACCGGCGGCGAATCGATCTCGCGCTACCTGCAAGCCTTCAAGGTGGACCTGTTCCTCTCGCGCGAGGCCACCGACGTGCAGGCCGCCATCGACGGCGGCGTGGCCGCGGCCCAGCTGTACGCTGCGCCCGCCGATTATCACGCCCCCGCCGGCCAGATCCGTATTGCCTTTGACGGCGATGCCGTGCTCTTCTCGCCGGAGTCCGAGCAGATCTTCAAGCAAAAAGGGCTGGAAGCCTTCGTCCGGCATGAGCAAAAACACCGCCACAAGGCCATGGCCGAGGGGCCGTTCGCCAAGCTGCTGCTCCGGCTGGCGGAGATCCAGTCGCATTTCCCGCCCGGGGAATGCCCGGTGCGCATCGCCATCGTGACGGCGCGCAACAGCCCGGCGCATACCCGGGTGGTGCATACCCTGCGCGCGTGGAACGTCAGCATCGATGAAGCCTTCTTCCTCGGCGGCTTGCCCAAGGATCAAGTGCTGCAGGCGTTCGGCGCGCATATGTTCTTCGACGACCAGGAAGGGCATGTGGAACTGGCGTCGGCGGTGGTGCCGTCGGGGCGGGTGCCTTACAAAGGCGGCGAGCTGGGGGGCGGCAAACGCAGGCCCGCGCGCAAGCGCGCCAGGAACGATGACAACGATGCCGCCAGCCGGGCCGGCGACGCACCCGCCTGCGCCGCATGAAGACGTTCGCCCTTTACCTCATCACGGCCTGCGCGGAAATACTGGGCTGCTATTTCCCCTACCTGTGGCTGCGCCAGGGTGCCAGCGCATGGCTGCTGGTGCCAGGCGCGCTGTCGCTGGCGCTGTTCGCCTGGCTGCTGTCGCTGCACCCGGATGCTTCCGGGCGGGTCTATGCGGCTTATGGCGGCATCTATATTGCGGTGGCTATCCTGTGGCTCTGGCTGGTGGATGGGGTGAAGCCTAGCCACTGGGATCTGGCCGGGGTGGCGGTGGCGATTGCCGGGATGGCGATGATTGTTTTTCAGCCGCGTTGAAGCGGCGCGGAGCGTGATGGAGCGCTTGCGCTACAGCTAGCGCCCGCCCTCCCGGTCCGTGCCCCGCCAACCATTGCGCCCGCAGCCGCTCAGGCCGCGACCCGCGCCGCCGCCCCGCGATACTGCGCCAGCAGCGCCACACGCCGCGCCGCCGCCTTCTCCATATTGGCTTCCTTGACATGCCCGAAGCCGCGGATGTCGTCGGGCAGGCTTGCCAGCGCTACCGCCGTATCCAGCCGGTCCGCATTCAGCGTCGCGCCGAATTCCTCCGCCATCGCGATGTAGTCCTCGATCAGCTTGCGTTCCGCGCGCCGCTCGGCGGTCTTGCCGAACACGTCGAAGGCGGTGCCGCGCAAGCCCTTGGCGCGTGCCAGCAGACGGAAGGCGGTCAGCATGGCCGGGCCGAAGCGGCGCTTGACCAGGTGGCCATGCGAGTCCCGCTTTGCCAGCAGCGGGGGGGCCAGGTGGAAGCTGAGCTGGTAGTCGCGGCCAGGTTCGCCTTCGAACTGCGCGCGCAGCTTGTCCAGGAAGGCGGGGTCGGCGTACAGGCGGGCGACTTCGTACTCGTCCTTGTAGGCCATCAGCTTGGCCAGGTTGCGCGCCACGGCTTCGGCGAGCGGCAAGCGCGGGTTGGCGCCCACGCGCTTCTCGGCGGCGCGCACGCTTTCGACCGCGGCGCGATACCGGGCGGCGTACGCCGGATTCTGGTAGGCCGTGAGCAGGGCTTCGCGCTGGCGGATGACGCTATCGAGCGTTTCCGGCATGGCCACCACCTGGGCACGCGGCGTGATCTGCAATTGCGCTGCGAGCGCAGCCTCGCCGTGATGCGCCAGATAGCGGCCCCAGTCGAAGGCCAGCAGGTTCTTCTCCACCGCTACGCCGTTCAGCTCGATGGCGCGCACGAGGCTTTCGCGCCGCAACGGGACCCAGCCCTTTTGCCAGGCAAAGCCCAGCAGCAGCGGGTTGGAGTAGATCGAATCGGCCAGCAGCTTCACGGCCCACGCGTTGGCGTCGATAAAGGCGCAGGCGTCGCCGACGCTGGCGCGCAGGTCTTGCTCGGCCGAGGCGCCCGGGAATTTCCAGTTGGGGTTCTTGATGAAGTCGGCGGTAGGCGTATCGGCGCTGTTGATGGCGGCTGCCGTCACGTCGATCCGGGTCTTGGACAAGACCTCGGGCGAGGCGGAGACGATCGCGTCGCAGCCGATCACCAGCCGTGCCTCGCCGGTGGCGATGCGGGTGGCGTGCAGCGCGGCCGGGGTCGGGGCGATCTGCACGTGGCTGATCACCGCGCCGCCCTTCTGCGCCAGGCCGGCCATGTCGAGCACGGTCACGCCCTTTTGCTCCAGGTGGGCGGCCATGCCGAGCAAGCCGCCGATGGTGACCACGCCAGTGCCGCCGACGCCCGTTACCAGCACGCCGTAGGGCCGCTCCAGCGTGGGGAGCGCCGGCTGCGGCAGCGCGCTGAAATCGGCGAGCGCGCCCTTGCCGCCCGCCGCGGCCGGCTTGCGCACCTGCGCGCCTTCGGCCGTGACAAAGCTCGGGCAAAAGCCGTTGACGCAGGAGAAGTCCTTGTTGCAGGACGATTGGTTGATCTTGCGCTTCGTGCCCAGCGGCGTTTCCAGCGGCTCCACCGACAGGCAGTTGGACTTGACCGAGCAGTCGCCGCAGCCTTCGCAGACCGCGTCGTTGATAAACGCGCGCTTGGCGGGATCGGCCATGGTGCCGCGCTTGCGGCGGCGGCGTTTTTCGGTGGCGCAGGTCTGGTCGTAGATCAGGATGGTGACGCCGGCGGTATCGCGCAGCTGGACCTGGATCTCATCGAGCTGGTCGCGGTGGTGCACGGTCACGCTGGCGGGCAGCATGCCGCCGTCGCCGTATTTCTCGGGCTCGTCGGTGACCACCACGATCTTGCTGGCGCCTTCGGCCAGCACCTGGTGAGCGATCTGCGGCACCGTCAGCACGCCGTCCACCGGCTGGCCGCCGGTCATCGCCACGGCGTCGTTGAACAGAATCTTGTAGGTGATATTGGCCTTGGCCGCGATGGACGCGCGCACCGCCAGCAGGCCCGAGTGGAAATAGGTGCCGTCGCCGAGGTTGACGAACACATGCTTCTCGCCGGTGAAATGCATCTGCCCGGTCCACGCCACGCCCTCGCCGCCCATCTGGCTGAAGGTGTCGGTATTGCGGTCCATCCACATCGCCATATAGTGGCAGCCGATGCCGGCCAGCGCGCGCGAGCCTTCGGGCACGCGGGTGGAAGTGTTGTGCGGGCAGCCCGAGCAGAACCAGGGCTTGCGCTCCACCGAGATGCGCGGGCGCGCGGCTTCGCGCTCCTTGGCCTCGATCAGCGCCACGCGCGCGGCGATGCGCTCGCGCACGTCGGTGGGCAGGTCGCTCTTCTCCAGCCGGGTGGCGATGGCCTTGGCGATCAGCGCGGGCGATAGCTCGTAGTGCGCCGGCAGCAGCCAGTTGCCGCGCGGCAGCGACCATTCGCCGCCGTGGTTGCCGCGCTCGTCGAACTTGCCGTAGACCTTGGGCCGCACGTCGTCGCGCCAGTTGTAGAGTTCTTCCTTGAGCGCGTATTCGAGGATCTGGCGTTTTTCTTCCACCACCAGGATCTCTTCCAGGCCGGTGGCGAACTCGCGCGCGTCGTGCGCGTCCAGGGGCCACACGCAGCCCACCTTGAACACGCGGATGCCGATACGGCGGCAGGTATCGTCGTCCAGGCCCAGGTCCGACAGCGCCTGGCGCACGTCGAGGTAGGCCTTGCCGGCGGTCATGATGCCAAAGCGCGCGTTCGGCGAATCCAGCACCACGCGGTTGAGCTTGTTGGCACGGATATAGGCCAGCGCCGCATACCATTTGTGGTCGAGCAGGCGGGCTTCCTGCGCCAGCGGCGGATCTGGCCAGCGGATATTGAGGCCGCCCTCGGGCATGGCGAAGTCTTCCGGCAGCACGATCCGCACGCGATCCGGATCGACCTCCACCGAGGCGGTGGATTCCACCACGTCGGTCACGCATTTCATCGATACCCACAGGCCGGAGTAGCGGCTCATGGCCCAGCCGTGCAGGCCGTAGTCGAGGTATTCCTGCACATTGGACGGGTACAGCACCGGAATGCCGGAGGCCAGCAGCACATGCTCGGACTGGTGCGCCACCGAGGACGACTTGGCGGCGTGGTCGTCGCCCGCCAGCAGCAGCACGCCGCCGTGCTTTGCGGAGCCGGCCGAGTTGGCGTGCTTGAGCACATCGATGGAGCGGTCCACGCCCGGGCCCTTGCCGTACCACATCGAGAACACGCCGTCGCGGGTCGCGTCCGGGAACAGGTTGACCTGCTGGGTGCCCCACACGGCGGTAGCCGCCAGGTCTTCGTTCACGCCGGGCTGGAACACCACGTCGCTGGCGGCCAGGTGCTTCTTGGCCTTCCACAGCGCCTGGTCCACGCCGCCCAGCGGGGAGCCGCGGTAGCCGGAGATGAAGCCCGCCGTATTCAGTCCGGCGGCAAGGTCGCGCGCCTTTTGCAGCATGGGCAGGCGCACCAGCGCCTGGGTGCCGCTGAGATACACGCGGCCTTTCTCCAGGGTGTATTTGTCGTCAAGGGAAACCGACGCTAGCGCATCTTGCTGGGCTGAGGATAGGGGGGCATTCATCGATGCTGTCTCCGGGTGCTCTTGTGGGCTGTCACTGAGTGTAGGAAGGCTGGCCGATATCGTAAAATCATGAATTCAGAGAGCTGGTATCCGAAAAACGCATAGCGGAGTGGCATATGGCGAAAGAGCGGCACGGGAAGGAAGACGGCGGGCAGCGCATCGCCAAGGAAATTACCCTGCGGCAGTTCCGCTATTTCGCCGCGGCGGCGGAGACCGGCCAGTTCTCCATGGCCGCCACCGCCGAGCATGTGTCGCAATCGGCCATTACCAATGCCGTGCTGATGCTCGAGCAGCAGCTTGGCGTGCGCCTGTTTGACCGCCTGCCGCACGGCGTGGCCCTGACGGCGGAGGGCCACCGGCTGCATCAGCGCGCCCGGCAGATCCTGGATGCCGTGCAGGACACGTTGCGCGAGCCGCGCTTCCAGGCGCACAACCTGAGCGGCACGGTGCGCCTGGCGGCGTCCTACACGGTGCTGGGCTACCTGCTGCCGGGCCTGCTGGCGCGGTTTCGCACCAACTACCCGGATATCGATTTCGACCTGCACGACATGGACCGTCCCGGCATCGAGCGCGCGGTGCTGGCCGGGGAGATCGAGCTTGGCATCGGGCTGCTGTCCAATATCGAGAGGCTGCAACGCTTTGCCCACCACACGCTGATCCGCTCGCGGCGCCAGCTATGGGCGTCGCCGTCGCATCCCCTGCTGGCGTTGCCCAGGCTGACGCTGAAGGACATCGCGGCGCATCCCTACATCCTGCTGACGGTGGATGAAGGCGAGCGCTCCACGCTGCGCTACTGGCGCAGCAAGCGGCTGACGCCATCGATCGCCTTTCGCACCAGTTCGATGGAGGGGCTGCGCGGGCTGGTGGCGCACAGCTTTGGCGTGACCGTACTGTCCGACATGGTGTACCGCCCGTGGTCGCTGGAAGGCAAGCAGATCGAGGCGCGGCCGATTGCCGAGGGCGTGCCGGACATGGAACTGGGCCTGCTGTGGCAACCCGGGCGCAAGCTGGACAAGCCCGCCGATGCGCTGCGCGAGTTCCTGATCCATGCCAGCGGCAGCTAGGCGTCAATCCCCTGTGCCAAGGCGCCACACGCTGTTCCAGATTGGTACACCTTGGCGCACCGCGGCACACTGGAAGCCGCCTGCATAGCCTCCTGCTTGCCAGGTTTTACGTGGTTTCGCCGTTCTCGCTGCGCCGTGTCCGCCAGGCACGGCTTTTGCGGATGGATGCTTGTGCGCGAACAACGCGGCACGACGGACATCACAGAACGGAGACAGACATGAACATGGCGGAAATCGCCCAGCTGGGCGTTGCGTATCCCTACAAGGAACAGTACGAAAACTATATCGGCGGCGCCTGGCTGGCCCCGGCCGATGGCCAGTACTTTGAAGCGATCTCGCCGGTCACCGGCAAGCCCTTCACGCGCGTGCCGCGCTCCAACCAGAAGGACGTGGACGCCGCGCTGGACGCCGCGCACCGCGCCAAGGGCGCCTGGGGCCGCACCTCCACCACCGAACGCGCCAACATCCTGAACCGCATCGCTGACCGCATCGAGGCCAACCTGGTCACGCTGGCGGTGGCCGAAACCATCGACAACGGCAAGCCCATCCGCGAAACCACGGCGGCCGACCTGCCGCTGGCGGTGGACCATTTCCGCTACTTCGCCGGCTGCATCCGCGCGCAGGAAGGCGGCATTTCCGAGATCGACCACGACACCGTGGCCTATCACTTCCATGAGCCGCTGGGCGTGGTCGGCCAGATCATCCCGTGGAACTTCCCGCTCCTGATGGCCACGTGGAAGCTCGCGCCCGCGCTGGCCGCCGGCAACTGTGTGGTGCTCAAGCCCGCGGAGCAGACGCCGGCCTCGATCCTGGTGCTGATGGAAATCATCGGCGACCTGCTGCCGCCGGGCGTGCTCAATGTGATCAACGGCTTCGGGCTCGAGGCAGGCAAGCCGCTGGCCTCCAGTTCGCGCATCAGCAAGATCGCCTTTACCGGTGAGACCACCACCGGCCGGCTGATCATGCAGTACGCCTCGCAGAACCTGATCCCGGTCACGCTGGAACTGGGTGGCAAGTCGCCCAACATCTTCTTCGAGGACGTGCTGTCCGCCGACGACGCCTACTTCGACAAGGCGCTGGAAGGCTTCGCCATGTTCGCGCTGAACCAGGGCGAGGTCTGCACCTGCCCGTCGCGCGCGCTGATCCAGGAGTCGATCTACGAGCGCTTCATGGAGCGCGCGCTCAAGCGCGTGGCAGCGATCAAGCAAGGCCACCCGCTCGACAAGGCCACCATGATCGGCGCGCAGGCTTCTCAGGAGCAGCTTGAGAAGATCCTGTCGTATATCGACCTGGGCAAGCAGGAAGGCGCGCAATGCCTGATCGGCGGCGAGCGCAACGCGCTGGGTGGCGACCTTGCGAGCGGCTACTACGTCAAGCCCACGGTGTTCTCGGGCCATAACAAGATGCGCATTTTCCAGGAAGAGATCTTTGGCCCGGTGGTGTCGGTGACCACGTTCAAGGATGAGGAAGAAGCGCTGGAAATCGCCAACGACACGCTCTACGGGCTAGGCGCCGGCGTATGGACGCGAGACGGCGCACGCGCCTTCCGCATGGGCCGCGGCATCCAGGCCGGCCGCGTGTGGACCAACTGCTATCACGCCTACCCGGCGCATGCGGCGTTTGGCGGCTACAAGCAATCCGGCATCGGGCGCGAGAACCATCGCATGATGCTGGACCACTACCAGCAGACCAAGAACCTGCTGGTGAGCTACAGCCCGAACGCGCTCGGCTTCTTTTGATACAGCGCAAGAATGGGCGCTTGCGCCCATGACATGATCGACATGCCGCCCGCCCCTGCCGGCTTGCCGCCGCGCAGCGCGGGCGTCCTTGCCAACAGAATCAGGAGTCGAGATGACAGCGATGATGAAAGCCGCCGTGGTGCGGGAGTTCGGCGCCCCGCTCACGATCGATGAAGTGCCCGTGCCGCAACCCGGGCGCGGCCAGATCCAGGTCAAGATTGAAGCTTCCGGCGTATGCCACACCGACCTGCATGCCGCCGAAGGCGACTGGCCGGTCAAACCGACCCTGCCCTTTATTCCCGGCCACGAAGGCGTGGGCTATGTCTCCGCGGTAGGCGCGGGCGTGAGCCGCGTGAAGGAAGGCGATCGCGTCGGCGTGCCCTGGCTGTACAGCGCCTGCGGCTACTGCGAGCACTGCCTGCAAGGCTGGGAAACCCTGTGCGAGAAGCAGCAAAACACCGGCTACTCGGTCAACGGCGGCTATGGCGAATACGTGGTGGCCGATCCCAACTACGTGGGCCTGCTGCCGGACAGCGTGGGCTTCGTGGAGATCGCGCCGATCCTTTGCGCGGGCGTGACCGTCTACAAGGGCTTGAAAGTCACCGACACTCGGCCGGGCCAATGGGTCGTGATCTCCGGCATCGGCGGGCTTGGCCATGTGGCGGTGCAATATGCGCGCGCCATGGGCCTGCGCGTGGCCGCGGTGGATATCGACGACAAGAAGCTCGAACTCGCCCGCAAGCTCGGTGCCGAGGTCACGGTCAATGCGCGCACCACCGATCCCGTGGCGTTCCTGCAGAAAGAAATCGGCGGCGCGCACGGCGCGCTGGTGACGGCGGTGTCGCCCAAGGCATTCGGCCAGGCGATCGGCATGGTCCGGCGCGGCGGCACGATTGCGCTCAACGGCCTGCCACCGGGGGACTTCCCCACCCCGATCTTCGACGTGGTGCTCAAGGGCATTACCATCCGCGGCTCCATCGTCGGCACCCGCAGCGACCTGCAGGAGTCGCTGGACTTCGCCGCGCATGGGGCGGTCAAGGCGACCGTGTCCACCGCGCCGCTGGAGAAGATCAACGAGATCTTCACGCGCATGCGCGCCGGCGATATCGAAGGCCGGGTCGTGATGGACTTCGCTGCTTGACGTTTGCCAGCCGAATTTGCCATCCGAAGTTGCCATCCGAATTTGCCATCCGAATTTGCCATCCAAAGTTGCCACCTGAAGTTGCCACCTGAAGGCAAGGAGCCGCACGATGCCCGCCCCCCAGTCACCCGACGCCGTGCAGCGCGTCGTCGCCACGCCTGCCGCGCTGGCGCTGATCGAGCGCCTGCGCGCGCAGCACGGTGCGTTGATGTTCCACCAGTCGGGCGGCTGCTGCGACGGCAGCGCGCCGATGTGCTACCCGGACGGCGACCTGATCATCGGCGAGGCCGATGTCTGCCTCGGCGAGATCGGTGGCGCGAATTTCTACATGACGCGCGCGCAGTTCGAGTACTGGCAGCACACGCGGCTGGTGATCGATGTAGTGCCCGGATCGGGCGGGATGTTTTCGCTGGAAGGGCCGACCGGGTTGCGGTTCCTGACGCGCTCCGCATTGTTCAGCGATGAAGAGGCGGCGCGGCTGGAGCGTGAGCCGGCGCCGTGACGCGCCGGCACGACGTGAAACCGGTGTTGATCCGCCGCGCTTTAGCCCCGCTTTAGCTCCTCTTTAGCCGCCGGTAAATCGTATTGCGCGACAGGCCAAGCTCGCGCGCGGCCAGGCTGACGTTGCCGCCGTGGCGCGCCAGCGCCTGGTGGATCATGGCGGCTTCCCGATCGCGCAGGCGCTCGGGGGTACCGGCGGGGGTCACGGGCATCACCGGCGTCGGGGGCATGAAGGCTGATGCGGCGTCGCTGTCCTGCGCGAACATCGGCTCACGCTCGAAATCCTCCGGCAGATGCTCCACGCGAATCTCTTCTTCGCCTTCGGCCATGATGGCCGCGGTGCGCAGCACGTTGACCATCTGGCGCAGGTTGCCCGGCCAGGGATGGCGCTGAAAATGCGCCAGCACGTCCGCGGCGACGCGGGTTGGATGCGCGTCACCGTGCTCCGCCTGCGCGAGTTGCTGCGTCAGGATACGCTCCACCAGCACCGGCAGGTCGGTGCGCTCGCGCAGCGCCGGCAGCGTCACCGATAGCGCATTGATGCGGTAGTACAGATCCTCGCGGAAGGTGCCTGCCGCGATCATGGCGCGCAGGTCGCGGTGGGTGGCGCAGATGATGCGCAAATCCACTGGAATCGCGTGGGCGCCGCCCAGCGGGGTCACCGCGCGCTCCTGCAGCACGCGCATGAGCCGCACCTGCTGCGCCAGCGGCATGTCGCCGATCTCATCAAGGAACAAGGTGCCGCCGTGCGCCTGCACCAGCTTGCCCGGGCTGCCACGCCGCCGCGCGCCGGTGAACGCCCCGTCCTCGTAACCGAACAGCTCCGCCTCGATCAGGGACTCCGGGATCGACGCGCAATTCACGGCCACGAATGGCGCCGCGCCGCGTGGCGAATCGCGATGGATGGCGCGCGCCAGCCACTCCTTGCCGGTACCGGTGCGGCCCAGCACCAGGATGGGAATATCACGTCCGCGCACCTTGTCGACCCGCTGCAGCACGGCGGCCATGCGAGCATCCCCGGTATCGAGAGCGGCCAGCGCCGAGGTAGTTGCCGATTTGGTTGCACGCGCGGCCTGCGCGCGGCGCGGCGGCGCGAGCAGCGCGATGCGCGCGAACACGAGCACACGGCTTGGCAGGGTCAGTGTCAACAACTGGCCCGGCGCATCGACGCCCTGCTTGAGCGCGGTGCCCAGCGGCATGCCGAACAAGGCGGCAAAACTCTGGCGGTTCAGCGTATCGGGAGACAGGCCGAGCTGGAACAGCCCGCTGCGGTTGGCCGCCAGGAAGGTGCCATCGGGCGCGAACGCCGCCATGCCTTCGAACAGCGTGCCCACGAACTCCGGCCGCGCGTGAAAGCGCACCAGCGCGGCATCGGTGAAATGGGTGGAAAACAGATGGTTCTCGATCATCTGCGCCGACATGCGCACCAGCGCCATGGTGTGCTTGTGGAAGCCGCGATGATCGCCGCTGACGTCGAGCGCCCCAAGCATTTGGCCAAACGGCCCGGAGATCGGCACGCAGGAACAGGTCAGCGTGCGGTTGGCACGCAGGAAATGCTCGTCGGCATGGACCACCGCCGGCCGGGCCTCGGCCAGCGCGGTGCCGATGGCGTTGGTGCCCTTGCTCGACTCCGCCCACGAGACGCCCGGCGCCAAGGCCACGCGCCTGGCCCGGTCGGCAAAATCGCCGTCGCCCAGGCTGTGCAGGATCACGCCGCCGCTGTCGGTCAGCAGCACCATGCTCTCGGTATTGGCGATCTGCGCGTGCAGGGTTTCCATGACCGGCAGCGCATGCTTGTACAGCATCTGGTTGGCGTCGACCAGTTCGTGCAGCGCGCGCGCGCCCAGCGATTGATAGTCCGCCGCATGGGTGGCTTCGAGGCCGAAACCGGTGGAGCGCGCGTGCGCGCGCGCAATCAGGATGTGGCGCTCCGGATCGGCGTGCGGCGTTGCGGCGTGGCTGGCAAGCGTGCTGCTCATGGCGGCAGGTCTCCTGTTCTGGATCCCGGCGTGGCCGGGTCAGGCCGTCTTTCGTGCCGGCCTGTCTGGCGGCATGGCGGCCTTGCCGCCAGACCTTATCACATGCCGGGCGCGCAACGCGCACGCACCACCGGGAAGTCGGGTGTAAAGTACATGTTTGCCGCACGCGCGCTGCGCGCCCGGCCACTCCCGTTTCACTCCCTCGAAAGGCGCACGATGAGCATTGTGATAGATCGCTTCGACCATATCGTCCTGAATGTGAAGGACGTGGAGACCAGCGCGGCGTGGTACGAGAGCGTGCTGGGCATGCGGCGCGAGGACTTCGAATCGCGCACCGGCAAGCGGGTCTCGGTGCGCTTCGGCCAGCAGAAGATCAACCTGCGCCCGATCGATACGGACACCGTGGCGTGGTTCACCGGCGTTCACCCGACCACCGGCAGCGACGATCTCTGCTTTATCACCCACAACACGCTGGAGAGCGTGATCGCGCACTGGATTGCGCACCATGTGCCGATCGAGGCGGGACCGGCGGCGCGCACCGGCGCGCTCGGCCCGATGACCTCGGTCTATTGCCGGGACCCGGACGGGAACCTGATCGAAGTGGCGGCCTATCCCGCACACTGAGCGCCGGAGGCGGCGCCCGCCGGAATCAACGCTTGCCGTCGAGCAGGTCGTTCAGCACGTCGTCAAATGCCGCTTGCGCATCTTCCAGCGCCTGCAGCGACGCATCGAAGGTCTGCAGCGCCATTTTTGACGGCTTGCCGCTGCCCTGCGGCGCAAACTGCCCCTGCAGCGCGGCAAAGGCCACCTGCACCTGGCGGGTGGCGTTGACGACACGCTCCATCGCCCGGGCTTCTTCCGCGCGGTTGTCTACGTCGTTTTGCTGGTCTTTCTGCTCTTTCTGGTCGTTTTGTCCGGTCATGCCCTTGGCTCCGTGCGCGGCCGCACCGGCCGCCGTTGATGTGAGGCGTATCGTACAAGAATCGGGCAAGAACTTGCGCACGGGTTGCCCGGTCGAATGCCGTGCCCCCCGGAAAATGATCCGGGAGACGCCAGGAAACACCAGGAAGCACCAGAAAGCACCAGGAAACGCCCCCACGCATTGCGCTGTAAAGCCAGGCAGAACAAACCCTCCGAACCCATGCCCCCCCATTCACGCAAGGCCCTCGCCGCCGTCCTGCTCACTGCGGGCGGCTTCACCTGCTACTGGACCTACCTCACGCTGAACCAGGACAGGTTGCTGTTCGACGCCCGCCGCCGCCCGCCGCGGGACCTGCCCGAGGGCATTTCCGCTTACTCGCACGAAGTGCCGGGCGGTTTCCTGCGCGGCTATGTCTTCGGCGCCCAAGGCGTCCAGGACGCGCAAACCGGGGAAACCGTGCGCGACGCACAAACCGCGCGCGACCTGCTGTTCTACCTGCCCGGGCGCGGCGAGGACGTACTGGACACCATGCAATACCTGGCCTGGCTGCCGCCGGACGTGGGCTTTGCCACCATGGACTACCGCGGCCTGGGCCACTCGGACGGCCAGCCCTCCGAAGCAGCCGCCGTGGCGGACGCCAGCCAGTTCCTGCTGCACCTGCGCCGCATGTTCCCCGGCACGCGCGTGCACGTGGTCGGCCGCAGCCTGGGCACCGGCGTAGCCATCCAGCTGGCGGACCTGCAGGATTTCGAGAGCCTGCAGCTGATCACGCCGTACGACTCCTTGCTGGAAATCGTGCGCAAGCGCTTCCCGCTGGTGCCGCTGCGGCAACTGATGCGCCATCACTTTGACTCGATCGCTCACTGCAAGAAGGTGGTGCAGAGCACCAAGGTGCTGCTGGCCGAGGTCGACGAGGTGGTGCCCCACGCATGCTCGGAGCGCCTGATCGCTGCCTGGCCCGGCAACGTGGCGCGGCAGATGATGCCGGGCACCAACCATTTCACCATCATCGAGCAGCCCGAGACCTGGCACGCGCTGGCGGAGTTCGCACAGCGCGTGGGCCGGCCCGGCGCCCGGCCGGTTGTGCCGGAAGTGCTCCGGGCCGATGGCGTGGAACCGGCAGCGGCGCAAGCCCCGGACGGCATGCCCGGCATCCCTGAGTTCGCCCCAAGGTAGAATGCGCGCATGAAACGAGTCGTTGCAAAGGCAGCAAGCGTCGCTTTGGCGCTGGCTGCAGCCTCCACCCTGCTAGTTGGGTTCGCCGCCGTGGTGAGCCTTCGTCAACTCCCCGCCGTCGATGCGCTGCGGGACTACCGCCCCGACCTGCCGCTGCGGATCTTTACCAGCGACAACGTGCTGATTGGCGAGTTCGGCACCGAGCACCGCGAATTCGTCCCGCTGGAGCGCATGCCCAAGCAGATGTCCAACGCGCTGCTGGCGGCGGAAGACGATCAGTTCTACCAGCATGCCGGCGTGGATATCCCCGGGATCTTCCGCGCCGCGCTGGCCAATATCGGCGAGGGCTACGCCCAGGGCGCCTCCACCATCACCATGCAGGTGGCGCGCAACTTCTACCTGTCGCGCGAGAAAACGCTCTCGCGCAAATGGTATGAAATCCTGCTGGCCTGGAAGATCGACCGCTCCCTGCCGAAAGACCGCATCCTCGAGCTGTACATGAACCAGGTCTACCTGGGCGAGCATGCCTATGGCTTTGGCAGCGCGGCGCAGGCGTATTTCGGCAAGCCGCTGGATGCGCTGTCGCTGGCGGAAACCGCGATGCTGGCCGGCCTGCCCAAGGCGCCGTCGACCATGAATCCCGTGGTCAATTTCCCGCGCGCCAAGCTGCGCCAGCAATATGTGCTGGGGCGCATGCAGGCGCTCGGCATGATCTCGCACCAGCAATACCAGGCGGCCCGCGCGCAAACGCTGCAGGTGGCCGGCTCGCACAACGGCCGCTTTGACGGGCACGCCGAGTACGTGGCGGAGCTGGCCCGCCAGCTCGCCTACGACCGCTTTGGCGAGGCCGCCTATACCCGCGGCCTCAATGTCTACACCACGGTATCGTCGGTGCGGCAAAGCCTGGCCTACGAGGCCGTGCACGCGGGCCTGGACCAGTATGGCAAGCGCCATGGCCAGCAAGCCGCGCCGCAGGCCGCGCTGGTCTCGCTGGACAGCAGATCGGGCGCCATCGAGGCCATGATCGGCGGCGCGGACTTTGCCACCAGCCGCTTCAACCATGCCACGCAGGCGCTGCGCCAGCCGGGCTCGACGTTCAAGCCCTTCATCTATTCCGCCGCGCTCGAGCGCGGCGTGTCGGCCACCACGCTGATCAACGATGCGCCGCTGGATGCCTCGTCGCGCTGGCAGCCGGGCAACGACGATGGCCGCTTCCTGGGCGCCGTGAGCGTGCGCCAGGCGCTGGCGGAGTCGCGCAACCTGCCTGCCATCCGGACCTTGCAGACGATCGGCATTCCCTATGCGGTTGACTATGCGGGCAAGTTCGGCTTCTCCGAGCAGCGCCTGCCGCGCTACCTGCCGTTGGCCCTGGGCACCGGCACCACCACGCCGCTGCGGCTGGCCGCCGCCTATGGCGTCTTCGCCAGCGAAGGCTACCGCACCGAGCCGTACCTGATCGAGCGCATCAGCGACGGCGCGGGCAACGTGCTGTTCAGCGCCGACAGCGAACCCCAGCCGCACCGCGTGATTCCCGAGCGCAATGCCTATGTGATGAACAGCCTGCTGCGCAGCGTGGTGACCAGCGGCACCGGCGCAGGCCTGCAACGCTACCTGCGGCGCGCGGACGTGGCAGGCAAGACCGGCACCACTAACGATTCGGTCGATGGCTGGTTTGCCGGCTACGCGTCTGGCATCGTCACGGTGGCGTGGATGGGATTCGACGATAACCGCAGCCTGGGCCGGCACGAGTTCGGCGCCACCACGGCCCTGCCGATCTGGGCCAGTTACATGGAAGGCCGCCTGGCGGGCCAGCCCGAGGCGGAATTCGTTGCGCCCAGGAACCTCGTGCGCAGCGGCGACGACTGGGTCTACCCGGAATACGCCGACGGCAGCCACGGCATTGCCGCGCTTGGCTTCCCGTCCGCGCCGGCGGACGCTGATGCGGGGGTGGCGACGGCGCTGACCGACACCAGCGGCACTACCGCCGCGACCAGTGCAACCAGCGCGACCAGCACCAACGGCACCGCCGGCGGCGCCGAAGCCGTCAGAGCACTGAGCCCTGCCCCGGCCGGCGTGCCGCCCCGCGCATCGCAGCCTACGACCTGAACCTCTACCCGCCGCCCGCAAGGCTCCGATGCAATTCTCCCAGTACAGTGGCCCCTTGATCTGGGCGGTGGCCGCCGCCACCACCTTTGGCGTCATCACGCGGCCGTTCCGGCTGCCGGAAGCCTTCTGGGCGGTAGCTGGCGCGCTGCTGCTATGCGTCACCGGCCTGCTTGCCGTGCCCGATGCCATGGCCGCCGTGGCGCGCGGCTATGACGTCTACCTCTTTCTCGGCGGCATGATGCTGGTGTCGGAGCTGGCGCGCAAGACCGGGCTGTTCGACCATGTAGCGGCCGTGGCGGTGCGCCAGGCCGGCGGATCGGCGCGGCGGCTGTTCCTGCTGGTCTATGGCTTCGGCACCCTGGTCACCGTGTTCATGTCCAACGATGCCACCGCCGTGGTGCTCACGCCGGCGGTGCTGGCCGCCGCCCGCGCCGCCAAGGTCAAGCATCCGCTGCCCTACCTGTACAGCTGCGCGTTCATCGCCAACGCCGCCAGCTTTGTGCTGCCGATCTCGAACCCCGCCAACCTGGTCATCTTCGGCGCGCACATGCCGTCGCTGATGGGCTGGCTGGCGCGCTTCACGCTGCCGTCGCTGGTGGCCATCGTGGCCACCTTCGCCGCGCTCTACTGGACCCAGCGCGACGCGCTGCGCGAGCGCATCGCGACCGACGTGCCGGTGCCGCCGCTGTCGCTGGAGGCCAGGCTGACCGCCGCCGGCATCGTGGTCATGGGCCTGGTGCTGCTGACGGCCTCGCTGCTGGGCGCCGACCTGGGCTGGCCGACCTGCCTGGCCGGCGTGGCGACGCTTGTGCTGGTCTGCGCCTGCCGCCCCGGCTTGTGCCTGCCGGCGCTGCGCGAGATCTCCTGGGGCGTGCTGCCGCTGGTGGCGGGGCTGTTCGTGCTGGTGGCGGGCCTGGAGCAGACCGGCCTGATCGGCAAGCTCGCCCACGTCGTGCAAGCGCTGTCGCAACAGTCGCCCACGGCCGGCGTCTGGGTAACCGGAGGCACGGTGGCGCTGGTGTCCAACGTGGTCAACAACCTGCCGGCCGGCCTGTTCGCGTCCTCGGCGCTGGCGGCCAGCCATGCCTCCACGCAGGTCACCGACGCGGTGCTGATCGGCATCGACCTCGGGCCCAACCTGTCGGTGACCGGCTCGCTGGCTACCCTGCTATGGCTGACCGCGCTGCGGCGTGAGGGCCATCATATCGGCGCGCTGCAGTTCCTGCGCATTGGCGCGCTAGTGATGCCGCTGGCGTTGGTGCCGGCCCTGGCCACGCTGCTGCTTTAGGCGCCCAGCTTGTCGAGCAGGCTGTACCAGGCCACCCCCGCGGCGATGTAGAAGCGCTGCAGGCCATGCAGCGGAATCCCGGCCACAGGCGTGATGGGATATGGGAAATCCCCGCCCTTGCCCGCCAGCCGTGCCGCGATGTGCTGGCCCAGGCTAGTGCACAGCGCGATGCCGCGCCCATTGCAACCCAGCGCCATGATGACGCCCGGCGCGGGCTCATGCACATGGGGCATGAAATCGCGCGTGATCGCGATACGCCCGGCCCAGCGGTACTCGTAGGAGAGCGGACCGAGTTGCGGGAACAGCAACTCCAGCGAGCGCTCCAGGTGGGCGAAGTCCTGCGGCCCGCGCGGATCGGCGAAGAATCCGCGGCCCCCCATCAGCAGGCGCCCCAGCGCATCCTTGCGAAAATACAGCAACAGCCGCTGTGAGGTGGATGCCGTCTCGCCTTGCGTGAGGATGCCGTGCGCCTCGGCGTCCCGCAGCGGTTGCGTGGCCACGATGAAGCTGTTGGCCGACAGCACCGTTTGCGCCAGGCCGGGCCACAGCGGGCCGGTGTAGCCGTTGGTGGCGATCACGACTTGCTTGGCCGTCACCGTGGCGCCCAAGGAAGTCGTCGCCACCCAGTGCGTGCCCTGGCGCGCCAGCGCCGTCACCGCCGTGCCGCCGTGCACCGTGGCGCCCGCCCGCTGTGCGGCGCCGACCAGCCCGCGCGTATAGGCCAGCGGCTGGATGGCGCCAGCGCGCCCATCCAGCCAGCCGCCGGCGAAGGCCTGCGTGCCCACGCGCCGCGCTACCGCCGCGCGGTCCAGCACGTCGACCGGCGCCCCGCGGCGCGCCCATTGCTCGGCGCGCGCATGCATGGCCGGTACGGCGCCGGGTGAATAGGAAAGCTGCAGCCAGCCGCTGCGCACGGGCTGGCAATCGATGCCGTGACGCGCGATCAGGTCGAACACCAGGTCGGCCGAACGCGACACCGCATCGAGCAACGGCTCGGCCCGGGCGGCGCCAAACAGGCGCACCAGCTCGTCGGGATCGTGCTTGAGCGTGGGATTGACCTGGCCGCCGTTGCGCCCGGACGCGCCCCAGCCCGGCTCGTTGGCTTCCAGCACGCACACGTGCGCACCGCCCTCGGCCAGGTGCAGCGCGGTCGACAGGCCGGTGAAGCCGCCGCCGATGACCAGCACGTCGGTGGCGAGCGATTCGCGCAGCGCAGGCGTGGGCGGCGCAGGCGGGGCCGTGGCCGCCCAGAGGGAGGACGGCAAAGGCATCGCGGTGGCCGGGGCCGGCCGGCTTGCCGTGAACTGGCTGGAGGTCATGGCGCCGGGTCCCCCGCCGCTTCCACTGGCTTGTGCAACACGCGCCGCAGGAAGTCCTGCGTGCGGGCGTGGCTGGGCGCGCCCAGCACCTGCGCGGCGGCGCCTTCCTCAACGATGGTCCCGCTGTGCAGGAAGCACACACGGTCCGCCACTTCCCGCGCGAACCCCATCTCGTGCGTCACCACGATCATCGTCATGCCCTCGCGCGCCAGGTTGCGCATGACTTCCAGCACGTCGCCCACCAGCTCCGGGTCGAGCGCCGAGGTGGGCTCGTCGAACAGCATGGCTTCGGGCCGCATCGCCAGCGCGCGGGCAATCGCCACGCGCTGCTGCTGTCCACCGGAGAGCTGCGGCGGATAGGCCTGCGCCTTGGCGGCCAGGCCGACCTTTTCCAGCAGTTCCATGGCTTCGCTGCGCGCCTTGTCCCGGCTCTCGCCCTTCACGTACACCGGGCCTTCCATCACGTTTTCCAGCACGCTGCGGTGCGGGAACAGGTTGAAGCGCTGGAACACCATCCCCATGCGGCTGCGCAGCCGGTGGATGTCCTTGCCGCCGCGGTCCACTCGCTCGCCAAAGGCACGGATCTCGCCGCCCTCGTAGGACTCCAGCCCATTGATGCAACGCAGGACGGTGGACTTGCCGGAGCCGGACGGGCCGATCAGGCAGACCACCTCGCCCGCGTCGACATGCAGGCTCACGCCGCGCAGCACGTGATGGTCGTCGAAATACTTTTGCAGGTTGTCGATCCGGATCATGGCTTTTTCCTCCCCACGCCAAGGCGACGCTCAAGCCGGCGCAGCCCGAACACCAGTGGCAAGCTCATCAGCAGGTAGAGCAGCGCCACCAGCGTGTACACCGTCATGTTCTGGAATGTGGACGAAGCGATCAGCTGGCCCGCGCGCGTCATCTCCGCCACCGTGATGGTGGACACCAGCGACGAGTCCTTGAGCATCATCACCAGCGTGTTGCCGTACGGCGGCAGCGAGATGCGCAACGCCTGCGGCAGAATCACCCGGCGCATCACCAGCGCCGGGCGCATGCCCATGGCCTGCGCGGCCTCGCGCTGGCCCGGGTCGACGGCCTCGATGCCGGCGCGGAAATTCTCAGCCTGGTAGGCCGAGTAAGCGATGCCCAGGCCGATCACGCCGGCCTGGAAGGCCGTCAGGTGAATGCCCGCATCCGGCAGCACAAAGTAGATATAGAACAGCTGCACGATGATGGGCAGCCCGCGGATCACGTTGATCGCGCCGGACGCGCCCCACGACAGCGTACGCGCAGGCGACAGCTTCATCAGCGCCAGCGCCAGCCCGAGCAGGCTGCTGAGCACAAAGGCGAGGACGGTCACCTCGACGGTGACCACCGCGCCCTGCAGCAGGATCGGCAGGAACTCCCGCGCGTGCTGGAAAAAATTGGCATCCATGGGAACTCACATGTTCCATTTCTGGATGATGCCGGCCAGCGTGCCATCGGCCTTGATCTTGGCGATGGCCTTGTTGATGCGGGCCAGCGTCTCGGTGTCGCCCTTGCGCACGACCAGGCAAACGTCGCCAACGTTGACCGGCTTGTAGCTGGCGGCCAGCTTCACGCCCGGGAAGGCATTCTGGCGGATCTGGTAGGCAATGATGGGCTGGTCGCCCAGGCCAGCCTTGATGCGGCCCAGCGTCAGGTCGCGCGTCATGTCCGCCACCGAGTCGTAGCTGCGCACTTCCTTGAAAATGCCCTTCTTGTTGAGCATGTCGAGAAAGACTGTGCCCACCTGCGCCCCCACGACCTCGCCCTTGAGTTCGTCCAGCGAGGCATAGGGCTTGTTGTCGTCGCCCTTGACGATCAGGCCTTCGCCGTAGGCATAGACCGGATCGCTGAAGTCCACCACTTGCTGGCGCGCCGGCGTCTTGAGCATGGCAGCCGAGATGATGTCGATCTTGCTGGAGGTCAGCGACGGGATCAGCGCGGAGAAGACGGTCTGCTGCACATTGACGTTGAAGCCCCCCGCCTTGCCGACGGCCGTGACCGTATCGACCATCATGCCCTGGATGGTGTTGGTCTTCACGTCCAGGAAGGTGAACGGCACGCCGGTGGCCGTCGCGCCCACGTTATAGGTCGGCGCCGCCCCCTGGGCCCAGGCGAACGAAACGGTGCTGGCGGCGCACAGGATTAGTGCGGCGCGGCGGGACATGGTGAATCGAGACATGCGGACACTCCTGGCGAAAGGGAACAAAAGGCGCCCGGGTGGGGGCGACCCACCGGCTTATGCAATGAGCATGCCAATTTTCAATTACGGAGGATCGAAAATTAATTGTCGTTAACCAGTAATTGCTTTATTGAAATCGATATGCGATTCTGTAACATGATTAAATGACTTTTGCAGCACAAATATGTCGCAACCTGAAGCCAACGATTCCGCCAGCCTCCTGTTCAACCAGTCTCTGGAGAAAGGGCTTGCCGTGCTCCGCGCGTTCAGCGCGCAGCGCCGCACCATGACGATCGCCGACGTGGCGGATGCGGCCGGCATCAACAAGAGCTCGGCCCAGCGCATGGTCTTCACGCTGGAGCAGCTCGGCTACCTGCGCAAGCATCCGCAGACGCGGCGCTACCAGCTCACGCCCCGCGTGATGGAGATCGGCTTCAACTACCTGGCCGCCAACCCGCTGATCGAGGTGGCCAACCCTTTCCTTTCCGAGCTGACCAAGGTCACCACCGAGACTTCGTGCCTGACGGAGCCGGACCTGCTCGACATGGTCTATATCGCGCGCTTTGTCAGCGCCCACTTCGTGCCGGTGCATATGCCGATCGGCAGCCGTATCCCGATGTACTGCACCGGCTCCGGGCGCGCCTACCTGAGCGCGCTGCCGGAAGACGAAGCGCGCGCCATGATCGAGCGCTCGGCGCGAACCGCGCATACGGTCCACACCTGCACTGCATTGGCTGACATCATGGAGAAGCTGCGTGAGACCCGGCAGCGCGGGTACGCGGTCAACAGCGAGGAGCTGTTCCTTGGCGACATGACCCTCGCCGCGCCGGTGATCGGCGGCAATGGACGGCCGCTTGGCGCGATCCACCTCGTGGCACCCACCGGGCGCTGGACCCGCGAGCAAGCGGAGCGCAAGCTCGGCCCGCCGCTGTTGCAGTGCGCACGGGCCGTGAGCAGTTCGGCGCGGGCGATGGGCTAGGCGCGGCTATTGCCGCGCGGGCGATGCCGCTGGCGGGGTTGCCAACGGGCTTGCCAAAGGGATTGCCGAAGTTAGTGCCTCAGGCCGGATCAGGCATGGGCTGCCCGGCAGCTTGCCCGCGCTCTTGCTGCCGGTGAAATTGCGTGTGGCGGTACAGGCCGTAGATGCTGGTCGCGGTAAAGCCCAGTTGCTGCACGAACAGGCCGTAGGTGCCGGTCACCAGGGCGAACACGCTCCACACGATGTTGGAGCACAGGTAGGCGATCCAGCCCCAGCGCGACGCCTTGTTGTGCAAGGCCACCAGCAAAGAGCCGCTCATCGCCAGCGCGCAGCCGGACCACTCCAGGCCATTGAGCAGATTGGGAATGTACTGTTGCGCCAGATCCATCGCGCTTGTCTCCTGATTGGGTTCAGATTTATTTTGTGTTCACGTTTTGCATACAATGCAGGGCGAAGCTTAGCGTGACAACTCGGGCGGAGCAAGGGGTTTGCGGGGATAGTTGGCGCTGATGATGCGCCTGGCTTGCTTGGGGGTTGGCCGGGTTTGTAGTAGCGTCGAGAACTGGCGCGCCCCCCGATAGGCGCCGGTGGTGATTCCACCGCTTTTGTGATGGCCCGCAATCCGGCTGCCATAGTCACGTTTCCAGCTCCCGCCTCATCGAACGCAGCGCGCGGTTTTCCCGCACGACGCTCTCCTGCTTGCTTCATGTCAAGATTTATGAGAGCAGCAGGTACTCCCTGCGCGAGGTCCGGAAACCCAGCATCCAGGCCCGTGACCGCGCGCAGATCGGTGAAGTCCAGCGCCCGCGCCTGCGTCACCAACCGGGTGCGCTGTACGGTCCGCTGGATTGCAGTGAAACAGGACCACGAGGTCTTCGCGCCTGCGACGCCGCGCGAACTCGCCTGGCTGGCGCCGCACGCCCCCGATCACGCCGCGCGCCGTCCGGCCCGCGCCCAGCGCGCCGGGGCAGTATCGCTCGAACGCCTGCCGCGATGACGCGCCCGCGTACCAAGCGCGCAGGGCTGCCAGCGAGGCGGCATCAGGGAGTTCTGGCAAGATGGTCGTGTCTTGCATCGAACAGCGTGGAGTGCGTAAGCCTTGGTCAAAGGTGGGAAGGTTCGCGCATATGGGCTGAGGCACAAATTGCAAGATGGCAGTTTTCCAGAAAAATTTACCTATATCGCTAAGAGCGGTTATCGATATAGCGCAGCAGATCAGCACTTCACTTCTGTCCACATGCCCGACCACCTCGTTGCCAAAAGGCGAGGATCTTCGTGCTGGAGAAGCAGCTCAAATGGCTTTTTTCCAGGCGTATCCAATGCCGGGCCGTGTCGATTGAAAATAATTGTAAAAAATTGGAGATTTTAGGAATCGTCTGATTGGATTTCATCCCCCGCCAGCTTATCCTGTAAGGCTACTCCGCGTCCCATCGCTGCCTGGCATGTTGCTGTGGCGGCCCCGTCGACCTTCGCTGTATCCACTGCACATGGACAACGGATCGTTGTCATGCGTTTTTCGCCCATTTTAGTGGGGCGGATTTTTTGCAATTGGTCAAGAAACCCCAATAGAAGGACGGTTCCGTGTCGGATAGAAACGAGCGATTTCTGTACTGCAAGCCTGACTTTTTAATATCGACTGGAACATCAGACAAGTTGCCAAGGGCTGCATGATAGTTGACAGAGCCGCGCGAGCGCGAATCGTGCTCCGTGTATGGGCAATGAGCATTGCCGCAGCGATTGGGGCAATCGTCGTGATCCGCTATGGCGTCGATGTGCATCAGCGACTCCATGCGGGGAATTGCCTGCGCGAGACGTCCGCTAAAGAGGTCGGGGAGTATGTGGCTGAGATTTGCCTGCCTCCAGCACGGGGAATGGCGCTATTGCGGTTGTACTCAAAACCGTCCGGCACCCTGCTTGCCGAACGTCTGTATGAACACTCAGATCCGCACTTGATTTGGACACGGGAAGAACTTATTTACGACACGGCTGCATCCGATGGCAAGGGGACGGTCGGCTTGCCGCCAACCTGGTGGGACCGACTACTTGCATTCGTACCGTAGAAACTCGCTCGCAGCTTGCCAATAGAGGTGGTCCCCTGTGAACCTGAATTCAGACAATGCGGACGGACTGCGGGCGGGCAAGGTGCGCCATGCGATTTGAGCACACCAGCACGGATGGTTACGTCCGTGGCCAGGGAACCGACCTCGCGTGCCCACAGGCGGTAGCCTGTCGGCGTCTTGAGACGGTACATCAGGGTTCGGCCAGCGAGCGCCGGTCATAGCCGGTGGCTTACCTGGTCAGGCAAACGACGATCACGATGACCTCGAGTCCGGCGAGGGTGAGCACCAGGGTGCCCATGCGATCGAAATCGATCTCTGCCGCCGCCCGCGCGGCGTGTATTTGATCGCGGTGGACAACAGGTTGGTGACCCCCTGCGTCACCCGCGCCGTATCCGCGTACACCATGACCAAGGCAAAATTGCAGCGCCTCGCGCGCGGCCCGGGCCTGCGCGGCATCCTTGCTGCGCGACATGCTGGGCACCGCGCCGGCAAAGCCGAATTGGCGAGGGATCGCAATAGCGCCGGGGCGGATTTCCGCATCCGGCCGTACGGGAGATCGCGCAGCCGCAAGCGCAGCGGGCGCACCGCTATCACGCGCCCAAGCCGATAGCGCACCAGTGAAAACCCGCACCCGCAGACCCCGAATGTGGCTTTTCAGGGCGGAATCGACGATGCCCGCTGTCCAGTACGCGAATCTACTTAAGAACTATCCCTAGGCACCGTAAAGCTAGTCTGAACTTAAGATACGAGTAACAGCCCGAAGGGCAGGAGGGCAACATGCGCCCGCACTATGCAAACGAAAAAGACAGTAAGGAAGTACAGGACCTGCTCCAGGCGTGCGACCTGCCGGTGGACGGCGTAGCCGAGCAAATCGGCAATTTCCTGGTGGTACGCGACAACGCTGGCCTGCTCGGCTGCGCCGGGGTGGAGAACTACGGACAAGTGGCCGTGCTGCGCTCGGTCGCCGTGGCCGAGCGCGCGCGCTCGGCTGGCCTTGGCGAATTGCTGGTGGCTGCGATGCTGGCCGAGGCCCGCACGCGCGGCGTGCAGTCCGTGGTGCTGCAAACCACCACCGCCGTCGACTATTTTGCCCGGCTGGGCTTTGAGCGCGTGGAGCGCGCCTGCATGCCTGCGGAACTGCTCAATACCGCGCTGAGCCGCGAAGCCTGCCCGCCGTGCGCCACCTTGATGCAAGCCGCGCTGTAGCCATCCCTGCCAAGGGCCTGCGCCCGTGATGCGGCCCGGCCACATTGCGATCTGGCCGGCCCCTCTTCCCATTCCCCGCGTTGTTGTGTGCCGTGCACCCATGGCTGGCCGGTGCCGGCGCAGGATATTGTTGTAAAGTAAGCGCAAAGCGCAGACCACAGGCGGCCAGAGGTGGATCGGCACGCGATGCCCGCCTGCCTCCCCCCTTCAACGATCCTTCAACGACAGCCACGAACCGCACGATATGGAATCCGACCACCAAGCACCCGACCCCGGCCTCGACGAGGCCTTGGGTAGTGTGTCGACCCGCATACGGTCGCGTTTGCAGGCGGCACGCGAGCGCTTCCACGCCAACGACAATATCGCCGCGTATGTCGAGCCCGGCGAACTGGACGAGTTGCTCGATGAAGTGCAGTCGCGCATGGAAGAGGTGCTGCGCAGCCTGGTGATCGATATCGACCACGATCACAACACCCGCGAGACCGCGCGCCGCGTGGCCAAGATGTACCTGAAGGAGATCTTCGCGGGCCGCTACGTCAACCAGCCCAATGTGACCGAATTCCCCAACGCGGAGCGCATCAACGAGTTGATGATCGTGGGCCCGCTGCGCGTGCGCAGCGCCTGCTCGCATCATCTGTGCCCGATCATCGGCAAGCTGTGGGTGGGTGTCATGCCCAACCAGCACTCCAACCTGATCGGCTTGTCCAAGTATGCGCGCCTGGCCGAATGGATCATGTGCCGCCCGCAGATCCAGGAGGAAGCCGTGACCCAGGTGGCCGACCTGCTGCAGGAAAAGATGAGCCCGGACGGGCTGGCCATCGTCATGGAAGCGGAGCATTTCTGCATGCACTGGCGAGGTGTGCGCGACACCGATGCAAAGATGACCAACAGCGTGATGCGCGGCTCGTTCCTCAAGGATGACAGCCTGCGCCGCGAGTTCCTGACCCTGCTGAACCGCACGCGCGACTAAGCCAGCGCCATTCACCGCCTCGCACGCAAACCCAGTGGAGACAACATGCTCGTACGCCTGCTCTACGCCAGCCGCGCATGCCAGCCGGCCGATCCCGCGCTGGTAGACGCCATCGTCGCCACCAGCGTGGCGAATAACCCGAAGCACGGCATCACCGGCGTGCTGTGCTACGGCAACGGTATCTTCATGCAGGCGCTCGAAGGCGGCCGCACGGAAGTCTCGCGCCTGTACCAGCTGCTCGGCCGGGACGCGCGCCACGAGGACGTGGTGCTGCTGCACTACGAGGAAATCCTCGAGCGCGAGTTTGCCGGCTGGGCGATGGGCCTGGTCAATACCGGCAAGGTCAATATGGCCACCATCCTGAAGTATTCCGCCCACGGCGAGCTCGATCCCTACCGCACCAGCGGCCACGCCTCGCAAGCGCTGCTCAAGGAACTGATCGCGGGTGCGTCGATCGTGGGGCGCACCTCGGAGCGGCATCGCTTCTGAACGCTTTCGTGCCGTGGCCCGGCCAGCCCCCCGCTATTCAACAACCCATCACCCATCACCCATCATCCAGGAGAATTCGTGAGCGAACCCTTCAACCCCGGCCCCGCGGCGATGCTGCTGACCGACGCCTGCCGGCGCGGCGTGCAATTCGCTGACCTGCCCGCCAACATCAAGCCGGCGACGCTGCGCGACGGTTATGACGTGCAGGATCGCTTCATCGCCGCGCTCGGCGATCCGGTGGCGGGATGGAAGCTGGGTGTCGGCAGTGCCAACGCCATGCGGCGCGCAAAGCTGGCACGCCCGCTGGTGGGCCAGGTGGGGGCATCGCGCTGTTATGCCTCGGGCGACACCGTGCCGGTCCCCACGGGGGCGACGGTAACCATCGAATTCGAGATTGCCGTGCGGCTGGCGCGCGATGTCGCGCCGCTGCAGGCCGAACTCGCGCCGGCAGCGCTGGCCGAGCTGATAGAAAGCGCGCAGGTTGCCGTCGAGGTGGTGCTGTCACGCTATGAAGACCGCACTGCGGTGGGCATGCCGGCTTTTGCCGGCGATAACGTGGGCTTCCATGCGCTGGTGCTGGGCGCGAAGATCGACACCGACAGCATGGAAGACGTGCGCGCAAGCGCCAGCGTGGCGCTTGACGGCGTGGCTTGCGCACAACCGCTTGCCGACGACGATGCGGTCTACCCGCTGGAAGCCCTGCAATCGCTGCTGGCGCATGCCGCCGAACGCGGCGTCACCTTGCGCAAAGGCACCGTGGTGACCACCGGCACGCTCACGCGCCCGTTCGACGTGCCGGCCGGCGCGCATACGGTCCAGGCCACCTATGGCGGCGGCGAACTGGTGGTAAAGCTCGCTGCGCAAGCCGCGGGCTGAAACCGGGGCCCTTGCGGCCCGATGCCTCGCGGCTCTTTCTCTTGACTTCCTCTCCTGGCTAAACCCCGGAGATTCCTACTTCCAGCGCTTGAAGTCCCAAGCGGGCGATGTTCCTTGCGGCGTTCGTATCGCGGTTGTGTTCCGCGCCACACGCACAGCAAGTCCACTGCCTTATTCCAAGACCAGCCCTACCTTTCGGACTGCTGGGCGGGATAACGCCACAGCACGAGCAAGTCTGGGTTGAGAACGCCTCGTTGACCTCTTCGAACACCACACACTGCCTGATGGCCTTGTACTTGAGTTGTGTCCTGAACGTCGTCCACGCGGCATCGTGCACGGACTTAGCCATGCTCGTCTTTGCCATCGCTTTCGCGTTCACGTTGCCTACGAAGATTGCTGCATGTTTCTTGACCAGCGCCGTCGTTTCCTTGTGGATGGCGTCCTTGCGCTGATTTGCGATGCGCGCGTGGATAGCCTTCACGCGCCGCTTCTTGTTCGCCCGCTGGGCGATTCCTAGATCCGCCTCAGACAGCCGATACCACTTCGGCATGGCGAACTCGGAGCCGTCGCTGTACGTCGCCGCCGTCTTCAGGCCAAGGTCGATCCCGAGCGTGGTTGTGCCATCCGGCACGCGCTTTTCTTCGACCTCAACCTTGACCGCGATGTTGACGTACCAGCGCCCGCGCGAGTCCTCATTGAATCTGCCTGCTCCAAGCTCGTACTTCGACAGGCCGTAGGAGTCCCACAGGCCGATCTTGAGCCCGTTGAAGTGTAATTGCCCGTTCCTGTACTCAATGCCTTCGCCTTTGAACGGAACCCAGCCGAGCGAGTATTTCGGCGACTTCCGGTCGCTTACGCGCCAGTTCAGCCTCTGTCTCTTGAACTGCTTGAGCCGGGTCGCGAATTCCTTGCACGTTTCCTGAATCGTTCTCGAATCGACGTGTACGCCTTCGCACTTGCTGAATCCTGCGGTGAGCTTCTGGAGATCGAAACCTGACAACCAGACTTTCGGCTTGTTGCAGTACCGCTTGAGGCTTCGGTACTGGGTTTCGTTGCAGAAGTTCCAGACGGTATTGACGTCGCGTGCCATCGCAAGCATCGTCTTCGCGTGCTTGTCCTGGATGCGCAGCTTCAGTGTCTTTACGGTTCCCATGACGCGAAGTGTATTTTGCTACTCGAAACTAACGCAAGAGGAAAAATGGGGCGGCCACGCAAAACAGACAGCGATTTACGGCACGGAAGGCACTGTGTATTTGCCCTACACGTGCACTTGGTATTTGTTACGAAATGTCGCCGCAACGTGTTCAAGAAAGAGCACCTTGAAGCGATGCGGCGAGTTCTCGAAAGTGTCTGCCGGGACTTCGACGCGGAGTTGGTGGAGTTCAACGGCGAGCATGACCACGTGCATCTTCTGGTGAACTACCCGCCGAAGGTGGCTCTATCCACGCTCGTCGCGTCGCTCAAGGGCGTTTCCAGCCGTTTGCTGCGGCAGTACATCGAGCAGCAGGCACCGCACTAATCCCCAGATTCCCTGCTTACCCCGGACTGAACTCCGGGGCTTGCGCAGGTGCCTTGGTCACCCAGGCTGCCGCCCGAGGCGCTTGGCGCACGCGCGCGGCCTTGGCATTTCCAGCGGATAGGCTAGAACTATCACAAGGGCCTGGCTTTCAGGCCGCTGGTGAGAAGGAGCCGTTCATGGAACTCCATTTGCATATGCAGCCGCACCATTTCGCCCGCCGCGCGCCGGACTGGCGCGCCGCTGCGATTGCGGGGCTGATCGCGGGCACGCTGTACGTCGTACTGGAGCTGCTGACGGCACGCTTTGTGCTGTACCAGGGGGCGTGGGGCACGGTGAAGATGGTGGCTGCGCTCATGCTCGGGCGGCAGGCGCTGGCCTCCGCCGACGCGTTCAGCTGGACCATCGTGCTGGCCGCGGGCATCGTGCACTTTGGCCTGTCGATCGTGCTGGCGACGATCCTGGCCACGCTCATCGCGTCGTTCCGCTTTGATTCCAGCATCGGCATGGCCACGCTGGCGGGCGCGGTGTTCGGGGTGCTGGTCTACCTGGTGAACTTCTACGTGATGGGCCGGTACTTCAACTGGTTCGACGAGGCGCGCGGGTGGGAAAGCCTGTTCGCCCACATCATGTTCGGCGTAATCGCGGCGGATGCCTACGCCAACCTGGAGCGGCGTGAGCCGGATGCGCCGGGGATGCCGGGGATGCCAGGGGGATAACACGGGGCGGCTGAGCGCGCCCCGGGACAGACTCATCGCGCCCGCTGGCTACAGGTAGCACTCACCACCCAGATAGGCCTTGCGCCAGCGCGTGATGCGCACCTCGGCAAACAGGCCGGCCCGTGTGAACGGGTCGGCGCCGATGAATTGCTGCGCCGCGTCGCGGGTGTCGAGGTCGACGATATAGAAGCCGCCGCCGGCATCGCTGCCGTCATCGTTGAGCTTGGCCCCGCAGGCCAGCAGCAGGGCCTTCTGAGCGTCCAGGAAAGCCAGGTGCTCCGCTCGGGCCGCTTGCCGCACTTGCTGGTGCTGTGGCTTGTCCCAGGTTTCGATCAGGAATGGCATGGCGTTGTCCTCGGGTGATGACGGGTTGGAACAGGGTATCGGGTACCGGGTATCGCGGGATGGGCATGGCGGCAGCCAGTGTCATGCCGATCACTCCCGGCGACGAGTTTCGCCGATTCCGTGCCGGCAGCACAAGCCGGCAGAACCTGCGCACCGGACGCCGTCGCGCCCACCGCCGCCAGGAAAAACCTGCCCCCAGGGCTTGACAAACCCGCCGGGCCTCACATTTTCCCTGCTGCCGCCCGACAGTGTTATCCACACTTTATGTGGATAACACTGTCAACAAGCTCCGCAAATGGCTCTAGCACGCGGACCCCATCGGACTGCCCACAAAACGGGCAACTGCAAGCCGGCCAGGCAGGCAAGTCCATCATCCGCGCTGCCTACAACGGAATCACAGCGTCGTCAATGGGGGCCGGCGCAACGAAGCGGGTGGTCACGATGCCGAAGTCGTCAAGGATGCCGATCAGCAGCACCACGTTCAGCGCGGTCGTGATGATCGGGCTCAGCCGGCCAGCTTCGCGCCCGCATCGCGCAGCGCGGTGCGCAGGCCTTCTTCCACCACCGGGTGGTAGTACGGCATGGCCAGCATCTGGTCGATGGTGAGCGCCT
This sequence comes from Cupriavidus basilensis, assembly GCF_000832305.1. NCBI lineage: Bacteria > Pseudomonadati > Pseudomonadota > Betaproteobacteria > Burkholderiales > Burkholderiaceae > Cupriavidus > Cupriavidus basilensis. The sequence goes on from NZ_CP010537.1 coordinate 3,137,077, forward strand.
GCTGGTAAGCCCAGGCCAGCAAGTGCGCGATATTCTCGGCGCGCGGGCCGGTCCATTCCGCACCGAGAAAGCGCCCGCTAGCCTTGTCGGCATAGACGTGCATCAGCCCACGGTTCTTGAGCATGACGCGGCTGCGGCCCTGGTCCTCGAAGCTCACCTCGCCGGTGACAAAACTGTCCGGCTCGATATCGGCATGGCGCTGGCCCACCATGGCGATCTGCGGGTCGGTGAAGACCACGCCGATCGGGGCGCGGCGCGACAACGGGCGCACCTTGGGATAGGCCGCGGCGTTCTCGCCGGCTGCCTTGCCTTCGTCGGCAGCTTCGTGCAGCAGCGGCAGGACATCGTTGGCGTCGCCGGCGATGAAGATCGGCGCCGTGCCGCATTGCAGGGTGGCCGGGTCGAATACCGGCACGCCGCGCCAATCCAGTGCCAGGCCGGTGTGCTCAAGCCCGAGGCCGCGCACATTGGGCTGGCGGCCGGTGGCGGCGAGCACGTAGTCAAAGCGCTCCGTCACGGTGTTGCCCGAGAGATCGGTAAAGCTGATCACCGCCTCGTCGCCATCGCGGTGCATCTCGCCAAGCCTGGCGTCCGGATCGAGGTAGAACTCCTCGCGGTAGCTAGCCACCGCACTGGCCTTGATGGCCGGATCGGTCAGCGGGCCCACGCCGCCGCGCAAGCCGAACACGCGTACCTGCACACCCAGGCGAGACAGTGCCTGGCCAAGCTCCAGCCCGATCACGCCAGGGCCGAACACGGCGACGCGGCGCGGCAGGTCGTCCCAGGCGAAGACGTCGTCGTTGACCACCAGCCGATCGCCGAACACCTTGAACGGCGGCGGGATCACGGGGCTGGAGCCGGTGGCGATGACCACGCGGCTGGCACGCACGGTGGTGTGCTCGCCGACCTGCAGCACGGTGTTGTCGATGAAGCGGGCATAGCCGCTCACCTTGTCCTCGGCGGGAATGCCGTCCACGCCGCGCACCACGAAGCCGACAAAGCGGTCGCGCTCGCGCTTGACGCGCGCCATGACTTCGCGCCCGTCGATGCGGATCTCGCCATCCACATGCACGCCGAAGGCAGCCGTGTGGCGCAGCTCATGCGCGGCCTCGGCCGCGGCGATCAGCAGCTTGGAGGGCATGCAGCCCACGCGGGCGCAGGTGGTGCCATAGGGGCCGCCTTCGATGATGACGGCGCGCTTGCCGGCAGCGCGGGCCGCGCGGTATGCGGCCAGGCCCGCCGTGCCGGCGCCGATCACGGCGACATCGGTCTGGATGGTTTGCACGGTCTTCACGTTCTGCAAGTTCTGCGCGTTTTGCACGTTCTGCACGTTCTGCGGGGTGGTCATATCGGCGTTCCTGGTAAAGGCTGTGTCAATCAACGGACCGGATGGCACCGGGTGGCGCTGCCATCGGGTCCGCCGACTGGGGCACGTCCGCCGGCCTTGCCGGCGGCCGCGTCCTGCGGCGATCAAGCGTCTTGCGTGGCTGGCTAAGGCTTAGCGAACCAGGTAGGTCTCAAGCGCGTCGGCGCCGCCGATCAGCTTGCCGTTGATGAAGATCTGCGGCGCGGTCATGTCGCCCGACAAGGCGCCCAGCACCTTGCCGCGGATCTTGTGTTCCAGCGGCACGTCGATGTACTCGAAGCCGTGGTCCGACAGCATCTGCTTGGCCTTGGCGCAGAACGAGCAGCCCACCTTGGAGAACACCACGACCTGGTCGGGCCTCTTGGCGTTGGGGGCGATGTAGTTGAGCATGGTGTCGGCGTCCGACACCTTGAACGGGTCGCCCGGCTCTTCCGGCTCGATGAACATCTTGTCGACCACGCCGTCCTTGACCAGCATCGAATAACGCCAGCTGCGCTTGCCGAAGCCCAGGTCAGCCTTGTCGACCAGCATGCCCATGCCTTCGGTGAATTCGCCGTTGCCATCGGGAATCATCACGATGTTTTCCGACTCCTGGTCCTTCGCCCACTCGTTCATCACAAACGTGTCGTTGACCGAGACGCACAGGATCGCGTCCACGCCGTGCTTGGCGAACACCGGCGCCAGCTCGTTGTAGCGCGGCAGATGGGTGGACGAACAGGTTGGGGTGAAGGCGCCCGGCAGCGAGAACAGCGCGATGGTCTTGCCTTCGAACAAGTCGGCCGTGGTCACGGTCTTCCATTCGTTGTTCTCGCGAACACGGAACGTGACATTGGGAACGCGTTGACCTTCACGGGATTGCAGCATGGGTTAGCTCCTGGATGACTTGGGGGTGGATGGCCGCGTGTTGCAGCGAAGACCCGATTCTGTTCGCACCCATGTGATTTGTACAATTCATCGTTACAAAGACGATGATTGTTTTTTGCTATGGTCAGTGGATAGCCCGGCCCTATCCCGAATTAAGAAGCCTCCTAAACCGGCTTTAGCGCCTCAAAAAGCACTTTCGTGTGGCGGCGCCACTGAATGCGACCTGCCCGCATCGCATCTTCAGCGCGCTAGCCTCGGAAAGTTCTGCAGGTCTTTTCAGACATTTCTCAAATCTGTGCGCAGGCGCGGCCCGTACATTTGGGCCAAGGCGTGCACTTCCTTACCGGCGCTCGGCGTCGCCTGAAGCTGCAGCCCCATGCGTGCGCAGATCCGGCACAACGCGGCACGCCTGCCTCCACGAGAATCCCTTATGTGCATCTGCAGTTCCCCGCATCCGGCGCACGGCTCGCCCACCGCGAGCCGGCGCGTGCCGGCCAACTGGTGGCGCCGACAACTGTTGGTGCTGCTGCTGGCGCTTTGCCAGGGCGCGCCGGCGCTGGCCGCCCTGCCTGCCGAGCCCCTGCGCACGTTGCGCCTGAACGCCCAGGTGCGCCTGGACCCCGCCGGCACAAGCGATATCGTCGACCGTGCCGCATCGGCCCGGGGCGACGATGCAGCGTTGCATGCATGGCGCCGCGCGCACAAGGCCTTGCGGGTGGGCGTGGTTGGCAACTACCTGCCGCCGTTCGACCTGGTCAGCCTGAGTGGGGACTACCGCGGGATTTCCGCCGACTACCTTGCCGTGGTGGTGGCCCGGCTTGGCGTGCCGGCGCAGATCCAGCGCTACCCCTCGCACGAACTGGCGCGCAGCCATCTGGCCAGCGGCGCCATCGACCTGATCACCACCTCGCTGGACAGCCCGGGCACCGGCGCGCGAACCGCGCCGTACCACGATCATCGCCTGATCGAGGTCGTGTCCCGGCGAGACGGCGCGCGCAGCCACGCCAACCGCACCATCGGATACCTCGCGGGCGAAGTCTCGCCGGCCTTGCTGCAGCGAGCCTACCCCGGCGCGCGGCTGCTGCCGTTCGAGAACCTGCTCGGCGCGCTCGACCGGCTCTCCCGGGACGCGGACTTCGTCATGGTCACCAACGCCACCGCAGCCGGCTACCTCGTCGAGCAATACCGCTACGACGAACTGACGGCGCGCGACTTCGCGCCGCTGGCACACGAGGGCATCGCGTTCGCGGTGAACGACCCCGCGCTGGGCCGGATCATCGACCAGGTGCTGGCGCAGCTGCCCGCGGCGCGCAAGCACGAGATCGACGCCTTCTGGACGCCCAGCTCGCTCGAATTCGATATCACCGACAAGCTCAATCTCTCCACGGCAGAGCGCGCGTGGGCAGCCCTGCATCCGGAGGTGCGCTACCTGGCGGCCCGCGACCTGATTCCCTTCCAGTTCGTCGACGCCGGGCAAGGCCTGGGCGGGCTCACCGAGCAGGTGCTGCAACGGATCGCGCAGCGCACCGGGCTGCGTTTCGTCCCATACTGGCCGGCCAGCGCCACGGACGTGACCACCGCGCTCAAGAACGGCACGCTGGACATGGTGCCCACCCTGCCGCTGAACCATGCCGCCACCGGCAACGCCCCGCTCTCGGTCAGCGCGCCCTATTTTTCCGGCAACTGGGTCGTTGTCACGCGCGCCGGCAACGACAGCATCAGGAGCCTGCCCGACCTTGCCGGCAAAGTCATCGCGGGGCCGCCGCTCAACGGGATCTACGATCTCGTGCGGGCCAGCTACGCGGTGAGCCAGCGCGAGACCAACTCGTACGATGAGGCATTTCGCATGGTCGCCACGGGACGCGCGGATGCCACCATCTCCAGCGCCTTCATGGCCGACCACATGCTCAAGCAAACCTATGCCGGCCGGCTCAAGGTCGCCGCGGCCGCGGGCGGCGTGCCGCTGGAAGTCGGCGTGGGTGTCAGCAACCGGCACCCGGAGTTGCTGGGCATCATCAACAAGGCCATCCTCAGCATCTCTCGCGACGAGCTTGGCGCCATGCGCGCGCACTGGACGGAACCCAGGCCGCCGGGCTTCACCTGGCGCCAGTTCATGCCATGGCTGATGGCTGGCGCGGCCGCCCTGCTGCTGGCCAGCCTGCTGGTTCTGGCTTGGGTGACCTCGCTGCGCCGGCAGGTGACCCAGCGCACCGCGGCCGAACGCGCCTTGCAGGACCAGGTCGCGTTCCAGACGGCAGTGCTCGACGGCATTCCCCAGCCTATCTACCTGCGCGACAACCAGTTCCGCATGATCACCTGCAATACCGCCTACGAAGCGGCGCTGGGCACGACGCGGCGGGCGCTGGCCGGGACCGGGCCGGCCTTCGTGCACGCCGCCTTCAACCCCGATATCAGCCACCAGGAACTGATGGCCGTTTATCAGCGCGTGCTGCGCACCGGCCTGCCGTTTGCCGCCGATCGCCAACTGACCATCGGCAACGCGCCGTGCAGCGTGATCAGCTGGGTGGTGCCGCTGCGCCGCGCCAATGGCAGCACGGCGGGCATCGTCGGGGGCTGGATCGATGTGACGGAGCGCCAGCAGATGCTGGCCGAACTGGCTGGCGCCAAGAACCGCGCCGAGGCGGCCAACCGCGCCAAGTCGACATTCCTGGCATCGATCAGCCATGAGATACGCACGCCGATGAACGCCATCCTCGGGATGCTGGAACTGGTGCTGACGCGCCGGCACGCCCGCCACGAGGATCGCGAGCAACTCGACACGGCGCATGGCGCGGCCACATCGCTGCTGGCGCTGCTCGACGATATCCTGGACCTCTCCAAGATGGAGGCCGGCAAATTCACGCTGCAACCCCGTGCCGCCAGCCTGCGCCAGGGCCTGCATGAAGTCACCCAGATGTTCGGTCCCGTCGCCTCGCGCAAGGGCGTGGCCTTGAACGTCAGCGTGAGCGATGCCGTGGCGCCGGCGCATCGCGTGGATATCCTTCGCATGAAGCAGGTCATCAGCAACTTTCTCTCCAATGCCATCCGCTTCACCGAGCGCGGCAGCGTGGAAATCCGGCTCGACGGCTCCGCCGCGCGGGGAGGCTCGCAAGCGCTGTGCCTGAGCATCAAGGACACCGGCATCGGCATTCCCGCGGAGGCAATCGGCAAGCTGTTCCGGCCTTTTTCCCAGGTGGAGTCAACCGGGCGCGCGAACACCCGCGGCACCGGGCTCGGCCTGTCCATCGCGCAAAACCTGGTACGCAAGATGGGGGGCGAGATCACCCTGGAGAGCGAGCCGGGACGCGGCACGCAGGTGCTGGTGCGCCTCAGCCTGGAGGTTTCGGCTGCGCAGCCCCCGGCAGTCGCGCCGCCTGCCGGCAACGCGGGCATCACGGGCATCGCGGACATCGCGCTGTTTGCGCCAGGCACCCGTGTGCTCATCGTGGACGACCACGCGCCCAACCGGTTGTTGATGGCGCGCCAGCTGGAGCGGCTTGGCATTACCGTGGAGACGGCGGAGAACGGCGCCGTTGCCTTGCAGGACCTGCAGCGGCGCCCTGCGGACCTGATCATCTGCGACTGCATGATGCCGGTGATGGATGGCTTCGGCCTGGCCCGGGCGATACGCGCACGCAAGGATGCGCTGGGCCGCATCCCCATCATCGGCTGCACGGCGAGCGCGCAGAGCGAGGATCACCTGCATGCGCTGGCCGCGGGAATGAGCGAAGTGATAGTCAAGCCGGTGGGACTCGCCACGCTGGAACGCGCATTGCGAGGGCACCTGCGCAGCGGCCCCCGACCGGCCAAGGGCAATGCGCAACCGGGCTAGCCGTCCCCCCCGTCATGGGGCGCGGCAGCGGTTGGGATCGCGGTTAGGGTAAAGATAGCGGTCGGGCCGCTCGCGGGAGGCGGGCGCAGCGCCGCCAGCGACGCATCAAGGTGCGCCAGCGTTGGGGCAAGAATCGGCAGCAAGGCTTGCGCGGTGGCAAGGTCGCCGAACTGGGCAACGGATTCGAGCCGGCCGCAGAGCGTGACCAGGGCCCCGCACTCCAGGATCCTGGCCGAGCCCTTGATGCGGTGAGCCCCGCTGCTAAACCGCTGCCAGGCGCCATCCGCCAGCGCCGTGCGCATCATCTCGAGGTCAGTGCGGTTGGTCTCGACCAGGCTGTCCACCAGCTCCCGGACGATATCCGCGTCACCGCCCGCGAGCGTATCGAGCAGCGTGCCGACGGCCGCGCATTCGCCGGGCGACACCGCGACAAACCCGTGCTCGGCCAGCGCGTGCGCCAGCGCGCTGACGTTGACCGGCGCGCTCAGCGTGGCATCGAAGGCGGCGCCATGGGCTGCATCAACCACGCTCGCGTGCGCGCCGGCCTGCACCACGGAAAACAACAGACTGTCCGGGGACAGGCCGAAGTCGCCGCGCGCGAGCTCGCCGGCATGGTCATGGGCCAGCCAGACCAGTGCCAGCCTGGGCGGCTCGCGCTGGACGCGCCCCGGATCCGGGCTGGCCAGGCCCACGTGCTCGACGGAAAAGCCTAGGCCCGCGAGCACGTCCGCCAGCCCGCTGAATTGCAACGCTTGCACGCCACTCCCGGTAGTGCTGAGCAATAGCGCACGGATCATGTCTTTGCCTCTGTGAACATTTGCATATTGTTGACCCAATGCCGACGCGCGGCCAATGGCTGGCGTCATTGCGCAGGCGTCAGGCGGCAGCGCCGCGCCAAGTCGACCAGGTCCACCAGCGAGGTAGCCTGCAGCTTGCCCATGATGCGGGTCTTGTGGCTGCTCACCGTTTTATTGCTGATGAATAAAAGCTCTCCGATCGCCTTGTTGGACAAACCCCTGACCAGCATCTGCAGGATGACGATCTCCTTGTCCGAGAGCAACGCGAGCCGCTCTTCATCCGCAAGCTGGTTGAACAGCGGCAACTCGCGCTCATAGCGCATTTCGGGAAACACCGTGTAGCCGGCCATCACCCACTCGATGCAGCGCACGATTTCCTTCATGTCCTGCATCTTGCTGACGAAACCCTGGGCGCCCGCCCGCCGCACCCGCGGCGCGAAGATGGCCTGTTCCTGACCCGAAATCACCAGGATCCGGATCGGCGGATAAATCCGTTTCAGGCGGGGGATCACGTCCAGCCCGCTGATACGGGGAATATCCAGGTCCAGCACGGCAAGATCGGGCTCGAACTGCCGCGCGGCTTCAATCGCGGTCTGGCCGTTGTCGGCTTCCAGAATATTGCCGACCCCAAGCACTTGCGACAGCTGGGCCTTGATCACCAGGCGCAGTGCAGGGTGATCGTCGACGATCAGGATAGTTGCCACTTGCGCTCCCCCCAAAACTGCCGAAATAACGAACTCACCTGCGTCGGGCGACAGCCGGCAATCAGCAGGTGAAGCGCGGATTATGTGGTGAAGTGGCCCCCGAACTGGCGTGAAACGTCCGAATCAGCCGTCGGAAATTTCCCAAAGGAGGGGGAAATTCAGTCCTGCCGAGTGCACGGGCGCGTCGTTTCGGCATGTCGGAACACCTAAAAAAGTAATCAAAAGTCACTTTTAAGCATAGAACCGCCCACCGGATGGCGACTTCGCTCCGCCTTCCGTTGGGAATCTTCCTTGGCGATCGGAAGAAGACCCGGGGAGTGGAGCGCCAGTGAAGCGCCTCGGGCTGCCTGGCGATTCCACCAGCATCCGGGCCGCGGTGCCGCGGTGCCGCAGGCAATGCCTCCCCAGGCAACGACGGCGCGGAATCAAACTGCCGAAGATTCTGCTCCGGACCCAATTTCCGCGCGGTTCCCGGCTCGCGCCCGCAATTGCGGCGAATTGAGGAAATTTCTCAAACCAGCTTGGCGTTCCCGGCGATACAGTCAGCAGTCACAAATTCAGTACCTTCTTCGGCGCGCCGCGCCGCGATTCCAGGAGCGCAAGGAACTCTGCCATGAGCGACCTCACCCCTCTTTGTCCGCGCCAGTTGCCGGGCATGCGCTGGCGCCATTCGTCGTCGTGGACCCATGCCCATGCCGGCTAACCTCTCGGCCGCCAAATCCCACATCGTCATCGCCGACGACCATCCCGTCATGCTGCTGGGCTTGAGAGGCTTGCTGGCGCAGTTCGAGGGCATAGAGATTGCCGGCATCGCGCGGAACTCGACCGAAATCCTCGCCGCGCTCAGCCGGCAACCGTGCGACATCCTGCTGACGGACTATGTGATGCCAGGCGGCGTGCATGGAGACGGCCTGCACATGATCGAGTTTGTGCGGCAGCGCTATCCCGCGCTGTCGATCCTGGTGGTCACCATGCTGGAAAACCCCACGCACATCGGCAGGCTGGTCCGGTTCGAGCGCTTGTCGGTGGTCAGCAAGCTGGACGATGCCTCGCATATCGCGATCGGCCTGTCGCAGGTGCTCGACGGCGTGCGCTACCTGTCGCCGACGATCGTGCAACTGCTGGACAGCACCGGACAGGACGTGAACGTGCGCTCCCGGTTCAGCGCGCTCAGCCCGCGCGAGACCGACGTGATCCGGCTCTACCTGTCGGGCATGTCCGTGAGCCAGATCGGGTTGAGTCTCGGGCGCAGCGTCAAGACCATCAGCACCCAGAAGGTGTCCGCCATGCGCAAGCTCGGGCTGCGCGGCGACCTGGATCTCTACAGCTACGCCGTCTCCATCGGCCTGCTCGGCCAGCCCCGCAAGCTGGCGCCACGGCGGCGCAACAAGCGCCCGGCGCAATAGAGATCTGCTTCTGGTAAGGCGAGACGGGCGGGCTATTCATTCCCGGCTGGCGCCCGGGGCGGCATCTCGGGCGGCGTCTCCGGTGGCAGGCAGGGGGGCGCATCCGCAGCCACCTCCGCCAGCAGCCAGGCAAGGAAGACGCCGACCAACGGGCTATGCCACTTGTCCTCGAGGCAAACAAAGTAATAGGACTTGGGCGAGACATAAGTGGCGTCCAGCAACCGCACCAGCCGCCCCGCCTTCAGGTCCTCCCTCACCACGTAGTCGGGCAGCAGGGCGATCCCCATGCCGCTGAGCGCCGCCTGCAACCCCATGGCCAGCGAGGCATAGCGCGGCCCGCGCAGGGCCCTGCGCGCCGCCATGCCGATCACATCGAAGTAGCCCGCCCACGCCTCCAGCGCCTCCGCCTGGTGCAGCAGCGGCAGGTGCTCCAGCGCAGCCTGGGCGGACTGCGCCTGCGCCAGCAGTTCGGGCACGCACACCGGAAACAAGGCCAGTGGCATCACCTTGACCCCGACATGCCCGTCGGGCGGGCTCGTGCAAACCTGGATCGCGCCGTCCAGGCCGGACGCACGCAGATCCACCGTGCCCGCCTTGGCGGTGACGTTGACCTGGATCCGGGGATAGGCCTTGGCAAACCCCGCCAGCCTCGGCAGCAACCAGATATTGCCTAGCGAAACCGGCACGCGCAGATCGAGCCGGCCACCGCTGCCCCTGCTTGTCAGCACCTCCAGCGTGGCTTCCTCCAGTTCGGCAATCACCTTGCGGACCGTGCGCAGGTATTGCTCGCCCGCCTGGGTGGGCGAGACCGCGCCCTTGCGGCGGGTCAGCATGGGCACGCCGAGGTACGCTTCGAGCTCGGTCAGCTGCTTGCTGACCGCGCTCTGCGTCAGGCATAGCTCGTCGGCCGCGCCGGTCACACTGGCTAGCCTGACGGTAGCTTCCAGCGCCACCAGGTGGGACAGCGCGGGCAGGTGCCTGCCGTTCGTGCTTCTCATAAGGCCGTTCTGGTCGATAAAGGGTGGAGAAGATGGCAGGCACGCGGCGGCGCCCATGGCCGCTACGCAGGCAAAAGGCGAAGAAGGCGGGTCAGCCGATGCGCCAGGCCGGCACCGTGCCATCCTCCGGCGCGCTCGCGCGCAGGTAGTCGCTGGTCTCGGCGCAGCGCTCCCGGTTGCTCCGGCGCACCTGCACGCCATTGAGCACGCCGCCGATCACGTTGGCGTGGGCCCGGTCCAGGTACTTGAGCGCCTCCGCCACCTTCTCCTGCGGAGTGTTGCCGGCACGCACGAACAGCAGCGTGGCGCCGGCAACGCGGCTGACCAGCGCGGCGTCGGCCACCGCGAGGATGGGGGGCGTATCCACGAGGACCAGGTCAAAGCCCGCGGCGCAGGTGAGCAGCACCTCGCGCAGGGCGGGCAGCATCAGCAGCTCGGATGGATTCGCCGGCCGCGTGCCGGCCGAGAGCAGCCACAGCCCGCCGACAGCGGTGGGCTGGATCGCATCATGCAGCGTGAGGGCCCCGCCCAGCAGGTCGGCCAGCCCCAGCGTGCCCTCCAGGCCGAACTGCCCGGCCACGCGGGCACGGCGCAGGTCGGCGTCGACCACCAGCACGCGCATGCCGGCCTGCGCCGCCAGCACGGCCAGGTTGACCGCGCCAAAGGTCTTGCCCGCGCCTACGCAGGCGCTGGTGATGGCCACGATGTGGTTGGCAGCGCCGTCCATGGCGAAGTGCAGCGACGCGCGCAAGGTGCGCAGCCCCTCAACGGCCGGGGCATGCGGATACTGCCGCGCGAGCAGGTACCGGTCGTGCAGCACCGTGTCTTCACACGCCGCGCCGGGGTGCACCGAAGCGGTGGACACGCAGTGGCGCAGGCTCGCCCGCGCCGCGTCGTCCGTGCCGCGTGCGAGCCGTACCGCCTGGCCCGGCTCGCACACGGACAAGACCGGTGCGCGCAAGGGCCGCGGCTGCGCCAGGCTCTTGCGCTCCAGCTCAAGCTGCTCGGGGCTGAACACGACCTCGCCCACCATCGGCAGCGCCAGGCTCCCTTCGATCGCGGCCGCACTCTGCATGCCCCGGGACGCGCGGCTCTTGAGTACTGCCAGCCCGGAGCCGGCCAACAGGCCCAGCAGCGCCGCCAGGCCCGTCGCCAGCGCCCGATTCGGTCCGACCGGCAGCGCAGGCGCCACCGCAAGGTCCACGAGCCGCACATCGCTGCTCTGGTCGGACTGCGCCAGCGACAGCAGCTGTGCCTGCCGGCGCAAGGACATGTACATGTCCTCGGCCACCTTCACGTCGCGGCTGAGCGCCCCCGACTCCCGCTCCGCCTCGGACAGCCCTTGGCGCCGGCTATCCATGCTGCGCCTGTCGCCGCGCAGTTGCTCGATCTGCTCGTCGATCGCGCGCACTTCCTGGCTCTGCGGCATGTAGTTGCGCAGCAGGCGCGCGCGCTCGAGCCGCAGCCCGGAGATCTGCCGCTGGTACTCGATGCTGCCGCTGAGATAGGACTGGGATTCCTGGGAAGGCTGCAATGACCCGGCGCGCGCGCGGTACCGGGCCAGGGCCGCCTCGGCGGCCTCCAGCTCGGCCTTCACGCGCGGCAGCTCGCTGGAGACGAAATCCAGCTGCTGGTTGTCCTGCTCGCGCCGATGGCCAACCTGCGTATCGACAATCGAGCGCGCCACGGCATTGACCACGGCCGCGGCATGCTCCCGGTCGGCGTCGCGCCAGACGATGCGCACCGCGTCGGCGGCTGCACCCGCGGCCGCGCCAGCCGCGCCGCCCGCCTCCGCGCCATTCGGCCCGGTTGCCGTGGCCGTGCCACGCTGCGCCTCCAGCCTGAGTCCGCGCGCCAGCAGCTCGACAGCCGTGACGGCATCGCGGCGCATCACCACGAACTCGGTCCCCGCGCGCGCGGTGAGCTGCGCCAGCTTGAGCGAAACGCCATTGCCCCGCGCGATGTCGCCGACCTTGCCCGTCAGCAGCACCGCACCGTCCTCGCCCAGCAGGCGAAAGCGCTGGTCGCCCAGCGCCACCAGCGTCAATGGCTGGTTGAGCAGCGCGTCGGGCACGTTGAGGGCGATCAGGTCGATCCGCTCACCACCCCAGGCGTAGGCGGACAGGCTCTCCAGCGGTGCAGCTAGCGGCGTAGAAAGCGGCGTGGAGAGCGCACCGGCCCGTGCACCACCGGCGAACCGCGCCCATAGCGTGCCGGCCACGGGCACCGTGCGCGGGGCCGCGACAATATCGAGCCGGGTTTCCCGCACCACCGGCGCCAGCACCGCGCGGCTGGTCATCGCGTCCGGCCGCAGTGCGTCGGCAGGCTGCCCCGCGTTGGCCGGCGCAAGCCGCCTGGCAGACTCCGGGCGCACCAATACGTCGGCCTGGTACATGGCAGGCAGCGACCACGCGTACAGCGCGCCGCACAGCGCGCCGAACAGCGTGGCGGCGAGGATCCAGCCGGCATGGTCAAGCAGTGCCCGGGCCGTGTCCCAGCGCACGCGGGAACCCGGCTGCCGGGATGCCGGCGACAAGCCCACTTCGGTAAAGGTAATCACGCTCAGTTCCCCCGCATGCACTCCATGCACTCCATGCCCTTCATGCGCTCAGTGCGCGTGATGCGCGCACACAGCCAGCGCGCGGGCGTGTCCCACCCGTTCCGGCAAGGCCGGCCCGTTATCGCCGGTGTACAACAAGCGCCCGTATTCGCGCCTGACGAGGCCGTAGCACTCGCAGGCATGCAGCTCCAGCCGGACCCGGTCGATCACCGTGATGTGGCCGCGGCTGTAGTGGATCAACCCGAGATCTGCCAGTTTCCTGGCGGCCTCGGTCACGCCCTCGCGGCGCACGCCCAGCTTGGTGGCGATGACCTGCTGGGTGATGGCGATCTCGTTCGAGCAAAGCCGGTCGACGGCGAGCAGCAGCCAGCGGCAAACCTGCTGGTTTAGCGAGTGATAGCGGTTGCACACCGCGGTCTGCGCGATCTGCGTGAGCAACGCCTGCACGTACAGCAGCGTCAGCCGCAGGATTGCCGGCGAGCGCAGCAGTTCTTGCCGCAGCTTGTTCGCCGCGAGCCGGTAGCCGAACCCGGGCGTGTGCACCTCCAGCCGGTAGGGCATGGCATTGCCCCCCGTCACCACCGGGATGCCGACCATGCCCTCGTTGCCTGCCGTGGCAATCTCGACGGTGGTGGCGTCCTCCAGGAAGGACAGCATGGAGACGACCGCCGTGGTCGGGAAATACACATGATTGGTATGCTGCCCGCAATCGGTCAGCAGTTGCCCGGGGCGCAGGCGCACCAGTTCGAGGTGGTTGGAGATGGCCTCCCAGTCATCGCGCGGCAAGCCGCGCAGGAGGTGATTGAGGTCCGGCGCTAATCGCTGGCTGTGCATCACGTGTTTCCCCTGCAAGACCCCAACTGCTCACTTGCCTGCCCCGCCAGCCCTGGTTTATTTGCCCAGTTGCTTGGTGAAGAACAGGGTCTGGATGGTCGGCGTGATCTGCTCGAGCACCCGGTTAAAGCGCACGGCATCCGACGTGCCCACATACACCACGTCGAGCGGCTCCATGCGGAACTGCGTCGACAGCAGCAAAGCATCCACCTGTGTCATGTCAAGCCGGTACACGGCCGGCTGGGTCGGGTTCTCGCGCGCGCCGCGGATCACGAAGACCTGGCGCGGGTCGGCAGCGCGGATGTCGATGCTGTTGACGCCGGCGAGCGCGTCGGCCAGCGTGAGGCGGCCCTTGTTCATCAGCAGCGAGGTCGGCTTGACCACTTCGCCCATCACGAAGATCCGGCTGGAGAGCCGGTCGGGCACATTGATGATGTCGCCGCCCTGCAAGAGGAAATCGCCAACGCCATTGCGCCGCTCGGTCAGCGTGTCGAGATCCAGTTCGTAGACCTTGTCGCCGCGCGTCAGCCTGACCTTCTGCACGTCAGCGTCGGGCAAGGTGCCGCCCGTGCGCGCAATGGCGTTGATCATCGAGAGCGGCACATCGGTGACCTGCAGCGATCCGGGGTTCTTCACCAACCCCGTGACGTCGATCCGGCTGTTGCGGTACGACACCACGCGCACGTCGACCCGTGGGTCCCGGATCTCCTTGGACAGCGCCGTGGAGATCATGCTGCGCACCTGCTCGACGGTCTTTCCGCCAACCCGCAGCATGCCCACGGGCGGATAGTAGACCTCGCCGTTGGCGCCGACGCGAAACCCGTTCTGCTCCAGCGGCGCCTGCTGCTGCGCGCCGTCGGCGCCGGGCGCGATCGGCGCGGGCGGCATGTTCGCCGCGCTGGAGCTTAGCTGCGGGTTGTACAGCACCGTGACGCCCAGCAGGTCCTGTGGGCCGATGCGGTACTCGTACTTCGCGATGCTCTGGGCAAGGTCCGCGCCCGTGGCGGGCGTCACCTGGCTGTTGGCCGTGGCGACCGCGTCGATCTGGCGGGAAATCACCGCCGCGTCGATCAGCTGCACCGGGTAGGTTTGCGTGCCAGTCTTGGCGCCGATGTCGTCATGCAGGCGACTCGAGTCCAGCGCAGGGCCCGGCGCCCACGCGCATCCGCCAAGCACGCCGACGAATGCAAGAGCGGGGAAGATCCTGGTTGCCATGGCAGCGCCTCCTTGTCGTGAACCAACTTCAAGTCGTTTGAGGGCGCTGTGCCTGCAACGATCCATCCGGGGTTCCGCCCCCGGACAGCCGCAAGATTCGCGCCAATACCTGGTCTTTATGTACGCTGGGCCACAGTGGCGCAGGCACGCCGGCGCCAAGGCGTAGCCGCCCCGAAGTCACTCCTCCCGCAAGGGCATCAAGCCCTGCGCCGCGCCCGCCAGCGTCATCGCTTGCTCCGGCTCGCGTGCAGGCGCCTTGCGCTGCGGCGTGCCGTCGCTCGCGTAAGTCGCGCACGGCATGCCGAGCTCCCGTGCGATGTGCCCGCCCAGGCGCAATGCCAGCGCAGCAATGGTGATGGTGGGGAAATTCGCGCCAACGGTCGGGAACACCGAACTGCCGGCCACGTAGAGATTCGAGATGCCGTGGACGCGACTATTGCGGTCCACCACTCCCATTGTTGGCGAATCATGCATGCGTGTGGTGCCCATGTGGTGCCAGGTACCTTCGAGCTCGGCCGGCCAGGGCTGGCCCTCCACGGGTGGATCCAGTGCGACTTGCGCCACACCGCTGCTTTGCAGCTCCTGCGCCAGCAGCGCAAAGGTGCGGTCGAAGGTACGCTGCACCAGGCTGCCCACGCGCCAGTGCACGCGCACGCGCGGCACGCCGAGCCGGTCGCGGTGTTCGGACAGCGTCACCCGGCTGTCCGGATCGGGATCGGCCTCCACGATAGCCTGCATCTTGACGTCGGTGATCAGCGAGCGCGGCTGCATCAGCCGCGTCAGCCCGAAGCCCACGGTGTCGACCGGATGCGCGGCCATGGTCAGCAGGTCCCGGGTGAGGCTATGGCCTGGCTGGTCCTTCTTCAACAGTGCCTGCTTGGTGCGGAACAGCGCCTGCGCGCCTTTGCTGCCTTCGCCGTAGAACATCGAGAAGAACCACACCCGCGCATTGAGCAGGCGTTCGCGCTCCAGCACGGCGGGCTTGAGCGCGAGCTGCGAGGAGACATAGGTGCCGTTGGCACTCACCGCCGCGTTCTGGTAGTGGTACTTGATGTCGTAGAGCTTGTTGCGCGCCCATCCCTTGTTGAAGCGGACACTGCCTGACATCAGCCGCGGATGGTCCATGAAATAGCGACCCACCAGGTCCGCGCCATTGCCCAGGCCGGCAGGCTGCACCTTGTTCGATGCCAGCAGCAGGCGCGCGTTTTCGATGCCGCCCGTGGCCAGCACGAACAAGCGCGCCGCCACCTTGATGTGCCGCCCGCTGAGCGTGGCGACCGAGACCGCCGTCACCGACGTGGCGTCAGCATTGGTGCCGATGTCGACCACGTTGGCGTAGAGATACACCTTGACGCGATGCGACTGTTCCAGCGGCTCGCGGTACAGCTTGCCAAAGCGGGCCGGCGGGCTGAACTGCGAGATCGTGTCGCGGATATGCTCGCCGATCAGCGGCAGGCGCCGCACGTCGGGACGGCGGATGGCAGCCTCCCAGTAAGCGGGATCGAAGTTGTTGGGCCCGAGCTTGAGCAGCGCATGGGTGCGTTCGTAGTATGGGGTGAGCTCATCGAGCCCGAACGGCCAGCCGCTGTGCGCCACCCAGCTGCGCTTTTCCAGGTCCCACGGGTCCAGCGGGCGGCACCAGCCGCCCCAGCAATTGCTGCTGCCGCCGAGAAAGCGGCTGCGGCTGCCGTCGGCGAAGGTATAGGGCAGCCCGATGTTCTCGCCGCGATAGAGGTCACGCGTGTCGTCGTCGGCCTTGTAGCCGCCACTCTCCAGCAAGCAGGCATCGATGCCAAGCCGCTGCATCTCCAGCGCCAGCGTGATGCCAGCCACCCCGGCACCAATGATGCAGACGGTGGTATGCACGACGGTGTCCTCTTCGAGCTTTCTGGTGTCGATAAACATCTGCTGCTCCCCCTGCTGGCCGGTTTCAAGACGGATTTCCGCTACCCTTCGCGCTTCCATCTTCGTACGGCGCCCTCGCTCGCGTGCGCCAACATTGCGCTAACCGCGGCCAAGCGCGTGCGTTGCCGGACGCCTCGCGCATCGCGCATCAGGCATCGCGGCCCAGCCACTCGGGCTCCATCACGGCCTGCGCCGGCTCGCCCGACTGCAGCACGCGCAGCAGGTCGCGAGCCATGCTCTCCACGGTGAAGCGCCGGTTGAACGTTGCCTTGGCGCTGGCGCGCATCTGCGCGCGCCGGGCGTCGTCCATCGAGAGCCAGCGCCGCAGCAGCGCCTCGCATCCCTCAACCGTGTCGGGCGCGGCCAGGCCCGCGCCGTCACGCTCGATCTCGCGCCAGATGTTGACCTTGTCGGAGATCAGCGCGGGCACGGCGCAACCCAGCGCCTCGGCCACCGCGATGCCGAAGTTCTCCTGGTGCGATGGCAGCGCGAACACATCGCTGGCGTAGAACGCGCCCCACTTCATCTCTGCGTGCAACATGCCGGGCCAGCTCACGCGTGCGCCAATGCCACGCGCCGCGGCCTGCGACTGCAGTCGCGGCACCCATCCCGCGCTATCGGGGCCCGCGATCACGAGCTGCGCCTGCGGGTCCAGCGCCGCCACGCGGGCAAAGGCGTCGATCAGCAGGTCGCAGCCTTTCTTCTCGTGCACGCGGCCAAGAAACAGGACGATGCGCTTGCCGCGCAGCTCGGGGTAAGCCGCCAGGAAGCGCTCGCGCAACGCCACGCCGCCGGCGTCGTGCTCCGGGGGCGGCGACTGCGTGCCCAGGCTCACGACTGATTCCCTGGCGCGGTACAGCCAGAAGGACTGGCTGGCCAGGCGTCGCTCTTCCTCGGCGGTAAACAACACAGCTCGCGCATCGCGCAGTACGCGGTACTCGGCCCACGGCCAGTAGAGCCACTTCTTCAGGTGCTTGCGCGGGTAGGCGCGCTTGAACCAGGGATCGAGCATGCCGTGCGGGTAGACGTAGTACGGCACCTGCAGCTTGCGCAGCGCGCGCCATGCGCCAAAGCCGTGGTATTGCCACAGGCCGTTGATGATGACCGCGTCGAACTCCTGCGCATGCTCGCGCAGCCAGGGCACCAGCCTGGGCGAGTAGTGGTAGTAGCCGCGCGCGGGCCCCAGCACGTGCAAAGGCAAGGGGAAGTCGGCCAGGTAGGGCGCATCCGGCGGATCGAGCGACAGCACCTCCACGCGATGGCCCTGCGCGACAAGCTGGGCGCTGCCCTGGCGCACGCATTCCACCGGTCCGCCCAGCCTGGGATCGATCGATGAAAGCAGGTGAAGGATGTTCATCGGTCGACTCCTTGCGGGGCAAATCGCAGGCGCTTGGGCGCGCGCTCTGGCTGGTCATCGCCCACCGCGTTGGCAGCCGGCGCGCGGGCTATCGTTGTCGGCATCGGCGCATGGGGCCCGGGCCTGAGCGCGGGCGCCCCCGCCAGCGGGGCTCGCCTGGGCCAGCCCTCTTTTGCCTGTCGCGCCTGGCGCGCGCGTTCGGCCGCCGCCGCGCCCTGCGCGGCGAGCTTCGCGGCCGTCGAGCGGGCCAGCTGCGCATGCGTGGCCACCAGCAGGCCCAGCGCCACGCCGTACACCACGCCGGAAAAGCGCGGGCCCAGCGGATTGCCGCCGATCGACGTGGCCGGCAGCGCCGCCAGCACCAGCAAGGCGCGGCCCATCACGGCCAGGTTGGGCGCGTTCGGCGCCACGCGCCGCCAGTGGCGATAGGCCACGCTGCCGCGATAGAGCGAGAACAGCACGATGGCGGGAAACGCGATGCCGAACAGCAAGCCGCCCGCGAACAACTGGTAGACCCAGAAGTTGTGTCCCGCCGTCCACTCGTTGATGGCATAGAACTCTTTCTCGCTCATCTGCCCGGAGAGTGCCTTCAGGTAAGCGGGCGAGTAACGATAGAAATGCCCGTAGCCTTTGCCGACCATGAGCGACGTCGTGTTCGAGGTGACCTGGTCATACTGGTCCTTGAGCTCGGCGAGCCGGGTGGCGGTGGTCGGGTCGATGCCGGAAGCGGTTGCCTTGCCCGCCGCAATCCGCTGGGTCCAGTGCGCGGCGACGCTCGGAAACAGCTCCGAGCCAATCAACGCGGTGCCGCCTACCAGCACCGTCGTGATGACGACCGCGCGCAGCACGGCCTTGAGCAGATGGCGCAGCGACGCCGCGCTCAGCCACGTGGCAAAGCAGAACAGCAACGCCGTGCCGACCAGCAAGCTGCGCGTGACGCTGAGCATCTCGATGGCCACGGTGCCGATGAACAGCAGCACGGTGAACCTGGTCACGCGCCTGGCAATGACGAACTCGTGCAGCAGCACGCCCTGCGTCGCCAGGAAAACCACCGAGACAATGCGAAAGCGCACCGTCTCCAGCCCGCCCCCCACCGCCATGCCGTAGGCAAAGCTGAACAGCAGCGACGTCACCATGGCGGCGAACATCGCCGACTCGAACTGCCTCAGGCGCGCTTGCGGCCACGGATGGCGAGCGGCCAGGTAGCCGATCAGGAACAGCATGAAGGGCAACAGCACGCGCAGGTAATTGCCGACATCGTTGCCCTGGACCCACTGCGGGACGATGCTGCCCGGCACGGTCAGCAGCAACGCGGCCATGACCACCGAGCTCAGCCGGGTGCGCGTGACAAAGCGCGGCGCGATCAAGGCCAGGGCAATGCCCGCCGCGATCACTGGCAGGGTCAGCAGGATCTGCGTCAGGCGGCTGCCGTTTTCATCGACGCTTTTGAAATCCACTGCCAGCGGGCATAGCATCAGCCATATCCAGAGGGTCGCGAAGCGGTTGCGCATGGCGGGCCCTCCTTCATCCGTTGGAGGCTGGCACCGGCACGGCCGGTGCCTGGGCCGCCGATGCGGGCGGCACCACAGGCGGCACTGCAGGCGGCACTACGGGCAACACTAAGCGCGGGCGCGCCAGCCGGCGCCGCAACTGCCGGCGCATCGGTTCCTCGACATAGCGGTAAATGGCCAGGCTCAGCAAGATGGCCAGCGCCACCGCCAGCCAGCCTGCCTGCTGGCGCCAGCCGGCCAGGTAAGCCATGCGTGCCAGCGGTACGTGAATCAGGTAGAGCGCGAAGCTGGCTTCGCCAAGCGACACCAGCCAGCGCCGGTGCAGCACGCCTGCCACCGGCCGCTCCAGCAAGGCAAGGCCAAGGATCAGCGCGCCAAAGAACGGCGCCTGCAGGTAGAAGGCGGGACTGAGCGGGCGCAGCACCGCCAGCGTGCCGACCGCGCAAACCGCCACCGCCACCAGCCCCATGCCGAGCGTGTGGCGGCTGCCGCCGGCGCCACGCAGCCGCGCGTAGGCAATGCCCGCGCAGACACCAAGCACGAACTCGAAGAGGTGGGTCAGCGGAAACTGCGCCACCAGGAAGCCATGCCTGGACGGCGGCAGCACCGCCAGCAGCAGCGCGATCCAGGCACCTTGCAACAGCCACAGCGCCAGGCACAGCAGCGTCAGCGCGCCGCTGCCGCGCTTTTCCAGCCAGCGCAGCAGCAATGGAAACAAGGCGTAGAAGAACGCCTCGCACGAGATGCTCCAGGCGGGTCCGTTCCAGGGCTGGTTGAGCGCCGAGAACGGCAGCCACGCGGTCAGCGCCAGCAACTGCGCCACGAGGCTCACCGCCAGCATCGCGATGTACGACCCCTTGAGCCCATACCACTCGCGCAACAGTTCGCTGTCGCCCGTATGCAGGAGCCACACCGTCACCGGCAGCGACAACAGCAGCGACAGCACCAGCACCGGGTAGATCCTGGCAAAGCGCGCGGCATAGAACGCGGTGGCGCCGCCTGGCAGGCCGATCTTGTCCCGGTAGGTGAAGGTCAGCACGAAGCCGGACAACACGAAGAACAGCGACACGGCCGGCCGGCCACCATCCGCCATCTGCAGGAACCACTCCGGGCCGTTGAGCACGCCGATCTCGGTGAAATGGCAGAGCACCACGGTCAAGGCCGCCAGGAAGCGGATGCTGGTGAGCGCGGGCAATGTCGCCACGGCGTGGCTTGCGGCGGCCGTGCCGCGAGGCCGCGCCGCCGCCCGGCCTTGTGCTGGCGCCGCGCCTGGTTGTGTCGCTGACATGCCTCACCTCCCCTGTCCTTTCTTGCACTCGGTTCTGCGCCTGCCTTCTTGTTGTTGCGTGCGCGACGCCCGGCCTACGCCGCTTACCGCAACTACCGCGCCTACTCCACCTTCTCCGGCTGCAGTACGTTGGCCGGGAGTTCGTCCCCAACGCGAGGCTCCCCCGCCGACGGCCGGGCCGCGCCTTCGCCGCACAAGGCACGCAGCCTGGCGTCGAAGCGGGACAGCACGGCGGCCGCGGACAGCGTGGCCTCGGCGTAGCCGCGCGCCGCGGCCCCCAGCTCCGCGCGCAGCGCGGGCGACGCCGCGAGCCGCTTGATGGCGCCTGCCAGGGCCTCGACGTCGTCCGGGGGCACCGCGACCCCGCGCGGCGATACCGCCGCGAACAGCTCGGTCCCCGGCAGCGCCATGGCGACGATGGCGCGGCCGCTGGCAAACATGCCGGTCAGCTTGGAGGGCATGACCAGGTCGGCCGCATCGCCGCGCTGGGGCAGCACGTGGATGTCCGCCAGGTTCAACAGCTCATTGAGCCGGTCGACCGGCTGCAGCGGCAGGAAGCGGCAGTTGTCCAGCCCGGCGCAGTGGGTTTCCAGCATCGCCCTGGCCGGGCCGTTGCCGCAGAAGACAAAGGTGATGCCGGCATTGCCGGCCAGTGCGGCAACCGCGCACACCAGGATGTCCAGGCCTTGCTTCTCGCCCATGTTTCCCGCATAGAGCACGACCTTCTGGTCCGGCGGGATGCCGAGCTCCTCGCGATAGGTGCTGGGCCGCTCAAGCGGATGGATGGCGGTGGTGTCCACCCAGTTGGGCAGGCGGAACACGCGCGTGCTGGCCACGCCCTTGCGCACCGCATGCTCGGCCATCTTCTCCGAGATGGTGGACACCACGTCGAAGCGGCGCATCACGAGGCGCTCCATGGCAAGCGCCGCGCGCCGCAGCCTTGCGCCCTTGAGCATGCCCAGCTCGAAAGCCGCATCGACTTCGTAGTCCTGCACGTGGAGCCAGGTCCTGGCGCCGGCCAGGCGCGCCACCACCCATGTGGCGGGCACGCTCATCAGGCTGGGCGCGATCGCCATCACGGCATCCGGGCGCCATGGCACCTGCCTGAGCAAGGACGGCAGCGCGCCAAGCGCGAAGCTGGCGAGGTGCAGCAGGCGCGTGACGCCGCTCGGGCGCGCGGGCACCCACAACGGCGCGCGATGCACCTGGACGCCGCCGCGCAGCTCGCGGGTGTAGCGCCAGGCGGAATATTCCTCGCCCACGCGCCAGCCGGGGTAGTAAGGGGGCGCGCAGACCACGCGGACCTCATGCCCGCTGGCGGCCAGCGCTTCGGCCATCTCGGCAGTGTATTTGCCGATTCCGGTCAGCTCCGGCGCATAGTTCTGTCCGCAGATCAGGATTCTCACGGGACGCTCCATTCGGTTCTGCGTGTGTCATTCCGGCAACTTGACGCCTTCCTCCCGGCCAGCCGGCCGACCAGGGGAACGCCGCGCATGCGGCGAACACGCGCAACCCTGCCTGCAATGGCCGCGAAGGCCATCGCAAGATCAAGACACGCGGCAGGAAGAAGGCGGGCTGGGTACCGGGTACTGGGTACTGGGTCCCGGGTCCTGGCTTAGGTCTGCACGCCCGTTCGCTGATGCACTTGCGGCTCGCTGAGCATCGCGGCGCAGCCGCGCGCGATGTTCGACGCGGCATTCGCCGGATCGAAGCGCCGGATCACGGACAGGCAACGCTCCGCGCTGGCCTGGGTATCCGCGAACGCTGCCAGCGCGCGCGTCATGCCGGACTGCAGCGCAGCGGTACTGCGCGCCGGCACCGCAAACCCGGTCTCGCCCTCGAGCACCAGCTCCGGCACGCAGCCGCAGTTCTCGCTGACCACGGCCGGGCAGCCATGGGCCAGCGCCTCGTTGACCACCAGGCCCCACGGCTCGCTATGGCTGGGCAAGACCATGCAGGCCGCCCGGTAGTACTCCCTGGACAGGCCTTCGTCCTGCAGGCTGCCGACCTGGCATACCGCGGCCTCAAGGCCGAGCTCCGCCGCCATCTGGCGCAGGGTGCCTGCCATCGGCCCGGTGCCGACCAGCCGCAGTGTTGCCGACGGCATCGTCTTGTGCAGGCCAGCGAAGGCTTCCAGCAGCGTGCCCAGCCCCTTTTCTTCCGACAGGCGGCCCACATACAGGAACACGGGCGCACCATCGGCACGATGCTTCAGGCGCTCCTGCAGGGCTTGCTCGGGCTTGTAGGTGGCCGGCATGGCGGCCGCCTGGCAGGGCGTGAAGATCCGCTCCGGCCTGGCGCCGAGCGACATCAGGTACTCGCGGCTACGCTCGCCAAAGCCGAAGTAGCCGTGGCACAGCGAGAAGAACACGCGCTTGGGAATGGAGGTCAGCATGCGCCGCGGCCGGTCCCGCCCGGTGGAGTCGCAAAACACCGCGCGCCGCTTGCCGGTGACGATGCAGGCCAGCAGCATCGCCCAGTATTCGGGGCGGTGGTAGCCCGGCAGCACCACCAGCTCGCCCTTGGCCTTGAGCACTTCCCAGGTCAGGCGCGCAGTCATCTTCCAGCGCGGCACATCTTCATAGCAGCCGGCGTACAGCTGGTGCATGGGATAGTTGTGATACGAGTAATCGACGTCCGAGAAGCCGAGCCGGAAGTGCTCCGTCTCCGCGATCTGCACCATGTCGTAGTGGATCGAGCTTGCCGCAGACTGGCTGTGCAACGCCGAGAACACCGCGCCCTTGTGGCGCGACCAGACTACGTTGTGGAATATCGTGACTGAGCCTGACATTGTTATCTCCTGTTTGCGGTCACTCGATAACGGCACCGCAGAGCGCCGTTGCCCCTGCCTGCCCGACCCTGGGCAACCCCTCTTCCATGCGCCGCGCATACTCCTGGTAGATGGCGGCAATCCCTTCATCAAGGCCGATCGCAGGCCGCCAGCCGATCTGCCCCAGTTTCGAAACATCAAGCAGCTTGCAAGGCGTGCCGTCCGGCTTGGAGGTATCGAACACGAGTTCGCCCTCGAAGCCGGCAATGCGGCAGATCCGCTGCGCCAGCTCGCGGATCGACAGGTCCCGGCCCGTGCCGACGTTGAATACGCCATGCGGCACCTCGCGCTCCAGCAGGAACAGCGTGGCCGACGCGAGGTCATCCACATGCAGGAACTCGCGGCGCGGCTTGCCGGTGCCCCAGATGGTCACGCTTGGGGCGCCTTGCCGGGTTGCCGTGCAGGCCTTGCTGATCAGCGCCGGCAGCACGTGGCTGGTGGCGAGGTCGTAGTTGTCGTTGGGGCCGTACAGGTTGGTCGGCATCACCGAGAGATAGCGGGTGCCGAACTGCCGGTTGTAGGCCTCGCAGAGTTTCAGCCCGGCGATCTTGGCGATCGCGTAGGCCTCGTTGGTGGGCTCCAGCGCGCCCGTCAGCAGGTACTCCTCGCGGATGGGCTGCGCGCAGTCGCGTGGATAGATGCAGGACGAGCCAAAGAACACCAGCCGCCCCACGCCCGCCTGGTACGCGGCGTGGATCACGTTGGTCTCGATGACCAGGTTCTCGTACAGGAAGCTGGCCGGGCGCGTGGCATTGGCAAGGATGCCGCCGACGCGCGCCGCGGCCAGCAGCACCACCTCGATGCCCTCGTCGGCAAAAAAGCGGTGCACCGCGCCCTGGTCCGTCAGGTCCAGCTCGGCGCGGTCCCGCGTCACCAGGTTGCGGTAGCCATCGGCCCGCAGCCGCCGCACCAGCGCGGAGCCCACCATGCCGTTGTGGCCTGCGATAAAGAAGACTGTGTTCTTGTCCATGGTGCTTACTCGTGGTGTTCCAGCGCCTGGAAGCCGGCCAGCGTCACCAGCGCATCGCGCCGGGCGATCTGGAAGTCGGCGCGGACCATCTCCTTGACCAGCCTGGAGAACGGCGTTCGCGGCGCCCAGCCCAGCTTGGCGTGGGCCTTGGACGGGTCGCCCAGCAAGGTCTCCACCTCGGTGGGCCGGAAGTACGCCGGATCCACGCGCACGATCACCTTGCCCGGGGTGAGCTTGGTTTCCTTGCCCTTGACCGACTCCACGATCCCGACCTCATCCACGCCGCTACCCTCGAATCGCACGGTGACACCGAGCTCGGCAGCGGCGCACTGGACGAACTCGCGCACGCTGTACTGCTCGCCGCTGGCGATCACGAAGTCTTCCGGCTGGTCCTGCTGCAGCATCAGCCATTGCATCTCCACGTAGTCGCGTGCATGGCCCCAGTCACGCAGCGCGGACAGGTTGCCCAGGTAGAACTCGTCCTGCAGCCCGACCGCGATGCGCGAGATCGCCCGCGTGATCTTGCGGGTGACGAAGGTCTCGCCGCGCACCGGAGACTCATGATTGAAGAGGATGCCGTTGCAGGCGTACATGCCGTAGGCCTCGCGGTAGTTGACCGTGATCCAGTAGGCATAGAGCTTGGCCACCGCGTATGGGCTGCGCGGATAGAACGGCGTGGTCTCCTTCTGCGGGATCTCCTGCACCAGCCCGTACAGCTCGGAGGTGGAAGCCTGGTAGAAGCGCGTCTTTTTCTGCAGCCCGAGGATACGGATCGCCTCCAGGATGCGCAGCGTGCCAAGGCCGTCGGCATTGGCCGTGTACTCGGGCTCCTCGAACGAGACGGCCACATGGCTCTGGGCCGCCAGGTTGTAGATCTCGTCGGGCATCACCTGCTGGATGACGCGCAGCATGCTGGTGGCGTCCGTCAGGTCACCGTGGTGCAAGAAGAAGTGCCGGTCGGGATCGTGCCGCTCGCGGTAAAGGTGATCGATGCGGTCCGTATTGAACAGGGAGGTGCGGCGCTTGATGCCGTGCACGTCGTATCCCTTTTCGAGCAGCAACTCAGCCAGATAGGAACCGTCCTGCCCGGTAACACCAGTGATCAGAGCAACCTTGCGCGTCATTGTCGTTCTCCCGCCTTGCGTTGGTAATGCTTGGTATGGATGTCGAGCGAGCGGCCCCCGCGGCCTTACTTCACCCGTCCTTCGTAGCCGTAGTACTCGGTGTAGCCGGTGCGCAGCAGCAGTGGCGGCTTGGGGACGTCGGTCAGCAGCACGCCATGCAGCGTCACGCCGCCGCTGGTCAGGCGCCGCGCGGTCTCGGTGACCTCGGCCGCGGAATGCCGGCCGTGGCGCACCACCAGCAAGGTGGTGCCCGCGTGCCGCCCGAGCAGCGTGGCATCCGTGACCGCAAGCACGGGCGGCGTGTCGATGATGACCATGTCGTAGCGTTGCTTGAACAGGTCCAGCGTGGCGTGGAAGCGATCGCTCATCAGCAGCTCCGCCGGATCGGGCGGCAAGCTGCCGCGGGTCAGCACATCCAGGCCCGGCAGCACCTCGCGGATCACCACGGAGTCGATGTCCGTGCCCATCAGCGTGTCCGAGAGTCCCGGCACCTGCGACAGCCCGAAATGCACGTGAACCTCGCCGCGCCGCATGTCGCCATCGATCAGCAGCACGCGCTTGCGCCCGGACGCCACCAGCGCGGCCAGGTTCACGGACAGGAACGACTTGCCGGCATCCTGGCGCGATCCGGTCAGCATCACGACGTTGTCGCGGGCGGTGTGCAGCGCGTACTGCAGCGTGGTGCGCAAAGCGCGCACGCCTTCCACCGCGATGTCGTCCGGCGCGCGTGCCGCCAGCACGCCCAGCCCGCTGCTGCCGGAGGCGCGCAGCTCGCGCTGCAGGCGCAGCTGCGTCTGGCTGCGCGGCACCACCGCGCAGACCGGCACGCCCAGCATCCGCTCGATCTCTTCCGGATGCTCCACGCCGCCATACAGGGCCTTGCGCAGGAAGGCCAGCAAAGCCCCCAGCACCAGGCCGACGCCGCCGCTGATCAGCACCAGCATGGCGCGTTGCGGGCGGATCGGATCGTCCGCGGGTTCGGCGAAGTCCACCACGCGCACGTTGCCGACCTGGCCCGCCTTGATGATGCGCAGTTGCTGCGCGTTGTTGAGCAGGTTGGTATAGAGCTCGGTATCCACGCGCACGTCGCGCTCCAGACGCAGTGCGGTCTGCTCGGTATCCGGCAACACGGAGACGCTGCGGCGCAGCGTGCTCTGCTGCGCGCTCAGCGTTTCGATCTGCGCCATCAGCGCCACCACGGCCGGGTTGGCGTCGGTGTAGCGCGTGCGGATCTCGGCCAGCCGCGTCTGCAAGCGGGCCAGGCTGGTCTTGTTTTCCACAATCTGCTGCAGCAGCAGCCGGCTTTCCTCGCCGAGGTTGACGGTGCCCTGCCGATTGCGAAACGAGTTGTAGCGCTCCTCGGCCAGGTCGAGCTCCTTGCGCAGCGCCGGCAGCTGCTGGTCCAGGAACGCCAGCGTGTGCTCGGCTTCGGCGGAGCGCCGGCCAATGTCCTGCTGGACGAACTGGCGCGCGACGGTGTTGACGATGTCCGCGGTGAGCTTGGGGTCCGGCCCTTCCAGGCTGGCGCGGATGATGCCGGACTGCAAGGCGGACTCGGCCACCACGAGCGCACGCTGGATACGCTCGACCGTGCCAATGGTGGATGCGCGCACCAGCTCGAACCGCGACCCGCCGCGCCCCACCAGCGCATCCACGCGGATGTGCACCGGGCCCAGCGCGGTGGTGCCTTCGGCCTCCTCGCCAACCCGGCCCTGCAGCACCGTATTGCCTTCAGGATCCCGCAGGGTATAGGTGTGCGCGCTGTCGGCGATCAGCGTGAACACCTTGCCGTAGTACTTCTGCGGCGTGTCGAGCCGCGAGAGCGTGATGGATTCCGCGCCCCATGCGTACTGCGACAGGCCGAGCAGTTCAGTGGGCGGCGCCAGCCCGCTGTTGTACGCCGCCAGCCACGCGCCGATCACCGGGAAGTAGCGTGGCCTGGCCGCGATATCCAGATGCAGCTTGCGCACCGCCTCCTCCACCACCAGGCGGGACCGGATCAGCTCGATCTCGGCCGCCGTGGAGGAGTTGGGATCGAAGATCGACGACAGCGTCTGCAGCGACGAGCCCTGGTTGGCATTGGCGGCGTTGCCGCCCTTGCTTTCCTCCACCTGGATCATGGCGTCGGCGCGGTAGACCGGCTTCTGCAGCAAGGCATAGACGGTGCCAAGCACCAGCGCCAGCAGGGTGACGGCGGCAATCATGCGCCAGTGGTCAACCAGCGTCACCAGGTAGTCGGACAGCCGAAGCTCGGCCGGGCCGCCGACATCGGTGTATTGGGTGTCGAATGAGGTAGCCATGTCTTGTTGACTTCCATCTAACTATCGCTTCCCGCCGGCAACGCTCCTGCGCGTGCCGCGGCCCCGTGCTTGCGTTCCGTACGGCTCAGTAAGCGTTGCGATGCACCAGGCCCTTGACCACCGTCGCGGCAATGATCCGCATATCGAGCGCGAACGACCAGTTGCCCAGGTAGTACAGGTCGCAGGCGATGCGGCCTTCCATCTTTTCGATGCGATCCGTCTCGCCGCGGTAGCCGTTTACCTGGGCCCAGCCGGTAATGCCTGGCTTGACGCGGTAGCGGTGGATGTAGCCGCTGACCAGCTTCTGGTACTGGTCGTCATGCTCGATGGCATGCGGGCGCGGCCCCACCACCGACATGTCGCCGCGCAGCACGTTGAAGAATTGCGGCAACTCATCCAGGCTGGTGCGCCGCAGGAACGCGCCCACGCGCGTGATGCGCGGATCGCCGCGCTTGGCCTGGGTCACCACGCCGGGCGCCTCGGCATGCGTGCGCATGGAGCGGAACTTGTAGATGGTAAAGATGCGCCCGTCTGTGCTCTTGCGCTTTTGCCTGAACAGTACCGGCCCGCGCGACGATAGCTTGACGGCAATGGCGATCGCAATCAGCAGCGGCGACAGGCCGATCAGCGCGGCCGCGGCAAAAAGGCGGTCGAACACGTCCTTCTGGCGCAGCGCAGTGGCCGATAGCGGCGACGCCACCAGGTTGATGGCGGGCATGCCGATCAGCTCGATGGTGCCGCTGTCGAACAACGCCAGGCTGTGCAGGTCCGGCATGAAACGGACATTGACCAGTTCGTCGCGGAACTCCTCCACGAACTCCAGGATGACGCGCTCCTCGGACAGCGGCAGCGCCAGCCACAGTTCGTGGATATCCTGCGAGCGGATATAGCGGTGGAAGGCGGCGCGATCGTCGAACGTCGGCACCTTCGCATTGAGGCTGCCGCCCTGCGGCGCCACGTTGAACGCCGCCACCACGCGAAAGCCCGAGGCAGGCGCGGCCACGCCGCGCCGGATGACCGCGCTGCAATGCGCACCGCAGCCGACCACGGCGACCTTGTGCAGGTTCATGCCTGCGCTGCGTACCTGGCCCAGCACCGCATGGGTCATCAGGCGCGACACGATCAGCATGGCACCGGTGGAACCCGTCCAGTAGACGAACCACAGGCGCGAGATGATGTCGATATGGTGCAACGAGAACAACACCATGACGCCGCTGAACTGCACCAGCAGCCAGGCCAGCGCGATATGGCCGGCCAGCCCGATCTTGGAGCGTCCGCGCCAGGACTCGTAGATGCCGAAGGCAGGAAACAGGGCCAGCGTGAACGCGACGGAGAGCGCGATGAACACGTCGTAGAACGTGCGCTGCGACATGTCGTTGAAGCGCATGTGCGAGGCAATCGCGGCACCGGCAAACACCAGCGCGACATCCAGAAGGCGCGCCAGCAACCCTTCGATCTTGAGCATGTTCCTCTCCCCGTTCTTCCCAGCCTTTTCGCGTTTCTTCACCACTCGTTGCCTGACTGCCTTCTTTACTTCCTTCACGTCGCATCGCAGCGCGTCACATCACGCTTTTCTGCCGCGCCGGACGCGACCTCCCCATGGTCGCGCCCGGCGGTGCTCGCGTGGCCCGGCGGTCCTTCGGTCCTTGTTCCTGACGCCTTATGTTTGTGGTCCCGGGCAGCGGCCGTAGGTATCGTCCACGCGCACGATGTCGTCTTCACCCAGGTAGCCGCCGGACTGGATCTCGATGATCTCCAGCGGGAGCTTTCCGGGGTTCTCCAGGCGATGCAGCACGCCGAGCGGAATAAAGGTGGACTGGTTCTCGCTGAGCAGGAACTGCTCTTCGCCGCGCGTGACCATCGCCGTGCCGCTGACCACCACCCAATGCTCGGCCCGATGGTGATGCAACTGCAGCGACAGGCGCGCGCCCGGCTGCACCACGATGCGCTTGACCTGGAAGCGATCGCCATGCTCGATGGAGTCATAGAAGCCCCAGGGCCTGCGTACCTTGCGGTGGGTGTCGGCCTCCGGCGCGTGCAGGATCTTCATGCGCGCGACCACATCCTTGACGTCCTGCACGTGCGAGCGATCCACCACCAGCACCGCGTCAGCTGTCTCTACCACCACGATGTTGCTGGTCCCGACGCATGCCACCAGGCGCCCGTCGGAGTGGACATAGCTGGAGTGCGCACCTTCGAACACCACGCGGCCGCGCCCGGCGTTGCCTTCGGCGTCCTTGTCCATGGCATCCCACACCGCGTCCCACGAGCCCAGGTCCGACCAGCCCGCCTCCAGCGGCACCACCACGCCCCGGCACGGCGAGGCCGGGTTGTCCAGGCGCTCCATCACGGCGTAGTCGATCGAGTCCGACGGGCTCAGGAAGAACTGCCGCGACGCGGGCCGGAAGAACTGGCCCTCTTGCTTGCCTTCGGCCACCGACGCGACGCACATCTCGTGGATGGCGGGATGCAATGCCTCGATCGCCTGCATCCAGACCGTGGCGCGCACGACAAAGATGCCGCTGTTCCACCAGTAGTTGCCGCTGGCCACGTACTGCGCGGCAAGCTCGATGGCCGGCTTCTCGACGAAACGCTCCATGCGGCGCACGCCGTCGGGCAGCATCTCGCCAAGCTTGATGTAGCCATAGCCCGTGTCGGGCCGCGTGGGCGGCACGCCAAGGGTGACGATGGCCCCCTCGCTGGCATGGGCGGCCGCGATCGACAGCGCCTGGTGAAAGGCGCAGGTATCGGGAATCGCATGGTCGGCCGGCATGACCACCAGGATTGCGTCCTGGCCGTCGGCCAGCGCCAGCGATGCGGCCAGCGTGAGTGCGGGCGCCGTATTGCGCCGGACCGGCTCCACCACCAGCCGGCCTTGCATGCCGCTGGCCTGCAATTGTTCGCTGGTGATAAAGCGATGCTCGTCGCCGCAGACGATGATGGCGCTGGGCTCGATCTCGTGGCCGGCGGAGAAACCCTGCATGCGCAGCAGCGTGGACTGCAGCAGCGAGTCCTTGCCAACCAGGTCGATCAGTTGCTTGGGGAAATGCTCCCGCGACAGCGGCCACAGCCGCGTGCCCGCGCCGCCGGCCAGCACCACGGGCGCAATGCGCAAGCGCACGGGGGCGCCCGGCGCCACCGCGGCGGTGTCCCCGGGTTGCGCGGCAACAGGCTCGCGTACATTTTTCGACATGATCCAGCCCTCCCTGCTCGGGCGCCGCGCGCTTGCGCAGGCGGCCCGTGGTGCCAATCGTCTACGCGGGGGCGCGGACCTGCAGGCCCGCACATACGCCGCCGCGCCCGCATGCCTGCTAACCCACTGCGCCGACCTTGCTGCGCTGACGATATTCCGTTGGGGAAATCGACATGCGCTTGCGGAAGATCTTGGCCAGCCGGTCGCCATTGCCCATGCCGCAGCGCCGCGCCACCTTGTCGACAGGCAGCTCCGTCTCGGCCAGGAAACTGCACGCGGTGTCCAGGCGGGCGTGCAGCAGGTAGTCGGACGGCGTCACGCCCATTTCCAGCTTGAAGCGGCGCAGGAAGTTGCGCTCGCTCATGGCCGCCACCTGCGCGGCATCGGACACCGAGATCGATTGCTCGCAGTGCTCATGCAGCCAGCGCGCGGCCGCGCGGATCTTGTCGCCCGCGCTGGTCGCACCGGTATCCGCGAGCCTGGGCATCAGGCGGGCGGTCCAGGCGGGCATCACCCGGGTACCGACCGCGCGCGCCACGTCCAGGCCGAGATCGCGCTTGATCAGCGTCAGCGCGCCCCTGACGAGTTCGTACTGCTCGCCGGACTCGTCCGAGGCATGCTGCCCGAACACGGGATGGCGATGCTCGTCCTCGTGCGGCTTGAGCACGCCGGCTGCCGCCAGCACCGCACGGCCTTCGGCGATGGGCCGCACCGTGGGCGTGCGGGGGGAGACAACGCGCAGCCAGCGCAGCAGCCGCTCGTCCGCCGCGGCGGCATGGGCGCCCGCCCCACCGGCGATAAAGAGCACATCGAAGCCGATGAACTGGCGCGGATCGAGTCCGTCGGTCCAGACCCGTACAGACGCGGAGCAGGCGACGCTGCCTCCGTCGACGGAAAGCAGGCGCACGTCATAAGCGGCTTCTTTCGCGGGATCGGACGCGGCGCATTCATTAGCGGTCTGGAATAGTTCAGCCACCAAACCCGCGCCCAATAATGAAAAACCATCGAACAGTAAAATGCCGACGCGCCGCGCGGCGCACTTTGAACGGTTAGTTGAGGCATGAAGCCAACTAACCGTTGCGGGCTCAAGTTGGGCGTACGGCATGATTTCCCCCCAAAAAAAATGTTGATCCGTTCTTGCGCGAATTTATTGGTGTTGCAATGCATCGTAGCGATCCCGAATCCGAGAAATATGTCCGTGTCGGAAAGTAGCGAGATGTTGGCGGAAGGCATCCGCCCGCTCCAAAATTCTACGCAAGACGTTGCAGGAACGGCCTTTTCCGGGTAGAGGCCTCGTCTCTCATCGCTTGTCCCGGCGCGCTGTCCTGCAACTGGCTACTACTCTATGAGGGATGATGCATCGCAGCAAACACTGCACCAATCCGTGCGTTGGCTACCGAACATAAGGGTCGGAAAGGGTGCATGAGAGCGGGAATCCGACATTAATTTCACGATTTCCGGCAGGTCCTCACCCACACCGGATAACATAAGAATCATTTCTAAACATTAAAAATTATGACAAATTAACTAACGCATCGGACCAGCAACGAGGATATATCGCGCAATGGCCACCCCGGATTTTCTCTGTCGCCGCTTCGATTAATGAAATAATTGCGGCCGCCCGGGACGCAACATGGCTTCGACGTCACAACACAGACGGCTTTGTTGACCTGGGGGACTGAAGAACGGCGCGAGCGCGCGCCGGCGGCCGGGTACCTGGCCCGGCGCAGCCGGGTGACTTGCGCGGTTGGCGCGAGCGTGCCGGACTAGTCTGCCGGCGCCGCAGTGCGCAACACGGCACGTCGCACCCGGCCCCGTGCATGCGCAAATCTGGGGCAGCAGGCCAACTTCATCCCGGCCAGCGCGCGCGCATGATGTGCAGCACTTCCGCCAGCGCGAAGCCGGCTTCCGCACCTCGCCACTGCGCCAGCGCCGTGACACCTTCGATGCTGACCAGGTGCCCGGCACCGTCATGCATTTGCGAGCGGTGCCTGCGCAACGCCTCCACCTTGCGCGGCCACGTGGCGCTGACATCGATATAGAGCGAGCCGCCCAAGGGATTGACGATGCCGCCACCGCCCCAGCACGTGGCCGGATACTCATAGGCCGCCACCAGGCGGGGGGCATGCTTGGCGGGGTTCAGGCGCGTGGCGGCAATGCCGGTCTCCCAGCAATAGCGGTGATCCTGGTGCGAAGACGACAACGGAATCAGCACCTCATCGGGCTCAAAGCGGTTCTGCAGCGCGTCCAGCATGCCGACCATCTGCGCGCGCGGGAAGCTGTCGAGCACGCCGTCGAGCCCCGTGGTGAGGACCTCGGTCGTCTGTACACCAAGCACGGACATCGATTCGGAGAATTCGTCCAACCGTTCCTGTTCGGTCACCTCGCGGCCAAGGCAGAGCGACCGGCTCTTTCCTACCGTGGCCAGGGCCACCATCACTTCGCCGCCCGCGTCGATGACCCGGGCCAGGTAGGCGCCCACGCCCAGCTCCGCATCGTCCGCGTGCGGGCTCAGCACCAGTACACGTTTGCGTTCCATATCTCCTCCCGCTTTTATCCCGTGATGCCAGGCGCCCAAGGGCAGCCATCACGCCGTGCTGATCAGCCTGCGCGCCAGCGCCCGGTACTGGTCGGCCGTGTCCTTGAGCGTCAGGCCATCGAGCGAGCGCGCGACCCGTGGCTGTGCCAGCGCCGCGCTCAGCGCCGCGCCGTAGGCTGCGGCATCGGCGGTGTCGAGCAACTGCACGCCGGCGAAGCCGCGGGCGAATGCGAAGGCAGGGATGCCGCTCGCCACCACCGGCATGCCTGTCGCCAATGCCTCGAGAAAGGCGATGCTGTGCGCCTCCGACGCCGACGGCATGGCAAACACCGATGCGCCCGCCAGCAGCTCCGGGATATTGGTCTGCGGCCCGTTGACCCGCACCTTGTCGGCCAGGCCCAGCTCTTCGACCAGGGCGCAGACCTTGACGTAGTAATCGGGATCCTCGATCACGCCATACATCTCCAGCAGCGCATCCGGCACGCGCTTGAGCGTCTCGCGAAACGCCAGCACGGTATGCAGCTGGTTCTTGATCGCCGCATAGCGGCCCACCTGGATGACGCGCCGCGACGCCGCGTCGCGCTGGCCCGCGGGCCGCACGAAGAAGCGCCGGGTGTCCACGCCATTGGGAATCACCGCCATCAGCGGGTGCGTGCCCACCGAGTTGATGTAATCGCGCAGATTCCCCTGCGACACGCCGATCACCGCGCGCGCGCGCGTGGACAGCATTCGCTCGACGTAGCGGAACATGGTGCTCTCGAAATCGTTGGCGGCTGAGTGCATCACGTACACCACCGGCACCCGCGACGGCAAGGCCCGCGCGTAAAAGGCCGGGATGGTGGCGTGCGCGAAGATGATGTCCGGCTGGTAGTCGCGCAGCACGCCGCGCAGGTGCCAGAGCCGGCCCGCCAGGCGCCGGGGCTGGTCCGGAAACAGGCACAGCACGCCAGCCGCATCGAGCTGCGCGCGCAGCGCCGCGAAGTCCTCCTGCTGCGGCATCAGGGCCGACAGGCAGACCGTGTCGCCGTGAGCCTGCTGGTGGATGGCCAGGTCTTTGGCCAGCATCTCCGCGCCTGAAAGGCGCGGTGCCAGCACAAGATGGAGAATCCGCATCACACCCTCCTCATTTTCAGGATCTGGTAGAGCATCCATGCCGCCGCGACCGCCAGGCCCGCCGTCATCGACCAGGCAATGCCCTGCGCACCCCAGTAACGGGTGGCGGGCGGCACCGTGGCCAGCAATACGCAGACCTGGAGCACCGAGGCATGCGTGGCGGCCTTGGGAATGCCCACGGCGCGCAGGTAGGCGACCAGCACCGCGATCAGCCCGCCGATCGCCATGTTGATGGTGAAGATGCGGAACAACGGCACCGCGCCGAGCCAGGCCGGCCCCAGCACCAGCAGGAACAGCGGCTGCGCCACCAGCCGCAGCGCCACCACCACGATCGCCAGCCCCAGGCCGCCGATCACCACGAAGCGGCGCAGCAGCACCGCGTCGGAGCCATCCTGCTTGCGGAAACGGGCGGCAAAGGTGGGAAACAGGTACTGCGAGATCGCGATGCCGGCGTCGGCGAGCAGCATCTGCGCGAACTTGGACGACATCTGGTAGGCGCCCAGCTGCGCCGGGCCGAGCAGCTTGCCGACAATGACCTTGTCGAACTGGTTGAGCAACAGGTTGACCACGCTGCCCGCCCAGATCCAGCGGCTGAAACCCACGTAGTGGCCAATGCCGGCCCACTTGAAGCGCAGGGGCGGCCGGGGGCGCATGCTCAGCCAGGTGAGCGCGGTCTTGACGGATTCGCCCGCGAGCAGCCCGATCAGGATGGACATGGCGCCCGCGCCCGCGAAGGCGCACGCCAGGCTGACGCCGCAGTCGGTGACGGCGGCCGCCACCTCGATCCCGGCAATATGCTGGAAGCCCCGGTCCCGCGTCACCACAAAATAGGCCGGCGAGGCCAGGCCGCGGATCAGCGGCAAGGCGGCGGCCAGCTGCAGCAACAGCAAGGAGCCCGCGAGGTGGAACTGCGCCTCCAGCAGCGGCGCCAGCGCGATGAGCAGCAATGCCACCCCTGCGCCGCGGCACGTCAGCGCGGTCCAGAGCGCACTAAGCTGGTCGGGAGTAGGCGTTTGCTTGTCCTGCACCACCGCCTGGGGCAAGCCGGTATCGCTGAGCGCCTCGGCAATCGCCACGGCCAGCAGCGCCACGGCGGCGACTCCGACCGCGGACGGGCCGAGAATGCGCCCGACCATGAGGAACTTGATCGCCACCAGCCCCCGCACCAGCACCTGCTGCCCCAGCACCCACGCGGCCGAACTGGCATGCAGGCCGGTCAGCGGCATAAAGAAGGCATTCCTCAGCGATCTGGCCATATTGCCCCACCATGGGTTGCGCGCCGATGGCAGGCACCGGTGCGGCCAGCACGGGTATCCGTGCCGGCCCGGCCGGCGCCGCGCGCCAGCCGTGAAGCACAACTTACCGTAGGCGCGGCGACAGGAATCGCCATCGCCTAGCGTTAATCCGTCACTTGCGCACAGCACCCGGGTGAAGCTTGCGCAATCGGGCCTCGCCCGCCTTTATCCGCCAAGCCGGCCCGCAAATTGGCGGCCAGCGCCAAGACGGCGGTGCTAGTGTGGCAACATCCGCAACCCGCCGCACACCGGGCTCGCCCCACCGTGCCTGGAGACGCGATGTCCGAGCCGACCGCACTGATCATCGAGCACGATTTCACCGGCCACCGCTGGCGCTACGTCGAATGGGCGGTGCAGGCCTACACGGAAGCCGGCTACCACTGCATGGTGGTCACCGACCCCTGCAACCGGGCACATCCGCTCGCCCAGCGCATGCTGGCCGCGCAGGATTCCGCCGCCGGCATCGTCGCTAGCATCGTCTTCACGCAGCCACCGCCCGCGGTGGGCAGCGGCCTCGGCAAGCTCAGCTATGTGCGCTTCTGGCGCACCTTCCGCCATGCCTTCCGGGTTGCCGCCGGCCTGCGCGACATCTCGCTGGTGCTGGTGCCCTATGCCGACTACTTCCTCTATGTGCTCCCGCTGCTTGGTTCGCCATTCGCCAAGGTGCCATGGGTGGGCATTACGATGCGCGCAAGCTTCCATCACAGCAAGGTGGGCGTGAAGTCGCCGCACCAGCCGCTGGTGAACGCGGTCAAGACGTGGCTGTTCCGGCGCGCCGTCGAGTCCGGCGGCATGAAGACGCTGCTGTCGATCGACCCGACCTTGCCGCAGTGGTATCCGCGCGGCAACGGCCGCACCGCCCTCGCCTACCTGGCCGATCCCTGTCCCGACGCGCTCCCGGCCGATCCCGCCGCCGCCAGGCAACGGCTGGGGCTGAGGCTGGGCCAAGGCCCGGGGGGCGCGGGGCATGGCGCCGGCACCTACCTGCTGGTGTACGGCGCGCTCACGCAACGCAAGGGCATCTGCGAGCTGGTCACCGCGCTGGCCGGCCACCCACGCGCCCCCACGCTGGTGGTGGCCGGCCAGCAAGACCCGCAGACGCGCGCGTTCCTGCAGGCGGCCGCGTGCACGCTGTCGCCGCCGCCCGTGATCTTCGACCGCTTCATCACCAACGAGGAAGAGGCTGACCTGTTCTCCGCCTGCGACGCCGTCTGGCTCGGCTACAAGGGCCACTACGGCATGAGCGGGGTACTGGTGCAGGCCTACCGCTTTGGCAAGCCCGTGATCGCTACCACCGACGGCCTGATCGGCTGGTTCTGCCAGGGGCAGGAACTCGGGCCGGTGCTGGAAGACCTGTCGGGCCCCGCCATCCAGCGCGCGCTGGACCAGTTGTCACGGCCCGTGGCGGCACCGGCGCCGCAAGCCGCATCCGCCAGGGCCCACCTGCTGGCCCGGCATACCTTGAGCGAATTCAAGCAAACCCTGCGCCGCGCGGCTGCCTGAGGCCCGCGCCTGAGCGCGCGGCCATGCCGCGTTGCGCGCCCAGCGTAGTACGGAGCCGCCAAAACGCCCCTTGCGAAAGGCCAATCGCGCCAGATTGCCGGCCAGCCTCGTTTTCACGTTCGATAATTTTCCCGACAGGAACGTAATGAATGAATTCGCGTTCCTGCGAATGCAGGATGCAGGATGCAGGATGCAATACGATGGACTCTTCCGCGCGGCGATGCCCGGCATTGCCGAGAGCGCCGCGGGGCCACCCAGTGAGAGGCGGAACATGGATACCGAAGCTTATGCCGATTGTCTCGATGTGGTCGGCGATCCACGCGGGGCAGGCCGTGACAGTAGCCGCGAGGCCAATCGTGAAGGCAACCGCGAAAGCAGCCGTGAAAGCAGCCGCGATGCAAGCCGGGACAGCACGCCAGGACATCGCGTCATCGACCTCACCCGCGCCGGCAAGGGCAACTACGTGCGCCGGCGCAGCCTGCTGGTCGAGGCGGCGTGGTTCCTGGTCGAAGCCGGCATCATCAACAACAAGCTGAATCCGTTCTCCGGGCTGCGCGTCGCCCTGCTGCGGCTGTTCGGTGCGCGCGTCGGCCAGCACTGCCGGCTGGTCCACCCGCTGCGCGTCAAGTCGCCCTGGAACCTGGAAGTGGGCGATGGCTGCTGGTTCGGCGTGGATGTGTGGATCTACAACCAGGCCAGCATCCGCATCGGCTCCAACGTCTGCATCTCGCAAGGCAGCTTCCTGACGGCGGGCTCGCACGACCTGGACAGCAACATGGACTTGCATGTCGCGCCGATCGTGATCGAGGACGGTGTGTGGATCACGTCCAAGTGCGTCATCCAGAAAGGCATCACCATCGGCCGCTCGGCGGTGGTCACGCCGCTCTCGGTGGTGCATCACTCGCTCGAGGCCGAAGGCATCTACGGCGGCAATCCGTGCCGGTTCATCCGCAAGCGATTCGACCCGCCTGGTCACGCCGCCATCACGACCCCGTCCGGCACCCTGTAAGAGGCCATTTCAAAAAGATTCTGGCGTCGTTGCGCGGCCTCGGCCGATCTAGTTGTACTGTCTGCGGCCGCGCGCCTGGCCAGAACCGCTTCGCTTCATTTTGAAACAGCCTCTAAGGAGAACAGCATGGACTACCAGGCAAGCCGCGACGTCAACCCGACCGGCCGGTCCATCGAACTCGATTTCGTTCGCGGGCTGGCCATCATTGCCGTGATGGGAATGCACTTCCACACGGTCAGCACCGGCAGCCAGTGGGTCGCCCTGATCGAGTATCCGCTCAAGAACTTCGGACGCGAAGGGGTCAACCTGTTCTTTACCCTGAGTGGCTTCCTGGTCGGGGGGCTGTTGCTGCGCCAGTACGCACACAGCGGCAGCGTGGATGCGCGGCGCTTTATCATCCGCCGCATCTTCAAGATCTGGCCCGCCTACTACGCGCTGATCCTGTTCCATGTGCTGGCCGGGCGCCACCCGACCAGCACCTTCCTGTACCAGAATCTCACGCACATGCAGAACTACCTCGGCTCCTCCATTGCGCAGACCTGGAGCCTTGCCGTGGAAGAACACTTCTACCTGTTCCTGCCGGCGCTGGTGCTGCTGTTCGCCCGCCTGCGCGTGCGCGCCAACACCATCCTGTGGACCCTGGGCGCCCTGTGCGTGGTGGTGCTGGCCGCGCGCTGCGCCGCGGTCGCCAGTGGCGAGCTGGAAGCGGCATCCGCCTACACGCAATATCGCATCGACAGCCTGCTCATCGGCGTCATGCTGGCCACGGTCTATTGGATGAAGCCGGAGCTGTACCGCCGCATCGCCGGGCAAAAGCTGCTGTTGCTGGCGGTGGTGGCAGGCACGGTCGTCTGGCTGGTATTCCTGCAACGCAACCTGATGCTCGAGGAGAGCATCGGCTACACCATCCAGGCCATCGGCTTTGCCGCGCTGATCGTGCTGGTGCTCGAATACTCCGGCGCAATACGTGGCGCCAGGCTCTACCGCGCGGTGGCATGGATCGGCGTGTATTCCTACGGCATCTATCTGTGGCACTCCGTGGCGCTGGCCCCGGGCGACGTGTTCATTCGCAAGGCCAGCGCGTTCGGCCTCCCCGTCATGGTGGCCTGGGGACTTGCCCTTGCGCTGCAGTTTGCCGTTGCGATCATCGCCGGCTATGCCGCCACGCGTGCGATCGAGTTCCCCTTCCTGCGCATTCGCGATGCGCTGTTCCCGGCCCGCCGCCGCAGCACGCCTGCCGCACAGCCGGCCGAGCAGCACGCCGCGTGAGTTGACCCGACGCCGTCCCCGCGGGCGTAAGCCACGTGCCGCGCGGGACTCGATTTACCGACTGCCAACGCCCCGGACCATGGCCTTGCCCCGGGGGAGGAAGGACAGCAACCGGGCGGCAACAGAAGAATCAAGGTGAATCACAGTGGCTAGATATACACAGTCCTTCAAGGAATGCGCCGTTGCGCGGATGCTGCCTCCCGAGAACGCCAGTGTTGCGCAAGTCTCCGCCGAGATGGGGATATCGCCGGCGGCACTGGAGCGCTGGCGCGCGGTGGCCCTCGCCCCGCCTGCGGCCAACCCGCCCGGCGCCGGTGAGGCGCGCCTGGACGCCGTGCTTGCCACCGGCGCCATGGGCGAACTGCAGAAAACCGCCTGGTGCCGCGAAAATGCGATCGACCCGACCGAACTCGAATGCTGGCGCCAGAGCGCCGCGGCGGCGCTGGCGGACAACCGCGGCATTGGCGCGGTGCGCAGGCGGCATGAGCAGGATCAGAAACGGATTCGGGAGTTGGAGAGGGAGTTGAGGCGCAAGGAGCAGGCGCTGGCCGAAACCGCGACGTTGCTGGTACTGACCAAGAATGTGACTTCGTTGTTTGCTGCGCCTGAGGATAAAACCGGCTGACATTGATCATTGATCGAACAAAACCACGTTGGCCTTGTTTGCCTCTGTTTGCCTCTGTTTGCCCCCGTCTATCCCTACCTGCGCGGGCCAGGCACGGCGCGGGCCGCCGCCTGCGGCTCCCGGCCCACGAAGATCCGCGTTGGCAGCACAAAGCCCCGCAGCGCCAGCATCTCCAGCGGCCCCTGCCCGACCTCGGTGCGCATCAGGTAGCGCACCGGATAGGTCACGTCCGCCGCAACGGGCGCCTGGGCGCTGCGCGCGGTCAGGCTGTCGGGATCTTCGGCGAAGGTCCGGCCGTGCGCATCGGCCTGGCGCTCGGCACCGGCCTTCGGCCCCTCCAGCGCTTCCTGCCCGTCCAGCTCTTCCGGCCTCGCCTGCCACGTCAGCTGGTAGTTCGCGCTATCCACCGGCTCGATGTGCGCCCGCTCCAGCATCCGCACCAGGCCCCAGCGGCCGCCGAACTCGTAGCTCTTGCTGGTGCCGGCGCGCTCGGTCTGCCACTGCAGCCGGGTGCCCGGGTCCTGCAGGGTCTTGCCCGGCCACGTCATCGCCTGCCACGTCTCGCGCTGGTTGTAGTAGTGCAGCGTCTGCCCATCGAGCGTCAGCAGCGTGTCGATCAGGCCCGGGGTCGGGATCGGCCTGAACTCGAAGCGGTACTGCGGCTCGCCCTGCGCCAGCAGGTGCGCCGCCAGGCGCTGCAAGGTGTTGATCGCGTTGAGGAAGGCCGGATCGAAGGACTGCGCCTGCCCGCCGGCGGCTGCCGGCAGCCACTGATCGCCCTGCAGCTCGAGCACGCCCGCCAGCTGCGTGCCGAGGAAGGACCCGATCAAGCCGCTGTGCGGGCGCAGGAAGCGCGCCAGTTCAACCAGCGAGGCATCGTTGGCGGTGTCGGCAAACGGGTAACGTCCGGCAAAGGAGCGGCTCCACGTCATCGCAATGCTCTGGCGCCACGCGTCGTTCAGGCTCGCCTGCGCCGGTTGCAGCACCGTCTGCGTGGCCTGCGCGATGGGCCGCACGAACAGCGTCTCGCCCATGCCCGCCCACTGGCTGCCGAGGCTGGCCGCCATCAGCTGCGCATAGGCGTGGGTGTCGGCCAGCTCCGAGCCCTTGCCCTGGAACAGCGCCTGCGCCATCTGGCGGGCCTGCGCATCGGCATCGGCGCTGTTGCCGACCTGCTGCAGGCGCAAGCGCAGTGCCGTCGCGCGGTCAAGGAACCGTTGCAGGCTCAGGTCACCGCTGGTGCCCGCGTTGGTGCCAGCGCTGGTGCCAGGCTGGCCCTGCGCCACCAGCCGCAGCACCGGGCCAAAGGCCGCGCCCAGCGGCCCTGCCGCGTCCGGCTTCGCCACCTCGGGCCCCGCCGGCTTCTTGCCCAGCAGATCCTGCGTCCTGGCCACCAGCGTGTCGGACAGCGAATCCTTCCGGGCGCCGGCCCCGCCCTGGTATTCGAGCGACTTCATCAGCGCGATCACCGGCGACTGGCGCGCATCGGCCATCAGCTTGAGCTGCGCGATCGCAGCCGGCAGGGTCGGCGCGGCCTCCCATTGCAGGCTGTTCATGAAGTCCTGCCAGCGCTCGGCGTAATCGGCGAAGTACTGCTCGGTCAGCGCCGCCTGCAGCGCCTCGGCCGAACGGCTCGCGGATGGCTGTGGCAGTGGCTTGCCGTCGGTCAGCACCCAGTCATTGGCGATCTCCGTGCGCCTGGCGGCCAGCTCGATCGCGGGCGCCACATAGCCCTCATAGGCCTGGCGGGTGAAGACCCCGGGCACGATGGCGGCGGCTCGCACCAGCCCCCGGGGATCGGTGCCGGCGGTCAGCGCCGCCAGGGTCTGGTCCGGATACTTGCTGCCAGCGCTCTCGCCAAAGGCCTGGATCACGCCCCGGTAGATGGTGTCCTCGGCATTGCGCTCCCCGATCACGGCCAGCAGCGTCTGGCGCGCGCCGGCGACCAGCTCAGGGCGCGGCTCGATGCGTCCGGCCGGGTTGGCCGGGTTGGACTTCAGGTGCGCCGCATAGAAGGTGAGCAAGCGCTCGGCAAGGTCCTGCCGCTCGCCCGGGGTGATCCGGGCATCGGTGGACCAGTGCCGCACCAGTTGCGGGGCCAGGAAGGCCGGCTCGGCGCGCTCGGGGTTGGCCAGCATCAGGTAGGTCTTGAGCGCCTGGTGGCCGCTCAGCGCCACCCGGTTGGTGGCCGCATCCAGCACCGTGGTGCGCAGTTGCGCGAGATCCACCAGCGACGCCTCCAGATCCCGCTGCACGGGCGCGACCAGCAACTCGCGGCTGGCCTGCGCGTAAGGCTTCCACAGCGCGGCGAGGACCGCCGGATCGCGATTCAGGCCAAAGCGGGTCGCGAGCGGCGTGTGATGCTGGGTGCGGTACTCGTAGCGCTCGATCTGCTGCTGCAAGGCGATGAGCGCGCGCAGGCGGGCGGCGGGGTTGGGGGCCGACTGGAAGTCGTCCACGGATTGCCGGGCGGCGTGCATGTCCCGGCTGTTCACCACGCCGGACACCAGCATGCCGGCGCTCCACAGGCCGATGGCCGTCAGGCCCACGATGGCGGACACCGTGACCGGGTGCCAGCCAACGCGCCGCCCCGGCCGGCGGCGGGCGGCTTCGCCCAGGTAGTGCCACAGCGGCAGGTCGATGCTGCTCTGCACGTCCGCGTCACCGGCGACCGGCCGGGGATACGGCGCAAAGACGATGCCGTCCACGGCGATGCGCCGGCGCTGCCGGCCCCCCGATCCGGCGATCCAGTCGGCGAGCGCCTTGCCGCGGGTGTCGAGCCGCTGGGACAGCTCTCCCATATAGCGATCGCGGTTGCCGTCCTTCAGTTGCACGACGAGGCGCTGCGCCAGCTGCTCGCGCAGCGTGCGCAGCGCGCCCTCGATGGCATCCGCGTCCGCCTGGCGCGGCAGCTCGCAACCGATGACCGGCATGAGGCCGTGGGCCACTGTTCTCGCCTGCGCCACATCCAGCAGGTAGACCGGGGCGGACCAGCGCAGCAAATCGGCGATGCGCGCCAGGCGCATTCCATCAGGATGGGCGCCGCGGCGCTGCGCCTGCAGATCCGTGGCACTGTCCGTTGTGAAAATCACCGCATCCACCGGACGGCGGCGGCGTAGTCGGTAGAGTTGCTTGAGCCAGTCGGCCTCCGGCCAGCCCTCCTTGCCGGTCTTGCTCCATAGCAACACCGCGTCAGGGGTGATCAGCCAGCCTTGTTCCGCCAGTTCGGGCAGGAGCCGGGCGATGGCCGCGTCGTCGCCGGTGAGGAGCAGCCAGGGCTGGCGGTAGCGCCAGCGCAGGCCGTGATGGATGTGGAGCGCGTCACGTATTGTGGCCAATTGCTCAGGACGCGCTGCCGGCCCGCCGTCCCCCGCCGTTGCCGCCTCGCTCCGCTTGCTGGCATCGTAGTTGGCGACCCACAGCCTGGCGCGCAGCAGCTGAATCTTTAGCGCCAACCATTCGTAATACCTGGCCAGCAGCAGCGACACAATGCACCCGATCGCCAAGGAAATCTCGAAGAGCTTGACTTGCTGCCGCGACAGCCCCTGCCCCGGCCCCTCGAACCAAACCGCGAGGCCGGCTGCGACAAAGAGGATCAATATCGCGATACAGAGATAGCGTGCTACTGGCTGTGGCTTGTATTCATTCATGATGGCTTGCGGCACACGAGGGCGATGCACCGATCGCCCTCCTGGGTGAGGACGAGTTGCGATTGGGCGGACCGCGCGGCATTCTCGGCAGCGAGGACAGTCGCGAGCCATGCGC
The DNA here is from genome assembly GCF_000832305.1 of Cupriavidus basilensis. NCBI lineage: Bacteria > Pseudomonadati > Pseudomonadota > Betaproteobacteria > Burkholderiales > Burkholderiaceae > Cupriavidus > Cupriavidus basilensis. The sequence goes on from NZ_CP010537.1 coordinate 3,181,249, forward strand.
CCGCACTGCCAGAGTTGCCGATGGTCTTCGCGAGATCCACCCATGTGACGGCATCACCCAGGGGCGATGATGACTTGAGATGCGTGACCACCTCATCGGAAAGCGCTTGGTCCCAAACCGTACCGATGCCTTCGGTGCTGGTTCGCCCCCAACGCATTGCCAGTGCCACGCAATCCGAGGCGGACTGCGCGCTATCCTTTGCAGGACGGTGCAAGTGCAGCGCGCAGCCATGCTGCGACGCGCCGGGGCGGCCCACCAGCAAAGCAACGCCCGCCTCGGCCACGCCGCCATCCAAGCGCTCACTGATGGCTCGCCTCAACTGGAGTGCGACGACTAGCTGCACCTCGTCCGCGGGCAAGCGGTCTGCCCAGGCGTCGACATCAAACAGCGACAGATGATCCGTATCGTCTGTCGTGGCGACGAGCAACTGCGGGAGGCATGCCAGTATCTTGGCTTCAAGTCGCGCGCTGACCTCCTCCGCTTCCACGGATGACGCGCAGACGAGCCGTACACGTAACCGCGTCTGCACCGGCAAGGACTCCAGACTCGCAACAACGGGGCGGAGCAAGCGGTCAAGCAGCCAGTCAGTGACGACTTTATGCCTGGCGTGTTCCGAAAGTTCATTGCCCGGGTAGAACGGCTTCCCGGGTATCGCGATCCAGCGGGCGATCACATCCGTTTCCGGGTACGCCGCACTTGGCCTGGCAGCCATTTGCATGCGCCCGCTCGCAACGCCCCCAACGCCCTCAGCGCCGTTCTCGGCGTCGTCGGCAGAAAAACACCAGGCGTGCGCCAGAATCGCAAGTGGCTTGCCAGCGCGCAGATGGCAGTCCCGTTCCTCGGCATCACGCGCCCGGTTGACCGCCATGGCGTCGCTGCGCCGCGCATACGCGCTGGCCATGGCCACGCTCCACAGAAACGCCCAAGCCGCCAAGGGATAGCCGATGACGCAAAGCCAGAACCAGAGGGTGTTTGTCGGCTTTGTCGCGGGCCAGAGGTAGATGACGAACGCAGCGCCCCCACCCACAATGGCGACAAACAGGAACGTCCACCAGGCGACCGATGGGCGCGGCAGGTCTGGCACCGTGGCTCTGGGCGGTACCCGCTGAAAATCGATGGGCATTTACCGAACCGTCGCGCCGCGCCAGCGCGCAATGAGGATACTGCCGCATTGGGTCCGGTCTCCGTCGCGCGCAAGCGGCACGCCCGCATCGGTCATGCTGGCACCGCCCTCCACGATCTTGTTGTCGCCGTGAATCGGACACGACACGATATCGCCGATCCGCGCGGCACGTCTCCCCCGGACCTGAATGCGGTCCGATCCCGACAGGATCTTGCCGCCGTGACTCGTATCGTCATCTTCGTAAGCCAATACCTTCATTGTTTTAAGTTCTCCTAAAACATTAATTAACTGTCATTCACGATCAACGAAACCATCCTTGCCTTTCCCGCTAAATTAACGCATCGCGCACCAGCTACCTCATCCGTCGAATGTAATTTTTGACGTCGTTGGCAGTTTTCAGCCGAAAAATAGAAACCTGGTGCTCAACGTAGCCATCCACCCCTGTCATCTCGCTATTTTCTGTTACGTCTTTATTCTCAATCAAATAATCGCCCCCATTATTCTCATACGCATACACTTGATAAAGATTTCCGTATGTACCAAGACCACTATGCCTCAACTCCCAGCGGACAATAACAAATAGATTTACTACCCCCGCCATCTTCGCAAAGAAAACAGAGTCAACCTGAGGTTTTGCTCCCTCGACTGAGTATTTTGCAATCACTTTTCTATGACAGACACCCTCTTCACGGTCATACATAACCAGACTAAGAGGGTACCTCTCATCGCCATCCTCAACTGAAACTATCGAACCCTTTTTGATCTGCGAGGCAGAAAACACTCCCTGAACAGGAGATACCACCGGACACGGAACATGTCTGCCCTCTGCATTCGCAAGAGATGCAAACAAGAAAATTTTAAAAATCAATAGATATTTGAAAATCATTTACGACCATATAAATGGCATCCTAACCTATTTTCAAATACGCGTGGCCGCCATCACGCTCAACTCAATTATCTATGCCATCTATCGGCGCAACTGTCTTGATACCCCTCAGTGCTCGAGGACTGATCGGCTGATAGGCTTCGGGCTCGCAGGTACGGTTTGAAATCAACTTCCCATCCTTTTTTACATATATCCCACTTGGGAAACCTTGATACAATACATAGTGATACTGCCCAGAATTAAATTTCAGATGCGTAAACATTATATTTCCCTCCGATATATCACTTATGGAAAACCATCTTCTCGGTGGATACGGCTTTTTTGGAAATTCCAGTTCAATTTCATCAATCATCCCGAATCGATATTGGACGTACCATTATCTGGAGATATGTTTCCTGAAGCGCATACCGAAATCACTTTTCCCTCAGTTTCGCAGCTAAAATACACTTCCTCATGAGGCTGACAAAGCGTCCTTTCTTCGGCTTCCGCGCTCACCCCAAATAATACTGAGCCCGCAAAATAAATCACCCTTGTGATCGCAGTCAGATTGCACACCGCCTTCCACCTCCTTTTATGCGCGCCAAGCTATACCCCCCCACTTTCTCTGAATATGGTCTCGAACTCCTATTTCGCACGGGAAGGATGAAAGAACAGACCGAAGCCGGTTAAATTTAAATATGCATACCCTATTTCATTCGATCAACAACCCTTTTCGGCACCATCCCTTTCATATTTCCAGATACCGTAGCTCGATAATATTGGCCATACAAAACAGAAGCTTTGTCGCCAGCACCAATATCCCAATAAACATCTGCCAAATTCAATTTGGCCACGATTCGCCCTGGAAACTTCTGAACTATCGAATCCAACAATGGAATGGCATCATCTGATCTTCCGCTCTCAGCAAGAAAATATGCAATGTCATTCAGGGTTCCAACATTTTCGACACTAACGTGCTCAGAAAACTCAGATGCGTCGTATGAGGTGATTGAGAGCATATATTGACTTCGCTTGGCCTTATTTCGATTTGCCAGCCGAAATTCCGCAAGGCTTATCTCGATTTCCCCCGCAACATCTGCGTTGGATTCATAGCTATAAGGCCCCGTTGATCCGATGGTTGAGCATCCAGTTACTCGAGATACCCTCTCTGACGGCGAAAACTTTCCTGATGCAACATCCGATCGCTCTCCAGTGATCTCTCTAATTACGCACCAATTTGAATATTCACTCTTCCATTCATACACATATCGGTATATCTGCCCTCCTTGACTTAGGCAGCTTCCATCAACTGCTATTTTTCGAGTGCGCGGGATCCTATAGATCGCCATTGAACTGCATTCATCAAATTTCTCCACAGAATAGAAGATGGTTTTCCCAAGTGAGGGTGAATAGTATTTCACCGAAATACCTCTTGATTCATCCTGGAATGAGAACCTCCCTATTAGATTATCTCCCTCGAACTCGCCTGATAAATATACCTGCGCCGCCCACACCATAGCCGGCGCGAAAAAGCCGAGTGCAGCAATGAAGAGCGCAGAAACGACGATTTCAAGACAACCAAGACTCCACCTCAACTCAACACCCATTAATCGCACAATATTTTAAACCAACCCTACATGAAGAACTTAACTGTCCAAACATATTCCGCAGGAAGGTAGAGACTGAATTTACATCCGACGATCGCTTATATAAAAACTCATATTTACTCAGACGATAAAATTCAGAATATTCACTCTATAGATGACTCCTTCATCCATCTACGGATCGCCTTCTTATTATTGCCTTTGTACTCGACATACACCCATCCCGACGAACTTGTACTTATTATCTCTATCTCATCGCCCTTGATCAGGTACATTCGTGTTCTAGCTTGATCTTCTGGACCATCATATAGCCATGATTTCTCCGCTGTAACTTTATCAACACCATAATTATTGTTGGCACCGATATTCGATTTTTTCCTGAGGAACTTAGCGTCAATACCTCTTCCCTCAACCTCGAGTTGCCTAGCGACTAAAATATATAAATCCCTATTTTTGGCTGACGGAGGATCACAGGCTAGAAGATTGCTTACACCAAAATTCTGGACAACAAAATCGGTTATGTTTGGCTCGAAATCCAACTCAACCGACTTTGAGAATTTCTCAGATTTTGAGAAAGCTTTCCACAAACCCATTGCATTAAAAAATGTTGGCTTAATCATAGTATCCGTACGATCATCTACCCCATATCGCCAAAGATCTTTCTTTCCCTCCCAGTGGCCGCCGCAGATCTCTCCTGTATTGTTGTTCAATATGCAGCCAGATTCAGTGGAAATAACCGGGCAATATGCTCTGCTGTATATATTTTTCCCTACCATTGCAGGGCCATCTCCAAGCACCCCTGTCCTGATAGTTGAGAGAACGACATACTTTCGGCTGGGAGACAAGCTGGAGTAAAATGCACCAGAAAAAATCGTGCCTTCTATAGAGGTCAACGTCTCGGAGGGCAGCAGTTCCACAATGCCTCCACGCGGCTTGATCAATCTGGCGCGCTTCCACCCCGCTCCATAGGTATCCTTATCCCAACCTTGAAGGGGATCGGAAAATTCGATTCGAGATTGCCTATTTATCTGCAAGACGTCGTCACCCGCCATTGCATGCGATGCAAATAGGGCTGTAAGGGATGTTATCGCCACCAGATTTTTTATGTGCACAGTCATATCAGTCGATCCTGTTTTTCAAAGCCACATAGCGCGGTGAAGCAATGCCTGTCGCCATCTCGCGATGATGACCATAATGCTCAACAATCTTTACATTGGCGACAAAAGATTTTTAATCTTTATTTAATCTGATAAATTTCGACTTAATATACTCCACAGATGCAAGATCGCCCTCAGATCTTAATTGCGATGAGATCGAGTTGTACTCTGATTCATTTCCTGGACTGGGAGGCTCGCAGGCCAAAATATTTGGCACCCCCAATTTACTAACAATTATTTCAGACAACTTAAACCCCTTGTTCCTCGCCCTGATTTCTAGAAAAGACTCCCATATTTCTTTTACGCTTTGGAGAGCGCCACCAGCCATTGCCTTCGTATCATCAAGAACATCACTTCTCTCACCCACTCGCCAGAGGTCTTCTTTCGCATCCCATCGCCCGCCGCAAATTCCGCCACTCAAATTACTTACTATGCACCCTGATTTTGTGTCTATTACGGGGCAGTATTGTCGGCTTGTTATTGTTTCGCCCCCCTCCGCACCCGCGTTGGAAAGTCTGCCTGCCCTCACAATATAGAAAACGGCAAACCTTCCAGATGGTGAAATCAACGCGTCCGCAGGGTCTGAAAATAAAACACCACCGTTGGGCGATAATTTCTCCATTGGAAACAGATCAATCCTTGATCCGTCCACACCGACAAACACAGCCCTTTTCCACCCGACACCGAACTCACCCTCCTCGCTCTTTGGAATGGAATCTATATACGCGATGCTCGAGTTTCCATTAAATTTTAAACTTTCTCCGTATGAAAAATTACACGTTAAAAATACAACCAACAATGAAAAATATATATTTTTGATAATTTTCATATTTAAAATCCATTTAATTCAATCTTTCCTTCATGTTTTGGTACCGAGCCGGGGCGACCGAAACCCCTCCCACAACAGCCATCTCCCTGTTATTTCCATAGTGCTCGACTATTCTTCTTTCATATGCTGCTCTATTTACTCCCCACTCTGCTGGATTTGTCGAGACACCCGGATTGTCGTCAAAAAATCGTCTTAATGATCGCCCTATGTCCCTCCTGACAAATCCTGGCCTATTTATGTGATGATCTAGCGCCGTAGCACGGCCGAGATTCGATTGGAAATAATCCCCAATGCTATAATTGTAATTTGATGGATTGATAGGCAATATCTCATCTCTCAGCCTATTTAGAAAATCCATGATCTGCAACCTCTCATATCTAACATCAGTAATTGCATTAACAATCACAGCCAGCGGTATGCTTTCTATTTTCTTTTTAAATGTTTCGGCGGAACAACCCTTTCTGATTCTGAATTTTAGTTCGTCACCTGTAATTTTTTCCCCGTCAGTCAATATCGGATGCGTGTAAAACATTTTTGCTTGCGACCCATTTCCTTCAACACTCCATCCGCACTTCTCAAATAGTTTCCTGTATGCAGCTTCGTCGCTACGACGAAAATCGGCGACTTGCCTTGGTAGCTCACCCATACCCATTTGATTGATGGTCTTTTGCATGGCTCCTGCAGTGACAATCTCGCTATCATAGGATTGCACCGTATCTAACTTCCCTTCGTTGGGGGACATGGCAATCAATATCCGCCTCTCGTTGTCAGATATTTCTTGCTTTTGCGTTAAGTCATCCAATACTTGGGATTTTTCCAATGGGCGACTCCCCCAATAGACTGGGCCGTATTGAGGGACCATGCGCGTCACCTCGAACTTATCAACGTAACAGCATCCGCAAGCGCATTCGTCTCCGGGTTCTATAAAATTCCCAATCATCCCAATCGGATGAATATGAAACACCTGCGGAGCCGGAAGGGCAGGAAAATCTTTCTTCACAGCATCCCACCAGGCCAACGCCTGAATACGCTTGCGTTCGGCCTCATGCGCCTCATCCGGCCCGACCTTCTTCTCGATCTCCGTAATGAGTTGCGTCCACTTGTCTGGATTCGCCCACTCGCTCTCGTGCCTGACGATGAGCCGCGAAGCCCGCATTGCCGCCCATGCGTCCTGGGAGGCAACGCAAAGGTCGTTCGCCGCCTGGCTACCGTCGCCTGTCGCATATAGCTGCCGGCAAACGGCCTGCATCAGCGGGCTGAGTTTGTCGATGGCGCCGGTGTTGGGAACGTCCGCGCCGGTCGAGTAGTCGACGTACGCCTGCGTCGAGGCAAAGATGGTGTGGGTGGGATCGTGCGGGTCATGCAGTACCTCGAAGTCCACCCACTTCTGCGAGAACTCGCGTGAGACCCTTCCTCCCGCGAAGTTTTGCTCGCGCACCCAGCCGGTGATGCCCTGGCGACGTACGTCCGCGCTGTCAACCTTCCACCAGCGCATCTTCTCGCCGTCGCTGCCCGCGCTGGTCTCGGTGTGAGGCTTCTCGGTGCGCTGGCCGAGTTCCGCCAGGGTATACGCCTGCACGACATCGGTCAGAGGTGCATCCTGGCCTTGCTGGTTCGGGTTCTTGTAGAGCGTCGTCCGCCGGTCGATGCGTAGAATCGTGGGGTCGGCCGGCAGATTCAATTGCTCCCACGCTTTCGGCTTCGCGCCGTTTTCGGTCACCCATGCGCGGCTCGTCTCGATAAACGACTGGATGCTGTCGTCGCAGAACATCTCGAGATGGACCATGTGGGCGGGGACCTGTTCACTGAGCGAATCGAACCTTCCGACGTGGCCGATGAGATCGCCTGCGTGGATTGGAACCGGCTTGAGTGGTGCGACCACGCGATCCAGCGAGGTATCAGGCATAACGGTCTCGACGACGTGAGCCCCATTCTCCTTGCCGAGATAGATCCACCGCTTCTCCGCAGCGTCCGGCGCGACATACCCGCCTACTTTAGGCGGGACCATAGCCGACACATGCACGGAATCGATCTGGCCCCAGTTCCCGTCCCGCTTCAGAAGACTGAACTGCGCCCCACGAGGCAGAATGCCAAGGATCGTGCCTCCTGGCTTCGACGTGCGCACGCGCAATCCGGTTTGCTCGGCGGGAGCGCTCACTCCACTCGCGCTGGCATCGGGCTTGTCGCCAGCGGCTTCCGTGACCCGGAGCCAGGTTGTCCAGTACGAAGGACGAGGCAATGCCTTGTCCGCTTCATAACTGGCGAAATCCTGCAGATGCATGTACAGGCTGAAGAAGGTCAGCGTGTTGTCCTTCGGAAACTCCATCACGTGGCGCACCAGCGCGAAGCCCGTGCTGGATTGGGCGCTGAATGCTGCCTTGTCAGCCTGCTCCGGGATTTCGCTGGACAGGTAGGTCCGGTTGGTGCGCCAGGCAACCACCTCTCCGTCGGCCATGCAGCGCACGCCATGCTTGAGGTCGAGTGACGCACCGGCACCTGTGTCAGTGATGTGGATGCCTCCATGCCACATCCCTTTCCGGCTGACGGCGTATGCGCCACCAGGCTCTTTGCGCAGCGCCCGGTGAAACTCGTGCTGGTCGGTAAAGTCGGCCGAAGATTCTCCGGGGGCTTCGGAGGCCTTGCGGAACGGGTATGCAAAGTTCAGTTTCTTCACCGGCGTCTTGGCCGGCTGCTGCGGTGTCGTCGTTGCCATGGTCTGCTTATTCGGAGAACCCGAACTTCATGTTGTGCTTCACGTCTTGCGGCGGGGCGGCCTCCCAGGCGGGGAAGGCGAAGCTGCCGCCGGCGGGGTCATCGGTACGCAAGTTGCCCTTGACGTTGACCTCACCGCTGGGGCTGGCGAGTTCGATCGTCCCATTTGCAATCCTGATGTATGCGCCCGCGCCATCGCCGAGCGTGATGCCCTTCGAGGCGGTGATCATGACCTCGCCAGTCGAGGAACTGACAACAACATTCTTGAGTGCCATCAACTCCAGCGCATCGCCTTGGGCTTGTATTTGCACCTTGCCCTTTGCCGCGAAGATCCGGATACCCAGCTTCGCCGCGAACAGGGAAATAGCCTCGCCGGCTGCGGCGGTGATGCGCTTCATTACCCCGATGTCCAGGCCACCTCCAGCTGTCATGAAGATTTGCTTGCTCGCAGCGATCTGCATATCCCGCCCACTGGCAATGCCAATGCCTTTCGGAGCGCTGGCGAGGATCGCGGGCGCCTTGAGTTGCGTAAGCGTCTGCTCGATCAAGGCGCGCTGCTGGTCGATCTCCGCAAGCCACGCTTTGGCGGCATTTCCAGAATCGTTGAGGCTGCGCATCATGTCCATGGCTTGCCGCAGCGTATCTTCGGCATCCGACATGGCAAGTTGCTCGCCGAGCGCATTCGGCTGGTCATCCGCCGAAATGAACACCCCCTTGCCACCCCGGATTGCACCCCAGCTAGATGTGCGCAGCTCAAAACCCTCCCCCCGCTTTTTCTTCTTGTAATCAACGAGGTAGCCAAGGTTGAGCTGGGTCTTGCCACCATATTCGGTGGAAAGCTTAATGCTCTCCTCCCCCTTCCAGTCCTCCATGCGCAGCTTGTTGTTGCTCTGCGTCTTGATCAGGTTGCGCGACAGCCACCGGTCCCGAGTGGTGATCAGGTCCTCTTGCCGGCTGTTATGCAGCGCGTGCGCGATATAGGGCTTGTTCGGGTTGCCGTCGCGAAAGGCAATGGCGACTTCGGTGCCGTCGATGAGCGGGAAGTGGAACCCGGTTTGCAGGCCGCCGGCAAACGGCTTTGCCAGGGGGATGGCCGCACTTTCCATGCCCTTGGGCCAGGGCTCAAAATCGAAATCGAAGCGGACGATGTAGTGGCCCGCTTTGGTCAGGTACGCGTGCTTGTATTGGTTGGGCGAGGTGATGCGCGCGCTCAGCGTGCCCGTTATCTTCGGCCAGTTTTCCTCGTCCAGCGGCAGGCGAAAGCGCCGGTCCGACGGGATGGCCTTGTAGGTGTTGCGGTAAGCCGCGTCGCGCCCCCCGGTGTGGATGACTTCGATGATGACCTGCCCGTTGGGGGCTTCGGCCAATGGCTCATCCATGCGCAGGATGCGGCCGGAGTGCGTGCTGAGCACGTTGCTCTCGCCCGCATAGATCAGCTGGCCGGCCAGCAGGGCCTCGTGGCGCAGCTGCGCCTCCCACTTCGCCTCGGCCGTGTCCAGATGATGGGTGCCGTAGATATACTGCTGGCCGTAGGTTGTCTTGTCCTTGCGCGCGACGTTGGCCTCGCCCTTGATGGGTTCCCACGCCTGATCCGGGTTGTAGTCGGCGACCAGAACCGATTCGGGCACGGTCTTGGCGTGCACCTGGATGTCGGATACCGCCTCGATGCCGGCTTCCAGCCCGGCTGTCTCGCGATAGGGCACGCGCAGCTCTGGCTGGTAGACGTAGTGGTCGATGTCGTCGCCGAAGACGATCATCTCGCCGAACTTTCCCGGGACGAAGTAGCAATACAGCCCTTCCTGGCGCATCAGCAACTGGACATATTCCCAGTCGGATAGCTGGTACTGGAAGCGGAATTTGTGCTGGGTGTATTTGCGGCGCAGCTTGAGGAGAAACTGGTGGCCCCGGAGATCGTGCCGGCGCAGGATAGCCTCGATGATCTCGGGGGCTGTCTTGTTCTGGTAGATGCGCGTGGTCCGCACGAGTTCGAGCCGCGCGGCCAGTGGCCGGAGCACGATCTCGTAGGCGAAGAAATCGCGCGTGCGCTTTGTGCGCGAGAACGCCGAGATCCACCCCGCGAAGCGGCGCGGTTCGCTGCCGTCGCCGGGGTCGATCACGAAGGTGGCATCCCGATTGAGGTATTCGGCGCGATCGAGTTCCAGCGGGTGGGTTAGCCGGATGGTGACGGTGTAGAGCTCTCCCAATCGCTCGACCGCCTCGAACGACACCATCGACAGTTCCGCCGCGCTGGCCGCGCGAGGGACGTCGAGATGGTAGGCCTGGTGCCTGGGCAGCCTTGCGCCGTATGCATCGTATGCATCGAATTCGTCGATAGCGCCCATGTCTTCTCCGTTGTCAGCTTGATCGACCCTGACGCAGGACTCTAAACGGATTCTTTTATGCCATAAATATCATTATTGTAATTTCGAAAAAAATATCACTTTTAGCGTAAATTCGTACTCGTCCTATTTATCTCAACGGGCATCCATGCTATTAATCGCGGCGGCACGCCTTACGGATCGCGTACGGATCGCCCTACGGATCGTTATCACAGGCGCTGGAAATCGTTCGAAGACGTTGTGTGATGCAGCGCTACGACAAGCGATCGCACAAGGCCCGCCATGCCGTCCCGATTGCCTCGGACGGCAGCGAAATTTGTCGTGTTTGCGGAGTGATTGGCGCCCGGGAGCAGCCGGTCAAGGCCGGCTGAACAAGACCGTTCCACGAACCCGGAGCGGATGACGGTGCAGATCAGCCGTCGTTCAATGGCATGGTCTTGTTGGCAGGCATCAGTGTTTGCGGCTTCGGCCAGAGCCACGGAGAAGGCCGAATGCCGGCATGGCCGGCTACCTCCCCACATACCCCTCCGGCGTAGTCACATTCCCCTGCGCCACGGAAGCATTGGCGGAAATCACGTACACCGGCGCCTCCGTCAAAGCCAGTGCAACCTGCCCGTTCGAGTAGGCCACGGACGCGGCATTCCCCATCATGTCCAGCACAGTCACCTGCCCGCTGGACCCTGGCGCATCCACCTGCAAGCTATAGGCAACGTTATACGTCGCGCTGAACCCCGTATCCGCGCTCCAGCTGGCATTGTTGTGCGCCCACAATGCCGTCACCACGCTGCCGTTGTTGAGCCGCTGGAATGCATAGCCGTAGACGCCGAACGGCAGCCCGTTGAGCGGCCCCAGCGTATTGGTGCCGTCGATCAGCCGGGTCATCGCCGCGACTGCCAGCGCGGCGGGCTTCGGGCTGATCCTGGCGGGGCCGTAGGTGCCTTGCGGGTTGACCAGGTCGAAGAACAAGCCGTAGCCGGCAGCGTCGGTGGGGATGTCCGTGGCGTAGAACAGATAAGTCACATCCGCGCCCTCCCCAAGCAGTATCAGGTGCGTGCGGACAACCACCGCGCCGTGCGCGTACAGGACGTTCTGCGTCGGGTAGTTCGGGCCATAAGCGGAGCCAAGGTCGTAGCTGATGCCAGTCTCGGTGACGAACAGCCGCGCGCCGCGCTTGAGCAGGGTCGCGACGGCATGGCGCAATTCGCGCATGGCGGCCGGCAACGCGTTGGCGGCGTTGGAGGGATCGCTGTTGCCGACCAGGCGCTCGGGCGGATGCGATGGCGATGTGCCGACGTCGTAGTAGCCGTGCGCCGTCACGCCGTCGAGATACTGGGCAAAACCCAGCGGCGCCAGCCGGTTCAGCCAGACGGTGTTCTCGCGCACCATGGCGTTGGTGGTGCCCATGATCACCGCGTTCGGGTCGGTGCTGTGGACGCCCTGGAAGGTGGCCTTGTACATCGCGGTGAAGTTGGCATCGGTATCCAGCCACGGCAGGCCACCGTTGTAGTCGGGCTCCCAGGTCACCTGGTAGTAGTTGGCCGATTGCGCGGGGAAATACCGGGTGCGCACCGTGTTCGACTCCTGCCCCACCCGGGTCATGTAGTCCTGGTAGGCGGGCAGGGATTTCGGCGCGTAGCTGTGGGTGGCCACGCCGGTGGGACTCGCCCAGGCGGGAATGCCGTCGAGCTGGATCAGCCGCATCAGGTCGCCGGGCTTGAAGTACGAGGCGAGGTGGTCCACCGCGGGATTGAACGTATTGGGGCCGTTGGGTTCTTCCACGTACCAGTTGCGGTTGTCGTTGGCCCACGACAGGCCCAGCGCGGGATAGAGCGGACGGTAGCCGTCGCCATCGCAGCAGCCTTGTCCAGGCAGCAGGTAGGCCGCGCCTTGCCCGCCGAAGCGGTGCAGGTCCTGGCTGGCGTAGCTGACCGCCGGGAGCACCAAAGAAACGTCGGGCAGTACACCGAACGTCGCAATGCCGCTGGGCCGGGTGCCGCGTGCGAGCAGCGAGCCCGCGCCGGAGGCCAGGCTTGCCGATCCGACAAAGTAGCCTGACAGCGTGGACGTGCAGTTCAGCGTCGACACGATCGCACCGGCGGCGACCGGGAACTGGCCACTGGCGCGCACCTTGTTCCAGGTGTCGGAGATCTGCCAGTTCACGGTGTCCGCGCTGCCGGCGCGGGTGGTCACGCTCACCTGGAAGGTACTGCCCGAGGCGAACATCCGCGTGCCGTCGCCGCCCGGGGTATCCATCTCGATGGCATCGCCGCCGCCCGCCGCGGCGACGCTGCCGGCAGGCGCGGTGCAACTGAGCGTACCGCTGCCCGTCGGCGTCACTGGCGTGGTGGGTGTCGTGGGCGTGGTGGGTGTCGTGGGCGTGGTGGGTGTCGTGGTGCCGGTGTCCTCGTACGAGCACGTCTTGCCGAAGCCGGGCGCGGGGTCGCCGAACACGCCGTTGTTGCAGGCCACGCCATTGGTGAAGGTCAGGGTGACGTATTGCGTGGCGGTCCCGTAGCGGACCTGGCGCGTGCCGGTAAAGCTGCAGAAGCCGTTTTCCGAGCTGCAGGCAACCCAGGTGCTGGTGGCGGGGGGCGTCGTCGATCCGCTCGTGCCGGAGTCGTACCAGCAACGCTTGGCAAACCCGGAGGCGGGGTCCCCGAACACGCCGTTGTCGCAACCGGTGCCGCCGGTGAAGGTCTTGATGACGTACTGCGTATCAGTGCCGTACTTGACCTGGTGGGTGCCGGTGAAGGCGCAGGTCTGGTATTCCGAGGCGCACAGCGTCCAGGTGACATCCGCTGGCTGCAGGGTTGCCGCGGGGGTTGCGCTGGTGGCGTCGCCGCTGCGGTCACCGCCGCAACCCGCGATGGCAAACAACAGCAGCAACAGGATGCCGGCGCGCTGCAAGGCCGCACGTATCCAAGGGCTCCCCGCAACCGGGGCCGGGTTCGGGCTGGTAAGCGTCGACATGGCTTCCCTATCGTTTGGCCTGCGTCGGGTCAACGCGGGCGCAGCAGTAACGCAGTAACGCGCGGACCCCGTAGGCCCCCGAATGAATGGAAAACTGGCGGACGCTGGACGCGCCTTGCTCGTGCAGCCTCTGGCCAAGGCCTCTTATTGGCGAAGCCCCCTGGCACGGCCAGACGGAGCAAGGCCGCAAGGCATGTGAGACGCACAGCCTGCAAAACCTGCCGCGGCGGGGTTGAGTGAGCCCTCCGGCGTAGCGGGCAGGCTCCGGGCCGAACGAAGCCTGGCGCGCCATGGTGGTGAGCGCGCCGGATAGAAGCTTACCCGCGCGCCCCTGGCTATGGCCGCCAGGATTTAGTGTTTATCGGACAAAGCCAGAGCCGCAGGCATGGCCGGTGCGCGGCGTGCGCATGGCGCACCGGGAACGGGCAGCGGCTCCGGCGGCGCTAGTAGCAGATCACAGGGGCGTAATACGGCGAGTAGTGCCAGATGATCTGCTGGAATGGCGCATGGCGTCCGTAAGCCACCGTACAGAGCCCGAGCAGGGCAACGCCAGCGATCAGGCATTTGCCCAGCCGCTTCGGCGCGCCCTGGCAGGCGTGCAACACCCAGAACGCAACGGCGCCGCCCAGAAGCCACCCCGCGATGACCTCGGCCGGGGTATGCGCGCCCAGACGCACGCGGCTAAAGCAGATCAAGGCCGCCAGCATCAGGCCGAGCACGAAGCCGGCCTGGCGCCACGCGGCCCGCAAGCTGCGCAACAGCAAGCCGAGGAACACGGACCACACCGCCGACGAGAGCATCGCGTGGCCGCTGATCACGCGCATGTCGAAGCGCTCCAGTACCGTGCCGCAGCCGGTGTGCAGCAGCTTGCTGGCCAGCACCAGCGCCGCGGCCGCCGCCAGGCACAGGGCCCAGCGCAGCGCCACCCGCCACCCGGTGCTTTGCAGCAGCCACAGGCCGGTGGTCAGCGCCAGCGGCAGCGTCACCGCGGCATCGCCGAGGTCTGTGATGCGGTACCAGTTCATGGTGTTTCCATCTGCTTGCGTTGGCGTGCGGGCGAGCGCGCCGCTGATCTCGCCATCGAGCACCTTCGACGGCGCTGCCGGCTTGCCTGTGGGCGCCGTCCTGTTGGCCACAATGTATGCCCCCCGCGCGAGGCCAGGGCGGCGCGATGCATGCGCTGTCGGAATACAGCGAACTGTTGGCAGATGGCGCGCTCCGCGCAGCGATACGCTGGCTTGGCCACGGCTGGCTCCGGGACCATGCCATGCGGCAGCCGCCGCGCGCGTCAAGGCAACCGACCGGCAAGAGGCCAAGCCTATCAAACCAGACGACGGGGGTAGTTTCATGCTCAAGATCAGGAAAGCCGTATTCCCGGTGGCCGGCCTCGGCACGCGATTTCTGCCGGCGACCAAGGCCAGCCCGAAAGAGATGTTGCCGGTGGTCGACAAGCCGTTGATCCAGTACGCCGTGGAAGAAGCGATGGCGGCGGGCATTACCGAGCTGATCTTTGTGACGGGGCGCAGCAAGCGCGCTATCGAGGATCATTTCGACAAGTCCTACGAGGTCGAGGCCGAACTGCTGGCGCGCGGCAAGCAGCAATTGCTGGACCTGGTGCGCAGCATCAAGCCCGCCCACGTGGATTGCTTCTATGTACGGCAGGCAGAGCCCCTGGGGCTGGGCCACGCGGTGCGCTGCGCCAGCAAGCTGATCGGGGACGAGCCCTTCGCCGTGATACTGGCCGACGACCTGCTGGACGCGCGCACGCCCGTGCTCAAGCAGATGATCGAGGTCTTCGACCACTATCACAGCTGCGTCATTGGCGTGGAGGAGATCCAGCCGCAGGATTCACGCGCCTATGGCGTGATCGACGGCAAGCCTTGGGACGACCGGATCTTCAAGATGTCCGGCATCGTGGAGAAGCCCGCGCCGGAAGTGGCACCGTCCAACCTTGGGGTGGTGGGGCGTTACGTGCTGATGCCCAGCATCTTCGAATTGCTCAACGCGCTCAAGCCGGGCGCCGGCGGCGAGTTGCAGCTCACGGACGCCATCCAGGCGCTGCTGGCGCGCGAACAGGCACTGGCCTACCGCTATGAGGGACGCCGCTTCGATTGCGGCAGCAAGCTGGGCTACCTGAAGGCCACCGTGGAGTTCGCGCTGCGCCATGCTGAAGTCAGCGCGCCGTTCGCGCAGTACCTGCGCACCGAATGCGCCATCGTCGCGCAAGCCTTGGCCCACGGCAGCGACCGGCCAACGCAAGCGGCGACGGTGACGCCCGGGCTACAAACCGACGTGCAAACCGAAGCACAAGCCAAAGCGGAAACCGAGAGCGATGCGCGCTTGATTCCGCTGGCAGCCTGACCCTGACCGACGCATTCCCGGCGCGAAGCACCGGGGCCATCTCGCAGCCGGCCCCGGTCAGCGGAAATATGCCCTTGTGTTCTCGTGCACCTCGGCATGCGCCAGCAGCTCGGCCGGCGTCATCCAGCAATACTCGCTGTGCTGGTCAGGTTGCCCGAGCGGCGCGGCGCCGGGCATGGTCCACGCATAGGCAAGCACCACGTAGTGCGTGGAGATGCCGGGCTCTGCGGCGAAGTTGTCCGGATAGTGATGTTCGAACACGCCGCGCGGCGCGGCATCGCCGCGCTCGACGCCGGTGAGGCCGAGTTCGTCCGCCACAATGCGCCGGAACGCGGCATCCAGGCCCTCATCCTTGCGGATGCGCCCGCCCGGCACGAACCACGATCCTTGCGCCGGCCGGTTACGGCGCCGGCCAAGCAACACCCGGCCTTGCGTATCGGTGACGAGCAGGTCGATCGAGACCAGCGGGGTACTGGCAACCACGCGGAGGAAATCCGATTTCGTAAGCATTGCGTGCGAGACTCCGAAATCGAAAGACTACCATCTGCCTGGGCCTGCTTAAGCCTGCCTGGGCTTGCTACGATCCGCCTCCTCCCGCAGCAAGCGGGCCGCCCCGAAAAAAGAACAGCGCCGGCATGCATGTCGCGCGGGGGGTCCGGGAGCGCATCGTTGCGCCCTGGAGCTGAACCGAAACCCGTCAACACGACCCTGCCGGCGCAGAAAGACGCCTCGCCCACCGGGGGATAGGCGAGGCGCAAAGCGCGGGCAAGTGGGTCAGACCTGTCCGCGACGTATGGAGCCTACCCGCGGCGAGGTGATTCGAAGGTGGGCTAGCGCACCAGGCGTTGCGCCCGGCGAACAAATGGCGGATGGCGACTGCCTGGCCCACCAGATGCACCAGGTGCGGGCAATGCCTTAAAATTCTCCCGCCGCTGCCGTTATTTCACTGGCGGCCAACTGTCACTGGCCGCGCGCCAGACTGCGCCAACGCGCGCGACGATGCCCAGGAATTCCTATGCAATACGACCCGACACAGCTCGCCCAGCTCGGCTGCATCCTTATGGTAGTGCTGTGTGCAGCACTTACAATCCGACACAACCGCAAGCGGACCCGTGTCGACCATCGCATCTCCGAACTGGAGCGCCAACTCCGCGAGCGCGCACCAGCGCGCCACGACGCCGCGGGCGAAGCACGCATCTTCGGGTAACGCGGTGTGCATCGTGGTGCACGCCCGGCGGGATGCGTACCCCACGATGCACACCGCACTGCAAATGAACGCGAGAACAGCGAGGGAAAATAGGGGCTTTTCCCCATACGATGCCCCGACGCTAGTACGTATCATCCGTCGCGTGACAAGTTGCAGCGCATAAGTTAGTAAATCCGAAAGCTGGGCCACAAGCGGCATTGCCGCCTGGAACGACTTGCTTGCCGGTCTTCGCAGCGTGACTCCAGCATTGCCTACGCCGGCCATAGAGCCAACGGGGCAGGAGCAACGTGGTGTGGATGTCGCGGGGTGTAAAAAGCCATTCTTCGGAATGGCTTTTTTTATGGGCCATGACCCGTCCTGACTAAGGTTGACACTTTTCCCGCAGCAATGAGGAGAGTGTCTTGGATATAGATCGGAAACGAACCCAACGCGACTACACGCTGGCTTTTAAGCTGGCGGTCGTTGAGGAAGTGGAAAAAGGCGAACTGACGTACAAGCAGGCGCAACACAAGTACGGAATCCAGGGGAGGTCCACGGTGCTGGTATGGTTACGCAAGCACGGACTACAGGACTGGAGCGGCTCGTTGCCACAGGGCGCCCGGTACGCGACGATGGAAAAGCAAGGTAAAGCCAAGCCCCGCACGCCGGAGCAGCGCATCAAGGAACTGGAAGTCCAGTTGCGCGAGGCGCAGGAGAAGGCGCGACTGTTCGAAGCAGTGATCGACGTGATTCAGAAGGAGCACGGGGTACGCGTCGTAAAAAAGCCTTCGGGCAAGTCCTCGCGCAAGAGCTCGTCCAAGGGCTAAGCGTTAGCAGGGCTTGCCGTTACTTTGGCATCAGTCGCCAGGCGTACTACAAGCGCCGCCACAGCGAGCTTCGACAAACGGCCCGAGACGCCAGGATCTGCGCATTGGTCACCGAAGTGCGGCTGCGCCAACCCCGTTTGGGCACGCGAAAACTGCAGCGGGTTCTGCAGGCGCCGCTGGCGAAGGCAGATATCCGGGTGGGCCGAGACCGGCTATTTGATGTTCTGCGCGCAGCCAGGCTGCTCGTGAAACCGCATCGGGCGTATCACAAGACCACTAACAGCCATCACCGTTTCCGGTGCCATCCCAATCTTCTCAAGGAGGGGCCGCAGAAGGTAGTGCCCACGGCGGCCGAGCAGGTCTGGGTCGCTGACATTACGTACCTTCCCACCACCCAGCAGACCGTCTATCTGAGTCTTGTTACGGATGCCTGGTCGCGCAAGATCGTGGGCTACCATGTCCATGACAGCCTGCAGACCGAGCAGGTGAGCCAGGCGCTGAAAATGGCACTACGCTCGCGCCGGACCCGGCAGACGCTGGTACATCATTCGGATCGAGGAATTCAATACTGCGCGACCTACTACCAGGCCATCCATCAGCGGCACGGTTTGACCTGTTCCATGACCGACGGCTACGACTGCTACCAGAACGCCATGGCCGAGCGCATCAACGGCATCCTCAAGAGCGAATTCCTGCTGAACCGACCAACTGACCTGCAGCAAGCGGCTCGCATGGTGAAGGAGTCCGTACAGATCTATAACCGTGAACGCCCCCATCAAGCCCTGAAATACAAAACGCCCGATGAGGTTCATCGGGCGTCTATTACCTTGGAACGCTAGGCGCCCACGGCGCCACAAAACCTGTCAACCTATGTCAGGACTTGACACCAGCGCGTCCATGCGCCGCCCCGGCACGGCGCCGTACCAGTCCTTATATACTCCGCCACATCATCAAGCGCCCGCACGGGCCGGGAGAGCTGGCGTGGATCGACTGCAGGCCATGAAGACCTTCGTCACCGTGGTGGAGACAGGCGGCTTCACCGCCGCCGCGCGCAAGCTGGATATCTCGCTATCGGTGGTCAGCCGCGTCGTCAACGAGCTGGAGACGCACCTGGGCGTGCGCCTGCTGACCCGCACCACGCGGCTGGTCCGCATGACCGACACCGGCGCGGCTTACTTCGAGAGCTGCCGCCGCCTGCTGGGCGAGATCGACGAAGCCGAGCTGGCTGCCACGGGCGCGCATGCCGCGCCGCGCGGCCAGCTTGCCGTCACGGCTTCCGTGCTGTTTGGCGCCGCCTACGTGATGCCGATCGTCACCGAATACCTGAACCGCTACCCGGGGGTCGACGCGACCTGCCTGTTCCTGGACCGGATCGTGAACCTGGTCGATGAAGGCATCGACGTGGGCATCCGCATCGGGACGCTGCCGGATTCGTCACTGCAAGCCGTGCGCGTGGGCCAGGTGCGGCGCGTGGTGTGCGCGGCGCCGTCCTACCTGGCCAGGCACGGCGCGCCGCAAACCCCGCACGACCTCGCCGGCCATGCGACCATCCTGCCCAATGGCGCCAACAACACGGCGGAGTGGCGCTTCAACCGCGACGGCACGCCCGTCGTCACGCGGCTGCAACCGCGCCTGACCACCACCACCAATGACTCCGCGATTGCCGCCGCCGTGTCCGGCTTTGGCGTCGTGCGGTTGCTGTCGTACCAGGTGGCCAGGCAACTGCGCGACGGCTCGCTGCGCATCGTGCTGGCCGACATGGAGCCGCCGCCCCTGCCCATCAACGTGATCCACCGGGAAGGCCGCCATGCCACGCGCAAGGTCCGCGCCTTCCTGGACCTCGCCATCGAAACACTGCGCGCGGACACGACGCTAAACCCACCGGCGAGCTGACGGGGGGCGCCAGGCGCCCGGATTCTTCTCGCAACGAGAATAGTGCCTTCTCGCCGGGGCCGTTTTTCGTGCTTCGGGACGCACCTATGATCCATCCAAGCACACGGACCGGACACGGCGCAGGCGGGCCTTCTCCCAAGAACCCGCCAAAAACTCGCCAAGAACCCGTCAAGAACCCTCCGGACCCTGTGCTCGCCGCCACCGGGCGGCGCCATTCACCCAACACGCCGAGGATCGCCGCCATGCAAGTCTACTTCCACCCCCTCTCCGGACACTCACACCGCGTCCGCCTGTTCCTGTCGCTGATCGGCGCCAATGCCGAAGCGATCGAGGTCGATCTGGCCAACGGCGCGCACAAGGCCCCCGAGTTCCTCAAGCTCAATCCGTTCGGCCAGGTGCCCGTGCTGGTGGACAACGACACCGTGATCACCGACTCCAACGCCATCCTGGTATACCTCGCCAAGACGTTCGGCAAGACGGACTGGCTACCCGAATCGCCCGCCGGTGCCGCCGCGGTACAGAAATGGCTGTCGGTCGCAGCGGGCGAGATCGCCTACGGCCCGGCCGCCGCGCGCCTCATCACCGTGTTCGGCGCCCCCTACAACGCCAAGGAAGTGATTGCCCGCGCGCACGTCATCCTCAAGCGCGTTGACGACGTGCTGGCCAAGGGCAAGTGGCTGGCCGCGGGCCACCCCACGCTGGCCGATGTTGCGCTGTACAGCTACATCGCCCGGGCGCCCGAGGGCTTTGTCGACCTGTCGGGCTACACCAACGTCAAGGCCTGGCTGCAACGCATCGAAGCCCTGCCGGGCTTTGTGGCGTTCAAGCAGACGCCGGCCGGCCTCGCCGCCGCCTGATCAGCACGCCGGCCCATTGGCCTGGCCACCGATTGCCGCACAGCAAGGAGCACCCGCCATGTCCACCCAAGCCCAGCCATCCACGCAAGCCACCCATGCTCCCGCACAACCCTGGCACGCCGGCGAGCGTAGCCTGCAGGCACGCGCAGGCGTTGCCGGGCGCATGGAGGACGTCGGCCGGCGCGTGGTGCGCGACTACATGCCCGACCAGCACCGCGAGTTCTTTGCACAGTTGCCAATGGTGGTGCTGGGCGCGGTCGCGCCGGATGGCCGGGTGTGGGCGACGCTGCGCGCCGGGCAGCCGGGCTTCCTGCACTCGCCGGACGCCACCACGCTGAACATCGCCATGGCCAGCGAGCCCGCCGACCCGGCGGACGCCGGCATGGAAGACGGCAGCGCCATCGGCCTGCTGGGCATCGACCTGCTGACCCGCCGGCGCAACCGCATGAACGGCACCGCACGGCGCGGCGACGGCGATGGCGTGCTGCGGATCGACGTGGAGCAGAGCTTCGGCAACTGCCCGCAGTACATCCAGAAGCGCGTGTTTGAATTCGCGCGCACGCCGGGCACGCCGGGCGCGCGCTCACCGGCGGCGGCGCACCTCACCGCACTGGATGCGCGCGCGCGCGCGCTGATTGGCTCCGCTGACACGTTCTTCGTCGCGTCCTACGTGGACCTTGAAGAGGGCGGGCGCCAGGTGGATGTGTCGCATCGCGGCGGCAAGCCCGGCTTTGTCCGGATCGATGCGCACGGCGGCCTGACCATTCCGGACTTTGCCGGCAACCTGTTTTTCAACACGCTTGGCAACTTCGTGGTCAACCCCATCGCCGGCCTCGTCTTTGCCGACTTCAGCACCGGCGAACTGCTCCAGCTTTCCGGGAAGGCCGAGGTCATCCTGGACTCGCCCGAGATCGCCGCCTTCCAGGGCGCGGAACGCCTGTGGCGCTTCCAGCCTGAACAGATCGTGCGCCGCGACGAAGCACTGCCGCTGCGCTGGCAGCCGCAAGCCGATGGCGCATCGCCGAACTCGCTGATGACCGGCAGCTGGGACGAAGCGGGCAGCCGCCAGCGCGCCGCGGCGCTGGCCAACGCGTGGCGGCCCTTTCGCGTCGCGCGCATCGTCGATGAAAGCAGCGTGATCCGTTCCTTCCACCTGGAGCCCGCTGACGGCGCCGGCCGCGTGGCGCATCTGGCAGGCCAGTTCCTGCCGATTCGCGTCACGCTGGCGGGCCAAGCGCAGCCGGTGATGCGCACCTACACGCTGTCGGTGTCGCCGGCGGACGATGTGTACCGCATCAGCGTGAAGCGCGAAGGCACTGTGTCGCGCCACCTGCACGACAACGTCAGGGTCGGCGATCTGATCGAAGCCCGCGCGCCGACCGGCGCCTTCACCATCGATGCTGCCGAGCGCAGGCCGGCCGTGCTGCTGGCCGCTGGCATCGGTGTCACGCCGATGCTGGCCATGCTCCGCCACATCGTCTACGAAGGCCTGCGCAAGCGCCGGGTCCGCCCGGCGTGGTTCTTCCACTCGGCGCGCACGGTGGCCGAGCGCGCCTTCAGCAAGGAGCTTGCAACGCTCACCGAGAGCGCCGGCGGCGCGGTGGAACTGGTGCGCCTGCTGAGCGACCCGAAGGACGCCACCCGGGTCAAGGATTACGACGTGTCGGGGCGCATCGACATCGGCCTGCTGCGCGCGCGCCTGCCCCTCGACGACTACGACTTCTACCTGTGCGGGCCAACCGCGTTCATGCAATCGCTATACGATGGCCTGCGCGCGCTCAACATCGCCGATTCACGCATCCATGCCGAAGCCTTTGGCGCATCGTCGCTGGTGCGCAAGCACGATGCCGGCCACCCGGCCGCGCCCACAGCCAGGCCCGCGCCGCAGCCCGTGCCGGTCACTTTCGTGCAATCGGCCAAGGAAGCCCGCTGGACGCCCGGCGGCGGCTCGCTGCTGGAGCTGGCCGAACAGCGCGGCCTGGCGCCGGCCTTCGGTTGCCGAGGCGGCAGCTGCGGCTCGTGCAGCACGCGTGTGCTGCAGGGCTCGGTGGCCTACGCCGAAGCGCCGGAGTTCGACGTGGCGCAAGGCGAGGCGCTGATCTGCTGCGCGGTGCCAGCGGCGGTGGATGCCGACGGCAACGACGCCGTCGTGCCGCTGCAACTGGATCTTTGAGCCGGTTTGCCAGAAGAACGCGAACGCCCGCGCTAGCACCTTCCCGCAACCCTTGCCAGCACCGGCAACGGGCCATGTGCGCAACAGCGAACAAAGTGGGGCGCCCTGCCCAAACAATCTATAAAAATAGTTCTTGTACATATCTTCGCCTAGCATAGACCAACGAAAGCGACGTGATCGTGACTGGCACGCCCGGCGGCATCGGCTGGGCGCGCGAGCCCAAGCTGCTGATGCGCCCGGGCCGCCTGACGCCACGCGACCAGCGGAGGAGACAAATGGAAGACAACAATGAGGCCCGCGAGCGCGAGCCCGCCGTGCATTCGCTCGACCACTACGCACTGACAGTGCCGGACCTGAGCGCCGCGGAGCACTTCCTTGGCGCATTCGGGCTGACGGTTGTCAGGCAAGACGACACGCTGGAAGTTCTCGCTCAGGATGGATGGGTCTGGGCCCGGTACTTCCCGGGCGAGCGCAAGGCCCTGGCCTACCTGAGCTTCAACTGTTTCGCGGGGGATTTCGAAGGCATCCGCCGGAAGCTGCTCGCCGCCAACGTTACGTTTGCCAGCGGCGCCGCCCATGCGACGGCCGAAGGGCTGTGGTTCCTTGATGCCGACGGCAACCTGATCCAGGTCAAGATCGGGCCGAAGACCTCGCCCAGCGCGAAAAACCCGCTGAAGGACATCCACGGCCCGGCGGACATGCGCGGCGCGGCCTTCCGCGACCAGGTCGGCAAGGTCCGCCCGCGGCGCCTGTCGCACGTGCTGCTGTTCACGCCGGACGTATCCCGCGCCGTGTCGTTCTACAACGACACGCTAGGCCTGCGCCTGTCCGACCGCTCGGGCGACGGCATCGCCTTCCTCCACGCGCCGCACGGCTGCGACCATCACCTGCTGGCCTTCGCCAAGAGCTCGGCGCGCGGCTGGCACCATGCCGCATGGGATGTGGCCAGCGTCGACGAAGTCGGCCAGGGCGCGGGACAGATGGCGGTCGCTGGCTACAAGGAAGGCTGGGGCACCGGGCGCCATGTACTGGGCTCGAACTTCTTCCACTACGTGCGCGATCCCTGGGGCTCGTTCTGCGAGTACTCGGCTGACATCGACTACATCTCCGCCGGCCACGCATGGCCGGCCGGCGACTACCCGCCGGAAGACTCGCTGTACCAGTGGGGGCCGGATGTGCCGCCGTACTTTATCCATAACACCGAGGCTGAGTAGAAGCAGCACTAGCCGTACCGCAGCCGGCTTCTTCACCCTCGCCTTCCCCGTCCCCGCCGCCTTGCGTGCGGCCAGATGCGCCATGACGAAATCCGTCGTCACCTGGAAGTGTTCATGGCGCAGCCGGGGCGACTCGCATCTCGCTACCAGGCGTTCGTCGCGGAGCAAGCCAGCTAATCCACCTGGTTGAACAAACTGCTCCCATGGTCATGCAGCAGGGCAATCAGCCGGCCCGCCGCCGGCGATAGCGCCACATCCTTGCGATAGGTCACACCGAAATTGCGCACCAGCGTGGTCGCCGCCAGCGGCACCTCCTCCAGTTGCCCGCCGCTTGCGCGCAAGGTGCGCCGCGAGACAAAGGTCAGCAATTCGGTGTCAGCGACCACGCGCGGGATCAGCGGGATGGAGTTGGTCTCGATCTGCGCCACGGGCCGGGGCAGGTCGTGCGATTCGAAGGCATGGTCCAGCCAGGTCCGGCTGGCCACCGCGCGGTTGGGCAGCGCCCACTGATAGCCGGCGAGCTTGTCCAGCGTGACGCGCCGGGTCTTGAGGATCGGATGGCCCGTCACCGCGGCCACCACCACGGTGTCCTTGAGCAGCGTCTCGCAGTGAAACTCCTCCTCCTCGTCGGGCACGAAGCCCAGCACCAGGTCCAGCCGCCCCTCGCGCAGCTCGTCGCGCAACTCGTAGTTGTTGCGGATGGTGAGCTGCAGCATCACGTTGGCGGCTTGCCCGAGCAGCATGCTGCAAATCCGCGGCAGCAGGTATTCCGCACCGAGCGGCCCGCTGCCCAGGCGCACGGTGCCGGCCACGCCGCGCGCGATGGCGCCTACCTCGTCGCGCAGCAAGTCGGCCTCCTGCAGCAGCGACGTGGCGCGCGCACGCAGGGCGATGCCGGCCGTGCTGAGCTTTTGCCCTCTGCCCTCGCGCTCGAACAACTCGGCGCCGAGCGACGCCTCCAGCCTGTCGATGGCCTTGGTGAGCGTGGGCTGGCTGCGGTGCACCAGCTCGGCCGCGCGGCGGAAGTTGCCCGCGCCGGCCACGGCAAGGAAATACTTGAGATCGCGAAGGTCCATGGGAGCGTGCTGCCAAGGCAGCCCTGACTGATTACTTTTTTTGAATAAATTCGAAAAATTATAAGCTGGACGGAAACTATTGATCGAGCAAGAATTCGGCATCGCACCGGGCCTTTGCCCAACGCCATGACCAGCCTGAGCGCCATGCCAACTACCGTACTCGTCACCGCCCCTCGCCTGGCTCCGGCCGGCGTCCGCCTCCTGGAAGCAGCGGGCGCGCGGATTCTCTACCTTGCCGATGCGAACGGCGCCAACGATGCTGGCGAGGTGGCACGCATCCTCGCCGCCGAGCCCGTCGACGCCGTCATCTCGCGCACGGTCGCACTGAGCGGCGCCGCCATCGCGGCATGCCCCACGCTGAAGGTCATCTCCAAGCACGGCGTGGGCGTCAGCAATATCGATGTGCAAGCCGCCACCGCGCGCGGCATTCCCGTCTATGTCACGCCCGGCGCCAACGCCCGGTCGGTCGCCGAGCTCACGCTTGCCCTGATGTTCGCGGCGGCGCGGCGCGTAGCGTGGATGGACCGGGAGCTCCATGCCGGCCGGTGGTCGCGCGCGCAGGATGGCATCGAGCTGCATGGCCGCACGCTGGGACTGGTTGGTTTCGGGCAGGTCGCCCGGCGCGTGGCGACCGTCTGCCTGGCGCTCGGCATGCCGGTGGTGGCGTTCGACCCGGCGCTGGCCGGGCGCGCCAGCCCTGTCGCGGGCGTGGCGCTCGCCGATTCCCTCGACGCGCTGCTTGCGGCCAGCGATGTGCTGAGCCTGCATGTGCCCCTGAACCAGCACACCCGCAACATGCTGGCAGCGCCGCAGTTCGCGCGGATGCGGCGCGGCGCCATCCTGATCAACACCGCGCGCGGCGAGGTGGTGGACGAGGCCGCGCTGGTAGCCGCGCTGCAAGGCGGGCAGCTCTACGCGGCCGGGTTGGACACCATGGCCGTCGAGCCACTGCCCGCGCACAGCCCGCTGTCCGCGCTGGACAACGTGGTGCTCACGCCCCATGTGGGTGGCTCCACGCCTGCGGCGCTGGCGGCAATGGCAAGCGATGCCGCGCGCAATGTGCTCGGCTTCCTGCAAGGCAAGCCGCCCGCCGCCACCGCCTGCGTCAATCCGCAGGTGCTCGCCGCGCCAGGCGCGTAACACCGCGCTCCACACACAACAGCACAACACCAGGAACACTGACATGAGCAACGAAGCCACCCAGGCATGGCCCGCGGGCTACCGGATCAACCCTTGCGCCGCCGGCCCCGCGCCAGACATCGTCGCGGCCTTCCGGGAGATGCCGGTGGCCGCCATTGGCGATGCCATGAGCCGCAACATCGGCACCATCGGCCTGCGCCCGTATCACAGCCGCCCCGACACCGTGCTGTGCGGGCCGGCCGTGACCGTGCGCGTGCGCCCGGGCGACAACCTGATGATTCACAAGGCGCTGATGATGGTCCGCCCCGGCGATGTGCTGGTGATCGACGGCGGCGGCGACATCACGCAGGCACTGGTTGGCGGCCTGATGCGCACCACGTGCGTGGCCAGGCAGCTCGGCGGGCTGGTGATCGATGGCGCCGTGCGCGACGTGCTGGAGTGGGCCGAAGACGGCATGCCCATCTTCGCGCGCGGCCACACCCACCGTGGCCCGAGCAAGGACGGCCCCGGCGAGGTCAACGTGCCGGTGTCATGCGCCGGCATGGCCGTGATGCCAGGCGACCTGATCGTGGGCGACGCGGACGGCGTGATCGCGGTGCCGGCAGCCGAAGCCGCCGACCTCCTGCAGCGCACCCGCGCCCACCTGCGCAAGGAAGCAAAGATCCGCGCCGACAACGCCGCCGGCACCTCGGACCCCGAGCGCTTCGATGCCGCGCTGCGTGCCAAGGGACTGCCGGTCTGAATCCGCCAGGGCAAGCCCGCATGGGCACCTGGAACCAGCGGGAGAATCAGAGCATCGATTCAGTGTAGCCGTGTGACCCGCCCCCAGGCGGGGAACACCCAAGCGCGATGCGAAGCGAGCCGTGAAGGTGTGCCAAGGCCGTATGGGGCGCCTCGGGATTTCACGAAAAGAGCGGAAAAGAGGGACCCATGTCTGAGTATCGCCTTAAGGCGATGCGAGTTTGGGTCCCGGCCGCTCTTTTCGTGAAATCCCGAGGAGGTAGTCGCCCCATCCGGCGCGCCTTTTTTGCCTACTTTCTTGGCAAGACAAAAAAGTAGGTCGCCGCCCCGCAGGGGTGGTGAAACTGCAGTTGAAGTCGCAGTTGCAGTTGCAGTTGCAGTTGCAGTTGCAGTTGAAGTTGCAACCCAGTTACAACCAACAACCCTCTGCGCCGAACGCGGCATCGGCCACCAACGCATCGGCAAGCCGCCCATGGCTGTGCAAGCGGCCGACATTCCCGAGTTGCACAAGTACAAACTCGGCGCCGCCCTTCATGCCGCAGGCCGCGCCCCTTCAAACGCATCCTGCAGCAACTGCCGCACCGCCGCTCTCTCCAGCGGGCGCGGATTCGGGTACTGGTTCAGCAAGGCGAGCTCGCAAGCGCGATCCAGATCGCAGTCCCGCATGCCGATATCGCGCAGCGCAACCGGTGCGCCATTGTCGCGGGCCAGATCGAACAGCGCTTGTGGCGCGCTCGCCGCGCCAAGCGCCGCTGCCACCGTGGCGATCGCCTGCGGCGCGGCGCTCGCGTTATAGGCCAGCGCATGCGGCAGCACGATGGTGTGCACCTCGGCGTGCGGCAGGTTGAAGCTGCCGCCCAGCGTATGGCATAGCTTGTGATGCAGCGACATTCCGACGCTGGCCAGCACGCTGCCGCACAGCCACGCGCCATACAGCGCATCGCTGCGCGCGGCCAGCATGTCCGGCGCGCTGCCGCTGGCGTGCGCCTGGCGGATGGCGGGAAGCGCACGGCCCAGCGCGGCGATGCCTTCGCGCGCCATGAGGCTGGTGACGGGGTTGGCGTCGCTCGCGTAGAGCCCTTCGGCGGCGTGCGCGATGGCGTTGATGCCGCTGGTCACGCTCAGCCGCAGCGGCAGGCCGAGTGTGAGCTCGGGGTCGTACACCACGGTGCGCGGCAGCACGCGCGCGTCGCGGCCGGTGCGCTTGATGCCGCCTTCGGTCAGGCCGAAGATCGGCGTCATCTCGGAACCCGAGTAGGTGGTTGGCACCGCCACGATCGGCAGGCCCGACTCCAGCGCGATGGCCTTGCCCAGCCCGATGGTGGAGCCGCCGCCGATCGCCACCGCGCCATCCGCGCCCAGGCGCGCGGCCTGCTCGCGGGCAGCGCGCGCGGATTCGATCGGCACGTGCATCACGGCACCGTCGAAGACCCCTGCGGCACGCTCGCCCAGCAGGTCCGCCACATGCTCGGCCTGGCCGCGCTGGCCTGGCGTGGACAGCACCAGGACGCGGCGCGCGCCCAGCGCGTCGATCTCGGCGCCGAGCCGGGCCAGCGCGCCCGCGCCAAACACCACGCGCTGCGGATGACTTTGGTAGACGAAGGATTTCATGATGCGATGCTCAGTCGGCCACGATATTGCGGCTCTTGATCACGCGGGACCAGCGCTGCGACTCGCTCTTGACCAGCGCATTCATCTCCTGCCGCCCGCCCGCCACCACCTCGAAGCCCCCGTCGGCCAGGCGCTGCGCCACCTTGGGGTCGCGCAGGGTGGCGCTCATGTCCGCCGCCAGCCGGTTCAGGATGGCTTCCGGCGTCCTGGCCGGTGCGATCATGCCGACCCACGAATAGACTTCGAAGCCTTTGTAGGTCTCGGCAATCGCCGGCACCGCGGGCAGGTGCGCATCGCGCCTGGGCGAGGTCACCGCCAGCGCGCGCAGCTTGCCGCCCTGGATATGCGGCAGCACCAGCGGCAGGCTGGCGATCATCGAATCGACGTGGCCGCCAAGCAGGTCCGAGATGGCCGGGCCGCCGCCCTTGTAAGGGGTGTGGATGCCGCTGGTGCCCGCGGTCTCGTGGAACAGCTCGGCCGCCAGCTGGTTGGAGCTGCCGGCGCCCACCGATGCATAGGAAACGGTAGCCGGCTTCTTCGCGGCGGCCACGTAATCCTGCAGCGTCTGGAACCGGGAACTGGCCGGCACGACCAGCACCATGGGCGAGCGCACCATGTATGACACGCCGGTCAGGTCACGCTCCGGCGCGTACGGCAGCTTGGGGTACATCGACGACTCGGTGGCGAAGGAGTCGAAGATCATCCCCACCGTGTAGCCGTCCGGCGCGCTGCGCACGATGGCACCGGTGCCGATGGTGCCGCCCGCGCCGGCGCGGTTCTCGATGACCACCGTCTGGCCAAGGCGGGCGCGGAAGTCCTCCTGGACCATGCGGCCTACCTTGTCGACCGTGCCGCCGGCCGCAAACGGGATGATCAGCGTGACCGGCTTGGCCGGGTAGGCTTGCGCGTTGGCGCCGCCGACAAGGCCGAGCGCCAGCGCGGCGGTGGCCGCCAGGCGCCGCAGCAGCGCCTGGCCACGTGCGGCGTGGGGGTGATCGGAACGGCTTGTCTCAAATCTTGTTGTCATTTTGTCTTCCTGTTGCGGTGACCGCGCCACGCCATCGTGTGCGCCGAGGCAGGTGCACGATGGCGTTCTTTTGCCAAAATTGCGAAGATAGCCCAAGCGAAAGGCATGGATTCGATGCTAACCTGTCGCATCGGCTGGGGCAATCTGGTCTGACTGCGAAACGCCTTTGCACAGGACGCACAAATGGAATCGGCAAAATTTGCGGAAAATCTTTCGATCTTTGTCGAGGTGGCGCAGGCGCGCAGCTTCTCCGCCGTGGCCCGCCGCAAGGGCATGGTGGCCTCATCGGTGGCCCGCCAGATCGACTCCCTGGAGAACGAGCTGCAGGTGGCGCTGTTTACCCGTTCCACCCGCGCGCTGGTCCGCACCGACGCCGGCAACCTGCTGTTCGAGCGCGCGGTCAAGATCCTGCACGACATGACCGACGCGCGCAGCGAGGTCACCTCGCTGGAGCAGGGCGTGAGCGGCCTGCTGCGCGTAAGCTGCCTGCCCGCCTTTGGCCGGCGCCACGTGGTGCCGCACCTGGCCGCCCTCTATGACAAGTACCCGCGCCTGGCCATCGAGCTGGACCTGACCGAGCGCATCGTCGACCCCGTGGTGGAGCGCATCGACCTGGTGATCCGCGTGGGCCAGCAGGCGGACAGCAGCCTGATCGCCCAGCGCGTGGCCAGCCAGCGCTACGTGATCTGCGCCTCCGCGGCTTACCTGGCGCGCCATGGCAAGCCGCGGCACGCCAGCGAGCTGGGCAGCCACCGGCTGATCGACCGCCGCCACAGCACCAGCATGCGCGGCTGGCGCGAGTTGCTGGACAGCGACGTCGCGCAGCAGGCCATGTTCGCCTTCGAGTGCGACGACTGCGATGCGCGGCGGCTATCGGTGCTGCAAGGGCTGGGCATTGCCCTGATGCCGGACTGGTCGATCGGCGGTGATATCGGCGATGGCCGCCTGATCGAACTGGAGATGGATGGGCTGGCCCCGCAACCGGAATCCGGCATCTACCTGCTGCGCGCACTGCCGCGCGCCAGCGCCAAGGTGCGGGCGTTTTGCGAGCACCTGAGCGCCAGCATCGGCAGCCCGCCACGCTGGCAGGTGGCCATGGCGCCAGTGGGCGAATAACGCCGGGCTGGATTACACGGGATCGCGCAGGATCGCGCAGGCGACCCTGGCCGCACTGGCCGCGCTATTCGCCTGGCAGCAGCCCCAGGGCAATCGCCGTGCGCACGGCCTGCAAGCGGTTTCCCACATCCAGCTTGCGCATCACGTTGCGCATGTGGTGGGAAATGCCATGCTCGGAGATGCCGAGGATCTGCCCGGCCTCCCACGAAGTCTTGCCCAGCGCCACCCAGCGCAGCACCTCCAGCTCCCGCGCCGTCAGCGACACCGCTGGCTCGGCGCGTTCGCGCGCGATCGTGCAGAAGCGATCAAGCACGGCTTGCGTGATGGCCGGCCCGAACAGGCGCGCGCGGCAGACGGCGGCCTCGTCGTCGCCCGCGCTGCCATCGAGCGACAGCAGCGCCAGCGTGCCCATCTCGTGGCTTGGCATGCTGGCGGAAAAGGCAATGGCCGCGGTCAGCCGGCGGTCCAGTTCGGCCCGTGCCCGCGCCGCGTCATCGGGAGCCCGTACCAGGGGTTCGGCGTTGCTGCACACCACCGGCCCCAGCGAATCGCGCGCCTTGACCACCAGCGCCGCCAGGGCCTCGCCGTGGGCTTCCAGCGGCAGGCTCGCGCCGCCGGGCAGGCTGGTCAGCGAACCGGCATGGGCCGCACCCGAGCCCGGCAGCCCCTTGTAGCGCAGATAGAAATGATTGAACCCGAGCAGCCTGGCGGCGGTGCAGACGGCGCCCGCCAGCCCCTCGATATCCTGGGCACGGTCGATGTCGCCAAGCAGCACGGCCAGGGCGGAGGGCGCATCGGCGGGAATCGCGGCGCCAAGCGAAATATCGGGAGAACGCATGTGTGAAAACCGCCGCTCTTGCTGCGGGATGGCATCTGTCAGACGCCAATCATAAGCGTGTTTCCCGCACGGGCAGCGTAAAGCGGAATGTGGCGCCCGCCCCCGGCTGCTCATCGACCCAGATGCGCCCGCCGTGCGACTCCACCACCGAGCGGCAGATCGACAAGCCCATGCCCAGGCCCTCTGGCCGGGTGGTAAAGAATGCGTCGAACAGGTTCGGGATGTTCTCCGGCGCGATGCCCGGGCCCGTGTCCTGCACCGTGCAGAGCACCCGCGGCGGCACGGCGCCGAGCCGTTCGCACCGCACCAGGATCGAACGCTGGCCGGCTTGCGCCGCCGCGCAGGCCTGCATGGCATTGAGCAGGAGGTTGATCAGCACCTGCTGCAGCTGGATGCGATCGCCCAGCACCGCCGGCAAGCCAGGCATCACGTGGGCGGACACCGCCACGCCCTGGTTGCCCATTTCAGGCATCAGCAGCGCCAGGGATTCAGCCAGGGCGGCACCCAGGTCCACGGGCGCGCGCTGCGGTACGCCCTTGGCCGCCAGCGCGCGCGTGCGGCCGATGACGGCGCTGGCGCGCTGGCCCTCGCTGATCATGCGCTGCACCGCGCTGCGCGCCTCCTCCAGGTTGGGTTGCGCCCGGTCCAGCCAGCGCAGGCAGGCTTGCCCATATGTGATGATGCCGGCCAGCGGCTGGCTGACTTCGTGCGCGATGGATGCCGTCAGTTCGCCCAGCACGGCGATGCGCGACACATGCGCCAGTTCCTCCTGCGCCACGCGCAGCACTTCCTCGGCGCGGCGGCGCTCCGTGATATCAACCACCGTGCCGACAAAGCCCAGGCTGTCCTCGCTGCCCCGGCGCGGCTGTCCCACGCAGATCAGGTGCTTCTCTTCGCCGTTGTGGCACAGAATGCGGAACGCCTGCTGGAACGGCGTGCCCTCCTTGCGCGCGCGGGCCATGCCGGCGAGCACGCGGGCACGCTCGCCGGCATGGATCATCGCCACCAAGGTGTGCATGCGCGGTGCGCCAGCCGCGGGGTCCAGCCCGAAGAGCCGGTACATCTCCGCCGACCAGCGCATCTCGCGCCGCGCCGGCCACCATTGCCAACTGCCGGTCTTGCTGATGCGCTGGCCCTCGGCCAGGGAGGCCTCGCTTTCATGCAGGCCGCGCCGCCTCGCACGGGCGTTGCCCAAGCTGCCTTTGCGCAACGAATGACGTGGGCAATAGGGTCTGCGCATGGTGATCACGCCTGCGCCGCCACGTTGGTCAGGCCAAGCACGTGCGCCATCACCACCAGGTCGGCAAAGGTGCGCGCGCCCATCTTCTTCATGGCCTGCGCGCGGTGGATCTTGACCGTGACCGTGCTCAGGCCCACGTCGTCGGCAATCTGCTTGTTCATCAGGCCCGCCGCCGCCAGCGCCATGACTTCACGCTCGCGCGATGTCAGCGTCTCGAACGCGGCCTTCAGCTCGCGCCCGCGCTGTTCGCAAGCGCGCCGCTGCACATCCCTGCCGATGGCTTCCGTCACCGCATCGAGCAGGTCCTGGTCGCGGAACGGCTTGGTCAGGAAATGCGTTGCACCGGCCCGCATCGCCATGACCGACATGGCAACGTCCGCGTGGCCGGAGATGAACACCACCGGCACCGGGCAGCCCACCGCGGCCAGCATGGCCTGCAACTCCAGCCCGCTGGCACCCCTGAGGCGCACATCCAGCACCAGGCAGCACGGCACATCGGGGATCGGAAAGCACAGGAACTCGGCCGCGCAGGCAAAGGTCCTGACCTGGATGTCCATCGAGCGGAACAGGCTGGCAATGCCATCGCGCAAGGCCGCGTCATCGTCAACGACCAGCACCACGCCGTCATCGACGAGCCAGGCGCCGCCGGGACCGGGATAGCCGTCGGATATCGCCATGCCGCATCCTATGCCCTGCACCTGGAGAAAGGGCATGCGACGATCATTTGAATCCTCTATTCTCAAACTCCGGAAAAAAACGGCAACGCGAGATGCGCCAGCCTGCCTGGCGGGCATCGCGATTCTTCCCTATCCGCATGAGGCCGGCCATTGTCCAGGGGTGTGCACAGTTCATCCCCGGGTGTAGCCGGGGCGTGAGCCCATGCAAGGGACACCTCGCCGGCCTCAAGATTGCGGCCATCTCGCATCAATTTTGCAATCGTTTGCATTGTGGATGAAAGCGCCGAAAGATCAAGCCCGAAAACGCGGCAGGACCGGATCCGCACAATTCGAAAATGGCCTGCAGCCCTTACCGCGCATGGCTTTGAAGCCGATGGCCCGCGCCCACTACAAGGATGTGTAGTTGACCACCGTTGCGATTCCCGGAAGATGCGGATTGCTCGCCTGCGCGAGCCGCCTATTGCGCCTATTGCGCCGGCGGCGCCGTCGAGCCGCGTACGATCAGCTCGGGGCGGAGCACCACGCTGGCGGCCTCGGCCTTCGCGTTCTCGATGCGCGCCAGCAGCAGCGTCGCCGCCTGCACGCCCATCTCGTGGACGGCAATCCGGATGGTGGTGAGCGCAGGCGTGAGCGCATCGACAAAGGGCATATCGTTGTGGCCGATCACCGAGACGCGCGCGGGGCATGCAATCCCGGCCTCGCGCAGGTAGTCATAGCATCCCAGCGCCACCAGGTCGTTGCCCGCGGCGATCGCGGTCAGCGCGGGAAACCGCGCCAGCAGCGTGCGGCAGGCTTCGCGCCCCGCTTCGCGGCCGTAGCTTGCCGCCTCCACGATCATCCATTCGTCTTTGCGCAGCTTGTGCCGCCGCACCGCATCGATAAAACCCTGCTTGCGCTGGTGGCCGGTGGACAGCGAGTCCGGCCCGGCGATATGGCCAATGCGGCGATGCCCGAGCGCCACCAGATGATCGACGGCGAGCCGCATCCCGAGCAGGTTGTCGCTGACCACACAGGGCACCCGGCCGATATCCTCCCCGCGGTTGACCATCACCACGGGGATGTTCTGCTTGACGCAGTAATCCAGCACGGCATCCTCGCGCTCAGCGGTCGCCAGGATCAGGCCGTCGACCTGGCGGCCCATCATCTGGTCGATGACAAAGCGCTGGCGCGTCTTGTCGGCGCCCACATTGACCACGATGGGCACATAGCCGCGCGAGGCCAGCACGCCCTCGAGCCCGGCCAGGATCGGCGGGAACACGGGGTTGGAGATATCCGGCAGCACCACGCCGATGAGCCCGGAGCGTTTGGTGCGCAGCCCGGCGGCGATGCGGTTGGGGCGGAAACCGAGCTCGTCGGCCATGCGCAGGATGCGCTCGGCCACCTCATCGGCGACCAGGTGCCGCGTGGCGGCATTCATCACCCGGGAAACGGTGGAGTAATGGACATCCGCCTTCGCCGCCAGGTCCTTCAGGGTAATGCGCTTGCGCTGGTCCATGCGGGCAGGGAGGCTGGTGTGCGATGAGTGAGAACATGCCATTTTAAGCGAAGACGCACGCGCCGGGCCCGCTTCCTTGCCACCTCCCCGCACGCCTCTACTGCCCGGCCTGCACGCCGGACTGCCGCACCACCGGCGCCAGCTTGGCGATCTCTGCCTTGATGTAGCGCTCGAACTCCTGCGGCGTGGACGTGCGCGCTTCGGCGCCTTGCGCCGACAGCCGCTCGCGCACCTCCGGCGCGGCCAGCGCCTTGGCGATCTCGCCATTGAGCGCGGCCACGATCTCCTTGGGCGTGCCTGCGGGCGCCAGCACGCCGAACCATGACTCGAAGGCGTAGCCCGGCAAGCCCGACTCCGCCACCGTCGGGATGTCCGGCAAGGCGGTAGCCCGCTTCGGCGTGGTGACCGCCAGCGCCTTGAGCTTGCCCTGGCGCACGAACGGCATGGCGGAGACAGTGGGCGCGAACATCAGGTCGACACGGCCCGCCATGACATCGGTCAGCGCCTCGCCCGTGCCCTTGTAGGGAATGTGCGCGATATCCACGCCGGCTTCCATCTTGAACAACTCCCCGCTCAGGTGGGTCGAGCTGCCGGAGCCTGCCGAATCGAAGTTCATCGTGCCAGGCTTGGCCTTGGCCGCTGCCACCACATCCTTGACCGAGCCCAGCTTGCTGGCGCTGTTTACGACCAGCACGTTGGGCACCGTCGCCACCAGCGTCACCGGCGCGAAGTCCTTCACGGTGTCGTACGACAGCTTGGGATAGAGCGTGGCATTGATGGCATGCCCGACCGATACCAGGATCAGGGTGTAGCCATCCGGCGCGGCCTTGGCGACCAGCCCCGCGCCGAGCGTGCCGCCCGCACCGGGCCGGTTCTCCACGATCATCTGGTAGCGGCCGGATTCGCCCAGCTTGTTGCCGACGATGCGGGCGAGGATGTCGGTCGCGCTGCCGGATGAGAATGGCACCACCAGGCGGATCGGCTTGGCGGGATACTGGGGCGGCTGGGCGAGCGCGCCCCCGGCGCTCACCGCGAGGGTGGCGCTCAGCAGGATGTGTCGAATCACGGTTGTCTCCTCCACCGCCTCGGGTCCGGCCGGATCGTGGCCCGGCCGGGCTGGGCGGCGCGATGGTCAGGTTCGAGGGTTAGAAGTTGTGGCGCATGCCTAGCGCAAAGGTTTGCGGATCGGCGCCTGCCGAAACGCCGAGGCTGTTGATGGCGAAGTCGTAGATAGCGTTTTTCCTGTTGTTGATGCGGCTGTAGTAGGTAAAGAGCGCGGTGCGCTTTGACAGCGGATAGTCATAGCCGAGCGTGAACTGGGTGGCGCCGGTCTGCGCGCCGCTGCGAAAGAACCCCACCGTCTCGGTGGCGTTGCCGGCGCCGTTGCCGGCCAGGGCAAAACCCAGCCTGATGCTGCCGGGCCCGAGCTTTTGCACCACCGAGGTGTAGTAGCCGTTGCGCGTCAGGTCGCCCGTGGCGGTGCGGTAGTGCAGCCGCTCGTACAGGGCGGAGACCTTGGTGCTGGCGAACTGGTAGGACACGCCCACCTTGATGGCATCGTCGTTGCGGCCCGCCGTCTGGTAGTGCTGGTGAATCTCGTAGGCCAGCGCCAGGTTGAGCGGCCCGCGGTCATAGGTGGTGGCGAACGAGTAGAGCGCCGGGTTGCGCGGCGTGGTGGGCTTTTCCTCGGGCACGCCCCAGCCCACGCCCGCGCGCAAGCCTTTCCATTCGGGGCTGCGGTATTGCACGATGTTCTGCTCGCGGCGATCGAAGGAGTGCGTGTCCTGGATGTTGTTGGTGCTCGATGCCGAGCCGTTGCTGATCAGCGCCATATACCCGGCGGTGGTCGGGTAATAGGGGTCGTATTCCATGGTGGCTTCGGTGTAGGGCGTGGTCCAGTGCCCCATGAAAAAAGTACCGTAATCACCGCTCAATCCTATGCGCGAGTTTCGTCCGGCAATCTGCCCGGCCCCGTTATCGATCGACAGGTTGCTCTCGATCTGCCAGATTGCCTTGAGCGAGCCGCCAAGGCCCTCCTCGCCCCGCAAGCCGAAGACCGACCGGTTATTGGTCAGCCGTCCGGTGCCGCCCAGCACGGCGCCGTCGGTGGCGGTGCTGGCTCGCGAGTACTCGATGCTGGTATTGAGCCGCCCATAGACCGTCACCGTGGATTGCGCATGGGCGGGCCCGCACACCGCCACCACGGCAAGCGCCCCGGCGCCAGCCATCAGAGACGGCCACCGGTGCCGGAGCGCGGGGCTCGCCGCGCTGTCCTTCGTTGTCTCCTGCCACCTATGCCTCCAGGCATTTCCCATGTCTCTCTTCCTCCATTGCGGATTCGCGGCGCGTCCGCCTGGTCAATTTGAAGAATATGCAAACGTTTGCAATCAAAGTAAAAATTCAAGGCGGATACGGCATGGCCAGCAGCAGCATGGCGGGACGGTTGCCCGGATTCTCCACCTTGCGGGCTTCACCCGGCGCCAGGCAGACCGAGTCGTACTGAGACAGATGCACGGCCTGTGCCCCGGTGCTGATGGTGACTTCCCCCTCCAGCACCACATAGTGCTTTTCCATGGGCGAGGCATCCAGCCCGGTATGGCCGCCCGGCAGGATCACCGAGACACCGAGCCAGAGCGACGCCGACGGCCCGGCCTCAAACCCCTGCAGGCGCAGGCAGCGCATGCCTTCGTGGCCGGGCGGGAAATAGGCCGGCGCGGCGGCGAACCGGGTCGTGTTCATGGCATCAGCACCACGCGTTCCGGGGCGCCTTGCAGCACCGCGCGGTAAGCCTCGGCGGCGCGCGCCAGCGCGAAGGTGTAGTCCGCGTGCACCGGGAAGGGCCTGAGCTGCCCGGCCGCGAACAGGGGGCCGAGCTGATCGAAGACCGCCGCGCAAGCGATGCTGTCCATGGCCAGCGTATCGATGCCCACATACGTATGCTGCCCGCGGTAAAAGGCGAAGATGTCGAACGGCACGGCGCGGTCGATGGTCGAGATGAAGATCTGCGCGGCGCCGATCGCCATGGCCTGGTTGGCTTGCTCGAAGTACGGGCTGCCGACCGTGTTGTAGACGATATCCGCGCCGTGCCCGCCGGTCTCGTCGCGCATCACTTCGGCGATGTTGTCGCGGCTGGCATCCAGCATGCGCACGGTGCCGCTGGCGTGACCGCGAAACGGCCCGGCCTCGCGCTCCACGGCGAAGACGCGCGCGCCCAGCGCGGTGGCAATCTGGATGGTGGCCTGGCCAACCTTGCCATTGCCGCCGCACACCAGCACCACGCTGCCCGCCTGCGGCAGGCCGGCACGGCGCAGGCCCTCATAGGCGGTGACAAAGGGCACGCCAACCGCGCCGGCTTCCTGCAAAGTAACATTGGCGGGCTTCTCGCGCACCGCGGCAATGTCGAGCGTCAGGTAGCGGCTGTGCGTGCCATCGCGGCGAATGCCAAGTTCACCGCCGCTGCCCCAGACTTCCTTGCCCAGCAGGTGCGCGGGGCCGTCCACCACCACGCCGGCGTAGTCGCGGCCGGGCACACGCGGCCACACGGCGTGCGGCATCAATCCCAGCGTGGCCTTGACATCGCTCGGGTTGACGCCAGCGCTGGCGACTTCGATGACGCATTGGCCGGCGCCGGGCACGGGCTTGGGAATGCCGGCGAATTCGAGTTGCAGCGCGTCGATGTTCGCTGCCTTCCGGGAGACGCGGATAGTGTTCATGATGATGTGATGTTTGTGTTTGTGTTCGTGTATTTGCTTGTGTATGTGCTGGCCTGATCGTTCATGCCGCCCGCAGGCCGAGCGTGGCCCGGGCCTCGTGTGGCGACGCCAGCGCGCCGCCCAGCGATTTGATGATGTCGCGCGCCTTGGCGACCAGCGCTGCGTTGTCCGGGGCAAGCACGCCCTTGTCCAGGTAGATGTTGTCCTCCAGGCCAACCCGGACATGCCCGCCTGCCAGCCACGCCTGCGCCACCATCGGGAACTCCGCCCGGCCAACGCCAAAGGCGGACCAGTGCGCGCCCGGCGGCAGCATGTTGCGCGCGTAGAACAAGGTCTCGGGCGTGGCCGCGAAACCGTATTTCACGCCGAGCACGAAGGTCCACAGGCCGGGGCCGTCCAGCACGCCTTCCTGGATGAAGTCGCGCGCCATGTGGAGGTCGCCGGAGTCGAAGATTTCAAGCTCCGGCATGACGCCCGCCTCGCGGATGATGGCCGCCATCTTGCGTACGTTCCGGGGCGTGTTGATGACCACGTCCGCACCGGAATTCATGGTGTTGAGGTCCAGCGAACACACATCGGGGCGCAGCGCGGCGATATGCGCGACGCGCACTTCCGGGCGGACCAGGGTGGTGCCCGGGGCGGCGTTGCGGGGTTCGTCCTCGCCCGGCACGAAGCGCCCGCCCGGGCCGGTGGTCAGGTTGATGATGAGCGCCTTGTTGCGCTTGCGGATCAGCTCGATCACCTCGGCGTAGTATTCGAGCGCCATTGATGGGCGCCCGGTCTCGGGGTCGCGCACATGGATGTGGGCTGCGGCCGCGCCCGCCTCGGCGGCCTCCAGCGCCGCCGTGGCGATCTGCGCCGGCGTCACCGGCAGGCCGGGATGTTGTTCCGGGGTAACGATGTTGCCGGTGACGGCGCAGGTAATGATGGTCTTTCTGCTATGCATGGTGAACGTGTTGGTGTCTTGCTGCCTTGCTGAATGGAACAATGTGTCGGAGGCGGGATCAGCCAAGCTGGCGCCCGCCGTCGACCACGATGGTGGTGCCGGTGGAAAAGCGCAGCGACGTGGCACAGGCCACGATGGCATCGGCGACGTCATCCGGCTTGCCAATGCGCTTGAGCGGCGTGGTCCTGGCCGCGCGCTCGTTGAATGCGCTGTCGCGCCCGGGCACGAAATCGGTGTCGACCACGCCGGGCGATACGTTGAGCACGCGGATCTCGGGCGCCAGCGCGCGGCCCAGCGATACGGCCATCATGTCGAGCCCTGCCTTCACCGCGCAGTACGCCACGTTGCTGCCCATGCCGGTGCGCCCCGCGATGGACCCCACGTTGACCACCAGCCCCTCACCCGTTGCCTTCAGGTACGGCGCCATGGCGCGGATCGCGGCGAACTGGCCGCGCCAGTTCACGGCGAACATCTCATCGATCAGCGCATCGTCCAGCGCGTCAAGGTCGGCGTGCGCGATCGCCTTGGTGAAGCCCGCGCTGTTGACCAGCATGTCGATGCGGCCGTACTTGCGCTGCACGTCGTCGGCCAGGCGCACGAGCGATGCGGTATCGCCGATCTGCGCCACCGCCGCAAGATGGTTGCCCGGCGGCAGTTCGGCCACCGCTTGCGCGCAAGTCTGCGCATCACGGCTGACCAGCACCACGCTGGCGCCCAGGGTGGCAAGCTTGCGGCCCGTCGCCATGCCGATGCCACCGGTGCCGCCGAGGATCACGGCAACCTTGCCGGCAAGTTGCGGCGTCGAAACTTGTTGTTGAATCGTCATCGTCAGTTCTTTCGTGGTCGGTAATCAGTCGATCGGCGGCGTCGGGAAGGTCTGCTCGCCCGGCTCCAGCACAAAGTTGAAATCCAGCGTGTAGAACGGCGCCGGGAAGCCGCCCCATGGGCTTGTGCCTTCGTCCACGCGCCGGAAATGGCCCACCAGTTCACGGTGCACGCCAAAGGTCACGTCCGACTCCAGGTGCTCGGAATCGTCGGCGAAGACCTGCGTGACAAGCGTGCGATAACCCGGCGCCGCGGCGATGAAGTGAATGTGCGCCGGGCGGTATGGATGGCGGTTCTGTTCGGCCAGCAGCTGGCCGACGGGGCCGCCCGTCGGCACGGGATAGCCCGCCGGGCGCACCGAGCGGAAATGGAAGCGGCCTTGCGCATCGGCCCGGAAGGCGCCGCGCAGGTTCTTGTCCGGCTGCGAGGGATCCTGGTTGTCATAGAGGCCAACCGGCGAAGCCTGCCACGCCTCCACCAGCGCGCCGGCCAGGGGCTCGCCGGCGGTGTTGCGCACTTGTCCCCTCACAAACAATGGCAGCCCCGGCGTCTCGCCTTGCACCACGCAATCCCCGCACGCGTAAGACGGCGCGCCGCCGCGATAGAACGGCCCCAGCAGGGCGCCCGGCGTGCGGCCACCGGTGATGCCGTTGTTCATCAGCGTCACCAGCGTCGACAGGCCAAGCACATCGGCCGCCAGCACCACCTCGTTGTTGGTTGCGTGGGTCGCATGGCCTAGCGCTGCGACAAAGCGCAGCCCGGCCTCGAACTCCTCGTCGCTGGGCCGCACCTGCCTCAGGAACGCGTGCAGATGATCGACCAGCGCCTCGACCACCTCCCGCAGGCGCGGGTCGGTGGTATCGCGCATCGCCTGCTTGACCAGCTGGCTCAGCGTGTGTTCGTCGTCCACCAAGGACAGGCCGCGGCCGAGCCTCGGGGCAAGTGTCGTCTCCATGTTCATCTCTGGTTTCCGTTCTTTGCAAACGTTTGCATTATGGGCCGCGTTCTGGAAAAATCAAGAACATTCGCAATTGGACCGGCCCGCGCATCGTATGCTGTAGTACGGGCGAGCGCCCTCCTCTTCACAAACATGAACCCCGCCATGCAGACCACGCCACAGTCTTCGCCACAGTCCTCGCCGCCTACGCAACCGCAGGCAATCGCCAGCCAGGTGTTCAAGGGCGCCCTGCTCAGCCTGGTAGCGGGCTACGTCGATGTGGTCGGCTTTATCGCCCTGTTCGGCCTGTTCACCGCGCACGTCACCGGCAACTTTGTCATGCTCGGCGTGGCGCTCGCGCACGCGACCGGCGGCGTGCTGTCCAAGCTGCTGGCGCTGCCGGTGTTCGCGCTATCGGTGGCGACCACGAAGATTGCCGTCGATGCCATGCAGGCGCGCGGCAGGCCGCCGCTGCCGCCGCTGCTGGTCACGCAAGGATTGTTGCTTGCCGCCTTCATGCTGGCGGGCTGCCTGGCCTCGCCCATGGCCTCGCCCGACATGCCGTCAGCCATTGCGACCGGCATGCTCGGCGTGGCCGCCATGGCGGTCCAGAACGCGCAATCCCGGATCGTGCTGACCGACCATGTGCCGACCACCATCATGACGGGCAACAGCACGCAGGTCATCATCGACCTGGTGGAGTTGCGCAGCGCCTCGGCCGACAAGGTGGCCGCGGCGAAGAACCGGCTGCGCAAGATGGTCCCCGCCATCGCTGCATTCGCGGCCGGCGCCGTGTCAGGCGCGTATGCCTATGTGCAGGCGTCGTACTGGTGCCTTGCCGTGCCGATCCTCATCCTGCTGGCGCTGGCATATAGCTACCGCGCCGGGCCGGCCGCGTCCCTGGCCGGGAGACAGGCGTAGCGCCGGGATGCAAGCATGGGATGCGTGCCTGAGCAGGCGTCCGGGGTCCGACGTCCGCCGCGATGTGCCCTATAGTTCAAAGCCAGTGGTAGCGCAAGGAGATGCACCATGGCGAGCTGGCCGAGCGCACCGGCCGGATCCACCCGGACCGGGTGTGGACAGTGGCGCTGGTGGGCCGTGGCGCGGCATGGCTGTTGATGGCGTAGGCCAGTGGCAACCCGATAGAATCAAAGGCCTATCGATTTAGCGCAGGTTTTAGCGCAGGTTTTAGCGCATATGCAAGCCATGCAGTCTCTGACTCCGGTGCGACTGGCCCGGCTGGCGTTCGCCGGCCTGGCGTTGGCTTTGTCGCTCCCGGCCAGCCCGGCCTCGCAACAGTGCGACAGGAGCCGTTTCGTGATTGCCATTGATGCGGGACATACAGCCAGCCATCCGGGCGCGACGAGCGCGCGCGGCGTGCCCGAGTTCGAGTTCAACACACGCCTGGCCGCAACGCTGGTGCCGGTGCTGGCGGGCATGGGGTTCGCCAACGTATTCCTGACCAACGAGCGCGGCGCGGATATCTCGCTGACAGACCGCTCCGAGCTGGCGAATCGCCGCGGGGCGGATCTGTTCCTGTCGCTCCATCACGACTCGGTCCAGCCGCGTTATCTTTCCGCATGGACCTTTGAGGCCAAGCCGCAGCGCTACAGCGACGACTTTGCCGGCTACTCGATCTTTTACTCCGGCCAGAACCAGCAGCCAGACGAAAGCCTGCGGTTCGCGCGCGTGCTGGGGTCCGAGCTGCACAGGCACTGCCTGCGCCCGACCCTGCACCATGCCGAACAGATCGAAGGCGAGAACAGGGAACTGGTCGACCCGGACCTGGGCATCTACAGGTTCGATGCACTCAAGGTCCTGGCTACCACCAGGATGCCGGCGGTACTGTTCGAAGCCGGGGTGATCGTCAACCGCGCCGAGGAAACCCGGCTTGGCGATCCGGCGTACAGGCGGATGATGGCCGAGTCGATCGGCGCGGCGGTCGCCCGGTTCTGTGCCGGCGACAACGGTGCGGCAACAGCGAGTGCGCAATCATGCTTCCCTCC
The DNA here is from genome assembly GCF_000832305.1 of Cupriavidus basilensis. Taxonomy (NCBI): domain Bacteria; kingdom Pseudomonadati; phylum Pseudomonadota; class Betaproteobacteria; order Burkholderiales; family Burkholderiaceae; genus Cupriavidus; species Cupriavidus basilensis. The sequence continues at coordinate 3,224,747 of NZ_CP010537.1, forward strand.
CTGATGGCGCCGGACAACGGCGCGCGAGCGCGACGGGCCGGCCAGTGCTTGCAATTTACGCGGCATGCCGCATGGGCGACAGTCATCGTCTTGCTCGCCCTGTGCGCCATGGCACCGGTGGCACAGGCCGCGCCCTCGGGGCGGGTCGTGGGCACGCTGCTGCGCACCGGCGAATGGCTGGTGCATCAGTTGCGGGAATACGCGGTCCACGAAGCCATCGGCTTTGGGCTCGACGCGCTCGGCATCACCGAAGCCAAGGCCAATGAGCAAGAACTGAAGACACTGGAAAAACAGCTGGAGGCCAGCCTCGCCGCCAGCGCCGAGAACAGCGCGGCAAAGCAGGCGGAGCTGCGCGAGCAACTCCATGCCGCCGACGTGCAGCTGGCGGCGCTGCGCCAGTTGCAGACCCAGCGCCTGAGCGCGGCCGATACGCAGCAATTGCGCGACCAGGTCGAGGACAGCATGCAGCGGATCCTGACCGTGATCAACGAACACGAGCGCAGGCTGGACGCCCTGGAGCGCGACCTGAATGCCTTGAAGACGCGCGTGGCGCAGATCGATACGCCGCCCCCGCGCGCGGCGGCGCCGTACAACGCGGGAACGGCAATGGGAGCGGGAGCGGGAGCGGCGATGCTGCCGCCGAGCTTCAACTGCGGCAACGCCAGGACCGGGCCGGAAAAGCTGATCTGCAATGACCGCCGGCTTGGCGACGCGGATGGACGGCTGGGGACCATCTACGAAAACCTGCGTTTCTTCCTGAACAGCGCCGAATTCATCCAGGTGAGGGACGACGAACGGCGCTGGATCCGCTGGCGGGATGAACGCCTGGCAACGGATTGCGCGCGAGGCGGGCAGGTCGACATGAACTGCGCCATCGGCCTGTGGGAGACCCGCATCGTGCAGCTGCAGGGCAAGCTCAAGAGCATCCAGCAGGCTCGCGGCGAGCCTAACAAGGCAAGCGGGCGGTAGAGGCAAGGGCCTCGTCGCACGGCATGCGCCGCGCCCCCATCCCCTTGGAGGCGGCTTCAACATGAAGCGATGCGGTTCTGGCCGGGGTCAGCACCCAGCAACCCGAAGCGATCCCCCTATCCGGCGATGCCGAGGCCGTCCCTAGGACGCGGCGCCGCCATCCAGCGTGGCCAGTGCCGCCAGGTAGTCGTAGCGCTCGACCTGTGCCTGCAGGCGCTGGCAGCCATCGGCGCACAGCAGGCGGGTAAAGACGTCCCGGTAGCGGGCAAAGGTGTTGTTGGCCGCGCTGTCGCCCTCTTCCAGCTGTTCGCGCAGGAGCTTGAGCACGGACTCCTGCTTGACATCGGGACCCGCAAGGGGGCCGCACGCATCCGGCGCGCCGCCATCCAACGCTGCGGGTTCGGTTGGCAGGTGCGTGCGCAAGGCCGCCAGCAATGGCAGGAAGGCAGTGCGCAAGGCTGCCAGCAGCGTAACGGGGTCGGGGCGCCCGGGCGCATGAGGAAGTTGCAGGCTCGCCTCCAGCGTAGCCGCCGCGCTCGAGATCGGCATGGCACCGAGATTGGCGGCCAGGCCCTTGAGCGAGTGCGCGAGCGACAACGCGCCGTCGCGGTCGCCATGCGCCAGCCGCTCGCCGATCCGTTCCGGCATGTCGGCGTAACCGCTGGCAAAGCGCTCAAGCAACTGCCGGTAGACTTGCGCGCGGCCGCTGACGCGGCCCAGGCCGCCGCCGACATCAAGATGCGGCGAGCTTGCCAGCGCGTCCACCCAGGCCGGCCGGGACCCGGCTGACGGGGCGGCGTCGTCGCCGCCCGGGACGGCCAGCCACTGGCGCAGCATGGCGTAGAAGGCCGGCGGGCTGATCGGCTTGGCGATATGGTCGTTCATGCCGGCGGCCAGGCAGCGCGCCCGGTCTTCCGGCAACGCGTTAGCCGTCATTGCCACCACCGGCAGGCTTGCGAACGCCTCTTGCTCGCGGATGTGCCGGGTAGCTTCGAACCCATCCATCACGGGCATCTGCACGTCCATCAGGACCAGGTCGTAAGCGCCGGACTGGAGCAGGTGCAGCGCCACGGCGCCGTTCTCGGCCGTATCGGGGTAGATGCCCGCAGCCTGCAGCAAGTGGACCGCGACCTCGCGGTTGATGTCATTGTCTTCTACCAGCAGCACGCGCGCGCTCGGCAACTCCGGCGTGGCATCGAGCGCCGCCGAATGCGGCTGCGTCGCCTCCGGTGGCGCGTCATTGTCCGGGGACAGCGTGCGCACCGTCGCCTCCAGCAGCAGCGATGCGCTCACCGGCTTGATCAATGTCGCGTCAAAGCCCGATTGCTCGCCCTCGCGCAAGACTTCCTCGCGGCCATGGGCGGTAATCATGACGCGGCGCGGGCGCGGGTGGCGCAGGCGCATGGCGTCGATATGGCGAGCGGTCTCGATGCCGTCGAGACCAGGCATCTTCCAGTCGATGAACACGGCCTGGTAGGGATCGGCGGCTTCGTCGGCCTGGGCGATCCTTGCCAGAGCAGCCCGGCCGGAACCCGCCTCGTCCACGCGGAAGCCAAAGTTGCGCAGCATGGCAATGATGACCTGGCGGGCGTAGTCATGATCGTCCGCCACCAGCAGGCGGCAGCCCGCCAACTGTGGCGCGACCAAGGCGCTGGCAGGCCGCTTCTTGCCCGCCAGCAGGTCCAGCTCGAACCAGAAGTTGCTGCCCTTGCCCGGCGTGCTTTCGACCCCGAGGGTGCCGCCCATCAACTCCACCAGACGGCGGCAGATGGCCAGACCCAGGCCGCTGCCGCCGTAGCGCCGGGTAGTCGAGGCGTCGGCCTGCTCGAAACTCTGGAACAGGCGCGCGCAGGTCGCGGGGTCGATGCCGATGCCGGTGTCGCGCACCTCGAAGCGCAAGCGGATGCGGGGCTGGCATTGCCCGTCGCCGTGGCGCTCGACGCGTATTACGATTTCACCCTGGTGGGTGAACTTCACCGCGTTGTTGGCGAAGTTGATCAGGATCTGGCGCAGGCGCAGCGGATCGCCGCGCAGCGAGTCCGGCACGTCCGGGGCGACTTCGACGATCAGTTCGAGGTGCTTGGCAACGGCCCGTTCGGCCACCAGGTCGCTCACCGTGCGCAGCATCCGCTCCAGCGAAAAATCGATCCGTTCGATCTCCAGCTTGCCGGCCTCGATCTTCGACAGGTCCAGGATGTCATCGATGATCTCGAGCAGATGCTGGCCGGAATGCTGGATCTTTTCCAGGTAGCCGCGTTGCTTGTCGTCAAGCCGCGTGCGCAGCGCCAGATGCGCCATGCCGATCACCGCGTTCATCGGGGTACGGATTTCATGGCTCATATTGGCCAGGAAGCTGGCCTTGGCATGCGCGGCGCTCTCCGCGGCCTGCTTGGCCACGACCAGTTCAGCATTGGTCTGGGCAAGCTCGCGCGTACGTTCCTCGACGCGGCGCTCCAGCGTCTGGGACAGCGAGGTCAGCCGGCGGTTGACCTCGACCTGCTCCGTGATATCGATACCCACCGCACCGACCCCCACCACCTGATGGGTGGCCGGGTTGCGCACCGGAAAGCGCGTCATCTGGAGATGGCGCTCGCCATGGGGCGTGCGCAGCGCGTAGACGTGCTCCTCGGCCTTGCCCGATGACATCACGCGCGCCTCCATCTCCCGGCGTGCCCGCGCGACTTCAGGGTTGGAGCCGGCATCCCAGTCGGACCTGCCCAGCACTTCGCCCTCGCTCGCGCCGAGCAGCGCCTGCATGGCCGGGTTCAGGGCCAGCATGGTGTGATCGCTGTCCTTGAGCGACATGACGGCGGGCGAGTGCTCAAGCATCGCGCGCATCCTTTCCTGGCTTTCCGCCAGGCGCCTGCCGTCGCGCCGCGCGATCCACGTGGCGGTGCCGATCAGCAGCAAGATGATGGCCGTCAGTGCCGCCAGCACGTCGCGGGTGAACAGGTATGGGGCGAACGCTTCGCCCATGTCCTGCTCCACGATCAAGCCCATCTCCAGGCCGGGGACCCAGATGCCTGCGCCCGCGGCCCGCTGGCCACGGTAGTCGGCATAGTCGTAGGCAAGCACGGAGGCATGGTCGCGCAGCAGGCGCTCGGCAACCAGGGTCAGCGGGCCGCCCGGCTGGGCGCCGCCGCCATCCTTGCCGCTCTGGCCGGGGACCCGGGCCCATACATTGAGCATGGACGCGGTGCCTGGCGCCAGCCGGCCCTTGGCCTCCAGCTCGGCGCCGAAGCGGCTGGGAGACACCAGCCGGCCCCGGGCGTCGATGGCGTAGAGTTCGCCAGTGCGGCCGAACTGGCCAGCCGCGATGATCGGCAGCATCACGGCGCCGGGATCCAGCCGCAGGCATAGCACGCCAATGGCGCGTCCCGCGTCCAGCAGCCGGGCGCACACCACCTGGAACGGCAGGTCCACCAGCGTGCCCCACGGGTCCCGGGTTCGCTCCGGGGCAGGATAAGGCGGCGAGGCGGCGCTGCCCTCTTCCAGCGCCCGCCGGGCTGTCTGGGCAGGCTCTGGCAAAAGCAGGCGGCCGGTGCGGCCGGGCAGCTCCGACGCCACGATCTTGAGGTCCGGCGTAGCCAGGACGTAACCGAGGTAGCCGCTGCTCTGGAAGACCGGGGTCACCCAGCGTTCGAACCTCGCCACCGCCTCGCCATCCGGCAACGGCTGGCCCGGGGCCGGGGCCAAGAGCAGCGGGCGCGCGAACCTGAGCGCCTCCGGCAGGCGCGCAATCCGCTCGGCGCGCCGCTGCTGCTCGCCACTCCAGAGCCCCAGCAGGCGCGCGTTCGTCGCCAGCATCGACTCCACGCGCGTGCCCAGGTTGGCCCGGTCGTTCTCGTACACCAGCTGGGCGGCGCCGCCGGCCAGCAGGCAGACTGTCACCACCAGCAGCACGGCATAGGCGTAGCGCCGCAGACCGGCGCGCGTGGCCAGCCGCCTGCGCCAGGCAGCCAGCAATCCAGAAGCGGATGCGGCCATCATGCTTGCGGCGTGGCGGCGGGATAGCCGTTGGCGGCGAGCAATGCCACCTCGCGCGCATGGTCCGCGTCGGTGTCTGCGTAGCGTTGCGAAATGGCCAGGAACTCGGGCGCGATGGCCAGGAACGCGTCCACCATGTCCGGATCGAAATGGCTGCCTCTCCCTTCGCCGATCATCCTTACCGCCTGCTCGTGCGGAAATGCGGGCTTGTAGACGCGCCGGCTGATGAGCGCATCGTAGACATCGGCGACCGCCATCAGGCGCGCGGAGACGGGAATCGCATCGCCCGACAACCCGTCGGGGTAGCCGCTGCCGTTCCATTTCTCCTGGTGATAGTGCGCAATCTCGCGGGCGTAGCGCAGGAAGGAGTTAGGGGTGCCGCACTGGGCCTCGGCATGCGCAATGGCGTCACGCCCCAGCGTGGTGTGGGTCTTCATGACCTCGAATTCTTCGGCGGTCAGCTTGCCGGGCTTGAGCAGGATGCGATCCGGGATGCCGACCTTGCCAATGTCATGCAGCGGGGCCGACTTGAACAGCAACTCGATGGTCTCGTCGTTGAGCTCGTCGCAAAAGCGAGGATGGTGCCGCAGCGCCTGCGCCAGGCGGCGCACGTAGTGCTGGGTGCGCCGCAGGTGATTGCCGGTTTCGTTGTCGCGCGTCTCTGCCAGGGATGCCATGGCCATGATGGTGACGTCCTGGATCACGGAGATCTCCCGCAGCCGCCGCTGCACCTCCTGTTCCAGGTAGGCCGACTTGTCCTGGAGAAAATCCCTGGCGCTCTTGAGGGTGAGATGGGTGGCGATGCGCGCGTGCATCACCAACGGGCTGAGCGGCTTCATGATGTAGTCCACCGCGCCTACCTGGAACCCGCGCGTCTCGTCGTGCTCACCGGTACGGGACGTCAGGAAGATCACGGGGACGTCCATGGTGGCCGGGTTCGCCTTGAGCTGCCGGCACGCTTCGTAGCCGTCCATGTCCGGCATCATCACGTCCAGCAAGATCAGGCTCGGCGGGGCCGCCGTGGCGATGCGCACCGCCGCGCTGCCCGAGGTCGCCACCTTCACCCGATAGCGGTCCTGGAGCAACGCGGCCATCATCGCGATGTTTTCTGGAAGATCATCCACCACAAGAATCGTGGGCTGGGCATCGGAATTGTCAGAGCGCATGGGGAGATTCAGGTCGGGATACTTGCCGGGCAGGCAAGATGACGGCGTTTGCGGCGCGCTTCGAAAGACATGCCGTCATATTGCGTTGACATAGCGGATTACTCGCACCGGTTCGCTTTTCGCCCGGGCCAGGCCACAGATTGCACGGGACGCAAAAAACCAAGGTGCATCCCTGCCCCTGTCTTGCCATAACGGACATCTCGCGTCGCAAATTCAGCCCCCCTTGCGGAGGGGATCAAGTATCGGCGCCCACTGCCGTTAACCCCGCTCCGAGCGGGCGCAGCAAAAAAAAAGGCCCACCGAAGTGGGCTTTCCCAAGACAAACGGACATCGGTCGCATGGCATTGACACTGACACCCCCGCAATCGATTCAATGCACGCCGACTACGTCAGAAGACGTGTCCGCATTGCCGGCATCGCCGCACGCCACACCGGCTTGTTGCCCGACCCACAGCGAGTCCATGCAGGCATCGAGGCCCGTCTTTCGCCGAATCGAAGCAACGGCCGCATTGTCATGGGTTCCCGCTGGATCGGAAAGAGTAAAAATACTCTCCCCGTCCCCTATTCCTGCCCTGGCAACGGATGCGCATGCAGGGCGTGCGAACTGAGTAATTCCACTCTTTCGCGGCAGCCATCGCCAAGCCATCATGAGGCATGGAATCTCATCAGCTAACTGTTCGCCACACCTTGCGCATCGACCAGTGGATGACGGCGGTGGGCAACGGCGAAACCTCACTGGAGTATGACAACTGGTTAAGCTGCGTGCTCAATGACCTGGAACCCGGGCGGCCGGAGTACGCGATATCGATCACGACCCGGGAAGGCAAGAACGAGTTCCGGTTCCAGCATCGCGCGCGCTATGAGGTACGGCACCCCAAGTACGGCATCCGGCGATTCGTGTGCGCCGTCGACAGCGATGCGACATTGATCGCCTTCGAGAATACGATCTCCGGTGTCCGCTACCCATGGGTGACGATCGACGGCACATTCACCCAGGCTGAACTGTGGTCGCTCAGGTTGCTGTGCGCCGGAGTCGACCTGTGCGCCGCCCCGGTCGGCGTGGAGAGCCGCTGAAACGTTGGCGGTTCCGGGGAACGATGTCATGGCCGGCCCCCTTTTTCCGGTCCAGAGCGTGCTTTGCGCGTGAGGCTTACCAGCATGGCCGATTTTGCAGGGAAACAGCACTCCCCGTGTCCCCACCTGCAGATGACGCGCCAGATTCACGCGCCGGGCTGCCTCTGGACCCTTTTTACACCGCGCCCACGGCGCACGCCGAGCGCAGGTTGGCGATCAGCGCCGGAAAGTCCCGGGCCAGCGTGGCGAGCGCCACGGCATCCGCCCGGTCATCCTGCAAGCCACGGTCCAGCACCGAACATGCCTGCGCGAGCTCAGCCGCCCCAAGCATGCCGAGCACGGCCCTCAGGCCATGGGCATGCAGGCTTGCCTGGCCAAAGTCGCCGGCCCCGATGGCCGCATGGATCTGCGTTACCACGTCCGCGCGCTCGGCGCAGACGCGCTTGGCCAGATTGATGTAGATATCCTCGCGGCCGAACAAGAGTTTGATCCCCGCGGCGGCATCCAGGCCCGGTACTCGCTTCAGGGCCTGCGTCACCGCCGTCCCCGCTCCTGCCGGGCCGCGAGCCGCGCCCGATGGCACGGCGACGGGCGGTAGCCATGCCGCGATGGTGCGAAACATTGCCTGTGCGTCGATCGGCTTTGAGATGTGATCGTTCATCCCGCCCTCGATGCAGCGAATGCGGTCCGCCGACATCGCGTCCGCCGTCAGCGCCAGCACCGGCAGGGCATGAAGGCCCAGGGCGTGGCGAATCGCGCCGGTGGTCTCTATACCGTCCATGCCCGGCATATGGATGTCCATCAGCACGATATCGAATGCGTTTTCCTTGAGCGCCACCAGCGCCCGCTGGCCGTCGCCGGCAACTTGCACGTCCATGCCCGCCAGCTCGAGAAGATCGCGCGCGACCTCCTGATTGATCGGATTGTCCTCGACCAGCAAGACCCTGCGCCCGCGCAATGCCTCCCACGCCGGCCCGGCGAGCGAGTGGCAATCCGATGGCGCCACAGCCATACGCGAAAGCGCGGAGCCCGGAGCGGCCGCCCGGTCCGCGCACGCAATCCCCAGCGACACCTCGAACGAGAAGATGCTTCCGACACCAGCCTGGCTCCGCGCGAAGACGCGCCCACCCATGAGTTCCGCCAGCTTCTTGCTGATCACAAGCCCAAGCCCCGTGCCTTCAAAGCGGCGGTTCATCGCGCTGTCCAATTGCTGGAACGGCGTGAATAGCTCCGCCAATGCTTCCTGAGCAATGCCTACGCCCGTGTCCTCGACCTCGAAACACAAGCCGATATGGCTGTCGCGCACGAGCGTCTCCCTGACTCGCAGGCAGACCTCGCCACGATCCGTGAACTTCAGCGCATTGCCCAGGAAATTGATCAGGATCTGCCCGACACGCAGCGGATCGCCGACCAGCCGAAGCGGAATCGCGGGGGATGTGAAGATGGACATCGTGATGCCCTTCGCTTCCGCCGTTTCCCAGAACAGTCCCGTAACACGGTCCAGCAGTTCAGACAGGTAGAATTCGCGCGCGTCGATGGTCAGCTTTTCCGCCTCGATCTTCGAGAAATCCAGGATATCGTTGACGATCCCCAGCAAGTGCCCGGCGGATGCACCGATGCGCGTCAGATAGCGATCCAGCTTGTCCGCGCGCTCGCGGCTCAGCGCCAGATGCGACATGCCGATGATGGCATTGAGCGGCGTCCTGATCTCGTGGCTCATGTTGGCCAGGAACTGTGCCTTGACGCGCGCAGCCGATTCAGCCGCCTCGCGGGCCGCCGTCAGCTGTAGCGTTCGCTCTTCGACGCGTGCTTCCAGCGTGTTGGTAAGCGCCTCCAGCGCCTGCCTTGTGCGCTCCTGCTCAGTGATATCGGCGGCCACGGTACCGACGCCGATGATGCCCGCATCGTCCGGCCCGCGCACCGGGAACGTGACCATGCGGAAGACACGTTCATACCCATAGCGAGGACTGATCGTATGCACCTGGTTCTGGGATGTTCCGCTGGCCACGACCAGTTCGTGCATATCGCGGCTGATCTGCGCGATATGGCGATTCGGGATGACGTCCCAGTCGCAGCATCCCACGAAAGCGCCGCGCGGCACCCCGATGGCTTGCTCGTAAGCTTGATTGGCCATGATGCCCACACCCTCGATGTTCTTGTAGGCCAGCCCGGTCGGCAGGTTCTCGCGGAATGCGCGTATGCGCTCCTCGCTCTCGATCGCGCCGCGGCGCGCGCGCCACTGGAATGCCGCCAGCGCAAGGATCAGCCCGATCGCGATCGCGGCAAGGCTGGCGATCGCCCTGCGGACCAGGAAATACGACTGATAGGCTTCGTCCACCTGCAGCTCGACCACCAGCCCCATATCCTGGTCAGCCAGCCATCGGCTAGCCCCGATGACCTTGTGTCCGCCATAGCCGTCATAACCCTCGGCGTCCACCGCCTCCTTGACTTTATCCGTCAGCAGTTGCTGCGCAAGTTTTGTCGGGGCATAGCCAGTACGGCCCTGCACCAGCAAATCGGCCGCCGGCCGCTCGCCGGGCAAAATCCCCCACGGCACCGGGGAGTCGTCCTGCCGCGTACGATCAGGCGGCGCATCGCGCGCCGAGTCGCGGGTCGGGGAGATAATGCGTGCGGCGGAATCGATCACGTAAGCCTCGCCCGTTTCGCCTATCCGGCCCGCCTTGAGAATCTTGAACAGCCTCACGTAGGGATCGACACGCAGGCACAGGAAGCCAGCGGCCCCTCCATCCACATCGATGCGCGCGCAGGCAACCTGATAGAACATCCCGGCCGGCTGTTCAACGCCCTGTGCCATGAGCGGCAGCGTCGAGACAGTGGGCCGCGAAATGGCAAATCCAAGCGCCTGCGCCTCGCGCAACGTCCGTATGGTCTGCTCGGTCAGGTCCGAGGCGTTGACATAGCGCGGGCTGCTCGCCGCGAGAATGGTATGGTCCGGGTGGATCAGGGCATAGCCGTCGAAGCCCCGGCTCCTGTAGATCGGCAGGATCCACTGGTCGAATTCAGCCCGCAAATCGGCCCGGCCGGGATCGGCCAGGATACGTTTCACCAGCTTTTTCAGGGCAGGGTTCTCGGCGATGCTCCCGACTCGCCCCGCAGAATCCTCGCCCATCGCCTGGTTCAGGTCCAATATCGCCTGGAGCACGGCTTTCAGGCGGCCTTCGGCCCTCCGATGAAATTGCCTTTCAAGCCCCCGCAGCACCGCGTGGCTCAAGACCAGCAGCAATACAACGGCCGCCGCCGTCATGATGAGATTCTGGCGGACCTCTCTCCCGCTTGTCCCTCGCAGACTCCTGAAGTAACGCTTGATCATGATTTCCTGCGACGAATCGCGACGCATCGAAGACGGGGCGGCATTCCTGCCCCGTGCCGGCAACCGGCGGGCTCTTGATTTCTGCTTTTCGCGACTTCTACTTTATTGGCGGCCACGCAGGATGGATCAATCGAGAAGCAGCGTTGTCAATTCAATCGCGGATCTGACTTGCAGTTTCTCCATCAAGTGCGCACGGTGATTTTCCACGGTACGGACGCTGATGCCCAGTTCCGTGGCAATCGCTTTGCTGGTCTTGCCGGTCGTGACATGCCAGGCGACCAGCCGCTCCTTCGGGGTCAGCAGTGCAAGCCGGATGCTTTTGTCGGCCGAGGCCAGCCTCTGCTCGTGCATCTGGCGGCTGCGTTCCAGCGCGCCCCGCACTTTTTGCACCAGCATTGCGCCATCGACGGGCTTCTCCAGAAAATCGAGCGCCCCCGCTTTGATCGCCTTGACCACCGAAGGAACCTCGGAGTAGGCGGAAACAAAGATGGTAGGTGGAAGAAGGCCCTTGCCGGCCAACTGGCTCTGCACCTGCAGGCCGCACATCCCCGGCATGCGCAGATCGCAGACCAGGCATTCAACCGGCGCCGGCCGGTACGATTCGACGAAATCGCGAGCGGAAACAAATGTCCTTATTTCCGTGCCAAGGCCACGAAGCAACTCATGGTATGTCCAGAGCACAATGTCGTCGTCATCGACTAGATAGATTACGGGTCGTTCTACTGCCACAGCCTACATCTCCAATTCCTGGCTTCCCGCGGCCGGATCTCGGCCGGATGTCGGCCTGCCGACACGTTCACATACTGTGCCATGTGGCCATGCGGTCCACTGGGCACCTGAGAAGCCCTGCACCCATCAGCACAGTAAGCCATCATGATGGCAAAGTTGAAATTGGGTAATGCCCGGAGTCGCCGGAAAATAATGAAACCAAAAATATCTTAATTGCGGCACTTCCGTTTATTAAGAAGAAACTTAATAGCGCAACGTCTCCCGGCGTGCGGCGAGGTGGATGTGCGGTTTTAGCCTCCGACCGATGAGGAGCCGGAATTAAGATTAAATCCAATGACTGCGAGCCAGGATAAAATCACTTCTTGCAATGTGCCGGCGGCACCCGGGATGACTCCAGGGCGCCGGCACACGCCAGCCACATCCGGTCGCGCAAGCGCGCGATCAGGCCACTGCCGCGCTGCGCTGGCGGCGTGCTTCCCGGTCGCTCGCCGGTGCATGTGGCCGCCCGGCGCCGCCGGCGCCCGGCAGGCGGAAGAACGCCACCGCCTCGTTGAGTTCCTGGCCCTGTTCCTGCAGCGCGCGCGACGCGCTGGCGGCTTGTTCCACCATGGCGGCATTCTGCTGGGTCACCTGGTCCATCTGCGAGATCGCCTGGTTCACCTGCTCGATGCCGCGGCTTTGTTCCATCGATGCGCTGGCGATGTCTTCCACGATGCTGCTCACGCGCGCGACCGCCCTGGTCACCGAGTTCATGGTCTGCCCGGCTTCGCCCGCCAGCGTGGCGCCGTTCTGGATCTGCTGGAGCGAGCCCGCGATCAGTTCCTTGATCTCCTTGGCGGCGCTTGACGAGCGCTGCGCGAGGCTGCGCACCTCGCTGGCCACCACGGCAAAGCCGCGGCCTTGCTCACCGGCGCGGGCGGCTTCCACCGCGGCGTTGAGCGCCAGGATATTGGTCTGGAAGGCGATGCCTTCGATCATGCCGGTGATGTCGGCGATCCTGGTGGAGCTGGCGCTGATGCCTTGCATCGTATCGACCACGCGGCCAACCGCCGTGCTGCCGCTCTGCGCGATATCGGCGGCCTCGCGCGCCAGGTCGTTGGCTTGCCGGGCGTTCTCGCTGCTCAGGCGTACCGTGGTGGTCAGCTCCTCCATGCTGGCGGCGGTTTCCTCAAGCGACGCCGCTTGCTCTTCGGTGCGCTGGCTCAGGTCCGCATTGCCCGCGGCGATCTCCGCCGACGCGCCGGCGATGCTTGCGCTGCTCTGGCGCACGCGGGACACGATCTGCGTCAGGCGCTCGTTCATGTCACGCAGGGCCGACAGCAGGCGGCCGGTCTCGTCCCGCGCCACCACGGCAATCTGGCTGCTCAGATCACCGCGCGCTACCGTTTGCGCCACGTCCACGGCCGTTTGCATGGGCCGGGTGATGGAGCGCGTGATCAGCAGGCCGCCCACCGCAGCGAGCGCCACGGCGGCAATGGACATGACGATCAACAGGTTGCGCTGCGCGGCATAGTCCTCCTCCAGCTTGCGCACCGTATCGGCCTGGCGGCCTTTGGTGAACTCCGTGTAGGCGTCGGTCGCCTTGACCAGCGCCCCCAGCAAGGGGCGGCATTCGTCGTTCATCTTGACGATGGCCTCGTCGCGCCTGGCGGCGAGCGCGAGGTCCGCGATGGCGATGGCCACGGGACCATAGCGCGACTCCACGCTGCCGATCTCGCGCACCAGGTTGCGCGCGGTGTCACTGGCGTCGCTGTTGCCCGACACCATGTCCTTGAGCTTTGCCAGTTGCGCCTGCACGTCTTCATGCGCGCGCAATGCGGCTGCATTCTCCAGGGCCAGGTCCTCGGGCCTGGTGACAAGTACCAGGTTGCGCGCCGCGATGGCGCGCCGGTCGACGGCGGTGCGCACCTGCGCGGCGACTTCGGCGCGCGCGTTGATGCCATGCAGGTAGCGGGAAAAACCGTCCGTGGCCTGGCTCAACGCGCGTAGCGACAGAGCGGAAATGGATAGCGCGATGATGGCTAGCAGGCTAAAGCTCAGCAAGAGCTTGCCCTTGATGGTCAGGCTGTTGAAGTTCACGATTTGATCCCCTTTTCCCGTTGTCCCGTTGTCCCGCTATGACGTTGGCGCTGCGCCATGGTCCGTGCGTCCTGATTGGAATCACCAATGCGAACCGTTACGCTGCAATCCCGCTCCTGTTTCTCCTGTTTGTGATGATCTGGGCGGTCGTCTTCGCGTCGCGCCGTCTGGTTATGGCCTTAACAGCACAATTCCAAATATGTGCGGAACCACGCTGCAGAATGGCTAACGGCAGGTAATCGGAATAACCTCCCCCTCCTGCAGAGGGGGCAGGTTTCATGGCATTCGGCGCAAGTAGCGCCGGGGCCGCTTTGCGTTGCGCAAGCGGGCACTGCGTTCCCGCCCGGCAGGCGGCGTGGTGTCACCCACTGGTCGAATCCGCGGGCTCAAGCCGGCAATGAGTCCGGCATGGTCTCCTGCGCGGCCTCGGTGACACGGGGACGGTTGTGGCGCCACGCCGCCCACTCCTCCACCCCCAACGGCGCAGCGAACAGATAGCCTTGCGCCCAATGCACGCCGTGCTGGCGCAGGTAGGCGGCCTGCACCTCGTTCTCGATCCCCTCGGCTGTCAGCTCCAGATGCAGCCGCTGGCCCAGGCTGATCATGGTGTCGAGCACCACGGCGTTGACGGAGTCCGTGCCAATGCCCATGACGAACGAGCGATCGATCTTGAGGAAATCGGCATGGAGCTGTTCAAGGTAGGACAGCGAACTCTGCCCCGTGCCGAAGTCGTCGAGCGCCCAGAGCACGCCCTGCGCGCGCAGGTCCGCGATGTTGCGTTGCACCTGCTCGTCGTTCGGCAGCGCTTCGCGCTCGGTCACCTCCAGGACCAGCAGCGGCCCGTCGGGGCCGAGCTTGCCCAGCAGCCGCTGCACATCAGCGACGAATCCGGGCGTTGCCAGGTGGGAAGCGCTGACATTGACACCGATATGGTCACGCGGCCCCAGCCCCAAGCGTGGCAAGTCGGCGGCCACCAGATCAAAGATATGCCGAGTCAGGTCGCCGATGACGCCATTGTCTTCCGCCAGCGGGATGAAGATGTCCGGCCGGATATGGCCCCGGCCGGGCCGGTGCCAGCGGACCAGGGCCTCGAGCCCGCTGCACTCCCCCGTGGCCAACCGGATGACCGGCTGGTAGACCATGTGGAACTCGCGCTGGCGCATGCCTCGGTAGATCTCGTTGACCAGCGACAAGCGCCGCCTGCAGAACAGATGTGCCAGGTATCCCGAAAGCAGCGTCGCCATGAGCAGGAAAGGCGCGTAGTGACGCCACAGCTCATGGCGGTAAGCGGCGATCAGCGCCGGTGCGACCGCGACGCGCACCTCGATGGGAAAGGCGGCAGACTTGGCCAGTTGCATGCTGTTCCGGTAGCGCGGGCCGGTTGGCGTCGCCAACGGCGCACCGGTCGGCAGCTGGCGCAGCGAGTCGCTGAGCAGGATCTGGACCTGGAACTGGCCGCTGTACGAGGCGGCTGCCTGAATGTCCAGCAGGTACTGCCCGTCGATCACGGCCAGCACGCCCGAGCCGTTGCCGATGCCTCGCGAGACGATCACCGCGGGCCGGTCCGGGACCAGGGAGGTACCTGAGCTGGGGGTGATCAGCAGCCCCGGTGGCAAGCTGGTCATCGCATCGAATGCCAGGGTGAGCGGGATGTCGTTGACCTTGCCCAGGACCGGTGAGCAGTAGAGCTTCTCTTGATGGACCAGGATGAGCGAGCGGAAATACGGACTCAGGGTACTGGTCCGCGTGAGTTCGCCGATCACCTCCTCGCATGGCTTGCCGAGCAGCGCCATGGACTTGTCGACATTGGCGGTGACTACGCCGAGGATGTTGTCCATCTGCTTCTGGATTGCCACCGCCGTGACCAACGCTTCGCCGTCGGCGCGTTGCCTTGCCTGCAGGAACACCAGCGGCACCATGACGAGTGTGGGAATCAGCATGGCTGCCAGCACGATTGCCAGGTGCCAGTATTGCTCACGCCGAGGCTTGATGGTCTGCACGTTCGAGGCTCCTGCGCGTGACGTGCCCGCGCTACGGTGTGATTGATGTGTACTCGTCCAGGCCCGCCAGGAGTCCGGGCCCCACCCTCAGCACTGCCGACCGCTGCAATCCAGGTCAGCTTCCCGGTGATCTTGTCTTTGTCTTGCGAGTGTTCCCTTCGCCTTGCTGCATCCTGGCGGGGCCCTCACTTTTAGTACAAGCCCTAAATTCAGAAGATGGATCTTACAATAAGGCATTGCTTAGGCGGCGAGTTCCATCATCACCGTAACCTCTCTCGCATTGATCCAATTAGCCGGCGCGACATCCATCGAGGATGGCATCGATATGCGCCATATGATCCGGGATTTGGCGATACCGCTCGAAGGGATCGGTTGCGCCCGACGCTTGCATTTTAGGACTTGTCCTATTCCCTTGACGACACGCCACCAGTAAGCTGGCGCCCTGTCTTACCGAGAAGCGAAATGAAGCACAACGAAACGCGCCGTGCCTTGACGCTCGGACTCGCCGCCATTTCCATGGCCACGGGCAGCGCCTGGGCTGGCGAGGCCGAGGACCTGTACGCGGCGATGATCAGTGGCAAGTGCGAGCCCGCCGCCACCACCTTGCAAGCGCGCGCCAAAGCTGGCGTGGCCGGGGCCCAGGGCCGTCTGGGCATTGCCTATGTCCGCGGCGCCTGCGTCAGGGAGGACATGCAGGCGGGCGCGGCTTGGCTGCGCAAGGCCGCCGAGCAGGGCGACGCGATTTCGCGCAATGAGCTTGGTAGTCTCTACTCGACGGGCAATGGCGTGCCCAAGGACTACGCGCAGGCGAGGCGCTGGTTCCGCCTGGCGGCCGAGCAAGGGTACGGGCCGGCCCAGTACAACCTGGCGCTCCAGTACCACTTCGGAGAAGGCGGGCCGGTGGATGACCGCGATGCGGTCATTTGGCTGCGCAAGGCGGCCGTGCAGGGCCTTGCGGACGCGCAGGCGAACCTGGGCGGCATGTTGATCAAAGGCGAAGGCATGGTCCTGAGCAACAAGCGCGAAGGCGTGCATTGGCTGCGCAAGTCCGCCATGCAAGGCCACCCCACCGGCCAGAACAACCTGGCAGCAGCCTACGAGAATGGCTTGGGCGTGGCGCGCAACATGGTGCTGGCCTACGCCTGGGTGCTGCTGTCGACCCGCGAAGCCGAGCCGGGTTCGGAGGACATGGCGCTGCGCACCGGAATGGCCGCGGAACTGACCGCCAAACAGCGGGCCGAGTCCGAGCGGCTGGCGCGCCAGTGGAGGGTGGGACAAGACCTCACGACCACGATGCCATGAGCAGTGGATGAGCCGTGGCAAACCATCGACCATTGTCGAATGGTTTCTGCATCAACGTCTTGGCAAGTTCAACGGGTTCACCCCCGAGGCCTGCCTGCGGCTCCGGCTCGCTCGCACTGCTGATTATCCGTTCAATCGCGTTGATGAACGGCTGCACTGTGCCATTGCCGGCCGGCCTTTGGCGCCTGTCACTCTTACCCAAAAAAAATGTACCTGCTTCCGCTATCGCTATCGCTATCCTTGATTGCACTCAGTTCCGGCTGCGCTTTGACGCCCGAATCCATGATCCGGTCTCAGCTTGGCGAGGCGGTGGCGAAGGCGGAGAGCATGGCAGTCACTGACTCCGGAAATAGGGGCGACTGCAAAGCGTCCCCAAAGACCTGGCGTGCACCAATCCACTTGCTAACGCAGGATATCCGCGTACAGAGGTGCGAGACCGTCTACTACTATTTCGCCACCTACGCACAATTTGTGGGAGACGCCTACCCCATCGCCTTTGCGCCGAGCATCGCTTTCGTTGGGTCCGAGGATCTTCTCACGGGTGAAAAAAGAATGGCCGACTAGCCATGCGCCAGCGGCCGTAAGGCATCGATTTGGCGCTTTTTTTCCGGGCCTGAAGCTCGTTGTCATTGCCCCAAGCTCACTGTCGCATATCAGCCGGTCATCCATCGATGATCACTTATTGCGCTTCACTTCGCATCAGATTGGGAGCATTCATGCGAAAAAGCATTACCCCGGCCGGCCGTTCCGCGCGCCGCCTGCTGGCAAAACGAGCAATGACACGCAACAAGAACGTAGCGAGAGCACGCACTTCGCGCAGGTCCGCGAGGAAACGCGAATGTAGTTATGAAAAGGCGGTATCCAGCACCGGCGCGACACCGACGTCGCGCGTGGGGGTGTGCACCAGCGCGCAAACCATGTCCAGGCATGCCAGGGCCTGGCCAATGAGGTGCCGCTCCTGATCCAGGTCCCGCGCTGCCTGGACTACCAGCCTGGCGCTCAGGCACAGCCGCAAGGCGCTGACCGGGACACCGGCCCTGTGGCCGCAGTCCACGGGCTGGCCAAGCTGGTAGGCCACGCCGGCGTCGGCGCTCCCCGGCGCCTGGACCCGGCGAAAGATGGCGGCCGTCTCCTCCCGGCTGAGCGCGGCCCTGCCACCCCCGGCTGGCAACGGTAAAGCAGGAAGGGATGAATGGTCTGGATCTCGTCCCAGTGGGATGGCGTGTTCAGCGCGGTGCGGTCCAGCGCCGGCACCGCCAGCGCGGCAAAGGCGGGATCGCGGCCCAGCCTTTGCTGGATGGCGCTGGCAAAGCGCCGCGCAATGCCAGCGGCTTGCCCGGGCGGCACCGCGAGGAATTCGCGCAGCTCGTGGATCGCAGCCTGCCAGCGCAGCAGCAAGCCAAAGTTCGCAAAGCTGCCGAGCGCTTGCGTGCTTGCCCAGCCTTGCGGCCATTCCTCGCGCGCGGAGTACAGGCGCAGCTCCGCCGGGACGCCGCGCTCGCGCAGTGTCTTGCCAATTGCCGCTGGCAGCAGCAAGGCGCCGGAGAACGAAGGCCCGGTCACGAACTTGGAGCCGGTCAGCGCCACCATGCAGCCGTTGCGCAGGTAGGCTCGGAGCGTACCCGGCTCAATGCGGAACTGGCAGGCGTCGACCAGGACCTGCACCGCCGAGGGCCAGCGGCGATGCAGCGCGGTCACGCACGCAATGCTCGGCGCGATGCATCCGGTCTTGGATACGTCGATCAGCACCAGCAGCACCTGGCGTGCGTCTTGCACGGCCTGGCTGACGAGCGCTTCGATTTGCGCATCGACCACGCTCGCATCCCGCAAGCTGCCGTCCGCATTGCGGATCGGCACATCAAGGATGTCGCTGGCGCAGGCCTGGCTCAGCGACTCGCCAGGGATGGTGGTACGGCCCAGTGCGTTGTACGTGCTGAAGTGGCGAGCGGCGAGCGCAGCGGCCACACCGCTGCCGCTCTCGGCCTCGCCGGCCAGGATCACCAGCGGCCGGCCCCGAACGCCCCGAATGCCCGCATCTCCCGCATCACTGCCGGCCCCATTGGCCGCCACCCGCGCGGCAACGCGCGCCGCGAGCAGGTGCACATCGGTGCCGGAAGCCGAGAAGACAAGCCCGGTGCCAAGCGCATCGCCTATGCCGCACAGCGCCAGCAGCTCGCCGCGCAGCCGGTCCAGCTCGCGGCGATACAGTTCGGCCGCGCTCTGGTGCGGCAGCGCCGCGGCAAGCCGGTTGCGCAGCGCGTCCACCTCGGCGAACGCGGCGGGAGAGATGCCCGAGGACGTGGAGGAGCCAAAGGGGACCAGCCCCGTTGCGGCGAGCGGCTGGCAACCGTACTTGTTACGGCCGGTCGCCGGATCCAGCGCGATGCGGTGGTCCCCGCCGCTGACCAGCAGGTCAGCCGTCGATGGCAGCGGCATCGTGAGCGTCCACGCGGTCGGCATGCGCCTGGCTGGCGTTGATCAGCATGGTCCGGAACGCCGCGAAGATCTTGTGCATCTGCGGCTGCTTGTACGGGAAGAGGTCAACCGGATCGATATCGTGCACCACCATCGCCGTATCGGCCTCGAACACCAGCAACGCCCCGTCCGGCGTCTCGGCGCAATCCAGGCCCACGTAATCCAGGCCCAGCCGCTCCTGGATCAGCGCGAGGGCATCCTTGTGGCGCAGCGCGAAGGTGCCGTCGAAGTCGCGCATGATGGCCGCCTCTTCATCCCGCTTGGCCGCGCTCTCTGCCATGCCGGCATTGAGATAGTGGATCATCCAGTGCTCGGAGATACCCACGTGGCACACATACGCGCGCCCTTCGATCAGCACCAGCCGGTACTTGCGGAACTGGCCGTCATCGTTGCGGTAATCGATGAAGTAAGAGACGTAGAAAGCCGGCTCGTCCGTCTGCGCCAGGTAGCCGGCGAGTTCGGCCGCGTCGCCGATCTTCTCCAGGCCCTTGCCGGCATGCGAACCAAGCGGCCTGACAATGATCGGGAAAGCGCCCTCGCCCAGCACCGACGAAATCGCTGCCTGCCCGCTGGCGATGCTGGCCAGTACCTGGCGATCCACGCGCAGCGTCGGCGGCATGCACACGCCCGGCGCCGAAGCCAGCAACGCCGCCGCCCGGTCCCGCGAGAGCTGTTGCAGGCGATCCGGCTGGTTCAGCACCGGGCGCGGCCAGATTGCCGCGAGCGCGCGCAGATGCTCCAGCACGGGCTGGGTACGGTCGGATTCGCCCACGGCGATGAACAGCACGTCGTGCTCCGGCACGGCCTGCGGCAACGGGTTCTCCGGCGTGACGTAGAGCGCATCGAGCGCCACGTCGGAGTTGCCCAGCAAGCACTCCAGCGGCGTGTTGGCCATCAGGTCGCCCGACACCATGATGGCCAGCACGCGCAGGCGGGCTTCGCCATTGCGCAGGGTCGGCAAGTGATAGAGCTGGCGTGCCTGCAGCGCCTCGGCCTGCATGGTCATAGCCAGCGCGTGATCGCCGATGAGCTGCAGGACCAGCGAGAGATCCATCAGCGCATTGGCATCGTCCGGCCGCGACTGCAGATGGTTGATCAGCTCGGCGCCGAGCGGGCGCAGGTCCTCGTTCTGATGGGCCGCCCGCAGCAGGTGGCGCAGTCCGATCAGGGTGTCAGGGGCCGGCGTCATGTTGGCGGAATCAAGGATTGCGTTCATTGTGGTAGGCCGCTGGCTTCGGGAACGGGTACGGGTGACATGGCGCTCAGCGACCGGCCAAGCGCGAGGGTGGCGTTCAGCAGGACATCGATATCCTGCTGCGCGCTGCGATGATTGAAGAGCGCAACCCGGATCGCAAAGCGGCCGTCGAGCACGGTCGACGACGGCGCGCAGAGGCCGGATTCCTGCAGGGCGACAACAAGATCGCGGTTGACCTGTTCGATGGCGCCGTTCGCATCGGCACCGATGAAACGGAAGCAAACGATGTTGAGCGATACCGGCGCCAGCAGCTCCAGCTCCGGCTCGGACTCGATACGCCGCGCGAGCCCCTGCGCCAGGGTGCAGGTGTGGGCGATCATGCCGCCAAGCCGCTCGGTGCCGTAGACCTTGATCGTGAACCAGGTCTTCAGCGCACGGAAGCCGCGCGACAGGTCCGGCCCGAAATCGCAGGGCCAGGGGGAGCCGGCCGCCATGCCGCGCTCGCCGCGGCTGAGGTACGTGCCCTCGTGCGTGGCAAAGGTGCGCAGGTGCAATTGCCGGTCGCGGACCACAAAGAAGCCGGCGTCATAGGGGACCTGCAGCCACTTGTGAAAGTCGAAGGCGATCGAGTCCGCCTGCTCGATGCCGCGCAGGCGCGGCGCCAGTTGGGGGCACAGCATGGCCAGCGCGCCAAAGGCACCGTCGACGTGAAAATGCAGTTGCTCCCGGCGGGCAATGCACGCAATCTCGGCAAGGTCGTCGATGGCGCCCGTATCCACGGTGCCGGCGGTGCCCACCACGAGAAACGGCTGGAAGCCGGCAGCGCGGTCCACAGCGATGGCGGCGGCAAGGCACGCCATATCCATGCGCCCCATCTCGTCAACGGGGATCGCGCGCAGATTGTCTTTGCCGAGGCCGGCCAGGTCCATGCCTTGGGCAATGCAGCCATGCGCCCGGGTGGAGGTGTAGGCCGTCAGGCGCCGCGAAGCCTTCGCCATGCCGGTTGACCGCACGCCGGACCCGAGCGCCCGGGTCCGGGCGACCAGCACGCCGGACAGGTTGGCCATGGAGGAGCCGGTCAGGAACAGGCCGCTGGCATCCTCGGGAAAACCAAACAGCTCGATCACCCAGCGCAGCACCTGCCACTCCACCTCCACCGGGATATGGTCGCGCCCACCCAGGTTGGCATTGAGCCCGGCCGCCAGCATTTCCGCCAGCATCCCGACCGGCGTGCCGCCGCCGTGCACCCAGCCCATGAAGCCGGGATGCGCGTTGCCCACGGCAAAAGGCAGGATGCTGTCCATGAAGGCCTCATGCACCTGGTCCAGCCCGCTGCCCTCACGGGGCAACGGCTCGCGGAAACTGGCGCGCACCGCATCGGGGATCGGCTGCCAGACCGGGCGGGCACGGATGCCCTGGAGGTGGTCCAGCATATCGTCGAGCATGCTGTGCCCCTGCGCCCTCAGCGCGCTCCAGTCGACAGGATCGAGACTGGTGGGGACTGGCTGCCAGCTGCCCTGGGTGGTTGGTGTTGACATGGCTAATGGCGGTCCGGAAAAACGCTGCGTCCCCATGGGAGGTGCTGTTCGCGACCTGGTTTCCGGGACATCGTGCCGGGGATCATAGCGCTGGGCCAGCCAGGCATTTGGTGGAGTACGGCGGGTTTTCCGCCCTATTTCTCTGCGACCGAAAAACAACACTGCCGGCGCTGCCTTACCACATTCCAATCATTTGCGAGCGCCGCTCCGCGAGACGATAATTGTGTCGTCAAGCATCTCAAGCATTGCTCGCGCCACTCCTTCAGCCGCCGCCCTCCCTCATGCAGCCACACCAAGGCCTACCCTATCCCCAACGCTCCTGGGCCATCCTCACCGTGTTTTGCGGCCTGATCATGGCCGTGCTCGACGGCTCGATCGCCAACATCGCACTGCCCTCGATCTCGCGCGAGCTGGCGGCGGACCCGTCCAGCACCATCTGGGTGGTCAACGCCTACCAGCTCACCGTCACGGTGTGCCTGCTGCCGCTGTCCTCGTTGGGCGACATCCTTGGCTACAAGCGTGTGTACCGCGGCGGCCTGGCGATCTTCCTGGCGGGCTCGCTGTTGTGCGCGCTGTCGCCCAACCTGCCGGTGCTGGTGGCCGCGCGGGTGCTGCAGGGCATCGGCGGCGCCGGCATCATGAGCGTGAACACGGCGCTGGTGCGCTTTATCTATCCGCCCACCAAGCTGGGCCGGGGCATCGGGCTGAACGCGCTGGTGGTGGGCATCACCATTGCCGTGGGGCCCTCCGTGGGCGCGCTGATCCTGTCGGTGGCGAGCTGGCCGTGGCTGTTCGCCATCAACGTGCCGGTGGCAATCTTTGCCCTGGCGCTGGCCCGCACCGCGCTGCCGGCGACGCCGCCCCAGCCGCGCAGCTTCGATTATCGCAGCGCGCTGCTCTCGGCCGTGGTCTTTGCCTTGTTCATCCTGGGCGTAGACGGCGCGGGCCACGCGCAATGGCGCCCCGCCGCCGCCGCAGGCCTGGTAGTGGCAGCGTTGCTGGGATGGTGCCTGGTGCGCATGCAGCGCGGCAAGCATGCGCCGCTGGTGCCGGTGGACCTGTTCGCCAGCCGCGCCTTCACGCTGGCGGTGGGCACTTCCTTCTGCTCGTTCATGGCGCAGATGCTGGCCTTCGTGGCGCTGCCCTTCTACCTCGAATACCAGCTTGGCCGCACGCTGCACGAGACCGGGCTGCTGATCACGCCGTGGCCGCTGATGGTGGCCATCATGGCGCCAATCTCGGGACGCCTGTCAGATCGCTACCCCGCCAGCATCCTCGCCGGCATCGGGCTGGCCTTGCTTGGGACGGGGCTGATCGGCCTGGCGATGCTTGGGCCGGAAGCGTCCAGCTTTGCCGTGTGCTGGCGCATGGCCATGTGCGGATTGGGATTCGGGCTATTCCAGTCGCCGAACAACCGCGCGATGATCGGCGCCACGCCGCCGGCGCGCAGTGGCGGCGCTAGCGGGGCGCAGGCTACAACGCGGTTGCTGGGGCAGACTACCGGGACTGCAGTGGTGGCCTTGTTGTTTAGTGTTGATGCCAGCGAGGCGGCCCGGGTGGCGCTTTTTGTTGCCGCGGGGGTGGCGCTGGTCGGGGCCCTGGTTAGCTTTAGCCGGTTGCGCAGCGGGAGTGGGCCGGCGGTGCAGGTGGGGGTGGCGGCTGAGGCGGATTTGTGATTTTTGTTGGTGGTGGTTTTTGAGCCCAAGGGCCATACGACACGCCAGCGCAACGTCGTACGGCTCCTGCCCCCAAAAGCCAACACCTTTACTCCGCCTTGGCCCCCGAATCCCTCACCACCTTCGCCCACTTGGCAATCTCAACCTTCTGATAGCCCGCCAACTTTTCCGGCGTACCAAGAACAGGATCCAGCCCCAGGGTCTTGAGCTTGGCTTGCACATCGGGAAGCTGGTAAATCCGGTTAAGCTCGGTGTTGAGCCTGGCGATCACTTCCTTGGGCGTATTCGCCGGTGCAAAGATCGCAAACCACGAGTCCGCATCAAACCCGGGCAGCCCCTGCTCTGCCAGCGTGGGAATATCCGGCGCCGAATGCGAGCGTTTCGCGCTGGTCACGCCAAGGGCCCGTACCTTACCCTCCTTGATCACCGGCAGCGCCGACGGCAGGTTGTCGAACATCATGCTGATATGGCCGCCGAGAAGATCGGGAATGGCCATGGCGCGGCCCTTGTAGGGCACGTGGGTGAGCTTGACCCCGGCCAGGGCGTTGAACATCTCGCCCGCCACGTGCGGCGAGGTGCCGATGCCCGGCGTGCCGAACGTCAGGGCGCCCGGCTTGGCCTTGGCCAGCGCGATCAGCTCCGCCACGTTCCTGGCCGGCACTGAAGGGTTGACCACCAGCACGTTGGGCGTGGTGGCGACCAGGATCACCGGGGTGAAATCCTTGACCATGTCGTACGGCATCTTGCTGTAAAGCGCGCCGTTGATGGAGTGCGTGCCGACCGTGCCCAGCGCCAGCGTGTAGCCATCCGGCGCGGCATGCGCGACGGCCTCGGCGCCAATGTTGCCGCCTGCGCCGGGCTTGTTGTCCACCACCACGGGCTGGCCCCACGAGGGTGAGATTTTTTCGGAGAAGATGCGCGCCAGGATGTCAGGCGCGCCGCCGCTGGGAAAGCCCACCACCATCCGGATGGGCTTGGAAGGATAGGTGTCGGCATGGGCCGAGGGCACGGCGAAGGCGGCGCAGGCGGCCAGGACGGCAGCTGCGAAAGGTTTGCAACGCATGGTGTGTCTCCCGATGATCGGATTTGTTCTGGTGTCGGACTGATCTTGCATGCTGCCGGCGCCAAGGGGCCAAGGGGCCAAGCCTTGCGCCTGTTCGCCGGCAGCGGTGACTCAACTGACTGTCGCGCGGGGTTTCACGCCACGCTTAAACTACCGTGCCGCCGAACTCCGCCATCACTTTATCGTGCAGCCGGCGCATTCCCTTTAGCCAACGATCGTAATCCTGCCCTTTGCGCTGGTAATACTCGAGCACTTCGGGATGCGGCAGGATCAGGAAGCGCTCGTCCTTCACGCCTTCCAGCGTGACCTGCGCCACGTGCTCGGGCGTGACCGAGCCGGCCTGCAGGAAGCCCTTGCGCTCGCCATCCTCGCCGAACAGCATGCGCGTCTGCACGCCCTGCGGGCAGATGCAGCTGACCTTGATGCCGCGATCGCCGTAGGTGATCGACAGCCACTCGGCGAAGCCGATGGCGGCGTGCTTGGTCACGGCGTAAGGCGCCGAGCCGATCTGCGACAGCAGGCCGGCGGCCGATACGGTGTTGACGAAATAGCCATCGCCGCGCGCCAGCATCTGCGGCAGCACGGCGCGCGAGGCGTGGATGTGGGCCATGACGTTGATCTCCCAGATGCGCTGCCATTCCTCGGCGCTGGCATCCAGGCCCTTGCGCAGGATGATGCCGGCGTTGGAGCAGAACACATCGATCTGGCCAAAGCGTTGCGTGGCCGCATCGGCCAGCGCCTGCACGGCGGCCGCATCGGCCACGTCGGTTTGCTGCGCGAACACCTGGCAGTCCGGGCTGGCCTTGGCCACTTCCTCGGCTACCGCCTGCGCGCCCTTGCCGTCCAGGTCGGCCACGGCCACGCCGCGCGCGCCCCCGGCGGCAAACGCCAGCGCCAGCGCGCGCCCGATGCCGGTGGCGGCACCCGTCACCACGACGGTCTTGTTGCGAATCTCCATCCTTGTCTCCTTTGTTTGCTATGTCTGTATTGCCAGCTAGATGTGTGGCCCTGGGGCCGTGAGAAAGCGATACGTGGCGATGGCATCGATGGCGCGCATGGCGCTGCTATCCGCGCCCCTGCCATAGACGGCTCTGCAGCACTTCGGCCAGTTCGCGGATGCGCGGGCCGAGATTGCCGTCGAGGATTTCCGGCGTCAGCCGCGTGGCCGCGCCGCCGATATTGATGGCCAGCACTTCCGCGCCGCCTTCTAGCACCACGGGCGCAGCCGCGCCGCTGACCGTGCGGTCCCACTCCGCGTGGGCCAGGCAGAAGCCGCGCTTGGCGTAGTCGCGCAGCGCGCGTTCGAGCTTGATGCGGATCGCGGGCCAGCGCGCGCCGTAGTGGCCCTCCAGGTCGGCCAGCACGGCGGCGCGCCGCTGCGGCGCCAGCCCGGACAACCACGCGCGCCCGATGGCGGAGGTGGCGGTGGGCAGGCGCGAGCCGGGCGCCAGCCGCATCACCAGCGCGCCGCGCGGCTGGCAGACTTCCAGGTACACCATTTCGTGGCGGTCCGATGTGGCAAGCGCCACCGTGCAATCGGTGGCGAACGCCAATGACTGCATCAGCGGTTGCGCGATCTCGCGGATGCCCGAGCCGGCGAGGTAACGCTGGCCGAGCACCATCGCGCCCTGGCCGAGCCGGTACTTCTCCAGCGACGCGGAGTAGATCAGGTAGCCCAGGCTGGTGAGCGTGTAGGTCAGGCGTGAAACCGTGGGGCGCGGGATGCCGGCGCGCCGCGCCAGTTCCGCATTGCCAAGGTAATCGTCGTGCGGGCCGAAGGCGCGCAGCAGGTCCAGCCCACGCGCCAGCGCGGTGACAAAATTGCGGTCGTCACGATCGATGTCCGGTTCCCTGCCGTCGTGCGGCGCATCTGCGGCGCGCGCGGCCGCGGCATGCGCGCCGCCGGGCAAGGAAGCTGGGGAGGCAGGCGAGAGCGGGATCGACGAGGTGCGCTTCATACGTGGCGATAACGCTTGGCTACTGGGTGCGGGAAGCAGACCTGTGGCCGCCTTTGGAGATGGCGGGCCGGAGGTAAGCCGGCTATTTCGCTGTGCGGAAGACTATTCCGTATTTCTTGACTGTGCCTCAGGCCGTATGCAACAGTCAATGAAAACGAACGATCGTGCTGGAACATACCTACGCAGACATGCGTAGCGCTTCACGGTACACGACGACACCGCACCCGGGGCCTGCACGGCAGGCCATTCCGCATCGCACAGGAGACCACGCATGCATCACGCACCTCACCAGGCCGCACCGCCCCGCGGCTGACTCTCGCCCCGCATGACCAAGTGGCCCTCGTAGTGTTTTCTGCGCGGCGCCGCCATTTCCACGCAGCCCGCGGCGCGGCTTGCGTGCCTTCGTTCGTGATTCGAAAAGTCGCATGAGGTAAGCCCGTGACATTGTTTCTTCAACAAGTCCTCAACGGCCTGACGCTGGGCGGCGTATATAGCCTGGTGGCGTTGGGCCTGACGCTGGTCTACGGCATCCTGCACGTGCCCAATTTCGCGCATGGCGCCTTCTACATGGCAGGCGCCTACGTCTCGTACTACTTGATGACGTCGCTGGGCATGAACTACTGGCTGGCGATGGGCGCCGCCGCCATCGCGGTGGCGGTGCTGTCGATGCTGGCCGACCGGCTGGTGTTCCATCCGCTGCGCAACGCGCCGGAGCTGCACGACATGATCGCCGCCATCGGCATCATGCTGTTCCTCGAAGCCGGCGCGCAGGCAATGTGGGGCGCCGACTTCCATCGCATGCCCACGCCTTACGGCCAGATGGTGGAAGTGATGGGCCTGAGCGCACCGGCGCAACGGCTGCTGATCATCGCCGCCGCCTTCGGGCTGATGGTGCTGCTGCACCTGTTCCTCACCCGCACCGTGACCGGCTCCACCATCGTGGCGATGGCGCAGAACCGCGAGGGCGCGGCGCTGGTTGGCATCGACGCCACGCGTGTCACGCTGCTGGTGTTTGCCATCTCCGGCGCGCTCGCCGCCATCGCCGCCACGCTCTACGCGCCGATCAACCTGGTCTACCCGAGCATGGGCAACCTGGTCATCACCAAGGCCTTCGTCATCATCATCCTTGGCGGCATGGGCAGCATTCCCGGCGCCATCGTGGGCGGGCTGATCATCGGCATGGCCGAGAGCTTCGGCGGCTTCTACGTCTCGACGGACTACAAGGACATCATCGCCTTTGCGCTGCTGGTGCTCATCCTGTCGATCCGGCCCCAAGGCCTGTTTGCCGGCAAGGCCGCATAAGGAGCGCACCATGACAAAGACACTGCAAGGCAAGACCGGCTGGGCCCTGTTGCTGGCGCTGGCCATCGCGTTCCCGCTGGTCACGCCCAACAGCTACTACCTGACGGTGATGACACTGGCCTTCATCTACGCCATCGCCACGCTGGGGCTGAACCTGATCACCGGCTATACGGGCCAGCTCAACCTGGCGCACGGCGGCTTCATGGCCATCGGCGCCTACACGCTGGGCATTCTCACGGTGGATCACCAGGTGCCGTTCTGGGCGGCGTTCGTGCTGTCCGGCGTGGTGTGCATGATGGTAGGCTACTTCGTCGGCGTGGTATCGCTGCGGCTCAAAGGCCACTACTTCTCGATCTTCACGCTGTGCATCGGCTACATCATCTATCTGCTGATCGAGAAGTGGGAAAGCCTGACGCACGGCACCGTGGGCCTGATCGGCATTCCGGTGCCGGCCTCGGTGGGCCCGCTCGCGTTCGACAACGTGCAGGCACAGTACTACCTCGTGCTGTTCTTCCTGGTGGCAGGCACCTTCCTGATGCACCGCATCGTCACTTCGCTGCTGGGCCGCAGCTTCATGGCGGTGCGCAACAGCGACGCGCTGGCGGAGGCCCTCGGCATCAACCTGATGCGCACCAAGGTGCTGTCGTTCGTGCTGTCGGTGGGCTACGCCGGCTTTGCCGGCGCGCTGTACGCGGGCCAGGTGCGTTTTCTCGGGCCGGACATCGCGCGCACCGACCTGACCTTCGAGATGGTGATGGCGATGCTGGTGGGCGGCACCGGCACGCTGCTGGGGCCGCTGCTGGGCGCGGTGCTGGTGCCGTGGGTCACGCAGACGCTGCAGTTCCTGCAGGACTACCGCATGCTGGTGTTCGGGCCGGTGCTGGTGCTGCTGATCATTTTCGTGCCGGACGGCATCGTGGGCTCGTGGGCCAAGCGCCAGGCACGCCGCGCCGCGGCCGCACGCCGCGGCGGCACAAGCCGCGCGCACCCGGCGGGCACGCCCGTCGCCGGCAACCCGAATGCAAACGCTGCGAACGCAGGGGCCGACCATGCTTGAGATCCGCAACCTGACCAGGAAATTCGGCGGCCTGAGCGCCGTGCACGATGTCTCGATCACCTTCGAGACGGGCCATATCAACGCCATCATCGGCCCCAACGGCGCGGGCAAGACCACCTTCTTCAACCTGATCGCCGGCACCCATGCGCCGACCTCCGGGCAGATCCTGCTCAAGGGCCGCAACGTGGCCGGCCTGCGCGCCGACCAGATCGCCCGGCTCGGCGTGGCCCGCACCTTCCAGGCCACGCACCTGTTCGACCGCGCCACCGTGCTGGACAACCTGATCGTGGGCCACCGGCTGCGCACGCAAGCGGGGCTGGCCGACGTGATCTTCAATACGCGCCGGCTGCGCGAGGAAGAACGGCTGTGCCGCGCCAAGGCCGAGGAAGCGCTCGACTTCGTGGGCCTGGCGCACCTCGCGCATGAAGTGGCGGCGGACATCACGCAGGAAGAGCGCAAGCGCGTGGCCTTTGCGCTGGCGCTGGCCACCGATGCCGAACTGCTGCTGCTCGACGAGCCCGCGGGCGGCGTGAACCCCGAGGAGACCGTGGGCCTGGCCGAACTGATCCGCAAGATGGTCCGCCACGGCAAGACGGTCTGCCTGATCGAACACAAGATGGACATGATCATGCGGCTGGCCGACAAGATCATGGTGCTTAACCACGGCGAGAAGATCGCCGAGGGGTCGCCCGCGCAGATCCAGCAAGACCCGCAGGTCATCGAAGCCTATCTGGGAGCCGACCATGTTGCAGCTTGAACGCGTTTCGCTTTCGTACGGGAGCTTTCGCGCGCTCGACAACATCACGCTGAACGCCGCGGCCGGCGAGCTGGTGGTGCTGCTGGGCGCCAACGGGGCCGGCAAGAGCTCGATCTTCATGGCGCTCAGCGGCATCCACCGCACCAGCGGCGGCAGCATGCGCTTTGACGGCCGCGAGCTGGCCGGCATGAAGCCCTCGCAGATCGTGCAGGCGGGGCTGGTGCACTGCCCTGAGGGACGCAAGCTGTTCCCCGCCATGAGCGTGCAGAAGAACCTGACGCTGGGCGCCTACGTGCACCGCCGCGACTCCGCCGGCATCAAGCGCTCGCTGGAAGACGTCTTCGAGATGTTCCCGATCCTGCGGCAGAAAAAGGACGATCCGGCCGGCTCGCTGTCCGGCGGACAGCAGCAGATGGTGGCGCTCGGCCGCGCGCTGATGGGGCGCCCGCGCACGCTGCTGCTCGACGAGCCATCGCTGGGCCTGGCGCCACTGGTGGTCAAGCAGATGTTCGAGGTGATCCAGCGCATCAACCGCGCGGGCACCACGGTTCTGCTGGCCGAGCAGAACGCCTACGCGGCGCTGGGCATCGCCCACCGCGCGTATGTGATCGAGAGCGGCCGCATCGTGATGCAAGGCGACCGCGACGCGTTGCTAAAGGATGAAGGGATTCGCCGCGCTTATATCGGTGGCTAAGGCGCGCCAACGCCGCTTGAAATGACGACGGCAGTTACTCCCTCTCCCCTCATGGGGAGAGGGTTGGGGAGAGGGGCGGTTTGGCTAGGAGCCACGGGAAGCGAAGCCAATGGTTTTTTTCCACCGCGAAGGCGTAACGAGCGCCCGCCCTCTCCCCCGGCCCCTCTCCCACAAGTGGGAGAGGGGAGCAAACCAGCAGCATCGCTCGAAGCCGACGAGTGCGCCAACGCCGCTTGAAATGACGACGGCTGTTACTCCCTCTCCCCTCATGGGGAGTGGGGAGCAAGACCAGAGAACGAACGCAGTGCAACCACATCAGGAGACAGCCAAATGCAAACCAAAAAGATCCGCCGCCTCTTCCCGCTAGCCGCCACCGCCGTGGCCGCGCTGATGGCCTCCGGCACCGCCTTTGCGCAGGAAGTCGTCAAGCTGGGCTATACCGGCCCGCTGTCGGGCGGGGCCGCGCTGTATGGCAAGAACGTGCTGTCCGGCATCCAGATGGCCGTGGACGAGATCAACGCCTCGGGCCTTGAGGTCAAGGGCAAGAAGGTGAAGCTGGAAGTGGTGTCGCTGGACGACAAGTACGCGCCCGCCGAGGCCGCCATCAATGCGCGCCGCCTGGTGCAGCAGTACAAGACGCCCGCCGTGTTCGTGCCGCATTCGGGCGGCATCTTTGCACTGCAGGCGTTCAACGAACAGGAGAAATTCCTGGTGATGGCCTACTCCAGCGTGCCGCGCATCACGGACACCGGTAACAAGCTGACCATCCGCATCCCGCCGTCCTACACCGGCTATATCGATCCCTTCATCAAGGCGCAGATGAAGCGCTATGGCAAGAACGTAGCGCTGGCCCCGGCCGACCACGATTACGCCAAGGCCTGGGTGCAGGCGTTTGTGCCGGCCTGGGAAGGCGCGGGCGGCAAGGTGGTGGCCAACAACCCGATGTCCTACACCAAGGCCACCGACTTCTACAGCGGCGTGTCACGCGTGCTGGCCGACAAGCCCGACGTGATGTTTGTCGGCGGCCCGTCCGAGCCGACCGCACTGGTGGTCAAGCAGGCGCGCGAGCTGGGCTTCAAGGGCGGCTTCATCGTGATGGACCAGGCCAAGCTGGATGAAATGGCCAAGGTCACCAATGGCCTGGCCATGCTTGAAGGCGCCATCGGCGTGATGCCGCTGGCCAACGATGCCCGCCCGGCCGCGCAAACCTACAACAGCAAATACAAGAAGCTGCATGACGGGCGCGATGCCACCACCGAGATGTCTCTCAACTACACCATGGTCTACGCGCTGGCTGGCGCCATGAAACTGGCCGGCACCACCAGCGATGTGGCCGCGATCCGGGCCAGGATGCCGGAGGCGGTGAAGACGCTGGCCAAGGATGCCAACCCCAACGAGATCGAGAGCATCGACGCCAAGGGCGGTACCGTTGCCGACACCGTGGTGGGCTGGGTGCAGAACGGCAAGATCGCACCGGTGCGCCTGTCGGAACTGGCTAAATAAGCCGGCAAGGCCGGCCACGCGGCCGACGCCCGGATCGGGCGCCGGCCGCCTGAGCCGGCTCAGTGAACCTCATGCCCGCGCTCTTGCGCATTGTCTGCCTGGCCTTGGGCACGCGGTTGCTGCTGCATCGCCACGTGCTGAGCTGACTGTGGCTGCGCGGCGTGCTGTTGCTGGCGCTGCAACTCCTGCTGCCGGCGCTGCTGTTCCTGCTGCTGGCGCTGTTGCTGCTGCTGGCGTTGCTGCTCCTGCTGCTGACGCTGCTGCTCCTGCTGCTGACGCTGCTGCTCCTGCTGCTGGCGCTGCTGTTCTTGCTGCTGGCGCTGCATGACCTGTTGCTGGCGCTGCTGCTCCTGCTGGCGTTGCTGCTCCTGTTGCTGGCGCTGCATGTCCTGCTGGCGGCGCTGCTGCTCTTGCTGCTGACGCTGCAAGTCCTGCTGCTGACGCTGCATGGCCTGCTGTTGCTGTATCGCCTGCTGCGCCCGCTGCTGGTCGCCAGCCTGTCTTTGCTGCTGCTGACGCTGCATCTCCTGCTGCTGTTGCAGCGCTTGCTGTGCCCGCTGCTGGTCCCCCATCTGTCTTTGCTGCTGCTGGCGCTGCATCTCCTGCTGCTGTTGCAGCGCTTGCTGCGCGCGCTGCTGGTCCCCCATCTGCCTTTGCTGCTGCTGGCGCTGCATCTCCTGCTGCTGTTGCAGCGCTTGCTGCGCCCGCTGCTGGTCCCCCATCTGCCGCTCTTGCTGCTGGCGCTGCATCTCCTGCTGCTGGCGGGCCATGGCTTGCGGGTCGGTTTGCAGGGTCCGGCCGTTCTGCTGCACCATGCCGCGCTGCTCGGCCTGGCGTTGCTGAAGCTGCTGGGCTTGTTGGGCTTGCTGGATCTGCTGCGCCTGCTGGAGTTGCGCGGCCGACTGGCCATTTTGCGGCGGCTGGCCGTGCGCCTGCTCCGGCCGCGTAGTCCAGCCGCGCGTGCGCGGATCGCCGCCCTGCGCGGGCGGCTGCCCGCCATGGTCGGTACCCACCAGGCCTTGCGGCACGGGCCCACGGGCGCCGCCTTCCGCGCGCTGCGGCCCGAAGGCTGGATTGCCTTGATTTGCCGGATTTACCGGATTCCCGCCGTTCGGTGTCCCCGGCCCGCCGGGCATCTGGCCTGCCCCGTTGCGCCCGTGGTATCCCGGTGCCGCCTGGCTCAGCCGGACCGGGGCAGGCGCCATGGCCTGGCCGCCACCCCGGGCATTGCGCCCACCCTGCCATGCCGGGCCGGCGCCGGGCACGGTGCCGCCAGCGCGGGCAAAGCGCTGGGCCAGTTCATCGTCGGCCGGGCGGCCGGGCGCGCGTGCAGCAATGGCGGGCCGCGCAAAGCCCTGCATGACTGCCGCCGGAGCCGGCCGCGCGGGCGCCGCGCCGATCAGGCTGGCCTTGACAGGCGCCAGCGGCGGCGCGCCGTTGGCCTCGCCCTGCGGCAGGTTGCGCCATGCCATACCGCGCGCGCCCGGCGGCACGCGCTGGCCTTGCACGAAGGCGCGCGCGGGCATGCCGGTGATGGCGCCCGGCACGGTCCGGTTGATATAGGTGTTCCGGATATGGTTCTCGATCACCTCATTGTTGACGGTGAAATGGTTGATGCGCGTGATGTAGGCCGGGCTGGCGCCATAGACCGGGCGATATGCCTCGCGCGGGCCTAGCGGGTACCAGGCCACGCCGGGGCCGCTGCCCGGACCGCCGCCGATAAAGCCAACCAGCGCGGGGGCGTAGACCGGGCGGCCCACCCTTGGGCCTGGCATCCATCCCCACCGGTCGCCAACGCGGGCCCAGCGCCCATAGTGGGACGGGGCGAAGCCCCACGGCGCATCGTCGCACCAGCTCCATCCCCATGGCGCCACCCAGGCCCAGTGGCCGGCGCTATAGGGCGCCCAGTCCGCCGCCACCACGCGCGGGAACCATACGGCGCCGTACCCAGGGTCTTCCTGCCAGTCGCCATAGTCGTCCAGCGCGGCATAGCCCGTCATTTCCGGCGCCACATAACGGGCGGACGGCGAGCGGTCCTCCCGCGCGTCGCGCGCCATGGTCCAGCTATCGAAGCCGTCCATGGGTGGGTTGGCGGCGCGGCCGGCCTCGGCCAGGTCGGTGCCGCCGAAGCGCACTTGCTCGCCGCGCCGCATTTCTAGCGAGCGGTTGTCGCCGTACAGCATGGCCGAGCCGTGGTGCATGGTGACGACCGTGGAGCTGCCGTCAGGCGCTACGTCCAGCCGGTAGTCGCCCGGCTCGCGCGGCACGAAGGCCAGGTTGGGCGTATCGATCTCGACCGGCTGGTCGGGCGGCAGCGCGCGCACGCGCAATTGCAGCGTGCCCTGGGTCAGCTTGACCTGGGTGGCGCTGTCGTCGAGATTGAGCACGGTCACGGCGGTGCCGCTGCCTAGCCGGATCGCAGTGGAGCCGGCGTGCAGCTCGGCCCGCCCGCCGTTGTCGACCCAGAGTCGGTCCCCGGTGGTGATCGGCCGGTTCAGCGCGGCCTGCGCCCAGTCGTCCGACCCCGCGGGGGCAAAGCTCAGGTTGCCAGCGGCATCGGTCACAGTGGCAATGCGGGCGGTGGGATCAGCGGATTGCGCCAGCGCCGGCAGTTGCCAAGTGACCAAAACGAGGCTAGTGGCCAGGAACAGGAAGCGCGCACGCGGGCCAAGCTTGCGGTCAGGGAACATGTGAATACCTCTTGGTCAAAATAGGCGCGCGGGCCAACACCTGCCGCCCCTGCTGTCACCATACTTCCGATAACGCCGGGCCGCCGGACTGGCGCACTTGACTTTGTAAGCACATATTTCCCTTGTTTCCCCCGTGCAGCCGCGCCGGGAAGGCACGATCCGGCTGCGCGCCGCCCGCCGTGGCCTCCGGCCCGCGCGGGGACCACGGCGGGCCAGCGCATGCAGGACAAAGCTGGAAACAATTGCGCATCGGCGCCGCACGCCCGCGAGAGGGGAAAGGCGCGGCCGGCCCGGCTTAGCGGGCGGCGGACTGCTGCAGGAACTCGGTGAACTTGTCGGCGGACATGGGCCGGCCATACAGGTAGCCCTGTACCTCATGGCAGCCATTCTCGGCAAGGAAATCCCGCTGCTCGACGGTTTCCACGCCCTCGGCCACCACGCCGATGCCCAGGCTGCCACCGACGTTCACCATGGCGCGCACGATGGCGGCGTCAACCGGGTTCTGCGTGACATTGCGGATAAACGACTGGTCGATCTTGATGCGGTCCACGGGGAAGGACTTGAGGAAGCTGAGCGAGGCGTAGCCGGTGCCGAAATCGTCGCAGGTCAGGGTCACCCCGTCGCGGCGCAGGGTCTGCAGCTGCCCAGAGAACTCGTCGCCCTGCTGCAAGGCGATGGTCTCGGTGATCTCCAGCTCCAGCCGCTCCGGCGCCAGTGCCAGCTCGCGCAGCACGTGACGGACTTCGGTCAGCAGCCGGCTCTCGCTGAGCTGCGCGGCAAACAGGTTGATGGCCACCCGCGGTGCATCGGCAAACCCGAGCGACCACATGCGCGCCTGGGCGCAGGCGGTGTGCAGCAGCCAGACGCCGACGTCCGCCGCCACGCTGCTGGCGGCCAGCGCATCGATGAAGCTGGCCGGCGTCAGCAAGCCCTGGGTGGGATGGCGCCAGCGCATCAGCGCCTCCGCGCCAACCACGCGGCCGTCGCGCAGGTCGATCTGGGGCTGGTACAGCAACTCGAACTGGCGCTGCGCGTAGGCGTCGCGCAGCGCTTGCACCAGCGACAGGCGAGTCGTCACGTCGGTGCGCATCTGCGGCTTGAAAAAGCGGATGGTGCGGCCGCCGTCGCGCTTGGCCCTGCCCAGAGCCAGGCTGGCCGACGCCAGGGCATCGGAGGCATTGTCGCCGCCGGCAGGCATCACGCAGGCGCCCAGGCTGGCCAGCACGTGGTGGCGCCGGTTGCCATACTCGTGGGGCTCGGTCTGCAGCGAAAGGATGGCGGCGCTGACGTGGCGCACCAGGGTGGGATCGGCAATGGACGGCAGCAAGACGGCAAACTCGTCGCCGCCGATCCGCCCCAGGATGGCGTCGCGCGGCGAGGCGTCGCGCAGGCGGCGAGCCACCCGGCGCAGGATCTCGTCGCCCTCGGCATGGCCATGCATGTCATTGAATGCGCGGAAATCGTCGATGCCGAGCAGCAATAGCGCGCAGCGCGGGGAAGCCTCCGTGCGCAGGCGGCCTTCCAGCGTGTTCAAGAATGCCTGGCGCGACGCTAAGCCCGTCAGCGAATCAATGTCCGCGTTTGGCGGGGCGCCGGCCTTCGCCTCTGACCTGGCCACCATGCCTGCCCTGTTCGTGATTATCGACATCGGTCCGATCTGTCCATTTGGCAAGTGTGACTAAAACCAGGAAAAAATCAAGCCAAGTTGAACGATATGTTGCGGCAACAAGTTGCGACGCACCGAATCCCCTTACCGCTCGGCGGGCGCCATTGAAATGGCCGGGGCCTTACAGTACCCTACGCCGCTATAAACCGGCCGCTCGCGCCCGGCCCGCGTACGCGCGCCGCTTCCGGTGCGCCCGGCCGGCCATGGGCCGCCTTCCGACAAGAATAAGCAACGGGAAACCGCACCGTGACTCACTGGACCATCCGCACGCGCATCCTGGCAAGTTTTGCCTTCATCCTGGCGGTGATTTTACTCACGGCGGTGGTCGCCTATGACCGCCAGTCGGCCATCCAGACCAATGCGGATGCGCTGCGCGACGATGCGCTCCCTGGACTCTACTACAGCACCGCGATGCGCGGCGCCTGGGGCGAGACCTATGTGCTGGCCTGGCAGAGCGTGACCGCGGCCAATGACACCGAGCGCCGGCAATACGCCGAGGCCAACTCGGCCCTGCTCAAGCGGCTGGACGGCCTGGAGGCAAAGTACGCCGAATCGATCCGGCGCGCCGACGATCGCGAGCGCTTCGATAAGTACCGTGAGCTGCGCCGGCACTATGACGAACTCTCGGCGCCGCTGTTCGCGGCGGCCAGCGCGGAGGCCGCCGCCGCCGAGACCAAGCTGCGCGGACCCATCCACGCAGCCTGGACCGAAGGCCGCACGGCCGTGCAAGAACTGTTGGAAGATAACAACAAAGTGGCCGCGCAAGGCGCCAGCAGCATCAACCAGGCGGTGCAAACGGCCAAGATCAGCATCGAGGTCTCCCTGATCGCCGCCATTCTGGAGTCGCTGGTGGCCGGCTACCTGCTGTTCCGCTCCATTACGGTACCGATGCGCTCGATCGTCAGGCAGCTCGCCGACATGCGTGGCGGCGACTTCCGCCAGCGCCTGTCGCTGAACCGCAAGGATGAGTTCCTGGAAGTCGAGCAGGGTTTCAACCAGATGACCGGCGACCTTACCGCGCTGGTCGGGCAGGCCCAGCGCTCGGCCATCCAGGTCACCACCTCGGTCAACGAGATCGCCGCCACCGCGCGCCAGCAGCAGGCCACCGCCACCGAAACGGCGGCCACCACCACCGAGATCGGCGCCACCTCGCGCGAGATCTCCGCCACCTCGCGCGACCTGGTCCGGACCATGACCGAAGTCTCCGGCGCCGCCGAGCAGACCGCTGGCCTGGCCGGCACCGGCCAGGCCAGCTTGTCGCGCATGGAAGCCACCATGCACCATGTGATGGAAGCCGCCGGCTCGGTCAACGCCAAGCTGGCCACCCTGAACGAGAAGGCGGGCAATATCAACCAGGTGGTCACCACCATCGCGAAGGTCGCGGACCAGACCAACCTGCTGTCGCTCAACGCTGCCATCGAAGCCGAAAAGGCTGGCGAGTACGGGCGCGGCTTCTCGGTGGTCGCCACCGAGATCCGCCGCCTGGCCGACCAGACCGCGGTGGCCACCTACGACATCGAGCAGATGGTGCGCGAGATCCAGTCAGCGGTGGCCGCGGGCGTGATGGGCATGGACAAGTTCTCGGAGGAAGTGCGGCGCGGCATGTCGGAGGTGACCCAGGTGGGCGACCAGCTCTCCCAGATCATCGGCCAAGTGCAGTCGCTGGCGCCGCGCGTGCAGATGGTCAACGAGGGCATGCAAGCCCAGGCGGGCGGCGCGGAACAGATCAACCAGGCCTTGATGCAGTTGTCCGAGGCGGCCCAGCAGACCGTGGAATCCCTGCGCCAGTCCAGCCAGGCGATCGACGAGCTGACGCTGGTCGCTAACGACCTGCGCACCGGCGTGTCGCGCTTCAAGGTTTGAGCGCACTTTGAGCGGCCCGGGCATCCACGCCACCCCATGAAACTCTTCCTGCTCTTTCGCATCGGGACCGACCACTACGCCCTGGACGCGCAGGAGATCGTCGAAGTGCTGCCGCTGACCACGCTCAAGCACTTGCCCGAGGCACCGGCCTGGGTCAGCGGGCTGCTGGCGCGGGGCGGCCAGGTGGTGCCGGTCATTGACATCAATGCGCTGGCCATCGGCATGCCGGTCGCCAGCCGGACCAGCACACGCACCGTATTAGTGCATTACCGCCGGCACGCGGAGGCGCCCGCGCGCCTGCTCGGGTTACGGCTGGAGTACGCCACCGAGACGCTGCGCTGCGAGCCCGCCGAATTTATCGACAGCGGCGTGGACGCCGCCCCGGCCCGCTACCTGGGGCCCGTGCGCAGCGGTAGCCAAGGGCTGGTGCAGTGGATCAAGGTCGATGCCCTGCTGCCTGACGACGTGCACGCAAGGCTATTCCCCGATCTGCCGGCGGCTGACGCCCGCGCGCCAGGGCCATGACCACCGCCTCTCATATCGAAGCGCTGCTCAAGGAGCGCATTGGCCTGGACGCCGCCACCGTCGGCCCCGGCATGATCGAGCGCGCGTTGCGCGAGCGCCTGGCAGCTGCCGCGGTGTCCGACCACCACGCGTACTGGAACCTGCTGCACTCGCACCCGGACGAACTGCAGTCGCTGATCGAAGCCGTGGTGGTCCCCGAGACCTGGTTCTTCCGCCATCGCGAGGCGCTGCTGGCGCTCGGCCGCTTCGCCGCCATGCGGGTCTTCGGCAGTGATCGCGCGCCGGATGGCGCCGCGCCCTTGCGCATCCTCAGTGTGCCCTGCTCGACCGGCGAAGAGCCTTACTCGATCGTCATGGCGCTGCTGGACGCCGGCGTGCCGGAGCAACGCTTCCAGGTCGATGCCGTGGACGTGAGCGCCCGCTCGCTGGAGCGCGCGCGCATCGGGCAATACGGCAACAACGCCTTCCGGGGCGCCCCGCTGGACTTCCGCGACCGGCATTTCACCCCCTGCGCGGGTGGCTACGCGCTCAAGGCCAACGTGCGCGCCAAAGTGCGGCTGCTGCGCGGCAACCTGCTCGACCCGGGGCTGATGGCCAATGAACCGCCCTACCACTTTGTGTTCTGCCGCAACCTCCTGATCTATTTCGATCCGCCGACCCAGCGCCGTTCGCTCAAGATGCTGGAACGGCTTAGCCGGCAGGATGCCACGCTCTTTGTCGGCCCGGCCGAGGCCAGCCTGCTCACG
The DNA here is from genome assembly GCF_000832305.1 of Cupriavidus basilensis. NCBI lineage: Bacteria > Pseudomonadati > Pseudomonadota > Betaproteobacteria > Burkholderiales > Burkholderiaceae > Cupriavidus > Cupriavidus basilensis. The sequence continues at coordinate 3,264,092 of NZ_CP010537.1, forward strand.
CGGCACGGCTTTGTCTCGGCGGGCGTGCCGCTCGCCTTTGCCTTCACCCGGCGCGGCGCGCACCAGGCGGGCAGCGCCACGCCGGCAATGCCGCGCTACCCTGCGCACCCGAGTGCGCCGGTGGCAGCCGCCCCACAACAGTGGCCGCAGCCGCCACTGCACCCGAGGCCGCCGGCCGCGCGCGGCCAGGCGGGTTCCACCGGCGTGCTAGCGCCCCCGGCACCGGCGCCTGGCGCCCCCGCCACCGGCAACGCGGCCGAACGGGCCAAGGCCGGCGCCGAGGCGCTGGCCCGAATCTCCCGGCTCGCCGATCGCGGCGAACTGGCCGCCGCGGTGACCGCCTGCGTGGCGCACCTGGACGCGCAAGGTCCGTCGGCTGCCGGCTACTGCCTGCTGGGCGTGCTCCACGACGCCACCGGCCGTCACGCCGACGCGCGCGAGTCCTATCGCCGCGCGCTTTACCTCGACCCGGCCCACCAGGAGGCGCTCTACCATATGGCCGCCATCCTGGAAGCGGAAGGTGACAGCGTGGCCTCGGCCCGCCTGAGAAACCGCGCACAGCGCAAGACCCCGACCCGTCATGGCTGAGCCCGCATCGCACCCCCTGGCCGCACATGGCCAGCCGCCCGGCATGGGCACTGTTACGGTCGCCGTCGACGATTGCTGGCGCCGCATCGGCGTGCTGGGCGATGGCAGCTGTCCGCTGCTGGCCGAGCACATCCATTGCCGCAACTGCCCAACCTATTCGCGCGCGGCGCTCACGCTGCTCGACAACCTGCCCACCGGTGAAGTCAGCCTGCCGGACGGCCACGCCGTTCATGCCAATGCCACCGCGAGCGGGCCCGCCATGTCATGCCTGGTGTTTCGCATCGGCGACGAATGGCTGGCGCTGCCCGCGGGCGCGCTGGCGCTGGTCACCGCGCCCTGCCCCGTGCACTCGCTGCCGCACCGCCGCCACGCCGCGGTACTGGGCCTGGCCAGCGTGCGCGGCAATCTGCTGGTATGCATCTCGCTGGCACGGTTGCTCGGGCAGGACCCTGCCGCCGGCGCCGCCGCCAACGCCGCCGCCAACGCCAAAGGCAGCGCCGGGCACGGCGCCCGGCTGCTGGTGCTGGGCCAGGGCCGCACCGCCATCGCGCTGCCTGTGGATGAAGTCACCGGCATCGAACGGATCGGCGAAGCCGACCTGCAGCCATTGCCGACCACCTTGTCACGCGCCTCGGCGCATTACACCCGGGCGCTGCTGACAAGCGGCCAACGCACAGTGGGCTTGCTCGACCCGGCCCTGCTGCAACAAGCCTTGAAGCGGAGCCTGGCATGAACCCCGACCAGTTGCGCGACGCCTCGCTGCTCGAGCTGTTCGCGCTGGAGGCGCAGTCGCAGGCCGAAGTCCTTAACGCCGGCCTGCTCGCGCTGGAGCGCGACCCCACCGCGGCCGAGCAGCTCGAGGCGTGCATGCGCGCCGCGCATTCGCTCAAGGGTGCCGCGCGCATCGTCGGCCTGGATGGCGGCGTGCGCGTGGCACACGTGATGGAAGACTGCCTGGTGGCCGCCCAGCACGGCGAGCTGCTGCTGCGGCCCGTGCATATCGACACCCTGCTGCATGGCACCGACCTCCTGCTGCGGCTGGGCTGCCCGCCCGGCGGTGATCTGGACTGGGCCGACCGGGACGGCAAGGCCGAGGTCGATGCGCTGGTGCTGCGCATGGCCGCGCTGCTGGCCGGCGAGGAGGTGGACGCCGACGCCTGGGCCACGGGCCATGCCCCTGCGGCGGCAACGCCCGGGAGCGCATCCGCGAGCGCGCCGGAAGCCACGGTGGCAGAGACCATCCACCCGGCGCCACCCGATGGCACGGCGGCCGACACGGTCCCCGGCACGACCACGGCATCTGCCACGCCAGCTTCGCCAGCCACGTCCGCGCCCGGCGAAGCCCCCCGCGAGCCGCAGGCCCAGGAGCGCATGCTGCGCGTCAGCGCCGATACGCTGGACCAGTTGCTGGCGTTGTCGGGCGCGGCGATGGTGGAGACGCACTGGCTCAAGCCTTTCGGCAACGCCCTGCAGCAGACCCGGCGCATACAGATGCGCGCGCTGCAGGCGCTCGACGCCCTGCAGGTAACGCTCGCGGCCGGCGCGGCCAACGCGGCCGATTCCGCCGCCCACGCCGCGCTGGCAGAAGCACAGCGCCTGCTGGGCGAGAGCCACCAGCAACTGTCGCAACGGGTCACGGAGCTGGAGCAGTACGACCACCGCACCGGCCAGCTTTCGCACCAGCTCTACGACCGGGCGCTGGCCAGCCGCATGCGGCCCCTCGCCGACGGGCTCACCGGCTACTCGCGCATGGTGCGCGACCTGGGGCGCTCGCTGGGCAAGGCAGTGCACCTTGAACTGGTCGGCGAGAGCACCAAGGTCGACCGCGACATCCTGGAGCAGCTCGAAGCGCCGCTGGCGCACCTGCTGCGCAACGCGGTGGACCACGGCATCGAGCTGCCCGAGGCGCGCCGCGCCGCCGGCAAGCCGGCCGAAGGCAGCATCACGCTGAACGCGCGCCACAACGCCGGCCGCCTGATGATCGTGATTGCCGACGACGGTGCGGGCGTGGACCTCGACGCCCTGCGCGCCGCCATCGTGCGGCGCAAGCTGGTGCCCGAGGAAACCGTGGCCAGGCTGTCGCAGGCCGAGCTGCTCGACTTCCTGCTGTTGCCCGGCTTCAGCATGCGCGACACCGTCAGCGAGGTGTCCGGGCGCGGCGTCGGGCTCGACGCCGTGCAGGACATGATCCGCCAGGTGCGCGGCAGCATTCGCCTGACGCAGGAAAGCGGGCGCGGCATGCAGTTCTACCTGGAGTTGCCGCTCACCTTGTCGGTGGTGCGCGCCTTGCTGGTGGAGGTGTCCGGCGAGGCCTATGCCTTCCCTCTGGCCTATGTCATGCAGGCCATCAACCTGGATCGCGGCAGCATCGAGCAGCTGGAAAACCGCCAGCACTTCCGCTTTGGCGGGCGCCAGGTCGGGCTGGTGAGCGCGGCGCAGGTCCTGCAGCAGGCGGAGACCCGGCGCGACGAGGACACCGTGCCGGTGGTGGTGCTGGGCGATCACGAACGTACCTACGGCGTGGCGGTGGACCGGCTGCTGGGCGAGCGCATCCTGGTGGTGCAGCCCCTGGTGGCCAGCCTGGGCAAGATCAAGGACATCGCCGCCGGCAGCCTCACCGAGGATGGCACGCCGGTGCTCATCTTCGACGTGGAGGATATGGTCCGCTCGGTGGAGAAGCTGCTCTCGGAGGGCAAGATCGACCGCATCCGGCGCGCAGCGGAGGCGGCCCCGGTGCGGCGCAAGCGCGTGCTGGTGGTGGACGATTCGCTTACGGTGCGCGAGCTGGAGCGCAAGCTCCTGTCCAACCGCGGCTATGACGTGACGGTAGCGGTGGACGGCATGGATGCCTGGAACGTGCTGCGCGCGGAATCCTTCGACCTGGTCATCACCGACATCGACATGCCGCGCATGGACGGCATCGAGCTGGTCAGCCGCATCAAGCGCGAGTCCCGCCTGATGCACCTGCCTGTGATGGTGGTCTCCTACAAGGACCGGGAGCAGGATCGCCAGCGCGGCCTGCAGGCCGGCGCGGACTATTATCTGGCCAAGGGCAGCTTCCAGGACGCCGCGTTGCTCGATGCGGTGCAAGACCTGATTGGAGAAGCACGCGCATGAAGATCGGCATCGTCAACGACTCCCACCTGGCGGTGGTCGCCCTGCGGCGCGTCATCGCCCTCGATCCCGCGCTGGAGGTCACATGGGTGGCCGAGGATGGCGAGAGCGCCGTGCGCCTGGCCGCCGCGCGCACGCCCGACCTGATCCTGATGGACCTGATGATGCCGGTGATGGATGGCGTCGAGGCAACCCGCCGCATCATGGCCGCCACGCCATGCGCCATTGTGGTGGTGACCATGGACCTTGGCCGCAACGCCACCCAGGTCTTCGATGCCATGGGACAAGGCGCCATCGACGCGGTGGATACGCCCACGTTGACCCAGCCGGATTCGCAACTGGCAAGCGGTCCCCTGCTGCGCAAGATCCGCAATATCGGCCGCTTGCTGGAGGGCCGCGCCGGACCCGCGCGCGCAGCCTCGGCACCAAGGCGCAAGGCCGGCACCGAGCGACTTGTCGCGCTGGGCGCGTCGGCCGGCGGCCCGGCCGCGCTGGCTACCGTGCTGGGCGGCCTGCCGGCCGGCTTCACCGCCGCCGTGGTCGCGGTCCAGCACGTGGACGAGGCTTTCGCGGCTGGCATGGCCGACTGGCTGGACGCGCAGTGCGCGTTGCCGGTGCGCCTGGCCCGCGAGGGCGAGGGGCCGCAGCCGGGCACCGTGCTGCTGGCTGGCAGCAACGACCACCTGCGCCTGGTCAGCGCCTCGCGCATGGTCTATACCGAAGAGCCGAGCGACTACCTGTACCGGCCCTCGATCGATGTGTTTTTCGAGACCGTGGCGCAGCACTGGCGCGGTGACGCGGTGGGCGTGCTGCTCACCGGCATGGGCCGGGACGGCGCGCTGGGCCTCAAGGCCATGCGCGAGCGCGGCTACCTGACCATTGCCCAGGACCAGGCCAGCAGTGCCGTCTATGGGATGCCCAAGGCCGCCGCCGCCATCGGGGCCGCCAGCGAAATCCTGCCTTTGCAGCAGATCGCCGCCCGCATCGTACGGGCATGCAATGCCATCAACAACCAGGGGTAGCACCGAGGCGCTAACAACATGAGCAACGATGCGAACCTGGCCCCGCGCGCCCGCGCCGCCATGCCAGGATCATGCTGTTAGCGTCTCCAGGTCGGAGAGCACGAGGAAGACAATGTCTAAAGATACAACCCCTAGAGCGCCCCTGCGCCCGGATGAATACCTGGCCATGGTGCTGCTGGTGGACGACCAGGCCATGGTAGGCGAAGCGGTACGGCGCGAGCTGGAGCCCGAGCACGATATCGATTTTCACTATTGCGCCAAGCCTGATGAGGCCGTCGCCGTGGCCGAGCGCACCCGTCCCACGGTGATCCTGCAGGATCTGGTGATGCCTGGCATCGACGGCCTGACGCTGGTGCGCCGCTACCGCGCCAACCCGGCAACGCGCGATATCCCCATCATCGTGCTCTCCACCAAGGAAGACCCGCTCATGAAGAGCGCGGCCTTCGCCGCCGGCGCGAACGACTATCTGGTCAAGCTGCCCGATACCATCGAGCTGGTCGCGCGCATCCGCTATCACTCGCGCTCGTACCTCAACCTGCAGCAGCGCGACGAGGCCTACCGCGCGCTGCGCCAGAGCCAGCAGCAGTTGCTCGAGACCAACCTGGAGCTGCAGCGGCTGACCAACTCGGACGGGCTGACGGGGCTGTCGAACCGGCGTTATTTCGACGAGTACCTCGGGGCCGAATGGAAACGCGCCAATCGCGAGCAAAGCCAGCTGGCGCTGCTGATGATCGACGTGGATTCGTTCAAGGCTTACAACGACACCTACGGCCATGTGGCCGGGGACGAGGTGCTGCGCCGCGTGGCCGCCGTGATCCGCGAGAACTGCGCGCGCCCGGCGGACCTTCCGGCGCGCTTTGGCGGCGAGGAGTTCGCCATGATCCTGCCGTCCACCACGCCCGGCGGGGCGCGGCTGCTGGCCGAGAAGGTCAGGCGCGCGATCGAGTCCCTGCAGGTGCCGCATAGTGGGTCGCTGGTGGGGCAGCATGTGACTGTCAGCATTGGGGGCACGGCGATCGTGCCTGGTGCGGATTTGCCTTTTAGCCGGATTGTGGAGATTGCTGATGCTGGGCTTTATCAGGCTAAGCGGAATGGGAGGAATCAGGTTGTTATGACTTCTTGAGGATTTTGGGGTGGGGTGGGGTTGCAACTGCAACTGCAACTGCAACTGCAACTGATTAACTTCAACGTCAAAGGCAACTGCAACTGCAGTTTCACCACCCCTGCGGGGCGGCGACCTACTTTCTTGTCTTGCCAAGAAAGTAGGCAAAGAAGGCGCGCCGGATGGGGCGACAACCCCTCGGGATTTCACGAAAAGAGCGGCCGGGACCCAAACTCGCATCGCCTTAAGGCGATACTCAGACATGGGCCCCTCTTTTCCGCTCTTTTCGTGAAATCCCGAGGCGCCCCATACGGCCTTGGCACACCTTTACGGCTCGCTTCGCATCGCGCTGGGGTGTTGCCCGCCTGACTGGCGGGAAACACGGCCGAACCGAATGGCGGGTTTGGTTCCTTCTCCCTTCTCCCTTCTCCCTTCTTCCTGCCCTGCTGCGGCGCGGCCTGCCGCCGGTTTGACCGTATCCGGTGCCGGCGCTACGATTAGCCGCCGGACGCCATCCCATGAATATGGAGTACCGTCCCCCGCCAATGCGCGCCATAGTCGAGACTAGCTCAGGCCAAACCATGCGCTCACAGAACCTGTCTGCGGCCCCGGAAGCCGATATCCGTGTCCTGCTGGTCGAGGATGACCCCGCCACCAGCGCGCGCCTGCAAAGCGCGCTGGCCAGCTTGCCGGGCATCCAGGTGATGGCGGCCTGCGCGCAGCGCGCCAGCGCCTGCGAGTGGCTGGGCGCGCACGAGCCCGACGTGCTGCTGTGCGACCTCGGGCTGCCGGACGGCTCCGGCATCGATGTCATCCGCCACGCGCGCCGGCTGTATCCGCGTTGCGACTGCATGGTGATCACCATGTTCGGCGACGAGGCCAATGTGCTGGCCAGCATCGCCGCGGGCGCCACCGGCTACCTGCTCAAGGACGAATCGGACGACAACCTTCGCGCCTCCGTGCTGGCGTTGCGTGCCGGCGGCTCGCCGATGAGCCCGGTGATCGCGCGCAAGGTCATCACGCGGCTACGCAGTGCCAGCGTGCCTGGGATCCCGGCGCCGGACGCGCCGGGCGCCCCTGGCATGGACGTGACGCTATCCGCCCGCGAGACCGAGGTGCTCGACCTGATCTCGCGCGGGTACACCTATGCGGAAACCGCCGGGCACCTGGCGATCAGCGTGCACACCGTGCAGGCGCACATCAAGAACATCTACGGCAAGCTAGCGGTCAACTCCCGCACCGAGGCCGTATTCGAAGCCCACAAGCTTGGCCTGTTGAAGACCTTGTGAGGCCAAAGCCGATGGCCCTGCTGCCCATCCTGCGGCTGGTGTGCCTGAGTGCCCTGTGGCTCGCCATGGGCTGTGGGGTCACCGCCTGCGGCGCAGAGCGAGGGCCATCCGCGCCAGACCCGGCGAACCAGGTGCAGGTGCTGCGGCAAGCGCTGGCCGTGGTCCGCCCCGACGGCGCCCGGCAAGGCCAGGCGCCGCAGCCGGCCGAAGTCACATTGCCCCATGACTGGGACCGCGTCTACCCCGGCCGAGACGGCATGGCGACCTACCGCCTGGACTTTCCCTACCACGGCGGCGGGCAGGACATCCCCGCGCTGTACCTGGCGCGCGCGGCCAACAGCTTCGAGATGCGTCTCAACGGCAAGCTGCTGGCCGCCTCCGGCGCCATGGATGCGCCTGCCCTCTATGGCGGCCAGCGCCCCTTGTACATCCCCGTGCCCGAGGCCATGCTGCAGCCGGAGAACGCGCTGACGATCACGATCGCCGCACGCGCCAATGCCAAAGCCGGCCTGTCGCGCGTCGAGTTCGGGCCGGGCCAGCTGGTGCATTCGCACTACCTGGGCGCGCTTTGGTTCCGCGTGATCGGGCCGTTGGTGATCACCGCGCTGAGCCTGTTGCTGACTGCGATCTCGCTGCTGATCTGGTGGCGCCAGCGCGATCCGTTGTTCGGCCTCTATGCGCTGGCCGAGATCGCATGGTCGGTCAGCGTGGTCGAGCGCCTGCTGGACAGCGCCCCGTTGCCGCTGCACGCGTGGCTGGTGCTTGTGCTGGCCAGCCGGACCCTGTTTATCGTGGCCACCGCCCGGTTCGCGCTGATCATCATCGATGTTCGCTCGCCGTGGCCGGCATGGCTGGTCACCGCGTTCCTGTGGATCAAGCTGCCGCTGATCGTGGTGATGACATTCCTGTTCAACACCCCCAGCCTCAAGCTGTTCGACTGGGCCATCAACATGCTGCTGGCGTGCGGCATCGCCACAGCGCTGGCGTGGGCGGCGCTGCGGCGCCCCAGCCGCGAGCGCCTGGTGCTGGCTGCCACGGTGGCGCTGGCCAGCGCGCTGAGCACCGCCGACGTGATCCGCATCCAGTTCAGCAACGATTATTACTGGGACACCTCGCTGACCAAGTACGTCTCGCAGCTGTTCAGCCTCAGCATGGCCTGGCTGCTGGTGGACCGCTATACGCGCACCACCAGCACGCTGGCTGAGCTCAACCGCAACCTGGACCGCAAGGTTGCGCAAAAAGAAGAAGAGTTGCATCTGCTCTATGCGCACTCACGCGAGATCGAGCGCGAGCAGGCCACCTTGCGCGAGCGCGGGCGCATCATGCGCGACATGCACGATGGCCTGGGCAGCACACTGGTCGGCGCACTCAGCCTGCTGCGCTCGGGCCATGGCTCGCCCATGGTGCTGCAGCAACATCTGCAGCAAGCGCTGGATGCCTTGAAGCTCTCGGTCGATGCCATGCAAGACACCGGCGGCGACCTCGCCGTGGTGCTGGGCAACCTGCGCTACCGGCTGCGGGCGCGGCTGGAAGCGGCAAGGTTGCGGGTGGACTGGCAAGTGGAGCGGCTGCCGCCCGTGGCCGGCCTGACGCCGCAGATCGTGCGCGAGCTACAGTACCTGCTGCTGGAAGCCTTCTCCAACGTCATGCAGCATGCCGGCGGCGCCACGGTGCAAGTGGTGGCGCGCAGCGTCGCGGGCGCCGAGGCCATCCTGATCGAGATCCGCGACGACGGGCGCGGCTTCGATGCGCAGTCCGGCGCGCAGGGCCACGGCCTGGCCAATATGCGCAGCCGCGCGGCCGCCATTGGCGGCGAATTGTCGATTGCGTCTTCGGATCGGGGCACAACCGTCAGCCTGCTGCTCTACCCGGCGCGGTGGGCCGAGGGCGAGGCTGCCTGAGCGATGGCCAGTTACGGCAGTCCTAGCGCGTCTGCTCGATGTCGCTTTGCAGGACGTCGAGGTGCGACAGGTATTTGTGCAGTTCTTCGCGTCCGCTATCGGTGATGCAATAGACGCGGCCGCTGCCTTCCACCAGCTCCGCCGTGATCGCGCGCGCGATCATCAAGCTGCGCAGGATGGGCCTGAGCGAACGGATGTTCTTCTCCACCCCATGCTCGCGCAGGCGGTCGACCAGCGTCATGACCGTCGACGGGCTCGACTGGACAAGCTTGAGGATATACAGCTTCGAAACGAAGCCGTCTAGCGTTGGCGCTCTCATGCGGCTCCTGTGACACACCAGCCAGCGGTGCGATAGAGCAGATCTACATAGGCAGCCCTGGCGCTGCGAGCGCACCCGGGCGTGCTACCAGCAAGCGGCCCGGTCGGCACCAGGCGCGCCAATTAAAAAAATAGGGTGCACGAGGCACCCCATTTCCTGCATTGCGCGCGCCAGCACAAGGCCGGCGCGGATGGGGCTTGACGACTACTCTTCCTGGAACGCCTCTTCGCGCTTTGCCTTGATGGAAGGCAGGGCAACGATGGCAACCAGCGAAGCCGCTGCGATCAGCAGGCCCAGCGACAGCGGACGGGTCACGAACACCGTGAACTCGCCACGCGACAGCAGCAGGGAGCGGCGGAAGTTCTCTTCCATCATCGGCCCCAGCACGAAGCCCAGCAGCAGCGGCGCCGGCTCGCACTTGAGCTTCAGGAACAGGTAGCCGATGATGCCGAAGCCAGCCGCCATGAACACGTCGAAGGTCTGGTTGTTGACCGAGTACACGCCGATACCGCAGAACACCAGAATGGCCGGGTACAGGTAGCGGTAAGGCACGGTCAGCAGCTTCACCCACACGCCAATCATCGGCAGGTTCAGGATGATGAGCATCAGGTTGCCGATCCACATCGAGGCGATCAGGCCCCAGAACAGCGCGGGGTTGCTGGTCATGACCTGCGGGCCCGGCTGGATGTTGTGGATGGTCATCGCGCCCACCATCAGCGCCATCACGGCGTTGGGCGGAATGCCCAGCGTCAGCAGCGGGATGAAGGAGGTCTGCGCCGCGGCGTTGTTGGCCGATTCCGGACCCGCCACGCCTTCGATGGCGCCCTTGCCAAACTCATGTGCGTACTTGGAGGTCTTCTTTTCCAGCGAGTAGGCTGCAAACGAAGCCAGTGCCGCACCGCCGCCCGGCAGGATGCCCAGCGCGGAGCCCAGGAACGTGCCGCGAAGCACCGCCGGGATCATGCGACGGAAGTCTTCCCTGGTCGGCCAGAGGTTGGTTACGCTGTCGGTGAAGGTCTCGCGGGCTTCCTTCTGCTCCAGGTTCGCGATGATTTCCGCGAAGCCGAACATACCCATGGCCAGCGCGACGAAGTCGATGCCATCGGTCAGCTCGGGGATATCGAAGGAGAAGCGTGCGGCGCCCGAGTTCACGTCGGTACCGATCAGGCCCAGCAGCAGGCCCAGCACGATCATCGCCACGGCCTTGGGCAGCGAGCCCGATGCCAGCACCACGGCGCCGATCAGGCCCAGGCACATCAGCGAGAAGTACTCGGCAGGACCGAACTTGAACGCCAGTTCCGACAGCGGCGTAGCAAACGCGGCCAGGATCAGGGTAGCCACGCAGCCGGCAAAGAAGGAACCCAGGCCGGCGGTGGCCAGTGCCACGCCCGCTCGTCCCCGCCGTGCCATCTGGTAGCCGTCGATGGTAGTCACCACCGATGACGATTCACCCGGCAGGTTGACCAGGATGGCGGTGGTGGAGCCACCGTACTGTGCGCCGTAGTAAATACCGGCCAGCATGATCAGCGCGGCCACCGGGGGCAGCGTGTAAGTCACCGGCAGCAGCATGGCGATGGTGGCCAGAGGCCCCAGGCCCGGCAGCACGCCGATCAGCGTACCCAGCACACAGCCCAGGAAGGCGTATGCCAGGTTCTGCAACGAAAGCGCCGTGGAAAAGCCCAAGGCAAGATGGTCAATCAATTCCATATGGCCGACTCCTTAACCAGTAATGAAAGCAGGCCACACCGGCATCTGCAGGTTGATGCCGTACACGAAGGCGCCCATGCTGATCAGCACCAGGACGATCGCGTTCAAGACCGCGCCCTTCCAGCTGAACTCATGGCTGGCCATCGACGACACCAGCACCAGCACGAACACCGACAACACCATGCCGAGCGGCTTGAGCAGCAGGCCGAACAGCACCACCGAACCCAGAATCCACAACAGGGTCTTCAAGTCCCAGCGGGCGAGCTGGTCGGCTTCACCCTTTTTCGATACCGCGCCGATCAGCACGAATGCACCGAGCACGGCGAGTACCAGGCCGAGTAGAAACGGAAAGTATCCGGGGCCCATCTTGGCGGCTGTTCCCATGGAATAGCCGCGGGCGACCCAGGAAAAGCACAATCCGACCAGAATGAACATCAGGCCGGAGGCAAAGTCCTTTTGGCTGCGTATGCGCAAAACGATTCTCCTCAAAGTACGTGAAAGCAGTGCCCCTCCGCTCGCAGGCTCTTTGCATGCGGAGGTGGTCCGTTCGGCAGGAAGAAAACAGTGTCCCTGCAGGATGGAACGAACATTAGAGAGGCGATCTTTCAGCTTGCTTTCATTTGTCTTGGTTTAGGGGTATTCACCGATGCGCCGGTAAATCCCGCCAAAATACATACATCACGCTGTGATGTAATACCGAAAGACGAATGAAAGGAAGCCGAAGGGAAATTGAAGGGAGCCGAAAGGAAAACGTAAGGAAAACACGAGGATCAGCCTGGTGCGGACACGTGCCGGCAGACGCGAAGGCCGCTTACATCACCTTTCCGGCACGCCGGATATGCGCTGTCGCGCCCCCCCTCACCCTGAGGGGGCAAGGGAGAGACAGCCGTCGTCATGGCGCGCGGTTTTGGCCTGTTCAGTGGGCTTCTGCTGGCGCCGGTGACTTGCCCGCCAGCGCCTGCTCGCCGGCGGCGCCGGCCGTGCTCAGGGCTTCCTCGCACGCTGTGCCCATGCTGGTATCGGGTGCCTGGGCCGCGAACTCCGGCTCCGGGGCCGGCCCGGGCGCGACCGGCAGGATATGGGCCGCGCGCCAGTTGCCAAAGCGGTAATACGCCACGGCCAGCGTGACCGAGACCACCGAGCCCAGCGGAAAGCTCCACCAGATCGCATCGGCGCCGACGGTGCGCTCGAGCACCCAGGCAAATGGCAGGCGCACCACCCACATCGACAGGAACAGGATCACCAGCGGGGCCATCACCGCGCCGGTGGCGCGCACGGTGCCGAACAGCACGATGGTGAAGCCGAACAGGATGAAGGACCACAGCACGATGGCATTGATATGCTGCGCAATACCGATGGCCGTGCCGTCATCGGGCAGGAACAAGCCTAGCGAGTGACGGTTGAACAGGTAGATCAGGGCAACCAGCGCACCGGTCATCAGCAGGTTGAACAGCAGCCCTACGCGTGTGATGCGCGTCACGCGATCCCACAGCCCGGCGCCCACGTTCTGCGCCACCATCGACGACACGCTGGCGCCAACCGCCAGCGCGGGCATCTGCACGTACGTCCACAACTGCGAGGCCACGCCATAGGCGGCGGTGGTCTGCGAGCCGTAGCGATTGACCAGCGACATCATCACGATCGCCGACGACGAGATCACCACCATCTGCAGCCCCATCGGCAAGCCCTTGGCCACCAGCGCGCGCAGGATCGCGGTATCGGGCCTCAGGTAGGCGAGCTGGTGGCGCCGCAGCGCCAGGAAGTGGTGGCGGCGGTAGAGTACGATCAGCATCGCGGCCAGGCTCGCCAACTGCGCGATCAGCGTGGACAGCGCCGAGCCCGCGATGCCGAGCTCCGGGAACGGGCCGATGCCAAAGATCAGCAGCGGATTGAGCACCACGTCCAGCCCCACCGACAACAGCATGAAATAGAACGGCGTGCGTGAGTCTCCCGCGCCGCGCAGCGTCATCATCACGAAGTTGTAGAAATACATGAAGGGCAGCGCCAGGAAAATGATGCGCAGGTAGCTGATGGCAAGCGCCCTGGCATCGGCCGGCGTGCCCATCGCGGCAAGGATGTCGGGCGTGAAGGCGTAGCCCAGCGCCGCCGCCAGCACCGACAGCAGGATGAAGAATGTGGTGCTGGTGCCGACCACGCGGCGCGCCTCGACCAGGTCGCGCGCGCCCACGGCCTGCCCGATCATGATGGTGTTGGCCATGCTGATGCCGAACACCACGCCAAGCAGGAAGAACAGGATGATGTTGGCATTTGAGGTGGCCGTCAGCGCCGCCTCGCCGAGGAAATGCCCCACCCACACGGAATTGATCGAGGCGTTGAGTGACTGCAGGATATTGCTGCCCAGTACCGGCAGCGAAAACAGCAGCAGCGTGCGGCCGATCGGGCCTGTGGTCAGCTGGGCTTTGGATTTTGTTGGCATGTTCGAGGGAGGTCTCGTGTTCTTATCGTGTTCTTATCGTGTTCTTGTTGCGCCTGGGATCGCCGGGAAACACGGGGCAATGCCATGTACGGCACCCACGTTCGCCACTATGTCACACCTTGCTGACAACCCTTGTCGGTAGTTGTCTGTCAGACAGAAAGCCAATTGTAAGCAGTTGTTTGGATCAGGGCACGGCCTCTGCGCGCGAGCAGTCAAACATTGGCGAAACGCAATGCACAAGTGGCCCTTGGTGTCTCGCAGAGCGGCCATGGGGGTATCCCCCGCCATGGCGTCCAAGCGCCGTTTCCATCCATGAACCGTGAGGTCCAATATGACGACGAACACGCCGATTCGCTTTTTGCAAGCTGCCACCGCCATGGCTGCCGGCCTGCTATGTGCGGCTGCCTTTGCCCAGACGCCCGCCGTTCCTGCCGATAGCGGCAATGCCGCGGTGCCGGCTGGCATGACACAGATCGAGCCACCTAAGGATCCGCTCGTCCAGCGCCGCGATGCCAACAAGCAGGCCTCGGACGAATACAAGGCCAAGAAAAAGGCCGCCAAGACGGAGTACAAGCAGGATGTGAAGTCCGCCAAGCAGCAAAAGAGCGCCGAGAAGAAGGCCAACAACGACACCATGAAGCAGGGCATGTCGGCCGCGCCCGTCGACGCGCAGAAGAACTAAGCGCGTACGACCGCGTTCTTGCCGCCTACCCCTTACCCCTTACGGGCAACCACGAAAAACGCCCCGCCTCCCTCAAGGAGGCGGGGCGTTTTATCGTGATGATCGCTTGAACCGCGGCGCCGTTGGGTGAACCATCGGACGCCATTTCCGGGTCTGTTGCATCTGCGGGTAGAATCGCGCGGTAGGTGCAAATTAGATCACATTATGGGAAGAACCGTGGATAGCAATGGCAACGCATTGACAGGTGCTCAGCTGGAACAGTTACTGGATCGCCTCGATGCCGATCTCGAGGAAGGCAACGCAAGCGAAGCCGCCGATTTGCTGGCCAGATTGCGCGCCAGGCCGCTGCGGGCCGATTCCCTTGAGTCCATCGACCGGCTGCATACGCTATGGATGCGCGCGGGGGATCCGCAGGCTGCCCTGGCGGTGGTCGACGCAGACGGCGCCGGCACGCTGGAAGCCACGCCGCGCGAAGCGCAGGCCGAGCTGCGCATGCACCTGGCGCTCTATCGGCTCCAGATAGCCAACCACGTCAACGAGGAAGAGCGCATCCGGCGTGCCCTCGCTGAGATGCGCGCCATCGTGGCAGGGACGGCGGAGCTGAATGCGGACCGATATCGGCAGCTTCGCGTGTTCGATAGCCTGGAGCTGCGCAAGCTGGACATTGCGCTGGAGACGATTGACCTGCGCCATGCCTTGAACGGGGCCATCGCGGGACGCGCGCCGTTCCGTGCATGGGACCTCGCCGACCATCAGCGGCGGCGCGCCTGGGCGCTGTCGCGCCATGACCGCAACGACGAGGCCAGCGCAGCGGCTGGCGCGGCCATCCTGGCGCTGCAGACGGCCGGCGCGGAACAGGACATCGACGAGAACGACTGGCTGCGCCTGGGCAGCGCCCTGATCGGCATCGCGCCCGAGCGCCTTGCCGACTTCCAGCAGGCCGCGAGGGCCCTGGCAGCGCAATGGTCCTTGCCGCAGCGCCGTGAGCTGGAAGTCCGGCTGTCCCGGCTCGCGGCGCGCGCCTTGCACGCGCAAGGCGATTTGCCCGGCGCGCTAGACGCCTGCTCCGCCGCGCGCCATAGCCTGTCGTCGAACGGCAGCGATGACTTCATCGAATACGAGCTGCCGTGGCTGATGGAAGCCCGGCGCGTTGACGAGGCCGGCCGCCGGGCGTTCCTGCACATCTATCAGGTCGAGGACGAGATGTGGGACGGCGCCGCGCAGCTGGTTCACGCGCGGCTGGCCGATGCGGCCGACGACTCGGCCTGGTGGCCATTGTGCGCCATGCGGGCCTGCAACACGGCAGAGACGCTGGCGGCCTTCCTGTCAAAAGCGCAAGAGGGAGAGCAGGATCCGCGGACCCTCTCCCCGACCCATGAAGCGCTCTTTGGCGCCGTGGGTGAGCAAGTGGATGCGCAGGCCTTGCAGGCGGTGTTCGACGCGGCACGCGCACTGGCCGAGCAGCGTTCGCCGGGCCATCCATGGATCGCCAGACTGGCGGCAGTCAACGACGGCGCGGCGGGCCGCATCGATGCCACTACGCAAGCGGCGCGACTGTATGCGGCGGCGCAGGAAGGCGGCATGCAGGACAATCGCACGGCCTATGCCCTGTTCGAGGCACGGGTGCAATCGCTGGGGGTGATCCAGACGCTGAAGCTGCCGGCCTGCTCGCTGCCAAGCGGGCTGTGGGCGTACAACTTCGGCGTCGCGCTTGGCGATTTGCTCGAGGAACACCTTGACCGCGTCCCCGCCGAGTCGCGCAACGAAACCTACAGCGATTTCATCAAGCTGCAGATTGCCGCCTACGAACAAGGGCAAGCATGCCTGGAGCGCTATTTCGAGAGCGGCGCCGGCCATCCGTACGATGCCTGCGCGCACCTCTACTCCATGCTGTGCAACAACCTGGCCATCATCTACCGGTACGACGAGCGGCGCTACGAGGATGCCGTCGAGCTGCACAGGCGCGGCATCGCCGCCAGCCCGTTTGCCGAACACTACGCAGGCCTGCTGAGCGTGCGGATCGCGATGCAGGATGCCGAGGGGATCATCGGCGCCGCCGAGCAGCTCTGGCACTACGCCGCCGAGTTTGGCTACAGCCGGCATGACCCCAACGAATACCTGAGCGAGGTGTCGCAGGCCCTGTACAAGCTCGATCGCGACCGCGAGATTCCCATCTGGCTGGAGCGCCTGGTGAAATGGGAGCGGGAAGAAGGCCGGGACGGTAGCAACGGTAGCAACCTGTCGAGCAGGGACTTGGGCGTGCGCCTGCAAATGGCCTTCAACCTGGCGCATCACTGCCCGGAAGAAGCCACGGCCCTGTGGAGCCGCATTGCACGTCAGGTCGATGACTGCCCGGAATCCTGGCTGGTCAGCCTGGCGGCCGACACGCTCAGCGGGCTGCAGCGCCACGCCGAGGCCACTGCGCTCTTCGAGCGTGCCATCGCAATCAATCCACGCAGCAACGAATACGAGCTAGCCGATGTCAAGGCGATGGAGGAGAAAGTGGCGCTCTACCGCGCGCAAGCCAACCCCGCCGGCAAGAGCAAGAGCTGGTGGCAAGTCTGGAAATGAGTACCGCCAGGCGGACGACGGGCTACGCGCCGCGCAACGCCCTCAATGCCGGCGCCCTGAAGTCCGGCATCGCCGCGCGCAGCCAGGCGCGCGGCGACGATGCGGCGGTGCGCGCCTGGCTGCTCAACCACTTCTATCGGCATCTCGTCGCCAACTTCGAGCCTGCCGTCAAGATCGATTCGCTCGACGGTGCGCGCCAGGCCCTGAGATCCGAGGCGATGCCGGAGTGGGTTGCGGCGCGCCTTGGCGCGCCGGCCAAGGCGAGCGTCGGTGAAGCCGCGGCGCCACCGGCCCCGGTCGTCTGGGTGGATCCTGTCGAGCCGCGCCTGCTGGCGCTGGAAGTGCGGCTCGTCGAGTTCCTGACCTCGCGCAAGGGCACCGCGCTTGACGGCAAGCTCGACCGCATCACCTGCCCGCAAGCGCTGGCGCTGTGGGATAACGAACATGCTGAAATGGCCACGCGCATCGAGCGCGGCTGGCGCCATAGCCAGCCCGAAGCGCTGCGCACCATGCTGCCGACGTCGCATGGCGTGTTCGTGGAGTTGCTGCCGGACAGCGCGCTGCTGCGCGCGGAAATGGCCTTTGAAAGCTATGTCATGCGGCATTGCCTGGGGCAGTTTTCCGACCGGCGCGCGCTGTCCGGCGGCTACGGCGAGCGCTATGCCGAAGCGGTGGCGCAGCGGCGCCTGCGCCTGCTGAGTTTGCGCGATGCCAGCGGGCAACCGCATATCACCATCAGCGTGCACGTGCTGGCCAATGGCGCGCTCACCGTCGACCAGGTCAAGGGCAAGCAGAACAAGCCGCCCATCGCGCGCTACGTGGAAGATGTGCTGGCCTGCCTGAACGCCCTGGGTACCGGCGAGGAAACCCCGGACGATTGCATCGCCATCGGCGTGGTACGCACGCCAGCCGGCTGGACTC
Organism: Cupriavidus basilensis; assembly: GCF_000832305.1. Classification (NCBI taxonomy): domain Bacteria; kingdom Pseudomonadati; phylum Pseudomonadota; class Betaproteobacteria; order Burkholderiales; family Burkholderiaceae; genus Cupriavidus; species Cupriavidus basilensis. Next base: position 3,281,745 of record NZ_CP010537.1, read on the forward strand.
GCATTGAAGACGTGGCCGACGCCACGACGCAGACCCGATTGGTCGCCCGCTACCCACAACTCTTTGCCAGGCTCAGCGCGCCGACGCCAATGGTGGAGTGGCTGGTCGCCGCGCGCCAGCCTGGCTTGCTGGCGGAGCGCTCGCCAATGGCGGCATCGGTCCGGTATGCCACTCGGCAAATGCCGGCCCCGGGTGACGCCGAGGCGGTAGTCGCCACGGAAGGGGTGCCATGGCCGGACATCTCGCCGTCGCACGCGGCGCAGATCCAGGCTTCGCCCTCGCGAGGCATAGCGGAGCGCCAGACCGGATGAATGGGATGAATGGGATCAATATCTTCTACCTGCTCCTCGGGGCCTTTGTGCTATGGCGGGTCTACCGCTTCCTGCGCCCCAAGCGTCCGGCTGTGTTCACCCGGCGCAAGCAATGGGCATTGACGTTGGCGCAGCCCATGGTCGATGCCAGCAGCATGACGGGCTTTTTCAACCCCGCCTCGGACCACATGACCGACGCCGCGCGCGCGTTGTTCCGCGTGCAGTTGCTGCATCAGATGGAGTTCCGCGCCAATGCCACGGATGACGAAGTGCGCCAGCACCTCGCCCATGTGTTCGAATCACGGTGGTTTCGCGCCGACCTGCATGCGCTGCTGCCGACCGACGATCCGCGCGCCGCGCTGGCCTTTGCCTGCGTCCGGATGGCCTTTTTTGCGCGCAACGTCATGTTGATGGGCTGGGTCGAGCCGATGGCCGCGTGGCGCGTGCTCCTGCTCAACGCGCAGCGCGCGCAGGACTGCTTTGCCAGCTGGGAAGATTTCGGCCACGCCTTTATCGCCGGGCGCCAGCAATGGCTTGCCGCATTCCGCGCCGACCCTCTGGGCAAGTCCTTCGATGCAGCCAGCTTGCGCCAGCTGCTGGCGCCGCCCAAGGGCGCCTGGGCGGCGCTCGCATGGCCGGACCTGCCGGCGTTCAGCCCCGAGCCGCGCTGAGTCAGCGCCCGGACGCCGCCCGGTAGGCGGCGATGCGCGCCTTGAGTCCCGGCCGGGCGGCGGAACGCACCAGCTCGGCCAGCTGCGCCGCGCGTGCCGCTTCGGCCATGGCGTGGCCGCCCTGCGTGGCGGCCTGGATAGCGGCATGGGTTGGCGCATCCAGCCGGCGTGCACGCTGCGCCAATGCGGCAAGCGCGCCGGCGCGCGCCTGCGGCGCCACCAGATCGCCGGCCATGTCGCAGGCCAGCGCTTCCTCGGCCCGGACCGCCCGTCCGCTCGCGATCCAGTCCCGCGCCGTCGCCACACCCACCAGCTGCGCCAGCCGGGCGCTGCCCAGCACCAGGCCGAAGGCCGCGCCGGGGAAAGCCAGCGTGCTGCCCGGCGCGATCCAATGCTGCTCGCAGGCCACCATCAGGTCGGCGCCCGCACCCATGGCGCGGCCCTGGACCAGCGCTACGGTGGTGAAGGGCGCGCCGTGCACGCTTTGCAGCAGCAGCTCGACGCGCACGAAACGCGCCAGCAGCGAATCGTCGCTCTCGCCATCGAGCTCACCCAGGTCGAACCCCGTGCAGAAATGCGTGCCGGCGCCGTCAATGGCGAGCAGGCGGGTGCCATCGTGGTAGCACGCCAGCACCGCCGCCGCGAGCGCCTCCACCAGCCCGGCCGACAGCGCATTGCCGCGCTCGGGCCGGTTCAGCGTCAATCGGGTGACGTCACCTTGCTTGTCAATCAGCAGACCGGCTTGTTCCACGTTCACCCCTGCGCCGGTGGTGCCACCGGCGCCCACAGGTTGGGCACCAGCGCATTGGAGTAGCCGGATACAAACGGCTTGGTGGCGCCGCTGGCAGCGTCATACACGTGGCGCTGTATGCGGCCGATGTTGCCGCCATAGAGATGCACGCTGATCGACACCCGGTCGTCATGCGCATTGCGCACGCGGTGCACATCGCCCAGCGTGGGCGAGACCGCGGCCACCTGGCCGGCGCTCAGCACCACGCCATCGCCGTCCTCCACCAGCCGGCCGCCTTCCACGCGGTAGTGCTGGTCCACCTCGGCGCCGCGCAGCATGCCGATCAGGCCCCACACCGTGTGGTCGTGCACGGGCGTTTGCTGGCCCGGCCCCCAGACGAAGCTGACCAGCGAAAAACGATCGAGCGGATCACCATAGAGCAAATGCTGCTGGTAGTAGACAGGATGCGGGCGCGCCATGGCCTCAGGCAGCCAGTCGTCGTGCGCCACCAGTTCGCTCAGCGCGGCGCTGGCTTGCGCGAGGATGTCCGGCTCGCTGCTGCCCTCACGTTCCGCCTGCGTGACCACGCGGCTGATGGTGGCAACGAACGCGCGCAGCCGATCGATGTTGCCGGTGTTGCTGGTGTTGCCAGTGTTGCCGCTCATGATGATTCCTCTATCTGCCTTTGACTTTACGTAGGGTCTTGTTCCGTGGCTGCCCTGCCCGCCTGGTAGCGGGCGCGCACGGCGGCGTTGTGCTCGCCCAGCGCCGGCGGGTCGCGGCGGATCGGCAAGCCCAGCCCGTCGAAACGCAGCGGCGAGGCGAAGGTGCGGGTCTGGTGGCCGCCAGGCAGCGTCAGCGGGCGCACCCAATCCATATGCGCCACCTGCGGATCGTCCAGCGCGGCGGCATAGTCGTTGATACGCGCATGCGGCACGCCAGCGGCATTGAAGGCGGCAATCCAGTGCGCCACGCCAGCGGTGGCAAAGCGCTCTTCGAGCAGGATCTTCAGTGCGGCCTGGTTGGCCGCGCGGTCGCGCGTGGTGGCAAAGCGCGCGTCCTGCGCCAGCGCGGGCAGAGCCACCACGCGCACCACTTCGAGCCAGAGCTTCTGGTTGCCCGCGGCGATGGCAAAGTAGCCATCGGCGGCCTGGAATGCCTGGTAGGGCGCATTGCGCGGATGCGCGGAGCCCAGCTTGGCCGGGCTCCGGCCGGTGCCGAAGTACTCGCTGGTCTGCAGTGCGGCGATGCCGAGCGTGCAGCCGTACATCGGCACATCGATATGCGCGCCCGCGCCGCCGGCCCGCACACGCGTGAGCGCGCTGGCAATGGCAAAGGCGCCGTACAGGCCCGAAGCAAAGTCGGCCAGCGGCACGCCGCACTTCACCGGCGCGCCATCGGGCTCGCCGGTCACGCTCATCACGCCGGCGGCAGCCTGGATGGTCAGGTCGAACCCGCCCTCGCCCGCGCGCGGGCCGCTCTGGCCGTAGGCGGACACAGAGCAATACACCAGCCCCGGCTTTTGCTCGCGAAAGCTGGCGTAGCCCAGCCCGAGCCGGTCCATCACCCCCGGGCGGTTGTTCTCGATCACCACGTCGGCATCCAGGATCAGCGCACGCGCCAGCGCCACGTCGGCGGCATCCTTCAGGTTGAGCGCCACCGACTCCTTGTTGCGGTTGAGCGAAGCGAAATTCTCGGAGAAGCCATCGGACAGCGGCGGCCACTGCCGCAAGGTGTCGCCCTCGGGCGCTTCCACCTTGATCACCTCGGCGCCCATATCGGCCAGCAACATGCCGCAAAAGGGCCCGGCGGCAACGGTACAGAATTCCACAACCCGCACGCCTTGCAGCGGCAGGTCCTGTTGGTCGAGATCACGCATGGGAAGCATCCACAGGGAAGGAGAGAGAGGCGGCGCAGTGCATCAGCCGTCCTCATCGGCAGGCTGCCGGCCGCGTTGCGACGATTATAGGGAGTTGCAAAATACGATACTATCGTTCCACATTTGAGAACAGCGCGCGCCATCCGCATAGGATGCCCGCATGGAGCATAAGCATCGATGAACAACACCTTGATCAAGGGCCTCGGCGTGATCGAGTTGCTGGCGCACAGCGACCGGCCGCTGGGCCTCACCGAGATCGCCACCCACCTGGGCCTGGCCAAGAGCAATGTGCATCGGCTGCTGCAAGCGCTGACCGAGCTCAACTATGTGATCCGCGACGCCTCCGGCACCGGCACCGGCTACAGCGCGTCGATCAAGCTCTGGGAGCTGGGCTCGGCGGTGCTCTCGCGGCTGGACCTGCGCCGCCATGCCCAGGCGTGGATGGACAAGCTGATGCACGCCAGCGGCGAGAGCGTGCACCTGTCCGTGCTGGACCGCGCCGAGGTGGTCTACGTGCACAAGATCGACAGCCCCAACCCCGTGCGCGCCTATACCCAGATCGGCGGGCGGGCGCTGGCGCACTGCGTGGCCACCGGCAAGGCGATACTGGCCTTCCAGCCGGACACCGCGTTGCAGCGCATGTTCGCCACGCTGGCGCCGTCCACCCCCAACAGCATCGTCGAGCCCGAGCGTTTCCTGCGGGAGATGGCCAAGGTGCGCAAAGAGGGCTATGCGGTCAACCGCGGCGAGTGGCGCGAGACCGTCTACGGCGTGGCCGCGCCCATCTGCGACGGCAACGGGCACGTCATCGCCGCCATCGGGCTGTCGGGGCCGGCTGAGCGGTTCAAGCCGCACAAGATCAAGGGCTTTGCCGCGCTGGTGCTGAACGCGGCCACGGAGATCTCCGATGACCTGGGCGGCGGCAACCGGCACAATGCCCTGGCGCTGGCCACCCGCAGCATGGTGGCGATGCGGCGCGGCTGAGCCCGGGGCATCAGCCATGCTTCCCGAACCCGCGAGAGGGCGCGAATGGTGGCCTTTGCCGCACCTGGCCCCGCCCCCCTCGGCAACGCCGGCGCCTGCCGGTGCACAAAACCGGCCGACGGGTTAAGCTTGCGGTTTGGCCGCCGCGCCCAGGCGCGGCATCCCCCACCGCGGCGGCACCGGCTGCGCTTGTCGCACGCAACCTTCTTCAGGAGAAAGGCATGTACCAGGATCTCGCCCTCTACATCGACGGGGAATTCGTCAAGGGAGGGGACCGACGCGAGCAAGACGTCATCAACCCCGCCACCCAGGAACTGCTGGGCAAGCTGCCGCATGCCAACCGCGGCGATCTGGACCGCGCCCTGGCCGCCGCGCAGCGCGCCTTTGAAAGCTGGAAGAAGACCTCGCCGCTGGAGCGCTCCAAGATCCTGCGCCGCGTGGCGGAACTGACCCGCGAGCGCGCCAAGGACATCGGCCGCAACATCACGCTGGACCAGGGCAAGCCGCTGGCCGAAGCCATCGGCGAAGTCATGATCTGCGCCGAGCATGCCGAATGGCACGCCGAGGAATGCCGGCGCATCTACGGCCGCGTGATCCCGCCGCGCCAGCCCAACGTGCGCCAGATCGTGGTGCGCGAGCCGATCGGCGTGTGCGCTGCCTTTACGCCGTGGAACTTCCCCTTCAACCAGGCGATCCGCAAGATGGTCTCGGCCATCGGCGCCGGCTGCACGCTGATCCTCAAGGGACCGGAAGACTCGCCCAGCGCGGTGGTCGCGCTGGCCCAGCTGTTCCACGATGCAGGCCTGCCCCCGGGCGTGCTGAACATCGTCTGGGGCGTGCCGGGCGAAATCTCCACCTACCTGATCGAGTCGCCGATCGTGCGCAAGATCTCCTTCACCGGTTCGGTGCCGGTGGGCAAGCAGCTGGCCGCGCTGGCCGGCGCCCACATGAAGCGCGTGACCATGGAGCTAGGCGGGCACTCGCCGGTGCTGGTGTTTGACGACGCCGACATCGAGCCGGCAGCGGAAATGCTGGCGCGCTTCAAGCTGCGCAACGCCGGCCAGGTGTGCGTGTCGCCCACGCGCTTCTACGTGCAGGAAAAAGCCTACGACAAGTTCCTGGCGCGCTTTACCGAGGTGATCGGCTCGATCAAGGTTGGCGACGGCCTGGACGACGGCACGCAGATGGGGCCGCTTGCGCACGAGCGCCGCATCGCCTCGATGGAGCAGTTCCTGGACGACGCCAATCACCGCGGCGGCAAGGTGGTGGCGGGCGGCAAGCGCATCGGCGACAAGGGCTTCTTCTTTGCCCCGACCGTGGTCACCGACCTGCCCGACGACGCCAAGCTGATGGTCGACGAGCCCTTCGGCCCGGTGGCGCCGGTGACGCGCTTCAAGGATGTGGAAGAAGTGCTGCGCCGCGCCAACAGCCTGCCGTTCGGCCTGGCCTCGTACGTCTTCACCAACTCGCTGAAGACCGCGACGGTGGTGTCCAACGGCCTGGAAGCCGGCATGGTCAACATCAACCACTTCGGCATGGCGCTGGCCGAGACGCCGTTTGGCGGCATCAAGGATTCCGGCATCGGCAGCGAAGGCGGCCAGGAAACCTTCGATGGCTACCTGGTGACCAAGTTCATCACGCAGGTCTGACGTACCGTGCTGGCCGGGCAACCGGCCAGCCAGGAAAAGATGGTTGGCGACGGCTGGCGAGCGCGCAAACCAGGCCTCAAACCAGGCTTATTTCCCCCGGGCCTTGTGGTAGTCCTCGGCAAAATCCTTCCACTGCGCCTGCGCCATCTCGCAGCCATGCCGCGCCAGCCGCAGCACCGGCGCGCGCCAGCGCGAACCGGCGGCGAATTCCTGCAACGCCTCGATCCGATCGGCGGCTTCATGGCCGCAGCCGCGCAGGTGCGCCCAGGCCGCCGAGCGCGCCATCGTGAGAAGCACTTCGCTCAGGCTGGCGCGATCGGTGTGAGGCCCAAGGTTCACGCGGTCGGCCGTGGGCTGCAGGCTCTTGACGATGTAGGACGGCGCTGCTGACCCGGCACCCATCGCAACCGCCGAGAGCAGCGCAGGCGAAGCCGCCTGCATGGCATGCTGGATATGCACCACGCGCGCTGCGTCGCTGCCCCATGCGGGTTGCGCGCCATACGGCAAGCCCTGCCACGCGCTGGGCGCGGCGCGCTTGATGTCGATCAGCCGCTGGGCGGTGGGCGTGCCGGGCGCATGCGCGAGCACCACATAGCGCTCCAGCCCCAGGCTGCCCACGCCCGCCACCCGCCGCGCGGCGTCGTCGGCCGCGAACTGGCCGTGATGGGCCTGCCGCGCGAACTCGCGCAGGATGGCCCCAGCGCGCTTGCGCTCGCCTTTGAGCGGAGCCAGCGCATGGCTGTTGTCGATCAGCAGGCGCCGTTTCCCGCCGCGCCGCACGGTGCGCGCCGCCAGGAGCTCGCCGCGGCGGCGGCGTTTGACGCGGCGCAGCAGCGTCGCCACCAGCCCGGTGGCGGTGGCGCGCTCCACCCAGCGCGGCTTGCCGCCGGCCAGCACCGCCGCGTAGGTCTCAAGCATGCGCTCGGCGCCCGCGCGCGCGTCGGCGTCCGACAGGCCGAGCTGCGGCGCCGCGATCATCAGGCTGGACAGCAGGCGCACAAGGTCCACCGTCAGCGGCGCGGCCATCGCGTCGTCGAAGTCGTTCAGATCAAAATAAACCAGGCCGTTGTCGCCCTTGAAGCTGCCCAGGTTCTCCAGATGGAGATCGCCGCAGACATAGGTGGTGGGGGCTTCCACCAGGGCGGCCTCGGTGCCCACCGAGGCCGCGTAGAGGTGGTTGGTGCCACGCAGGAAGGCGAACGGATCGGCGGCGATGGCGGCGAGCTTGCGGGTCAGCCGCTCGGGATCGCGGCCATGGTTATAGATCAGGATGGCTTCCGTAGCTGGGTGCATGGTTTCGTCGTAGTGGCGGGCAACCGGGCAAGTGTACCCGGATGGCGCGCACGGAACGTGCGCCGCACGCTCAGCGGAAGAAGACGCCGCGCAAGAGGAACGTGTAGTCCGCCTCGGCCGCCATCAGGCCCACCAGCACCAGCAGGCACAGCGGCGGCAGCAGGATGGCGCAGATCAGTGCCAGCCGCTCCCAGGCCATGTGCATGAACACGGCCACGATCAATCCGGCCTTCATCACCATGAAAAGCAGGATCAGGGTCCAGCGCAGATAGCCCTCGAAATGGAAGTAGTCCACCAGGTACGACAGCGTGGACAGCACGAACAACAGTGCCCAGATCTTCAGGTATAGGCCGATGGGATGCTGCTGCCCATGTTGCTGGCCAAGCGGTTGCCCGTGCGGCGAATCGCCGTGCGAGCCGGTAACGGCGGGGGCCTGCGCGGGCAATTCGGGAGATGGGGACGACGCAGCCATGAGGGGCCTCACCAAAGATAGAACAGCGCGAAGATAAAGACCCACACCAGGTCCACGAAGTGCCAGTAGAGCCCGGCAATCTCCACGATCTGGTAGTTGCCCGTGCGCTCGTAGCGGCCCCGCAGCACCTTGGTGGCGACGATCAGCAGGTAGATCACGCCGCAGCTCACATGCAGGCCATGGAAGCCGGTGATCATGAAGAAGGCCGAGCCGAACTGCGGCGCACCCATCGGGTTGCCCCACGGGCGCACGCCCTCTGTCACGATCAGCTTGGTCCACTCAAAAGCCTGCATGCTGACGAAGGCCACGCCGAACAGCGCCGTGGCAAACATGAGCAACGCGCATTTCACGCGATCGCGCCGGTAGGCAAAGTTGACGGCCATCGCCATCGTCCCGCTGCTGCTGATCAGCACGAAGGTCATGATGGCGATCAGCAGCAGCGGCACCTCGGTGCCGCCCACCTTGAGCCCGAACACGATGCTGGGGTTCGGCCAGGGCGCCGTGCTGGCGATCCTGACCGTCATGTACCCGGTCAGGAAACAGCTGAAGATGAAGGTATCGGACAGCAGGAAGATCCACATCATCGCCTTGCCCCACGACACCTTGAAGGCCCGCTGGTCCGAGGACCAGTCGGCCACCAGCCCGCGCAAGCCGGTCACCGCCGGTGCGGATGAAGTGGGTAGCGAAGACATGGGCGCGTCTCCTTCGAGAATCGGCCGGGCCGCCTAGCCGCGGCCGCAGATAAAGCGAACGAACTCCGGCGTGAGCCAGCCGAGCGCGGCCAGCAGCACCAGCCACACTGCCAGCAGGAAATGCCAGTAGCGCGCGCACAGGCGAATGCGCAGCGCGCTGCCCGGCCCGGCGCGCATGGCCATCATCCAGCCAGCCAGGCCGCCCAGCACATGCAGGCCATGCATCGCGGTCAGCAGGTAGAAGAAGCTCCCGGACGGGTTGTTGGCAGGCACCACGTGGATGGCGAGCAGGGCCTGCCATGCCCACAACTGCGAAGCCACGAACGCCGCCGCGGCCAGCCCGCCGAGGCACAGCGCGCGGTGCGCCACCGAGACGCGTCCGGCGCGGGCCGCGCGCGCGGCCACCAGCATCACCCCGCTACCCGCCGCCAGCAAGGCCGTGGACAGCCAGACCTGCCACGGCAACGCCACGGCGTGCCAGTCCGGCGAATCCATGCGCATGGCGTACGCGGCGATAAACAAACCAAACAGCGAACTGACCACGCCCATGAACACCCACAGCCCGATGCTGGCCGGCGCGGGCCCCGCGCGCTGCCTGCCCACATCGCCGGGGCCCGGGCCCGGGCGCCGCTCGCCGTCGGCACCGGTGCGATAGACCAGGTTCGCGTTCATGCCACGGCTCCATGGCTGGTGTGCGGCTCGGGCTCGGCGCCCCCGGCCTCGGGCGGCGCGTTCTGCGCAATGAAATCCTCGCTCGCACCCGGCACGCTATAGGCATAGGCCCAGCGATGCACCACCGGCTGCTGCGCGCCCCAGTTGCCGTGCACGGGCGGCGTGTCCGGCGTCTGCCACTCCAGCGAGGCCGCGCGCCAGGGATTGGACCCCGCCGGCCTGCCGTGCCTGACGCTCCAGGCGAGGTTGAAGACGAACAGCAACTGCGCCGCCGCCACGATAAACGCCGCCACGGAGATATAGGCGTTCATGGTGTGGGCCGACTCGGGAATGAAGGCGTAGTTGTCGTAGGCGTAGTAGCGCCGCGGCATGCCAAGGATGCCCAGGTAGTGCATCGGGAAGAAGATGGCATAGGTGCCGACGAACGTCACCCAGAAATGGATGTGCCCCAGCTTGTCGTTGAGCATGCGGCCGGTGACCTTGGGGTACCAGTGATAGATCCCGCCAAACACCACCAGGATCGGCGAAACGCCCATCACCATATGGAAGTGCGCGACCACGAAATACGTGTTCGACAGCGGAATGTCCACGCTGACATTGCCCAGGAACAGCCCGGTCAGCCCGCCGATCACGAAGGTGCTGATAAAGGCGATGGCAAACAGCATCGGCACCGAGAAATGAATGTCGCCCCGCCATAGCGTGATGACCCAGTTATAGACCTTGATGGCGGTGGGAATGGCGATGATCAGCGTGGTGGTGGCAAAGAAGAAGCCGAAGTACGGGTTCATCCCGCTCACGAACATATGGTGCGCCCACACCACCACCGACAGCACGCCGATGGCCAGGATGGCCCACACCATGGTGCGATAGCCGAAGATGCTCTTGCGCGAATGCACGCTGACCAGGTCGGAGACGATGCCGAACGCCGGCAATGCGACGATGTACACCTCCGGATGGCCGAAGAACCAGAACAGGTGCTGGAACAGCAGCGGGCTGCCGCCCTTGTAGTTCAGCTGCTGGCCCAGCGAAACGATCGCCGGCATGAAGAAGCTGGTGCCCAGCGTGCGGTCCAGCAGCATCATCACGCCCGACACGAACAGCGCCGGAAAGGCCAGCAACGCCAGGATGGTGGCCATGAAGATGCCCCACACGGACAGCGGCATGCGCATCAGCGTCATGCCCTCGGTGCGGGCCTGCAGCACGGTGGTGACGTAGTTGAGCCCGCCCATGGTGGCGGCCACGATGAAGATCACCAGCGACACCAGCATCAGGATGATGCCCCACTCATAGCCGGGCGTGCCCGGCAGGATGGCCTGCGGCGGATACAGCGTCCAGCCGGCGCCGGTGGGACCGCCCGGCACGAAGAAGCTCGACAGCAGCACCAGCACCGAGAGGAAGTAGACCCAGAAGCTCAACATGTTGAGGTACGGGAACACCATGTCGCGCGCCCCCACCATCAGCGGGATCAGGAAATTGCCGAAGCCGCCGAGAAAGAGCGCCGTGAGCAGGTAGATCACCATGATCATCCCGTGCATGGTCACGAACTGGTAGTAGCGGTTGGCATTGATGAACGTGAAGTGCCCGGGAAAACCCAGCTGCAGGCGCATCAGGTTGGAAAGCACCACGCCCACCAGCCCCACGAAGATGGCAACCAGCGTGTACTGCACCGCGATCACCTTGTGATCCTGGCTCCAGATATAGCGGGTAAAGAAGCTCTGCGGTCCGTCGTGGGCGGCCTCGTCGGCGTATGCCATAGCACTCCCTCCTGTAGCCTTCTTTGCAACCTGCCTGCGATCTACCTGGCCGCGGCGCGGGACGCAGCGCCCGCCTGCGTTGCCGCGCCGGGCGCGCCGTTGGCGCGGATGTAGGCAATCAGCGCGCTCACCTCTTCGTCGCTCAGGGCCATCTTTGGCATGAGCGGGCCGAAGCCCTTGACCAGGCGCGCCTGCGGATCGGTGATCTCCGTCTTCAGGTAAGCGTCGTCGACCTTCGCGCTGCTGCCATCGGCAAAGGTCCCGGTACTGCCATACAAGCCCTTCCAGCTTGGCCCCACGCCAACGGTGCCGTCCATGCTGTGGCAACCCACGCAGCCCTTGCTCTGCGCCAGCGCGCGGCCCTGCCCGACGAGCGTATCGGCCGCCGGCGCGCCGGCAGGCGCTGCCCCTGTCACCACAGCGGGCGTCTTCGCCATGGTCAGCGCGAACGTCGGCTGGCGCGAGAGCCATGCCTGGAACGCCGCCTCGTCCTCCACCACCACATGGCCGCGCATGTTGTAGTGGCCGACCCCGCACAGTTGCGCGCACAGGATCTCGTACGTGCCCGCCTTGGTCGGCGTGAACCAGAACGACGTGACGGTGCCTGGCACCATGTTCATGCGAGCGCGAAACGGCGGCACGTAGAAGTCGTGGAGCACGTCCTTGGAGCGCAGCAGCACCTTGACCGGGCGATTCAGCGGCAGATGGACCTCCTGGCCGGCGACGATGATGTCGTCCTGCCCGCGCGGGTCGTCCGGGTTCACGCCCAGCGGATTGGCGGGCGTGACAAAGCGCGGGTCCGAGGTGCCGAGCTGGCCGCCCCGGCCGGGAAAGCGAAAGCCCCACTGCCACTGCTGGCCCACCACCTCCAGGACCATGGCGTCGCCGGGTGGGCGCACGTACTCGGCATAGACGAACAGGCCCGGCGCCAGCAGCGCGATCACCCCAAGCGTGGTGCCCGCTGTCAGCCACAGCTCCAGCCTGGGGTTTTCCGGCTGATAGGCCGCGCGCGCGCCGTCGCGATGGCGGTAGCGCCAGACGATGTAGGCGACGAACAGGTTGATGATGACGAAGAAGATGCCGGTGATGACCAGCGTGATGGTCAGCGTGTCGTCCATCTGCTTCCAGTTGGAGGCAAGCGGCGTCGCCCACCACGGGCTCAAGAAATGGAAGAGCACCGAAGCAACGACGATGATCACGATTGCAATGGCTATCGCCATACCGACCCTCCCCGCTTGCGCACAGAAGGATGCGAACTACACGCAAGCTGAGATAAGACTAGTGCATCTGGTCCGCCACCGGCAAGGCGGCCTTGACAGCGCTTTGGGTGCGATGCCACACAAGATGGCCCGGCCATGCGCCACCAGCGGCAAAACAAAAAGCGGCGGAGAAAGCCGAAGCTTTCATCCGCCGCCGCCAGCCCGCACGGCCCGTGTAGTGGCAATGCGCGGGTCTAAACCGCTAAACCGCTAAATCGCTAAACAGCACGTAGACGCAGGGCAATGGAAACAGGGATGCGCCGCGGCACGCGCCGATGGATTTGCTGATGGATTGGCTGGCATTTCCTCCGGTTTGCGTGCTCAGTGAGATACATCCTTGTTTTCAAGCTTCCAGTAGGCAATGGCTGCGGTCATGCCGAAGATCATGTGGCCAACCAGCGTATGCCAGCCACGCGCATCGGCGAACCAGGTGAAAAAGCGCGTCATGCCGTAGAAGTTGAGCAGGTACACGGCAATGCCGAATACCGCGCCGGTAAGCAACGCCAGGCCCGTGCTCGAATCCAGGTGAAATGGCGCGATGATGGCCCCCAGGATCATGCCCAGCACCGCGCCGAGCACAAAGTGGATCATCAGCGCCGCGGCCACGGTACCCACGCTGAACAACGAAGTCTGGAGCACGTCCTGCCCCATCAGGATCGCCGCGATCATCCGCGTCGTGCCCCACGGGTTGATGCCCGCCACCATCGTCGACCAGAACAGCTCGATCACCATCAGCAGCGCCCCGGCCGCCAGCCCCGACACCGCTGCCGCGGTCCAGTCTGGCATGCGGCGCACGTAGTGGTGCGATTGCATGTGAAGTTCCATAGCCACCTCCGGATATGCTGTTTCACCGCCGCCTTTTGCTGCGGTTGCTCTGCTGTTGCACTGCGGTTGCGCTTCTCATACGCAAGTTGCGACGCGATTGCTGATCGGGCCTGCGTATCTGCACAGCATAGGACACGCCGGCCTGATCGTTTGACCGCACACGCGCAAATAAGTGCTGGAGGTGGGCCGGCGCCACGTTGGCGCCGCAACGTGCCACGCGCGAGTGACAGGATCAGTACTTGGCGGGCAGCGATCCGTTCAGGCGGCGCTGGCCTGCGTGCCGGCGACCGCCGCGATTGTCGCCAGCACGCCGCGCTCGCGCAGCATGCGCGTCTGCGTGGCCAGCGTTTCGACGAACACGCGCGAAGCAGCCAGATCCCCGAACACCGGCGTGAACGACGCGATGGCCGCGATGCGATCCGCCTCCCGCGCATGCCGGGCCTCGGCCTCGGCCAGCAAGGCACGGAGCGAAGATGCCAGCGGGTCTTCGATACGGTACTCGGCGCCGTGCTCGTCCCGGCCGCGCAGGAAATGCAGCCAGCCGGCCACGCCCAGCGCCAGGCGCGGAAACGGGGCGCCGGCGCGCAAACGCTCGCGGATCGGCGCCAGCAGGCGTTGCGGGATCTTCTGCGAGCCGTCCATGGCGATCTGGCTGGTCTTATGCTGCAGCGCGGGATTGGCAAAGCGCGCCAGCAGGTCGCGCCGATAGGCCGCGGTGTCCAGCCCCGGCAGCGCGGGTAGGGTCGGCTGCATTTCCTGCTCCATCATGCCGGCCACCAGCGCGCGCATAGCCGGCACGGCGATGGCGCGGTCGGTGGTGGCCCACCCGGCCACCATGCCCAGGTAGGCCATGGTCGAATGGCTGCCGTTGACCAGGCGATGCTTGAGCGTCTCGAACGGATGTGCGTGTTCGACGAACTGCGCGCCGCCCGCCTCCCAGCGCGGCCGGCCGGCCACGAAGCGGTCCTCCATCACCCACTGCAGGAAGGGCTCGCCCACCACGGGCCATGCGTCTTCCACGCCAAGCGCGGCGCTGATGCGCGCGGCATCGTCCACGGTGGTCTTGGGCACGATGCGGTCGACCATGGCATTGGGAAAGCCGCAGCGTTCGGCCACCCAATCGTGGAGCGCGCCGTCCACGCGCGCGCAGAAGGCCAGCAGCAAGCCGCGCAGCGTGTCGCCGTTGGCGGCAATGTTGTCGCAACTGAGCAAGGTCAGCGGCGGCAGGCCGCGCGCCATGCGTCGTTGCAGGCCGCGCGCCAGATAGCCGATGGCGGTAACCGGGGCGCCGGCATGCAGCAGGTCATGGGCGATGCCCGGGTCGCTGAAGTTCAATGTGCCGGTGGCAGGGTCATGGCAGTAACCCTTCTCCGTCACCGTCAGGCTGACGATGCGCGCGTCCTCATGCGCGATCCGCTCCAGCACGGCATCGGGATCATCGGCGGCCACCAGCACCGCCATCACCGCGCCGATCACCTGCAACTGCACAAAGCGGCTGCCGTCGTCCCGCACCCCGCGCAATGCCAGCGTGTACAGGCCTTGCTGCGGCGCCAGCGCGTCGCGTGTGTCAGGCCGGCGCAACGAGACGCCGACGATGCCCCAGTCCAGCGAGTGCGCGTCGGCGGCATCGGCGTGCAGCGCGGCTTGCGTCACCGCCGCCTGGTGCGCGCGGTGAAAGGCGCCAATGCCCAGGTGGACGATGCCGCCCCGCAGGCGTTCGCGCGCATAGCGCGGGCGCAGTACGTCATGCGGAAGCTGCGCGAGCGTGTCGGGATGCAGTCTTGGCGTCGTCATGGGGCCTGCCTGTGTTTGCCTGTGCTTTCCTGAATGTGCCTGTATCTGCCCGGCATTTGCACTACCAGTGCCAGAGCGTGCCATCGTGGGCAAGGCGATTCACCGGCAGGTAGGCGCGTTGATAGGGATACCTGGCCGCCAGCGTCTCATCGATATCCACGCCATGTCCCGGCGCATCGCCCGGATACAGCATGCCGTTGGCAAAGGTGTAGGCGTGCGGGAACACCGCGTCGGTCTGCTCGCTGTGGCGCATGTATTCCTGGATGCCGAAGTTGGGCACCCACAGGTCAAAATGCAGCGCGGCGCCCATGCACACCGGCGAGAGGTCGGTCGCGCCATGCGAGCCGGTGCGGACCTGGTGCATCGCGGCGAAGTCAGCGATGCGGCGCAGGTGCGTGATGCCACCCGCATGGACCACGGTGGCGCGGATGTAGTCGATCAACTGCTCCTGGATCAACGTCTTGCAGTCCCAGATGGTGTTGAAGACCTCGCCCACCGCCAGCGGCGTGGTGGTGTGCTGGCGGATCAGCCGGAAGCTCTCCTGGTGCTCCGCGGGCGTGGCGTCTTCCATCCAGAACAGGCGGAACGGCTCCAGTGACTTGCCCAGGCGAGCCGCCTCGATCGGCGTGAGCCGGTGGTGCACGTCGTGCAGCAGGTGCAGGTCCCAACCCGCCGCGTCACGTACCTTCTCGAACAGGCGCGGCGTGTGGTCCAGGTAGCGCTCCGTGCTCCAGTCGTGCTCCGACGGCAGCGAGGCATCGGCCGGCTCGTAGAACAGGCGGTCCGACGACACGCCATACACCTTGTTAAGCCCCGGCACGCCCGATTGCGCGCGCACCGCGCGGTAGCCCAGTTCCTTGTAACGCAGCACCTCGTCCACCGTGGCCTCGATATCGCTGCCATTGGCGTGGCCGTACACCATCACGCCGGTGCGGCTCTTGCCGCCCAGCAACTGGTAAAGCGGCATGCCCGCTGCCTTGGCCTTGATGTCCCACAGCGCGGTATCCACCGCGGCGATCGCGCTCATGGTCACCGGCCCACGCCGCCAGTACGCGCCGCGATACAGGTACTGCCAGATGTCTTCCACCTGGTGCGGGTCGCGCCCGATCAGGCAGGGCGCCACGTGGTCCTCCAGGTAGCTCGCCACGGCCAGCTCGCGGCCGTTGAGCGTGGCGTCGCCGATGCCGCTCAGGCCCTCGTCGGTCTCGATCTTCAGCGTCACGAAGTTGCGTCCCGGGGAACACACGATGACGCGCGCGGCGGTGATCTTCATGCTCTCTCCTGCGTGGTTTTTGTCGATGGTTCCCAGCGCTTGCATGCGCTTACATGACCGCGCCCAGCGACCACGGCACGAACTCGTTCTGCCCGTAGCCATGCAGCTCGCTTTTGGTCTTTCGCCCCGACGCGGTCTCCAGCATCCGGCGGAAAATCTGCTCGCCCTTGTGCGCAATGCTGGCGCCGCCATCGACGATGTCGCCGCAGTTGATGTCGATGTCGTCGGCCTGCCTTTGCCACAGCGCGCTGTTGGTCGCCAGCTTGAGCGAGGGCGATGGCGCGCAGCCGTAGGCCGAGCCGCGCCCGGTGGTGAAGCAGATCAGGTTGGCGCCGCCCGCCACCTGGCCGGTGGCCGAGACCGGATCGTAGCCAGGCGTGTCCATGAAGACCAGGCCGCGCGCGCGCACCGGCTGCGCGAACTCGTAGACCTCCACCAGGTTGGTGGTGCCGCTCTTGGCCACCGCGCCTAGCGACTTCTCCAGGATGGTGGTGAGCCCGCCGGCCTTGTTGCCGGCCGAGGGGTTGTTGTCCATGCTGCCGTGGTTGCGCGCGCAATAGTCTTCCCACCAGCGGATCCGCTCCAGCAGGCGCGCGGCCACCGCCGGCGACGCCGCGCGGCGCGTGAGCAGATGCTCGGCGCCGTAGATCTCGGGCGTCTCGGACAAAATGGCGCCGCCGCCGTGGCGCACCAGCAGATCCACGGCCGCGCCCAGCGCGGGGTTGGCAGTCAGCCCCGAGTAGCCATCCGAGCCGCCGCATTGCAGGCCCACCGTGATGTGGCTCGCCGGCACGGCTTGCCGGCTCACGCGATTGGCATCGGCAAGCAGGTCCTGCACGATGGCCACGCCGCGCGCCACCGCGCCGGCGGTGCCGCCGCTATCCTGGATGTTGAACGCATGCAGGCGCGGGCCGCCGGCCATGCCGGCGAGATCGCCCTCGGCCAGCAGGCCATCGATCTGGTTCGCCTCGCAGCCCAGCCCCACCACCAGCACCGCGGCAAAGTTCGGGTGGCGCGCGTAGCCCGCCAGCGTGCGGCGCAATACGCGCAGGTTCTCGCCCTCGCTATCGGTGGCGCAGCCCGCGCCATGCGTGAGCGCCACCACGCCATCCACATTGGGAAACGCGGCCAGCGCCTCCGGGCGAAGCTCACGCCGGAAATGATCGGCAATGGCACGCGCCACCGTGGCGGAGCAGTTCACCGAGGTAAGGATGCCGATGTAGTTGCGGGTGGCCACGCTGCCGTCGGCGCGTTTGATGCCATCGAAGCTGGCCGGTGCATCAACGTATTCGGTGGCGCGCGCATCCGCGCCGGCAGCGTATTCACGTGTGAACTCGCCCATGGCCAGGTTATGCGTATGCACGTGCTGGCCCGGCGCGATGGGTTGGCGCGCAAAGCCGATGATCTGGTTGTAGCGCCGCACCGGCGCGCCTGCGGCGATGGCGCGCACCGCCAGCTTGTGCCCGGGCGGCACCAGGCTGGCGACGCTCACGCCCTCGGCGGCGATGACGGTGCCCGGCACCAATTGGCGGCAGGCGATGACGATGTCGTCGGCGGGGTGTATGCGGATGACCTTGGGGGCGTTATCGGCTGGCATGCTGGCTCCGGGCGGATGGCTGAGCGGGGACGAGCGGGGACGAGCGAGATGCGCCGCCTCAGTTGGACCAGCCACCGTCGATCACCTGCGCCGTGCCGGTGGTGAATGCCGATTCGTCCGAGCCGAGGTACACCGCCAGCGCAGCGATCTCCGCGGCGCTGCCGATGCGCCCCATCGGCTGGCGGGCGACAAAGGCGGCTTCCACCTCGGCCAGGCTCCTGCCGCCATCGCGCGCCTGGTCCGCGATGCGCTGGCGCAGCGAGGGCGACTCCACCGTGCCGGGGCAGATCGCATTGCAGCGGATGCCGTGGCCGATGTAGTCCGCCGCCACCGACTTGGTCATGCCGATCACCGCCGCCTTGGTAGCGCCGTAGACGAAGCGGTTGGGCGCGCCCTTGATGCTGCCTGCCACCGACGCCATGTTGACGATCGAGCCGCGGCGCCGCGCCACCATGGCGGGCAGGAAGGCGCGCATCATGCTGTACATGGCGCGCACGTTCAGGTTCATCGAGAAGTCGAAAGCCGCTTCGTCGCATTCCAGGATGGTGCCGTGGTGCACGAAACCCGCGCCGTTGAACAGGATATCGAGCGCGCCGGCCTGCTTCGCCGCAGCCTGCACCGCGGCGCCGTCCGTCACGTCCAGCCGCAGCGTGGTGCAGCCGGGCTGGCCGGCCAGCGCCTCGAGCAAGCGCGCGTCGATATCGGCGGCGATCACGCGCGCGCCTTCACGCAGATAGGCTTCGGCGGTGGCGCGGCCAATGCCCTGCCCGGCCGCGGTGACGAGGGCCAGCTTGCCGGCGAGTCGTTGCGTCATCAGTCGTTCTCCATGAGCAGTTCCGGCCGCGTTTGCGCAGCCGGTGAAATCATCAGGAAACCAGCGCGCGCGCCACCGTGCGGCGCCCGATCGCGGCCCAGTCCCATTCGATGCCAAGGCCCGGCGCGTCCGGGGCGATGGCGTGGCCGGCCTCGATGCGCACGCTGCTGGCGGCAATCTCGTCGAGCTGCGGGATGTACTCCACCCAGGCCGCGTTGGGCACCGCGGCGCATAGCGACACATGCAGCTCCATCAGGAAGTGCGGGCAGATCGACAGGTTGTGGGCTTCGGCCAGGTGCGCCACCTTGAGCCAGGGCGTGATGCCGCCAATGCGCGCCACATCGGCCTGCACGATGCCGCAGGCGCCCTGGCGCACGTACTCGGCAAACTGGCCGGGCGAGTACAACGACTCGCCCACCGCGATGGGCACCGAGGTGGATGCGGCCAGCCGCACGTGCCCGCCGATATCGTCGGCCGGCAGCGGCTCCTCGAACCACGCGATGCCCAGTTCGGCGTAATGCGGTGCGCGCCGGATGGCCTCGGCGGCGGTGAAGCACTGGTTGGCGTCCACCATCAGCTCGAAGCCGTCTCCGACCGCGTCTCGCACCGCTGCCAGGCGCGCCACGTCCTCGCTCGCCCGCGCGCGGCCCACCTTCAGCTTGGCACCGCGAAAACCCGCCTCGCGCGCCGCCACGGCCTCGCTTACCAGCGTATCGGCATCCAGGTGCAGCCAGCCGCCTTCGGTGGTGTAGACCGGCACGCGCGGTTGCGCCCCGCCGGCGGCAAGCCACAGGGGCTGGCCGTCGCGCCGGCAGCGCCAGTCCCACAGCGCGGTATCGATGGCGGCCAGCGCCAGGCTGGTGATGGCGCCGACCGAGGTGGCGTGGGTGGCGAACAGCAGCTCGCGCCAGATCGCCTCGATCTGGGCGGGATCGCGCCCGATCAGGCGCGGTGCCAGGTGATCGCGCAGCAGCGCCATCACCGATGAGCCGCCGGTGCCGATGGTATAGGCGTAGCCCGTGCCCTCGGCGCCATCGTCGCAGCGGATGCGCACCATGGGTGTTTCCTGCATGACGAAGGACTGGATGGCGTCGGAGCGCGGCACGCGCGGCGGCAGGTCCACCTGCAGCAGTTCGACCTGGACGATGGTGGCGCTCATTTGCTGCCCACCAGGTTCGGCAGCCACAGCGTGATCGCCGGGAAGTAAGTAATGGCGATCAGCGTCAGGAACAACGGCACCAGCCACGGCAGGATGGCCACGGTAGTGCGCTCCACCGACAGCTTGGCCACCCGCGCCAGCACGAACAGCACCATCCCCAGCGGCGGATGCAGCAGGCCGATCATCAGGTTGAGCGTCATCACCAGCCCGAAATGGATCGGGTCGATGCCGAGCTTGAGCACGATGGGCAGCAGGATCGGGACCAGGATGGTGATCGCCGCCGTGGTGTCGATAAAGCAGCCCACGATCAGGATCAGCACGTTGGCCAGCAGCAGGAACACCCATTTGTTGTGGGTGAATCCAAGGATGGCGTCGGACAGCATCTGCGCGGCCTGGCTGGTGGTGAGCAGCCAGGCGAAGATCGATGCCGCGGTGACGATGAACAACACCGATGCGGTGGTCTCGATGGTGTCGAGCGTGGCCTTGGCCAGCGAGCGCAGCGTCATGGAGCGGTAGCGCACCAGCCCGAGAAACAGCGCCCAGATCACCGCCGCCACCGCGGCCTCGGTGGGCGTGAACCAGCCCAGCGTCATGCCGCCGATCAGGATCACCGGCGCCATCAGCGCCATCACCGCGGAAAAGTCGAAGTACCAGTCCAGCGCCAGCAGCACCACCAGCGCGATCAGCGCGGCCACGTTGGTGGACACGCCAAAGCGCGTCATCAGCCAGATCGCCAGCGGAAAGGCCAGCACCACCGCGATCTCGATGCTGGCGTTGCCCAGCAGCTTCCAGGAGAACGCGGTATCGCTGCCCCAGCCGCGGCGGTGGGCAAACCACGCCACCGTGCCCATCATGAACAAGGTCAGCACCAGGCCCGGCACGATGCCGGCCAGGAACAGCGAGCCGATCGACACATTGGCCATCATGCCGTAGATCACGAACGGCAGCGACGGCGGGATGATCGGCCCGAGCGTGGCCGAGGCCGCCGTCACGCCCACCGCGAACTCGGTCTCGTAGCCGTGGTCCTGCATGGCCTTGATCTCGATGGTGCCCAGGCCCGCCGCATCGGCAATGGCGGTGCCCGACATGCCGGAGAAGATCACCGAGCCGATGATGTTGACGTGGCCCAGTCCGCCGCGCATCCAGCCCACCAGCGCCACGGCGAAGTTATAGATGCGCCCGGTGATGCCGGCCACGTTCATCAGGTTGCCGGCGAGGATGAAGAAGGGCACGGCCAGGAGCGGAAAGCTCTCCACGCCGGCAATCATGCGCTGCGCCAGGATCACGTCCGGCACCGTGCCGGAGGCCCAGATATACAGCAGCGAAGCCACCGCCATCGCAATGGCGACCGGCAGGCCCACCAGCATCAGCAGCAGGAAGGAAACAATCAGGATCCACATGGCGGCGCGCGCTCCGGGTTGGTCGTCGGTCGTTGTCTGTCGCTGTCGGTCGTTGTCAGTCGTCGCTGGCCTCGAACGCTTCGGGGCGCTCCAGGATGGAAAAACCCTGCGTCCAGTTCAGCCAGCTCACCTGGCAGGAGCGCAGGCACATCAGGACGAATCCGGCCAGCACCAGGTAGTAGATCCAGCTCTTGTTCCACTCGATGGTGGTCATCGGCTCGTCGCCCACCACCAGGATGTAGCGCCAGGCCAGCCAGCCGGCATAGCCAAGAAAGGCAGTGCGCACGATGTCCACCAGCGTGGACAGCGCGCGTGCCGGCGCGTGCGGCAGGTAGCGGTAGATCAGGTCCACCTGGATATGCCGGCTCTTGCGCACGCACATGGCCGCGCCGATGAACACCACGCCGATCAGGCAGTAGGTGGCCAGTTCCTCGGTCCAGGCCAGCGAGTCGTTCATCACGTAGCGGGTGAAGAACTGCAGGAAGACCAGCGCGGTCATGAGCCAGAACAGCCCCAGCGTGAACCAGTCCTCGGCGGCATAGCCTGCAAGGTCCGCCTGCTTGTCGTCGGCCTCCTCGAAGCTATGCGCCAGCTCCGCGACGGTGGCCAGTTGCGGCGCACCGCCTGAGGTCTCGCCGGCAACGGCCTGCGCGGGCAGGTCGTCGGCAAGTCGGGAACGCATTTCCATGGTGTTGCTCCGCAAAGACTGTGATCTGCCTGATCTATGGTCTGTCATCTGCCATCTGGCGCCTGCTGCCGGGGTCACTGCACGGCCTGGATCTTGTCCCAGTCGGCCTTGCGATAACCCTGCGATTCAAAGCTCACGTTCTTCAGCACCGCGTCGCGGTACTCCGGCACATTGATGTCGGTGACCGTCAGGCCCTTTTGCTTGAACACCGCCACCAGTTCCTTCTCGCGCGCGACCACGTCGGCGGTGGCGCGCATGGCGGCTTCCTGCGCCACGTCGCTGAACATCTTGCGGTCGGCCTCGGAGAGTTTCTTCCACAGGCCGCCCGAGATCACCGTGTTGAGGTGGTCGACGATATGGCCCGTAAGCACGATGTACTTCTGCACCTCATAGAATTTCTTGGCTTCGATGGTGGGCAGCGGGTTCTCCTGCGCCTCCACGGTGCCGTTCTGCAATGCCAAGTACACCTCGGCAAAGGCAATCGGCGAGGTATTCACGCCGCAGGCGCGCGGCATGGCAAGGTAGGCTGGCACATCGGGCACGCGCATCTTCAGGCCCTTCATCTCGGCGCAGTGCGAGAAGGGCTTGTTGGAGGTGGACTGGCGCGTCCCGTAATAGGTCGTGGCGACGATATGGTTGCCCGATTTTTCCTCGTAGCCGCGCGTGAGTTCCTTGTAGATATCGCTCTTGGTATAGGCCAGCAGGTGGTTGGCGTCGCGGAAGGTGTAGGGGTAGTAGGTCACGCCGATACGCGGGAACGACTTGGCGGCAAAGCTGGAGCCCGAGATGATGATATCGACCGAGCCCATCGCCAGGCCCTGGTTGATGTCGTTCTCCTTGCCGAGCTGGGAGGCGGGAAACACATCGATCTGGTACCTGCCGTTGCTGCGCTTCCTGATCTCCTCGGCGGCCCACACCGACCACTTGTGAAACGGCTCCGAGGTCTCGTACACGTGCGCCCATTTGAGCTTGGTCTGGGCCAGCGCGCCGCCGCAGGCAAGGCTGGCCACGCAGGTTGCCAGCACGAGGGCGGCCGGCAGCAACGTTGACGGCAGGCGCAGGGGAAATGGCTTCATGCTTCGTCTCCTTTGGTGTGTGTGGTGGGCCTGGCGCTCTCTTGCGGATGCGCTTGCGGCAGTCAGGTGCTGCGTGGATGGATCTATGCAGCGGTGAGCTGTACCTTGGTGCTGCGCGTCTTGTCGGCGGCCAGCGTGAACGCCTCCACGGCCTGCGCCAGCGGCAGCTGCGCCGACAGCAGCGGGCGCACGTCGAGGCGGCCTTGCGTGAGGTAGCGCACGGCCCAGTCGAACTCGCGCCCGAAGCGGAACGCGCCGACATACTCCAGCTCGCGCGCCATGATGTTGTTGGCCGGAAAGTGCAGCCCCTCGGCCGGCAACGTGCCGATCTGCACGATGCGGGCGCCACGCCGCGCGGCCAGCAGGCACGTGTCCAGCGCTGCGCCGCTGCCGGCAGCTTCCAGGCAGACATCGGCGAGGTCCTGCAGCGCTCGCGGCGGCTCCCGGTCGGTGCGGATCACCTGATCGGCGCCGACCCGCAATGCCACTTCGAGCGGGCGGTCCGCGATATCGCAGGCGATGATGTGCGCGGCGCCGGCCAGGCGCGCGGCCATCACCGCCAGGCTGCCGATGGTGCCGCCGCCGGTGACCAGCACGGTCTTGCCCAGCAGCTCGCCGGCGCGGTTCACGCCATGCAGCGCCACCGAGAGCGGCTCGGCAAAGGCCAGCTCACCCAGCGAGATATCGCTGTCCACCGGCGTCAGCTGGCGCTCGTGCATCAGGAAGTGCTCGCGGAACATGCCTTGCACATGCGGATAGATGCTGGCGCTGCCGAGAAAACGCATGCTCCGGCAAAGGTTGTCGCGCCCGGCACGGCAGTAGTCGCATTGCCCGCACGCATGCGAGGGATTGATCGCCACCTTGTTGCCCGGGGCGACGCGCGTGACCGCACTGCCAACGCGGGAAACGATGCCGGCCGCTTCGTGGCCCGGCGTCAGCGGCTCGCGGATCACGAAGGCGCCGACCTTGCCGTGGAAATAGTAGTGCAGGTCCGAGCCACAGATGCCGGCCGCGCCAAGGCGCACCTCGACCTCGAACGGCCCGGGAGCGGCAGGTTCCACCTGCGTGAAACGCAGGTCTTCGCTCGCATGGATATGGCAGACCAGGGACATCATGACTCCTCGGCAAGCTTGCGCGGCTTGCGCCGCGTTGGGGTTGGCTCGTTTGGCTCGGTCGGCTCGGTTGGCGCGCCTGCGGGCCACGCCGCGTAGAAGCGGCCGTGCGAGGCTTCCAGGTGCAGGCACATGGCGTCGCGCGCGGCGTCCGGCGAGCCCGAGGCGATGGCCGCCACCACGGCGCGGTGCTCGGCAATGGCCGCGTGCCAGCTGGACGCGTTCTCGAAGTGGCTGCCGAAGCGGGCAAAGAGCGGGTTATGGCGCTCGTCGAACAGCTCGGCTACCAGGCGCTGCAGCACGGCATTGCCGGAGACTTCGGTAATCCGCAAATGGAACAGGCGATCGCCCTTGACCGGAACCTGTCCGGCGCCGGCCTCCTCCTGCATGATGGCGATCGATTCTTCCAGCGCGTCCAGCAATGCCGGCGTGGCATGCCGCGCCGCGTTGGCCGCCATCTCGCCCTCGATGGTCTGTCGCGCGCGGATCACATCCAGCGGCGGCTCCGCCATCACGCTGGCAGCGCGCGCACGTTCCGGCGGACAGGCGTAGATGCCCGAGCCCATCCGCACCTCCACCAGCCCCTCCACCTCCAGCGCAATCAGTGCTTCGCGCACCGATGGCCGCGACACGCCCAGTTGCACCGCAAGGTCTCGCTCGGGCGGCAGGCGCGCGCCCACGGGAAACTCCCCGTTTTCGATCAGCCGGCGCAGCTGGTCGGCAATCTGGCGGTAAAGGCGGCGGGGTTCGATCTGCTGCAGGGGCATGTCGGCGCGCGATCCCGAAAATGATTTGGGCCAGGAGGTAAAGTGGCCTGACCAATTTTTAGGAAATTTTTACGCGCGCTACAAGGGGAATTTATGCAGCGCTGCAGCAGGCAGGCGCCGGTGGCTACCCTGGCGTCCGCGCCAGGGCGCCAATACGGCATGGGCGGCGGGTGCAGCAAAGGATCTGGCGACGAGACTTGCGCACGCGTTCCGACAAAAAATGCAGCTTAGGGGCAACCCCAATGTCATCGTCCTTGGCCTGCCTGCGACACTTTCTATACTGGAAGCACAAGCAGAAAGTCAGGAGACGGCAATGCTGCACCTCACGTCACATGATCTTGTGTTCCTGATTCCGATGGCGCTGGTTGGCATGATTGCCTTCGGCGGGATCCCCTTCACAGCCCGGGCCTTGCGCATCAGTTGCCGCGCGGCGGGTGCGATCTTCGGGGCTCTGCTGGCGGTGGCCTTGCTGGAGGCGCTTCCGTTGCTTATCTGAACGCTTCGAGCGTTCCCGGCTTGCTTGTGAAAAAGGGGGCCGCTATGACACTGAGCCTGCTGGCTGTCTTGATGGCGGCGTTCCTGCTGGTCACCGTGGCCACGGCGATCTGGCGCTGCAGCCACCCCTACCGCATGCGCTACCGGCGCTGCGCCGAGCGGCGCAAGCGCGCCGGCATCTGCCGGCAAATGCAGCGGCACTGAGCCGCCTTCTGTGATGTATCGTCACCCGGGCCGGAAGCGCCCGGTAGCTGATCGTCTGCCTGGCTGCGTTTGACTGCCCGGCCGATCAGATCTCGATCATCGCGAATTCGCCCTTGCCCACGTCGCATTCAGGGCAACGCCAGTCTTCAGGAATGTCGTCCCAGCGCGTGCCGGGGGCGATGCCATCGTCCGGCCAGCCCTGCTCTTCGTCGTAGACCCAACCGCAAATCAAGCAAACCCAAGTCTTGTAAACAACGGCTTCCTGCTGCAAAACGCACTCCTGTATCGATTCCGGGCGAAATGATACAGCGTTTTTTGCTCGTACCCCGCCGATTGGACCGAGGGACAGGGCGCAGGGGACGGCAACGCCACCCCCTGCGCGGGCAAGGCCAGGTTCGCAGGCAATTCACTGCCGAATGGTGAAGTCGACCCGGTTGGGTGCGCCCTTGTCCTTGATGCCATCTGCGTTGAGCTTCGAGGCGGTCAGGAACAGACGGCTTTCCGGCACCTTCGCATCGCGCTCCAGCGCCTGCTTGACCGCCAGCGCCCGCTGCTCGGCCAAATGCCGGAGTTCCACATCGGTCACCGGCGCGTTCTCCAGCAGCAGCGTCTCCATCTCCTTGGTGGGCAGGGATTTCGACAGCCCGATCACATTGCGCGGCTTCTTGAAGGAGGCGCGCTTGTAGACCGCTTCCAGGTACTTCGGGTACTCCTGCGGCGACACCGTCACCTTGGCGCCTTGCTCGCCCTCTTCGTTCTCTTCGGCCACGACGCCCGCCTTCGCGCTGGCGCGCATCTCGCGCGACTTTTGCTCGGCCACGCGCGCGTCCAGCCAGGCGCGCCTGGCGCCGGCGTTATCGGTGGCGGGATCGATGCGGCCGCTGATCTCCAGGCGCAGCGCCGGGCGGTCGGCCAGGGCCTTGCCCAGCGTCGCGATCTTCTGCGTGGCCGCCGGCGTGAGCGTGGAGGTGCCGGGCGCGAACTCCACGTAGCCCAGTTCGTCGCCACCGCCAAAGGCAGAGGCAATCAACGAGAACGGCGAGGTGATGGCCTTGGTGAGCAGATTGACGATCACCCGCACGATCACGCCACCGATGCTGAACTCCGGGTCCGACAAGGAGCCCGACACCGGCAGGTTGATGTCGATCACGCCATTACGGTCCTTCAGCAGCGAGACCGCCAGCAGCACCGGCAGCTTGGTCGCGCTCGGGCTGTCGACCTTGTCGCCGAAGGTGAGCTGGTCCAGGTAGAGGTGATTGCGCGCGTCCAGCTTGCCGTTCTCGATCTTGTACGCCACATCGACCGTGAGCTTGCCCTTGGTGATCGGGTAGCCGGCGTACTTGGCCGCGTACGGGGTCAGCCGGGTCAGCTCCACGCCCGCGGCCTTGGCAGCGATATCGAGGTAGAGCGTGTCGGCCAGCGGGTTGAGCTTGCCGTCGATCGTGACCGGCGCATCATCGTCGATGCGGCCTGCCAGCGTGAGGTCGGCGGGCGCCGGCTCCGTCGAGGACACCTTGGAGACCGAGCCCTTCATGTCGGTCAGGTTGGCGGTGTAGTTCGGCTTGACGAAGAAGTCCGAGAAATTGATGTTGCCTTTCTCCACCGTCACGCCGCCAATCCGGATCTGCGGCTTGGCCGCAGCGGAGGCTACGGGTGCGGGCGCCGGGGCCGGTGCGCTGGCGGCGCTCGCTGGTGCGGGATTGGCTTGCGTCAGGCTGGTGCTGGGCGCGGCCTCGCCCTTGGCGGCGCCGCCGGCCATCACATCCTGCAGGTTCAGGCGGCCGTTGGCATTCAGGATCACCCGCGCGTAGAAATCCGACAGCGCGACACCGGCCACGCCAACCTTCATCGGCCCCTTGGCCTCATCCATGGCGAAATCGATGCCGTTCACGGCGAGCGAGCGCCAGCGCAGGAAGTCGTCACCGGTTATCCGGTCGACGCTGCGCACATTGCCGAGCAGCGCGTTGCCGGTGAAGCGCGCGGCGATTGGCTTGCCGGCGGGCGCCTCCACGCCGAGGCGGCCCTTGACGGTAGCGGCGCCGCCACGCAACGCCGCGTTGAAGCGGTCAGCCAGGTAAGGCTGCAGCGGCGCGAGGTCCAGCTCTCGGACGTCGACCTGCAGTTGCGCCGCGGGCCCGGTGGGCAGCACGGTGCCATCGAGCGCCATCGCGCCGCGCCGGCCCACATCGGCCTTGAGCTTCACCGGGATGGCCCCGGCCGCCATCGGCCAGTTGAGCGCCCCCGTGCCGAGGCTGATATTGCGGAACTGATGGATCACGGGGCGATCGCGGTTGGCGGCCGCGGGCCCATAGTCGGTCACGCGCAGGCTGCCGCCATCGAGCGTGAACTTGCCGAGCTGTGCCTTCCAGGGCAATGGCTTGGCGGCAGCCGCGCTCTCGGGCTGGACGGCCTTGGCCTGGACGGCGGTGCTGCGTTGGGCGGACTTCTGCCCGGATTGCACGGCCCACAGGCGCGCGCTTTCGAGCAATTCGCCGCGCAAGTCACGCGTGATGGCGATCTGCGGCTTGGCGACCACCAACTGGCCGGCCTGGAAGGAATGCGCGCCAAGATCGAACGCGATGTCCTCCAGCGCCACGCGCTCGGCGAGCATCACCGGCAGGTTGGCGGTGTCGCTGTCGTCGCGCGCGCGCGCGCGGCGCGCGCCGCGCCGGCGGTCGCTATCGGCAGCGGCAGGTTGGCTTGCGCCCGTCGTGGCGGCTGCCACTTGCGCCACCGTCACCGGCTCGCGGGTGCTCAGGTAGAGCGGCGCCAGTTCGATGCGGGACTTTTCCAGCGAGAAAGCAAAAGCGGGGCCGCCCCATGCCATCTTGTAATGCAGCTCGGCATGGATGGCAGTGTCGCCAAGCCGGGTCTGGAGCGCCGCCGGCCACCATGCGGCAAACCCTTGGGGCTTCAAGCCGCTGGCTTGCAGCGTGCCGTCCATGGTGCCGCCACGCAGGGACAGCTCGCCCTCATGGCTGAGCGTCTGGCCGTCGCCGATCATCAGCTTGGCCTGCACCTTGGCCGGCTTGTCGCTGTCGCCGGACAGACCGGCCACGTCGGCGTCAAGCGGCCCGAGTGCGAGCGTGCCGGGCCCGGAAGGTGCCGAGTCGTCACGCAGGCCCAGGCGGGCCTCTTTGACGGTGATCTGGTCGATCGCATAGCGCCAGGGCTTTTCAGGCACCGGCGCAATACCGGCGGCGGCGGGTGCCGAAGCAGGGCCAGCCTTGGCCACGACAGGTGCGGAAGCCGGGCCAGCCTTGCCTGCGGCCGGCGCGGATGCGGGCGCAGCTGCGACTGCCGATGCGGCTGCAGCCGGCGCGTAGGCCGGCTTCTCGACCTTGGCGGCTTCCGGCAGGAATGCGTCGGCCAGGTCGAGCGAGCCATCGGCGCGCCGCACTGCCTGCACGGCCAGGCCCTCCACGGAGAGGCTGCGCAGGTGGGCCATCCGCCCCAACGGTTCAATGCGCGCGATGTCCACCGCTACCCGCCCGGCCTTCACCAGGGGCGATCCGTCATGCTTGCGGATATCGGCGTCGCGCAGCGCCGCGGTACCTGCCAGGAAGACGTCCTGCTTGTCCTTGTCCTGGATAAAGCCCAGCGTCAGCCGCGAATCCAGCAGCCCGCCCTTGATATCCGCATCCTTGAGCTTCGGCGCGAACGGCATGTAGCGCGCCAGCTCCAGGGCGTCGAGGTTGATGTTGAGGTGGGTCTCGCGCGATGCGGCGAACGGCAGCATGGTGCCATCCAGCGCCAGCGCGGAGCCGTTGATGTTCGCGCTCAGCGTGGGCCGGGTGACAATCTCCACGTCATGCGGCAGGTTGGACAGGAACGGCAGCGTGATGGTCAGGTTGTCCACGCGCTGCGTCTGGTTGAGCAGCTTGTCGTCGAACACCAGGCTGCCGCCGGTCAGCGCGATATTGTTGACCGAGAAGCGCGCCGGCTCGGATTTTGGCGCGGGCGGCTTGGCCGCGAAGCGCTCCACGATGTCGGCGTAGTTCATGCGGCCGTTGGCGTCGCGCGCAAGATGCAGCGCGGGCCGGTCGATATGCACGGCATCCACCACCGGGGCGAAGTGCCACAGTGACGCGATGGCGCCATCGATCCTGGCTTCGCCCACGGTCAGCATGGGCGTGGTGCCATCGGGCTCGTAGATGGTAATGTCGGAAACGTCGACGGCCAGCGAGAACGGATGCACCTCGGCACCCCCAAACGTGACCTTGCGCCCCAGCGCTTCGCTGGCCTGTTTGGCTGCAAAGGATTTGATCAGCGGTGGCCCGCCAAAATACCCGGCCAGGCCAAATACCGCCAGCGCGGCCAAAATGCCGCCGGCCACCCGCAGGCCGGCCCGGCGACGTGGCGTTGCGGTTGCTGCCTGCATGGAGAACTTGATTGCCATGTGATCCCAGAAGATTCGACCCCCAACTACCCGCGTGCGCTATGCGAACCCACTGGAGAGCACGATGGAGCAAGTATTCCACACGGTGTCGCCAGACGGATCGGCCACTTTGTGGCCCGGATTTCACTTTTTAGCGACATTATCGCAACGCTTGGGGGCAAAGCAAAGGCATTCAAAGGGATTTAAAAAGGATTTCAGGACGATCCCGGAAGGAATTCAAGCGCGCCGTCCGGAGCCGCTTCAACGCCGATCTGGTATTGTCACGCCTTTGCGAAGCGTCTTGTCGCATGCCAGCGGCTTATCCGCCACTTAGTGCCTGCTTCTCCCGCGCTGTACCCTCCGGCCAGAACCCTCCACGTCAACCGTGTTGCGCGCTTCGCATGCGAACAATTTCCATGCGAGTCTCCTCATGTCTACCATCAGCAGTACTGCCGGAGCAGATAGCGCGCACAGCCAGCAAGCGCGCCCGCTGACCGGACAGGATTACAAGACGCTTGCCCTTGCCGCCCTCGGGGGCGCGCTCGAGTTCTACGACTTCATCATCTTTGTCTTCTTCGCCACCGTTATCGGGCAGCTGTTCTTCCCGCCGTCGGTGCCGGACTGGCTGCGCCAGCTGCAAACCTTCGGCATCTTTGCCGCCGGCTACCTGGCGCGCCCGCTGGGCGGCATCATCATGGCCCACTTCGGCGACCTGCTGGGCCGCAAGAAGATGTTCACGCTGTCGATCCTGCTGATGTCGGTGCCGACGCTGCTGATGGGCCTGCTGCCGACCTACCATGCGATCGGCCTGCTGGCGCCCGTGGCGTTGCTGCTGCTGCGCGTGATGCAAGGCGCGGCGGTTGGCGGCGAAGTGCCCGGCGCCTGGGTGTTCGTCTCCGAGCACGTGCCCGCGCGCCGCACCGGCTATGCCTGCGGCACGCTGACCGCAGGCCTGACGGCCGGCATCCTGCTGGGTTCCCTGGTGGCCACCGGCGTCAACACCATCTTCACCCCGGCGGAGCTTGTCGACTGGGGCTGGCGCATGCCTTTCCTGCTGGGCGGTGTGTTCGGCATCGGCTCCATGTACCTGCGCCGCTGGCTGCACGAAACCCCGGTGTTCGCCGAACTGCAAAAGCGCAAGGCGCTGGCCGCGGAGATGCCGCTCAAGACAGTGGTGCGCGATCACCGCGGCGCGGTGGCGGTATCGATGCTGCTGACGTGGATGCTGTCGGCGGGTATCGTGGTGGTGATCCTGATGACGCCCACCTTCCTGCAAAAGATCTATGGCTTCGATGCGCGCACCGCGCTGGTAGCCAATAGCGTGGCCACGCTGTGCCTGACGGTCGGCTGCGTGGTGGCTGGCCTGATGGCCGACAAGGTGGGCCCGCGGGTCACCCTGTTCGCTGGCGGCCTGCTGCTGGCGATCAGCTCGTACGTGTTCTATAGCACCCTGCACACTCGCCCGGACCTGCTGATCCCGCTGTACGCGGTTGCAGGCTTCTTCGTGGGCACCATCGGCGCGGTGCCGTATGTGCTGGTCAAGGCGTTCCCGGCCCAGGTACGGTTTTCCGGGCTGTCGTTCTCTTACAACCTGTCGTACGCGATCTTCGGCGGGTTGACCCCGATGATCGTGACGCTGATGCTCAAGAACGATCCGCTGGCCCCCGCCTACTACGTGGTGGCGCTGTGCCTGCTGGGCATGGCGACGGCGTTGTTCGTCAAGGACCGCTCGCTCGCCTGAACCTGATGGCAACTGCTGCGCCTGCGTCAAGCCACACGCCGGCCATGAAAAAAAGGAGGGCCGCATCCGCGCCCTCCTTTTTTACGCCCATGCGCTGGCCAGCGCTAGCGGCGATGCTGCTTGAAAAATCCCCACATCAACGCGCTGGCATCGGGGCCGATCGGCGCATGGTAAGGGTAGTCGCCATCGCCGCCGCTCCAGGCGTGATCGAGGCCGGCAACCTCGCACAGCGCGACCAGTTCGCGGTTCCAGGTGCCAAAGCTGGCCTCCAGGTAGTCCCCGGCCGGCAGCAGGGCACTGGCTGGATGGCCGCTGGCGCCGTCAGCCTGTTCCGCATCTGTATCCGTCGAGGCGGCTTCCTGCCCGGCGCCGGCGAGGTGGCGCACCGCAGCGCCGTTCATCCGCTCCTCGACCCGGTCGTTCATGCCGTTGTAGGCCAGGAACTGGCGCGCAAGCAAGCGGGCGTTGACGGGATGCACCGCTGCGTCGTCCATGCCGTGCAGCACGATGGCCGGCATCTTCGGTCCGCCCGGCGTCACGCCGGCGGCATCGAGCAACATCGCCGGGTCGGCTTGCGTGCCGTGCTGCATGGCACGCAAGCCATCGCTGGCCGTGTGGCCCGCACCGATCACGACACCCGAATGCAGGCCCACCGCGGCAATCTTCCCGGGATAGCGCAAGGCCACTACCGCCGCCATGCTGGCGCCCGCGGACAAGCCCGCCAGATACACCTGGTCGGCACGGACGTCCCGCCTGGCCGCCAACGCATCGATCAATACCGCCAGCGCCTGCGCCTCGCGGCCGCCTTCCGTGGCACCCAGGTCGAACCACTGCCAGCAGCGCTGCATCTGGCGCCGCAGGGGCTGCTGGGGATAGGCCACCATGAAGCCTTCGCGCTCGGCAAGCGCATTCATCCGCGTGCCCGCCGCGAGATCTTCCGGCGTCTGCCGGCAACCATGCAGCATCACCACCAGTGGCATGGGCCGCTTGGGTGCGCCGGAAGGCACGTATAGCCAGTAGGGCAGGCGAGGCACCAGCTCGCCCGGCAGCGGCGCGAGGCGGTGATGATGGGGAGCCCATTCTCCGGGCAAGGGGTGGCGCGGCGGCAAAGGCAGCGGCGCCGGCGAACGCGCCCGAAGACGGGGCGCTGCGGGATTAAGGGTAGCGATACGGTTGAACCACGTTTTGAGATGGTGCGCGGACTGGGGCTGCGCCCGGCTGATCTGCCGGAGCTGCGCATGCCAGTCCGCCGAAAGGCTTTTGGTCATGAAGACTCCTGCCATCGATATTGTTGCGATGCAGCATAGCACACGGCAACCCGGCGCTTGCTGTCGCTTTTCCATCACATGTTATGAAAGCCAAACATTAGGTTCCTTCATCTAATCCGGTATGCGCCAGCAGAAGCACTTCCGCTCGCGCCCGCAATGACCAAAATACTGAATTCAGCCGACGAAAGAATGAAGATCACTAAGAGATAGCGGTAAAAGGCGCGCGGTTATACTGCGTTTGCGTGTATCGCAGGCAAACGGAGAATGTCATGACCACGCCCGATGCAGCGTTGCCAAGCTGCTCGCTGTGCTTGTTCCAGCCAATCTGCCGCAACTCGGAGGCGTCAGCGGCAAACGATCGGCGCCAGCGCAGCCTGGCCCCGGCCAGCATGCTATGGCGCGCCGGAGAAACGGTGCACCGCCAGGGCCGGCCCGTACTGGCCATGTTTCCCGTGCGCGACGGCAGCGCCAAATCCGTGTTCGAGTCCCCACTTGGCTGGCGTCAGGTAACCGCCTTCGCGCATCGGGGCGACGTGCTCGGGCTGGAGGATCTCGATGGCCAGGCCCATTGCACCAGCGCAGTGGCCATGCAGGACACGCACTGCTGCGTGGTGCCGGTGGAGACGGCACGCGCGCACCTGCTCAGCGCCGAGTACCGGGAGCCGATGCGCAGCACGTTGCGCCGCAATGCCGAGCGCGAGCGGACACTGCTGGTCGCGATCGGGTCCATGAAAGCCGCCCAGCGGCTGGCCATGCTGCTGCTTGACCTCGCTGGCGAGCAACGCCGCCGGGGCAATGCCGGAGCAGCGCTGACCCTGGCGATGTCGCGCAACGATATGGCCAGCTACCTGGGACTGACCCTGGAAACCGTATCCCGCCTGCTGGCGCGGTTTGCCACGGTCGGGCTGATCACCGTGCGGCAGCGGCAATTGCGCATCATCGATCCGGCGGGGCTGTGCTCCGTCTATGAAGACCCGGAGCGGGTGCCGCTACGCCCGCCCCAACCGGTGACGGATAGCCCGTCCGCCTGCGCTCCGGGCCCGGCCCGGCTAGACACCACCCAAGGCATCCACGCCGCGGGCACCTCGGTTGCGTAGGACAGACGCCGACAGCAAGGGCGTGCAAACGCGGCTATGTTCAGACTATGCCGCCGTGCGCGGGGTAGCCCTCAGGGAAGTCACCCTGCGGCCATGCCGCTGGTAGCCGACATCGCTTCCGGTACCTGTATCTACCTGTATCTCTATGCGGGACTTTCCTTTTGCCGTGCGCGCGGGCCTGGCGCCGCTTGGCCTCCTGATGGTGACCGGACTGACGCCGGCCGCCGCCGCGCAGGCCGCCGCACCGGCCTCGCTGTCAACGCTGGCCAGGCTGCTGCTAGGCACGGTAGATGGCAGGAGCACCGGCATGAGTGGCGTGACACGCCTGACCGGCGGTGTGGCCAGCTCAGACGCAGAACTCAATACGGCTTGCCAGGAACTGACTCGCGCCGGGCCATTCACGCTGGACGCCGCGACGCGGCTGGAGGGATGCAGCGTCTCGCCAGGCAAGCGCGTGCAGTTCCGCCTCAGCCTGGTTGGCGTGGATGCGACCCGCGAGGGCACTGTGGCGTTCATGGCGAGCGCCCGCCCCGTGCTCGAACGCGGCATCTGCCGCAACCCGGACGTGCCGGTACTAGGCCAGTTGGGTATCACGCTGAACTATCGCTACGCGGGAATCGGCAACCGCCCGCTGGGAGAAGTCACGATTACGCCAGACCGCTGCAGCGCGAAGTAGAGATTACTTTCTTTCCTGCGCGCATTCCTGGCGATACGCCTCATCGAGCTTCTTGCGTTCCGCTTGCCGCTCGATATTGGGATGGGTACTGCCATCGGCGCCGGTCACCGTGGCTTTGCCGGTGGTCCATTGCGCTCCCGCGGGCAGTGCATTGATCTTGTCGAGCAAGCCCTGGCAACGGGTGCGCTGGGATGGCGTGAGGGTGCCGTCCGCCGCCGGCCCGGCATTGTCGGTGGCGGTATCCAGCAAGAGCCGCGGCGGCGGCGGCGCGACCATCGGCGCGGGCACTTCCAGCTCGGCGGCAGTCGCAGCCTGGCCCGCAAGCAGCCCCAGGCCTAGTGCGGCGGCCATGATGATCGAAGCCCGTTTCATGTTCAGTTCTCCACAGCGGGAACGCATTGCGCCTTCCTTGACGATGTTCCAGGGGTCGCCCTGCCGGCTGATACCGAGATACCGCATGTTTCCGATGTCCCTCCCGAGAAACCAAACTGAAGGCGGCTAGGTTCAGGCGGCCGCCGGCAATGCAGGCACGAACCAGGCTTAGCTTCGTTCCTTGCCGTTGCCAGCGCGACCCGTGCGATTGCGCAGTCGCTCAAGCTTGAGCAGCGCATCTGCAAGCATACTCTTGAGGCGGGTGTTTTCCTCCTGCAGGTCACGCAGCTTGCGGCTGTCGCGCGCTTCGCTGCCTGCGCCCTGGCCATACTTGATGCGCCAGCCATAAAAGGAAGCATCGCTAAAACCATAGCGCGCGCATAGCTCGCGGACCGGCACGCCGGCCGCGGCTTCCGCCAGGTAGCCGCGGATCTGCTCCTCCGAGAAACGTCTGTTCACTGACTGCCTCCGCTAGCCAAGGCCGCTCGTGCCAATGCCCGAGCGTGACCACTTCTACCCCTGCCGCAAAGTTACCATCCGCACCGCAAAAGGCAATTCAGTGTGTTCAAGCCGCGAGTTAAGCAAATTGGAGAGGTAACCCGCCGCGAGGCGCCCCCCCGCCTGGCTGGCACTTTAGCTTGGCTCAAGCCAACCCTAAAGTTTATCACCCATCACCGGAAAAACAATTAAAAGTTTCAATTCCGCGAGATAAACAATTTTTAAATCTAGCACTAACGAATACCAATCTGGAAAACCAGCATCAAGAAAACGGAACGAATTGGCAGAATTTTATATTCCGTTTCCTGATTTTCCGGATTCGCTTTTTACTGTCACTCAACCGCAAGAAAAGCCTGACAAGCGAACATAAAAACCTAATTTGCGCCGCATGAGTCACACAGCAGCGCGGAGTTATGCATCGGATGACACAAATATTTTTAATGTCTTTATGTGCTGACAAATGGTATTTTTGAGCTGGTTTACGAAATGACTTTCAGAAGACCACTGGCAAGTTTCAAAGCTATGCATTAATCTTGTCTAGCATTAACTAAATTTCGATCTCCAGCAACCGGGCCTCGCGCCCCGGCGCGGACTGGCGACGATAAGCGCAACGCGTAGCCGGTCGGCTGGTCGTTTCTTCGGCGTTGCTTCTCTATAGCGGGCCACTTGCAAGCAGCGCTGCGTCGTGGTTTTCCCAGTTGGTCGGGAGATTTTGAAGACCGTCATGCCTTGCGGATGCAATGGCGCTGCGAGGGGCCCTGCGTTGACGGCCAGGCATGGCAGTCCTGGCACGGCAATGGACCAGATACACCAGCCACCCGGCACGGCAGGTGCGGTTTGCCCTAAGGCCTCGGGGCCTTGGCGCAGAGACAAAGAAGAAAACAAAAACAAGCTTCAAATCGGGAGAAGTCACCATGCGGCATGTCAGCACCAAGCTCTTGCACGTCTTTGTTTTGCTGATGGAGTATCGTGACCTCAGCGCCGTTGCCGCCTGCACGCAAGGCCGGGTCCCGACCATTGCCTACAGCCTCGCGCGTCTGCGCGAAATCACCGGCGACCCCCTTTTCATCAAGCGCAATGGCACGCTGGAACCTACCGCGCATGCCTTGCGGCTGGAGCCCACCGCCCGCCAGATCTTGTCAAAATGGGCGCACCTGGTACGCCCGCCTGCCCCCGTCGCCGAGGAGGCAAGCCCGCACCGCCGCATCTCCATCGGGTTTTCGCCGTCGATCGGCGATCCGGTCATCACCGAGATCCTCACGACCTTGTGCGAGCAGTTCCCGGATGACCGCTTCATGACGCGGCCGGTCTTTGCCGACGCCGCGCTGTCCGCCCAGCTTGGCAGCGGCGAGCTGGACTGTGCCTTCGTGGTCGATAGCCATTTTGTGCCAGAGGACGTTGCAGCGCACAACATCATGGCCACGCCGCGCCGCCTGGTCAGCGTGGCGCGGCCAGGCGGCGTCGGGGACGTGGAAGGCCGGCACGAGTGGATACTGCTGCAGGAAGACACCGAGCCCGGCAGCCCGCTGCAGGGCTTCCTGAACCGGCTCGCGCATGATCCCGCCTATCGGGAAACCGTGGTGCCGTCCTGGCACACGCAAGTTGCGCTGCTGCTTGCCGCAGGCGGCACCTGCCCGCTGCTGGACTTCAATGTGCCACTAGTGACACGCAAACACAAAACACGCCTGCTGGCGCCGCCCAGCAGCTTCCCGGAATGGGCAGCCCTGCATTTCTGGGCGCCGGTCCGCGCCGGCAATGCACTGCGCGGCATCATGGAGATCGGCAGCGCCGTGCTGCATGATCCCGTCAGCGCCATCGACCGCCGTCATCGGTCGCACGAGACGCGCACCGCTGCCTACGCAGCCTGACCCTGCTGCCACTGAAGCACGCCGCGGCGTGCCGGCTTGCGGCTAGCGACGCCCGCTGGCCGGTGAGGGCTTTCGCGCTCCGCTCTCAAAATTGAGAATAGTCTCAGTCCTGCCGCCGAAGCCAGCGCTTATGCTTCATGGGCACCTCCTGCTTCCTGTTCGTCCGAGCAAAGCATGCGCCTGGAGGTGCTTTGTTCCTGTGCTGTTCGCGCCGCCGGCGAAAAGCCGAGCGGCGCGTTTTTTCAATGGCGCGATCCACATGCGGCAAGCGCCGCCCAGCGCGAATCGAAGCACTCGCTTTTCATGTTCGCGGCATCCGTGCCGCAAGCCCTTCCAGCTCGCGCCAGGCATGTACGGCCCGGACACCGTGCATGCCTGCGCTTGCGCAGGAGCATTGCCATGCCTTTGAAAATCTTGATTGCCGATGACCATCCCGCCATTACGCTTGCAGTCAGGAGCCAGTTGCGGAGCCAAACCGGCTGGGAGGTCTGCGCGGATGTCCACAGCTCCGCCGAGCTGCTGCAGGCCGTGCGCGCATTCCGGCCTGATATCGTCGTCACCGATTACCACATGCCCTGCAGCAACGCGAGCGATGGCATCCGCCTGCTGGCCAGCCTGCGGCGGCACTTTCCGGCGCTAGGCGTGGTGGTGCTCACCATGATCACCAACCCGCTGGTCCTGCGCGCCATCCTGAACGCAGGCGCCCATGGCCTCCTGCTCAAGGACTCGCAGCTGGACGAACTGGTCACCGCCATCATCCGCGTCGAGCGCGGGCTGCGCTTTATCGGCGACTCCGCCGCGCGCGTGCTGGCCCAGTCCGGCGCCCACTACGCGCCCGGCCGCGCCGGCGCCCTCTGCCTGTCGGTACGCGAGTCTGAAGTCATGCGGCTCTACCTCAGTGGCAACTCGATCACCGGCATTGCCGGGCAACTGAGCCGCAGCGTCAAGACCATCAGCCGCCAGAAAAACAGCGCCATGCGCAAGCTTGGGGCGAGCAATGAGCGCGAGCTGTTCGACTTCGCGGCGCAACAGGGACTGGTGCTGCCGAACCCGGATAGCCCGCAGGAGAGCCCGCCGGCCAGCCAGTCCGACTGGTTATAATCGCCGCGCCGCACAGGCGCAGGCAGCCGCTTGCGCCAACCCAGCGACTTAACCAGCCAACGTCATCGCCATGCCCAACCTTGCCGCAACCGTCGCATCCGCCGTTCCAGGCACCCGAACCGACGCGGCAAGGTCCCTGCGCGTGCCCGCCATGCTGGTGGCCGCGCCGGCCTCGGGCCAGGGCAAGACCACCGTGACGGCCGCGCTGGCATGGCTGCACCGCCGGGCCGGCCGCACCGTCCGCGTCTTCAAGAGCGGCCCCGACTACCTGGATCCCTCCATTCTCGCGGCTGCCAGCGGCGCACCGGTCCACTCGCTCGACCTGTGGATGACCGGCGCCGAAGACGCCGCGGCACGCCTTGCCAAGGCAGCGGCCGAAGCCGACCTGATCCTGGTGGAAGGCGTCATGGGCCTGCATGACGGCACCCCCAGCAGCGCCGACCTGGCACGCCATTTTGGCCTGCCAGTGCTTAGCGTGATCCAGGCCGGTGCAATGGCGCAGACGTTCGGCGCGCTGGCCTTCGGCCTCGCTGGCTACGGCCAGCCGCTGGCCTCCATGCAAGTGCTTGCCAACGGGGTGGCCTCCCCGCGGCATGCCGACATGCTGCAGGAGAGCCTGCCGGCACATATTGGCTGGGCCGGCGCGCTGGCGCGCGACAACGCGGCATCGCTGCCCGAGCGGCACCTGGGCCTGCTGGCGGCGGATGAACTGCCCGACCTCAACACGCGGCTGGACCGCCTCGCTGATGCACTCGCCGGGCAACCCATCGGCGCCCTGCCCGCAGCCGTTGAGATCGCCGCGGCGCCGCCGCTGCCCGTGCTGCCGCCGCTGCTGGCCGGCAAGACCATCGCCATCGCCCGAGACGCCGCCTTCCGCTTTCTCTACCCTGCCAACCTGGATACGCTCCAGGCGCTCGGCGCCCGGCTGGCCTTCTTCTCCCCGCTCGACGACGCTACCTTGCCGGACTGCGATGCGCTCTGGCTGCCCGGCGGCTACCCCGAGCTGCACGCCGCGCGCCTGTCAGCCAACACAGGCATGCTGGCCGCCCTGCGCCAAGCCCATGCCGACAGCCTGCCGATCCTCGCCGAATGCGGCGGCATGATGGCGTTGTTCGAGACGCTGGTCGACAAGGCCGGGGATAGTCACGCCGTGGCGGGCCTGCTGCCTGGCACGGTGACAATGCAACGCCGCCTTGCCGCGCTCGGCCATCAACAACTGGCGTTGCCCGAAGGCACCTTGCGCGGCCACACCTTCCATTATTCCAGCGCGCAGACCCCGCTGGCACCCTACTGCCACGCCACTGTGCCGCGCGACGGGTCGCGGGGCGAGGCGGTGTTCCGGCAAGGCGCGCTGACGGCGTCCTACACGCATCTGTATTTCCCGTCCAACCCGTTAGCCATCGCGGCGCTGCTCAGCGGTGTGCGGTAAGCGCAAACATCACGCAATGCCACAAAACTCGCGCCGGTACTGCTCCGGCGTGGCGCCAGCCTCGCGCTGGAACATCGCGATAAACGCGGATGCCGTGCTGTAGCCGAGTTCGAACGCGATCTCCTGCACGCTGCGGCCCGCCTCCAGGGCATCGATAGCACGCAGGAAACGCAGGCGCTGGCGCCAGTCGCCGAAGGACATGGCCAACTCGTGCTGGCAACGGCGCGCAAGGGTGCGCTCGGTCATGTGCACGCTGGCGGCCCATTCGGCCAGCGTGCGATGGTCGCCAGGATCAGCCTGCAGGGCCTCCAGCACGGCGGCCAGGGCGGGCGTGGTTGCCGCCGGGAGGTAGCAGCGCTGCACCGGCGCCACGGCAAGCTGGTCGACCACCACATGCGCCAGCCGAAGATCGGCCGGCGTGCGTGGCACATGCAGGTTGCGCGCGGCAAAGTCCGCCAGCACGCTCTTGATGATCGGGCTGATCCGCACCGTGCAGGGCTCCGCCGGCAGTTGCGCGCACAGGCCGGGCTCGATATAGATCGAGCGGTAAACGATCGCGTGGCGCAACGTGCAGCTGTGCATCACCTTTGGCGGAATCCATATCGCGTACTGCGGCGGGGAAAGCAGCCGCATGCCTACGGTTTCCATCTGCATCGAGCCGTGCGCGGCATAGTTCAGGTGACCCCAGCTATGGCTGTGCGCCTGTGCCAGGGTATCGGCGCCGAACTCGTCGTAACGCAGGTAGAAAGGACCTTCCATCCCTTCGACATCCAGGATCGGCAGGAAACGCCACTTGTCAGCCATAGCCATGGTTGTTGGGTCTGTTGCGATACGGAATCCGGAAATAGTCCGGAATTAGTCCGGAATTCCGGTCGGTATGTCCTGATTGAGCTATATAGATCAACACAGACGCGCTCATGATAGCGTTCCATACACATCAGAGAAAGCGCTCATGTGGCAATACGC
Organism: Cupriavidus basilensis; assembly: GCF_000832305.1. NCBI lineage: Bacteria > Pseudomonadati > Pseudomonadota > Betaproteobacteria > Burkholderiales > Burkholderiaceae > Cupriavidus > Cupriavidus basilensis. Next base: position 3,322,709 of record NZ_CP010537.1, read on the forward strand.
CTTTCCGCTCCTGGCCGTCGTGATCTGGTCGGGCAACACCGTCGTCAGCAAAATGGCCGCCGGCACCATCGCGCCGGCCGAGATCAGCTTCTACCGCTGGTTGCTGGCAGCCGTGCTCTTCACGCCGCTGGCACTGCGTCCCGTGCTGCGCAACTGGCCCGCGATCCGGCCCCGATTGGGGCGGATCGCCGTGCTGGGCCTGCTCGGCATGGTGGCCTATCAGTGCCTGGCCTACTATGCCGCCTACCTGACCACGGCGACCCACATGGGCATCATCGGCTCGCTCACGCCGATGATGGTGCTGGCATTGTCGATCTTGCTACTGGGGCAGGGCCTGAGCGCTGGCGCCGTGGCGGGGTCCGTGCTGTCGATCGCCGGCGTGCTGGTGGTCGTATCGTCCGGCGACCTGGGCAGCCTGCTGACCAGCGGCGCCAACCTCGGGGACGCACTGATGCTGCTGGCCATGCTGGCCTACGCGGTCTATGTGATCTTGCTCAAGCGCTGGAAGATGAAGGACGTGCCGGCATTGCAACTGCTTTACCTGCAGATCGTCGCAGCCGTCATCGCGTTGCTGCCGCTATACCTGCTCACGCCAAAGATGGGCCTCTCGGCTGCCAACCTCCCTTTGGTCGGGTTCGCCGGGCTCATGGCGTCGATGGTTGCACCGCTCGTTTGGATGCACGCCGTCGCCCGCATCGGGCCGAGCCGTGCGAGCATGTTCTTCAACCTGATCCCCCTGCTCACCGCGCTGATTGCGGCGGGCTTGCTGGGCGAATCGCTCGCGCCATATCACGCGGTCGGCGGGGTGCTCACGGTGTTGGGCGTGCTGCTGGCCGAGATATGGACGGCGCCGTTGCGGCTGCAACTGGCTCGGCCTTAGCAAGGGTTGCGGTAGTCAGGACGGTTGAGGCAGAGTCCTCGTGGATGCCGCGCTCACAGGGCGTCCGCCTTGTCCTGCTGTGTGCGCAGCACCGCTTCGGCAATGCCGCCCTCAAGCTCTTCCAGGCCCTTGGACAGATTGCGCATGGTGGTCTCGGAGACGTTTTCCAGCACGTCCTGCAGAAACGCCGAGCGCAGCGGCAATGCCTGCTCCACAACGCCATGGCCGAGCGCCGACAGGGTGACGTTGGTCACGCGGTTGTCGCGCTCGCTGGTATTGCGCTCTACCCAGCCGAGCTCCTGCAGCGCCTTGAGCTGGCGCGTGAGCGCGCCCGGGTCCATGCCGACGCGCTCGGCAAGGGGCTTCTGCGCGATGGGCCCAGCATGGGTGTACAGCGCGGACAGAATGCGCCAGCGCGGCAAGGGATGGCCGATGCGCTGCTCGAAAGCCGCGGCATAGGCCCGGTAAGTTCGCCCGAACTGCTGTAGCACAGCCAGGCTTTGACGCTCCAATTCCACTCCAATCTCCTGCTTGGGGCACCGTCACGCGACGGGCAACCGCCCCACATTATCGGCTAGCCCCGCGCCCCGCCCTGCTCCGTTGCCATGACCGGCTTGACGGCACGCTCCAGCTTGATCGGCGGCACCCGCCGTGAACGCCACAGGCCCAGCACCGCAATCACCGCGGCCAGCGCCAGCCCCATATGGATGGCCCCAACCAGCGACAGCCGGGCCTGCTCCAGCAACAGGGCGCCATTGTGCCCGGCCGCCTCCAGCTGCGACAGCAGGCGTGCCTGCGCCGCACGGTCGATCAGGATCTGCGGATCCGCCATGCGCGCCTGCCACTGCCCGGCACCAGCGCTCTGCAGCGCATCGTGCACGCCACTGAGGTAACTGCGCGTGACCAACGTGCCCACCACGGCGGTACCGATCATGCCGCCGACCATGCGCAGCGACTGCAGCATCGCCGTGGCAATGCCCAGATGCTCGCGGCCCGCGGTCTGCTGCGCGAACACCGTCAGGTTGGGCATGATGAAGCCGAGCCCGAAGCCACATAGCAGCATCATGCCCAGCAACAAATGGTGCGACATCCCGCGCGTCGCCTGGGACAGCCCAAGGCAAGCCAGCGCCAGCATGCCGAATCCCGCATACAGCATATTGTTAGGCTGGCGGATGCGGGTGATGATGCGCCCATTGATGATACTGCCCACCGTGATGCACACCACCAGCGGGGTCACCAGCACGCCCGCCTCCTTCGGCGAGTAGCCAAAGCCCCCCTGGAACAGCAGCGGCGCGTACAGCAGCAACGAGAACATCGCGAAGCCGACGAACACGGCCAGCAGGAACAATGGCGCCAGCCCGGGATTGCGGAACATCTCGAGCGGCAGGATCGGGTTCGGCGTGCGGCGCTCCCATTGCCATAACCCAACCAAGGCACACACCGACATCACCAGCAAGCCACCGGTGACCAGCCCGAACCCACGCTCGGGCATCAGCTCCACGCACAACTGCAAGCCACCCAGCCCAACGCCGATCAACGCTGCGCCGAGCCAATCCACCTTGATCGCGCCGGTATTGGCCTGCTGGCGCAAGTGCGGCAGGTAACGCCAGGCAAACCACAATCCCAGCAAGCCCACCGGCAAGTTCACATAGAACACCGAGCGCCAGCCATAGGCCTCGGTCAGCACGCCGCCAAGCGACGGCCCCACCGCGTTGGCAATGCCGAACGCGGCGCTCATCATCACCTGCCAGCGCAAGCGCACATGCGAATCGGGGAACAGGTCAGGGATACAGGCAAAGGCAGTGCCCACCAACATGCCACCGCCAATGCCCTGCAAGCCGCGCGCAAGCACCAGGAACGGCATGCTCGTTGCCATGCCGCACAGCGCGGAAGCCAGCGTGAACACGACGATGGACACCATCACGAAGGGCTTTCGCCCGTAGTAATCGCCAAGCCGCCCGAAGATCGGCACCGTGATCACCGACATCAGCAGATAGGCCGTCGCCACCCAGGCGTAGTACTCGAACCCCTGCAACTCCGCCACCACGGTCGGCAGCGCAGTGCCGACCACGGTCTGGTCAAGTGCGACCAACATCACCACGAACGCGATGCCCAGCATGGCCAGCAGGGACTCGCGGAATGGCAGCACCTGCCCGCTGCTATGCGCCTCGTGAGGATGCGAAATCATTTTGTTGTTCCATCAATGATTGTGGAGTCAATCATTATAGGACAGGGTTGGCGGGATGGAAGGGGGATGTGTGCGGTGACAAAAGAGATCTGAGCTGCGACAAACAAGGTTGAGATGACGACCTAACGGGACCGCAGGCAGAGAACGCCCCGTCTCAGGCCCTAACGGATCGAAGGCGACCGGCGTGCCCGGCGACAACCCTTAACAGTAGCTGACGGTGACTCTCGCCAAGAAGGGGACGCTCGAGTGTCCCCTTCACCTTGGCAAACGCGGCGCCCTATTGCACGGGCATCACCTCTGCGGCCTGCCGACCCTGCCGTTGCACCATTGATCGCCAACGGCGACAAGCTTTCCATTCGCGAACTTGACTTCCAGGAGCTTCTCGGTCTCGAGCGCCCGCCCGCTTTCGTCAGTCAGGCGAGCGATGATTTGCTTGCTGGCGATATCGATTACGTCGCCGCTTGACGGGTACATTCGTTTTCCGTCGATACTGCAACTGAGCCAACCGACGGAGGTCCTCGTGGCGATGGACCTCTCGTATCTGGGTGGCATGCTCTTCGCGTCGAAGACATGCACGAAGGGGTTCACGTCGGCGACCCATACCTCCCGTTCGTCCGGCGTGAGCGCCACGCCATGCGTGCACGCGCCCTTGTGATCGTGATGATCTGTAAGACATGGGAACTGGCTCGGGGCCCTCACTTCTGCAATGACCTTACCGGTTCTGAGATCGCCGACCGCGACGCCGAGCAGGCCGTTCACGCTGGCGAAAACGAGGGTCTCCGCGCCATTGACCACGATCGGTCGGACGCGCGCGCTGAACGGGCCGATCTCGCTGACAATTTGAGCGCGTCTCGCGTCGGCGACGTAGATGATCGGGCTCTCCGGCACCAGATAGACGCGATCGCCTCGCGGGGAGAAAACCGTATTGTGGCTGCGCGCCGCGGCTGGAATCACAGCGATCAGTTGACCGTTTAGCGCGCTGACGACATTCCAGGCGGGATGATCCAGAGCGGGCACATAGAGAATCTGGCTGTCTGGAGAAATGTCTGGTCGGTCGCAACACCAGCCGTCATATGCCTGCATCCACAACAGCTTGTCGGTTTCAAGATCAAGTGCGACCAACCGGTTGGTCTGGGCGACATAGAGCATCCGCGTTGCCGCGCTTGCGACAATGCCCTTGGCGAGCTCCGGCGGCCGGTTTCGCAGGGTCGGCAGCGAGATGCGCTTGACGAACTTAAATCCATGGTCAACATCGAACACGACTATCCCGTCGCCACCCTTCTCGAAATGGTTGCCGACGCCCGGCACTGCCGCATAAAGGTATGTTCCGTCCATGACGGGCGGAGGATTCTCCTGGGCATCGGTTCCAGGTGCGCCCACGGCGAAAGCCAAGGCCGCAGTTACCGATGCCAGCCGGCTCGCATGTTGGGCCCACGAGTGCAGGATGGCGCCAAATGGATTGCGCAAGTGGATCCTCCTTCACGAGGCGTCGTTGTTCCACCATCAGCTTAGTTGATTCGGCTTCACAGGAAGCTGAGCGCGTAAGCGGACGCGAGCTCGCTATGTGCGGCGCCGAACGTCCGGAACAACCAAGCACCGGCTGGCCAATATGAGCACGTGGAGAGCCATTTACCTTGAAAGCTGCCGCCGGGTCTGCAAGAGGTCGAACGGCGGCAGTGGCATCATCGCGAATCCGGTGGCCGGATGAACTGGCGATGCCAAGCGCAGGCAGGGCGCCTCGGCCATTTCAGACACTTCAGCCCTCTCTCGCCCCTTTACACCCCATACCGCGCAAGAAACATCGCAACCGCCGAATCCACCACCTGCCGCTGCATCGCCGCATCCAGCGGGGGCTGTCCCATGGTGATCTGCGGCCAGAAGGCAAACGCCTTGATCAGCGCCTGCAGCTGACAAGCGGCAAAGGCGGGATCCGCCGCTTTCAGCTTGCCGTCGGCCTGCGCTGCGCGTATCCAGACATGGATGCCCTCCTCCCGTTCACCCAGCCTGGCGACCATTTCCCTCGCCCGCTCCGGCGAGTGGATGGTCTCGGCGATGGCAACGCGAGCCAGGTCCATGAAACTGGCGTTGTTGAGCATGTTCATCTTCAGGCGCACCAACTCGCGCAACTGCGCATCCACCGGCTGGTCACTCGCGTAAGCCATGTCAAGTTCGCCCTGGCTGCTCTCCCATAACTGGGAAAGTATCTCGGCAAACAGTTCGTCCTTGCTGGCGAAGTGGTTGTACACCGTGCGCTTGGAAACCGCTGCCCGGGCGGCGACCTTGTCCATGCTGGTGACTTCGAAGCCGTTGTCGCGGAACTCGGCGATGGCGGCCTGAATGATGGCTTCGCGTTTGCGATCCGTCAGGCGTTGGGCTGGGGGCATGGCGTTCCTGGGGGGCCTTGGGGTTGGGGAAACGGGTAATTTTACACCGGCAAGTTTACTTTCTTGAAAATGGAAACTACACTGTGCAGTGCATTTTTAGCAAATCGAAGATGGATGGAACGGCCCCCGCCGCTTGCCCTGCCTCCCACTCTGGATCCTGAATGCCATCATGACCAATTGCTCGCCCCGCTCCGTCAGCCGCCAGAGCTACACCCAGTCGCCGGAATCGCGCGCGAGCCAGGCTCGCGCCCTGGCCGGGCCGCCCAAGGGCGGCTTGCTCAAGACCCTCGGCATCGCCTGGCGCTTTCTCTTCGACAAGCCTGCTGACACCCAGCCCGCCGGCCCGGTTCCGGTGCAAGCGTTGACGCAGGCTGACCTGCTCGCCGCGCCAGACAACACGGTGTTTCGGCTTGGGCATTCCACCGTGCTGCTGAAACTAGGCAACGCTTTCTGGATCACGGATCCGGTCTTTAGCGAGCGCGCTTCGCCGGTGCAGTGGGCTGGTCCGCAGCGTTTCCATCAACCGCCAATTGGCATCGACGCCTTGCCGCCCATCAAGGCAGTGATCCTCTCGCACGATCACTACGATCACCTGGACCGCGCGGCCATCATGGCACTGGCGGACAAGGCCGAGCATTTCCTGACGCCGCTCGGCGTGGGGGATCGCCTGATCGACTGGGGGATCCACGCGGGCAAGGTGAGACAGCTCGACTGGTGGCAAACCACCGAGGTGGAGGGCGTGCGTTTTGTCGCGACACCGGCGCAGCATTTTTCCGGGCGAACGCCGTTTGACGGCAACCGTACGCTGTGGGCGTCGTGGGTGATCCTGCACACTGATCTGCGCGTGTTCTTCAGTGGCGACACGGGCTACTTCGACGGCTTCAAGCGTATCGGCGAGCGCTATGGCCCATTTGATCTCACACTGATGGAAACCGGCGCTTACGACGTGAACTGGCCCGCCGTGCACATGCAGCCTGAGCAGACCCTGCAGGCGCATGTCGACCTGAATGGCCATTGCCTGCTGCCGATTCACAACGGCACCTTCGACCTGGCCATGCACGCCTGGCACGAGCCCTTCGACCGCATCATCGCGCTGGCCGCTGCGCGCGGCGTTCCGGTCAGCACCCCGCGCATGGGCGAGGCTGTCAGCATCCAGCAAGCGCACAACGCGGATCGCTGGTGGCAGGACGTGAAAACGCGCCGCAATCGCAAATCGATGCCTGCCGCAAGCCCGCGCATCGTTAACGAACAGCCCTGAGATAAACGATGACCACCCGGGCCGCCGGGCACATCCCCGCGCAGGCGGCCAAACGACCGGCCCGAGCCACGCCGAACTCACAATCGCATCACGGTGTATCATGGCTGCGCTGCAGGCTTTGCGCCTGCATCAGCGTTCTCAGGGCGGGGTGAAAGTCCCCACCGGCGGTGATGGCGATTTTTTCGCATAAGCCCGCGAGCGCCCGGTTCTCCTCGAAGTCTGCGAGAGCCGGGGTCAGCAGATTCGGTGCAACTCCGAAGCCGACGGTCATAGTCCGGATGAAAGAGAGCGCGATGTTTCTGTTCCCCGCCCCGTCTCCCGGCGCCGGGGGACTAAACTCGTGCGCCCTGATTCTGGTAACCCACTCTTCTGCAGAAGACCATGAATCAGTTAGTTTCTCCTGTCCAGCGCGACCACCGCGACATTCAGGACACCGCTCCCGTCAATCCGGCCTGGCGCTTTGCGTTTATCCACGCGCAATGGCATGCGGATATCGTTCATCAGGCGCGCGACGCCTTCCTCGCTGAAATGGCCGCGCGCGGCGTAGCGCGCGAGGCGGTGGATGTCATCGAAGTGCCTGGCGCGTTCGAGATCCCGTTGCATGCACGCAAGCTGGCGGACACCGGTCGCTATGCGGCGATCGTGGCGTCGGGCTTTGTCGTCGATGGCGGCATCTACCGCCACGAGTTTGTCGCGGATGCCGTCATCGGCGGCCTGATGCGCGTGCAGCTCGATACGCAGGTGCCGGTGCTTTCCGCTGTGCTGACGCCGAAGAGCTTTCACGATCACGAAGACCACCGCAAATTCTTCAGCGAGCACTTCGTCGTGAAGGGCCGCGAGGCGGCGCAAGCCTGCATCAAGACGGTGGAAAGCCTGAGCAAGCTGGCGGCGTGACCGGATCGGGCCCGTGCCAGGGCTCGGGGGCGCGGCACGCATCTTCAGGGAATCAGTACGTCTCCAGGTGCAGCCGCCCCTCCTTCTTGAGCGCGGCGCCCACCGCGTCCCACGACAAGCCCGCCTGCTGCGCCACGTCCCGCAAGGCCAGCACCACGCCCTCCTCCATGCTCTTCAGCCCGCAGACGTAGAAGCAGGTATTCGGGTCCGCCAGCAACGGCCCGAGGTCGGCGGCGCGCTCGCGCATCACGTCCTGCACATAGCGCTTGGGCTGCCCCGGGGTGCGCGAAAACGCGAAGTTGATATCGATGAAGTCCTTGGGCAGGCTTTGCAGCGGGCCGAAGTAGGGCAGCTCCTCCTGCGTGCGCGCACCGAAAAACAGCATCAGCTTGCCGCCCTCGAACTTGCCGGACTTGCGCAGCCGCCGGCGCCATTCCGTCATCGCGCGCATCGGCGCGCTGCCGGTGCCCGTGCAGATCATCACGATATGGGAGCGCGGATGGTTGGGCATCAGGAAACTCGCGCCAAATGGCCCGATCACGTCCACCTTGTCGCCCACCTGCAGGTCGCACATATAGTTCGACGCCACGCCGCGCACCGGGTTGCCTTGGTGGTCTTCCAGCACGCGCTTGATGGTCAGCGAGATATTGTTGTAGCCCGGCCGCTCGCCATTGCGCGGGCTGGCCAGCGAGTACTGGCGCGCATGGTGCTGGCGGCCGCTGGCATCCACGCCCGGCGGCACGATGCCGATCGATTGGCCTTCCAGCACCGGAAACGGTGCGCTGCCGAAGTCCAGCACGATATGGTGCGTATCGTAGTCGCGCCCGACCTCGGTGACGCGCGCATTGCCAACCACGGTGGCCGTCACGGAACGGGCCGCGGCCTTGGCGCCATAGAGGTTGGTATAGGCGTGGGCGGCCGACCACGGCGGCACGGTGGCGCCGTACTGGGCGCTGTTGAAACCGTCTTCGCCGGTGACGGCCGCCAGCGATGACGCCGGCGCGGATTCGAGAACCGGCTCGGCATCCGCCGCCACGCCTTGCGCGGCAAGCTGCTCGGACGAGAGTTCGTCAGGCAACGTGTCCCAGCCAAACTGCTCCACGATGCCGTAGGCCATCGCGCGCGGCATGGTGCGCCAGTTGTCGATCGAGCCGGTCGGGCATGGCGAGATGCAGGCCATGCAGCCGTTGCACTTGTCCGCGTCGACCACATAGTTGCGCGCATCGTGGGTGATGGCCGCGACCGGGCAGGTAGCCTCGCAGGTATTGCAGCGGATGCAGATCTCGGGGTCGATCAGGTGCTGCCTGATGACCTGGATGTCGGACATGTCCATGGCGAACTCCGGGGGTGATGCGACCCCTGTGGCCGGGGCCTTTTGCCGCAGGCGCCCACCGGGCCCCTGCCTTCTTGCGATTTTTGATTTTCGATTTTCGGCTTTCGACTCGCCGCGCTCAGTTGAAGCGCACGTATTCGAAATCCACCGGCTGGCGGTTGATGCCCATGACCGGCGGCGCAATCCAGCCGGCAAACTTGCCGGGCTCGACCACGCGGCCCATCAGGCTGGCCACATAGGCGCGGTCGGTCTCGCTGGGCAGCCACTGGTCGACATTGGCTTTCCATTCCGCGTCCGAAATCACGCGGCCATCCGGCGAGATCTTCACGCCGGAGAGCGCGCCGATATTGCGGTGGAAGGCTTTGTGCGGGACCTTCAGGCGCACAGGAATGCCAGCCTTGTCGATCACGCGGTTCCAGCGCTCCACGCCGGCCACGCTGTCCTTGATGTAGTCGTCTCGCAGCACTTCGTTGAGCGCGTTGAGCATCGGCACTTCCTTCTCGATCAGCTGGCCGCCGCTGGCCTGCAGGACCTTGTAGGTCTGGCCCTTGAGCACGTGGTCGTCGGCGCGCTTGCCTTCTTCGTAGCGGCCCTTGAGGCCGGTGCTGTAGAAAGTCGCGGCGTTGCTCGACTCATCCGCGCCGAACAGGTCGATGGTCACGCTGTAGTGGAAATTCAGGTAGCGCTGGATGGTCGGCAGGTCGATCACGCCGGCGGCGCGCAAGCGGGCCGGGTCGTCGGTCTTGAGTTCGTTCATCACCTGGCAGGTGCGCTGGATCACACGCGAGACGCCGCTCTCGCCAACGAACATGTGGTGCGCTTCCTCCGTCAGCATGAACTTGGTGGTGCGGGCGAGCGGATCGAAGGAGCTCTCGGCCAGCGCGCACAACTGGAACTTGCCGTCGCGGTCGGTGAAATAGGTGAACATGAAGAACGACAACCAGTCCGGCGTCTGCTCGTTGAACGCCTGCAGGATGCGTGGGTTGTCTTGCTGGCCGCTGCGGCGCTCCAGCAGCGCTTCGCCTTCTTCGCGGCCGTCGCGGCCGAAGTACTTGTGCAGCAGGTAGACCATGGCCCACAGGTGGCGGCCTTCTTCCACGTTGACCTGGAACAGGTTGCGCAGGTCGTACATGCTCGGCGCGGTCAGGCCGAGGTGGCGCTGCTGTTCCACCGATGCGGGCTCGGTATCGCCCTGCGTGACGATGATGCGGCGCAGGTTGGCGCGGTATTCGCCGGGCACGTCCTGCCAGGCGTCTTCACCCTTGTGGTCGCCAAAGTGGATCTTGCGGTTGGCCTCGGCGGGGTTCAGGAAAATGCCCCAGCGGTAGTCCGGCATCTTCACGTGGCCAAAGTGCGCCCAGCCCTGCGGGTCGACGCTGATGGCGGTGCGCAGGTAGATATCGAAATCCTGCGAGCCGTCCGGCCCCATGTCGTTCCACCAGCTCAGGTAGTTGGGCTGCCATTGCTCGAGCGCGCGCTGTAGCGTGCGGTCTTCGCTGAGGTTGACGTTATTGGGGATCTTGTCGCTGTAGTTGATGCTGGACATCATGGTCTCCGGGCTGGCTATGCGTTGGCTGCGGCGTGTGCGGGTTCGGCTTCGGGTTCGGGTTCGGGTTCGGGTTCGGGTTCGGGTGCGATATCGGCGGTGTCAGGTCAGACGCGGTTCCAGTCGAACGCGGCCTTGTCGCCCTTGCCGTAGACCTTGAGCGCGCCCTTCTCGCCCACCGCGTTGGGGCGCTGGAAAATCCAGTTCTGCCAGGCGGTGAGCCGCCCGAAGATGCGGGTGAACATGTTTTCCTGGCCGTTGAAGCGCAGGTTGGCTTCCATGCCGGTGAGCGCATCCGGCGACATGGCCGCGCGCTCTTCCAGCGCGATGCGCACTTCATCGGTCCAGTCGATGTCGTCGGGGTTGGCGGTCACCAGGCCCACCGCGAATGCGGCGTCGGCGTCCAGCGGCTGGCCGGCCTTGGCACGCACCGCGTCCAGCGCCGGCTGCTCGTCGTAAAAGCGCCGTCCCAGGCGGCTCTGACCCGTCACCATCGGGTACAGCCCGAAATTGGTTTCGGCCACGGTGATCCTGGGCGCGCGCGCCTCGTCGTCCGGCAGCGCCAGGTGGTAGCTGCGGTCGCACGCCAGCGCCAGCTCCAGGAAGGTGCCGGCAAAGCACGAGCCCGGCTCGATCAGCGCGAACAGGCTGCGCGAGGACACATCCAGGCGGGAGAACGTGCGGCGCAGCAGGCCGATGGTTTCGCGCACCAGCCAGTGATCCTGGTTGGCGAGCAACGTGGCGTCCATCGCCAGCACGTTGGCGGCGTCGCCTTCGGTCTTGATCAGCCAGGTGCCGATATCCAGTTCGTTGGTGCGCATCGACAGGATGGCGTCTTCGAGTTCGCGCGCCAGTTGCAGCGGGTACCAGGCGGCGCCGGCCTCGGCGATGGCGGCAACGCTCGTCGGCTGCGTGGCGGATGGGCCCTTCACGGTGAAGGTAGCCTTGCGGCCCACGCGGTCGATCTCCACGGTGACATAGGTGTAGCGCAGTGCGTCGGTCTCCAGCGTGCGCGCAAGCGGGGTCAGCGCCACGCCGCTGGCGTTGGCCGGGCGGTCGCTCAGCGCAGCCAGGGCCTGGGCGCGCTCCTGCACTTTTTGCGCAAAGACGGCAGGCTTGGCGATGTCGTCCACCAGGCGCCAGTCCTTGGCGCGCTGGCCGCGCACGCCTTCGGTGGTGGTGCAGAAGATATCCGCAAGGTCGTGGCGCACGTGGCGCTTGTCGGTCACGCGGGTCAGGCCGCCGGTGCCCGGCAGCACACCAAGCAGCGGCACTTCGGGCAGGCTCACGGCGGAGGAGCGGTCATCGACCAGGATGATTTCGTCGCAGGCGAGCGCCAGCTCGTAGCCGCCGCCAGCGCATGCGCCGTTGACCGCGGCGAGGAACTTCAGGCCGCTGTGCTTGGACGAATCCTCCAGCCCGTTGCGCGTCTCGTTGGTGAACTTGCAGAAGTTCACTTTCCAGGAATGGCTGGAGACGCCCAGCATGAAGATATTGGCGCCGGAGCAGAACACCTTGTCCTTGCCGCTGGTGACCACCACGGTACGCACCTCGGGATGCTCGAAGCGGATGCGGTTGACCGCATCGTTGAGCTCGATGTCCACGCCGAGGTCATAGCTGTTGAGCTTGAGCTTGTAGCCGGGACGCAGGCCGGCGTTCTCATCGATGTCTACCGCCAGCGTGGCGATGGGGCCGTCGAAGGTCAGCTTGAGGTGCTTGTACTGGGACGGATCCGTCTGGTATTCGACGCGGGGGGCGGTAGTCATGGCTGTGTCTCCTCAGCAATGAAGCACAATAGTGCATGGGTTGTGTGTTTGTGAAAGAACTATAGTTCATACACAAACAGCCAGTCAAGCAATATTGTGCATCTACCCATCGAGGCGTCAGAGCGGAAGTTGCAGTGCGTAGCGCACGCGCTCGCGCAGCGCCAGGAAGGTGGGTTCCAGCGGCTCGGCGCTGGTGTCGACGCTGAACTCCGCCTTGGAATAGAAGGCCGCGCGGCCAGCCAGGATATGGCGCAGGTCTTCCATGGCCTCCTTGCTGGCGGCCATCGGGCGGAAGTCGCCCTGGGCGCGCACGCGGTTCATGTGATCTTCCGGGCTTGCCTGCAGCCACACCGTGGTGCAATGGGCCAGCAGCAGGTTGAAGGTGGCGGGGTCGGACACAAGGCCGCCGGGCGTGGCGATCACCGCCTCGGGATAGATCTGGATGGCTTCCTCCAGCGCGCGCCGCTCATAGCGGCGGTAGGCGTTCATGCCATACAGGCCCTGGATTTCCGAGATGCTGCAGCCGGCGAACTTCTCGATCTCGCGGCTGAGCTCCACAAAGGGAAAGCCCAGGTCCTCGGCCAGCATGCCGCCCAGCGTGGACTTGCCGGCGCCGCGCAGCCCGATCAGTGCCACGCGCGGGCTGCGCGCGGCGTTGCCGCCGCCGGTGCCGAGCATCTCGCCGACCGCAATGCGCACGCGGCGCAGCGTGCCTTCGTCGCGGTGTTCCAGAAGCTCCCGAATCAGCAGCCATTCCGGCGATGAGGTGGACACATCGCCAAGCAGTTCGGCCAGCGAGCAGTGCAGCGCCGAGGCGATCTGCAGCAGCACCAGGATGGAAGCATTGCCACTGCCATATTCCAGGTTGGCGAGATGCCGCTCCGAAACCCCGGCGGCCACCGCCGTGGCCTTGCGGGTCAGCCCCCGGCGCGAGCGGAGCTCACGCACACGCTCGCCCAGGGCGGCGAGAAAGGCGTTTTTTTCAAGCCCGCCGGCCTCTGCGGCGCTACCGTTGCCTGGCGCGGCATCGGCCTCATGCTCGTCAGCGGACTCCCGCGTTAACCCGGGAACATGCAATATAGTGCTTGACATGATTTCTTGGTGGCTCTATGTTTCACACATGCACAATAATGCATGAAGCGCGGGTATGCAACCCGCCTGAGTCTAACGGAGCCCCTTCCATGTCCCCCACCGAATTCCGCGAGCAGATCGCGCGGCTCACGGCCCGCATTGCCGGCCGCCCACTCGATGCCGCCCTGGATACCTGGCTGAATGCCGAGCATGGCGCAGGCAGCACCACTTACAGCGAACTCAAGGCCGCCTGCCTGGCCGGCGTGGCCGAGGGCTGGCTGTGCGACCGCGAGGGCGGCGGCATCCGCTATGGCCGCATCTTCAAGCCGGCCGAGGACCTGCACGGGTTTTCCGTCGACGTGGTCGACATGCGGGACATCGCCGGGCCGCATCACACCCACCCCAATGGCGAGATCGACCTGATCGTGCCGATCGACGCCACCGCCGAGTTCGACGGCCGCCCCGCCGGCTGGCTGGTCTGCCCGCCGGGCAGCGCACACCGGCCCACCGTCAGCCACGGCCGCGCGCTCGTCCTTTACCTGCTGCCCGACGGCCGCATCGACTTCACCCGCTGAGATTTCCTTCATGACCGAACTGCTTTCCAACTATCTTGGCGGCCGCTGGCAAGCCGGCTCCGGTGCCGGCGCGACGCTGTCCGACCCCGTACTGGGCGATGCGCTGGTACGCGTGGACGCCACCGGGCTCGACCTTGCCGCCGGCTTCGCCTTTGCGCGCGAGCAAGGCGGCGCCGCGTTGCGCGCCATGACCTACCGCGAGCGCGCCGCCATGCTGGCCGCCATCGTCAAGATCCTGCAGACCAACCGCGATGCCTATTACGAGATCGCCACCGCCAACAGCGGCACCGTGCACAACGATTCCGCCGTGGATATCGATGGCGGCATCTTCACGCTTGGCACCTATGCCAAGCTCGGCGACGCGCTGGGAGAGCGACGCTACCTCATCGACGGCGATGCCGCGCGGCTCGGCAAGGACCCGCTGTTCCAGTCGCAGCACGTGCTGGTGCCCACGCGCGGCGTGGCGCTATTGATCAACGCCTTCAACTTCCCGAGCTGGGGCTTGTGGGAGAAGGCAGCACCCGCACTGCTGGCGGGCGTGCCCGTGATCGTCAAGCCCGCGACGGCCACCGCCTGGCTGACCCAGCGCATGGTCAGGGACGTGGTGGACGCTGGCGTGTTGCCGCCCGGCGCGCTGTCGGTGGTGTGCGGCAGCGCGGCCGGATTGCTGGACCAGTTGCAGCCGTTCGATGTGGTCTCCTTCACCGGCTCGGCCCAGACCGCCGCGCTGATCCGCTCGCATGCGGCGGTGACGCAGCGCTCGGTGCGCGTCAATATCGAGGCCGACAGCGTCAATTCGGCCCTGCTGCTGCCCGGCGAAGCCGCCGGCAGCGAAGCGTTCGACCTGCTGGCCAAGGAAGCCGCGCGGGAGATGACGGTCAAGTCCGGGCAGAAATGCACGGCCATCCGCCGCATCTTCGTGCCCGAGGCGCTGTATGGCGCTGCCGCAGACGCCATCGGCGCGCGGCTGGCCAGGGTCACCGTGGGCAATCCCCGCCACGAAGCGGTGCGCATGGGCGCGCTGGTCAGCCGGGCGCAACTCGCCTCGGTGCGCGAAGGGCTGGGTTACCTGCAAGCGCAGGCCGAGGTGCTGCACGACGGCGCGACGCACGCGCTGGTCGATGCCGATCCGGCCGTGGCCTGCTGCGTCGGGCCCACGTTGCTAGGTGCGCGTGATGCGCACGCGGCCGATCGCGTGCACGACACCGAGGTGTTCGGCCCCGTGGCCACGCTGGTGCCCTACCGCGATAACGCCGACGCACTGGCGCTCGTGCGCCGGGGCCAGGGCTCGCTGGTGGCATCGCTCTACGGCAGCGATGCCGATGCGCTGGCCAAAGCCGCCGTGGAACTGGCCGACAGCCATGGCCGCGTCCACGTGATCTCACCCGATGTTGCCCAGCTGCATACCGGCCACGGCAACGTCATGCCGCAATCGCTGCACGGCGGCCCGGGCCGCGCAGGCGGCGGCGAAGAGCTGGGCGGCTTGCGCGCGCTGAATTTCTATCACCGGCGCAGTGCCGTGCAGGCAAGCACCAGCGTGCTGGCACAGCTTTAAGGCACCACCAGCGCCACCCGCACCGCCACGGCAAACCCGACAAAACATCGATCCATCGATCCATCGACAGGGGGAGACAAGCATGACAGCCGAACCACAAGTCCAGCCACCCGGCACGCCGTTCAACTTCGCCCAGCACCTGATCGCGTGCAACGCGCGGCGCCCCGGCAAGACCGCTTACATCGACGACCACGGCGCGATGAGCTACGGCGAACTGGCCGAGCGCATCCGCCGTGTTGCCGCCGCGCTGCAGGCCAGCGGCATCCATCGCGAAGAACGCGTGCTGCTGCTGATGCACGATGGCAACGACTGGCCGGTGTGCTTCCTCGGCGCGATGTATGCCGGCATCGTGCCGGTGGCGGTCAACACCCTGCTCACCGCCGACGACTACGCCTATATGCTGCAGCACAGCCGCGCGCAGGCCGTGCTGGTATCGGGCGCGCTGCTGCCCGTGCTGCAGCAGGCCATGGCCCAGGGCGGCCACGAAGCCGGGACCGTAATCGTCTCGCAGCCCGCCGGTCCATTGCCCGATGGCATGATCGCCCTCGATGGGTGGATCGACCGCACCGCACCGCTAGCGGCGCCGGCCAGCACCAGCCCCGACGATCCCGGCTTCTGGCTCTATTCGTCAGGCTCCACCGGACGCCCCAAGGGCGTGCTGCACAGTCAGGGCAACCCGTACTGGACCGCCGAGCTCTATGCCAAGCCCGTGCTGTCGCTGGGCGAGGCCGACATCTGCTTCTCGGCCGCCAAGCTCTACTTTGCCTATGGGCTCGGCAATGCCCTGACCTTCCCGCTGAGCGTGGGCGCCACCGTCGTGCTGATGGCCGAGCGGCCAACCCCCGAGGCCACGTTCAGGCGCTGGCTGGACTATCAGCCGACCGTGTTCTTTGGCGCGCCGACCGGCTACGCGGGCATGCTCGCCGCGCCCGGGCTGCCCACGCGCGAGCAGGTCTCGCTGCGCCTGTGCTCCTCCGCCGGCGAGGCCTTGCCCGCCGACCTGGGCGAGCGTTTCACCGCGCATTTCGGCTGCGAAATCATCGACGGCATCGGTTCGACCGAGATGCTGCATATCTTCCTGTCCAACCGCCCCGGGCAGGTTCGCTACGGCACCACGGGCTGGCCGGTGCCGGGCTATGCGGTGGAACTGCGCGACGAAGACGGCCACGCCGTGCCCGACGGCGATGTGGGCGACCTCTATATCCAGGGGCCAAGCGCAGCGCTGATGTACTGGGGCAACCGGGAGAAATCGCGCGAGACCTTTCGCGGCGGCTGGACCAAGAGCGGCGACAAATACGCGCGCAACGCCGACGGCAGCTACAGCTACGCCGGGCGCAGCGACGACATGCTCAAGGTCAGCGGCATCTATGTCTCCCCGTTCGAGGTGGAAGCCACGCTGGCCCAGCACCCCGCAGTGCTCGAAGCCGCGGTGATCGGCGTCCCCGACCCGGCCGGCCTCACCAAGACCAAGGCCTTCGTGGTGCTCAAACCCGGCGCGCAGGTCAGCGAGACAGAGCTGAAAGCCTTCGTCAAGGAACGGCTCGCACCCTACAAATACCCGCGCGTCATCGAGTTCATGGGCGCGCTGCCGAAGACAGCCACAGGGAAGATACAGCGGTTCAGGCTGCGGGAGATGGAAGGCGCACCGGCATGAGAAACAAAGCGGGAGCACGCCAGCGCCCAACGGCATAACAAGCGCCCGCCCTCTCCCGCAAGCGCGGGGGGCCAACCGCCAAAAAATGAGCGACGCGAAGCGAGCCCCCCAAGCGATGCGAAGCGAGCCGTCAAGGTGTACCAGGCCGTATGGGGCGCCTCGTTGGCAGCCAAAAAGAGCGGAAAAGAGGGGGCCATGTCTGAGCATCGCCTTAAGGCGATGTGAGTTTGGCCCCCGGCCGCTCTTTTTGGCTGACGACGAGGGGGTGTCGCCCCATCCGGCGCGCCTTCTTTGCCTACTTTCTTGGCAAGACAAGAAAGTAGGTCGCCGCCCCGCAGGGGTGGTGAAACTGCCTTTGACTTTGCAGTTAGTCCCAACCCCAAACAAAAAAACACCCAAAACCCAAAAGGAGACACCCCATGCCCCACATCGACATCCACAAACTAGCCGACGAAGCCCGCTTCAACCGCTTCCACGCCCAAATCCTCCTCTGGTGCGCCCTCATCATCATCTTCGACGGCTATGACCTGGCCGTGGTCGGCATCGCGCTGCCGTCGATCATGAAGGGCATGGGCGTGGACGCCACCAGCGCCGGCTTCATGGTCAGCGCCGCGCTGTTCGGCATGATGTTCGGCGCCATCTTCATGGGCACCGTGGCCGACCGCATCGGGCGGCGCCGCGCCATCGCCATCTGCATCCTGCTGTTCAGCGTCTTCACCGCGGCGGCCGGCTTCACCAGCGATCCGGTGACGTTCAGCGTGACGCGCTTCCTGGCCGGCCTGGGCATCGGCGGCGTCATGCCGAACGTGGTGGCGCAGATGACCGAATACTCCCCGCGCAAGATTCGCGGGACCATGGTCACGCTGATGTTCAGCGGCTACTCGGTGGGCGGCATGCTGGCCGCGCTGCTGGGCAAAGGCATGATTGAGAGCTACGGGTGGCAATCGGTCTTCCTCGCCGCCAGCCTGCCGGCACTGCTGATCCCGGTCATCCTGAAATCCATGCCGGAGTCGATGCCCTTCCTGATCAGATCGGGCCAGATCGACGCACTCAAGCACGTCGCCTCGCGCCTGGAGCCAGGCTACCAGCCCCAGCCCGGCGACCGGTTCGCGCTGCCCGCCGGCGACAAAGCGGGCGACGCGCCCATCGGCAAGCTGTTCCAGGACGGACGCGGCTTTTCCACGGTGATGTTCTGGGTGGCGTTCTTCATGTGCTTGTTCATGGTCTACGCGCTCAGCTCCTGGCTGGCCAAGATGATGGCCGGCGCAGGCTATAGCCTGGGCTCGGCGCTCACCTTCGTGCTGGTGCTGAACTTCGGCGCCATGCTCGGCGCCATCGGCGGTGGCTGGCTGGCGGACCGTTTCAATATCAAGTACGTGCTGGTGGGCATGTACGCCCTGGCCGCGGTATCGATCACGCTGCTGGGCTATCCGGTGCCCACCGCGCTGCTGTTCGTGCTGGTGGCGCTGGCCGGCGCGTCGACCATCGGCACGCAGATCGTCACCTACGCCTATGCGGGGCAGTTCTATCCGATGGCGGTCCGCGCGACCGGCATCGGCTGGGCGTCGGGCATCGGGCGCAGCGGGGCCATCCTGGCGCCGATCGTGATCGGCGCGCTGGTGGGCATGTCGCTGCCGCTGCAGCAAAATTTCGTGGCCATCGCCATTCCGGCGGTGATCGCGATGATTGCGGTGTTGCTGATCGATCATCGGCGCTCGGCTTCGGCGCAGCATGCGGCGAACCAGGCAGGCAGCCCCCAGGCCGCCCCGCTGGCCGCCGAAGCGCGCGCCGCGTCTTGAGAATGGCGGTTCATGTGTGCGGCGCCAGACATTCGCCGGCCGCTCCCGGCCGGACACTCGGCCTGTACGTGACTGGCCCCTAGCACCGTACCTTCGCCCCGCCACGCCCTTTCCCAGGCTGGCGGGGCTCCTTTCAGCTCCGGCAGGAAAGCCGTCAAGCCACGGATGCCATCACCGGGCCAGCCGTGCGCCCGGCCACATCCGCACCACCAGCGCCCCGATGGCCGTCGCGGTCGACAACAGCGTCACCGCCATCCAGCCCCAGCGCGCCAGCAGCACGCTGCCCAGCGCGGCGCCGGCCGCCATCCCCACGAACATGCCGACAAACAGCACCGCATTGAGGCGGCTGCGGGCGCCAGGCTCGATGCCGTAGACGATGGTCTGGTGCGCGACCAGCGTCACTTGCACACCAAGGTCGAAGCCCAGCGCGCTGGCGCCAATCAGCCACAGCCGTGCGTGCGGTGCGAGCAGCGGCGAGAGCAGCATCCCGGCGAACGAGATCGCGGTCAGCGCGATGCCCAGGCGGGTGACGAGCTCCGGGCCCTTGCGGTCTGCGAGGCGGCCCGCCAGCGGTGCGGCGAGCGCGCCAGCGGCACCGGCCAGGCCGAATGCGCCGGCCGCCGCGCTGCCCAGGTGGAACGGCGCGCCGTGCAGCATCACGGCCAGGGTCGACCAGAATGCGCTGAAGCCAACCGACAGCAGCCCCTGCGACAGCGTCGCCCGGCGCAGCGCGCCGTGCTTCTGCCACAGCTTGCCGAGCGAGCCCAGCAGCGCGCTATACGCAAGATGGGTGGTGGGCTTGAAGCGCGGCAGGCCGCGCGCGGCCACCACGCCGATCAGCGCAATGCTGGCCGCGGCGATCACGAACATGATGCGCCAGCCGAAGTGCTCGGCCACAAACCCACTGAGCACGCGCGAGAGCAGGATGCCGAGCAGCAGCCCGGTCATCACGGTGCCGACGACCTTGCCGCGGTGCGACTCGGGCGCCAGCGTGGCGGCAGCCGGCACGATGTCTTGCGCCATCGTCGCGGCCAGCCCGATCGCCAGGCTGGTGGCCAACAGCAGCCCGATGCCGGAGGCGGCGCCGCTGGCAAGCAGCGCGACGCTGAGCACGGCAGCCTTGGCCAGGATGATGCGCCGGCGGTCATAGCGGTCGCCCAGCGGGGCCAGCAGCAGGATGCCCAGCGCATAGCCGAGCTGCGTGAGCGTGGGCACCAGGCCGACCGCCGCATCGGACGCGCCGATGTCCGGGCCCAGCACGCCGAGCATGGGCTGGCTGTAGTACAGCGACGCCACCGCCAGGCCGGCGCCCGCGGCGAGCAGCAGGACCAGCCGTGCGGGCAGGCCGGTGGCAGGGGAATCCGCCGAGTGCGCTGCGCGCGCGGCAGCTGTGGTATGCGCGGCTTGAATGGAAGACATTGCGTTAGCCCTCAGTTGGAAAACATGGCTGGAGTTTGCCGGTGGCCCTCGGCACGTGGTAGTACTACACTTCGCACAATGGCTATACGCCAGACGCATGACCAACAGCCGCCATGCCGGAAACCATGAAAACCCAACCCTCCGCCCCAGTCGCTCCAGTCGCTCCAGCCACCGCCTCCACGCCTTCCGCCGACCGCGTCGAGCTGATGCAGACCTTCGTGCGGATCGTCGAGGCCGGCAGCCTGTCGGCGGCCGCCGCGCAACTGGGCACCACCCAGCCCACCATCAGCCGCCGCCTGCAAAACCTGGAGCGCTCGCTTGGCCTGCGCCTGCTGCAGCGCTCGACCCATGCGATGAAGCTCACCGAGGATGGCGAGCGCTGCTTTGGGCGCGCCAAGGAGCTGGTAGCGGGATGGGAGGCTTTCGAAGCGGACCTGCGGGGCGCCGGTGACGAGCCCGAAGGCACGCTGCGGGTCGTGGTGCCGCATGCCTTCGGGCAGCAGCAACTGGTAGGGCCGCTGGCGGAGTTCCTGCGCCGTCACTCGCGGGTGACGGTGGAGTGGCTGTTGTATGACCGGACACCGGAGTTCATTGCCGACGGCATCGACTGCGCCATCCACGTTGGCGAGGTGAGCGACCCGTCGGTGGTGGCGATCCGGCTTGCCCAGGTGCCCCGCATTGTCGTTGCCGCCCCTGCCGTGCTGGATGGCTTGGCGATGCCCTCGCACCCGAACGAGCTGGCCATGCTGCCCTGGCTTTCCCTGCGCACCTTCTATCGCAACGAGGTGACGCTGACCCATGCGGTGACTGGCGAAAGCCAGCGGCTGGCGTTCCGCCCGCGCGTGGGCACCGACAGCCTGTATGCGTTGCGCAGCGCGGCAGCGCTGGGACTGGGCGTGGCCGTGGCGTCGGCCTGGCTGATGGCCGAGGATATTGCACAGGGCCGGCTGCTGCACCTGGTGCCCGAGTGGCAGGCATCCTCGCTGCCGATGTACCTGATCTATCCCTACGCGAGTTTCTATCCCGCCAAGCTGCGCCGCTTTGTGGAGACGATGCGGCAATGCGTGCCGGCGACCATGGCAGGCTGAATCCTGACCGAGCGCAAGCTGCCGCCGGGCGGCAGGTTCAGGATCGAGGTGCTCGGCATCGACCTGCCGGGCCGCTTCGGGCGATAGCCAAAGCCGAAGCCGAGAGCCACCCCGGCACCATCAGATCTCGTCCGGCACCCGCTCCAGGTCCTTCATCCACACCACGGACTCCGAATCGCTCGGTGCCCGCCAGTCTCCGCGCGGCGACAGCGAGCCGCCCGACCCCACCTTGGGCCCGTTGGGCACGCACGAGCGCTTGAACTGGCTGGTGCGGAAAAAACGGTCGAGGAAGATGCGCAGATTGCGCTTGATGTCGGCCACCTTGTACACATTGCGCACCACGTCCGGCCCGTCAGGCCAGTTGCCCTTGTCGCGCTCGCCCCACGCGCTCAGGGCAAGGAAGGCGATCTTGGTCGGCGTGAAGCCGAACCGCAGCGTGTAGTACAGGTTGAAATCCTGCAACTCATACGGACCGATGAAGTTCTCGGTCTTTTGCTGGGGCGCGTCGGCGGAGTCTCCCGGCACCAGTTCCGGGCTGATCTCCGTGCCAAGCACGTCGAGCAGCACGTCCGAGCCGGTATTGCCGATCTGCCCGGTCTGCGCCACCCAGCGGACCAGGTGCGAGATCAGCGTCTTGGGCACGCTGCCGTTCACGTTGTAATGCGACATGTGGTCGCCCACGCCATACGTGCACCAGCCCAGGGCCAGCTCGCTCAGGTCGCCGGTGCCGATCACGATGGCGTGGCTGTGATTGGCGAAGCGGAACAGATGGTTGGTGCGCTCGCCCGCCTGTACGTTCTCGAACGTGACGTCGTACACAGGCTTGCCGGACGCGTAGGGGTGGTCGAGGTCCTTGAGCATCTCGACGCAGCTTGGCCGGATGTCGATCTCCTTGGCCACGCAGCCCACCACCTCCATCAGCTTGCGCGCCTGGAGCAGCGTGCGCTCGCTGGTGGCAAAGCCCGGCATGGTGATGCCGATGATGTTGGTGCGCGGCAGCTTGAGCCGGTCCATGGCCTTGGCGCACACCAGCAGCGCGTGCGTGGAATCCAGCCCGCCGGAGACGCCGATCACCACCTTGGACAGGCCGCTGAACGACAGCCGCTGGACCAGCGCCTGCACCTGGATGTTGTAGACCTCGCTGCAGCGCTCGTCGCGCCGCCGCGCGTCGGACGGCACGTAGGGGAATCGTTCCACCGTCCTGCGCAGCGGCAGCGGCTTGTCCAGCGCCAGGTTCATGGCGAAGGGGATCACCTTGAACTTCGCCACCTCCGCGCCATGGCGCCGCACCGAGTGGCCGAACGTGGTCTGGTGCATGCGCTCGCGCGACAGGCGCTCGAGGTCGACATCCGCAAAGGTCAGGTGCGAGCTGTCCGCAAAGCGCTCGGACTCCGCCAGCAGTTCGCCGTTCTCGTAGATCAGCGCCTGCCCGTCCCACGCCAGGTCGGTGGACGACTCGCCCTTGCCCGCCGAACTGTACACGTACGCCGCCAGGCAGCGCGCCGACTGCTGGCTGACCAGCTGATGCCGGTAGCCGGACTTGCCGACCACGATGTTGGAGGCCGACAGGTTCACCAGCACGGTCGCGCCCGCCAGCGCCGCGAACGACGACGGCGGAATCGGCACCCACACGTCCTCGCAGATCTCCACATGGAAGCGCAAGAACGGCACGTCTTGCGCCTCGAACAGCAGGCCGGCGCCAAAGGGCACCTTGCTGCCGCAAAGCGGCACCTCGGTGGCTACCGCGCTATCGGCCGAACTGAACTGGCGCGCCTCGTAGAACTCCCAGTAGTTCGGCAGGTAAGTCTTGGGAACCACGCCAAGGATGCGCCCGCCGGCTACCACCGCCGCGCAGTTGAACAGTTGATGCTCGACCCGCAGCGGCAGCCCCACCACCAGCGTCGCGGCGATCGATTTCGACGCATCGACGATGGCGGCAAGGGCCGCCTCGCAGGCGTCGAGCAAGGCGCGCTGATGGAACAGGTCGTCGCAGGTATAGGCGGACAAGCCCAGCTCCGGAAAGGCCACCAGCGCCGCACCCTGGCTGGCGGCATCCCTGGCCAGCGCGATCGTCTCGGCGGCATTGAAGGCCGGGTCTGCCACTCGGCACACCGGCACACCCACCGCCACGCGGGCAAAGCCATGGGCGTAGATATTGAGGAACGGGTTCTTGGTGTCAGTCATGTCAATCATCCTTGCACTGCGCGGTGCAGCGCTCGCGGCGCAAGCCGGGCGGGAAAGTGGGTTGTGCGGTATATGGCGCAATTCTACGACGCGCGCGGCTGGCGGGCGAGTTGCTGAAGATCTCGGCAAGGACCGATCTGCTGCACATTCCCTACAAGGGATGCGCTCCCGCCATGACCGACGTGCTGGGCGGCCAGGCGGACGTCAGCATCAACACGCTCACCAACGCCCTGCCCTACCTGAACAAGCTGGCCCTGCGGATCGGCCTCAAGGCTGACTGATACAGTCAGCGCAAGGGCTCGGCCTGCAGGTAAGCCGCGGCCTGCGGCGGTTCGGCATCCTGGCGCCAGCGGGCACGTCGCCCGGGGTCGTGCAAAAGCTCAACCTGGAAATCGCCAGGGTCATGGCCTGAAGCCCACGGCTTTGCGGCCTGCCCGCACAGCGTCGAAGTCGCTCGCGTCCAGGCTGGCACCGCGCGCGGCGCGAAACGCCGCGTCCCAGGCCAGCGGCGCCAGGCGCGGCTTGAGCGGCACGCGCAGATGCTCGGACCAGGGATGCGGGCTCCTGTCGCAAAACCAGACCGAGGCCCGCGGATTGCCCCCCTCCATCCCCACATATGAAGCAAAGTAAGTGTCCAGATCCTCTGTTGTGAACACCGTGGTGTTTTCCATGCTGCCCCCCCCGATTGCCTGGTGGGACCCCTCTTCAGCGCTTGCCGCAGCGTGCCGGCGCCCGTGGGGGCGCGCGTGCCGTTGCGATCGTTCGCCGGATATCCCGCGCCGGCCAAGGCTGGCGCTGAATCGTTCCGGGCATTGGTGGTACGCCGTGCCTGCTGCTTGCTGGCCAGCCCTGGCTATCAGCTAGCCTGTTGGTCCGCCTTTCCAGTCTTGAGCATCTCGGCAATCTCGATGGCGGAGGCAGGTGCGAATTGCGCTACGCAGGAGCGCGTCAGCGCCAGCGTGTACGAGAACGCCATGGCGCGGTCCTCGAACGTGCGGTTGAGCATGAAGTGCGCGGCAGGCACCTGGCCGTCGGCCAGCTTTGACAGGCGGACCAGCGCTCCCCAGTTGCCATCGTCCACCTGCAGGATATCCACCTCGATCGCATATCCGGCCTCGATATACGTCCTGGCCGGGCCTGCCAGCCGGCGTTCCGGTTTGTCGAGCGCCATCACGTTCCTCCACGATTCAGGTCGATTTGAGACAACCACGCGTGCGTCAGCCGCGCTTTGGCGCGCCCGCGCCAGCCAGCCGGTTAGCGGCCGGCGGCTTCGCGGTGGACTGGCGCACCACCAGCCCGCTGGGAAAGCACAGGCGGATCGGCGCTTCGTCCGGTTGCGCCAGCCGCAGCATGACCCGCCGCACCATGGCTTGCGCCATCTCGCCAAAAGGCATGGCCACGGAGGTCAGCGCGGGATTGGTGTACAAGCACATGCTGATGTCGTCCATGCCGATCACCGAGACATCGGCCGGCACCGACAAGCCAGCCTGGTGCAGGCCGGACATCAGCCCGATCGCCATCATGTCGTTGACAGCGACCAGCCCGGTGGGGCGCGTGCTGGTCTGCGCCAGCTGCCCCGCCAGGGCCTGGCCCAGTTCCGCCAGTTCGGCATCGCCGTAATGCGCGGCGGGCGAGCACTCTATCACCACCGCGTCGCCCAGCCCGGCCTCTTTCACCGCCGCCTGGAAACCGGCGATCTTGCTCGCGCGGCTCACCGTGCGCCCGGCGGGCATGACAAAGGCGATGCGCCGGTGACCCAGCTCGAGCAGGTGCGACGCGGCCAGGTAGCCTGCCTGGAAGTTGTCGGGCGCCACATGATCGATGCGCGCCGGCGCGTCAGGGTCGGCACCGCCGTCGTAGCTGACCATGGCCAGCCCCTGCCGGGTCGCCACCTCGAAATGTTGCTCGCCGGTGAGCGACGACACGACGATCACGCCGTGCACGCCGAACGAGAGCAAGTCGTCGAACATGCGCGACTCCTGCTCCCGGTCCCGGTTGGTATTGCCCAGCAGCACGCGGTAGCCCGTCTGGCGCTGTGCCTCGGCTTCGATCTTCAGCGTCAGCTGGCCGTACATGGGGTTGGCGGTGGACGGCACCAACAGCCCCAGCATCGGCGTCTGGCCGGTCTTGAGCTGGCGCGCGACCTGGCTGGGCCGGAAGCCGAGCGTGCGGATGGCCTCCCGCACCCGCTCGAATGTGGCGGGATTGAGCCGCTCGGTGCGTCCGTTGAGCACGTTGGAAACGGAGCTCACGGATACATTCGCCAGTCTGGCGACATCTTGTATGGTTGCCATTATCGGGATCTCATGCCAGCGTCATCAGGCGGGATCGCCATGGCGTCAGCGATGGCAACAGGATCAAGAACAGCAAGATCAGCAGCAACAGCAACAGCAACAGCAAGACGAGGTATGTCAGCATCGGCCCCGCCCTCTGCTCCGTGCGCGTGCCGGCCATCGCGCAAGTGGCGACCGGCATCAGGTATTAAGCGTCTCCGTAAAACGATTTACTAAATCGATTTACAGATCATAGGCGGTCGTGAGACAAATGCAAGGACGATGGCTTGCCAGGTGCCGCCGCCATGGCGGCAGTACCCGGCTGCGCATTCGAAAGGAAGTGATTCAGGCTGTGACCGCCTTGGCGCGGCCGACGGGCATAGCGCCAAGGGGACGGGGAAGATGGGCTGGCGATGCCGGCCGCATTCAGGCAAGTATTGCGCGCAATCTGCAATCTATCCGGGCGCGCTGATCTACCCGGGCAACTACAGCGACTACAGGAACGACAGGAACGACAGCAACCCGCCCACCGCCCTCAATCCCAGGCAGGCGCCAACCCCTGCGGGCTGGTCAAGCGTCCGCCCCGATCCAGCGCACCGATGGCAGCCATGTCCGGCTCAGACAGCCGCACCGCAAGCGCACCCAGGTTGCCCTGCAGGTTTGCACGCTTGGTAGAAGAGGGAATCACTGCATGCCCAAGCTGCATGGCCCAGGCCAGCACCACCTGCGCAGGCGTAGCCCCGTTGCGCTGCGCAATTGCCTGAACCACCGGATCCTGCAACACCTTGCCGTAACCCAGCGTCATGTACGACGTGATCGGAATCCCCTGGCTGCGGGCAAAGTCGGCCACCTTGCGATTCTGCAGGAACGGATGCAACTCGACCTGGTTGGTCGCGATGGCACCCGCCCCCACCACGTCGATCGCCTGCTGCATCAGCCCGATCGTGAAATTGGACACCCCGATCTGACGCGTCAGCCCCTGCTCGCGAGCATCGGCCAGCGCGCCCATGAACTCGGCAACCGGCACCCCATCACCTGGCGACGGCCAGTGGATCAGCGTCAGGTCGACATGGTCCGTACGCAGCTTGGCAAGGCTGTCCTTGAGGCTGGGCACCAGCTTGTCGCGCGACAGGTTCTCGGTCCAGATCTTGGTCGTCAGGAACAGCGCCGAGCGCGCCACGCCGCTCTCGGCGATGGCCTGGCCGACCTCGGCCTCGTTGCCGTAGATCTGTGCGGTATCGATGGCGCGGTAGCCAACGTCAAGGCCGTTGCGCACGGAGTCGATGACGGTCTGGCCTTGCAGGCGGAAGGTACCGAGGCCGATGGTGGGAATGGACATTGTGTTTTCCTGTGTCAGGTCATGCGTTGGCGGCCACGGCCGGCTGCGGCCATGGCCTGGATGAATGCGCGCTTCGGGCGGGCGTCAGGCGAGCGGCATCTCGTTCTCGATCCACGCCGTCACCGACACGTGCCCGGGCTGCCAGCCCAGCTCCGAGCGCGCGCGCCGGGCGCGCACGCGGCTGTTGGAGCCGAAGGAGTAGCGCGACTGGCCCTCGCCCCAGACGGGCGTGGCCTCTTCGACCGACCAGGACTGCACGGCCCCGAGGCCGAGCCGCCGGGCAATGGCAGCACCGATCTCCGCGTACGAAGCCTCGCCGTTCTCGACAAAATAGAAGGCGCCCGCGGGCGCGCTGTCGAGCACGCGCGCATAGAGGTCCACCACATCGGCGATATGCACGTTGGACCAGCGGTTCACGCCTGCGCCGACGATGCGCACCAAGCCGCTCTGCCTGGCCTGCGCCACCAGCGGCGGAATCTGCACGCTGTCGGCATGCAGCCCGGCGCCAACGCCGTAGATCATGCTGTTGCACAGCACGGCGCTGCGCACGCCTTGCGCGGCGGCCGCCAGCACCATCTGGTCGATGGCGTGGCGCGCCTGCTTGCCCGGCTCCACCACGAACGGCGTCTGTTCGTCGAAGATGCGCGGCGGCAAGACATTGCCGCCGGCGTCGTCGCCGATCACGCTGGAGCCGCTGGTATGCAGCAACGGCTTGCCCGTGCCGCGCAATCCGGCCAGCAGCGCGTCTATCGCGGCGCGGTGGTCGCTGCTGGCGGCGTTGATCACGCCATCGGCCTGCGCGGCTTCGCGCGTCAGCAGGGCAGCATCGTCGAGCGCGCCCGGCACGGGCACGACGCCGCGCATGGCCAGCTGCGCGGCCTGCGCCGGGTTGCGGACCAGGCCGCGCACGCTATGCCCGGCGGCGATCAGGTGAGCAGCGACGGAGCCGCCGATAAAGCCGGCCGCGCCGGTGAGGAAGATTTGCATGGGATGCTCCTGGAAGCGGGCTTGCGAAGCGCGCCGGATTGGGCCCGGGCCCTGAGACCCTGAGACCGTGAGGCGGTGGCCATGGCCGGATGAACATGGCCCGAGTATCCGCGCAACCCATGCAGAGAAAAACCGTGCGGCGGGCAGAACATATTTGATTCCCGCGCAAGAATGGGCGCCGCGCCCGCGCACTGGAAGTGTCTCGCTGCGTATTCGCCGTCCGGAACCTTGCCAAGCGCAACGCAACGGTGCTGCATTACGCTGCGAGCTGGCAAAAGATGGGAAAGATGGCGAAAGATCGCAAGCGGCCCCGGCGTCTACCTTGCCGGGCGCGCGTGCGCACCGGCACGTTGGGCTGCGTGCCGGTTCCGAAGTACTGGTTATAGACGCCCGAGAAACCGGTGAAATCCGGCTTGCCCGTGGCCGGGTCCGCCACGATCAGCGCCCGCATGGAGACGATGTCGCCCATTTGGTAGCCGCGCGCCCTGAGGATGTGCTCGATCTGGCCGAGCACGTTGCGGGTCTGGGTTGCGGTGTCGCCATAGGAGGCCGCGGTATCGGGCGGCGCGGAGGCATTCGACACCGTGGGCCCCACGCCGCTGAGCACGAGTTGCTCCGCGCTGGCGGGAATCTCGATCGCCTCGGCGAACTCGCGCTGCCGGTGGGATTCACGCCCGACGGCCTTCCCGTGGGCCTGCAGCTGATCGGCAGGCCCTGGGCCGAAGGTACCCTGCTTGACGCCTGCGCCGCATTCCAGCAAGCCACCAGCTGGCACCGTATCGAACCCGTGCTCAATGGCCCGGAAATGGCCGGAAGTGGCCATCATCGCGGCGGTGCCGGACCACGGGTAAGCATCTGAAAAGGCAGGCTGGCGCGATGGTAGACTCGGCACAGCCCCGAGCCGCGCGGGCCACCTCTATAATCCGCGCTCCCGGCCAACCATCGCAGATATCTCGCCTCATGCTCAAGGAAACAGCGCAAGCCCGCCCGACACGCCGGTACGTGGAAAAACGCGAGGCGATCCTCGATGCTGCTGCCCGGCTGTTCAATCGCAAGGGCTTGCGCGGCGCCACGCTCTCGGACGTGGCGCAGGAAGTCGGCCTGAGCACCAACAGCATCACCTACTACTACCGCAAGAAGGAAGACCTTGTGGTGGCGTGCCTGATGCGCACCATCGATGAAATCGCGGGCATCGCCGACGCCACGGCCGGCGAGCCGTTGCCGCAGGCCAGGGTGCGCCGGTTCATCGCGCTTTTCTTCCAGCGGCTGGCCAGGACTGCAACCGGCGAGCGCCCCGAGTTGATGAGCTTTCGCGAGATCCGCTCGCTGCCCGACACACACGCCGATGTTGCCTTCGCGGCCTATACGGACATGTTCCGGCGCATCCGCAAGCTGTTGCGCAGCGACACGCCCAAGGACCCCGCGCAACGCAGCGCCCTGAGCGCGGCGGCGCACCTGCTGCTGTCGCTGACCAGCGGCGCGATGACATGGGTGGAGCGCTATGAGCCAGAGGATTATCCGAAGGTGGCGGATACCGTCGTGGATATCCTGCTCAACGGCTTTGCGTCACCGTCATCGCAATGGGACAGCGCCCCGGCCGGGACGCCGCCGATCTCCAAAGCCGAAACCACGCAGGAAGCCTTCCTGCGCGCTGCCACGGAACTGCTCAACGAACTGGGCTATCGGGGCGCTTCCGCCGATCGCATCTCCGCGCGGCTGAATCTCACCAAGGGTGCCTTCTATCACCACAACGAGAACAAGGATGACCTGATCGCCGCCTGCTTCGACCGCATGTTCGCGGTGATCCGCGATGCGCAATCGAAGGTGGAGAACGGCCCGGGCACCGGCTGGGACAAGCTGTGCGCGATCGCGCGCGCGCTGGTCGGCTATCAGTTTTCCAGCCAGGGGCCGCTGCTGCGGCTGACCATCTACGGCGCGCTGCCCGAGGAGATGCGCAAGGAGAAGATGCTGACGATGAACCGGCTGTCGGCGCGGTTTGTGCGTTTCCTGGTGCAAGGGATGCAGGACGGGTCGATCCGGGCGCTGGATCAGTCGATTGCTTCGTTGCAGGTGAATGGGATGATCAATGCCGCGGTGGAGTTGCGGCGGTGGGTGCCGGATGCATCCGGGGAGAACGCGGCGGATTTGTTTATCCGGCCTTTGTTTTTGGGAATATTTTCAGGGCAGTGAGCGCCAGGATGCATCTTTGATGCGCCTTGATGCGTTTTAGTGCACCAACGCCTGGCTCCCCGCTTGCCGCATCACCCTTCCAGACCCTCCAGATGGCAAGCCACCATCTGCCCATCCCCCCGTTCCCTCAGCACCGGATCCTCCACCCTGCAGCGCTGCGTTGCCTGTGCGCAGCGCGGGTGAAAGCGGCAGCCGGACGGCGGGTTCAGCGGACTTGGCACTTCGCCCTTGAGCACGATGCGCTGGCGCTTTGCCTCGGCTTCGACGCTCGCCACAGGCACGGCGGACAGCAGCGCCTTGGTGTAGGGATGCCGGGGATTCGCATATAGCGCGTCCCGGCTGGCGATCTCCACGATGCGCCCGAGGTACATCACGGCGATGCGGTCGCTGATGTGGCGCACCACGGCCAGGTCGTGCGCAATGAAGATATAGGTCAGCCCGAGCCGCCGCTGCAGTTCCATGAACACATTGACCACCTGGGCCTGGATCGATACGTCCAGCGCGGAGACGGGTTCATCGCAAACGATCAGGCTGGGTTCGACCGCCAGCGCACGGGCAATGCCGATGCGCTGGCGCTGGCCGCCGGAGAACTCGTGCGGGTAGCGGTCCGCCATATAGGGCAGCAGGCCGACCATCTGCAGCAGCTCGGCGATGCGGGCGCGATAGTGCTCGCGGTCGTTGGCCATGCCGTGCACTTCGAGCGGCTCGCCGATGATGTCGCAGACCTTCATGCGCGGGTTCAGCGAGCCGAACGGATCCTGGTAGACCATCTGCACGCTGCGGCGGAAGTTCTTCTCCTGCGCCTTGCTGAAGGTGGCGAAGTCGTCGCCATCGAAGGCGATCCGCCCACCACTGGCGGCCAGCATCTTGATGATGGCCAGGCCGGTGGTGGACTTGCCGCAGCCGCTTTCGCCGACCAGCCCCAGTGTCTCGCCGCGCCTGAGCGTAAACGATACGCCGTCCACGGCCTTGACCGAGCCCACCTGCCGCTTGATGAAGACGCCCTGGGTCACGGGGAAATGGACCTTGAGGTTCTCGACGCGCAGGATCTCGTCGCCGATCTTGCCGTGCTGGCGCGCGGCGGGCAAGGCCCGCGCTTCAGTGGTGGTCATGGTCATGGAGGAAGCATGCCTTCAGGTGATTCGGGCGCACGGCACGCAGCGCGGGGCGCGACATGCCGCATTGATCGGTGGCGAGCTTGCACCGCGGCATGAAAGCGCACCCTGGCGGCAGCGCGGTGAGGTCGGGCGGCTGGCCGTCGATGGGCACCAGCGGCTGGCGGGTATCGCCGTCGATGCGCGGCACCGAGGCCATCAGCCCGCGCGTGTACGGGTGCGCGGGATGGCCGTAGAGCTCGCGCGCCGTGGCGGTCTCGACCATGCGGCCGCCGTACATCACGGTCACGCGATCGGCATAGCGGGCCACCACGCCCAGGTCGTGCGTGATGAGCACCAGCGCCGTGCCGGACTGGCTGGCCAGGTCCTTGAGCAGGTCGAGGATCTGCGCTTGCACCGTGACGTCGAGCGCGGTGGTGGGCTCGTCCGCGATGATCAGCTGCGGCTTGCAGGCCAGCGCCATGGCGATCATGGCGCGCTGGCGCATGCCGCCCGAGAACTGGTGCGGATAGGCGCCCAGCCGGCTCTGCGGCTCGGGGATCTGCACCTTGCCAAGCAGCTCGCCGGCGATGCCCAGCGCGGTCTTCCACGGCATGCCCTGGTGCAGGTTGATCGGCTCGGCGATCTGCTTGCCCACGGTGAGTGCCGGGTTCATCGACGACATCGGCTCCTGGAAGATCATCGCGATCCGGTTGCCGCGAATCGCACGCATTTTTGCCGGGCTGAGCTTGAGCAGGTCCTGCCCGTCAAAGCGGATCTCGCCCGCTTCGATGCGGCCCGCCGGGCTGGGAATCAGGCCCAGGATGGATAGCGCGGTGACGCTTTTCCCCGAGCCGGACTCGCCAACGATGGCCAGCGTCTCGCCGGGGGCGACATCGAACGAGACCTGGTCCACCGCCGTGACCACGCCCCGGTCGGTGCGAAAGCGCGTGGTCAGCTGGTTCACCTGCAAGATGGGCTGCGTCATACGGGCCTCCTTGAAAGGGACGGGCGTGGGACAGGAGTGGGACAGACGTGGAGCAACGTGGAAGCAAGGAAATCAGAACCCCATCTTCTTCTTCATGTCCTGATCGACCCACATGCGCGCGTAGATCGGGCCGGGACGGACCGCGCCCGCACGCAGCTCGGCGTTGTAGTTCTTCACCCAGGGCCACCATGCGGTGTACACGTAAGGGGTCGGCAACCAGATATACGGCGCGTCGGCGAGCACATCGCGCGTCAGCGAGCGCAAGGCCTCTTGCCGGCGGCCGAGGTCACGCATCTGGAAGGCTTCGTTTACGCGCTGCTCGTACTTGGCGTCGCCCCACTGCGCGGCGTTCCAGACCTGGCCCTTCACGAAGCTCTTGCGGATCGTGGTGGTCGGGTTGGTATGGCCGTTGCTCATCAGGTAGCCTGGCGCATTGGTCCTGGTGGTCATGGCCGACAGGAACGCGCCGTACTCCATCGGCTGGATCTCGATGCGCACGCCAACCTGCTCCAGGTAGGCGCCGATCAGCGGCAGCAGCTCCAGGTGCTCCGGCTGGCAGGCGCATACCTGCACCTTGAAGGTGAAGCCCTTCGCGTAGCCCGCCTCGGCCAGCAGCTTGCGCGCCTTGTCCGGGTTGTAGGCGAACAGCTCCTTCACCGAGTCCGGCATGGCGCTCAGCGGCTCGAAGTAGCCGGCGTAGTCCGGATGCTGCGGGTAGGCGAACAGCTCGGCATTGCCGCCATAGAACTGCTTGACGATCTCCTGCTTGTTGACCGCCATGTTCAGCGCGCGCCGCACGCGCAGGTCGTTGAACGGCTTGGTATCGACGCGCAGCGCCACGTACTGGCCGTTGGTCGACAGCCAGCGCGACCACTTGAGCGCCGGTGCGTTCTTCTTGAGCTCATCGACCGCGGTCCAGCGCACGGACTCGAGCACATCCAGCTTGCCGGTGCGCAGCATGGTGTTGCGGGTGGACTCGTCCTTGACCGTGCGCAGCACGACCTTGTCGACGAAGGGCAGCTTGTAGTCCTTGCCGGCGATCTTGTCGCTATCCCAGTATTGCTCGTTCTTCGTGTAAGTGCTGGCAGTGCCCTGGACGAAGTTGCTCAGCAGGAACGGCCCGCTGCCATTCACATTTTTCCAGTTGCCGGCCCCGGCGGCGGCCACCTCCTTGGGCATGATGCCGGAGTAGTAGCCCCAGCCGAAGCGGTAATCCCATTCGGCGTTGAACGCCTTGAAGCGGAAGACCACGGTGTACTTGTCCGTTGCCTCCACCTTGTTGAGGTGGTCGTAATACGTGGGGATTTTCTTGGCGCTGGTGTTCTGGCGGTTGTAGCTGAAGACCACGTCGTCGGCCACCAGTTCGCGCTCCTCCATCACGCCCGCCTTGGCGGGGAACTTCACGCCCTTGCGCAGCTTGACTTCGAGCGTCAGCGGGTCGACCCACTTCCAGCTCTCGGCCAGTTCGCCGCGAATCGCATCCTCCGGCAGCCACGCATCAGCCTGGAACGGATACTTGCCGCCATTGCGCCTGGCCTTGGAAAGGTCGGCGGCGAAGAGCTGTTCGTAGACCTGGCCGGTATCGTAGTTCTGCTTCCAGTTCCAGTCCGCCAGGTCCCACGACAGGGCGGAGATGGTGGGATACATGGAGCCGATCTCGAGATTGCCGCCGTACTTCGGCGCTTCGGCCTGCGCGCAGGCGGCGCCAGCGGCAAGCGCCAGCACCACGCCCGCCACGCCCGCCACCACTGAAGATATTGTCCGGTTCAAGCCGCGTCCCTCCATCGTCATCCTCCGTTGTTGGTTATCGCGATCCGCGCATGCGCGGGTCGAGCAGGTCACGTAGCGCGTCGCCGTAGACATTGATGGCATAGACGACAACGGTGAGGCAGATGCCGGGGGCCAAGGCCAGCCAGGGCCCCTGGAACATGAAGGTGCGGCCGTTGCCCGAGAGCATGCCGCCCCAGGTCGGCGCGGGCGGCGGCACGCCCAGCCCGAGAAAGGACAGGCCGGACTCGGCCAGGATCGCGGTGCCCACGCGCGTGGTAAACAGCACAATGATGGGCGGCAGCACGTTGGGCAGGATATGGCGCCAGAGAATGCGGCCGGTGGATGCGCCCATGGACTGCGCGGCGTGCACATACATGTTCTCGCGCACCGAGACCACCGCGCTGCGGATGATGCGCGAGCCGCCCACGCCCAGCAGCAGGCCCAGCGTGCCGATGATCTGCCAGCTGCCCGGGCCGAGCACGGACACCACCACGATCAGGATCACCAGGTCGGGAAAGCTCATCCACGCATCCACCATGCGCTGCACGATCAGGTCGAACTTGCCACCCAGGTAGCCGGTCAGGATGCCGATCAGCACCGAGATGGCGGTAGCGAGCGTGGCGGCCGACAGCCCGATGATGACCGAGAGCTGCGCGCCGTACAGGCAGCGCGAGAGCATGTCGCGCCCGAGGTTGTCGGTGCCGAAGGGGTGCGCCCACGACGGCGGCTGCAGCCGCTTCATCATGCTGATCTCGTTGACGCCATAAGGCGCCAGCCAGTCGGCAAAGACGCCGCAGAACAGGAAGATCATGCAGATCACCGCGCCGGCGGCGCCCAGCGGCTTCTCGCGGAACAGGCGGCCCACCAGTACGAAGGCTGACCCTAGCCGGCCCGGGACAGGCGTGGGCGGCGCGCCAGGGACGGCTTGCGCCGCCTTGAGCGCCGGGGCGTTTGCGATTGGACGTGCCATCAGCGATGCCTCACTTTCGGGTCGAACAGCCCGTAGCTCAGGTCCACGAGCAGGTTGATGAGCATGACGGCCACCCCGACCACCAGGAACACGCCGGTGATCACGGGATAGTCCCGCTGGTTCACGGCGTCCAGCAGGAGCAGCCCCATGCCCGGCAGCGCGAAGATCTGCTCGATCACCACGGCCCCGCCGATCAGCAGCGGCGCTTGCAGGCCGATCAGCGTCACCACCGGGATCAGCGCGTTGCGCAGCGCATGGCGCAGGATCACCAGGCGCTCGTTCAAGCCCTTGGCCCAGGCCGTGCGGATGTAGTCCTGGCGCAGCACCTCCAGCATCATGGTGCGCGTCATGCGCATGGTGATGGCCGACAGTGCCATGCCAAGGATGATGGCGGGCACCAGCATGTTGCTGATGTGCTGGAGCGGGTCCTCCAGGAAGGGAACGTAGCGCACCTCGGGCGACCAGCCCCACCACACGGAAGGAAACACCATGATCATCGTGCCCATCCAGAAGCTGGGTACCGCCAGCATCAGGATGGAAAACGAGCGCGCCACGTAGTCGGCCGCGGTGTCTTGCCGGATCGCCGAGAGCACGCCCACGGGCAGCGCGACCGACAGCGCCACGAACAGGGCAAGCGCGCCTAGCGAGAAGGTGGCGGGCATGCGCGCCAGCACCATCTTCAGCACCGGCTCACCCTGCCACAGCGACTGGCCGAGATCCCCGTGCAGCACGATGTTGCCGATCCAGTGGACGTACTGGAACCACATCGGCTGGTCCAGGCCCAGCGCGCGGATCAGGTCCTCGCGGCTCTTGGTGTCGGCGCTGATGTCGTTCTGGCTCAGCATCAGGTCGACCACATCGCCCGGCACCATGCGCACGATCACAAAGACGATCAGGCTGGCAAACAGCAGCGTGGGCAGCAACGCCAGCAGGCGGCGCAGGATGTAGGCACTCATGGCGCGCCCGCTTCCGTGACGCCCGTCCAGGCCACGCCGCGCGCCCCGAAAAAAGATACCGTGGATACGATAAAAAATGCCGCCCCGACCATGCCGTCTCCTGTTCGGTGCTTCGCGTGGTCGCCAGACACACCAGACAAGCATCGCCTGACACGTAAATCAAGCGACATCTGGTGCCAGCAAGGAATGCATCCCTGGGCGTCTTCCACCGAGCTGCTGTTTTTTCAGATAGCCCATTCAGCATACCCAGAGTTCTAATTCATGACAACCGAACTGGCTCTTGAATGTCTAATGGATTTACCTAGGTCGGCGCCGCCGTGGCGGGCCGCTTGTGCGGCGCAAACGCGCGACGGGAAGCGCGGCGAGAAGCGCGAGGGCGAGCGCAGGCGCCACGCCTGCGCGTGGACGGCCTGCAAACACGGTTGAAGATGGTGCGCTGCGACGCTCAGTAGCCGCGCAAGGTCGCCCAGCGCTGGGCGTGGAAGTTGGTGTCGCCGAGCAGGATCTGCGCGGCGCAGGCGCGCTTCATGTAGAAGCCGATTTCGAACTCGTCGGTCATGCCAATGCCGCCGTGCATCTGCACGGCCTCCTGCACCGCGAGCATCGCCGTGGACCCGGCGCGGGCTTTGGCCGCGGATACCAGCGCGATTGGCTGCGCCGGGCCGTCGTCGAGCAGTTGCTGGCTGCGCAGCACCGCCGCGCGCGTGATCTCGATCTCGCTGAACAGATGGGCAGCGCGATGCTGCAGCGCCTGGAACTCGCCGATGATCTTGCCGAACTGCTTGCGCTCTTTCAGGTATTGCAGCGTGCGCTCGAAGGCCTCGTCGGCAATGCCAACCAGCTCGGACGCCAGCGCCGCACGGGCGATATCGAGCGCGTGCTCAAGCATGGCCGCGCCGCTACCGGCCTCGCCCAGCACCGCGTCCGCCGCCACGCGCACATCCCGGAACTGCACGCGCGCGGCATTGCGGGCATCCGCCATCACGGTGCGCTCCACGGTAATGCCATCGGCGCCGCGCGGCACCAGGAAGAGCGTGACGCCATCACGGTCGTCTGCGTTGCCGCTGGTGCGGCCCACCACGATGAGCGTATCGGCAATATGCCCATCGATGACGAAGACCTTGGCTCCATCGAGCAAGAACCCGCCGTCATGCCGCACGGCGGCGAGCGCCTGGCGCTGCGGGCGGTGCGCCGCGCCCTCGTCGATCGCCAGCGCGGTCAGGTGCTTGCCAGCCGCGATGGCAGGCAGGAAATGCGCCTTCTGCGCTGCGCTGCCGCCCAGGGAAATCAACGAAGCGCCCAGCAAAGCGGTGGAGAAAAACGGCGTGGGGGCCAGCGTGCGGCCAAGCGCCTCCATCAGGACGCCCGCCTCCACCACGCCGAGCGCGCTGCCACCGTACTGCTCGGGTATCAGCACGCCGGCAAAGCCCAGTTCGGCAAACTCCCGCCAGAGGGCGGGCGAGAAGCCGGTGTCGTCCCGCGTGTCGCGCAGCTTGCGCAGCATCGGGATGGGTGCGCTTTCGCGCAGGAATGTCAGGGCGCTGTCCCGCAGCATTTCCTGGGTCTGATTCAATACGATTGCCATGGTCGGTCTCGAAACGTTCCAGCGTGGAGTCGGGGCGCTCAGGCGCCGGGCAGGCCGAGCAAGCGCTTGGCAACAATGTTGAGCTGCACTTCGCTCGTGCCGCCCTCGATGGAGTTGGCCTTGCTGCGCAGCCAGCCGCGCGCGGTGGCGCCATCGTTGCTGCGCTCGCTCTCCCATTCCAGGGCCTCGCTGCCCCCAATCGACATCAGCAGCTCATAGCGCCGCTTGTTCAGCTCCGACCCGTAGTACTTGAGCACCGACGAGAATGCGGCAGTGCCCTCGCCCTGCCGGGCCAGGTCTAGCGCGCGCTCCCCCGCCAGGGCGAATGCCGCTTCATCGATCTCAAAGGTGGCGATCTGCGCGCGCAGCATGGGCGCATCGACCTCACCGCGCTCGTTCTGGCCGAGCGTGTCGCGGGCCAGCTTGCCCATCGGCGGGCGCTGGCCGCGCCCGCCGATGCCGCTGATCATCTCGCGCTCATGGGTCAACAAGTACTTGGCGATGGCCCAGCCGCCGTTTTGCTCGCCCACCAGGTTGGCGCGCGGCACCACCACATCGTCAAAGAAGGTTTCGCAGAACGGCGACTTGCCGGAGATCAGCACGATGGGCCGCGCCGTCACGCCCGGCGTTTCCATGTCGAACAGCAAGAAGCTGATGCCTGTGTGCTTCTGCGCCGAAAAGTCGGTACGCACCAGGCAGAAGATCCAGTCCGCCTTGTCGGCGTACGACGTCCATACCTTCTGGCCGTTGACGACAAAGTGATCGCCGCGCTCGTCCGCGCGCGTTTGCAGCGAGGCCAGGTCCGACCCGGCATTGGGCTCCGAGTATCCCTGGCACCAGCGGATCTCGCCGCGGGCGATCCTGGGCAGATGCTCGCGCTTCTGCGCTTCCGAGCCAAAGCGGAGCAAGGCCGGGCCAAGCATCCAGATGCCGAAGCTTTGCAATGGCACGCGGCAGCCAAGCGCTTGCATTTCCTGGCGCAACACCTTGGCCTGCTCGCGGGAAAGGCCGCCGCCGCCATACTCGCGCGGCCACTCCGGCACCGTCCAGCCTTTCTCCCCCATGCGCGCGAGCCAGAGGCGCTGCGCCTCGGACTGGAAGCGGTACTTGCGCCCGCCCCAGCAGATGTCGTCTTCGTTGCGCACGGGCTGCCGCATTTCGGGCGGGCATTGCGCTTGCAGCCAGGCACGTACCTCCTGCCGGAAGGTTTCCAGGTCATCCACGCTTGTCTCCTGTTTTTTGGCTTGTCTTGTTTTGTTCTGATTTGGATTCGTTATATAAGCCCGACTTGGCAACGTCAATACTCAATTTCCAAAAATGAAAACGTGGCATGGCCAAACACCGCATCATTGCTGCCATGCATGCATTTACTGCCGATGTGATAGCATTCCCGAAAACATACCGTAACCACTAAACCGGCAAGCGAACCAAGCCGGTCCGCGCCCGTGGGGCGCAACCAGGAGACAATGTGGAGGCTGAAGCCAGCAGCGCGCCGCGCTGTGCCATCCTTGCCTTTCCCGGTGCCCGGGCGCCGGATCGCTCGCGCACCGTCAGCGCCGACGGCATCCGCATCGCCGTCCATGAGTGGGGCCCGATTGACGCCACGCCGATCCTGCTGGTGCATGGCGCCATGGATTTCGCGCGAACCTTCGATGTCTTCGCGCCGCTGCTGGCCGATGCCGGCTACCGCGTGGTGTCTTACGACCAGCGTGGCCACGGCGACTCCGAGCATGCCGACCTGTACAGCTGGGTCGCGGACGAGCGGGACCTGCTGGCGGTGGCCGACTCGGTCACGCGCGAGCCGCTGATCGCAATCGGCCATAGCAAAGGCGGCTCGTTGCTGGTGCATGCGATCCAGGCGCTGCCGCACCGCTTCACCCGCTTTGTCGCCATCGATGGCCTGCCCTTTCGCAATCCGCACGCGGACAGCGCCGTGCGCGACAAGAAGTCGATGACCGCGCCCATCATCACGCACTGGCTCGATACGCGCCGGCAAAGCCCGGGCCTCGCACGCAAGCCCGGCACCCTTGAAGAACTCGCCCGGCGGCGCGCCCGCATGAACCCGCGGCTGGCCCATGCATGGCTGTGCTACCTGGCCGCGCTCGGCGCGCGGCAGGATGCCGACGGCTGGCGCTGGAAGCTCGACCCGGTGATCGGCTCCTCCGGCTTTGGCCCCATGCGCGCGCGCTGGATGACCGACCGCCTGCCGGGCTTTCCCATTCCCATGCTGGCCATCTTCGGCACGCAGCGCGAGCCGATGGGGTGGGATGCCACCGCAGCCGACCTGGCGCCGTACTTCCCGCCCTCGACCCAGGTACAGGTGATGGCCGACACCGGGCACTTCATCCATATCGAGCAGCCACAAGAGACCGCGCAACACATCCTGCCCTTCCTCCGTTCATGACCCTCTACCTGCGCCACAATCGCCTGCGCCTTGCCCTGCATCCGCTCAAGACCGGCAGCGGGCCCGCGCTGCTGTTGCTGCACGGCCTGGGCGAGCGATCGCCGGACACATTGCCGGCGGAGTACGCCGGCTGGCCCGGCACGGTGCACGCACTGGATTTCACCGGGCACGGACGCTCGGACATTCCGCGCGGCGGTGGCTACAGCTGCGAGTTCCTGATGGCGGATGCGGATATCGCACTGGCGCACCTGGGCCCGTCGACCGTGGCGGGGCGCGGGCTGGGCGGCTATATCGCCTTGCTGCTGGCCGGCGCGCGCCCGGAGCAGGTGCGCGGCGCCATCCTGCGCGATGGCCCCGGCCTGGCCGGCGGCGGCACCGCCGCACGCAATCCGTATATCCCGGTGGTGGATACCACGCGCACCGGCCCGCCCGACCCGTACGCCATCGCCGACCTGGCAACTGACGTGCGCCCGCCGAGCTACGCGGCCAACTACGCGATGCTGGCCGCGCAGCACTCTGACACGCCGCAGCCGATCTCCGTGTGCACGCGCGAGCGCCCGGACTGGCTGAAAGCGGTGACAGAACTGCTCTCGCTGGAGAAGGTCGAACTGGACCAGGCGCTGCAACACTACGCGGCGCAGGCGGCGATGCGTGGAGACGCTCAGGCATGAAAGCGGAACTCGCCGCACAGGCCGCCCGTGGCACAAATGCCGGACATGGCGATGCGCACGCACTGGCGGAGGACAGCTTCCGCGCCCACGTACAGCAGCACCTGCCACGCAACGCACGCGCCTACCTGATCCACGGCATGCTGGGCATGACCGGCTTCCGGCTGGTGACCGCTCCCACCTTCGTGCCGGCCTATATCTACCTGCTGTCCGGCTCCAAGCTGGTGGTGGGGTGCGTGCTTGGCGCG
Organism: Cupriavidus basilensis; assembly: GCF_000832305.1. Taxonomy (NCBI): domain Bacteria; kingdom Pseudomonadati; phylum Pseudomonadota; class Betaproteobacteria; order Burkholderiales; family Burkholderiaceae; genus Cupriavidus; species Cupriavidus basilensis. The sequence goes on from NZ_CP010537.1 coordinate 3,363,775, forward strand.
CAGTACGCCGGCATGGCGATGTCCTCCATCTGGGGCGCCACGCAGATCGAGCATCGCCAGCGCGTGATGCCGCTGATCTACCTGGTGGGCTGGCTGGTGCGCCTGCAGATCCTCGGCCTGGGCTTGTCCGCCTTCCTGCTCTCGGGCGACGGCGCGCTGGCCGCCGCCGCCGGGTTCCTGCTGCTGTTCGGCCTGTTCAACGGCGTGCAGAACGTCACCTTCAACTACCTCACGTCCAAGATCATCCCGCTGGAGCGGCGGGGCGCGTTGAGTGCGTTCCGCAATTTCCTCGGCGGGCTGATCGCGGCGGCGGTGGCCTATCTGGGCGGCCGCTTCCTGGTTGGCGGCAATGTGTTCGGCAATGGCTACGCCACCACCTTCCTCACCGCCTTCGTCCTTACCAGCCTGGGCATCTCCGCGCTGACCCGCATGCGCGAGCCGGTGCTGCACGATGTACGCGTGCAATCGGGCTTTCGCCAGCGCCTGCGCGAAGTACCGGCGCTGCTGCGCGCGGACCAGCACTACGTGCGCTTCTTCGTGGCCCGCGCGCTGGTGGCGTTCAGCATGATGGCGGTGCCGTTCTATGCCATCTACGTTGGCAGCCATCTGCCGCTCTCGGGTGCCACGCTGGGCTACCTGAGCATTGCCTACCTGCTGGCGCAGACCACCAGCAACCTGATCTGGGGCCGCCTGGCCGACCGCCACGGCTATCGGCTGGTGTTCCTGTGCAGCATCGGGCTGTGGGTGCTGTCCACTGCCGCGCTGCTGCTCTGCGATGGCCTGGGCGCGTTCCTGCTGGTGTTCTGCGGGCTGGGTGCCAGCTTTGGCGGCTACTTTCTGTCCGCGGACAACTTTGCGCTGGAGTTCGGCAACCGGCGCGATCGCCCGATGCTGCTGGCGGTGTCGGATACGGCCACCTACACGATGATGGCGTGCGGGCCGATCCTCGGCGGCATGCTGGCGCAGGGGGTGCGCTTCTCGCTGGTGTTCGTCGCGGCCATGCTGGTCATGAGCATCGCCTTTGTGCTCGCCCTGCGGGTGGAGGAGCCGCGCCGCCGCCCGCGGCCGCAGCGCGAGGGCAACGCGTAGCGCCAACCTCAGGATTAACGGGATCAACGGGATCAACGGGATCAGGGATCACCAGGAGACAGGATGACATTCAGGACCTATCCGGAATTCAGCACGCACTACCCGCTTGTGCTCACCACGATCATGAAGCGCCCGGTGCGGATGTATCCCAACGAGATCGGCGTCGTCTACCGCAACCCCGCCACCGGCGAGTATTTCCGCTTTACCTGGATGCAGTGGTACCGGCGCGTGGCCCAGCTGGCCAACGGCCTGCGCGGCGAGCTCAAGGTGCAGGCCGGCATGCCTGGCGAACCTGGCGAGCGCATTGCCACGATGGCGCTCAACACCCACCGCCACCTGGAGCTGTACTATGGCGTGACAGGCATTGGCGCCACCTTGCACCCGATCAACGTCCGCCTGTCCCCGCAGCACATCGTCTACACCATCCGGCACGCGCAGGACAAGATCCTGTTTGTCGACGACACCCTGATGCCCTTGCTGGAGGGCATCTACGACCAGGTCAAGGATGTGGTCGAGCTGGTGGTCTATATGTCGGACAAGCCGGGGCTGCCGCAGACCCGCATCCCCAACCTGATCGAGTACGAAACGCTGATCGCCCGCCAGGCCGAGACCATCGAGTGGCCCGCCCTGCACGAGGACGTGAACGCCACGCTGTGCTACACCACCGGCACCACGGGCCAGCCGAAAGGCGCCACCTTCACGCACCGCCAGCTCTACCTGCTGACGATCCACATGATGGCGCAGCTCGCCATCGGCAACACGCCGGACCACGATATTGCCGATGGCCTGGGCACGCGGCTGGGCGAAGGCGCGGTGCCGCTGCTGAATACGCCGATGTTCCACATCCACGGCTGGGGGCAGCCTTTCGTCGCGGTCTATAGCGCGCAGAAGATCGTGCTGCACGGGACCTTTACCGTGCAGGGCTTCTGCGAGTTGGTGGAGCGCGAGAAGGTGACGTCGGTGGGTATCGTGGCGACCATCGCGGCCATGTTGCTCGAATACCCGGACCTGAGGAAGTACGACCTCAGCAGCCTGGTGCGCGTCAGCGTGGGCGGCGGCGCGCTGCCGCTCGGGCTCAAGCGCAAGCTGGAATCCCTGATCCCCACCTTCCGCATGAGTTCGGGCTACGGCATGACCGAGACCGCGCCCACCATCGTTGGCTCGTTCATCAAGAAGACCATGGTCCACCTGGACCGGGACGAGACCGATGCGGTGCTGGTCAAATCCGGCCTGCCGATTCTTGGCGTGGAGGTGGAGGTCATCGACGATAAAGGCAAGCCGGTGCCTCAGGACGACCACACGGTCGGCGAGATCGTGGTGCGCGCGCCCTGGGCAACCGGGCAGTACTACCGCAACCCCGAGAAAAGCGCGGAGTTGTGGCAAGACGGCTGGCTGCACACCGGCGACATCGCCAAGGTGGATGCCGAAGGCTATATCACCATCGCCGACCGCATGAAGGACGTGATCCGCAGCGGCGCGGAGATGGTGCCCACGGTGCTGCTGGAGAACCTGATCGCGATGGCCGATTTCGTGCACGAAGCGACGGTGGTCGGCGTACCGGATCCGGTCTGGGGCGAGAAGCCCTTGGCGCTGGTCAGCGTGCGCAACGGCTTTGAGGCCAGCGAGGACAGCGTCATCGATTTCCTGAAGGTGCACGGCGTCGAGACCGGCAAGATCACCAGGTGGATGCTGCCCAAGCTCGTCGCCATCACGCGGGACATCCCCAAGACCAGCGTAGGCAAGTACAACAAAAAGCAAATCCGCGATGACCTGGAGACATTCCTGGCCATCGCCAAGGACGTTTCGCATCGCCACCCCGACACACTGGAGTCCACACCCATGTCCGCTATCAACGCAGTCGCCGATCTCGCCGTGGAAGGCGAGATCGCCATCCTGACGCTCAACTCACCGCCAGTAAACGCACTGTCCGCCGCAGTGCGCGCCGGCATCCTCGCCGGCATCGAGCGCGCCATCGCCGACAGCAACGTCAGGGGCATCGTCCTGACCTGCGCGGGCAAGACCTTTATCGCCGGCGCCGACATCACCGAATTCGGCAAGCCGCCGGTTGGCCCGTCGCTGGCCGACGTGCAAGCCGCAATCGAAGGCTCGCCCAAGCCCGTGGTCGCCGCCATCCACGGCACCGCGCTGGGCGGCGGGCTGGAAGTCGCGCTGGTCTGCCACTATCGCGTGGCGGCCAGGTCCGCCAGATGCGGCCTGCCGGAGGTCAACCTCGGCCTGCTGCCCGGCGCTGGCGGCACACAACGCCTGCCCCGCATCGTCGGCCCCGCCAAGGCGCTCGATATGGTGACCTCGGGCGCCCACATCGGCGCGGCCGCGGCCGCGGAGATGGGGCTGTTCGACCTGGTGACCGAAGACGCCGCGCTGCGCGCCAGCGCCATTGCCTTCGCCAGGCAGGTCAACGCCGAGCAGCGCCCGCTGCGCAAGGTACGCGACCTCAACGAAAAAGTGGAAGCCGCGCGCGGCAAGCCGGAGCTGTTCGCCGACTTCCGCCGCGCCAACGCCCGCAAGTTCCGTGGCTTCGACGCGCCCGAGTACAACATCCGCTGCATCGAGGCCGCGGTCAACCTGCCCTTCGACGAAGGCATGAAGGTCGAGCGCAAGCTCTTCCTGGAGCTGATGAACGGCACGCAATCCGCCGCGCAGCGCTACTACTTCTTCGCCTCGCGCCAGGTCTGGAACGTGCCCGATGTGCCAGCCGACACACCGGTCATCGACGTGAAGAAGGTAGGCATCATCGGCGCGGGCACCATGGGCGGCGGCATCGCCATGAACATGCTCAACGCCGGCATTCCCGTCGTGATCGTGGAAACTGCGCAGCAAGCGCTGGACCGCGGCGTGCGCACCATCCGCGCCAACTACGACAACACCGCAAAAAAGGGCCGCATCACCGCCGCCGATGTCGACAGGCGCATGGCGCTGCTGACCCCGACGCTGGAACTCGGCCAGCTGGCCGACGCCGACCTGGTCATCGAAGCTGTCTATGAAAACATGGACGTGAAGAAGGACATCTTCGGCAAGCTCGACAAGATCGTGAAGCCCGGCGCCATCCTGGCCACCAACACCTCCGCGCTCGACGTCAACGAGATCGCCCGCGCCACGTCGCGCCCGGAATCCGTGATCGGCCTGCACTTCTTCTCGCCGGCCAACGTCATGAAGCTGCTGGAAGTGGTGCGCGGCGACAAGACCGCCAAACCCGTCATCCGCACGTCGATGGAGCTGGCCCGCAAGATCGGCAAGATCGCCGCGCTGGTGGGCGTGTGCCCGGGCTTTGTCGGCAACCGCATGCTCGCCCAGCGCCAGCGCGAAGCGCAGAAGCTCGTGCTCGAAGGCGCGCTGCCGTGGGACATCGACCGCGTGCTGTACAACTTCGGCTTCCCGATGGGCCCGTTCGCCATGAGCGACCTGGCCGGCCTGGACCTGGGCTGGATCCGCGAGAAATCCAGCAGCGCCACGCTGCGCGAGATCCTGTGCGAGATGGACCGCCGCGGCCAGAAAACCGGCGCGGGCTACTACGACTACGACGAGAAGCGCAATGCCATCCCCTCGCCCGTGGTCGAGGGGATCATCCGCGACTTTGCCGCCAGGCAGGGCAAGACCAGCCGCGTGGTCTGCGAGCAGGAGATCCTGGAGCGCTGCATCTACCCGATGATCAACGAAGGCGCAAAGATCCTGGAAGAAGGCAAGGCCATCCGCGCCTCCGACATCGATGTGGTGTGGGTCAACGGCTATGGCTGGCCGGTGTACCGAGGCGGCCCGATGTGCTATGCGGACACGATCGGGCTGGACAAGGTGCTGGCGGTCATGAAGAACTTCGAGGCGACGCTCGGCGCGGACTTCAAGCCGGCCAGGCTGCTCGAGGACCTGGTTGCGCAGGGCAAGAAGTTCAGCGACCTGAAGTAGGCAGTTCCGGCGCTGCGTGCTGATGCGCCCCCTTGGCCGGCCCGGCCTTGGGGGCCATGTAGCGCCGCAACTCCACCCACTGCCACGACAGCAGCGCCGGGATGCCGAAGAGCACCTCGCGCGCGCGCTTGACCAGTGCCAGCGACAATGCCACCTGCGGGTCGACGCCAAGCAGGTGCCCCAGCAGCAGCATCACGGCCTCCTGCACGCCAAGGCCGGCCGGCACGAAGAAGGCCACATGGCGCACGGCCTGCGTCAGTGACTCGATCGCCAGCGCCTGCCAGAGCGGGACGGGATGGCCCAGCAGCCACAGCGCGAACCAGATCTCCGCCGCGCCCAGGGCAAGGCCGGCGAACTGCCAGCACAGCGCGGCCAGCAATTCGCGGCGGCGCGCATTCAGCGCACGGATCTGCGCGTCGAGCCGGGCGCCGTCGATCAGCGCGACCACCCGGTGGTCCGTGCCGAACAAGCGACGCGCGGCGCCCTCCAGCCGCTCGAACAGCGCGCTATGGCGCAGCGAGAGCGCAAACAACACTGGCACCGGCAAGGACAGCAGCAAGCCAGCCAGGATCACCCAGGCGTGGCCATCGCCGTCACCGAGCGCCAACAGCAGCAACACCACGCCGAGCGCGGAGAACAGGTACTGTGCGAACAGCGTCACCATGACTTCCACCACGATGCTGGCGGTCACCGCCGTGGTATCCGTAATGCGCAAGCGGGTCAGCCGGATGCCAACCAGCTCGCCACCCACACCCACGGTGGGCAGCAGCCGGTTGACCGCCTCGCGCACGGTGGCCACCCACCAAAGGAAGGCAAGGCCAGCGGACTCATCGGGATCGGCTGACGTCAGCAACACCCGCCAGCCTTGCGCGTCCAGCAGCAGCGGCAGGGCGTGGAAGGGCACGAGCAGCAGCAGCGGCCAGCCGGCCTGGCCAACGATGTGGCCAATGTCGGCCGCGCCTTCGTGCAGCACCAGTGCGCTCAGGGCTAGCAAGCCCAAAAGGCCGGTCAGGTAGATCAGGCGCTTCATGCGGGGGCCAGGGCACCAGGCGCGCCAAAGATGTCGGTAAAGCCGCCGCTGCGCACGCCGGCTCGCTCCAGCGTCTCGCGCACGCGGGGCGACAGCAGCGCGGCCAGCTCGTCGGCATGGCGATAGCCATGCATGCTAGGTGCCACCTCGGCGCCGGAGACCACGCCGGGATGCAGGTAGATCTCGCCCACGCCCGCCGGCAGCTCCGCCAGCGCAGCCAGCAAGGTGGCTTCGTCCATGCGGCCGCTATTGGCGATGCCAAGCACGTAGTCGTTGTGGGCAATGCCGGCCAGGTCCAGCCGCCGGCGCAGCAGGGTCAGCCAGGGCCGCAGCAACAGCGGCGCCGCAGGCTCGCTGGGCAGGCGCATGGCGCGCAGGCCGAACTCGCGGCCGATCCGCAAGATCAGGGACAGCACGGTGGGATGCAAGTGGAAATGCTTGTGGGTGTTCACGTGGTCCAGCGTCAGCCCGGTGGCGGCGAACGCCTCGAACTGGGCGCGGATCTCCGCGGCCAGCTGGCGCCGCACATGCGGCAGAAAGAAAAAGCGGAAGCCGTCGCGCGCCATGGCCGAGCCGAAGCGGCCATGCGCATCCACCAGCGCCGGGATGGCAGCCGGGGCCAGCACCGCCGGGCCGTCAGCCAGCACCACATGCAGGCCCACGCGCAAGCGCGGCAGGCGCCTGGCGCGCGCCACCGCGTCGGCGGCCGCGCTCGCGCCCACCATCAGGCTGGCGGCGTTGAGCACACCATCGCGGTGCGCCAGCTCCACCGCTTCGTTGACACCGCCGTGCAGGCCGAAATCGTCGGCGGTGATGATCAGGGCACGCCGCGCAGGATCAGACGCCACAGGATCGCTCGCCAGGGTCAGGCCTCGTGCGAGCGCAGGAATCGGAAGAACTCCACCCCTTCGCGCAGGCGGCGCTTCATCATGTCCCAGCTGCCCAGCATCTCGCGCACGATTTCCCAGATCTTGCCCGGACGGAAGTAGAAGCGCTTATAGAAGGTTTCCACGCCATGGTAGATCTCTTCCTTGCTCAGGTGCGGATAGCTGATCGCGGCCAGCTGCACGCCCTTGTCGTTGACCAGGTTGATGACCTTGTTGTCTTCCAGCCAGCCGTTTTCCACCGCCTGCCGGTATAGCGTGGTGCCCGGATAGGGCGCTGCCAGCGAGACCTGGATCGTGTGCGGGTTGATGTCCTTCGCGTAGGCGATGGTCTTCTCGATCGTCTCGCGGGTCTCGCCGGGCAGGCCGAGGATGAAGGTGCCGTGGATGATGATGCCGAGCTTGCGGCAGTCCTCGGTGAAACGACGCGCGATATCGGTGCGCAGGCCCTTCTTGATATTGAGCAGGATCTGGTCGTCGCCGGACTCGTAGCCCACCAGCAGCAAGCGCAGGCCGTTCTCCTTCATGATCTTGAGCGTGCTGTAGGGCACGTTGGCCTTGGCATTGCAGGACCACGTCACGCCCAGCTTGCCCAGCCCGCGCGCGATCTCCTCCACCCGCGGCTTGAAATCCGTGAAGGTGTCGTCGTCGAACATGATCTCCTTGACCTCGGGCATGTTCTCCTTGATCCACTTGACCTCGGCGATCACGTTCTCCGGGGAGCGCGTGCGATAGCGGTGCCCGCCCACGGTCTGCGGCCACAGGCAGAAGGTGCACTTGGAGCGGCAGCCGCGCCCGGTATAGATCGAGACGTAGGGGTGCTTCAGGTAGCCGATGAAGTAGTTGTCGATCTTCAGGTCGCGCTGGTAGATGGGTGCCACGAAGGGCAACTCATCCATGTTCTCGATCATCGGGCGCGGGCCGTTGTGCTCCTGCGAGCCATCGGGCAGCTTGTAGCTCAGGCCAAGCACGTCCTTGAGCGGCTTGCCGGCGGCCACCTCCTGGCAGGTGTAGTCGAATTCCTCGCGGCACACGAAATCGATGGCGGGGCTCGCGCCGAGCGTGCCGCCGGGGTCGACGGCGGGCTTGGCGCCCACCATGCCGATCATCACCCCGGGGTGGCGTGCCTTGAGTTCTTCCGCGAACTTGGCATCGGTGGGAAAGGACGGCGTGCTGGTATGGATGATGACCAGTTCATAGCCGGCGGCGATATCCAGCGTTTCCTGCACACCCAGGCCGTCGGCGGGCGCGTCGAGCACGCGGCTGTCCGGCACCAGGGCGGCGGGCTGCGCCAGCCACGTCGGGTACCAGAACGATTTGATCTCGCGCTTGGCTTGGTAGCGCGAGCCGGCGCCGCCGTCAAAGCCATCGAAGGAAGGCACCTGGAGGAAGAGGGTTTTCATAGCAGCCTCGGGGGATTCAAGCCGTTTGTCGAACGGGACGACTGGCGTTCCGGCACGCCATTGTCTGTCCCCTCCGTCATCAAGGGAAGGGGGCGACGCGTTACGCGAGCACCCTGGTAAGGTTCCATGGCCGCACGCGCCACCGGCGCGCGCGGCTGCGGCGGCGCGTCGGCTGTGGGCGGGTCTCGCACCGGCAATATCCGATCGCGCCAGCGCACCTGCGAACCAGCCAGTGCAACCGCCCACTCCACGAGCAGCAGGGTATCACGCAGCGGCGCCATCAGCGCGGCGCCGATGCGCCCGGCCAGGATGCTGCGCGCCAACCCGCCCACCAGCACCGCGGCCAGCACCAGCGGCTGCGGCGAAAGCCAGGCGGCCAGCGCCAGCATCGGCCAGGTGAACGTGATGAAGGTGAAGGCGAAGCCAGCCGGATTGAGCGAGCGGATGGTGCGCATCCACCGCAATTCATGCGCCCAGAGATCAGAAAGACTGGATTCCGTCACATCGGTGGTGACCATCTCATCCGACAGCACTGTCTCCAGACCCCGCCGCCGAACCAGCTCGCCCAGCCAGAAATCGTCAGCAAGCCGGTTGGAAAGCGCTTCGAACCCGCCAATTGCGGCCAGCGCGTCACGCCGCATGGCAATGGTGGCGCCAAAGCAAAAACTGCGGGAGCCGCCCGCGTGGGCGATCCGCACCGAAGGCGCGAACCAGTGGTCGATAAATCCCGCCCCCAGGCGCGACCAGAAGCCGCCGACCGGATGGCCGCGATACAGGCAAGTCACCACACCGACCGGGGCATCGGCCAGGGGGGCGGTAACGCGTGCCAGATAATCCGGCGCCACGGCAATGTCGCTATCGGCGACCACCAGCCATGCGTGGCGCGCGCTGGCGCAAAGGTTGATCAGGTTGCTGGCCTTGAGATTGCTGCCATGCACCCGGGGATCGATGACCAGGTCGATCTCGCAGGCGGGGAAATCGGCGCGCAAGCGCTCCACCACGCCAATGGCAGGATCGTCGGCGGCGCGTACGCCAAACACGATCTGGTAGGCGGGGTGCTGCTGTCGGCACAAGGTGGCCAGGTTTTCGTAGAGACGAGGCTCGGCGCCGCACAGTGGCTTGAGCACGCTCACCGGGCGAAGGCTCGCGCTATCCGGGGCTACGCAGGCGGGGGCTGGGCCGGGCGAGGACCGTCGGCTGATCCACGCCGCCGCCACGGCATATCCTGCCGCGAGCCATGCCACTGCCGGACCAGCAAGCCCTCCCAACGTCATCTCGGCCAGCCCTCAAATAAGGTTTTGACTAAAGTTGTACGGTATAGCGCAAATACTTAAGGAAGTATTAAGGCGAAATATGACGTACAGAAGTTATTTCGTCCACTAGTAAGATCGCGGATGGCGTGGGGACAACGTGGAGTACCCAAAGTGGACGAGAAAGATATTGATAACAATTCTTGTTAATTCCATTTTTATCGGAAGGACCAGGCCCGGGGACAGGCCCTGAGCGCCAGCTACGCTCAGAGCGCCTCGCCCTCCTTGAGCACGCCCGCCGCCCGCAAGGACGCGTCGAGCCAGGCCGGGCGCAATGCCTGGCCTGACCGGATGCCGTCGATCCGCTTTCGCTCCGCCGTCACCTTCTCGGCCGCCCTCCCGATCAGCCCGGCCACCTTTTCGCGCTCGATCACCACCACGCCATCGGCGTCGCCGATCACAAGATCACCGGCCCTGACCGTGACGCCGCCGCATTGAATCGGATGGTTGACGCGGCCGGGCACAAGCTTGGTGGGACCATTTGGATTTGTGCCAACGGAATACATCGGAAAGCCCAGTTCACGAATCTCATCGGCGTCGCGCGATGCCGCGTCCAGCACCACCGCCGCCACGCCAAGCGCCTTGCACTGGTTCGTCATGATGGCACCCATCAGCGCGCACGACTGGTCGCCCTTGCCGTCCACCACAATCACGTCGCCTGGCTTTGCGAGCGCCATGGCGGCGTGAATCATCAGGTTGTCCCCCGGCCGGACTTCGACCGTGAGCGCGGTCCCGCAGAAGCGGCTCGCGCGGTCGAGCGGTGCGATGCGCCCGTGCATGCCGCCCCGGCGCCCCGCCACATCCGCGAAGATCGAAGCGGCGAACCGAGACGCCTGCTCGATCAGGTCCGGGCGAACACGCTCGAAGTCCCGGACCATATCCGGCAGGCTGCCCTCGACGTCCATGTCGACGTCCATGTCGATGTCCATGTCGATGTCCATGCCGTGTCTCCTTAGTTCAGCGTGACGTTGGCTTCTTTGATCACGCTGACCCATTTGCGCTTGTCGGTGGCCAGGAACTCGCGGAATTTATCCGACGTGCTGCCAACCACCTCCATGCCGTCCTGGCTCAGGCGCTGCGCAATCTCCGGCTGGCGCAGCACCTGCGCCACGTCGTGCTGCAAACGCGCCACCACGCTGGCCGGCGTGCCCTTGGCCGCGCAAAGCCCGGTCCACGCCACGGGGTCAAACCCCGGCACGCCCGACTCCGCGAATGTCGGCACGTCGGGCAGCGATTGCAGGCGCTGCAGCGACGCCACGCCAAGCACGCGCAGCTTTCCGGATTTCGCGTAAGGCAATGAGCTGATGGGCTGATCGAAGATCAGGGAGACCTGGCCGCCGAGCAGGTCCGTCATCGCCTGGCCCGTGCCCTTGTAAGGCACATGGACAATGTTGATGCCGGCACGCAGCTTGAGCATCTCGCCCGCGAGGTGGCCCGCCGTGCCATTACCGGACGAAGCAAAGTTCAGTTTGCCCGGATTGGCCTTGGCATACGCGATCAGCTCCCTGACGTTGTGGATGGGCAGCGCCGCGTTGACCAGCGCGATATATGGCGTGTTGGCGATCAGGGACACCGGAATGATGTCGGTCTGCGGATCGTAGCTGACCTTCTGCAAGGACGGCTGGATGGACAGCATCCCCGTGGTGCAGATCATCAGCGTGTGGCCATCGGCTGGCGCCTTGAGCATGGTGTCGGCCGCGATGTTGCCGCCGGCGCCGGGGCGGTTGTCGATCAGCACCTGCTGGCCCAGGGCCTCGGACAGCTTGGGCGCAAGCAGACGGGCGACGATATCGTTCGAGCCACCAGGAGAAAAGCCCACAAGGATGCGGATCGGCCTCGAGGGATACGCGGGCTCGCCATGGGCAGCCGTGGCAAGCAGCGGCAAGCCCGCCGCGACGAGGCGAAGACACTTCAGCAGAAAGTTCATGGTGCGCCCTGGTGGATGGAGTCAAGGAAGGTCGTGCGATGCCTAGCGAATCAATGCGGCGGCCGCGGCTTCGATCCGGCGGCAGCCCTCGTCCAGTTGCGCCATGCTGGCGGCAAACGAAAGCCGGAAGTGCGTATCGACGCCGTAGGCGGAGCCCTGCAGTACCGCCAGATCCTGCGAGTCCAGCACCCAGTTGACCCAGTCGTCGCTGGACCGGATCACCGAGCCGTGCGGCGTGCGCGCGCCGATCAGCGCTTCGCACGAAGCAAAGACATAGAAGGCGCCGGCTGGCGCCTGGCAGTGAATGCCGTCGACCTGCCCGAGCGCGGCAACGACCCTGTCCCGGCGCGCCTGGAACACCGCCTTGTTGGCCGCGATGAAGTCCTGCGGGCCGTCCAGCGCCGCGATCGCCGCGGCCTGCGCCACCGCATTGGCACCGGACGTGCTTTGCGATTGCAGCTTCACCATCGCCTTGATGAGCGGCGCAGGCGCGCCGGCGTAGCCGATGCGCCAGCCCGTCATCGCGTAGGCTTTCGAGACGCCGTTGATGGTCAGCGTGCGCGCCTTCAGTGACGGAGCGGCTTGCGCCAGCGTGACAAAGGCGGCGCCGTCGTAAGTGAGGTGCTCGTAGATGTCATCCGTCATCACCCAGACGTGCGGGTGACGCTCCAGTACCTCGGCAATGGCAACCAGCTCCGTGCGGGTATAGGCGGCGCCGCTGGGGTTGTTCGGCGAATTGAGGATCAGCCAGCGAGTGCGCGCGGAGATGGCACGCTCGAGCTCCTCGGGCGTGAGCTTGAACCCGTTCTCCGCCTGGCATGCCACGAACACCGGCACGCCACCGGCAAACAGCGTGATATCCGGGTACGACACCCAGTATGGCGCGGGCACGATGACCTCGTCGCCCTGTTGCACCGTGCACATGAGCGCATTGAAGATGACCTGCTTGGCGCCGGTGCTGACGATGATCTCGCTGGCCGCATAGTCGAGACCGTTCTCCCGCTTGAATTTTTGCGCGGCGGCGTGGCGCAGCTCGGCCGTGCCCCCCACATCGGTGTAGCGCGTCTTGCCGGCTTGCATCGCACGCCAGGCGGCTTCCCGGATGTGGGCCGGGGTCTCGAAGTCCGGCTCCCCGGCGGTGAGGCCGATCACATCGCGCCCCGCGGCGCGGAGCTCCCGCACGCGTTGGCCCGCCATGGAACTGGGAGAGGGCTTGATTCGGTTGAGTCGGTCGGTGAGCGAAAGCATGCGGCGTGGCCATGGAAGGGATCTTGCGAGAAAGTATCCGCCACCGCGCCGGCCCGGCAAAACGAGAAATCGGATTGCGCCGGTATTCCATTTTTTCGTGATGATGGCATCGTTGGTGCGAGAATATGTCGCCGCACAGAATCGGGAAATCCAATGTCAGTCACGTTCAAGCAACTCGAAGCCTTCTACTCCTGTGTGACGCATGCATCCTTCAGCTCGGCGGCGACCAAGCTCCACGCGACGCAATCGGCCATGTCCAAGCGTGTCGGCGAACTGGAGGCGATCCTGGGCGTGCAACTCGTCCACCGCACGCCAAAGGGCCTCGTGCCCACCCATGCCGGCAGCCGGCTCCTGACCCTCGCCGAAGACGCCATGCGGCTGCGCGAGCGGATCAATGCCGAGGTCGGGCAGGTCGACAAGCTCACCGGCACCTACCGCATCGGCGTCACCGAGCTCATCGCGCTGACCTGGCTGACCAAGCTGCTCAAGGAACTCAAGAACCGGCATCCAGACCTTCAACTGGAACCGGTGGTCGATGCGGGCATGAACTTGTTCGAAGGCCTGGAGGCAAACAAGATCGACCTGGCGATCCTGCCGGGCACGTTCTGGGGCGAAGCCTACAAGACGGTGGAGGTCGGCCGCGTGGAAGATCTGTGGATGGCAAGCCCCAACCTCGCGTTACCCGACAGGCCGCTGCGCCCCGAAGAATTTGCCCGGTATCCCGTGCTGGAGCAATCCATCGGGTCCGCGAAGAACACCTTCTACGGCGCTTGGCGCCGGGAGCATGGATTCAGGTTCAAGAAGGTATTTGCCACCAACAGCCTGACCGTATTGAGAGCACTGACCATCGAAGGACTCGGCATCAGCCAGCTTGCCCTGGACTACTTCGCCACGGATATCGAGCGAGGGCTCCTGCGCGTGGTAAAGAGCGACCCCATGCCACCGCCCCTGGTTTACTCCGCCGTGTACCGGGACGATGCCTTCAGCGCGGCGCTGGATGTCATTGCCGAGGTCGGCCGGCTTGTGTGCGACTTCTCGCGCGGACCGCATGATCTTGCGGTGACGCGGTGAGCGCCTGTTGCGCCGTCAGTTCGATGCGCTCGCCTGCTGCTGTAACCAAGAGACGCTATCGCTTCCGCAGGCGTGATTGCTCGATCCCCCCTGAACCGCTTTGCGGTTGGGCAGCCAGGCAAGAGGTTCGGAAGCGAATCATCTCCTTCGCCCCCGTCGGGCCAATATGACGGCGCTTGGACGGGAGTATGTCCCTGGCAAGCCTGCAATGCTCACTCTCGATGTTCAGCAACCGATTCGATCTTCGCTTGCATCAATAACCACAGAGGTAGACTTCGTTGAACGCGACGCCGAAGTCAAACCGTCGTCATCGCACAGCTCCCTCACCACGCACGACGAAAACGGGCAAGAAGTGAAAATCCTGAGCGACAACATGCCGTTCGGCCGCCCCGGCGCGGGCCCGAGGCGGCATTCCTGCGGCTCAGAGAATCATTGGTCTGTCGCTCAACTCGTTCTTGCCGCTGGCCTGCGCGGGAAAATGCCTGCCCAGATGCCGGCTGATGGCCTGAACGCCGGCGATAACACCACGTTGATACTCAGCGCGTCGGAAGGCAGCCTCCATTTCCCTGCAAACGACATCCCACTCACCGGGCTCGACCTTCGCGTGGATGCCACGGTCAGCAACAATTTCAACGCTGCGATCTGCCAGCAATAGGTAAATCAGGACACCATTGTTATGTTCTGTATCCCAGACGCGCAACTGAGAGAAGACTTCGACGGCACGCGCGCGCGCCAGCCCCCCCTTGAATAGGCTCGTGAGGCTCAGCGCCCCCTCCACCGCAAAACAGAGCTGTCCGATATGTGTCGACTCGCTTTCTGCAATGGCTTGCTCGATTGCGCGCAGGGTCTCCTGCGGGAAGGCTTGCCTGACCTGCCAGTGAGTCATCAGCAGATGCCTAACGATGCGTTTGACGTTTTCCATCACCACTTGCCCGAGGCACCGCCGCCGCCAAAGCCGCCGCCACCGCCACCGAATCCCCCAGAGCCCGAGCGGCCACCCGAGCGGCCCCCGATACCCAGCAAGCCCATGTGCCCGCCGCCCAGCAGCGTAAACAAGAGCGCGATTGCCGCCGCAACGATGGCAGCAAAGATGGCGCCGGAAAGCATCCACGCGACCACACCGACGGCGCCACCGGTCGCGACTGCACCCGGGAACCTCCCCAGCATGGACCGCAATACCCCACCCAGAACCAGAGTGAGCACAAGAAGGATTGGCATCAGTTGCCGGACAGTGTCCCCCCTATCCCCTGCCGTTTCCTTTGGCGGTGGCAGTGGCTCCCCTCCGATAACCCCAAGCATGCGGTCAACGCCTGCCGCCACGCCGCCGTAAAAATCGCGCTGCTTGAATCGAGGCACGATATCCTCACTGATGATGCGCTTGCTCGCAGCGTCAGTCAGGACGCCTTCGAGGCCGTAGCCCACCTCAATACGAAGCGTGCGGTCATCCTTGGCAATGATGAGCAGTGCGCCGTCATCTACGCGCTTGCGTCCCAGCTTCCATTGCTCAACCACGCGAAGGGAGTACTGCTCGATGGTTTCAGGTTGGGTGGTGGGAACGATGAGAATCGCAACTTGCGCTCCCTTCTTTGCTTCGAAGGCCTGCAGCGTCTGGTCCAGGGACGCCTGCTGCTCGCGCGTGAGCGTGCCAGTCATGTCCGTCACTCGCGCGGTCAACGGCGGAACAGCAACATCGGCAATGGCCCCGAGAGACGCAAAGGCTGTCAGTGCTAGAAGCAGGCCTCGTGCTGCCGAGAGCAGGTTCACTTGGCACCCCCAGGGGCGCTGGCCGGCGTCGCACCGAATCCAACTTGTGGTGGCTTGGCGATACCCGCTTCGTCGGCGACACTGAAATTTGGTTTTACCTTATAGCTAAACACCATCGCCGTCAGATTCGAAGGAAACGCACGCACAGTCACGTTGTAGGCCTGTACGGCCTGAATATATCGATTTCGCGCAATGGAAATCCTGTTCTCAGTGCCTTCGAGCTGGGCCTGCAGGTCGCGGAAACCAGCATCCGCCTTCAGCTGAGGGTAGTTCTCCGATACGGCGAGAAGCCGGGACAGGGACCCGGAGAGTTGTTGCTGGGCGGCCTGGAACTGGGCAAACGCCTGCGGGTCGTTGAGCAGCGCGGGCGTGGCCTGGATTGAACCGACGCGAGCACGGGCTTCAGTCACCTGCGTCAGCACTTCCCTTTCGTGGCTTGCGTAGCCTTTGACGGTATTCACCAGATTTGGTACCAGGTCCGCGCGACGTTGGTACTGGTTCACCACCTCGGACCAACCCGCCTTAACCTGCTCATCCTGCGACTGGATGGTGTTATAGCCACATCCTGTGAGGCTAGCTGCGAGCAGTACAACAAGCACCGACCATATTCTGCGCACGAGACACCTCCTGCCTCTGGCGGCCCTCCTGACAAGCCGCATGAGTCTGCTAATCCACTAAAACGCCCCCCGCGATGAGCACGCGCCGCCGCAAGCCGGGTTTCTATACTCATACTAGGCTGTGTGGATGACAGGTATCTTGACTTCGCTCAACAATGGGGTACTCCCTCACACCGGGGCTTCCAGGACGACGTGCCAATTACATTCAGGCTCACCGAACCACGTGCTTGGGCACCTCAGGGCGCGGCATAGAATGAGTACGGGGGGGTGACCGCGTGAAGGAGGTTTGGCATGCTGGCCTCGGAGAACATTGCGCTTTCCATCGCGAAGGCGCCATCACAGTGGGACGCGCGCACTGAGATGTGCGAGCACAAGGGTATTGGTCATCCGGACAGTATTTGCGACGGTGCGGTCGAGGCTGGCGCCCGCGCCCTATGCCGGGCTTACCTCGAGACCTACGGGTCAATCCAGCATTTCAATCTCGACAAGGCGCTGCTGATTGGCGGCATGAGTGCACCGAAATTCGGAGGCGGTGAGCTGCTGCGCCCAATGCGATTGATAGTCTCCGGCCCGGTGACCAACCTGCCGTCGGCCACGGCTGAGGCAGTCGTTGAGCAGGCCATTCGCGAGTACCTGACAGCAAGCTTAGGCGGGATTGGCAATACGATTCACATCGAGCTCGTTCTGCGCCCTTCGGCTCCGAACCTCCGGCGGGTGACTGGCTACTCCGTCCCTCTGTCCAACGACACGTCCTTTGGTGTCGGCTATGCGCCATACTCCAGCCTTGAAAGCTCGGTGCTGTCTGTCGCGCACCTTCTCAACTCAAGTGGATTCAGGGACGCTTTCAAGGCGGCAGGCCACGACTACAAGGTCATGGGAAGTCGACTGGATGCGCATCACCGCCTCACCGTTGCTCTCGCGTTTGTCGACCAAGATGTGCACCGCGTCGAGGAATACTTCACGCTGAAGAATGAAATTACGTCGCTTCTTGCCAGGCACATCCGTCCTTTATGCGAGATTGAAATCAATACCCTGGACGACCCCGCTGCCCGCGACGAAAGCGGACTCTACCTGACCGTCACAGGCCTGAGCGCGGAACACGGTGACGACGGTGAAGTGGGTCGTGGGAACCGGGTCAATGGCTTGATTACACCCTATCGACCCATGTCGCTGGAGGCTGCGGCGGGGAAGAACCCGGCTTCGCATGTCGGCAAGCTCTACAACGTGTTAGCCCATCGGCTGGCAGCGCATATTGAGGCCAACGTGGATGGCGTGGATGTCGTCTTCATCCGGCTGCTGTCTTCGATTGGGCGCCCAATCGACCAGCCGCAACTGGTCGCAATCGATGTGACCGCGGCAGATGGGCTCTCGACCGCCCGACAACAGCAAATCCGTTACCTCGTTGGGCAGCAACTGGCGGAGCTCCCCGCCTTGGTAAAGGAACTGGTCAGCGGAACGGCGCCAGTCTTTTAGGTCCGCAATCCCGGCCCAGTCTGCTTGCCATCGGTGCCGGCAGGACTTCTCTAACGTCGTCTGCCCATTCTTGCGCTGTTCCGCGTTCAACGCCGCCGCACCCACGGCACCAAATCATCGCAGTTGCAGCATTTCTTGATTCGCATCAAGAGACAAAGCCGATGGGAGCCGATACTGAGAATGCAAATCATGCGTTGCAGGCTGCTACTCGCCATAGGCAGAGGATGTGATGCCCACGAGCTCCGCTACCCCCTATGGGGACAAATACGGCGTTACCGATGCGCAGACGGCCCCGGCGACCGCCCAAGGCACAGCCGCGCCCCCGCAACGGGTGCGGGACCCGGTTTGCGGCATGGGAATCTCCCCCGGGGAAGCCGCTGCCAGCACGGAGGTTGACCAGAAGCAGAAGCGCTACTGGTTCTGCTCGCATTGCTGCGAACAGGTCTTCCTCGCCAAGGACCCCATCTGCGGGATGATCGTCGACAAGGCGACGGCCCTAGCCACCGAGCGAGGCAACCGCAAGTACTACTTTTGTGGTGAGAGTCACCTTCGAACTTCCGACTCGCCAGAGAGCGAGATGAAAGCAATCACGGACTGGATTTCCGATGGCTTCAGACATCCCGACCGCTGACATGGTGGTCCGTCATCTATCCGGCCATCGTGTTCGCGGTCGGGTTCTTCGCCGCCGGCGCCTTCTTTGCGTGGCTACAGAATATGCTGCGAGGAAACGACTGACCCAGGAACCCGAACCGTTGCCACGGCAAAGGTACAGCACCCCGCACGTTTGCCGACCTAACCTCACCTCTGGACCGACTCCCGGCCGCCACACGGCCGTTTGCTAAGAAGATAAGAGGCCCCCAATGGAACCGCGTCAACAACAGTTCTCCCTCTTGTACGTACTTGCGGCAGCCGTGATGATGCTTGCCATACAGAGCTACATAGGCACCTCTCATATCGAAACCCTGCCATACAGCGATTTCAAGGTCCTGCTCAAGGCCGGCAAGCTCAAGAACGTCGCGCTTGGGGAGGCGGCCATCACGGGTACGCTCAGCACTGAGGGCATCGATAAATTTCTTCCCAAGCAGCAGGTCGACGAGATGCTGCGCGAGGGGAAAGGCGACCATCAGTTTTCCACGCTCCGGGTCAATGACCCCAATCTGGTTCAAGACCTCGAAGCGGCCAAAGTACGCTTCGTCGGGGAAGCCGATAGCAAGTGGATTGGCGTCCTGCTCTCGTGGATTGTGCCGGCGCTCCTGTTCTTTGCAATCTGGAGCTTCATGATTAAGCGTATGGGCGGGGCCGCCAGCGGGATGCTGGAGATTGGGAAGAGCAAGGCCAAGGTCTATATGCAGAAAGAAACTGGCGTGACCTTTGCCGATGTCGCTGGCATCGACGAGGCCAAGGAGGAGCTCTCTGAAATCGTGAACTTCCTGAAGGACCCTCAGCGCTACAGACGCCTCGGCGGCAAGATTCCAAAGGGTGTGTTGCTGCTGGGGGCACCGGGTACCGGCAAAACCCTTCTCGCGAAGGCCGTTGCCGGAGAAGCTGGTGTGCCTTTCTTCAGCTTGAGCGGCTCCGACTTCGTTGAGATGTTCGTTGGCGTGGGCGCAGCACGGGTGCGCGACCTGTTCAACCAAGCCGAGAGCAAGGCGCCCTGCATCATCTTCATCGACGAACTCGACGCGCTGGGCAAAACCCGCGCGTTCAATGCAATGGGCGGCAATGAGGAGCGCGAGCAGACGCTGAACCAGTTGTTGGTGGAGATGGACGGCTTCGATACCAATAAGGGGGTCATCATTATGGCGGCCACCAATCGTCCTGAGATTTTGGACCCCGCCCTGTTGCGTCCAGGGCGGTTTGACCGCCATGTCGCACTCGACCGTCCAGACCTGAAAGGCCGCGAGCAGATTCTCAAGGTCCATGTCAAAAACGTTGTCCTCGCCCCCACCGTTGAGCTAACAAAATTGGCGGCGCGCACACCTGGATTCGCCGGAGCCGACCTCGCCAACCTCGTCAACGAGGCCGCGTTGCTGGCGGCTCGCAAGGGGGAGGATGCGGTGGAGATGACCGACTTTGATGAGGCACTGGACCGCATTGTTGGCGGGTTGGAAAAGAAGAACCGTGTGATGAATCCTCAAGAAAAGGAAACCATTGCCTACCACGAAGCGGGTCATGCCATCGTGGCGGAGTCGCGGCCACGCGCTGACCGTGTCTCGAAAGTTTCCATCATTCCGCGTGGTGTGGCCGCGCTTGGTTATACGCAGCAAACACCGACGGAGGACCGCTATCTACTGAAGCAGAGCGAACTGCTTGACCGACTTGATGTGCTGCTCGGTGGCCGCGTCGCCGAGCAAATTGCTTTTGGGGATGTGTCGACCGGTGCACAGAACGATTTGCAGCGCGCCACCGACATGGCGCGCCAGATGATTACCCAGTTTGGGATGAGTGAACAGCTTGGACTGGCAACCTATGAGGAAATGCGAAATCCCATGTTCATGGGCGCTGGCATGATGCCACGAGAGCGCAAGGAATACAGTGAAAGCACGGCGCAGATGATTGATACCGAGGTCAGACAGATTCTGGCCGATGCGAACGGGCGAGTGAAGCAAACACTGCTGGCAAATCGGAACAAACTCGACGCACTGGCCAAGCTACTGCTCGAGCAAGAGGTCGTAGACCGGTCTGCCCTCGACTTGCTGCTATCCGACAAAGTTACCCCGCTGACGCCGGGAAAGCATGCTGCAGAGACCGCCGAAACACCAGACCCACGGACGCGGAACAATGAAAAAAACGAAGGCAAGTAACCAAGAGGATGACGCTGAAGTCAGTTCCATTTCGCATGGCGAATACGAAGAGGAACTGCATTTACTTCAGATTGAGCTGGTGAAACTGCAAAGGCACTTCCTCTGCTGCAACGACCGGATACTGGTCATTTTCGAGGGGCGAGATGCCTCCGGGAAGGACGGAACGATTAAGCGCATCGTGGAGCATCTCAGTCCGCGCGAAACGCGAGTGGTCGCGCTCGGGAAGCCATCCGACCGCGACCGAGGCTCATGGTATTTCCAACGATTTGCGGCGGAGTTGCCTGCCGCCGGAGAATTCACGCTCTTTAATCGCAGTTGGTATAACCGGGCAGGTGTCGAGCACGTGATGGGCTTTTGCACTGACGCGGAGCACGAGGAGTTCATGTCTAGCGTCCTTGAGTTCGAAGGCATGCTGGTTCGTTCTGGCATTCGTCTCATCAAATACTACCTGGACATCACCAAGCCGGAACAGAAGAAGCGACTTGAGGACCGCCGGCGCGACCCGCTAAAGCAATGGAAGATAAGCCCCATCGACGAGCAGGCAGTCTCGCTTTGGAATAAGTACAGCAAGGCTCGAAACGAGATGTTTGCCCGCACCAACGCTGTCGTGCCATGGAACGTCGTCAGCGCAGACGATAAACGCCTGGCGCGCCTCAATGTCATCAAGGATTTGCTGCATCGTCTTCACTATGCGGACAAGGATGAGCAGCTGATTCGCCCACGTCGGCAGATTGTGTTTCCCTATGCAGATGAACACCTGCTGAGCGGAGCCATTGCGAAATGAGCCAATAGTCACACATGGCGGTGCCGGCCTAGGTGGCAAGATGAAGACCAGCATCATTGAAGTCGGCGGGTTCTTATCCGTCCTGAGTGCGCGTGGTCCGGTAACAAGTAACTGTGGATGTTGAGATTGACAAGCCTGATGTTCGCCGTAGTGGTCTTGTATCGACGCCCAGAACCTTTCCTGTGCCGAACGGCCTGGGCGGTTCGGGAGACGCAACGGAAGAGCCCGTGCAGGTTAGCCCGCACCGGCACGCATGCATGCATGCGTGCATTAAATCTTCGCCTTCCGCAGCCGCAATGCATTTGAGACTACCGAGGCAGAACTAAGACTCATCGCCAGCGCAGCAATCATGGGAGATAGCAACCAACCGGTAGACGCGTACAACACCCCTGCGGCAAGCGGCACCCCCAAAGCGTTGTAGACAAAGGCAAATCCGAGGTTCTGCTTCATGTTCCAGATTGTTGCCTCTGACAACTCCCGCGCGCGGGCAATGCCACGCAGGTCTCCTTTGACAAGCGTCACTTGCGCACTGTTCATCGCGACATCGGTGCCCGTGCCCATGGCAATGCCCACATCGGCCTTCGCGAGCGCCGGCGCGTCGTTGATGCCGTCGCCGGCCATCGCAACAACTCTGCCTTCCGCCTGGAACTTCGAGACCAGCGCCAGCTTGTCGGCCGGCTTCACCTCGCCGTGGAACTCGTCAATACCCAGCTTTGCGGCCACCGACTTGGCCGTCACCACGCCGTCCCCAGTGGCCATCACAACCCGAATGCCCACCTCTCTCAGCCTGGCGAGCGCTTCGGGCGTAGTGGGTTTCACGGGGTCTGACACGGCGAGAATCCCTGCCAGCTTTCCATCAACGGCAAGATACATGACGCTTGCGCCCTGGGCGCGTAGGGTGTCACCCTCGCCGGCTAGGGAATCCGTACCAATGCCTTCGGCTTGCATCAGCGCGGTGTTGCCAAGCGCCAGCTTCCTGCCGGCGACAATCCCTCGCACCCCAATGCCCGTGCCAGATTCGAAGTTCTCTGCCTTCTGAAGTACTAGATTGCGCTGGCGAGCCGCCTCAACAATAGTGGCGGCAAGAGGATGCTCGCTGCCCTGGTCGAGGCTTGCGGCCAGCCGAAGAACTTCCTCTTCCGTGAAACCGTTCGCGCCAATCGCGCGTTCGAACGTGGGACGACCTTCAGTCAGGGTGCCGGTCTTGTCGACAATCAGCGTGTCCACCTTCCGTAGATTCTCAATGGCCGCCGCATCACGAAACAGCATACCGTTCGATGCACCTTTTCCGCTCGCCACCATAATAGACATCGGCGTAGCTAGTCCAAGCGCACACGGGCATGCAATGATGAGAACAGCGACAGCATTGATGAGGCCATACACCCAGCTCGGCTCTGGACCGAAGAAGCCCCAAGCGAAGAAGGTAATCAGCGCGATACCGACCACCGCCAGAACGAACACCCCGGCCACCTTATCGGCCATCCTCTGCATCGGCGCCTTGGAGCGTTGTGCCTGTGCGACCATCTGAATGATTTGCGACAGCACTGTCTGAGAGCCGACTTTCTCGGATTTGATGACGAGGCTGCCGGACGTGTTCATCGTCGCACCAATGACGTGGTCGCCCACCCGCTTGGTAACAGGAATCGGCTCCCCGGTAATCATCGATTCATCCAGCGAGCTCGAGCCCTCGGTCACAACGCCGTCCACCGGCACTTTCTCGCCTGGCCGTACGCGAAGCGTGTCCCCAACGTGGACATGTGTCAGCGGCACGTCTTCCTCGGTACCGTCCGCATTGATGCGCCGTGCTGTCTTTGGTGCCAGGCCGAGCAGCGACTTGATAGCAGCCGACGTTTGCGACCGTGCCTTCAACTCCAGCAACTGGCCAACCAGCGTCAACGAAATGATGACGGCGGCGGCCTCGAAATACACACCGATTCGACCGTGGGCCGCGAAGGCCTCGGGAAAGACGCCAGGAGCGACCGTTGCAATCACGCTGTAGAGATACGCGGCGCCGGTGCCAAGTCCAATCAGGGTCCACATGTTTGGGCTGCGATTGATGAATGACTGCATGCAGCGCTGGAAGAACGGCAGCCCCGCCCAGAGGACCACGGGAGTGGCGAGAAGCAGCTCCACCCAACTCTGGGTAGACACCTCCATTAGGTCAAGCTGATGCCCGAACATCGCCAGAATGAACACGACGACCGTCAGCGGGAGCGTCCACCAGAAGCGATGACTGAAATCGACAAGTTCTGGATTTTCCTCCTCGTCTAGACCTGGGATTATCGGCTCCAGTGTCATGCCGCATTTCGGACAGTTCCCCGGGTGGTCTTGCCGAATCTCCAGATGCATCGGGCAAGTGTAGATAGTGCCTTCCGAGGCGAAGGCAACCGAGGCGTCCACTGCGGGAGCGATGTACTTGAGAGGCTCGGCCTCGAATTTCTTCTGGCACGATTCACTGCAAAAGAAGTAGCGGACCCCATCGTGCTCGCTATGGAAATGCGAATCCGCTGTGACCGACATACCGCAGACCGGGTCATTCAGTTGCGTCGCGGCATCCGGGGCGGCGTGGCCATGGTTGTGCTCACACCTCACGTGGCTTTCAGGAGCGGAAGGGTTCGAATTACCGTGCTGATGATGAGAGCCATGGTCATGCTCGTTACCCAAAGATTGCCCACCGCTCGCGTGTTGGTTGTGGGAGTCCGTATCCTTACCGCGTTGGTCGCTCATCTGAAGTGCTCCAGGTCATTCGTCGCGCCGCGCGTCAACTTGCTCGCCCCTCGCCGTCGCCAGCCTCGCGTTTCAGCTACGACCGGCATTACCACCGTGGAACAGATGCATGAGCTTGCACAGCAGAATTAGAGCATACGGCCACGACGTTACAATATGATTCGAATGTTCGCGTCCGACAAACATTATGGATTCCGTTAGCTGACGTGCACACCCAACTTGCGCGCCCGGCGTTCAGCCGAATAACTCGCCTTCGGTCCCGAGTACCATCTCGTGCTCCTCTTTGCCTGCGTTCTTGACGTTGAAGCGAATGGTCTCTCCTCTCTCCTCTCTTCACCGTAATCACGGCGGGGGTGAAGCGCATATCGTCGGTCATCTCAACATTGATGCTCCGACTCACTTTCTTCGGGTCCCCTGGCTTGCCGAAGGCTGTCACCCCACCACCACCGTGCCCGTGGCTGTGCCGCCATGCCGGCTGGTCGCCGGCTGCGAACACCACGCCTGA
Source organism: Cupriavidus basilensis (assembly GCF_000832305.1). Taxonomy (NCBI): domain Bacteria; kingdom Pseudomonadati; phylum Pseudomonadota; class Betaproteobacteria; order Burkholderiales; family Burkholderiaceae; genus Cupriavidus; species Cupriavidus basilensis. The sequence goes on from NZ_CP010537.1 coordinate 3,388,332, forward strand.
CAGCGCCGTGGCAGCGGTGAATGCTGCCAGTTGGCAACTTCATCGATGGCTTCATTGAGCCTCGCCTTCAATTGATGCCTGATTGTGAAAACACAGGACAACTTAGGACGTACCTGGCAGCGGGCTCGCTACCAGCACCGTAGCAGCAACCAATACCCCTGCTAGCACCCACGACTCCACATATAGAATGGCGGCGAAGCGCCTGATTTGGCGAGCGAGAGACACGGATGACCCGCTTTTCAACGAGGCCAACAAACGAGGCATTTCAAAGAACCGATTGTGCCCCCCGAGAGCCGCAGCAGCTACCGCGAGGGAAACCTTCAGCACGAGCAGTTGCCCGTACGCCGAGCCGAGCAAATTGCCGGGCGGACCTACTCCTCGCCACCCGTTATAGGCTCCGGTGACAAAGAGCGCGATAAGCGCGTACGTGGCCGTATCGGATAGCGATTGAATGAAAGACGCACCGTTCTGGTGGTCACCCTGTGAAGCCTCGGCCATCTTCGGCGCCACCATGAACGCGGCGACCCACACGATGCCAACCCAAGTACTAACGGCCAGAAGATGAATCCAATCGGCCCAAACCGGCAGACTGAACGCGCCAGCGTCCACGGGATGGCCCGAATGGCTTCGGCTCAGTGCAAAACCCGCAAGCCCAAGCCCCTGAGCCAGTTGGCAGCCAAAGGCGCTTCCGGTCCAAGGGAAGAACGAAATGAGGGTGACAAAAAGCATGAAGGCAGCGCCAATACCCCAAGCGCGACCGAATTCCGTTTCCGTCAGCATCGAGCGCACCGCCGGCCAGGCGTCTGCCAGCGAAGACTCGCTCATCAGCGCGCAATGTATCCAGAAGGCGAGTACGCCTGACAGCAGCGCAACGATGGCACTGCCCCTGAATGCCCGCACCAACCGTCGGCTGACATCGGCTTGCCACGGCGACGGGGAACGAGCCAGCCAGCGCTCGCTCAACAAGGTACCGACGAGCAAGGCAAAACTGAGGTTCTGCAGTGCCGTCAATGCAAGCCGCGAGATGCCAAGGAGACCGTCATTCATCACTTCACCGTGAATTTATAGTCGCCCTTGACCTTGTGCCCGTCGTGCGTCATGACGGTCCAGTGCACGGCATAGGAACCCGACGACAGTTTCGGGACAGCAACCGTCAGCACACGCGGATTCGACGCGTCGACTTTGGCTTTCTCCTTGCTAACGACTGTGCCGCTGGCGTCGGCAACGCTCACATTGCTGAATGCCGGCTCCAGGTCTTCATTGAACGTCAGTCGAAGTGGACCCGCCAGCGCGTCAACCGTGCTACCCGCAGCCGGGTCTGCGCCTTCGAGTTTGCCGTGTGCAGATGCGATGGCGGGCGACAGTCCGATAGCGGCGGCGGTCGCGAGGCCCATCAGCGTTTTCCGGGTCAGTGCTTTCATGTGTATTCTTCCTCTGTGATTTCGGGCAGGTCATGGCGGCCGGGAGCCGGCCGCCTTTCGCAGGAGCGCTTACTGCACCTGAAGCTTGGTGACAGTCAGTGCACCATTCAAATCCTCGGCAACGAAGTCAATCTTGTCGCCAACCTTTACTTGCGAAATCATGGCCGGCTCTTTGACCCTGAAGACCATCGTCATCCCTTCCATCCCGAGGTTTTCCAGCGGACCATGCTTGATAGTGAGCTTCCCGCTAGCGGCGTCGACCTTCTTGACCTCGCCGTGCGACATGCTCCCGGCGGTTGAACTTGCCTTGTGACCTGAGCTACCGCTCATGTCCATGTCGCCTGCGCCAGCAAACGCGGAGGCCGAGCACGCGAGTGCCAAGCCAACAACAATCGATACAAATCCCTTCTTCATGACTCTTACTCCGATAGTTGAACGATAGACGCGAACCGGATACGCTCCGGCCCGTTGAAATCAGCGTTACGGCAGTTCGCCGGTGTACTCATAGGCGACTGTTCCTTTCGGATGCTTGTACCAACCCGGGTCTTTGTAGTCATTCCGTCCCAGACCTTCTCGCACCTTGAGTACAGTGAACATGCCACCCATCTCAACCGGACCGAAGGGACCTTGCCCGGTCATCATCGGCAAAGTGTTGTCTGGCAACGGCATCTCCATTCCCCCCATGTCAGACATACCGGCTTCTCCCATCGCCATGTAATCGGGCACGAGCTTGCTCATCTTCTTGGCAAGGTCCTTCTGCTTAACCCCGATCATGGTGGGGACCTGGTGCCCCATGGCGTTCATGGTGTGATGCGACTTGTGGCAATGGAAAGCCCAGTCACCGGGATTGTTGGCCACGAACTCAATCGCGCGCATCTGCCCGACTGCAACGTCGGCCGTCACCTCGGGCCAGCGAGCGGCCTTGGGGACCCAGCCCCCGTCCGTGCCCGTCACTTCGAAGTCAACTCCATGCAGGTGAATTGGGTGATTCGTCATGGTGAGGTTGCCGATACGGATACGCACACGGTCACCGAGGCGCGCGGGCAACGAGTCGATACCGGGGAACACGCGGCTGTTCCACGTCCACATATTGAATTCAGTCATGGTAGCGACGCGCGGCGTGTACGAGCCCGGGTCGATGTCGTAGGCAGACATCAGGAACACGAAGTCGCGGTCGACTCGCATGAACGACTGGTCTTTCGGATGCACGACGATAAAGCCCATCATGCCCATCGCCATCTGCACCATTTCATCTGAATGGGGGTGATACATGAACGTGCCGGACTTGCCCATGACAAATTCATAGACAAAGGTCTTGCCCGGTTTGATATGCGGCTGCGACAGTCCACCCACCCCATCCATACCGGAAGGCAGGATGACACCATGCCAGTGAACCGTGGTGTGCTCCGGCAATTTATTCGTCACGAAAATGCGGACCTTATCCCCTTCCACGCATTCGATGGTCGGCCCCGGACTCTGCCCGTTGTAGCCCCAGAGATGGGCTGTCATCCCTGGTGCGAATTCGCGCTCGACCGGTTCGGCAATAAGGTGAAATTCCTTCCAGCCATTGCGCATGCGCCAGGGTAACGTCCAGCCGTTGAGCGTTACCACGGGGTTATAGGGCCGTCCCGATGAAGGAAGGAGTGGAGGCTGCGTGGCAGCGCCGGATTGCAGAGGTGCTTCCGGCAGCGATGCCGCACCGGCTTTGGACACCACGGCGGCACCGAGCATGGCGGCACCGGAGCCTTGTAGGAATTGTCGACGGGAAACCATGGTTACTGTCCTTTTCCGTTCGGCACGGTCATCTGTTTGATCTGTGGCGTGGCAGCCGCGTCGGCTTGTACGGGTAGCGCGCCCCCAAGCGAGCGTTGAAGGTCCGTCTCGGCCACCCAATAATCGCGAAGGCTGCCGATGTAGGTATTGACGCCGTCCACCTGCGCGCGCGTTTCGACCAGAAGCTCAAACACGCTAGCCAGCATGCCGTTGTAACGCAGCATCATTTCATCAACGATGGCCTTGCGCACCGGCACGACTTCATCGCGGTAGTGCCTGGCGATGTCGTAGCTCGTCTGGTAGCTCGCATAGGACTCGCGAACTTCCGAGCGCGCATTGATTGCGGTCTGCGCGAGTTGGTTCACGGCGAGCATATAAACCGCTTCGGCACGCGCCACACGGGCGCTTCCCCAATCAAACAGCGGAATCTGCACGCTGATTTCGTAACCTGTCTCAGGCGGTGTATTCGATAGACTGTTGCGCAGGTAGCCCACGTCCAGGACGTTGATAAAGCGTGTGGCCTTGGTTAGTCCGAGCGACGAAGCAACGCTCTGCGTCTGCAGCTTGCCGGCCTGAATATCGAGGCGGTTCTGCATGGCGTAGCCTTCGAGCTCCCCGAGTTCTGGCCGTTCCTTTGGCAGGTCCGGCAAGCGGTCTGGCAGCGTGAAATTCGCGCCGGTGCCCCACAATCCAATGGCGCGAACGAGTTTTTCCCGGTCGGAGATGGCTTGACGCCTGGCCCGCGCAAGCGCACCGGCGGTATCGGCGTAGAACGCCTGCTCGCGCGCCAGGTCGAGCTTGCTGAAGTTGCCAGCGGCCGCCAGGCGTCTCGCAAATTCTGCCCCCGCTTCGGCGCTCTCATTCACTTGCCCGGCGTACAGCGAAAACTGCTGTGCCGCGACGGCATTGACGTAGGCCTTGCGCGCTTCGGCTGCAACCTTCACGGTCTCATTGGCGACCAATAGCTTCGTCTGCTCATAACGCTTGCCTTCAATCTGGGAGATGAAGGGCAAAGTCAGGACGTTAAAGAAGGCGAGAGTAAAGGTCCGCTCGATCGACAGGTCGCTCCCTGCATGCTTGCGGCTGAAAGTAAAACCTGGATTAGGCAAGCGGCTGGCTTGTACATAGTCGGCCTCGGAGATGCCAAGTTCGGCATAGGTGGCCTGCAAGCCTCGGTTGTTGAGCAGCGCCAGTTGTACTGCACCATCCATCGTCAAAGGCTGCGCAAGCAATTCCTGGGAGCGCTTGTATACGCTGTCCTGGTCCTCTTCTGACCTGACCCAAGCAACGTCTTTGCCGAGCCGCTCCTTGGCAACAGAGGAGACGGAATTGAAGCCACCGTCCTTTGAGAACGTGGCACAACCGCCCAGGAACACAGAAGCGGCCAGCGCCAATGCGCCAAGCCTCAAGGCTTGTATTGCTCTAATTGACATTGCAAGTCCTTGCATCACATCTTGTGGTCCGAGTGGTCGGCCGGCCCCGCCGGCATGGGGTGGACCCGCTCAGCCCCGGCGGGCGCCGGCTTGGGCATCTTCATGGTGCCCATGCCGCCTGCTCGGGCGCCGCTCGCCGGAGAGACAGCGGCATTGGTGTCCTTCCAAGGCGCCACCTTGGGCTCCTTGTAGGGAACGTATTCATCGAAGGTGCGCGGCACCTTGAGCGTGGTGGTGGGCGCGTTGGGGTCAAGCGGGTCCGGTCGCGGCGACGACGCCTGCGCATAGACGGACGCCCAGACGACCGCCAGGCTGGCGCCAGCCAGCATGCGTGTCAGAGACATGTCAAACCTTGTGAGTGTGAAGCTTTGAGTGCCGCGTTATCCACAATTCTGTGGCAACGCACGATGAGTGCGCCCAAAAAATGGACGCACCTAGGGCATCAGACGACCGAGGCAGGCGGACGCTGGAGCGCGTCCGGGATGTGACTGACAAAGGCTTCCATCAGGCTCGAAGGAACCTGTGCTGGCGCATTGTCGAGGTGAACAAAAAGAGGGAATGCATAGGGGACGACCGAGCAAAGCGAACAAGCGGCGCAGCCTGGGCACGCATGACCTGCATGCTTTCCAGATTTGCCCTGCTGCTTAATATCCGCATCGCTCATGTGCGCGATGCAGTGGTCGTCGTCTCCATCGGACGATACCGTGATGACGCCTTCATGGACAGCAGACTGGACCCGCACTGCGCTCGCATAAGCCTGCGTCGCGCCTTTTACCATCATCGTGGCCGCAGTCACCCCTTGCAGCGGAAGTGCTGCAATCAGGAGCAAGAGAAGGAAACGTGAGACCAGTCGAAGCATCGGGGGCGATAACGGCCTTATGGCTGCAGACCTCTAGTTTAGCGGATGCGCGCTGCCGCTCCAATAGGAGTCGCCTGCGAGACACGACTTGCCCGCTATCGGAAAAGGGGTTGACCCTGCCATAGCGGGAAGGTCTAAGGCGGGGCAGCGCACGGCCGGCCATCAAAGCCCCCCCCCGCGGGCAGGTGAATTGGCCGGCATTACCCAGAGCAGACTGAACTCCTACGGCTTCATCATGCCGCCGCCCATCCCCTGTCGGTCCATCATCATCTGCATCATTTCCTGCATCATCTCCATACGCTGGCCCATCATGTCGTGACACATGGGCATGTGCTCCGCCATGTCCGCCTGGTTCATCGGCATTTTTCCCTGCATGGCGCCACGACCCTGCATCATCGGCATCGTGCTGTGCATTAGGGCCATACTATCCTGCATTACCTTAGCCTGCTCCGCCATCAGTGCCTGACGCTCTTCCGGCGTCTTGGCTCTCGACAGCCGTTCGTGCAGCGCACGCATATGTGCAATCTGCGCGTCCATGTCGGCATTCCTCTGCGCGGCATCCTTCGGCGCTGGACGCTTTGGTGCCGTCCCCTTCTGTGGTGCAGTAGCGGCAGCCTGCGCATGGCTATGGTCATGCGCAGCATCGGCTGGCTGCGGACCGGCCGAAAGCGCTAGCGGCGCCCAGATAAGCGCCGAAACCGCGATAAGAATGGGGGCTGATAGATTTCCGGACATGGTGCCGTTCTCGCTTGGTGGGTATCTAAGACGCGATAGCGCGTATTTTTTAATCTACTCGCATATGCCAAAAGGGCCTTGATTGATATCAAGCTTGAGAAACCTGAGCACAACATGCGCGAGTCCGGACTCGGTCAGAGGAAGCCGGAAAACAGTACTTGACCTTACCTCCATGGGAACGTCCATATTCGCAAACATGAGGACGTGTTTGCGGTGTTCAAAAGAGCTTCCCATGAGAAGGAACTCGAGTTGGCGACGACATTCTCCTCGCGCTATGAAAACATAGCGCGCCGGCGGAAGGATGCGCAGCAGCTCGACCTTGCCTATCTCCTCCTCGCCGCGTCCTGCCAGGAGGGTGACTTACCTCAAAAAACGCCATCATCCTGCGACGGGAAATCGGAACCACCAGTAGGCAAGACGGCCGAGGAGCGGTTGGTTTCCATGCCATCTCGCCCGGAAGGGGATGGGACGAACGATACAGGCAGAGAATGAAGCGATTTTGGCGTGTGGATACTTGCAGCTGCTCTGCGCTATGGGCGTCCGTCATGCCATCTTCGGCATCTTGCGCTGCTAGCACGGCGGATTCGCCCCCTCCTCAAACGACACGCTGGCGCAAGGCCTTAGCCGACCGTTGAACTTTACGAGTTCTGCATTTTGATTTTTACAGGACTCTTTCTGAAGGAGAAGTTCTTGGTAAACGTAGATATCGGGTTTATCCCTTTCCCACCTGAGTTACCGCTTTCCGGCCAGATAGTGTCGAGAAGATGAGGAACCCGAGCGGTACCAGCACCAGGCTGTAGCTGAGCCATATCCCGTACACACCCTCCGGACCATAGGGCTCCGTCAGGTCATGCCAGTGTTTATTGTTGACGAGCGGCAACCTTCCAGCCTCCGAAAACTCATGTACGGCATAGATGGCCAACTGAATGGAGAACAGCACCATGAAGACGGCCGTGACCTGAAAGAACAGCGAAAGATTGACTCGTCGTCCGTATCGGCTCCACGCCCAGGCCAAGGCACCCGCGCAAGCCAAGCCCAGCAGACCACCCAAGGCCAGTTGACCCGTGGCCGCGCCAGCCGCGAGGGAGGCAATCATCGTGGCCGCCTCGACGCCTTCACGTCCGACCATCAGGAGCACGAAGGCAAAAACAGCAAGCCAGGGGCCCGCCGCTTTCTCGTCAGAGACTTGGGAAAGCCGGTTTCGGATTTCTCCTGCCATGGCTTTGCCGTGCCGGAGCATATGCCAAGTACAAGAAACCACGAGGGCACCAGCCAACAGCGCCAGCCACCCCTCCGCGAGCGGGCTGATGCCACCTACGCGGAACAACACGAGCCCAAGTACCGCCGACATCACAAGGGCAGCGAGGACGCCAGTCTTGGCCGCGCCCGCAAGGTGCTGGCGCCCGGTCTTCTGCAGGAATGCGAAGGTGATAGCGGCAATAAGAAACGCCTCCACACCTTCTCGAAAGGTAATCATGAGCATCGCGAACATCGTGGCCCTCGTCCGGCATCGCAAACAATAACAAGAATCATTACAATATAGCGCAAACGAAAAGTCTGTGTGGAATTAAGGAGGACGGTGACACACCTGCGTCAATGTTATTTTTGCGGCACATCACACCCAACAAAAACCCGCAACAACCCGCACAGGTCGGAGTAATGAACCGTTTCCACGCCAACGCTGCTGCCTTGACCAACGTGTCCTCGACAGGTGCGTGCTCTGCGCTCAGGAAGGAGCCACCGTGGGGCCACTCACGTGGAAACAAGATGCGGTTGGTAGATTCCATGGCCCCAAAGAATTCCGTTAGGAATGCAGGACTGAGCAGCGTGATGGCTCCTATGAAACAACCTGCTCAAGACCGTGGTGACCGACTGGTGCTTCAGCCAACCAGGGAATGAGCGCACAACGCGTCGCGAGCTTGTCTGCGACACGCCTGACAAACGGCACCTCATACGCCCCACGCTGGCAAAGCAGGGGGTTGTGTGTACCGCTGGCCAGCAGGGACTGATTAATTACCCATGCAAATGGCTCAATACCAGCCCGCGCAAGGTCACCTTGCAGGCGCTCCGCTTCATGGACGGGTGTCGCTTCTGGCAGCGTCACAATCAGAACCCGCGTGTACTTTTTGTCGCGCAGGCGCGGGAGTAGTTGGCGCACTGATTCTGGCATATCGCCTTGAGTACGCATGACTTCCCGATGATAGGCTTCAGCCGCATCGAGAAGCAGGATGGTGTGGCCTGTGGGGGCGGTGTCGAGCACGACAAATCCATCCTTACCTTCATCCACGGTCCGGGCAAAGGCTCTGAAGATGGCGATCTCCTCCGTGCATGGCGAGCGCAAGTCCTCCTCCAGCATTGCGCGACCGCCAGCATCCAGGCTCTTTCCCGCCTTCTCCAGAACCTCACGCGTGTATTGTGCGACTTCGTGCTCAGGGTCGATGCGAGTCACCGTCAGCCCGGGAACGTCGCCATCCATGGCTGCTGCCACATGCGCGGCTGGGTCGGTCGTCGAGAGCACGACCTTGCCTCCCCGCTTCGCAAGCGACAAGGCAATAGCCGCAGCCACCGTGGTCTTTCCGACGCCGCCTTTACCCATGGTCATGATGACACCGTGGCCTCCTTGAGCAATTTCCTCAATCAGACTGGCTAATCCGGGGGGCAACGGTGTCTGCGGCATTGTCTCCGAGGTTGCAGCAGACTCTGCACGCTCGGGATGAGCCATCAGTCGAAGGGCGTCCAATCCAACCGTACCTTTAGGTAGGAAGGGAATCGTTGTTCTGGTCAGACCGGCCAGCGCATCTGGTATGTTTGCCAGGGCCTCCCTGGCACGCTGCGACATAGCCAAGGCAATAGCATCGTTCGTTTGTTCTGTCGTAAAGAGCCCGTTAATGGCCAACGTGAGATTCCGAACCCCCAGTTCGGCCAACTCCCCACGGGTGCGATTGGCTTCGCGAAAAGAGGACACTTCCGGTCGGCTGACCAAAACGACGGTGGTTTCTGCCGGATTCGATAGGCGCTCCACCGTCGCCGCGTACAACGCCTTTTGCTTCTCCAGACCCGCTAGCGGCCCGAGACAAGAGGCTCCTCCCGTCGAGGAACCGATGAACTCGTTCCACGCGGTTGGTAACGTCAGAAGGCGAAGCGTATGCCCGGTGGGAGCCGTGTCAAAAATCACATGGTCGAATTCTGCCGTTGCCTGGGGGTCTCCCAGAAGCTTCGAGAACTCATCGAATGCCGCAATTTCAACAGTACAGGCGCCGGAGAATTGTTCCTCCATGCTTTGAATCGCTGCGGCCGGCAGAACGCCCCGATAGGGGGTCACCATGCGTTCTCGATAGGCGCGGGCTGAGGCTTCCGGGTCAATATTCAACGCAAAAAGACCTGCTGCGCCTGGAATGGCGGTCGGCACCTGGCTCAACGCAACACCCAATACCTCGTCCAGATTGGAGGCCGGGTCGGTGCTGACAATCAACACGTTCTTCCCAGCTTCGACCAAGGCGAGGCCCGTGGCACAGGAGAGCGAGGTTTTGCCGACGCCGCCTTTGCCCGTGAAAAACAGATAGCGCGTTGCGGTATTTGGCAATGTCATTTGAATTCCCGCTCAGCAGCAACCAGATTTCGGGTTGCAGCCAGGGCTGCCCACTCTAATGTGCGGTTTCTCCGCAGTTGTAAGGGTGATGCCCAACTTCTGCGCGAGTTGCTGGCGGGATGGGTACACCCCGGTGGCGACGATGTGGCCATCAACGCAAAGGATGGGGAGGCGGTCCATGCCCGCCTCCATTTCCTTGACCACGGCCGGATTGGCGGCGAAGGCCTGTGGCTCCTGGCCCAGATTGTGGCGCTCCACGGCAATGCCATGTTGCGCCACCCACTTCAGGTCAGCGGCAAACTGGGCAAGTATCGGGTCGACCTCAACACCGCAAACACCTGTCGAACAGCACATGGCAGGGTCAAATACTTCAAGTTTCGTCATGATGTTTTCTTTCGTCGGAACTGAACGGCAACCTTCGGCCCGTTGAACCGGCGGACACGGTACGTCACCGTAGGAACAGAAGACACAACAATCGCCAGGCTTTGGTTTCATGACGGTCTTGCAACCGAGACACTCATAGAACCACTGACAGGCTTCGGTCGGCATCGTTTCCCTGCTGCCATGGCCGCAACGGGGACAAGTCAGCGTAGACTCAAGAATCACATCCATCATTTGTAGCTCTCGCTATTGGGATGGCTGGCGGGGCGACTGCGGCTGCATCCACATGTGTTGGTGTTGCATCATGTTGTCCATCATCATTTGTTGCATGCCCATGTACTGGTCCATCATGTACTGCCGCTGCTTCATTTGCTCAGGGGTCAGTTTCGAATAGGCGCCCCCCATCTGCCCCCAACCCATCATAGGACCGCCCATCATGTGGCCGCCGGGACCACCAGGACCACCAGGGCCACCCATCATGTGGCCTCCCGTCATTGGCCCGCCCATCATCCCTCGGCCCCACATGCCATGCATCATGCCCATCGTGCTCTGCATGGTTGCCCAGTGCTCCTCAAGTAACTTCTGGCGCTCCTTCGGGTCCTGCGTCTGGCGGATTTTTTCCATCTGCTCCTGCATCTTCTTCATGTTTTCCTGAACCTGCGCCGTCTGCTTGTCGAACTCGGCGACATTAGGTTGCTCTTGTTTCGCCGGAGTCGCCTTCGCGTCTGGTTTAGCTTGCTGGGCAAGCGCCGGCATCACTGAGAGGACGGCTGCGGATAACACCGCCACTATGATTTCTCTCTTCATCTTGTCTCTCCTCTATGGCAAGTAACGACCTTTCCGGCAAGGCCCAGTCGAGGACGGCGCCGGTCGAACTCAGGGAAGACGCCTGATTTGAAATCCGCGCGACAAGTCATGACGCGCGATAGCATGGCCCCTTTTCTATGGCAAGGATAGTGCGCCCCACTTGGGCGGCATTGACGCAAGACAAGAGTTCGGATGGTTGCGCGCTCTCGGCCATCGGTAATGCGGATTTACTGCCGACTGGCAAGCAATGCATCGCGAGATCTGTCCTGACCGCGCAGGGAGCGCCAGGCTTTTGTCCTTTCGCAGAATGCAATGCCACAGGATATGATTGAAATCATACGCATCACCCCATTCATTGACATGATTTCATCAAAGAGACAAGGCTTTCCTGCCGCCCTGCGACCAAGCTCCGTCCGCACTACATATGAGGCTGGCGCCGCCATTTTCCGACTGGGCAGTCCGGCCCATTCAGTCTTCTTCGTTGAGTCTGGGGCTGTTCGTCTGATGCGACTCGGTCGCTCCGGCGAGGAGGTGATTCTTCATGATGCACGTGCCGGTGAATTTTTCGCCGAAGCCTCTCTCGACAGCCCTAAGTACCACTGCAACGCAGTGGCAAGTGAGCGCACCGAACTTCTGCAGGTACCCGCTTCGGCGCTGCGCGAGTTGCTCGACGCCGACCGGGAATTTTCCCGTCAGTGGGTCGCACTGCTCGCACGACAACTGCGCGCAGTCCGGACTCGTGTCGAACGCCTCTCTCTGAAGAGCGCGGCGGAGAGGGTCCGTCACCTCCTTGTTTCAGAGGGGCACGGCCCCCATTGCGAGGTAACTCTGGACGGCACGTTGAAGGACCTCGCGCGCAATCTGGGCCTCACACATGAGGCACTCTACAGAACCCTCGCAGCGATGGAGAAAGAGGGGGTCATTGAGCGGCGGAACTCGGTCCTGCGCCTCTTGCGTTGAGGCTCAACGCATATGACTGAAATCATATGCCCGTGAGCAATATGAGTTCACGATGATAGGGGCTCTGTATGTGGCTTTATCCCGCACATTGGTTGCCTGTACCTTTAACGCCTAAGACGAGACATATCCCATGACGAAGAACCTCCTGCCCACAATACTCGCTGGCCTCATTTGCCTGCCGTTCACGTCGCAGGCCGCTGATACCCAACGCCAAGCCGAAGTCGCCAGACTCGGCGCGGATGTGATGCCGTTTAGCTTAAACGCGACGACTCACATTTTCACCAAGACCAGCGACGGTGGAACTCAGCGTGTAGTGGCGAAGGACGCGTCCGACATGCAGCAAACCAAACTGGTGCGGCAGCACTTGCATGACATTCAGACCCAGTTCCTGAAGGGAGACTTCTCTGGGCCATCGCACGTCCATGGCAAGGGGATGCCTGGCCTTGCCGAACTGCAGAGCGCAACACCTGGCCAAATCTCCATCACCTACGAGGAGGTGGACGGTGGGGCGGAGGTCACGTATCGGACGGCTGACGCCAAGTTGGTCTCTGCGCTCCACGCTTGGTTCGATGCCCAAGTCTCCGACCATGGGAAAGATGCAGTGGCGGGCCAAGAAAGCAATCACGCACATCATGGTCATATGCCAATGTGACCGCGAGGAGTGTCTTTTCCGCCATTTCGCAATCGCGCGTGCAACAGGCATTGACCTGGATACCGAGCCGGCGAAGTGCATCGATAAGACTACGCGAATCGGGGCGCGGCGCATCGTACAGATAAGCGAGACCGACCAATTGCAATGGTGCCGCACCGTCGGCCTTTGCAACTGCCAGTACACGCTCCCCCTTCCGGGCTTCCGCGTTTGCCCGTTCTTCCAGTTCGTTGATGTCCTGAGGACTGCGGTCCGCCGCCTGCGCAACAGTTCGCAAGGCGCCCTGTACGCAGCGTACTGTTCGGCCCCCGAATGCCTTCACCGCCTCGGTACGTCGGGTAGTCGCAGAGAACGGCTGGAAAGACAGTGTCCTGGTGGCAACGCTCGCTTGCTTCGCTACTGCGGCGCGAAGAAACGCTAGGTCAATCGGGTCCTCATTCGCCTCGTTCGACGCAAGAGCTGCGACCTCGATAACGTCGTCCTCACCAAAGCCAGGCTCGGCCTGCACCAGCTTGAGGGAAAGGTCCATGGAGCCCAACGCGCTGCTTACCGTGAACATGACAGGCAAAGCGACTGGCACCGCGCTCATCAGCAATACCAGCGCGATAGGAAGCGTGTCGAGCAGTGGCAGTCCTTTGAGGTACGAGAGACCACTAGCGTCAGCACCACGAGCGCACCCACAATAATAAGCAGCCAGCGAACCACGCGTGCGACGACCTCCTCGACGTGCAACTTCGGGGGCGCGCTGGCGACGAGCTCCGTAGTCCGGCCGAAATAGGTATGGGTCCCGGTTTCAACCACCACCCCATTCCCCTCGCCCCGGCGTATCGTTGCGCCGGCATACAGGGTATCGCCCGCGTTCATTTCCACTTCGCGCGACTCACCGGTGAGTACAGTGGCTCGCCGCATACTGAAAAGGTAGGCCATGAACGTAAAGAAGGAAGAAGAACCCGCACGCTGGAGAGTCAACTGTCCAGTTTGTTGATGCACGACAGAAATCCGTCGACGACCCCGGCGGACGGGGTCAGGCTGGCAATGCAAAGAAGACGCAATAAGGACGCCAAACCGACGAAATGACTTACAGGCATGACAATCGAAGATCCGGTGGCGCGAACACGTGGCCCATCGATATCGTTTTGAATGCAGGCAGCGGCCATTTTCTAGGTAGGCGCAACGGATGTCGTCCTGTGCGAACGAGCTACGCCCGGGAGCATGTACCGCCCGCCCCGACGTTCACAAAACTGCAACAATTTCGGGTTAGCGTGCCTACCCGGCACACAGGTACATACTCCGTTGGGGGTGACGATTTTTGACACAATCCGTATCGGTGTGCCCCACCCACCAATCTCACTGACATCCGAGGACAAGCGGCTCGCGCTCAGCAGCTTAGCCATCGCGCTTAGCGGCCATAGGACCGCTCCGCCGCCCCGGCTAACGGATGTTAAGACGCCATTCAGCGCGGGCCGAGAACCCCGGCCATGGCAGACTCACGCATCCCTTGGCGTATATCTAGCTGTCCATTGGCATCGCGCCACAGGATTGCGGGGGCAGCCCGCAGACCCAATGAGGCCATCAGCATCTCCTTGGCATCGAGCTTTGCCTTCACCGCCAGCGGGAACCGCAGATACAACGAATCAATATCGCCATTGCTAGTCCAGCAGCGCCGGCTGCGCCATCCACTCGCGGCCTTTGAGCATCCCGTCCCAGTAAAGCGGCGGCAGGATGCGCTCTTTGAGAAACCATGCGGCGCGAGACGGTTTGGTGCCATCAATGAGCCAGGCTGGGAAGCTAGGCGCAACCTTGCCACCATACAGAAACTCGGCCAGCACCACCTTGCCTCGCTCCACCGTCAGCGGGCAAGAGCCATACCCGTCGTACTGCGCTTGGCCTACGGCGTAACTCAGGCTGGCGAGTATGTTGTGCGCGACCACAGGTGCCTGCTTGCGAGCGGCCGCTGCCGTCTTTGCGTTCGTGGTATTGCTCACATCGCCGAGGGCGTAGATGTTTGCGTAGGTCTTATGGCGCAGGGTGGCTGGGTCAACATCCACCCAACCGGCAGCATCCGCCAGTGGGCTGGCTCGCACAAAGTCCGGTGCGGTCTGCGGTGGCACCACATGAAGCATGTCGAAATCGGTATCGACCATCTCCTTGCTGCCATCTGGCATGGCCCGCATGAACGTGGCACGCCGACGCGGGCCGTCAATCCTCTTGAGCGTATGGCCAAAGCGCAGGTCGATGCCGTAAGCCTTCACATACTCCATCAGCGCCGGGACATAGTCCGGCACGCCGAAGAGCACGGCCCCGGCATTGAAGAACTGGATCTGCGTGTCTTTCAGCGTGCCGTTGCGGCGCCACGTATCGCATGAGAGATACATGGCCTTCTGTGGCGCACCGGCGCACTTGATGGGCATCGGAGGTTGCGTGAAGAGCGCCTTGCCACCGCGCAAAGCGCGAACCAGTTCCCACGTGTATGGCGCGAGGTCAAATCGATAATTCGACGTCACGCCATTTCGCCCCAGCGTTTCAACCAGGCCGTCGATACCGTGCCAGTCAATCTTGAGGCCCGGGCATACCACGAGGCGCTGATAGCGGACCACCCGGCAGCCCTCAAGGACAACCGCATTCCTCTCTGGCTCGAATGCCACCACGGCGGCCTTGAGCCAGCGGACACCGGCTGGCACGCGGGAGGCCATCGTGCGGGCAGTGGACGCAGCCGGGAAGACGCCTGCGCCGACCAGGGTCCAGCCTGGCTGGTAATAGTGCACGTCGGCCGGGTCGATGATGGCGATGTCTAGCTCGGGCTCACGTGCGCGCAGGCTGGACGCGACCGCGATGCCGGCAGCACCGCCGCCGACGATGACTACCGCGTGCTCCGCGTCGACGACTTCCACCGGCGTCTTGCCAGCGTTGGCAATGCGCTGTACCACCGCTTTCAGGTCGAAGCCCGCTTGGGCCGCGCGCTCCTGTATTCCCGCGACGGGCAGCTTGTCAGCTTGCGACAAGGCCCAGAGCGTTGCCGAGCGGGTTCCGGTGCGGCAATACGCCAGGATAGGCTTGGGAAGTTCCGCGCACAGTGCCGCGAATGCCGCCGCCTGTTCGGCCGAGGCTTGTCCAGGCACCACGGGTTGATGAACCGCTTGCAGGCCTGCTTGTTTCGCCGCTTGCGCGATTTCTTGAAAATTTGGCTGGTCGGACGCTTCGCCGTCCGGACGGTGGCACACGATGGCGCGATAGCCGAGCGCCTTCAGTGAAGCTACATCAGTGGCACTGATTTGCGGCGATATCGAGAGGTCCGGCGTAAGGGCGCGCGGATTCATGGTGTACTCCTCTCAAATAGCGTTAAGCGGAATCTTCAGGTACCGAATGCCGTTCGCATCGGCGGGTGGCAACTCCCCGGCGCGGATATTGACTTGAACCGCAGGCAGAATCAGTGTCGGCATCGCCAGCGTTGCATCGCGCGCCTGACGCATGGCAAAAAACTGTTCCTCGCTCACGCCATCGTGCACGTGGATGTTGCATTCACGCTGGGCGTGTACGGTCGTTTCCCACATGGGTCCACGGCCTTCAGGCGGATAGTCGTGACACATGAAGAGGCGGGTATCGCCTGGCAGGTCCAGCAGCTTGCGGATGGAGCGGTACAACTCATGTGCATTGCCACCGGGAAAGTCGCAGCGGGCCGTGCCGACGTCGGGCATGAACAGCGTGTCGCCGACGAAGACTGCATCCCCAATCTGGTATGCCATGTCAGCAGGTGTATGGCCGGGCACATGCAGCGCCTTGCCCGTCATGCCGCCAATGGCGAATTCCTCGTTTTCCTCGAACAGGTGGTCGAACTGTGAACCGTCGAGCCGAAACTCCGGCTCCAGGTTGAACAGCTTCTTGAACACGCCCTGCACGCTGCGAATGTGCTGGCCGATGGCAATCCTGCCACCCAGCTGACGCCGGAGATAAGGTGCGGCGGACAAATGGTCGGCGTGCGCATGCGTTTCCAGAATCCACTCGACCTGCAGTTCATGCTCACGCACGAAGGCGATGACCTTGTCGGCACTCACCGTCGAGGTCCGACCCGCTTTGGGGTCATAGTCCAGAACGGAGTCGATGATGGCGCACTCTGGACGCCGCTCCTGATAGACCACGTAGGTCACGGTCCAGGTCGCGGGGTCGAAGAACGGTTGAATGGTCGGTTGCATGCGGGCCTCCTTGGCTGCAACACATTCTATTCACAAATAGTTTATTTTTCAATATACTATCAGCATCGAAATTGAAGGCGAACCATGAGCGAGTCCCATCCCGCCATTGACCTGGGCACCATGCAGGCTGCTGCAGCGCAAGCCTGCGCGCTGCTCAAGGTGCTGGCAAATCAAGACCGGCTGCTGCTGATGTGCCAGTTATCCCAGGGCGAGTTGTCCGTCGGCGAACTGGAAGAGCGGCTCGCCATCCGGCAGCCAACGCTTTCCCAGCAGCTCGCCGTGCTCCGTGAAAACGGCCTGGTGACAACGCGCCGAGAGGGCAAGAGCATCTTCTATTCCATCGCGAGCCAGGAGGCGCTTGCCGTGATGGCTGTGCTGTATGAGCAGTTTTGCGCCAACACCAAGTAGGGGGCCCGATATGTTGATTGACCTGGGTAACTTCACACCTGGCCTGTCGCTGGCCGGAGGGCTCATCATTGGCGCAGCTGCTGCCGTGCTCGTCCTGTTCAACGGCCGGATTGCGGGCATCAGCGGCATCCTCGGGGGGCTGCTCGGCTTGCCGCGCAACGACATGGCATGGCGCGTGGCCTTCCTCGTCGGGCTGGTCGGCGCCCCTGTCCTGGCCAGCCTGCTCGGCAAGCCGGCGACGCCCGATATTCAAGCGAGCTGGGGGGAAATTCTGGTCGCCGGCTTCCTGGTCGGCCTCGGTACCCGCTACGCCAGCGGCTGCACGAGCGGCCATGGGGTATGCGGC
The DNA here is from genome assembly GCF_000832305.1 of Cupriavidus basilensis. NCBI lineage: Bacteria > Pseudomonadati > Pseudomonadota > Betaproteobacteria > Burkholderiales > Burkholderiaceae > Cupriavidus > Cupriavidus basilensis. The sequence goes on from NZ_CP010537.1 coordinate 3,405,883, forward strand.
ATCGCACGCGGGTCCATCCGCTCGCTGGTCGCGACCATGACCTTCATGGCGGCGGGCTTCCTGACCGTCCTCGTACAACGACACATGATTGGAGGCTGACATGACCACCGTCGCTGCATTGCTGGCCGGCCTGCTTTTCGGCATCGGCCTGATGGTTTCCGGCATGGCCAACCCGGCAAAAGTACTGGGCTTCCTCGACCTGACGGGACGCTGGGACCCGTCCCTGGCCTTTGTCATGGTCGGGGCAATAGGCATCGGCTCGCTCGCCTTCTTCATCGCCAAACGTCGCAAACGCTCGTTACTGGGACTACCCGTCCAACTCCCGGCCAGCACCGAAATAACACCGAGGCTTGTGCTGGGCAGCACCGCGTTCGGCATTGGCTGGGGTCTGGCAGGCTTCTGCCCGGGCCCCGCACTGGTTGCAATGGGTGCGGGCTATCCGAAGGCCGTGGGCTTTGTTGCCGCCATGGTGGCAGGCATGGTCGTCTTTGAGGTGCTTGAGCGGATGAAATCCGGCATGCAGCGGGCTTAAGCTCGCCGCACGCGGCAGCTTGTGGGACTTGTCGATGCCAACACCAAGTAAGCGATGAACAGATGGAGAGCATAATCGCCAGCAGCGCGGCGCTGGGCGCCGTGGTCGGACTCATCCTGGCACTGACCGGCGCCGGTGGCGCCATCCTCGCCGTCCCCCTACTGCTGTTTATCCTGCACCTCAGCGTCGCGCAGGCCGCGCCCGTCGCACTCCTTGCTGTCGGCCTGTCTGCAGCTGTCGGCGCCGTTATCGGGCTGCGCGCAGGCATCGTCCGCTACCGGGCCGCCGCACTGATGGCTGTGGCCGGCACGTTGTTCTCCCCCGTCGGCTTATGGCTTGCTCACCGCTTGCCGAACGGTCCGCTGACCTTGCTATTCGCGGCTGTACTGGCCTTTGTGGCATTGCGGATGTTCAAGCAGACGACCGCGCCGAAGCCGCATCCAACCGAATCTGGCCACCCTTTGCCTCCGTGCCAACTGAATGCGGGTACCGGACGCTTTGTCTGGACGGCGTCCTGCACCCGCGCGCTGGCACTCTCTGGCGTCGGCGCCGGCTTTCTCTCCGGGCTGCTGGGTGTTGGCGGCGGCTTTGTCATCGTTCCGGCGCTCAGGAAGGCTACCAATGCCCCGGTGCAATCTATCGTGGCGACATCGCTGGCAGTGATTACGCTGGTATCCGCTTCCGGCGTCATCTCGACCGCCCTTGCAGGTCGCATGAACTGGCAGGTGGGCGTGCCGTTCGCCGCAGGCGCCATCACGGGCATGCTGGGCGGACGGCTTGTCGCCAGCCGTTTAAGTGGACACAGGCTGCAGCAGGGCTTTGCGCTCGTCGCAGGCCTCATCGCCTTGGGCATGGTGGCGAAGGTCGCACTGGCTGCCTGAATAACACGGACTACCAAGTACAACTACCCAAAAGTGCAAGCAAAAATCAATCGGCACACCCATCACCGAGGAGACATAATTGAAAATCATCAAACTGCGTACTCTGGCCCAGGCTCTGGCCATGCTGTCGGCAGTTAGCGCGCCGGCACTTTCTCAACCGACGACGGTGCCCATGCCCGTCCCTGACGAGGCCTCGATTCCCAAGGGACCGATGGGCGATGCCATCAAGCGCGGCAAGGCGTTGCTGACGGACACCCACAAGCAACTTCCCGGCAACGTCGGCAATGGCTTGAACTGTACGAGCTGTCACCTCAATGCCGGGACAACAGCCTATGCCTCGCCCTGGGTAGGCCTCACCGCCGTCTTTCCGGAATACCGGTCCCGAAGCGCCAAAGTCAACTCCCTTCAGGAACGCATTAACGACTGCTTCCAGCGCTCGATGAACGGCAAGCCGCTGCCATTCGACTCGGCTGAGATGAATGCCATCCTGTCTTATATGAAGTGGCTGTCCACCGGGGTCCCGACTGGCACGAACGTGACTGGCCGAGGATTCGAAAAAATAGAGACCTCGCTGGTGCCAGACCGCGTGCACGGCAAGGCGGTGTACGCAGCGCAATGTGCCTCATGCCATGGGGCGGAAGGCCAAGGGACCAAGAACCCGCAAGGCGGGTACATCTTCCCGCCAGTCTGGGGCAAGGATTCGTTCAATGTCGGTGCTGGCATGGCACGCATGTACACGGCAGCCGCCTTCGTCAAACACAATATGCCGCTCGGCCAGGGCGGAACGCTATCGGCACAGGATGCCGTGGATGTCGCGGCCTACTTCACCCAGCAGCCGCGACCAGACTATGCGGCCAGGGTAAAGGACTGGCCCAAGGGCGACCGACCGAAGGATGCTCGCTAAACGCGCGAAGACGTGTCTCAGGGCCACAGATTCACAAGAGATTGCGCTACATCATTGTGCTGCATCCCGCAGCCCGTAAAGTTAGCGAGTTAGTGTTTGTCTTACAAGCCCGTGATGCCGGAAAGTTACCGCAATCCAGCATCCTCATTCGCATGATTTTTTCCTGGTAAGGAGCCTGCCATGCAAGCAAATGTTGGAACCGTTGACCGAACGCTACGGATTATCGTTGGGCTAGTCCTGATTGGCTTGGCTGCGACAGGACGAGTTGGTGCGTGGGGCTGGATTGGCATCCTTCCGCTCGTAACGGGCCTGATGCGCGTCTGCCCTGCCTACAGCATTCTCGGTGTGAAAACGTGTTCGTCTGAACCCAAGACCAAGTGAGCAACGCTAATTCAGCCTTGGTCTATTGAGGTGGACCAGGGCGCGTTGGTACATCCCCAGGCGGAGACAATTGACCGTTGGCAGGCTCACGTTCGTCAGCGTTGCAGAGGCCTTGGTGCTGTTCGGCTTGCCGGCGCGCGCATCTAATCGAAGGAGATGGCATGAGTGGTATCCCTGAGTTCAAAGACCTGACCAAGGAAGTCGCAACCCAGATGCGCGCCTTGCGGCAAACGCAACCGGATTTGATGGCTGCATTCGGTCAACTAGCCGTCGCTGGCACCAAAGAGGGAGCGCTGAGCAAGAAGACGCGGGAACTGGTGGCATTAGGTATCGCCATCGCATGCCGCTGCGATGATTGCATTGGCTTTCACGTACAGACGCTTGTTAAACTGGGAACAACGCGGGCCGAATTGGAGGAAGTGCTGGGCACCGCCGTGTATATGGGAGGCGGGCCTTCGATGATGTACGCCACGCATGCATTGAGAGCATTTGAGGATTTTTCGGTCTAAGCGAAGCGTTCGATGTGAATAATCAGGATGCCCCCCTCGACTGCAACGGCAGCGGAGTACAGCTTTGTGGCTGATACCAATGGCAACGCCGTCGTGACCACGTTTCTCCTAGCACGATTACGTACGACAACGCGGTTCTAGTCGTCTACCACTTCGGGGGGGAGGGCGATTGGCACCAACGCGCATCATCAGCTGATAGCACGGCCGTAGCCAATGCATGAAGCCCGCCGGGGGTTCTGCCCGGTAGACCGATTCCTCAACCGGTTGACTGATCTGGCTAGCCAAAACGAGATCAGTCCTTCCGCGGAGCGCGCGGGGCATCCTCCGTCATCTCACTCGCCTCTCAAGCCGTAGTCTCATACGGCAAGCCTTCCTCAATGGGGAGCGAGGGGTCTCGCGACCATTCGTTCCAAGAGCCGAAGTAAAGTCTCACATTCCTAACACCCGCCTCCTCCAGCGCAACAAATGTGTTGGAAGCCCGCGCCCCCTTGAAGCAGAAGAGAACAACTGGTGTGTCTCGACTAATTCCCACGGTTGCACACTCCGCCAAGATTTCTTCACGGGACTTGAACATCTGACCCTGTGCCGTTGGCTTCATCATCCGATACCACTCGAGCCATACCGAGCCGGGGATTCGGCCTTTTCGCGGGCAAAAATCCTTACCATACGGCGACGAGCTTTCCCCAATCCACTCGTCGACATCCCGGACATCGAGCTTCACGACCGTCTTGTCCGCTACAGCGGATTTCATCGCCGCCAGGTCAACGAGAATGCTGCTGGCCTTGGGGTCAACCGGAAACGTCGCGGGACCAGGCGTTGACGCCTCAGTCGTGCTGGGGAGGCCCGCTGCACGCCAAGCAGCGTATCCGCCATGAAGTACCTTAATCTTATCCCGAGGGTATCCAAGATAGCGCAACAACACGTACCCTCGGCATGATTGTCCGAACCCGGTTGTCATGGACTGCTCATAAATGACTGCCATTTCTTTCCCGGACAACCCCGCATTGCCAAAGTCCTTGGAAAACGTTTCCCGTAAAGCCGCCAGACCTTCCGATGTGGATGTTGCTAGGTAAGTGAATATCTCATGAATATTTACAGCGCCAGGCAGATGAGCTTCGGCATAGCTGGCTGCATCGCGTGTATCAATAAGAACCGCCGCCTCGGTCTTCAGCACTTCCGACAGCTCAAGCGGAGAAACGAGGACCTTGTCCGTCATGATTCACTCCAGTAAAGTACTGCCTCGGGGAGGCAACGGACGATGGATTCCCATCTGTATGGGCAGAGCCAGAAACCCAGCACCCATGATGTCATGGGCTATACCGGCCCCTCTAGCCGAGCGCGCCTCTTGCCACTGGATTTCAGAGTACGCCGTTGCCATGACATTGACTTGATGCCGGTCAGCCAACGCTGCGATATCTCCGCCACGCGCCCAGTTAGCTGGTCCGCGCCTCCCCGGTTCCACAGCGTAGTATGCGAACCAAATGCTCTCGCATCCACCTGACGTTGAATCGCGGGTAACAACATGTCGGAAAATCGCCAAACGCGCCGCAGACGGCACTCAACGCGGCAGTTCACAGAATCCGTGGAGCAACGCACATCGGCGTACGAACGCGACCCCGTTAAGTCACAGCTACGCTTACCCACCTCTACTGCCTTTACGGCTGCCTAGAATCAACAGCATAGTTGCCACGGAGAATGCTGCACCGGCATAGAACGTGAACTCCGCACCTAGTCTGTCCCAGAGCCAACCGGCGAGTGCACTTGCAACCAGCAGGGCCAGACCACTGGCAAGATTGAAAACACCGAATGCAGTTCCGCGCAGTTCCACTGGCGCCGCATCAGCCACCATCGTTGCGAGCAGGCCTTGTGTCATGCCCATATGCAGGCCCCAAATCGCGACCCCGAAGAGCGTAACTGCCCAATGCGAGCCGGTCGCCAATACGATATCCGCGAGAATCAAAACTAGTAATCCCCAGACCAGAAGCTTCTTATGACTTAGTTCATCCGACAGCTTTCCGAATGGGTAGGCTGAGAGCGAATAGACAAGATTCATGGCCACAAGAACCAGTGGTGCCAAGAATAGTGGCAGGCCCAACTGCTGTGCCCGTAGCACGAGGAAGGCTTCGCTGAATCGAGCCAATGTAAAGAAGGCACCGATGATAACCACGAACCAATAGGCTGCGTTCAGGCGCGCAAGGTTTGTGCGCTTGATAGGGCTCACCCTCCTTGCGCCTTGGCGCTCCTCTGGCTCGCGTACGCCGAACACCAGCAGTGCAACCGACAGGGCGCCGGGGATGACCGCTACCCAAAAGATAGCCCTGAAGTTGTTCGCCCACAGCAACATCAGCCCGATGGCAATGAGAGGTCCCAGGAACGCTCCTACGGTATCGAGCGCCTGCCGTAGGCCAAAAGCGGCGCCGCGCAAGTGAGTTGGAACGATGTCAGCCACGAGCGCATCGCGCGGTGCGCCGCGAATGCCCTTGCCGACGCGGTCCACCAGTCGCGCGCCGAGCACTGTACCGATACCTGGAGCAATCGCGAACAGAGGTTTGGACAGCGCGCCAAGCGCGTATCCGACGACCGCCAGTCCCTTGCGCTTTCCCAGGTAGTCGCTCAGCGCGCCCGAGAACACTTTCACAACGAGCGCCGTTGCCTCCGCCGCACCTTCAATAAGACCAACAGCCAGAGCGCTGGCGCCGAGGGTGGTCACCATAAAGACTGGCAGCAAGCTGTGAATCATTTCAGACGATACATCCATCAGCAGGCTAACGAAGCCCAGCATCCAGATTCCCGTTGGAATCTGACTCAACGTGCGGGCAGGAGCGGTCATTGCCAATCCCTCTGTTCCAGGCAGAGCCAAGCCGTCATTGAGCTCGGCATTGTTGTCGACCTGCCTTTTGATTTCGTGCTATCGCTCGGATTCGACCACAAGCGGCAAGCTCGCTCTTAATCGCTGGCGACGGGCTGGGTGTACACGAACCGTAATCCCGTTTTTCCGCCTGACATGATGGTATGCAGACTGACTCGGCCACCAAGTCGCCCCGCTGCGCTCCGGACAATCGCCAGCCCAAGCCCGCTCCCCGGCTGTCCCGACCCGACGATTCGATAGAACGGGTCAAATACTCGGGCGAGTTCGCACGCGGGTATCCCAGGCCCGGAATCCTCCACCTCAAATATAATTTCGTTACCCTGCTGATAAAGGCAAACATCTACTTTCCCCCCGGACGGGGTATACAGAACTGCATTATCAACGGCATTGCGAACCACAGCACGAAAGTCCTGCTCGTTCCCGCGAATCATCAGTGCCTCGCTAAAATCCATGCCGAGGTCGATACCCTTGTAGTCTGCGAACGGAAACAGCTCGCCAAGAACGTCGATGACCACGGCGCGGGCATCCACGTCGCAGCTGACTGGCGGCGGGCCGGACTCCTGTTCTGCCAAGAGCAATAGCTGCTCAACAAGAGAGCGCATACGTGCGATGCTCTTCCCCAGTGGCGCGAGGCGAGCCAAGACCGCCTCGGTAGCGGCCTCCACAGTCATCGCGTTCTCCAATTGCAGGGTCATCGCGGTAACCGGCGAACGCAGTTCGTGCGCCGCATCGGCTACGAACTTGCGTTGTTGGGCAAGTGCCGACCGCAGTCGGCCAAGCAACCGGTTCGTCGCATTGACGAAGGGAAGCACTTCCAACGGAACGCCGACCGTCGGGAGCGGCGCCAAATCCGGTTCGCCTTTCCTGTCGACATCAGCAGAGAGCTGCTGCACTTTCCGTAGCAGTATTCGGATAAGAATCCCCGCCAAAAGTATCAGGATAGGTATCACGGCCAGCAGCGGAATCAGAGTGCGCAGTGCACTGTCACGCGCAATCTCGTCTCGCGCCGACGTTCGCTGGGCGACGGCCAGGCCGAATTCCGCACTGATCGGCCTGATGTAGATACGCCACGATTCCCCGTGCGAATCAATGGTGTGCAGACCATCGGATAGTTCTCCGGGCAGGGTCAGCGACAGGTCTGGCGTGACCACTCGAGTGGCTAGCTTGGATACCTTCAGCACCCAGATTCGCATCTCCGGCTCCTCGGCCTGGACGAACCCGCCCTGGGAGGAGAGGAACCTGGCATCGCCGGGCGAGACCAGCCAGGCAATTTCCCGCAACTCGTCGTCCTGCAGGTCGCGCGCCTCTTCAAAGGCGAACCAGAACGACGCCGCCGCTGCCACGAGCCCAACGACCAGAATCGTGCCGCATATCGAAACAGACAACATCCATAGGAGTGACCGGTTCACTCCGCCCTTGGCACCATCCATCCCACCCCCCTGATATTCTTGATGACACTCGCATCAAGTTTCTTCCTGACTCCGTGGAGGAGGAACTCTACGGCATTGCTTTCGACTTCCTCGTTCCAGCCGTAGAGGCGCTCTTCGAGTTCACTACGGGAGAGAATGATGCCGGGCCGGAGCAAGAATTCGCGCAAGAGCGCAAATTCGCGAGCCGATAGCTGACGTTGGATGCCCTGATACCAGACCTCGTGACTGGCCTGGTCCAGCAAGAGCGTGCCGTTTCGAAGGATTGGGGAAACCTCTTGGCCTTGCCGTCGCGTGAGTGCGCGGAGTCGGGCCAGCAACTCCCCGATATGAAACGGCTTCACCAGATAGTCATCCGCGCCGAGGTCCAGGCCAGCAATGCGGTCTTCTACCGCGCTGCGTGCCGTGATAACAAGGACCGGCACCGCGTTTCCTTGCCTTCGTGCCTCGCGTAGTACCTCGATGCCATCTTTTCCGGGAAGCCCCAGGTCCAGCAGAACCGCCTCGTAGCGCTGAGCGAATAGAGCCGTAGCGGCCTGATGGCCATCCGTCGTCCAGTCCACCGCATATCCCGCGTCCCTGAGAGTCTGGCATATGGCCTCCCCGATAAGGGAGTCATCTTCCACCAGTAGCGTTCGCATCCGCTCCCCAATTCAGTTGGTTGTCCATGCTTGCCCATGCCAGCCCGCGCGCAGCGTGTCAGTGAAGACTTAGCGGAGCCTTAGCGGCGATTGCCGCATAAGTCACTTTGAAATGAATCTGCTAAGTACCCGCTAATTTTCGCCGCCTATCCTCGCCCCCGCCTGTTGCCAATCACTATCCCCAGACCAACAGCCATTCACCCCATGGGGGTCTGAATTGGACTGCGGAATCGACTAGAGGAGCCGAGGAATGAATGTCGCAAATGCCACGCTGACGGCAAGACCGGGCTGGATGCCCCGGATTCTAGCCTCGTCTCGGGCATGGCTCCTCGTTGTCTGCTGCGCGACCCTGTCAGCTTGCGCGTTCGACCACTATGACGCACGCCCAATCTCTGCCAGCGCGATCGTCGACACGATTAACGAGCGTTCGCTTGCCTCGGCGGACTTGCGCGACTTCATCGAGCGGCATGCCATGCGCGCAAGCTCGGACTGGCCACCAACCCGCTGGAACCTGGATACGCTAACCCTTGCCGCCCTTTACTACAACGCGGACCTGGACACAGCGCGCGCCAGGCTGGCGACCGCGCAAGCCAGCATAAAGACCGCCGCGCAGCGCCCGAATCCGTCCCTGCAGTTGCCGTTTCAACGCACCCTGAATCCCAAGGGCGGAGACTCGCCATGGACACTCGGTATTGCGCTAGACATCCCGATTCAGACTGCCGGCAAGCGCGGCTACCGCATCGACCAGGCTACCCATTTCGCCAGTGCGGCGCGCCTGGATGTCGCCAATATTGCCTGGAGCGTGCGAAGCCAGCTACGGACACAGCTATTGAATCTGTGGTCTGCTAATGCGCGCACGGATCTCCTCAAGCAGCAGTTGGAGCTGGACCAACGCATGAATACGATGCTGGAGAAACGCGTCCTCCTCGGCGACGCTTCCGCACGGGAGCTGAATCAGCAGCGCCTGGCTCTCATCCAGGCGCAGGCGGACTTGCTGAATGCGCAGCGCCAGACGTCAGCCGCCAGAGTCCTGATTGCCAATGTGCTTGGGCTACGGTCCGGCGCGCTCGATGGCCTGGATATTGACCTTACGGATTTCGGACGACCTTATGCCTCGCTTCCGGCCCCGGAAATCCGGCTACAGGCCCTGTTGAACCGGGCCGATGTGCTGTCCGGCCTAGCGCAATATGAAGCCAGTCAAGCCGCGTTGCAGTTGGAGGTCGCCAAGCAATATCCGGACATTCATCTTGGCCCGGGCTATACCTTTGACCAGGGCTTGCACAAGCTTGGCCTTGACTTTACCAATCTCGTGCTGCCAATCTTCCATCGCAACGAAGGGCCAATCGCGGAGGCACGGGCCCGGCGACTGGAGGCGGAGGCCCAGGTCAGGCGGCTCGAAGCCCAGGCGCTGGGTGAAACCGATGGCGCCATCACCGCGTATCAAGCCACGCGAAGCATCGTGAAACGGAATGAGGAGCAGGTCAGCATGCAAGGCCGCCAGTTCCTGGCAGCCCGACGGTCCTTCGAAGTGGGACAAACCGACCGGATGGCGTTGACGCTTGCCGAACGGACCGAGCTTGCGGCGCGGCTTGCGCTGCAAGATGCCGAATTCCAGATGCAGCAGGCCATCGGTCGGCTGGAAGATGCCATCCAGCGCCCACTCTCCGACCCCGATGCGGGCGCCAATCCGAGCCACTGGGTCAAATGACTATGAGAAGAAAAACGATACTCAAGGGCATCCTGCTCTTGTCGCCAGCGATTCTGGCCGCGCTCGCGCTTGGCGGATTCCTGCTGAGCAAGGGCGAGCAGGACAAGGAAGCCGAACGCGAGGCGCCCGTCTCAAGCTCGGTCCGCATCACGGTGGCGGATGGCTTCACTACGCTGATGGTCGACGCCGCCATGCAAGCGCGCAGCGGCTTCCAGGTGGATGCGCTGGCGCCCGCAAGCGCTACGACCGGCCCCGCCGCCTATGGCATCGTTCTCGACCTGCAACCCCTCGTCGAACTGGCGAGCCGCCATGCCTCCGGCGTTGCGGACCTGAACGCCACCCAAGCTGCGCTCGACGCGTCGCGCGCAGACTTTGAGCGACTCCAGACCCTCAACGCAGACGCAAGCAATGTGTCGCTCAAGACCGTGCAAGCAGCGCGCGCAGTGCTCGCTTCGGCGACGGCAAAGGTCAATGCGGCACGCGTGAGCGTCGCCGCCATCGCCAGCGCAGCCAGGCAACAGTTCGGACCGGCGCTGTCGGCCTGGGCGTCGACACCGGAATCTCCGGAGCTTGCCCCGTTCGTGGCGCGCCGCGAAGTATTGTTGCGCGTCGTCTTGCCAGCCGGGCCATCGGTAACAGCCCCCGCACTCCTGAAGGTGACGACGGATGGTATCCCCGCGTTCGACGCTCGCCTGATTTCGCCGTCGCCCCAGGTCGACCCCGGTATCCAGGGGCAAGCCTACTTCTATCGCGCCGCGGTATCGCTGGCTACCGGCATGCGCGTGACCGCACACATCCCGGTGTCGTCGGGACAAAAGAACGGCCTGCTGGTGCCCGCCGGCGCCGTGGTCTGGTATGGCGGTCAACCCTGGGCCTACGTCCAGTCCGACAGCACACACTTCCAGCGCCGGCCAGTCGACCCGCGCTCGCCACAAGATGGGGACTTTGTCGTCACGGAAGGATTCAAGCCAGCCGAACGGGTCGTGGTGCGGGGCGCGCAACTTTTGCTTTCCGAGGAATCCCGAGCGCAGCTCGCCAGCCAGCAAGGCAACGACGCACGCTGACCTGACATGCTGACTTCCATTGTTGATTTCTCTGTCCGCCTGCGCGGCGTCATCTTTGCGCTCGCCTGCCTGCTGCTCGGCTACGGCGCCTATGCTTTGCTCCAGAGCAAGCTCGACGTCTTTCCGGAATTCACACCGCCCCTTGTCACCGTCCAGACTGAAGCCCCTGGGCTCTCCGCAGAGCAGGTCGAACTGCTGGTCACACAGCGCGTGGAGAACGCCTTGGGCGGCTCGATTGGGCTCGAATCCATGCGGTCCCAATCGATACGGGGGGTATCGGTCGTTACCCTCACGTTCAACGGCCAGACCGATATCCGCCGCGCCCGGCAGTTGGTGGCGGAGCATCTGGCAACCCTCACGGGCGAGCTGCCAGCGGGAGTACGCGCGCCGAAAATGACCCCACTCAGCTCGGCGACCAGCATTGTGCTTGGGATAGGGCTGACGTCGGACACGCGTTCGCCGATGGAGTTGCGCACTTTCGCCGAATGGACGCTAAAACCCCGGCTGCTGAGTCGTGCCGGGGTCTCGGACGTGAGCATCTATGGCGGCGAAATCAAGCAATACCAGGTCCAGGTCGACCCGCAAAAGCTGGTTCGCCTTGGCCTATCGCTGCACGACGTGGTCAGCGCGACGCAACGCGCAACAGGCATCCGTGGTGCGGGCGTGCTCGAAACCCCGAACCAGCGCATCGTGCTCAACACCGTCGGCCAGACCACGACCGCCGAGCAGTTGGGCCAGGTTGTCGTGCTACAGAAGAACGGCGCCTTGGTTCGGCTCGCGGATGTCGGCAATGTCGTACTTGGCCAGGAATTGCCGGTCAGCGGCGCCAACGTCCAGGGCAAGCCGGGCATCGTGCTGATGGTCAGCAACCAGTTCGGCGCGGATACCGTGTCGGTGACCCGGAACGTCGAGGCAGCGCTGGCAGCCTTACAGCCAATGCTGGCGGCCAACGGTATCCAACTGCACGCCGACATCTTCAGGCCCGCCAATTTCATCGTCGCCTCGACCGACCACTTGCGCACGGCGCTGGTTGTGGGGGCGGCGCTGGTGGTCAGCGTCCTGTTCCTCTTCCTCTTCAACGTACGCACCGCCTTCATCTCAGCCACCGCCATCCCGCTCTCGCTGCTGGCCGCCGTCATGGTATTGCATCACTTTGGCGTCGCGCTGAATACGATGACGCTGGGCGGCTTGGCCATCGCCCTTGGCGAGCTGGTGGACGATGCCATTATCGACGTCGAGAACATTTACCGTCGCTTGCGCGAAAACCGCCTCTTAGCGATGCCGCTGCCCGCCATCACGGTGGTTGTCAAGGCATCCACCGAGGTGCGAAGCGCGGTGATATATGCAACATTTACCGTCGCCGCAGTCTTCCTGCCGGTGCTGAGCTTGTCCGGCGTTGCCGGCAAACTGTTCGCGCCGCTGGGGATGGCCTATATCCTGGCCATCCTGTCATCGCTAGTGGTCGCACTCACGCTGACCCCGGCGCTGTGTTATGCATTGCTGGCCAACCGTATCAGCGACGCGGAGGAGCCGCGCGTCTACCAGTGGCTCAAGGCCCGTTACGCAGCCATTCTCACCCATGTTGAGCAGCGCTGGATTGCCGTCGTCGTGGCGTTTGCCGGCCTGGTGCTGGCTACCCTGGCAACGCTACCCTTCTTCAGCACGGCGTTCCTGCCGGAGCTGCGCGAAGGGCATTTCATCGCCCACATGCAGGCGGCACCGGGCACGTCGTTGCAAGAATCCCTGCGTATCGGGGAACGCGTCAGCCACGCGCTACTGGAGGTGCCGAACATACGGAGCGTGGCACAACGGGTTGGACGAACCGCGCGCGGCATCGATGTCTTCGGCCCGCAATATAGCGAGTTCGAAATCGACCTGAAGCCTGCCTTGGACGCGGAGGCACAGGAACAGACGCTGGCCGATTTGCGGGACAAGATGGCGGGCTTTCCCGGCTTGACCTTTGCGACCGAGACCTTTCTGACCGAACGGGTCCAGGAAACCATTTCCGGCTACACGGCACCGGTCATCGTCAACGTGTTCGGCAATGACCTCGATATCCTGGACGGCCTGGCGCGGCAGGTGTCGCGCACGCTCGGTGCCATTCCGGGGGCGGCCGAGGTGACGGTACAGTCGCCTCCCGAAATCCCGCAGCTAACCATCCGTCTGCGGCAAGACCAGCTGACCCGCTGGGGCTTTGCACCGCTGGACGTGATGGAAGCCATTCAGACCGCTTACCAGAGCGCCGAAGTCGCCCAAGTCTATGAGGCAAACGCCGTGTTCAATGTGGCGGTGGTGCTCGGCAGCGCATCGCGTCGCAGTCCGGCGCAGGTGGGCGAGTTGCCGCTGCGCAATGCCGACGGCGTCATGGTGCCGCTAAGCCGCCTTGCGGACATCACGCAAACGACAGGCCGCTACCTCATTCTGCACGAGGGCGGCCAACGGTTGCAGACCGTGACCGCGCATCTCAACGGTCCTTCGCTCGGTCAGTTTGTCAGTGAGGCCCAACGTCGCATTGCCGCTGACGTGAAGTTTCCGAAGGGCTACTACTTCGCCCTATCGGGCGAGGCGCAGGCCCAGGCGCAAGCACAGCGGGACTTGCTGGTCTATTTCGCCATTGCGGCCGCCGGCATCGGCCTGCTTGTCTACCTGGCATTGCGCAGTTGGCGCAGCCTGGTCCTGGTCATGGCAAATCTGCCGTTCGCGCTGGTGGGCGGCGCGCTTACGGTGTTTGCCACGGGCGGACTGCTGTCGCTAGGGTCGATGGTCGGCTTTGTGACCCTGTTCGGCATCACGTTGCGCAACTCCATCATGCTCATCTCCCACTACCAGCATCTGGTGCAGGTCGAGGGCCACGCGTGGAATTTGGAGACGGCAACCCTGGGAGCGACCGAGCGGCTGGCCCCCATTATGATGACAGCGCTCGTTACCGGGCTGGGCCTGTTGCCACTGGCGCTCCAGTCCGGCGAGCCGGGCAACGAGGTGGAAGGGCCGATGGCGATTGTCATTCTGGGCGGCCTCTTCACATCGACCGTACTGAATCTCTTGGTACTGCCTACCTTGGCGCTGCGCTTCGGCAAATTTGACCGCGGAGCAAGCGAGAATGCAGGCCATTGATTCCAGCTTGCCCCACCCATTGGAAGCCGTTACTCACTTGGTTACCCAAATGCATGTGCACTTTCTCAGCCTCCACCACCGACATAGCCATTGACTACGTAGCACCGGTCATCGAGAGCCGTCACGCTGTCGAATTTCGTCCGGACTCCGACGGTCCTGGGCCCGCCAATATCGCGGTCCACCGTTTCGATGTACGGTTTGCTGTTGAAGAGCACGCGGACGTGCGTTCCGCCAGACTCGGCGCGGCGAGCTTGCCAGACAATGTCGGCAACGCATTAGGCTGAGCCAGTTACGGTCCGGACGCGATGGGTCATGTCCGCGCGCGCTGTCACCCTATTGTGATTTTTGGTGAGGGTGTCTGTGGTGGATGTCCGGGAAATGGGCATGTGTGTGCGTAATCGGAGCATGCCGATGAGGGTGCGTGTGCGGCTCCTGTCCGTCCCAGTCGAATTCGTGGACGTGTTGATGATGCTCGTCGTGCCGGTGCCGGTGGGTATGCTCCTGCGCCTCATGGGTGTGCTCGTGCCGTTCGCGCAAATGCAGCCATACACCTAACGCCATCAGAACGAAAGCTAACCAGAACAGGATGTTGGGCATCTGTGGCCAGAGTGCAAATGAGATGATGACGCCAAAGAGCGGTGCCACCGAGAAGTACGCGCCGGTTCTGGCCGTACCCAGATGGCGTAGCGCCACCACGAAGAGCGCAAGACTCAACCCATTGCCTGCGAAGCCCACTACCATTGCCGACACGAGAAGTACTGCGCCCGGCAACTTGACACCGGCAATCAGCGCAAACGCGGTGTTACACACGCCGGCAACGAGCCCCTTGAAGCAGACAATCAAGACGGCGTCGTTGGCCGACACCTTTCGCGTCAGGTTGTTATCTACGGCCCAGCAGATGCAGGCCGCAGCTATCAGCAGTGCACCTGGCGACAGTGCCGCACCCGCTGGCTGCCAGGAAAGCAAGACCCCGCCGGCCACGATGGCGACCATGCCTAGGACAATTTTCCTGTCTGCGTTCTCCTTGAGGACCATCCAGGCAATGAGCGCCGTGAACACGCCCTCGATGTTCAGAAGCAGCGATGCCGAGGCCGCGTCGGTCGCGACCAGGCCCGTCATAAGAAATGCCGGTCCCGCAACCCCTCCAGCCAGAATTGCGCCGAACAGCCACGGGAGTTCATGCCTGGGAATTGTCGCCAGGTGTTCGGCTTGCCCGCGAGCTTTTCCGGCCAGGCGCCTTAGTACCAACAGCAAGCCCAGACCAAAGCCGCTACCCAGGTAGAGCAGGCCTGCAAGTAGCAATGGCGGAATGGACCCTGTAAGGGCTTTCGCAAGAGGGGTGCTTGCGCCAAAGAGTATCGCGGCGATAAGGGCCGGGGCGGCTGCTCGGACAGACATGTTTGCAAGGTCGAGGGATTCAACGGTTACCAAATCTTCGCGGCGACTGCGGCCAGAGGGCGACTGGAGGCAACGCCAGCGTACCTTGGCGAACCGTGAGGCGAGCTTGGCAAAAACAAGATTGTCACTAGCAGCTAGGCAGGGCGCGAGTGGGGAAAACGGCACCGCGAGTGGTCTCACAATCGCTTACAAGCCGATTGCGTGTTCGATGATAGGCTCACCACCATGACAGCCGACGGCGGTGCATGACCATCGCGCTGCTAAGTGAAGAAGAAGAAGAAGAAGACAGACATATGACTTCAACATTACTAGCGCGTGCCGCAGGCTTCTCTTAGCCTAAGGAAGCGCAAGATGGAGACCCTTCCTCATGTTGACCGACGTTCAACTACGTTCGGCGTCGCACTCAGACTTGCAGCAAATTGTTGCATTGCTCGAGCGCTGCAGGCTACCTGCCGCAGATGTTGTCCAAATTATCGAGAACTTCCATATTGCGCTGTGTGATGGCCGCATAGTTGGCTGCGCAGCGACAGAGCACCATGGCACGTCCATCCTCATCCGCTCGGTAGCGGTTGAACCTGCATACCGCGAAAGAGGCATCGCTAGCAGATTGGTCGAAGCGCTCCTGATGCGGGCACGAGGTACAGAGGTGCGAGACGCCTACCTCCTGTCTACTGTAGCCCCAGCTTATTTCGCGCGCTGGGGATTCTCCGTTATCCCTGCTGAAGAAGCACCACCGGAAGTCACGGCTTCAAGCGCATTTCAACGGGCCACGCAAACGTCTGCTCGCTGCATGCGATGCGAGTTGCGCTAGCTCAGAGAAAGCCGATAGACGGCCACGTTACCTCACGATGGCGGCGTGTGTGTATCTGCGGGCACATCAGCTTCCGGCACCGCCGTCTTGTTACAGGTAGTAACCCCTGTATAAACCCACAAATACGGTCCCGCCGATTGGCAGCCTAGAGTGCCAGTAGAAACGTGCGGAGCATCATCATGCAAAAAGCCTTGGTCATTTGCCTATTGGCTGCAGGTGCCACCCTGACCTCCGGCGTCGCTGAGGCGCGCGTGGATGTGGGAATTGGGATTGGCCTTCCCGGGCCAGCGTACGTGGTTCCACCGCCTCCCGCCTATTACCCGCCGCTTCCCGTCTACTACGAGCAGGCGCCGGTTTATGTCCAACCGCCGCCGGTTGTCGTTGCGCCCGGCTATTACGACGATTGGCGAGCCCGTGCATGGGAACAACAGCAGTGGCGCGAAAGACGCTGGCGCGAACACGAGTGGCGCATGCACCATCGGGGTGGTCCACACTGGCGTGGCGATGAAGATGATTGAGCCAGGCGCAAACGTGCGCTCCGATGATGCGAGTTCACAAGCGAACATCATCCAAAGGACAAGGTTGCGTCCATAGAATTGCGACCACGAAAAACCAGGAGAAATCGGGAATGAAGCACCGTGCAATCGGTGGGGCCATTGTCGGCACGCTATTCTGCGTCGTCTCGTCCGCCTTTGCCGCAGCGAATGTCGATATCGGCGTTGGCGTTCCTGGCGTCGCACATGCGGAACCCACCCCGGTCTATGTTGCGCCCCGGCCTGTCTATGTTGTTGTTCCAAGCTCTCGATACTCACCCTATAGGGGTGAAAGCGAACAACGGGAGGAATACTGGCGTGAACGGAGGTGGCGCGAACAGGAAGAGCATAGTGACCAAGGCCATCGCAGCCGTGAAGAACACAGCCAACACGGGCACGCAGGCTGACACGGTCCTGCAATCGGAAGAGCTCTCGAGGCTTTCACGCGGGGCAATGTGGCAAGCTTCCCACCACGAGAAAACGACCGAAGTAGTACTGAACTGGCCGTCGTCAGCGTACCCGCGATTTAACTCGCAAGCATGACCGACATCGAGCACGGTGTTAGAGCATAGAGAAAAGCCGGCGTGTTGCCGGCCTTTCACGCAGATGGGAGATTATTTTCCGGCTTCCGCTTCGCACTTTTTCATAAACGACGCCTTTGCAGCTCCAGCAAGTGGCTTACCGTTCTTCCCGACTGCCTTGGCTTCGCAGGTGGCTGACGCGTTGCCTTTGTTGCCACTTTCGCACTTCTTGATTGAGGAAGCCTTAGCGGCTCCTGCTAGCGGTTTGCCATTTTTGTCAACCGCCTGCGCTTCGCAATTCGAGGAAGCAGCCGGAGTTACAGCAGCGGGCGCTGCAGGCTTGGTGGCGGCCGCTGGTGCAGCAGTTTGTGCGTACGCAAAACCTACCGAAAAAAGCGCTGCAGCGGCAAGCGCACAGAATCTTTTCATCACGATACCCCTCCTCAGAATATAAGGCACACTGCCTCGCCCTTATAAACGATTCTGCGGCAACATCGTTGACGTTACTTGTTCCTCATATGAAAGTACTCCTCGCCAAAAAACCGCATTACCCACGCACCTCACCGTCAGCAGATGATTGCGTTACATTCTTTTACAGTTGACGCGCAAGGGTTCCCGGCGCGAGCCGGCACAATAACTCCCGTTTTTTGATAGGGAACAAATGAGACAACTTCCATTCTTTGGGGTGCTGGCCGGCACACTGCTCGCAATTGCATCGACTGCCCAGGCACACGTGAATGTCGACGTTGGCATTGGGGTCCCGGGTGTAATCTATGCTGAACCTGCTCCGGTCTATGTCGCTCCGCCTGTTTATGTTGCACCGCAGCGGGTGTATGTCCCTCGACCGGTTGTCGTAGCGCCAGCTCCCGTGTATGCCCCTTACTGGCGGGGACGCGATGATGACGACGACCAGGGCGAGCGGAGGTGGCGCGGGCGTGGCCACGGGGAGCACGGTGAACATGGTGAACACGGCCACCATGGACACGACGACTAGTAATGGGCAATCGCGGACACCCACGGCACCACACCGTGTTCGCCAATCCGGGGAAGTTATGACAGCAGCAGAGCGGGTCAAACATATTCTGACTAGGTTCGATAGTCTGGCATCCCAAGCTGGGAGCATTGAGACGAAGCTCCTGATTGAAGCGCTAAAACTGCATTCCGAATTGGTGAACCTGAGGCTGGCTGAGATTGAGCAACAGTTACCCGATGCCAACAGGGCCCAAGAAGATTGAGGAAGTAGCTCGCATTGCGCGAACCGCCGGGGCATCTTGAACGCTCAGCAGCGACAACCCTGACGCTGCGTTGGTAGCAACCAGTCCCATCACCTGCAGGCCGACCAGCCATGGCGTCCGTGTCTATTTCGCCCAATTGTTACGGGAACCCGTGCATATGCATCGCTGCACGCCCGGCACGAAGGAGCGCCAATGTACACATGTTAATATTTTCCCTCTACGGGACGGGGGAAAGATGGAGTGCACCAAGCGAGTTGGGTATCACGACTTCAAAGCCTGCGCGGAACAGCTCGCAAGCGGGAAGTATCAAGGCTTCGTGCACGTAAGACACCACAAGCTCGTCGGGACCGTGCAGACGGTATTCCGTGCTGGGCGCCCCGTGATGGATGAAGCTGAGGCGCTTGCAAACGCGGAAGCGCGTATGGCCGATTTGATTCGCCTGGTTACAGCCTGACGGCCTCCGCGTAGCTCTGGGGAAAGTGGAATGGAAGCAGCGGCCTGCTAAACGGACTTGCATCTGATTTCAGGTCTCTTCACTATGGAAGATGAGGAATATCGTCAAGATTTGCCGAGTACGTTTCCCGCCTTTCTCCATGGCTCGTTGCCACGTTTTCTCGATGAAGCTAGCGTGCCGTAGCCAGTTCGCTTCCAGTCCTAGGATGAAGTTGAGGACGCGGATGTCATTGCGTACCGGCTCGGATAGCGCAAGCTTGCCGTAACGAACATAGAGGCCCCACGCCTGAGCCAGCCAGGTCGGAGTGAGCGGCAACTCGATGAGAACGTTTCCGATGCAAGCGGAAACGTTCTCATCGAGTCCCGGGTTCAGTTGCGCCATGCGGTCGTGTAACCGTTCAACATTGAGAACGTCGAGCCGCCCTATGCCGATAAGCAAGCGTTCAACCACTGAACTTGAAAGCATGGGCATCAATTGCACGACGGAGAGAGCCGGCTGGAAGCAAGTAGGCGCAATACCACCGTACAGACGGCGGTGACAGGCCGAGCGGAGGACAAATACGGGCGCGAACATAACAATTCTTCTGCCGAGACACTAGAGTTCCACCTTCAGGAATCGTGTACCGTTGATATTCGTGGCCAAAAACTCCGGAGAAGCCCGTAATTCCGTTGGTAATGCAGCAAGCTCGACTGGCGCGAATCCAAGACGGGAAAAATAGCCAGCAGCTGTATCCGTACTGACTACCAGGGACTCAATGCCACGTAGTCGGACATCCGAGACCAGCGCCGAGAGCAGTAGCCCAGCCAAGCCCGCACGCCTTGCACGTCTTGCTACGGCGAGTCCCCTTACTTGAGCGACGTTGCCACCGAACTCCTCGATGCCGGCGCACCCAAGAAGGCCCTGCCTGTCTCTGCTGACATGAAAATGCACCGTTTGGCTGCGTATTCCGCCAGAGGGCAGCGAGCAAGACTGGCGTAGCGCCTCCACGTCGGATAGGTCGGCATTGGTTGCATGACGGGGGCGCATGTTGCTACTCGGGAATCTAATAACGATGAGAGAGCAGGAAGCGAGTGCTGCGGTCTGCGTTTGTGAGCTGCCAGGGAGCTACTTCACTTCGCGGAGGGTCGGCAGCCGAGGCTTGTACTCTTGCTAAGCCGACGTGTCGTGCTGGCAATGGGCGGCCAGGCCGGCGGTTAGGTTCTCGATAGCGGGCGCCAGTTGGGACGCAGAAAACCCGGCCTTGGCGAGCACGCGTAGCCCAGCGATAGTAGTCACAATCGCGAGCGCGCTCTCAGCCGGCTCAATCTCCGATTTGAACGCCCCAGACAACTGCCCCGAAATCACGAGCAACTCAAATGAATCCAGGATTGATTGAAAGCCGGAGCGAACCAATTGTTGCACCCCGCCGTCATGTAAGCCGAGCTCTGAGGACATATTCACGAGAAGACATCCTCTGCCTCCATCATTGTCTTGCGCAATATTTAGCAGCAGAGCGCGCAACTCTTTTAGCGGGTGGTCGGAACCGGCTGTCTGCCGGATGGCTGCGACTCTTGTGTCGGTGTATGCAATGACGGATTCGATGAGAAGGTCTCGTTTCGAACCAGCCGTATTGTAGAGAGAAGACTTCGACACCCCCATTTCTTCCGCGAGGATGTTTGTCGAAAGCGATTCGTACCCGTAATGCCAGAAGGCATCGACGGCCCGCATGAGCACTTGGTCTCTGTCGAACTCCATTGGCCGCGCTGCC
Source organism: Cupriavidus basilensis (assembly GCF_000832305.1). Lineage (NCBI taxonomy): Bacteria > Pseudomonadati > Pseudomonadota > Betaproteobacteria > Burkholderiales > Burkholderiaceae > Cupriavidus > Cupriavidus basilensis. The sequence continues at coordinate 3,426,612 of NZ_CP010537.1, forward strand.
ATTTTCCGCTCGCAATATATTTTGGACCGACTATATCAAGAAAAAAGGCCGGCATATCTGCCGGCCAAGCGTCCTTGCACCCAGTGAACAAGGCAAGGTCGATATGACTTTTCTCCAGCGCGCCACAACAGCGCGCCGGTCGGTGTCGCGAGCGATATTAGAAGCGGTGACGCACGCCAACCATGGCGCCGGTCTGGTTCTGACCCGGCAGCGTGTTCTGCGTGCTGGTCACGCCATACTGCGCGTTGCCGTGGTTCTTCACATAACCGAGCAGCAGGTAGGCATCGGTGCGTTTGGACAAGGCGTAGTCGGCATTCAGCACGAACATCAGCGAGTCCTTGTTGTCGGTGCGGGCATCGGTGTAGTAAGTCGCTCCGGTCACGCTGAAGGCCGGGGTGAACTTGTACAGTGCGCCGAGCCAGTACAGGTTGTCATGGCGGGCAGCGACAACGCCCGTCGAAGCGGCATTGAGTTCATCGCGCAGCCAGCGGTAACCGCCAAACAGCTTGGCATTGCCGAGAACGTACGACGCACCAACAGCGATGCGCTTGGCGGTGGCGTCAGCCGCAGCGATGCTGCTGCCTTGGTACTGGTCGTAGGCAACACCCACCGAGAACGGGCCAGTCGCGTACGCCAAGCCACCGCCGAAGTTCTTGCCAACCTTGAATTGCCCTGGCACTTCGCTACCGTTGGCGATATTGCTGTCGCGGCCGGTGCTGTAGAAGCCCGTGGCGGTCAGGCCACCGAACGTGCCGGTGTACTTGATGGCATTATCGGCGCGACCGTTAAAGCCATTGGTGTCGACGGCGTTGAGCGAGTAGCTGTTACCGACTGCCATCGGGTCGTATTCGCCAAACAGCTGGAACAGGGCGTTTTGCTGGCGACCCAGCGTGACCGCACCGAAGTCGCCTTGCAGGCCAACATAGGACTGGCGACCGAACAGGCGGTTACCTTGCGCCGACGTTCCGGTATCGATATTGAAGCCGCTTTCCAGTACGAAGATACCCTTCAGGCCGCCGCCGAGGTCCTCCACGCCACGGATGCCCCAGCGCGAGCCGGAGAGACCGCCGGACGTCACGCCAAACAACGAGCCGCCCTGGCCCGGGACGCTTTGCACGTGGCTCTGGTAGCTGACGCCGGCATCGGCAATGCCATAGAGCGTCACGCTGGAGGATTGGGCGAATGCGGCGCCGGATGCGCTGCATGCTGCGGCTGCGGCCGTCAACGCGAGGAGAGTTTTTTTCACTGTCAATTCTCGGTTACTGTTTGAGCAAGTAGGCTTCTGCACTGGAACGACTGAGTCATGCCTACCGTTGAAGAGGCCGAATGATGAGACATTTATGTGACACTAATAAGTAAACGGTTGCGCAATTACAACACGAATTATTTACAAAATAGAAACAATTAGATTCCATGACGTGTATATGTCAAGGCATCGCCCCTCAGGCACGGTGTCGCATAGTCGCCATCTTGTGGAGAGCAGGCCTGACCAAAGACATTGCTCCCAAAAGTACGCTTACACCACTTGACATCCCAGTCAGGTGGCCCCGGCAGACAAGCCTGACCGAATCCGGGCTGTCTGTGTCGGCATAACGCGGTGCACTTAACACCACTGCTCTCCCCCAATGGCCGAGGGAGAGATGGAGACATCAAACGTGTCGGGTATCACGACATCAAAGCCTATGTGGAATAACTCGCGAGCGGGAAGTATCAAGGCTTCGTGCACGTAAAACACCACACGCTTGTAGGGACCGTGCCGACGGTATTTCGAGCGGGCGGCCCGTGATGGATGAAGCGGAGGCCGGTGCAAGGGCCGGAGCACGCATGGCCGAGTTGATTCGCCTCATCGCCTGCTGAAGGCCTTGCATGTTTTGGGACTTGAGGCTCCTGTGGACCAATTGTTGGTCCACAGGAGCTGGCCAAATCTGGAGCTTGATGGCGTGCTTTCAAGTTGGCATCAGTCGATAAGGTGTCTCGGCTGCGCTGAAATTTGTGCCTCTAGCGACGGCCTCAGCAGCAACCTTCACCCGTCTCGAGGTCCAACCCACTAGACGCCTGCACTTACCAGAACCAGACGCCACTGCCGTACAGAATTGCGAGGCGGGAACCACACGCAAGCGGCGACAGGAACACCCCTGGGCTCATAAACACGTCGGAATCCGGCCGGCCGCCTGATTGACATGAATTGACATCGCCTTGTCACATGATGAATTCATGATTTCCGGTTTTTCCAAATGTAGCCCTCCGTGTGACGTCTTGCCACCAGTGGCTCACCGAATGTCGCGATGCGCTTCACCTGCATGGTTTGGGCCGGCCTAGAAATCCTCGTTGTCCGCAACGGCACTGCACCCGTAAGCAATTTCCCCTCAATGGAATCCCATATTCTTGGCCAAGGGCAATCTAGGCGAAACTCATAGGAATCCCGTGCCAGAAAAACACCTTTCCAGGCACTATGACAGCGACCTTGACAAGCTATTGAGTGAGGTCCTGGAGATGGGCGGGCTGGTCGAAGCCCAGCTGCAAATGGCCATTCGCGCGGTGGACACCCTCAGCCTCATCTATGCGGAAGAGGTAATTGCCACAGAATTGCGGGTCAACAGGATGGAAATCGCCCTTGACGCGCACTGCAGTAATCTCATTGCGCGTTGGCAACCCGCAGCGCGAGACTTGCGTTTTCTGATGTCCATCCCCAGAGCCATCTCAAACCTGGAGAGGGTCGGCGATGAGGCTTACAAGATTGCCAAGCGGGCGCACCGCATTATTCATAATGAGTCCAGACCAGCCGTCGAGTTTCCAGAAATACCTCGTGCCGCTGCGCTGGCCCTAACTCTACTTAGCCGCGCATTAGACAACTTCGCAAGGCTTGACGCAGTCTCTGCCGCAGAAGTCGTGCGCGACGACCGTGCCATCGATAACGAGTATCGTGGCTTCGTCGAAACGATTATGAGCTACATGGTAGAAAACTCAAGACTGACTTCCATGTCGCTTGACTACCTTTTCATCGGCAAGGCCCTTGAGAAGGTGGGCGACCATGCCAAGAACATCGCAGAACTAACTATCTACATTGCGAGCGGCACCGACATTCGCCATAGTCCGCAAACGGTCGATGTGCCGGAGAGCAACAAGGAATTTCTCCGGACGACCCTGCCATGAGAAGGATGGCACGCAAGACTGTGCTCGTTATTGATGACGACCCGGCAATCTGCGAGATTATCGCTATCAACCTTCGGGCCGCCGGGCTAATACCACTAAGTGCACACGATTCGCTCGCGGCAAATCGATTAATTTGCGAGGCAAGCCCGGACCTGATACTTCTGGATTGGATGCTCCCCGGCCAGCCCGTCTTATCGTTTGCACGAGAACTACGCAACAACCACCACACCAAGAACACCGGCATCATCATGCTCGCCGCCAGTTCTGAGGAAGCGGATGTCATTGCCGGCTTGGAGGCCGGGGCGGACGACTACGTCACCAAGCCTTTTTCGCCAAGGGAACTGGTCGCGAGAATTCGAACACTGTTGCGCCGACGAGCACCAGAGTGGACCAACGACGTCACGGTCATCGGTCCGTTGACGCTTAACCTGGCGTCCCGTCGGGTCTTCGTGGCAAGCGAAGACACAGAGGAAATTCTGGATTTCGGCCCGACTGAGTTCACGTTGCTGCACTACCTCATGAACCATCCAGAGCGCGTCCACAGCCGCGCTCAACTTCTAGACAGCGTGTGGGGTGACCAGCGTTATGTCGATGACCGGACGGTCGATGTGTACATCAAGCATTTGCGAGCGCGCTTGTCAAAGGTGAATCTGTCGGACCTTATCCAGACCGTTCGAGGTGTGGGCTACCGCCTGACGACCGAAACGTTTCACGAGAGGCGCACACCACGACAACCTATCACCTCAGACCTGCCTGTTTGAACGAATCGAACGGACGCATCGTTGGCCCGGCAAGGTAAGTTCTGCAAGCCCAAGTGCGGCGGCGCGCGCCGTACACATGACAGAGCGCGGACCCCGCCTGAACGCTCAGGGGCATGTCCGGCCATCTCGAGCCCAAGAGGCAACTGTCTCGTACAACCACCACAGAGACTCGCTGATTTCTCAAGTTGCCTCCGAGGCGCCGCTGATTCCGACGCCATGCGCCTCTGGCATAAGGTCGCGAAAGGAGGTTTCCACATGGGCAACCATGGAGGGCGTGGCAATTTCGCGCATGATAACCAGGCAGTCCTCAAACGCCCTAGCTAATGAAGGTGTGTCCGTTGCACTTTTCAGTAGCGCCCGCACAGGATGGTCAGAAGCCCCAAGCATGCGCTCCATTACACCAATAAGGTACAGCCTCGCCAAGGCAAGTGAGCGGCGCTTGCTCTGCTTCAAGGACTCGGCCTTCGGCTTCGTATCGTACGCCGTCGCCGCGTCTGCCCTCGTCTCGTCGGCTGCCTGAACTTGGATTGAAGCGCGACGTCTGATATAGCCGTCGCGCACCAGGCCCATCAGGTCATCCACCTTCGCCCCAATCTTCGTGGCATGCGCGAGCAGACTCAATGGCTCGACCTTCGTCCCACCGTCTATCGGAGCGGCTCCCCCAATCCCGTCGGCTGCCCGCTGGCCCTCCACGGAAGGCACCTCTTCCATAATTGGCCTGATATAGCCGTCGCGCAGCAAGACGTCCAGGTCACCTACGTTCGCACCGATTTGCGCGGCACGCTCTAGCAGCGTCTTGAAGTCCGCTTGACCATCTACCATGATGAGCAGCGTACGGGTGCGTCTTTCAAGAGCAGAGGTCCTGACACCAACCTCTCGCCGACCTGCCTCTGTCTTCTCCAGCACCCGCCCCGCAAACTCCATCGCTCGCCCTCCGTTAACTGCCTAGTAAGCTAGTCTCGTAAAGTTACAAACATTTGAAGGGAACACCCAACTTCGGTGGGGTTTCACAACGAAATATTCACGAGGCGAGGACATTCCAAAGCCTTCCAAATACGTGGATGCCGCGTCACGCGCATAATTTTCCAAGTGATAATTCAAAAAATGCCGGGGCCAGCACTCTCCTTTCTAGACATCACATATACAATTTCGCATTCTTCTCTGCTTCTAATCAAAATGCTCAAGCACACCGCACTGGCCATACTTATCGTGGCCCTTATCCCTTCGGTTGCTAACTCTTCGGAAATTCACGGTGCAGGCTCAACAGCCGCCGCTCCCGTTTATCGCGTTTGGTCGACCGGATATGCTGCGACTGCCGGCGCTCAACTCAAGTATGAGGCCGTAGGGTCAAGTGAGGGCATCCGGCGCATTCGAGAAGGTCGCGTCGACTTTGGTGCATCCGATGTCCCCCTGTCACCGCAAGAGGCAAGCAAAGCCGGGCTGATTTGCGTTCCGTCCGTGGTGACAGCGGCTGTTCCCGTCGTCAATCTACCATCGGTCCCTCAGGGCCAGTTGAAGCTAACGGGAGACCTGCTGGCGAAAATCTTCCTCGGGAAGCTAGACGCTTGGGATTCACCCGAGATTCGTGCACTCAACCCGGGAATTTCTCTGCCAAAGCTGAAAATTCAACCGGTCGTGCGAACCGATGGGTCGGGAACCACCTATCATTTCAGCGACTACCTGAGCGCGGTGAACGCTGATTGGAAATCCGCCTATGGCGCAAAATCCACTCTCCCGTGGCCCGCAAACTTCTCCGGCGCGAAAGGTAGCGGCGATGTTGTCAAAGCCCTCCAGAGCATTCCCGGTGCAATTGGCTATGTCGACTACAACTATGTTCTAGATGCCAACCTGAATTCTGTCCAACTGCGTAATGCCGCCGGAAATTTTGTCACTGCGAATGTCGGTGGATTCCGCGACGCGATTGTGCACAGCAACTGGAATCGGAAAGGCGACTTCACTACTAGCCTGGTCAATCAACCCGGTGCCGACGCATGGCCAATCACCATGGGGACGTTCATTGTTATTCCTGTTGTCAGTAATGCGGGTGAGCGCACACTGGAGGCAATGAAGTTTCTCACCTGGGGTTATCTCCATGGTGACAAACTAGCTCGCGAAGCGAAATTTGTCCCGCTGCCAGACCGAGTGCAGGCTAATGCGTACCGTGAGTTGGCTCGAGTCACGGATACCACCGGGAAAACAATCGGCCTGCAAAGCATGACCTCACAGACGGTCAAAGCGCCGTAAGCGCTCCAAGGAATCAACGCAGTGTCATTTCTACTTTCAGGACCTCGTTAACGCATGCAGTACACCGTGCGATGTGCAAAGCGCAGTCCAATTTACATACTATCCGCCCGTCTTAGAGGCATTTATCTTCCCCTTTCCAGCATGAAGTTTTTGCGCTGACACGGCCTCTTCACACTGCCGCATCAGTTCCTTCGCTACATCTCGAATATGCGAAATTTTTCCACTACCTGACGCTTCAAACGTAAAAGGCACTTCAGTTGCATACGCGGAAGTCACTCGATAGTTGATATCCATGCTGTCGTGCATATGAAACCATTCGTCGTCGTCAGATATCTTCCGGGACCACTTAGCTCGGAAATAGCCAGAAATCTGCTTAGTCCATGGCTCACTACCAATTTGCAGCTCTATCAACGCAGGCGGAACATGGGCCCGGCAACTTTCACGAGGTGAAGCCTGATTTTCAGATTCACATTCAGAAAGAGTAGTTCGGAATGCCCGCTCGTATCTCTCCGCAAGATTTCTCGAAAACTCCAGGTCAGAGTACGAAATATGCCCGCGCGCCAAGTCATACTGCAGCGTAAACTCAGTCTCCCTATCCGGATTTGTCGTTGCAACACACGACGGCGCAATAGTCTCCTCGCTCGGAACCGAAATGCCGATTTTCCAACCAGGTATTGCCGAACGCTCCTTGCTAGTACCTCCATCAGCCGAAGGCGGAACCGACTTCTCGCTCTTAATGCATCCAGTCGGACCCAGCAGCATTACAGGCAGAACAAAAATCATCGCCAATGTACGCACTGTCGCCATACCAAATTCCATCAAAAATTGAATACCTATTTTACTGAGGATTCAGTGGCCCCAGCGACGGAAGGGCAGACATTTCTCACGCTCGCTTCTCGAGGCCACCACATGGAAAAAAATCGGTCTGCAAAGCATAATCTCACGGACGAGCAAAGCGCCGTAAGCGCCCCAAGCTCCACAAGCTCCACAAGCCCGCGACAAAACAAAGAGCCATCCGTTCAGGATGGCTCCGACAACCCCCAGCGACAATACGCCCAATGAACACGGCACCTGCAGCCGAACACTCTATGGCGTCCGTGCCGTCCTAAAAAGATGCGTTTATTGGACGTGCAATCAAATCGGCGTATGGCCCACCCCAATGGTCCAAACGCGATGTGCCTTCTCAGAATTCTTTAGCTGCGACTTGATTTGGCGAGATGATAAGGCTCTTATATTGCAGCAATAAGACATTCCTGAAGACAATATTTGCGAAATCGCGTGAACTCAATGGTCGCCCACACGCCTCGACACGCCCTATTAGTGTCTTATACACCATGTCACCGCTAACCTTATAGCCACGCCGAGCGCCAGTGCCCTGCCTGCCCGGACCGGCTAGGCCGGTACAAGAAACCTTGCTCGCGTAACACGGACACGCCATTTGGCGCACATCGGCGGATTGCACGCCTATCGCTCTGGAAAACTCCGCACGCACTAGTAGACTACTAGCTCGGCCGGACACTGAGCTTGAGCCCTCCTTGGGGACGCCGATGGTTAGCTGCACAGAGCCTTCTGAGTTGCGAGCGCAAGCTCACGCACTCACGGTGCTTCCGCACCTAGCATCCACTGATGTAGCGACATTAGAACATTTAGCCTCAGACTTTCTCGTAAGCAATGACCCCGAGGTAAGCCATCAACTACGGGTCGCCCTTCGTAGGCTCCGTGTGCTGCTGTGGGCCTATCAGGACTTGCTGCCAGATGCACTCGCCAAGTATTGGCGACAACAACTTGGGGAGATGGCAGCCCAAATCAGCGCCCCACGGAACTGGGATGTCATCATTGATGAGCTGCTGCGCGCCGCAATCCCGCCAAGCCATCCATCTGTTCTGATATTGCTGGAAACCTTGGAGGGCATCAGGCACAGAGCTCGCGAGGAAAGCCGCAGTGCCTTCAGCCTCACAAAGCCCCGCCTGCTTATTTCCGCCTTCACGGTCGCCCTGGACCAAGTTGCCGGCGCGCGACCCGATAAGTCCGAAACCGTTGGTGAGTTTGCGCGGGCCCGTGTGGAAACGGCATCCCGCCGCCTGAATAGACAGCTGGGCCGTGCCATGGACGGGAGCTTCAGAGAACTCCACCAGACCCGCATCCAAATTAAGCGGCTGCGCTATCTACTTGAATATTTCTCGCCTGTGCTCACGAAGGCAGACCGCAAGCGCATCAGGCGGCTCACGGCGCTTCAGGGCGCCCTGGGCGAGTTGAATGACGTCGTCGTTGCAGCAAGTTATATTTCTGAGTTCCCGACGGAACCCGAGCATGCACCGACGCAGAAACTTTTCCTCCGATGGCTATCGGAGGAAAAGAAGACCAGGCGGCACAAAGCCGTCATCGCGCTTCGACAACTGGTGCGGAAAATGCCGGAAGCTTGAAAGCAAGGACAGGTGGACCCTTGCTCGAACTACAAAAGAGACATAGGGGAGCGATGAGAACCCAAAGCCACGACGAACGAATTGCCAGAATCGCTGAAGAACTTGGCGCCCCCCCTGCATGTAGTGAAGCAAGCCTACCTTGATGCATTGCGCGATTTGAGCGCCGACGCGCGAGTCCACGACTACCTGCATTTCTTCGTGGTGAAGCGTGTCATCACCACGCTCCGTAACCGCCGTACCGAATAGCGAACGCGCGAGATTTGCCGCCTGCAGGTATCATCACGCACTTCAAACTAAGCCACCTTACTTGGCACAGCCGCTCCCCGCCTTGGCAGGGCGGGCCGCCTTGGCCGGTTCGACGTCGCCAACAACCGCGAGTACTCTTTACTCGGAAAGCTCCCCCAGTAGCCTGACACCTGCTCTCAGCAACTCACTCTTTCTTGCCTGCACCCCAGCGATAGACACCATTCCTTCAGCCCGGTATGTTTCTGGTAATCCGATTCCGGCATCGTGAAACTATCCCGGACAACCTTTGCCCTCTTCGGCTTCTGGTCGGTCAGCGTCACGGTTAATCCACACATTCATTGATATCAGCCTTCTTGCGCCGACGGCGGAAAGGTTGCTCGCTGGACGGTTTCCGGCTGCATCCCGGCGTCGCCTCACGAAGCAGCACACCTGCGGCGGGCAAGCTAGGTACAGACCACGGAAGTCGGCTCGAAAATCTGTTGCATGGCAAAACAAGTTTGCTTCAGCAGGAGGCGATTCTGCTGCACCTCGCGAACGCGTCAGGCCTAATCACCCTCCGGCGACAAGTACTCTGAACTCACATCTTTGGATTTAGTGACGCCATTTTGCGAAGCACAAACCTCCCAAACTAGTTCGGCATCGCTATCGAAGCAAGGCCAGCCAGACAACAGATACTGACGCCCGCTTGCGGTCATCCCTGCCCTTGCTTCGGCATCGAACGAAACGATTGCGGTGCTCACACGGCCCTCGCAGTTCTCGAAGCAATAGCCGACGAAATGACGTTCGCCTCGACTTGTCTCATAGACACGCCAGCGTTCGAGCGTAATGTGCGGTTGGTAATCTACAGGTGCAACAGGCCAGATAGGCATGACGTTATCGAAATCTTTCCAAGAAATGCATTTGCTACCATCGGCGGGCCTAGGGTGGAGCAACTCGTCTCCGACATCGGCGGTGACAGGGCGCCGCTTTCGCGTGACCACGCAGCAGGACCTATGCCGTGTTCAAGTACCGCGTGAGCCGAAAGCGGCACTGCTGGGGCCGTGCAGTTCTGTGTCCACTCAAGCCAGGGCGCCGGACACGAGCGCGCAGATGCGTCAGCTCCAGTCAGGCGCAGCAATTGGTATCAGGTCAATTGTTACGACAGACATAAAAGTTGTCGCCAGACCGCTTCGCTTCACGTTTCGCGGCAGCAGCCAGAGTGGCAATATCGTCGCAACCAATATTTGAACATAGGCCAACCGGGACAACACCTACTGCAATTGTCACAAATCCATAGAAGCGCAAATCTCCATGGCGGTCCTCACTCTGGATGCCACCAGCCTCGATATCGACAGGTGCATAGAGTTGTACTGCGCTCGCGTTGAATCGCTTCATCGCTGTGCGGACGCGTGATTCCCAGTCCTCGGTCTGAAAAAGGATAAGAAAATCGTCCCCTCCCACGTGCCCAAGGAAATCCTTGTGCTGGTCGCACGCCTCGCTCAGAACGCCCGCCGCCAGCTTTAGCATTTCATCCCCCAGCCAGTAGCCATAATGGTCATTGAAGGGCTTGAAGCTGTTGAGGTCGCAATAGCATGCATGAAAGGGGGCACCACTCTCAACCAGTCTTCTGATATGAGCATCGATTGGCATATTGCCCGGCAGGAACGTCAGCGGGTTGGCATATCTCGCCGCCTCGATGCGTACTTCCGTGACGGCGCGCACCAAGTCTTCCCCTGTCGCCAGACCGACATACTGACCCTGCTCGACGATGACCAGCCCATCAGACAGATAGCGTTGGTCCTCGCTAGTCAACAGTTGGGCCAACTGCTCCATCGACGCGTTCTTCTCCACCAGCATTGGAGAAGTGTTTGCGAACTCCATGCAACTCCTCCTGCCAAAGAGTTCCCGATGATAAGGAAGCGCGTAGGCGTCAACAAAAGTCCGCCGATTAATCAGACCGATGGGCCTACCACTCTTCACAATAGCGACAGCATGCAGACTCGGATGCCTCGTCAAGATATTTAGGACATCGTCGTTACGCGTTGCCGGCGCTACGCTTGGTGCGTTTATCAAGAGCCTACTCGCCGAAAACGCGCGAGGTGCCAACTTGACCGCTTCTGGAAACACCGATATCGCATTGGCACCAATGGCGGCCCGTGCTTGCGCCTCAAGCTTTACGCTAGGCTTTGGACTTGGCTTGCCAAGCACGAACCCCTGCGCAAATGTAATGCCAATGTCACGGCAGACCGTCAGGTCTTCCACAGTCTCAAGGCCCTCTGCTATCAATATGGCGTTGCCGGCATTGGCGAGCTCCTGCATACACCGCAGCGCAGCAAGGCGAAAAGGAGATTTTGCGACACCGTTGACGATGGAGCGGTCAATCTTGACGTAATCTGGCCGCAAGGCAATCCAGAGACCGAGATTAGCATTGCCCTGCCCATAGTCATCCAGCGCGAGTTGGGCCCCCGCTTCTCTAAGCACGCGAAGGGAGGATTCCAGGGACTCCAGAGGCTCCGGACTAGTCTGTTCGGTGAGTTCGACGACTATCCGTTCAACGGGAAATCGAACCGCGCCCAAGAATTGGCGAACATCGATTTCGCAACTGACCATCTCGCGGATGGCCTCCGCACTGAAATTGAGAAATAGTTTTCCTGGCAGGCCCGCTCGCGCAAAAGCAGCAATGCATACCCGGGCCGCGAACCGCTCCAGCCGAACCATGCGACCCTCGCGTTGCGCCTGCTCGAAGAGTTCCTGAGGACTCTCTAGAGCCGACCCCACGGGGCCTCGAATCAATGCCTCGTATCCCAGAATCTCTCCCGAGGCAAGGCACCCGATAGGCTGGAAAACCGCTCTTAGCAGCTCCTGCTCTATGCATTCTGCAATGGACATAGTCACGGAAAATACCTAATACAACTACGAATTTCTATCCACCTGAACGCCACCGCAAGTACACCAACACGTACTGACTCCCTGGCCACATCAGAATGGTGTCTGACTGCATGACTCTGACATGTCCGGCGAACTCCCAACTAGGCGCGCGGACGTTAACAGAGAAATATGACATTGCGATGACGAGATGCTTACCAAATGCAGCCACGCCGGCAAGAATGACCGGCGCGTGGAGCGTCCAAGACAAATTTCGGGCTGTGCTGGACGGGCCATACTGATATCGGATGCCCCCGGTAATTGCGGTTTAGATGTATCCCCAACAGCGCAGCCAGCCGTCGAGCCAATCTGAACTAGCCGAGTCGGTCATGCTCGGGTAAGACCAGAGACGTCAAGCTTGAAAGTCGCCACATCGACAGAAAGACCTTCAGCCTGTTGATGCAGCATGCTTGCCGCAGCGGCGACTTGCTCGACCAACGCGGAGTTCTGCTGTGTCGATGCGTCCATCGCATGCACCGCTGTGCTGAGCCTTTGAATCTTGTCCGCCTGACTCTGACTAGTCGCCTGCATCGCGGTAGCGAACGCTACTGTCCGCTCAACCGATTGCCGTACGCCGGCCATTGACACAGTCGCGTCGCGAGCCAGAGCCGCACCTGCATCCACGTCCGCTACGGTTCTTGCGATGACTCCACCAATCTCCTTTGCAGCGGCGGCACAGCGTTGAGCCAGCGTTCGCACTTCCGCAGCAACGACCGCAAAGCCGCGCCCTTGGCTACCTGCCCTGGCAGCCTCCACGGAAGCGTTCAACGCCAGTATGTTCGTCTGAAAAGCGATAGTCTCGATAAGCTGCACAATCTCAGCAACCGAGCGGGAATGGCCATGCAAGTCGGTCATCTTTCCGGCGAGACGCTCTGTGACCTTGCTTCCATCTGTCGTCGCTTCCAGCATGGCGGCCGCGATTGCGCTGGACTCCTTCGCTTCGGCCCGGGCTTGGTTGACATCTTCAAGCAGCTCTTGCATTGACGTCGCTGCCCGCTCGAGCAAGACAGCCTGCTGCTCAGTGCGCAACGATAAATCTTGATTGCCCGACGATATCTCCTTCGTCGCGACCGAGACCGAGGCTGCGGCATCCTTAATACCAGACAGAATGTTCCTGAGCTCCAACTGCATCTTGGCCAGATTTGCCAGCATGCTGGAGGTATCCCCCTTTCGTACTGCAATGGCCAGGCTGAGGTCACCGGCAGCGATACGGTCGACGACGCGCGTCGCGTCCGCTGGCTCACCACCAAGCTCGGTCCTCACTTGCCGAGCAATGGCATAGGCCATCGCCACCGAGGCAAGCAGGCTGATGGCAAGCAGTCCCACCATGATGAGTTGGGCTGAGCTTTGCGACGCCGAGGCAGAAGCCATCGTAGCCTTCGCCTGTGCCAATTGCTGGTCTTTGAGCTTCCGGACCGTCACCGTGAGGCGTTGCAGTTGCTCCGCAAGGAAATGGCCATCCACGGATACGGTGGCGTCGAACTGGATGGCATCAAGCGGCTGCCGCAGCATCAGCTCGATATAGGCGCTGGCCATCTCCTTCGCCTTCTTGTGTTCGCTGCGCGCGTCTGCAACGACGCTGTTTGTGGTGAGGCGGGTGTCGGCAAGCAGGGTGTCGAGTGTCTTCATCCCATTCAACATCTCCTGTTTTGCGACCTCACGTTCCTCCCCGCTCGTGGCGGCCGTCAATGAGAGTTGGGCACGGGCGGTCTCGGCGATGGCGGATTGCGCTTGCTCCGCAATCAAGGCGCCACCCAGGTCGTTATCGTACAGATGGTCTGTGGTATGCCTGACAAATACGAGGCTTCCTATCCCGGTCACACCGACGGCTGCACCGAATACATAGACAAAAGCGAGCGCGAAGCATAGCCGAGCGATGAGCGACAGTGAGCGGAAGCGGCGCAAAATGGGAAACTGGGTAGGAAGAGACATGCTTGGACCTAATGAGGGGAGTCCGGCCTTTAACGCCATGGCTTCCGCAATCTTTAGGGAGCATCACAAAAGCTTCATAAAACTCCCTCACCCCGAGCATCATTCAAGGCATCCGCCGACGCTGACAGGATGCTGCTGAAAAGAGTTGAAAATAATGATGTGAGTGCGCCCGGCCAAGGAGCATTTTCCGCCCGCAGAAAATTTCACAAAATTGCAACAATTACGCGCTAGGGTGTCCACCCGGCACACAGGTACATGCTCCGTTGGGGGTGACGATTTTTGACACAATCCGTATCGGTGTGCCTCTCTTCCCGCTAACCTCGCCGACATCTAGCCAGCTTCGAAACTGAGACGTCCTCGCGTACATAGCTGGCAATCGTACTTGGCCGCCGTCAACTCCCATGACGGCTGTGGCTGATGACAAATATGGCTCCATCCAGCGCGGCCCGAGTACCCCGAGTACCTTAGCCCTAGCACATTCAGGTACCCACTGGCGCATGTCGCGTGTTATTGGCATTGAGCCCCCTCATTGCGGACGTAGCCTGCAGACCACTTGTGGAATCGGCCTCCCGGCGGCATTGGACTAGGCGATGAATCTCTTTGATGGCAATGGACCGCTCACGGAGCAAATCCCAGGACCAGTTGGCACCTCAAAGGCGACATGCAGCTCGCCTCTATGTCGGAAATTCAAGGCAACGCGTAAGACTGGGCACCTTGCCAACAAGCGTTGGTCATGTTTTGCATGTGTCGTAATCTCACCTCCAACGAGCGTCGGCGGCGGAAACACACTCACCTCAGCAATGGCCCTAAAAGTTGACTAGAGTAATAAACCGTCCCTACCGGCGGCGCACCGCCTCGGAGGTGATGGGCTTGAGGAGAAGCGGATGCACATGGAGCCCTGCCGTCACATCGAATTGATGGCAAAGAGCAGTACAGCGCTTACGCCCGTTGGCCGCCCAAGAAGAAAGTGGGGAACTATGAAAACAGAGGACCAAGACCATCTAGTCGTAAGAATCGCGATGGAGACAGGCTTCCCCGCCGAGGTCGTCCGGGAAACCTACCTCGCTGCTTTCCTAGAACTAAGCGCCGATGCCCGAGTTCACGTCTATCTGCCTTTGTTCGCAGCAAAGCGCGCAATCGCTCGGCTGCGCAATGTCAACGGCGAGTCCGGAATTCAAACACTCTCCTCCGGCTTGACGGCACAAGAGGCCCTTATGGACTTTCAGGTAGAAGTGGAACCTGAGCTCCGTGCGAACCGCCCCGCCGCGAGCGAGGCCGGAGTTGCGAGCCACCACTCTGCTCACGATGGCGCAGCATTGGTACCGAGCGCTATATGTGGGTAGCTCGACGCGCCCTATTGTGTCCGAATCTTATGGCACCGCGCAACGGGCGCGAAATAGTCCGTGTCGACTCCGTGCAGAATCGTTGTGACCGGCACCTTATAATACGGCGAGTCGCTCAGCTTGGTCGCCACGTAACCGCTTACGGCGATAACATGGTGTTCCTAGCCATGCACGCAAGGAATTGCCCACACTGCGACTCTGGTGGTCATTGTGTTTGGTGAACACAATGCATGGCCGACGGACTGCAACAAGCCTGGTAAGCATAACAAGCTTATGGTCGGAGGAGCCATTGACATGAATGATGTCGAATCGCCCGAAGCTGAGAAGCCGCCAGAGCACCCACAACTCCTTTAACCAAGCAAGACCCCGTGGCGAGAAGTCAAGTGCCTGCAAGCGAACCAATGCGAGTGAGCCCGCCAGCCGAAATAGCCTGCTCGTGTGAGGAACGGCCAGTGTTATATCGTGGTTCCGCGCCAATTCACCCAACAGGCTCATAACGTAAGTATCGTGGCCTCCGCCATTTCCTCGGTGGAAATTCGTGAGTAGAACTTTCATATCTATTCCGTTGCCCGGTTCCCGACGACATGCAAGTTAGGCGATTATTACGGAAAATGACAAGCCACGTTCACTTGGGCTTACCCCGACAGTGGGGTTGGCGCAGGCAAGCCAGGATTGAGCGCTAATAACGCGCGACCTGCGAAGGAGAGAGCATGAGCAGAGGGAGTGCCAGAGAGACGATGACGACTAAGCGTGGAGTACATCGCCACGGGACCGCAAACACTGCCTCGGCGAACGACCCTCTACGATTTCGATGGCACAGCTGATGTCAACATAGCCCCGTTGCAAGACGAGTAAGGTGTTAAGAATTGATGCCTCAAACGTTGCCCTCCGGATTGCGGAATCGCTGTGGCACTGCGCCTACTCGTCGCCAAAACAAGAAAATCTGATAGGGGCGAACTGGGGAAAGCCAAAAGAGGCAGTTGGCCGATAGCATCTCAATCAAGGCCAGGAAGACCTGTGGTCGCTCTGGACCAAAGAATCCAACGACCCATCCCAATCAGAAAGTTTCGAGTCGACGTCAATTGCAAGCTCTGAGAGCACCTCAAGCGACTCGTTGGAAAGCACGCTGTCGCCCTTGAATCCGAAGAGCACCTCATCTCGCCTCACAAGCAAGTCCCGTATTTCGGTTCTAAAAAGGCGCGTGACCGATTCGATGACGGCATCCACATCCGCATTGCCGGTGTCCAGCACCATGCGGTCCAGCAGTTCAGTCGTTGTTTCGGTGCTGAGCATCAAATCGCCGGTCACCCAGCTGTTGACCATAAAGAGGCTCTTCGGAAGCCCCTTGGCATCGAAGCCGATTGTCAGCAGATGCCTCGTGCTGACCGAATGTTCGGCTCCCCCCGTATGTTTTGAGAACACCACTTCTCGCCGCGACCGAAACCGTCGACCCCAAAGTTCGGGGCGCGCAAACAAGTGAATATGTCCATGTTCCGAGGTGCCAGGCCGGTCCTCGGGGGAGTGTGAGTGATAGAACCACTGGTACCCGCTCTTCACGTCGATAGCATCTTCTTCCGGATAGTGCGTCCATTGCCTCGGCGCCTGACCGCGCAACAGGCCACCTAAAAGATGTTCCTCTCGCTGGGCCAGGTCCGCATAGACATTGAGCAAGCGCAAGCCAGCGACGCGCGCGGCGTCACTGGCCGGACTCGTTGACTGCCGGAGCCAGGCCACGGATATCAGCTCTTGGGGGCGCATTTCGGGGCACATTTTGGCGCGCACTTGTTGGCGCCGCACTTTGCCTTCTCCATGCTCTTCCTGGGCGCGCACTTGCCCGCGCATTTTGCACCGCACTTCGCCGTCTCAGCCCTCGGCTGGCACTTTGCTGAGCCCTTCATCTCCTGTGTCTGTGCGGCCGCCGGCAATGCCAAGGTGGCGGCGGTCAGGGTGGCGAGCGATATGAGTTTCAGTGGTGTTTTCATGATGCCTCCTTGGGAGTAAGGTAACGCGAGGTTGCAGCAGGCTTCCTCGACCACTAAGAGGGCCCCAGGCGCCAAGCGGGTTCGCGCCATCAAAGAATTTTTTCTGCGCAGAACGCGAACCGTTTTCGCATCAGGTCGCCTCTTAGTGGGTGTTCCTCCCACGAAAAGGGTCGCCATGAAAAAACTCACGCTCACCGCGCTGATGGCGCTGTGTACTGCCTCGGTCCTGTTCTCCCCGACCGCTTCCGCCGAGGGTGATGCGAGTGCGCTGACCGTGCGCCCTGCTGGCTACAAGCCCCGCGAGGGCGACGCAAAGCTCGGCGAAAGGCTCTTCCACGACCCCAAGCTGTCAACGAACGGGATGTCCTGCGCGACCTGCCACGCCAACCATGCCTCGTATTCGGACAGTTTTGCGAAGCCCTATCCACACACGGTCGTCATGGCTAGGGACCAACTGGGACGCAAGCAGGTTTACCTGGACGAGATGATTCAGGCCTGCATGGTGATGCCCATGGCCGCCAAGCCGCTGCCCTGGGACTCAAAGGAATTGGCGGCGCTGGTCGCCTTCGTTGAACAAGAGCAAAGAACGTTTAAGCCGACGAAACAGTAAAGGAGGTGCTATGAAAATCTTGCGAACAGTCGTTGCGATTGGCCTCACCACTCTGGTTTCGTTGGCCAGGGCCGGCGAAATCCGGCCTTACACACCACAGGTGTTCGACCAACTGACCCACGCGGGCAACCCCGTGGTCGTTGAGGTCAGCGCAACTTGGTGCCCGACCTGCAAGGCACAAAAGCCCGTCATCGAAGGCCTCCTGAAGCAGTCCGCCTACCAGGATGTAACGGTGCTGACCGTCGACTTCGACACCAACAAGGCCGCGCTGAAGAAGTTCAAGGTTGGCATGCAAAGCACGCTGGTGGCCTTCAAGGGCGCTTCGGAAGTCGGGCGGTCGGTTGGCGATACGACGCCTTCCGGCATCGAAAGCCTCATCAGGAAAACGGTCAATTGATGGAACTCGGTTTCGGCTCCTACGGATTTGGCTTTCTGGCCGGGCTCCTTTCAACGCTGTCGCCTTGCGTCCTGCCTCTTGTTCCCGTCCTGCTCGGGTCGGCAACAAGTATGCACCCGCGTGCACCACTCGCACTCGCCGGTGGTCTGGCCATTTCCTACGCAACTATCGGGACCCTGCTCGCCTGGGCCGGGACGGCCCTGAGCATCGACACCGGTGTTTTTCGTCTTCTGGGGGCGACGACGCTCGCCCTGCTGGGCGTCGTCCTGCTGTCAGGTAGCCTGCAGCAGCGCTTCGCCACCGCCACGTCGGGCCTGAGCGCCGCTGGCAGCAGCCTGATTTCCCTGGCACAACCTGACGGGCTGTGGGGCCAGTTCGCCATTGGCCTAATGTTGGGCGTGGTGTGGAGTCCCTGCGTGGGCCCCACCCTTGGTGCGGCTGTCGTGCTTGCCAGCCAGGGTTCGCATTTGCCGCAGGCCGCGCTGCTCATGGGCGTATTTGGAATCGGCGCGGCCTTACCCGTCGTAGCCTTGGCCTACGTTTCTCGTGGTGCCATGGTGAAAATGCGCGGCAACCTCATGCGGGCGGGAAAGACTGGAAAAATTGCGATGGGCGTCATCATGGTGGCCGTCGCCGGGCTTATGCTGAGCGGAACCGACAAGGCCATGGAGGCCTGGCTGGTGGACCATTCCCCTGCGTGGCTCACCGCATTGACCACGCGTTTCTAACCCTGATTCCTAAACATCTTCAAAGAGGCTTCCCGTGCGCAAACATCCAGTCAGCCTTCGCAGGCTCGCTACACTCGCTCTCAGCATCGCTTTCCTCAGCGCCGGCACGGCTATGGCAGCCCCGCTGAACGTACAGGCGACCATGGTTCCCAAGGAGCAAATCAAGCTCGATTTCAAGGACGGCACGGGACATTTCGTGCTGATGGTCAAAAGGGAAGGCACCGCTTCCGGTTCAGGCTTGCTCGATGGAGCACAAATCGTCGAATACGGACGTCACGACATCGTACCCGGCGTTTCCGGTGACCCGAGCGGCTACCTGGTTGCCACCAAGGGCGAGGGCAACGTGGCCTATATCAAGTGGACCGTCCGCGCCGTCTTCCTGCCCGGCAAGGACGGCAAGCCAGAAATTAACGACAACGGCTTCTGGGAGGTTGTCTCAGGCACCGGCAGCTTCAAGAGCCTGAAAGGCGCCGGAACCCTGCACATCAAGTCTGCCAATCCTACTGACCGCATCTTCATTCTGGACGGCCAGATGGTTGCCGCGCAGCAGTAAATGGACGCATGGACGCGTTTCTTTCATTCTCGGCGAACCGTTTTTCCCGATAGAAGCCTCTTAGTTTTCGAGGACGGTCCTCAACTGCTGACCGATAAAAGGAAATCGCCATGTTCTATGTGAAGAATGTCCCGAATTGGGAACGCACCCTGCGCGTCATCATGGGCCTGATGAGCCTGGGCTATGCCGTGATGAACTGGGGTGGTTCGAGCTTGGCCATCGGCCTGGGCATCACGGGCGCGATGCTGGCCATGACCGGCTTGTTCGGCTTTTGTCCCATGTGCGCGATGGTGGGTCGCAAACTGGACAAGAGGCAGTAGCCATGGCGGCGAGCGGAATCGAACGTGAAAACCTGATACTGGCCGCGCAGACGGGAGACCCGGCCGCCATCTCCCGTCTGCTGGCTGTCTGTCAGGCCGATGCGCGGCGCTATGCCTACAAGCACTGCCAGGCCAGCGATGTCGACGATGCCGTACAGGAGTCGCTGCTTATCATCTCGCGCAAGGTCAAAGGACTCAAGGCGGCGGCGGCGTTTTCTTCCTGGCTCTTCATGGTCATCAAGCGCGAATGCCGCAGGCTTGAGCGGATGATGTTCAAACACGACCCGCTGCCGGAGGATATTGCCGAGGAACTGCTGGCCCGCAGAAGTGACGATGCCCTCCGGGTTGACCTCGCCAATGCCCTCGAGTCCCTGCCCGCGCACTATCTGGAAGTTGTTCTGCTGCGCGAT
Source organism: Cupriavidus basilensis (assembly GCF_000832305.1). Taxonomy (NCBI): domain Bacteria; kingdom Pseudomonadati; phylum Pseudomonadota; class Betaproteobacteria; order Burkholderiales; family Burkholderiaceae; genus Cupriavidus; species Cupriavidus basilensis. The sequence goes on from NZ_CP010537.1 coordinate 3,446,618, forward strand.
TTCGAAGAATTGACGATTGCCGAGATTGCGCAACGCCTGGGCGAGCCCCATGGCGCCATCAAGAGCCGGTTACATCGCGCACGGGAATTGGTGCGCGAATACATGCTGGGTCCGGATATCACCCCGCATCCGCCACCCGCTGGGCCGTGAGCAAGCGGAAGACCAGAGGCGAAAAATATGAGCACGCCCCCAACGGATGCAACTACAGTTCAATTGCGTTCGACACTGACCTGTCCGGCGTGTGGCCAGGCCGTCGAACTTGAAATGCCCACAGATGCGTGCCTCTTCTTTTACGAGTGCGAGGGCTGCCATATGCGGCTTCGTCCGTTGCCTGGCGACTGCTGGGTCTTTTGCAGCTACGGCTCCGTGAAGTGTCCGTCCATGCAGAGAGCTCGTCGCTGTTGCAGCGTCAGCGCGATATCAGAGGTGAGGCCGCAGTAAAGACCACGGTCGGATTGCCGCCGAAGAACATTGGGCCCAAGGCAGGGACGAATAGCGTTTCTGGAGGATGCGCAGCTCCCTCCCCAACAGGGATTGCTGGAGGTTTGGCCTCAACGTTCAGAAGCAATGAAGCTGACGCACCATCAGTCACCACGAGCCCCTCCTTCAAAGGTGCCGGCCAGCCACGCTGCCAGCGAGAATTGCGCCCAATCCCAGCCCAATCCCTAGGTAGAGGAGCCCGGCCAACAACAGCGGAGCAACGGACCCGACCAGCATTTTGGCCAGAGGCGTACTTGCTCCAAAGAGCAGAGCGGCGGCTAACGCAGGTGCGGCAGCGCGGATGGACATGTAGAAATCGGAGCAAGGAAGACAACATCTATTATCGCGCTAACTGCGGCGACCCCGGGGCACTCCAGCACTTGAAGCTCTTTCCTGCGCCCCCACGGCCATCAATGATGACGGCCATCCTCAGTAGTACCCAGGCCGTTTCCACAGGGGCCACTGCGCCCTCCCTCCGAAAGAATGGATGCCTTCCCTTAAGAAGCACTACAACCTCGAAGGTAAACTTGCCGGACATTCTAACACTCTCTAGAATGTCGAAATGAGAGAACTAAAGAACCACCTGTATGAGCAGGTAGCGCGCATCGGAAAAGCTATCGCCAGCCCCAAACGATTGGAGTTGATTGAACTCCTGTGCCAAGGGGAAAAGTCTGTCGAGACACTGGCTGTCCAGGCAGAAATCAGCGTGAAGCTGACGAGTGCGCATCTCAAGGAGCTTCGCAATGCAGGTCTAGTTGAGACCCGCAGGGACGGCAAATATGTGCTGTACCGCCTGGCAAGCACCAGCGTTGCTGACCTATGGGTGAACCTGCGGTCGGAAGCCGAAGAGCGGCTGGTGGACTTGCAGGTGGCGCTCGCGTCTATCGTCGACCACAGCGACGACTTGGAGGAGCTCGACCGGGCTGCCATCCTGAAGAAGGCCAAGGCTGGGGAAGTACTAATTCTTGACGTGCGGCCAGCCGAGGAATTCGCCGCTGCCCACTTGCCGCACGCTCGTTCGTTGCCGTTGAGCGAACTTAAGAAGAAGCTCGCTGCCCTCCCAAAGGACACGCCAGTGGTTGCCTATTGTCGAGGACCCTTCTGCCTGATGGCCAGGGACGCCGTCAAACTGCTGCGAAACAAGGGCTACCGCGCCTTCCACTTGGCTGATGGGGTAGCCGAGTGGCGCGCGCATGGGCTGCCTGTAGAGGCGTAGATTGACCATGAAGACTCTTGTCGTACTCAACGATGCTCCATATGGCAACGAACGTACTTACAACGGCACACGGTTGGCAGGGGCACTAGCTCGCCAGGAAGGCAACGAAGTCAGGGGCTTCCTCATGGGCGACGCGGCATTGGCTGCGCACCGTCACCAGAAGGTGCCAAGCGGCTTCTACAACCTCGAGGCGATGCTCGGCTCCGTTGTCAGCCACGCCGGTGTCATCGATGTCTGTGGCTCCTGCATGGATGCGCGCGGCATGACGGCGGAAGGCCTTATTGCAGGCGCTCACCGCAGCAATCTCGACGAGTTGATGCAATGGACCACCTGGTCCGACAAGGCGCTGGTGTTTTGACAAAGGAGTTCCGATGTTCTTCCGTCAGCGTCTCGCAGAGAACGCCACTCTTTCCTATTTCTTTGGCTGCGCTGGTATCGGCAAGGCCGTTGCCGTCGACGTGGTTGCCGGTGATGAGGACTGGTTCATCGCCGAAGCCAAAAACGCGGGCGTCGTGATTGCCCACGTCATCGACACACATGTGCATGCTGACCACTACTCTGGCAGCCCCGTGCTGGCGCGACGAGTCGGCGCGCCGTATTACCTGCACGAAAGCAACAAGACCCAGGTCGCGTTCGACTTCGCGCCCCTGACCGATGGACAGCGGCTTGAGGCGGGCAATGTGCTGGTCGACGTGTTGCACACTCCCGGCCATACACTCGACAGCGTCTGCTTGCTTGTACGCGACCTGCGCCGAGGCGACGAGCCTTGGTTTGTCATCACCGGTGACACGCTCTTCGTCGGCGCTGTCGGACGTCCGGACCTCGCTGGTCAAGAGCGAGAGATGGCCGCCCGGTTGTACGACAGCTTGCACCAGAAGCTCCTGACCCTGCCTGCCGACCTTGAGATTTACCCGGGACACCAGGCCGGTAGCGCCTGTGGCGCGGGGTTGTCTGGGAAGCCCGCATCCACCATCGGATTCGAGAAGCGCTTCAACCCGATGCTATCCATGTCGCGTGAGGCCTTTGTCGATGCTGTGACTGTCGACATCCCCCCGCAACCGCAAGACATGGCACGCATCATTGAGGCCAATCGGCATGGCATTGCGCCCGAGGTCGCGTGCCCTTGACCCCCTCTTCGATAGACTTCGGTATCCGCGCCAACCTGGGCCAGGTTCTACAGCAACTGCTTCAGGTCCTGCTGGTGGGGATGACCATTGGTATGATGCGCACCGTCGTACCGGCCCTGGCCGAGAGCGAGTTCGGTGTACCGCGTGGCTCGTTCATGCTGCTGGTGGCCTTCGTCGTCGCCTTTGGTTTCGTTAAAGGCGCCATGAACTTTATCGCTGGCCGTCTGGCTGAGCATATTGGCCGCCGGCGTGTGCTGCTCATTGGCTGGCTGGTCGCACTGCCGATTCCTCCACTGGTCTATTTCGCTCCAACGTGGGGCTGGATTGTTTTAGCGACCGTCCTGCTAGGCGTCAATCAGGGCCTGACGTGGTCGATGACACAGACCGCCAAGCTCGACATCACGCGGGCTGACCAGCGTGGCTTAGTCATCGGCCTCAACGAGTTCTCCGGATACATGGGGGTGGCAGTTGCGGGAATCGTCACTGGGTATGCCGCGTCTTGGCTCGGGCCGAGAAATGGGCTGTTATGGTTCGGCGCCGCAGTGATTGGACTGGCGACGCTACTCGCCTGGCTAGCGGTAGTGGAGACCATGCCTTGGGCCCATGCCGAGGTCAAGAAACACGCCAAAGGCGCGTCACCGACGATGCTACGCCCGCGCTATCCCGCCGGTGTCAGCGAACAGCCCTCCACCTTCGAAATGTTCGCTCTGATGACCTGGCGCGACCGAAGAATGGCCGCATTGTGCCAGGCCGGCCTGGTGGAAAAATTCGTCGATGCATTGGTCTGGGCCCTCTGGCCGGTCTATCTGCACCAGAAGGGAGTCAGTTTGCCCGGCATCGGCTGGATTGTCAGCGTTTATGGATTCACTTGGGGCGGCGCCCAGTTCCTTACCGGCAGCTTTTCTGACAAGGTGGGACGCAGACACCTCAATGTCTGGGGCATGTGGGTGTGCGGAACTGGCGTGGCCATGCTACCGATGGGGAGTGGCGCGGTTTGGTGGAGTGTTTCTGCTGCGCTCGCCGGACTGGGCATGGCCATGTTGTACCCCAATCTGAGCGCCGCAGTCGCTGACATCGCGCACCCGAGTTGGCGGGCATCCGCCATCGGTATCTACCGCTTCTGGCGGGACCTTGGCTACGGCATCGGTGCGCTCGGCCTGGGTGCCGCCGCAGCGCTCGGCGGCAGCGTGGAGAGTGCCTTCTGGTTCGTTGCCGTCGCCATGGGCCTGTCTGGCCTTGTGCTCTACCACTGGGGCGAAGAAACGCATCCGCGCCTCAACCCTTCCCCCTAACGGCAAACGTTACAAGCCTAGAAAGAGACGCCAATCAAGAGAAGTTTGAGAACATTTTGTGAATACGATGCCAAATTCTGCAAACGTCGACCGGATTCTCTTCGGTTTTAATAAGTTAGATTTCTTGGATGCCCACTGGCTGCGTGAACGCATGGCAGCAGCAGAATTGGAGTTCGACCCCGATTTGGGGATACGCATCAAGGACATCTTCCCGGAACTACAGTTCACGCCGGAATGGCTGGCACAGGCCTGGTCCCTTTATGCGCGATTTGCAAGACCTTACAAACCAAAGCCAGCACGTAATGAACTCGCCTTCCTACTCTTCATACTCGGCCTCAAGGTTGGCTGGCCAATGCACACGCAATTCTCTCAGGAAGTTTGGGAGCTAGCCATGAAGGACGGCACTGCGCTCGCGCAGAAAATTCTGACGATTGTCTTCATTTTTCATGAGAATTCCGGCCGCTTGCCTTAATTAAATATCGGCTAGACACGATGTTTACTCCTACCCGAACGTAGTGTCTCGAAGGTCCGTCGGCATCGCATCGGCAACCATGGCCGCGAGCAATCTTTGAGGCATCCCTCCGTGTAGATCTCAAAGCAGCACGCGCAAAGCGGGACTGCCAATGCATGCCTCGTGAGCATGACGCCCGCTGCCCTCGACACAGTCATCCACCGAGATGCTGCGGTGCACGTACAATTGCGCCAACGAAAAGCTGGATATTTGAAAATGAAGCGACTTGCAATCATCGTAGCGCTCGGCGGCGCGCTGCTCGCTGTGACGTCTACGGCTCAAGCGCATGTGAACGTCGACATTGGCATCGGCGTACCCGGTGTAATCTATGCTGAACCTGCGCCGGTCTATGTGGCTCCGCCTGTGTATGTTGCACCGCAGCGGGTGTATGTCCCTCGACCGGTTGTCGTAGCGCCAGCTCCCGTGTATGCCCCTTACTGGCGGGGACGCGATGACGACGACGACCAAGGCGAGCGCAGGTGGCGCGGGCGTGGCCACGGGGAGCATGGTCACGGGGAGCACGGCCGACACGGACACGACGACTAGTAGTGGACAATCGCAGGCAGCATGGCATCAGGCAGTCATCGCGTTAATCTGACCTGCCGGGGCGGGTCACGCTCGGGTGAGAGCCGAGCCCTCAAGCTTGCGGTTGCCGCGTCGGCATGCTTGCTGCAGCAGCGACTTGCTCGACCACCAATGCAGAATTGTGCTGGATTGATTCGTCCCTCGCAGGCACAGCTGCGCGTGCCTCTAAACCGCACACCAAATCCTGGTTGCCAACGGACATAAGACTCCGGATCGATTCCTCGATTTGCCCCGCCATCGACGGCGTGGCAATTTCCTGCAGTATCCCAAGGAATTTTCCGAACACCACCTCGACGGAAGCTGGGTCCGTTGCTTCGATGAGCCACCTCCTGACAGGATGGTCCGTCGTGCCGAACGCTCAGGCCATTGCGTCCGTGAGATACATCCTGGCCGTGGCAAGTGGCCGCATTTGGAGGGGCGCTTCGGACTTTGCGGATAAAGGCGGCACTTCCGCAGACGACTGAACAGCAGGCTCGTCATTGGCTTCGCTGACTGTTCGGATGAAGCCCGCATGCAGCAATTGGAACACTGCACTCGCATCTAGTCCGAGTTCCCCGGCGGGGGTCGCCCCGGCGTGTCATCCATTGCCATGCCAGGCGACATACTCCCGGCACCTACGCCCTGCGGACAGATTTGGATACAAAATCCTGGGGCGACTCCGTCAACGAACATTCCGCTCCTCTCGTTTTTGTTGGCAACTGCCTCTGACTTTTCACGCCAGCCTGTCCTGCGGCGAGGTCCATTCAGGTAGGCAGTAATCAAAGAGGATATGTAACCATGAGGAAGATTGTTTCGCTCGCCATCCTGGCGGCGGCCGCCGCAGTTGCATCCGCCGGCGCGCACGCTCATGTGAATGTTGGTGTCGGCATCGGCCTCCCGCTACCCTTCGTAGCTGCGCCGGTGTATGCCCCCGCTCCTGTCTACGCTCCGCCGCCAGTGGTAGTCGAGTCGCAACCTGTGGTCGTTGCTCCTGGATACTATGACGATTGGCGCGAGCGAGCCTGGCGGGAACGCCAGTGGCGTGAACAGCGCTGGAGAGAGCATGAGTGGCGGGAGCGTCACCGCGAGTGGCATCGCTGGCACGATGACGAGGACTGACCTCTGGGTGCTGCAGGCAATCCCGTATTGCGAATTATTATTCGTTTTCGATATGCTATGCGGCCATCCAATACTGAAGTGGAGACCTTCCATGCTGCGGATTTCCTTGCTCGTCCTCGCGGGCGTGTTCTCGACAGGCGCATTCGCCGGCGCCAAATGCGCCGCGCATCCCAAAGCCGAATGGATGAAGGAAGCCGATGCCAAAGCGAAGATTGAGGCGCAGGGCTACAACATCAAGAAGTTCAAAGTAGATGGCAACTGCTATGAAATCTATGGCACCACGAAGGAAGGCAAGAAGGCCGAGATTTACTACGACACCAAGACGCTGGATGTCGTGAAATCGGAAATCGAGAAATAACGATAGCCGGTTGAGCTCAACATGGTGACAAGCACCGCGTCGGTACGCGTCTGGGATATGGTGGTTCGTCTAACCCATTGGAGCGTAGCGACGCTTGTGCTGTGGAACTTGTTCGAGGACTCCGGCGGACCGCTGCATCGCGCCGCCGGATATGTTGTCACGGGCCTCGTCCTGTTTCGTATCCTCTGGGGCTTCATTGGCACGGAGCCTGCACGGTTTTCTACTTGGGTCCCCACGCCCTCCCGGGTCATCACGGACCTCGCAGAAATCATTGCCCGCCGACCAACACGGCATCTAAGTCATACACCGCTCGGTGCTTTGATGATGCTCACGATGTGGACGCTCATCCTTGCTCTCGCGGTAACGGGCTGGATGTCGAGGCTAGACGCGTTCTGGGGCGAGGACTGGCCGAAGGATGTGCACGGGCTACTCGCGGATATCTTGATGGTACTGATAGCGGTACACGTCATTGCCGCCATCGCCATGGGCAAGGTTCACAAAGAGAACCTCATCGTCGCCATGCTGACTGGTCGCAAACGACGGGACGAGGACCCTGAGGACCCAGCTCTTTAGGCTCGCGAACAACCCGCATATGCTCGCAATCCCAACTTCATTTGGCCAGTTGGCGGCGTCAGCCTGCCTCCAGCGGAGGGGGAAATTGGGACCGAGGGCAGCCGGGGGAGACAAGGATTGGGGCTTGCTCCTGGCCCGGCGGAGGATGGTGGCAAGGGTGACCTTCAGCAGGACAGCGAGGTCGGAGGTATCAAGGTAATTGGACAATGGTTGCATGCATAGCATAGCGAACCAGTTTTACTACTGAGGCTACGGGGTGGGCTAGTGGCCGACCGCGCTGAAGCGATATGCGAGGTCCGTCTAAATCGATTTGGACGCGCCGTTCCGCGACCCTAGTAAGCCGGCAGTGAATAAAACAACGAAACGAATGACAAATACATAGCCGCAACCCTTGCCCAGCAAGGGCCGCAGCCAGACTCAGCAGTGCAAAACACTTATCTGTTTGCGCGTTCCGCCGTTATGTTTTTTTCGTTGCCATTTTCGCCAGGCGCGAAAAGCCGCGCCTACCCCAGATACTTGAACAGGTTCATCCCCTGGATCTGCATGAACGACTGCTGCGCCGCCTGCAGCGAAGTCTGGCGCTGGTAGTACTCGGTCATGGCCGAATAGTAATCCAGGTCCTGCAGGCCCGAGAGCGTCTCGGTGTAGTTCAGCCCGCGGTTGGTGCCGATGGTGTTGAGCGCATCGAGCTCATTCATGCGCGAGCCGACCGAGGTCTGCACCGTGCTGACGTTGTCCAGCGAGTTGGCCATCTGGCGGTTTGCCGTGGACAGCGCGTTGGCCAGCGTGGCGCGGTCGGCGGTGGTGACGATCGGCTGCTTCAAGGCGTTGATGACGCTCTGCAGGTTGGCAAAGATGTCGGTGCCTGCTTGCTTCGCGGGTTGCAGGTTGACGACATCGCCATCCTTGGGCGTGCCCTTGATCGACAGCGAGAGCCCGCCGACCGAGATGCCGGCGCCGTCCACATAGTCCACCGGGGCGCCAACGGCGGCCGGCGGCGCGGCGCTCTGGTCCATTACCTGGTACTGCATCTTGCCGGTGACGGCATCGGTGGCGAAATTGAGCGATAGGCTGTGGCCGTACAGCGCATTGGTCGGATCCGTCACCGAGATCGCGCTGAACTCGCCGGTGCCCGTATTGGCGCTGGGCGAGGAGGCAACGTAGGTGGCGGTGGACTGCACGCTCATGAAGATCGCGTTGCCGTTGTCGTTGGTGGGCATCTGACGGGCAACGTCGACCTGCAGCAGTTGCTGGCCGGTATCGCCGCCATAGACCACCGCGCCGCTGCCGTTCTTCGCGAACGGCGGCGTGGACGACTGGTAACCCGCGAACAGGAACTGGCCGTTGCCGTCGTCGGCGTTGGACAGGCCGAGCAGCTGGTTGTATGAGTCCTGCAGCGCCGAGGCGACCGAGGCGCGGTCGGCATCGCTCATGGTGCCGTTGCCGGCCTGCACCACCAGCGTCTGGATGTTCTGGACGGTGGTGACGACGCTGTTGAGCGAATTCAGCTCCATCGACAGGTTGGTGTTGGCCTGTTTGCGGGACGTGGCGTACTGGTTGTTGACCGCACTGGATTGCGAGACCACCAGCGCCCGGGTGGCGCCCACCGGGTCGTCGGACGGGGTCAGGATACGGCGCCCGGTGCCGAGCTGTTGCTGTACATGCAGCAACGAGCCTTGCTGGCTGTTCATCGAGGCCAGGCCGAGTTGGTAGAGCGTGGAGCTTGCGACGCGCATGTCTGTTCCTTTGGGAGATCCGGGTATTCAGAAGCGATCAGCGGCCGATACCGATGATGGTATCGAACAGCGTGGTGGCAGTCTGGATGACCTTGGCGTTCGCCTGGTAGAGCTGCTGGAAGCGCAGCATGGAGACCGTTTCCTCATCCATGTTCACGCCGGAGATGCCTTGCTGCGCCGTCTGCACCTGGGTAGTGACGCTGTCCTGCGACGTCGATGCGATCTGGACCGACTTGGCGCGGCTGCCGACGTCGTTGACCAGCTGCGCGAAGGCGTCGTTGTAGCTCGACACGCCGCCGATGGTCTTGGTGGTTTGCAGCTTGGCCAGCGCGAGCGCGTTGCCGTTGTCGGAAACGCCGCTCAGGTTGGGCGCCAGCGTGAAGCTGTCGCCGGTCTTGGGCGTGCCGTCGAAGCTGACGGTGACACCGTTGAACGCGTATTGCGTTGCAGTGCCGCTGGGGGTCGGGCCGCTGGTGGGCACGACCGGAGCACCGGTCGCATCGGTGAAGACGTAGTTGGCGCCGTTGAACTTGGCCGTGATCGTGGTAGCGGGCAGGCTGAAGCCTTGCGCAACATTGCTGACCTTGGCCGTGCCGGTACCGGTGTTGGTGGTGCCTGCGCTGACGCGCAGCGGGCCCGCGGCGGCGATCTTGGCGGGGTCGGTAATGGCCATGTCCATGCTGGCGGCCACATTGCGGGTCGGCTGGATCTGGTAGGAATCATTGGCCGACATCGCCGTCGGGATCTTGACGTCCACGCCGTCCGCCGACAGCGTCAGCGGATAGGTGGCGGTGGCGCCCGCCTGGGTGGCCACGACCGTGTTGTCCGACATGCGCGTGAGCGAATAGTTGGTGCCGTCGTAGGTCAGCGTGTAGTCGCTGGTGGTCAGCAGCGACGTATTGCTGATGCTGGCCGATACCAGCGAGGTGCCGGTATTCGAGCTCTTGGGCAGCGTGACGGGCGTGCCGAGCTTGAACAGGTTGCCGCCGATCTGGCCGGTCAGGTCCACGCCGAGCTTATGCTGGTCGTTGAAGGTCTGGGCCAGCGTCACCGACAGCCGCCCGATGGCGTTCTGCGCTGGATCCAGCGACTCGGTGCGGAACTTGAGCAAGCCGCCGACGGAGCCGCCGGTGAGGGTGCTTTCGTCCATCTCGGTCACGTTGCCGTTGGCCTGCGTGTAGGCGATCGTGATACGCGACGGATCGGCCGACGATTGCACCGCCTTCAGGTCATAGGAGTTCGAGCCCATCACCAGGGGCTGGCCGTTGCCGACGAACACGTTGTAGGTGTTGTCCTGCGGCACCACCTTGACGCCTACCAGCTGGGTCAGCTGCGAGACCATCTGGTCGCGCTGGTCGAGCAGGTCGTTGGGCGGCTGGCCGCCGCCGGCAGCGGTAGCCCGCGTGATCTGGTCGTTGAGCTTGGCAAGCTGCTGGGAGTAGGCGTTGATCTGCGTCACCGAGCTCTGCAGCTGGGTATTGACGCCATCGCGCAACTGCTGGAAGTAGGAGTTGGCGGCGCGCACCTGCCCGGTGAGCGATTGCCCGGCATTGATCATGTTCTGGCGCGCGGCCGGATCCGCCGGCGTATCCGATACGCCTTGCACGGCGGCGAAGAACTTCTGCATCAGCGGTGCGATGCCACCCGTCTGGTCGGCCAGCAGGTTGTCGATCTGGCCGATCTGGCTGGAGTACGTCGAGAGCTGGGCGCTGGCGGACTGGGCGTTGCGCAGCTGGCCGGTCAGGAACTCGTCGTAGACGCGGACCACCGAGGTCGTGTTGGAACCTTGGCCGAAGAAGCCGCTGCTGGTGTACTGGCCACCTGCGGACGCGATGAGGGTGTTCTGCCGCGTATAGCCTGCCGTGGCGGCATTGCTGATATTGTGGCCAACCGTCGTCAACGCGTTCTGCGCCGTGTTCAGGCCGGAAAGTCCGATATTGAAGAGAGACATGCTCTAACCCCGCATCTGGTGGCTGCCGTGTGCCTGACCCGGCGATCCGTGCACCGTGGCCGCTTGTCGCGAAGCCTTCGATGCCGGTTCGCCGCTGCCGGACATGGACGGCGGTGAATGATGTAAGTAACGGCAGAAGTACAAGGAGACTTTAGTGCGCGGCGCCGACAATTTGCATCCGGCCGGCCTGCGCCCTGCCAGGGCGCGGCATGCGCTCAGACGGGCACTTTCCGCATGATCCGGACCAGCTTTTCACCGTAAGCCGGATCCGTGGCGTAACCGGCACGCTGCAGCCCCCGGGCGGCGTCGTCCGGCGTAGCCGCGGCCAGCACCTCGGCGTAGCGCGGGTTGTTGCTCAGCAAGCGGCCGTAGTCGGCAAAGGCTTCGTCGTACGAGCCGTATGCGCGGAAACGCGCGCGCACCTTTTGCGGCTGGCCGTCGACATATTCGGTGGTGGTGATTTCCGCGACCTGGCCCTTCCAGTTGGCGCCCGCCTTGATGCCGAAGACATTGAAAGTGGTGCTGCCGTCCGGGTAGGCAATCTCGCGCCGGCCCCAGCCGGATTCGAGCGCGGCCTGACCCAGGATCAGCTTGGCCGGCACGCCGGTGGCGCGCGCCGCGGATTGCGCCGGCCCCGCCATGCGGGAGACGAAGGCGCTAATGTGGGCCGGCGTGTCTTCGGGCAACACGGCGTTGCCGCCCTGCCAGGCCCCGGTGTCCTGCGACTGGTACTGACGCAAGCCCGCGGTGGGGTTCCAGCTGGTGCCGGCCACCACGCTGCCCGCACGCGGCGCGTCCGCGTCGCCATTGCGCATGTCCAGCGTGCGCGCAAGGCCGGGGGCCGCGTCGTCCATGCCCGCCTGCACGGCGGCCTGCTTCGCGGCCGCGCCGGCGAGCTCGGGCGGCAGGCCCGCGCCGCTGGCGCGCGCGAGCTGGCGCACCATGACGTCGGCCAGGCCGATGCCGCGCGTGGACATCTGCTGGGACAGCTGCTGGTCCATCATCGACATGTACAGTTTGGTCTGCTCGTTGTCGAACAAACCGTCCTGCGGCGTGGCGTCGCGCATGCTCTTGAGCACCATCTGCGTGAACACCGCCTCGAACTGGCGCGCGGCGGTGCGCAGCGTTTCCGGGGTGGCGCCGGTACGGGCACTTTGCTTGAGGCCTTCGAAGCCCTGCGTATCCAGGGCGAAGCGTTGCGAGAGTTCGGCCTGTGCGGCCACGCGGCTGGCTGACATGATCAGATGATCTCGAGGTCGGCGCGCAGCGCACCCGCGGCACGCATGGCTTCAAGGATGGTCTGCAGGTCGGCCGGCGTCGCGCCCAGCGCGTTCAGGCCCTTGACCACCGCGGCCAGCGAGGCGCCTGCCTTGACCATCTGCAGCGCGCCGCCTTCTTGCTTCATGTTGATCTGCGAAACCGGCGCCACCACCGTCTGGCCGCCACTGAATGGCGCCGGCTGGCTGATCACCGGCTGCGTATTGATCACCACCGACAGATTGCCATGCGCCACCGCGCAGTCGTCCACCGTCACGGCCTGGTTCATCACGATCGAGCCGGTACGCGCATTGAGGATGACCTTGGCGGCGGCCTTGGCGCGCGTGACCTCGATGTTCTCGATGCGTGCCATGAAGCCTACCCGCGCGCTCGGGGCCGCGGGCGCGCGCACCTGCACCACCCGGCCGTCCAGCGCGCTGGCTACGCCGCCGCCCATCGCGCGATTGATCGCCTCGACAACGCGTTCGGCCGTGCCATAGTCGGTTTCACGCAGCTCCAGGTTCAGGATGCCGCCTTCAGGCTGGAACGCAGGCACCGCGCGCTCCACGATGCCACCATTGGCGATGCGGCCCACCGCCAGCTGGTTGACCTGCACCTTGCTGCCGTTGGCCGACGCGCCCGCGCCGCCCACCAGCATATTGCCCTGCGCGATCGCATAGACCTGGCCGTCGGCGCCCTTGAGGGGCGTCATCAGCAAGGTGCCGCCACGCAGGCTCTTGGCATTGCCCATCGACGACACCACCACATCGAGCTGGCTGCCGGGCCGCGCGAATGGCGGCAGCGTGGCGGTGACCATCACCGCGGCCACGTTCTTGAGCTGCATGTTCTTGCCCGCCGGCAGGGTGATGCCGAGCTGCGAGAGCATGTTGGTCAGGCTCTGCGTGGTAAACGGCGTCTGCATGGTCTGGTCGCCGGTGCTATCCAGCCCCACCACGAGCCCATAGCCCACCAGCGGGTTGTCGCGCACGCCCTGGAAGTTGGCCAGGTTCTTCAGCCGTTCCGCGTGCGGCGCGCCTGCTAGCAGGCCCAGCGTCAGCGCCAGGAAAAGAGCGCGGACGAAGCGGCTGCGCGAGGCGGGGAGCGAAGACAGGGACATGACGCGGTCAGTGATCAATACGGTGAAACATTGAGGAAGAAACGCTGCAGCCAGCCCATGTTCTGCGTCTCGTCGATATAGCCCTTGGCGGTGTACTCGATGCGTGCGTCGGCCACCTGCGTGGACGGCACCGCGTTGTCGCCGGTGATCGTGCGCGGATTGACCACCCCGGAGAAGCGGATGTATTCCGCGCCCTGGTTGATGGCCATCTGCTTTTCGCCGGAGACGATGAGGTTGCCGTTGGCCAGCACTTCCAGCACGGTCACGGTGATGGTGCCGTTGAACGTGTTGGTGGCGCTGGCGCCGCCGCTGGCCTTGAGCGCATTGGCGCCGCTCATGGTTGCGTTCTGGGCGCTGCTGAACAGCCCGCCAAGCGCCCTGGGCACCGCGTCGAAAGCCAGCGCGCTGTTGGACGTGCGGCTGGCGTTGGTGCCGGAGTTCTTGCTGGCGTTGACGTTCTCGCTGATCACGATGGTGAGGATGTCGCCCACGTTGCGCGGCCGGCGATCCTCGAACAACGGATTGCCCGCGTACGACGACTGGTAGATCGATCCGCTCGCCGGCGCCGGCGCGCGCACCTCTGCCCGCGCGGAGGTGGGCAGCTGGACCAGCGGCTCGCGCGGCATCATCGCGCAACCTGTCGCGAAGCAGCAAAGGGCAAGCGCGCCCAGGCGAGTCAGCGAGGCAATCATGATCATCCCAGCTGGGTCAGGCGCTGCAGCATCTGGTCGGAGGTCTGCACAGCCTTGCTGTTGATTTCGTAGGCGCGCTGGGTCTGGATCATGCTCACCAGCTCTTCGACCACGTTCACGTTGGACGCTTCGACGTAGTTCTGCTGCAACGTGCCGGAGCCGTTCAGGCCAGGCACCGTGGTGTTCGGCGCGCCCGACGCATCGGTCTGCACGTACAGGTTCTCGCCCAGGCTTTCCAGGCCGGCCGGGTTCGCAAAGGTAGCCAGTTGCAGCTGGCCGACCTGCACGTTGGCGCTTGAACCGGGCTGGGTCACCGAGACCACGCCGTCGCGTGCGACCGTCAGCGCCGTGTAGTTGGCCGGCAGGGTAATGGCGGGCTGGATCACGAAACCGCTGGACGTCACCAGCTGGCCGTTCTGGTCCGTCTGGAACGAGCCATCGCGCGTGTAGGCGGTGGTGCCGTCGGGCATCGTGACCTGGAAGAAGCCCTGGCCGATCACGGCCACGTCCTTGCTGTTGCCGGTCTGCTGCGGATTGCCCTGGGTATGGATGCGCTCGGTAGCCACGGGGCGCACGCCGGTGCCCAGCTGCAGGCCGGACGGCAGCGTGGTCTGGTCCGAAGACAATGCGCCGGGCTGGCGCACGGTCTGGTACATCAGTTCCTCGAACACGGCACGCCCACGCTTGAAGCCGTTGGTGGAGACGTTGGCCAGGTTGTTCGAGATCACGTCCATCTGCGTTTGCTGCGCATCGAGGCCGGTCTTGGCAATCCAGAGAGAGCGGATCATGTTTGTCCTCACAAGGCTGCCGCGAGCCGCGGCAGCACATCAATTCAAAGTTCAGTTATTCGAGAGCAGTTGATTGGCGCGCTGATCGTTGGTGTCAGCGCCCTGGATCATCTTCATCTGCATCTCGAAGCGGCGGGCGTTGGCGATCATGTCGACCATCGCCTCCACCGGGTTGACGTTGCTGCCTTCGATCGCGCCGGAAACGACGCGGATGTTGGCGTCAACCTGCAGCGGCTGCGCGCCGGGGCGCAGCCGGAACAGGCCATCGTCGCCTCGGGCGATCGAATCGGGCGGTGGATTGACCAGCCGCAGCTTGCCCACCTGGGCCAGGCCCGCTGAGGTCTCGCCAGGGCCGCGCGCGGTGATCGTGCCATCGCTGCCGATGGTGATCTGCGCGCCCGGCGGCACCGCGATCGGGCCGCCGTCGCCCATCACCTGCAGGCCGGTGCTGGTAACCAGCTGCCCGTCGGCGGACACCTGCAGCGAGCCGGCGCGGGTATAAGCCTCCGTGCCGTCCGGTGCCTGCACCGTCAGCCAGCCGTTGCCCTGCAGCGCCACGTCCAGCGGACGCTCCGTGTAGGTCAGCGGGCCGGCCTTGAAGTCGGCGCCAGGCGTGGAGGCCAGTGTGAATGCGCGCGTTGGCGAGGCTTGCCCCACCACCGGCACCGCGCGGAACATATTGACCTGCGCGCGAAAGCCCGGCGTGGAAGTATTGGCCAGGTTGTTGGACACCGCGGCCTGCTGGTCGAGCGTCTGCTTGGCCCCCGACAGGGCGGTATAGATCATGCGGTCCATGGCGTCCCTTTAGTTCCCGTGCGTGCGGCTCGTCTTGCCAACGCTGCGCATTACAGGTTGACCAGCGTCTGCATGACGGTGTCCTGCGCCTTGATGGTCTGCGCGTTGGCCTGGTAGTTGCGCTGCGCCACGATCAGGCTGACCAGCTGGCCGGACAGGTCCACGTTGGATGCCTCCACCGCATTGGACTTGAGCGTGCCAAGGCTGCCGCCGGCCGCGCCGACCACGGCCTGGCCCGATGCGCCGGTCGCGGACCACACATTGTTGCCCTCCGGCTTCAGGCCCTGCACGTTGCCGAAGCCGGCCATCACGACCTGGCCCAGCCCCTGGGTCTGCTGGTTCGAGTAGCTGCCAAGGATGGTGCCATCCGGCTGGATCGCGAAGCCGAGCAGGCTGCCCGCGGTATAGCCGTTCTGCACAGGCGGCTTGGTGTCGTTGGCGCCGGCGAACTGCGTCGTGCCGGTCAGGTCCATCGCGATGGCCAGGGGTGCCGCACCGTTGGCGGCGGCAATGTTGATGGCGGTGGTAGCGCCGGCGGCCGGCGACTGCAGCGTGCCCTTCGAGTCGAACTTGAGCGTGATCGGCGCGCCAACCACGTTGCCCGCCGCATCGGTCAGGTTCATCGTCCAGTCGGTGCCGCCGCCGCCCGCTGCCGGGAACGTGCCCGCGCCGGGCGTGCCCGTGGAGAAGTACGCGGTGAGCTGCTTGGCGTTGCCCAGCGAGTCATAGACGGTGACGCCGGAGCTGTAGTTGAACATGCTCGACGTCGGCAGCGCGGCCGGGGTGCTGGCGAACGGCGTGGTCGGCACGGTGCTGCCGGAGTTCAGGTTGAAGGAAATGCCGAGGGTGGTGGTCGCCTTGGCGGCCATGGTGGTGTTCGGCACCACCAGCGGCTGCGGCTGCACAGCGCCGCCGCCCGTCGTGCCAGCCGGGTAGCCGGTCAGTTTCAGGCCTTGCGCGTTGGTGATGCTGCCGTCCTGCTGGCGCTGGAACTGGCCATTGCGCGAGTAGAACACCGAGCCCGAGGAATCGGCCAGGCGGAAGAAGCCGTTGCCATTGGTAATGGCCACATCGAGCGCGCTGCCGCTCGATTCGATATTGCCCTGGTTGAACGACTGCACCACCGAATTCACGGTCGTGCCCAAGCCGATCTTGGTACCGGCGTACACGTCGGCGAACTGCGCAGTCGATTGCTTGTAGCCGACCGTGTTGGCGTTGGCGATGTTGTTGCCGATGACGTCCAGATTCGATGCGGCGGCATTGATGCCGCTTACCCCTTGACCGAAACCCATGATTTTCTCCTAGTTACCTGACATCCTGCCGGCGCGTCTCGCGCGTGGCCACGTGATTAAAGAATGCGGCGAACGCCGTCGACCGGTGCGGTGCGGCCGCCGCCGATGTCGACCAGCACGCCCGTGGAGTCACCGCTGATGCTGTTGACCTTGCCGTAGACCAGCGCGACCGGCACGACATCCTTGCCGTTGGCGGTCGCGGCGACCTTGAAGCTGTAGTCGCCGTCGGCGACCGCAACGCCTGCATCGTTCTTTCCATCCCAGGCAATGTCGTGCACGCCGGCGGTCTGGCCCTTCATGTCGATGTTGCGCACCACGTTGCCGTTCGCGTCGACCACCTGGACCGTGACCGCGTCGGCGGTCGACGGCAGGTCCACGCCGATCTGGCCCGGCACGCCGCTGGCCACCGTGGTGGCATTGCCCGGCACCATCACGGTGTGGCCGATCAGCGCTGCCGAATCCATCGCGCGGCTGGCGCTGACTTGCGACAGTAGCGAGTTCAGCGTGGTGTTCAAGGTCTGCATGCCGCTCACCTGGCTGATCTGCGCCAGCTGCGAGGTCAGCTGCGAGTTGTCCATCGGGTTGAGCGGATCCTGGTTGTTCATCTGCGTAACGAGCATCGTCAGGAAGCTGTTCTGCAGGTCGGCGGCGGAGGCGCTGCCGCTTTGCAGGGTATTGGCGATCCCGGCGGCGCTGGTGCTGCTGCCTGTGGAGGAAGTCGTGGTCATTGCGTATCCCGGTTTTACTGACCGATGGTCAGCGTCTTGAGCATCATGTTCTTGGCGGTGTTGAGGACTTCCACGTTGGCCTGGTAGGAACGCGAGGCCGAGATCATGTTGACCATCTCCTCCACCGGGTTAACGTTTGGCATCGTGACGTAGCCGTCGGCATTGGCCAGCGGATGCGTGGGGTTGTGCACCATGCGCGGGGGCGACGGATCTTCCATCACGCCCTCCACCTGCACGCCGCCCACGTCGTTCTGGCCCGGTGTGGCGGCAAGGCCGAACACCACTTGCTTGGCGCGGTAAGGCTGGCCGTTGGGGCCGACCGCGCTGTCGGCATTGGCCAGGTTGGACGCGGTCACGTTCATGCGCTGCGACTGCGCGGCCATGGCCGAACCGGCGACTTCGAAGATGTTCATTGCTGGCATGGCGTGCTCACTGCTGGATAGCCGACAGCATGGTCTTGATCTTAGCGCTCATCACGGTCAGCCCGGATTCGAAGTGCACCGCATTGTCGGCAAAGGCGACGCGCTCGGTGTCCATCTCGACGGTATTGCCATCGATGCTCGACTGCATCGGGATGCGGTAGTCGAGTTGCATCTTCTCGGCGAACGCAGACGTCACGCCCGGCAAGTGGCGCACCGAGGTGGTGGACAGCGACACGCCTTCGGCTTGCTTTGTGCGTTCGACGCTTTGCGCCAGCGTGCTGGAGAAATCGAAGTCGCGCGCCTTGTAGCCGGGTGTATCGGCGTGAGCGATGTTGGAGGCAATCACCGATTGCCGCTGGGTCCGCAAGCTCAGCGCCTCTTGTTGGAAGCGCAATGCCGCATCGAGTCTGTCAATCATGTCTGTGTCTCGCTGGAGGGGGAGAGCAACGAAGGTCGACCTTCTTCAGGTGTGCCATCTTAGGGGCGGCCCCGCCATGCCAATCGCGCGAATAGGGCAAAGAAAACCGCGCATTTCGACTCGAGCAAGAACGCGGGGCTGCCTACAATAGGACCCGTTGACACGCACGCGGCACCCGCCTTCGCGGTGCGGCCCGCGTCGTTTCCTTGCCTGGATGTACACATGACCCCTCGTTTCCGGGCCGCCGCGGCGCGCGCCCTGCTCTGCGTGCTGGCCGCCGGCGGCACGCTGCCCGGCAGCGCCGGCGCGGCGCAGCCCTCGCCGTATCCCGAAGACCCCGTGCGCGCCGCGGTCGAACAATTTCTTGAACGCCAGACGGCCGGCCTGCCCGGCAAGGCCAGCATCCAGGTAGTACCGCCTTCGGGCGGGCGCGCGCCGGATTGCCCGCTGCCCGAGCCGTTCCTGCCGCCGGGCGCGTCCCCGTGGGGCCGGGTCTCGGTCGGCGTGCGCTGCGCTGGCGAGCGCCCCTGGACCCGCTACGTGCAAGCGCGCGTGTCGGTGGTGGCCGACTACTATGTGGCCAGGCGCAACCTGATGCCCGGCGAGGCCATTGATGCAGCCGATATGGAAGTCCGCCAGGGCGACCTGGCGTCGCTGCCGCGTGCGGTGGTGACGGATCCCGCACAGGTGAGCGGCGCGGTAGCGGCCAACCGCATTGCCATGGGCTCGCCAATGCGGATGGATCTGCTGAAGAAAGCCATTGCCGTACGCCAAGGCCAGAACGTGACGGTGCTGGTGGAAGGCGATTCGTTCCAGCTCAGCAGCGAAGGCAAGGTCATGGCCGAGGCTGCGGTGGGCAACAACGTCCAGGTGCGGCTCAAGAACGGTCAGGTGGTCAATGCGCTGGTGCGCAACGGCGACACGGTGGTGCTTCAGCAATAGGGAATCGGTGGCGAAGCCTGGAGTTGCGTACGCGTCTCATAGGCCTGCGCATGAGACAATATCGCGCGCTCCGGGGCCGGAAATGCGGCGCCATGGTGCCGCAATTCGCCCTAAAGTTTCGCCCGAAGCCTCCGATAAGCCAAAGGTACCCAGCAAGGAATCATCGTGAAGATCAATCAGACCACCTCGTCAAGGCCGAGCGACGCCATCGACGGCGCCGTGCGCAGCGTGGCCGGCGCCCCCGGATCGACGGCCGCCCCGGAAACGTCCAGCGTGCGCGTCAGCAGCCCCCTGTCGGCCCAGGTGCGCGAGATCGGCGCGCGCATGGTGGAAGACCATGACGACGATATCGACACCGCCAAGGTCGAAGAGATCCGTCAGGCCATCTCCGAAGGCCGCATCAAGATCGACCCAAGCAAGATCGCCGACGGGCTGCTCGCGTCCCTGCGCGAACTCAACGGCGGCGCCTGACACCGCGGCTTGCTACGGGCCGCATCGCCAACCCCACCCTAAGATAGGCAAGCCATGAGCCAGTCCCTGATCCAGAACCTGCGCCGCGAAACCGAGCTCGCGCAAGCGTTCGCCACCGTACTAGGCGAAGAAAGAAGCCTGATTAAGGCCGGCGATTACCAGGCCCTTGCCGGGCTGCTGGAACGCAAGGTGGAACTGGCCGGATTGCTGGGCGCCCTGACGCGCGCGCGCGAGGCGCAGATGGGCGCCCTGGGGATTCGCACCGGCGCGGGCGGCCAGCTGTTCGGGCGCCAGATCGATCCGTCGGTGGAAGCCGCATGGCGGACGCTGGTGTTTGCGGCACGCACTGCAAGCGACGCCAATGCGCTGAATGCCGCGGTTGTGGATGCGCATCTCGAATTCACCGAGGAAGCGATCCTGGCATTGCGGCAACGGGGTGACAACACGACGCTGTATGGGCGCGACGGGCGCGCGCAGACCGGGCCGCAAGGGGTCAGTCTGGCAACGGGTTGAATTAAGCAGCAGTTGAGCCGGGTAGATTGTGGCGTCTCGTTCTTGCGAGTGCCCGCCCTCTCCCCCGGCCCCTCTCCCACAAGTGGGAGAGGGGAGCAAACCAGCGGGAACAGAAGACGATTCGGTGTAGCCGCGCGACCGGCCACCAGGCGGTGAACACCCCAGCGCGATGCGAAGCGGTCTCTTGACGTTGAAGTTAAGCCGCAGCTGCGAAGCGACTACGGCCCCCCCTCACCGAAACCCAACCGTAACCTCATTGGCCTGCCCGATCAAAACCGGCGTGAGCGGCCCCTTCCCCGGCACCTGAAAAGCAAACACAAAGCCCTTGGCGGCGTCATCCCCGCTAAACGCCTCGGTCAGTCCTTCAGCCCCCGAGAGCAATACACATCGTTGCGCATTGCATAGGTAAGCCTGCAGTTCATTCGGCGGCGTACGCGAGAAGCGATAGCGCCACCGCACCGTCGTGATCGCGCCCTGCGCCTGCGGCAAGTAGCCGGTCGGTGAAATCGGGACGGAAATGGTGCGCAAGCCTTTGCCGTACAGCGCGGGCCCGTTCACCGAGGCCGACCAGCTATGCAGCGTCTGCCCACCAGGCGCTGCCAGTGCCGGCCAGCACCCCACGGCCAGCGCCGCCGCGGCGAAGCGTTTGGGCCAGCCGCTCACAGCAACCCGCGCAACTGCGAACGCAGCCGTGTAATCGCCTGGCTACGGATCTGGCACACGCGCGACTCGGTGACTTCCAGCACCGCGCCGATTTCCCGCAGGTTCAGCTCCTGGTCATAGCACAGCGACAGTACCAGCTTCTCCCGCTCGGGCAGGCGCTCGATGGCACGGATCAGCGCTTCGCGCATGCCGCTTTCCATCAGCACCGTGAGGGGATTGCCGTCATCGCTCACGCTCAGGTGCCGGTCCAGGAAGTCTTCTTCGCCGGAGCGCTCGAAGTCTTCATAGTGCAGCAACTGGCAGCCATAAACCTCGTTGAGCAGCGTCTGGTATTCGTCGAGCGGCAGCTCCAGCTCCTGCGCCACTTCGGAATCGAGCGGCGCACGGCCTAGCGTTTGCTCCAGGCCGCGCACGGTGCGCTCGATCCGCCGCGTGAACTGGCGCAGGCTGCGCGACTGCCAGTCGTTGGCGCGCACCTCGTCGAGCATGGCGCCGCGGATGCGCTGGCTGGCGTAGGTCTCGAAACGCGCACCGTGGGTGTCTTCGTAGCGCTTGGCGGCGTCAAGCAGGCCGATCATGCCGGCCTGGATCAGATCATCGAGTTGCACGCTGGCAGGCAGCTTGGCTGCCAGTTGCAAGGCGATGCGACGCACCAGCGACGCATGCGCCGTCACGGTATCAGTCTGCTCGAGCTTTCCCTGAATCGTATACATGGTGGAATTCTCGTGAGTCCTAGCTTGCAGGTCCCGGCGCTTAAGCCAGGGCCGTGGCCGTCGGCGCCATCGGCACCGACAGGGTTGAACGGGGATCGGCGGACATTGGCCAGCTGGCAATGCCCGTGGCAATTCGGCGTAATGCGGCGGTGGCGGGCGCTGCCGGAAAGGCCTCGACCACGCAACGGCCCAATGCGGTACTGCGCTCAACCAGCGGATCGTGCGGCAGGCTGCCCGCGGGGCTGGCCTCAACGCCAAGGTACTGGCTGGCGGTACGGGCCAGGTTGCCCAGCACCGCACTGGCGGCGGCGTCCCCGGCGGCGGCATTGATCACCAGGTGGAAACGCCGGCAAGCGTAAAGGTGATTGAGCTGCTTGATGCAGGCGTATGCGGCTTTGATCGAGGCCGGCTCCGCGCGCAGCACCACGATGAGGTTGTGCGCCGCGCCAGCCATTTGCGACAAGCCGCCATCCGCATCGCTGCGGGCGTCGCTAAGCACGGTGCGAAACGACTTGAGCAACTGCAGGTCGCCATTGGCCTGGGGGCTGCCCGGCAGCACGGCGATGGTGCCCGCGGGACGCTTGCCGAGCGCGGCATCGAGCGTCACCGCACCACCCAGCACCGCGGCCAGGGTGCCTTCCGGCATGGCGCCGGCAAGCCGGGTGGCGCGGGCGCCGAAACGGTCCTCATCGACGAGCAGTACGCGTTCGCCTTGCAGGGCAAGGGCGTTGGCCAGCCCCAGTGCCACCGTGGTGGCGCCGGCACCGGCATCGCTTGCGACCACGGCAATGCGGCGTGTGGCGCGGGGCGCCAGCATGCGCCGCAGGCTTTCCGCCTGGTCGGATGCGAGTGAATTCACGGCTTATTCTCCTTGCGCCAGCGTCTCGAACACGCGGCTGCCGCTCATGCGCGCCTCGAGCACGCCGCCGGCGCCGCCCAGTTGGAACGTCTGCGGCGAGGCTTCCTGCACAATGGGCTGCGTGGCGCGGGCGCCACGGGCCGGATAGTTTTCCAGCACGTCGAGCAGGGCCAGCAGACGGCCAATGCCTTCGACCAGCACAGCGCCGCCGCAAGGCTGGCGAGTCGGCGCGCGGCCAGTCAGTCGCGCCAGGAATGCGCCGACCGAGTCGTCGCAGGCCTGCTCGAGGCGCAGCGCGGCCACGCCCATCTGCAACGCGAGCAAGCGGGCGCAGGCCTGCGCTTCGGCCTGCGCGGGTTCGTTGCCGCCGTCGCCTTGGCCCAGGTGGTCCAGCGCATGGCGCAGCGTGCGCAATTGCGCTTCGCCGGCCTCGGCCCAGCGAGCCCAGCGGGCCAGTTGCGCGCCCTCGGCCGACAGCGCCGGGTCGCACAGCAGGTAATGCACAGCGAGCGTCTGGCCGTTTTCACGGTCGACGACGCGCGACACCAGCAAGCCTGCCTCGGTGCCACCCTCGGCGATGGAGCGGGTGCCGCGTGCCTGGCCTTCGAGCACGCGGACCGGGCTTTGCGCGATCCACTGCACAGCATCGCGGCCGCGATAGTCCATGTCTTGCACGGCGTGGAAGGTCAGCGTCTCGGCCAGCGCATCGAGCTTGAGGGCAGCCCCGCCGCTGGCCACCCGAGTGGTCTTGCGCGCGGTGGCCAGCCAGCGCTCACCGGTTTGCTGCCAGCGTGCCAGCACGGGGGCGGCAGGCATGGCGTCAAGTACGTTGACCACGGTGCGGGCGGCGGCGATGGCGGCGCACAGCGTGGCGGCATCGGCCTCCCATCCGCCCTGGCCGCCTTGCAGTGCCGGGCCGGTACGGCCGGCGGGCGCGGCGGCGGCGGCCAGCGGCAGGCCGTCGCGGTCCGCCAGGAACAGCGTGTGTTGCCAGGGGCGCGGTGCGCGCCGTCCCGCCACCGGTGTGGCCACCGTGGCGCTCAGCGACAGCACGAAGCGGTCGCAATGGCGGGTGAGGTCGCGGCAGGCGGCTTCGCGCACTTGCTGCGCCATCAGGCGCGGCGAGGGTGCGCTCTCATTGCGTTGCTGCCACAGCGAGCGGACCAGCTCAAAGCCATAGCTGCCAGCGCTCAGTTGCTCCACGCAATCGCCCACCGCGTTGGCACTGTCGGTCAGCGAGCGCAGCATGCCGTCGGCTCCGCCGGGGCTCGCCGCGCGCGTGGCTTCGCTATCGTCCTGCGCCGGCATGGCGCGACGCGCGGCTTCCGCGTCGGCAAACACCGAGCCGCGGCGCGGCGTCTGGAAGGCACGCTCGACAAGGGCCGCGCCGTTGGCAAGCTCAAGGTGCTCGGGCACGCGCTGGCCGGTCGAGGCGTAATACACCGGCAAGCGGTGGCGGATCACCACGTCGAGCACGGAGCCCAGGTGCGTGGCCTCGTCCAGCTTGCTGACGATGCAGCCGTCGATGCCGCCGTCGGGCGTGGCATCGTGGCGGTAGGCGTGGACGACTTCGTTGAGCGTGTCGCCGTGGCTGGCGCCGTTGAGCAGCAGGATGCGCTGCACCGGCGCCTGCACGCCGGCCAGCATGGCAATCTGCTCGGACAGGTTGCGGTCGCGCTGGCTCATGCCCACCGTGTCGATGATCACCAGGTGCTTCTCGGTCAGTGCCGCCAGCGCAAAGCGCAGGTCGGCCGCATCCTTGACCGCGTGCACGGGCACGCCAAGGATGTCGCCATAGATGCGCAATTGCTCGTGTGCGCCAATCCGGAACGTGTCGGTGGTCAGCAGCGCCAGGCGTTCCGGGCCGTGCTTGAGCACGAAGCGCGCGGCCAGCTTGGCGGTGGTGGTGGTCTTGCCCACGCCGGTGGGACCGACCAGCGCCAGCACGCCACCCTGGGCAAAGAGCGCATCTTCGTCGTTCAGCACCGGCACCTTGCGGGCGAGCTCCTGGCGGATCCAGGCCATGGCGGCAGGCCGGTCATGGCCCAGCGGCAAGTGACCCAGCAGCGAACGGGCGAGCTGCCCGGAGAAGCCAGCGGTCACTAACCAGGTAAACAGCGAATCGCGCAACGGGTCTGCGCCGATCGACGGCAGGCTGTGCGTGCCCACGCCGGAGAACTGGCGCTCCATCATGGCGCGCATGGTCTGCAGTTCGCCGCGCAGGTCGCCAAGGGCGCCGTCGACAGCGACCGCGGCAGCCGGCGGCGGCGTGAAAACCGGCGCGTTGCTGGAAATGGCGCCGAGGTCGGTGTCGCGCATCGCGACAATCTCCACGCCACCTTCAACGGTGCGGTTGGACAGCACCACCGCGTCCGGTCCCATCGCCTCGCGCACCTGGCGCAAAGCCTCGCGGCCATTGGCCGCCACGAATTTAGCTACGCTCATTTTGCGAAACCCCTCACGCTGTGCCACCGATCATGGCGGTGATCCTGATATTTCGGTTGTCCGGCACCTCGGCATGCGAGAGCACCTTGAGTTGCGGCATGGTCCGGCGCAGGAAGCGCGCCAGCAACGGGCGCAGCGGATGCGGCACCAGCAGCACCGGATCCAGCCCCAGATGTTCTTGCCTGGTCACCGCGCCTTGCGTCTGCTGCAGCAGCGCATCGGCCAGGCCCGGCTCGATGCCGCCGCCGTTAGTGAGCGCTTGCGACAGCACGCGCTCCAATCCGGCGTCCAGGCCGATGACCTGGAGGTCGGCGCCGTTGGGGAACCACTGCTGGGTAATGGCACGGCCCAGCGCCACGCGCACCAGCGAGGTGAGCTCGTTGGGATCGCTGACCTTCGGCGCGTGCTCGGCCACCACGTCCAGCACGGTGCGCATGTCGCGGATCGGCACACTTTCGTCCAGCAGGTTCTGCAGGATCCTTTGCAGCGCGGTAAGCGTGATGACCTTGGGAACCAGGTCTTCGGTGAGCTTGGGAGATTCCTTGGCGATGCGGTCGAGCAGCGCCTGCACTTCCTGGCGGCCAAGCAGTTCAGCCGCGTGCATGTGGATCAGGTGGTTGAGGTGAGTCGCCACTACCGTGCTTGCGTCCACCACGGTGTAGCCGTAGGTCTGCGCCTGCTCCTTGAGGCCGCTCTCGATCCACACCGCGGGCAGGCCGAAGGCCGGGTCCTGGCTGGGCGTGCCCGGCAGCGCGCCGGACACCTGGCCGGGGTTGATCGCCATCCACTGCCCGGGCGCGGCTTCGCCGCGGCCGATCTCCACGCCCTTGAGCGTGATGCGGTAAGCATTGGGCTTGAGTTCCAGGTTGTCGCGGATATGCACTACCGGCACCAGGAAGCCGATCTCCTGCGCCACCTTCTTGCGGATGCTCTTGATGCGCCCGAGGAGCTCGCCGTTCTGCGCGCGGTCCACCAGCGGGATCAGGCGATAGCCCACCTCCATGCCGAGCGGATCGACCAGGGTGACATCGTCCCAGCTGGCTTCGGTCGATTCCGGCGCCACCGCGGGGGCGCGTTCCTCGCGCTTCTTTTCCTGCGCCTGCGCCACGTCGCGGCGTGCCACATAGCGGCCGAACCACACCAGTGCGCCGGCAAAGGCCAGGAAGGCGACGTGCGGCATGCCCGGGATGATGCCCATCATGCCAATGATGGCGCCGGTCAGGTAGAGCACGCGCGGATTGGAGAACAGCTGGCCGGTCAGCTGCTGGCCCACGTCCTGCTCGTTGGAGACCCGCGAAACGATCACACCCGCGGCGGTGGAAATCACCAGCGCCGGGATCTGCGCGACCAGGCCATCGCCGATGGTCAACAGCGTGTAGTTGCGCACCGCGGTGGCGAAGTCCAGGTCATGCTGCACCATGCCCACCACCATGCCGGCGCCGACGTTGATGAACATGATCATCAGGCCCGCCACGGCATCGCCGCGCACGAACTTGCTGGCGCCGTCCATCGCGCCGTAGAAGTCCGATTCCTGCGAGACCTCGGCGCGGCGCTTCTTGGCGCCTTCTTCATTGATCAGGCCTGCATTGAGGTCGGCATCGATCGCCATCTGCTTGCCGGGCATGGCATCGAGCATGAAGCGCGCGCCAACTTCGGCGATACGCCCCGCGCCCTTGGTGATGACCATGAAGTTGATCACCACCAGGATCGCGAACACCACGATGCCCACGGCAAAGTTGCCGCCGACCAGGAAGTGGCCGAAGGCCTCGATCACCTTGCCCGCGGCGTCCGGCCCGGTGTGCCCTTCCATCAGCACGACCCGGGTCGAGGCCACGTTGAGCGACAGGCGCAGCAGCGTGGTGAACAGCAGCACCGCCGGGAAGGCGGCGAAGTCCAGCGCCTTCTGGGTGTACATGCCCACCAGCAGCACCATGATCGACAGGGCGATGTTGAACGTGAACAGCAGATCCAGGATAAAGGGTGGCAGCGGCAGGATCATCATGCCGAGGATCATGATGATCAGCAGCGGGCCGGCCAGGGCCTTCATCTGCCCGCCTGTCTGGCCCCCCGGCAGTTTGAACAGCGAGGTCAATGCGTTCATGCTTGGCTTTCCGGTACGGCTAACTCGTCAGGCACCAGCAGATCGGAGGGTGCCGCCGGATGCGGGCCGCTGCTGTGGTGCCAGTGTTTCAGTTGATAGACCCAGGCCAGGACTTCGGCCACGGAGGTATACAGGCCGGCAGGGATTTCCCTGCCCAGCTCTACGTGACGATGCAGTGCGCGCGCCAGCGGCGGCGCGCTCAGCAACGGCACACCGTTCTCGACGGCAATCTCGCGGATGCGCGCGGCAATCGCGTCACTGCCCTTGGCGACCACGCGCGGCGCGCTCATGCGGCCTTCTTCGTAGCGCAGCGCCACGGCAAAGTGGGTCGGGTTGGTGACCACCACATCCGCCTTCGGCACCTCGGACATCATGCGGCGCTTGGCCATGGCACGCTGCTGCTGGCGGATGCGCCCCTTGATGTGCGGGTCGCCTTCGCTGTCCTTGTGCTCCTGCTTGACCTCTTCCTTGGTCATGCGCAGCTTCTTGTAGAAGGTCCAGTACTGCCAGGGCACGTCGAGCGCGGCCACCAGCACCAGCGAACCCGCCACCATCGCGGAGCAGCTCAGCACCATCTCCAGCATGTGCAGCAGCGCTTCGTGGATCGGCGCGCTCATCAGCGCAATGGCCTCGGGCAACCGCCGCCACAGCACCCAGCCAGCCACGCTGCCAACCAGCAGCGCCTTGGCAATGGCCTTCGCCAGTTCCACCAGCGACTGCGAGGAGAACAACCTGCCCAGCCCCTTGAGTGGCGAGAGGCGGGAGAAATCCGGGGCGAAAGACTTCGCGGAAAACATCCAGCCGCCCAGCAGCATGGGGCCGGCCAGCGCTGCCGCGCCAAAGAACAGCAGCAGCGGCAGGAAGGCCAGCAGGCCCTCCCAGACTGCGATGCCAAAGCGCGACATCATGCGTGTCGTGTCAAAGGCAATCGCCGGCTCGAAGGCCAGGCTGGCGTGCAATACGGCATCGAGCTTGCTGGCAAGCGTGCCGCCCAGCGTCCACAGGCCCACTACGCCGCTCATCAGCATGATCAGCGTGGCGAGCTCGCGCGAACGCACGACCTGCCCCTCTTCGCGCGCCTTTTCCAGGCGCCGCGCTGAGGCGGGTTCGGTTTTCTCGAGATCGCTTTCTTCGGACATGGCCGCTCCGTTACGAAGCGGCATGCGGCCGTTCGTCAGGATCGATTATCGGAGCGGAAACCGGCGGCCATTAGCCGGAATAGGACTGGGATTCTGGCGCTGTTTGCGCGATGGCGCCGCTTGGGGCGGGCCGGGCACGCGGGGCAGGGGCGGCATGCGCGATGCGCCGGGGGCGTTGCGGCGGCGCACCCCGGGGAAGGGGCGTGCGCGGGACGGTGCGGCGCCGCTAGCGGCGCCGCGCTCCTTGCCTGGCGATCAGAAGATCAGAAGCCCAGGCTGGCGAGCAGGTCGTCGACCTGCGACTGGTCGGAAACCACGTCGGCCTTGCCTTCGGGGTTGACCTGCGGTCCATTCATCAACGTAGCCGGCGCTTCCACGCGGCGATCGGCCGGGACATTGTCGATCAGCACCTGCAGCAGTTCCTGCTCCAGGGAGTGGATCATGTCCATCATCTTCTTGATGACCTGGCCGGTCAGGTCCTGGAAGTCCTGCGCCATCATGATGTCGAGCAGGTGGCTGCCGGTGGCGCGGGCCTGCTGCGGCACGTCGGTCAGGAAGGCGCGGGTGTCGAGCACGAGCTCGCGCGCGTCTCCCAGCTCCACCGGCGTTTCGAACCAGGCTTCCCAGCGCTTGTCGAGCGCCTCGGCCTGTTTCTCCATGCCGGACTGGATCGGCTGCGCCAGTTCCACCGCGGTCAGCGTGCGCTCGGCAGCCTGCTCGGTCATGGAGGCGATATAGCTGAGCCGGTCGCGCGCATCGGGGATGGCCTGCGCGGCACGCTCGATTTCCTTGTCGAGCCCCAATTCGCGCATATTGTCGCGCAGCATCCGCGTCAGGGCGCCAATGCGCTGGAACAGCTGCTCGGCAGATTCGTTGCTGAGAGTCGGAGTCGTCGACATGTCGCCCACCTTATGCCCCTTCCTTCGCCAGTTTCTCGAAGATCTTGGTAATTTTCTCGTCGAGCGTCGCTGCCGTGAATGGCTTGACCACATAGCCGTTCGCGCCGGCCTGTGCCGCGGCGATGATGTTCTCCTTCTTGGCCTCGGCCGTCACCATCAGCACCGGCAGCTTGGCCAGCGGCCCTTCGGCGCGAATCGCCTGCAGCATGCTCAGGCCGTCCATGTTCGGCATGTTCCAGTCGGAAATGACGAACTGGAAGCTGCCGTCCTTGACCTTCTCCAGGCCCGCGGCGCCGTCTTCGGCTTCCTCGACGTTGGCAAAGCCCAGTTCCTTAAGCAGGTTGCGGATGATGCGACGCATGGTGGGGAAGTCATCGACCACCAGGATCTTCATGTTCTTGTCCACTCTAACGGCTCCAATACAGTTGTGGAAAGTTGCTGCAATACTTGCGCTGGCCCGGCCGGCATGCGGCCGGGCCAGCGCTTGTGCCCTGTCAAACTCGCTGCGCGCGCGCCCCGAAGGTGGCCAGGCGCGCCATCACGCGCTGGCTCATCGCGTGCAGCGGTACTACCTCATGCACCCCACCGGCGGCTATCGCCTCCTTGGGCATGCCGAACACGATGCAACTGCTCTCATCCTGTGCCAGGTTATAGGCACCGGCCTCGCGCATGCGCAGCATACCTTGCGCCCCGTCCTTGCCCATGCCCGTCAGCATCACGCCGATGGCGTTCTTGCCTGCGTGCTTGGCGGCCGAATCGAACAGCACCTCGACCGACGGCCGGTGGCGGTTGACTGCCGGCTCCTGCGACAGGTGGGCCACATAGTTGGCCCCGCTGCGCGCGAGCAGCAGGTGCGAGTCGCCCGGGGCAATATAGGCGTAGCCGGGCAGCACGCGCTCGCCGTGCTCCGCTTCCTTGACCGTGATCCGGCACAGGCCGTCCAAGCGCTGCGCGAACGAGCGCGTGAAGCCGGCCGGCATATGCTGGACGATCAGCACGGCGGGGCAATCGGGCGGCATCGGCATCAGGAATTCCTTGATGGCCTCGGTGCCGCCGGTGGACGCACCAACGATAATCAGCTTTTCCGTGGATAGCAACGGGCTGCGCAGCATCGGGGTAGCCGGCGCGGCCGCTTCCCCGCTGGCGGGTGCGTTGCTGCGGATGCGCGCACGCGACGCGGCACGGATCTTGTCGGCGATGGTGTCGGTGTAATCCATCAGGCCGTCGCGGATGCCGAGCTTGGGCTTGGTGACGAAATCCACCGCGCCGAGCTCCAGCGCGCGCATCGTGATTTCCGAGCCGCGCTCGGTCAGCGACGACACCATCAGCACCGGCATCGGGCGCAGGCGCATCAGCCGCTCGAGGAAATCCAGCCCGTCCATGCGCGGCATTTCCACGTCCAGCGTAAGCACATCCGGATTCAGGCGCTTGATCAGGTCGCGCGCCACCAGCGGATCGGGGGCGGTACCCACCACCTCCATATCGCTCTGGCTGTTGATGATCTCCGTCATCAGGCTGCGTATCAGCGCGGAGTCGTCCACGCACAATACCTTGATCTTGGCGGCAGTCATGTCTGGATAAAGTCCTTGTCGTATCAGGAAACGGCAGCCGACGGCGCACGCCGCGAAAACAGTTCCGCGCCGCCCTTTGCGGGCGCCGTCGCGGAGCTGGCAATGGCGCGTGCCAGCGCGCGTTCGTTGCGCTCGACCACCACCTGGTCGTCCTGTCGGGTGAGCCGGCGCACCAGCGCCAGCCCGGTAAGCGGGAAATAGCTGACGCGGCGCGCGTGCGGGCCACGCAGGTCCTGGGCGGCCACGCGGATCTCCTCGGCCTTCAGGTACCTGAGCACGAACTCGGCGTTGCGATCGCCGATATTGAGCGTGGTCATGTTGGCCAGCACCGCGCCGCCGCCGAACACCTTGGCTTCGAGCCGCTCGCGGCGCGCGCCCATCTTCAGCAATTCGTTGATCAGCACTTCCAGCGCGTAGGAGCCGTAGCGCATCGATGCGCTGAGCAGCCGGTCCGCACCCGCGCCCGCACCATCATCGTCCGGCAGCATGAAATGGTTCATGCCCCCGACCCCGGCCGTCTCGTCGCGGATGCATGCTGCTACGCACGAGCCGAGCACCGTGGTCAGCACCACGTCCTCGCGGGTCACGTAATACTCGTTGGGCAGCAGCTTGATGGCTTGCTTGCCGAATTCCCGGTCAAAGTAGCTGCGGGTGGCAATCGCCTCGGGCAATTGGGGCGTGCGCATCATGATCCTCCCAGCCGGACCGACTGCGGCGCCAGTTCATAGACAGTCTGCCCGCGCAGCTGGAAGGCACGCGTCACGTAGGAGAAATTCTCGGAGTGGCCCGCGAACAGCAGTCCGTGCGGCTTGAGCAGCGGCACGAAGCGCTCCAGGATCTTGCCCTGGGTAGGCTTGTCGAAATAGATCATGACGTTGCGGCAGAAGATCGCGTCGAACTTCTCGCGAATCCCCCAGTCCGGCGCCAGCAGGTTGAGCGGCTCGAAACTGATGGTGCCCGCCAGCTCCGGCTTGACCTTGACCGCGCCTGCGCGCTGGCCGGTGCCCTTGAGGAAAAAGCGCTTGAGCCGCTCCGGCGAGAGCTTGTTCACCTGCTCGGCCGTATAGACGCCGGAGCGGGCCTTGGCCAGCACCTGGGTGTCGATATCGGTTGCCAGCACGGTGGCGGCGCGCTCGCCGAGCGCCTCGGCCAGTGTGATGGCGATCGAGTAGGGTTCCTCGCCGGTGGACGCGGCCGAGCACCATACCGAGTAGGGCCGGCCGGTCTTCTTGGCGTGTTCCGCCAGCAAGGGGAAGTGATGGGCTTCGCGGAAGAACGACGTCAGGTTGGTGGTGAGCGCGTTGGTAAAGAACTCCCACTCCTCCGAGCCGTCATCGGCATCCAGCATTGCCAGGTAAGTGCCGAAATCGACCAGCTGCAGCGTGCGCAGCCGTCGCGCCAGCCGGCTGTACACCATCTCTCGCTTGTGGCTGCCAAGCGAGATGCCCGCGCGGCGATGAATCATCGCGCGGATCTTCTCGAAGTCCCGCTCGGTCAGCAGGAAGTCACGCGGCTCGTCGCGCCGCAGGGAAGCGGGCTGCGCTGATTGCGGGCCGGCGGCAAAGGCGGTTGGGCGAAGCTGCGTCATGTGTTGCGGGGGCTTTTGGCCGTGGTCTTGCTGGGGCTTGCTTTGGTGAACTCAGGCGGATCTGTGCGGGATCAGGCGAGCTCGGCTTCGACCAGTTCCATTTCGGCACTGGTCATCAGCTTCTCGATGTCGATCAGGATCAGCATGCGGCCGTCGACAGTGCCGAGGCCGGTCAGGTGATCGTTGGAGACCGAGACGCCGAACTCCGGCGCTGGCTTGATGGCTTCGCCGGTCAGGGTCAGCACGTCCGATACGCCATCCACCACGATGCCAACCACACGGCCCGCGATATTGAGGATGATGACCACGGTGTGGTGGTCGTAGCGCACGTTGCCCAAGCGGAACTTCAGGCGCAGGTCCACGATCGGCACGATCACGCCGCGCAGATTGGTCACGCCCTTGATGAAATCGGGCGCATTCGCCAGGCGGGTCACCGCGTCGTAGCCGCGGATCTCCTGCACCTTGAGAATGTCGATGCCATACTCTTCGCTTCCTAGCGTGAAAACCAGGAACTCCTGCCCGGAAGCTTCGCTCCCGGGGGTATCGATGTGTCCGATGCCGGCCATGATGTCTTGTTCTCCTGAGCGTTAAGCAAGCGCCGGGTCTTGGCGGCGCACTCCGGTGCGCTGCAGCGCGCCGACGTCCACGATCAGTGCCACGCTGCCGTCGCCCAGGATGGTGGCGGCGGAAATGCAAGGCACCTTGCGGTAGTTGGTTTCGAGGTTCTTCAGCACGACCTGGTGCTGGCCGATCAGTTGGTCCACCAGCAGCGCGAAACGCTTGCCTTCGGCCTGCAGGATCACGGCGATGCCCTGGGTCGGTTCCTGCACGGCTTCGGCCACGTTGAACACGCGATGCAACTCCAGCAGCGGCAGGTACTCGCCGCGCACATGCATCACGCGGTCGTTGTTGGCTGCCGTGTGCACGTCTTCCGGCTTGGGCTGCAGCGACTCCATCACGCAGTTCAGCGGCAGGATGAAGGTCTCGGCGCCCACCTTGACGGACATGCCGTCCAGGATCGCCAGCGTCAGCGGCAGCACGATGCGGGTGGTGGTGCCCTGGCCGGGACGCGAGGTAACCTCGACGTGGCCGCCCATTTCCTGGATGTTCCGCTTGACCACGTCCATGCCCACGCCGCGGCCGGACAGGTCGGTCACCGCTTCGGCGGTGGAGAAGCCCGGCGCGAAGATCAGTTGCCAGACTTCGTCGTCGCTGATGTTCTCCGACACCGGCAGGCCGTTCTGCAGCGCCTTGGCAAGGATCTTGTCGCGGCGCAGGCCGCCACCGTCGTCGCTTACTTCAATGACGATGTTGCCGCCGTGATGCTGGGCCGACAGGATCAGCTGCCCGGTGGGTTCCTTGCCCGCGGCAACACGCAAGTCCGGGGTCTCGATGCCGTGGTCCAGGCTGTTGCGCACCAGGTGGGTCAGCGGATCGATGATGCGTTCGATCAGGCTCTTGTCGAGCTCGGTGGCCTTACCGAAGGTGACCAGGTCGATCTGCTTGCCCAGCTTGCCGGCGAGGTCGCGCACCAGGCGCGGGAAGCGCGAGAAGACGTAGTCCATCGGCATCATGCGGATCGACATCACCGCTTCCTGCAGGTCGCGCGCATTGCGCTCGAGCTGGCCCATGCCGGAGAACAAGCGGTCGAACAGCACCGGATCGAGCGCGGACGCGGTCTGCGCCAGCATCGATTGCGTGATGACCAGCTCGCCCACCAGGTTGATGATCTGGTCCACTTTTTCGGTGGGCACGCGGATGGAGCCGGACTCCTGCGCGTGAGCGGCCGCGGCGGGCTGCGCCTTGGCTTTTTCCTTGACGGGCGCGGCCGGGGCCTGCGCCGGTGCTGCGGCGACCGGCGCGGGCGCAGCAGCCTCAGGGACCGGCTCGGCTGCGGCCGGCGCTGCGGCCGCAGCCGGCGCATCCGCCGCTTCGACGACGATCTGGTCGCCGTCGACGACGAAGCAGCACACCGCGATGATGTCATCGGCGCTGCACTGGCTCGACAGCCACACGGTGAGATCGCCGCCCTCTTCCTTCTGCCCGGTGATCTCGCCCAGGTTGGCAAGTTCCTCGCGCAACAGCGCCTGGTCCGAAGGCGACACCTTGACCAGCGTCACCTTCAGGCCGCCGCCGGCGGCTGCCGGTGCCGCCGGTGCCGCGGCTGGCGCTGCGGCAACAGGCGCAGCCGGGGCGCTCGCCGCCGCCGGCGTGCCGCCCGCAGCCTCGAGCGCCAGTTGCTGAAGAACGGCGCAGATACGCGCCAGCGTTTCCGGATCGGGTTCCGTACCGTTACGGTAGGCGTTGAGCTGATCTTGCAACACGTCCTTGGTTTCCAGAAAAGTGTCGATGATGGTCCGGGACAACGCCAGTTCCCGCCGCCGCGTACGGTCAAGCAGGTTTTCCAGCAGGTGCGTGGTTTCGGTCAGGGCAGCGAAGCCGAACGTGGCCGCGCCGCCCTTGATAGAGTGCGCCGCGCGAAAAATCGCGTTGAGCTCTTCCGCATCGGGGGATTCGAGATCCAGCCCAAGCAGCAGTTGCTCCATTTCCACGAGGAGCTCTTCCGCCTCCTCGAAAAAGGTCTGGTAGAACTGCGTGATATCGATATCGACAGACATAACCGTCCTGGCTCACTGAATTTTGCTGCGAAGTCCGCTGCCGGCATGGCAGACGGTCTTCATTGAACACTGCCCGGCTTGGCCGGGGCCGCGGCGGCGTTGCCCGGCGCAGCCGCAGCCGGGGCGGCCGAAGCGGCCGGCGCGACTGCGGTTGCAGGGGCGGAGGCGGCCGCCAGGCCTGCCTGCACTTCCTTGCCGGCTTCACCGGCCTTTGCTGCGATCGAAACCTCGGCGGCGCTGGCATTCTCAGCCTCGATCCGAGACTGCGCGCGCTGGTTCAGCACCACGATGCTGATGCGGCGATTCACCGGCGCGAGATCGTCCTTCTTGTCGAGCGGCATGGTCGCGGCCAGGCCAATCACACGCAGCACCTTGCCCTCGTTCATGCCGCCGGCAACCAGCTCGCGCCGGGAGGCGTTGGAGCGGTCTGAAGATAGCTCCCAGTTGCTATACGTGCGCTCGCCATTGGAATAGTTGGCGGAGTCGGTATGGCCGGACAGGCTGACCTTGTTGGGCATCTCGTTGAGCACCGGGCCGATCTCGCGCAGGATGCTGCGCATATACGGCTCGACCGCGGCGCTGCCGGTACGGAACATCGGCCGGTTCTGCGTATCCAGGATCTGGATGCGCAAACCTTCGCTGGTGATATCGAGCAGCAACTGCGGGCGGAACTGGCGCAGCACGGGGTTGTTCTCGATGATCTGCTCAAGACGCTTCTTGAGCGAGCGCAGGCGCTCGGCTTCCTGGCGCTCCTTGGCCTTTTCCGTGGCGTCTTCAGGCGTCTTCCTGACTTCCGCGTCCTGGCGGGTCACGTCAGTGCCGCCGCCAGGGATCACGCTGGAAGACAGGCTGCTCTTGTTGCCGCCCGCAATGGCCACTTTCAGCGGCGTGCGGAAATACTCGGCCAATTGCACCAGGTCCTTGGGCTGGGCAGCCTTCAGCAGCCAAAGCACAAGGAACAGCGCCATCATTGCCGTCATGAAGTCGGCGTAGGCGATCTTCCACGATCCGCCATGATGCCCGGCGCTGCTCTTCTTGATGCGTTTGACGACAATGGGGTGCGCACCGTGCTCACTGCTCATCGCTGTCGCTCCTCTTCGTCAGGTAATGCTCTTGACTTCGCGGACGTGGTCGTCCAGTTCGAGGAAGGATGGCCGCTCGGTCGAGTACAACACCTTGCGGCCGAACTCCACCGCCACCAGAGGTGCATACCCATTGAGCGAAGCCAGCAGCGTGACCTTGATGCACTCGTACATCTTCACGGCTTCGTCCACTTGGTGCTCGACCCGCGCCGCCAGTGGCGAGACAAAGCCGTAGGCGAGCAAGATGCCGAGGAAGGTACCGACCATGGCGTGTGCAATCAGCGCGCCCAGTTCGGCCGGCGGCAGGTCTGCCGAGGCCAGCGCGTGCACCACGCCCATCACCGCGGCGACAATGCCGAAGGCGGGCAGGCCATCGCCGATCCGGGTCAGCGCATGCGCCGGCACCTCGGCTTCGTGGCGGAAGGTCTCGATCTCGTGATCCATCAGGGTCTCGATCTCGAAGGCGTTCATATTGCCGTTGACCATCATGCGCAGGTAGTCCGTCAGGAACTCCATCATTCCCGGGTCGGCAAGGATGCGCGGATACTGGCTGAACACGCTGCTGGCCGCCGGATCCGCGATTTCCTTCTCGAGGAACAGGATGCCTTCGCGGCGGGCCTTGGACAGCAGGACATAGAGCAGCGCCATGACTTCCATGTACAGCGCCTTGCTGTACTTGCTGCTGCGAAACAGTGTCGGCAGCACGCGCATGGTGGCCTTGATAGCCTTGCCATTATTGGAGCTGATGAACGCGCCGACTGCAGCGCCCCCAATGATGACAAGCTCTGCCGGCTGATAAAGCGCGCCCATATGGCCGCCGGTCATGGCGTATCCACCAAGCACCGCCACTATCACGACAACAAAGCCAATTACAACTAGCACGATTGATTCCCCGTCAGAAAAACACGCGTCAGGCACGCACAAGCGTCACCCCTCCAGCCAGGCGGATAGACCGCCTGCCTTGGCTGGGCTCAGCTGTCACGCAGGCTGCCATCGGATCTGAGACCTTGGGACTATCGGGCCTTGAAGCCTTGGGTCCTGAAGTCCGGTCCGTCTTAAGACTTAACGACTGAAGGCGGCAAGACTTGAAGACTTAGTGCCCTATCGACCCAAGGATTTCAGTCAGGCGACAGCTTGCGCTGGTGCGATGTCCTTCGAGAGCTTCTTGGCTTTGCCGGCACGCGAGGGCGGACGGCACAGGCTGCATACGAAATTCGCATGCGGCTCGTACGCGTGCGCAACGAAACGCCCGCCGCAGCAGGTGCAGCTGGAAAGCTGCAGCATGTTGCTCTCGAAAAACCGTACTAACGTCCAGGCACGGGTGAAACTTAAGACAATTTCGCTTTCGAGCAGCGATACGTGCTCAAGATAGAGCCGATAGGCTGCCACCACGCCGCGGATGCCAACCGTCTCTCCCTGCTGGACCATGAACTGATAGGCCGAGAAGAACAGCGAGGAATGGATGTTTGGCAACCAGGTGGTGAACCAGTCGGTCGAGAAGGGGAGCATGCCCTTGGGCGGCGAGGCGCCGCGCAGCTCCTTGTAGAGGCGGATCAGGCGATCGCGCGAGAGCGTGGTCTCGGCTTCGAGGACTTGCAGGCGCGCACCCAGGCCGATCAGCTCAATGGCGAGCTGGGTCTGGTTGGCATCCTGCAGGACGCTCTTGCGATTGGGGACGGGAGTGGCCGTGGTACTCCGGGCTGACGGGGCCTGCAGGAGCGCGGTCAATTGAGCGACTCCACGGGCTGCCGTGCGAGCAGGATCGCAGCATGGATCTGCTGCATATCATGGCTCTTGGCCGTATGGGTGAGTGTCGACAGCAAGGCATGGTCGTCGAACCGAAAACGGCATAGGACCATGTTTGATGCTGCCAGTTTGACAAGCTGGGCCGGTGTCAACTTGGCGAGGATGTCGGCAATTTCCTTGCTGACACCAAGCCTGAACATGGCTTCCAGATGATTTTCGCGCACCAGGCGTTGCGCGAGCAGCAGATAGGCGAGATTGACCTCCCTGATCTCCTGGAGAACTTCACTGCTTTCCAATTTTTCCCCGCTACCAAAAAAAGCCCTTCGACCGCTTGTCCGGCGCTTACCCGCAGCCGAAGGCTGAAGGCGACCAGATCGTTTGAGTGCGTGTGCGACGGGTACTGCGTACGACTACGGAACTGCGCTTGGTCAGACCTATCTGAAACGTTACAAATGTTACAGAGTGTAAGTGCGACTGACAGTGTTATATCGGCAATCTGATCGGACTGCCAATCCCCTCTTACGTTGGGGTACGGCAATGTCGCATGAAACATACATGGGATTCAAAGTTTGTAACGGTCATCTCCTTGTCATGTGATTTGCATCAAAACTGTTACGCGTATGTAACAGAAGAAAAGCACTAAATTAGCCCGTTAGGTCATCCCGTCCGAGGGTGTACTAGTCGCATTCCTCTATTGACGAGCTAGCCTCACTACACTAGGACCCTGCGCAGCCATGCAGCCACCCGTGCGAACAGGTCGTCGGGCTCTTCGCGGAACAGATGCGGGCAGGTTTGCTCCACCTGCTCCATCACGCGCGCGGCTTCTTCGGCACTCACGGTGCCGTAGTCCATCGATAGCCCCAGCAACGCGCGCAACTCGCCCAGCCGCGAGCGTGCCGCGCCGGCGGTGCGCTCAGTCTGCACCATGTACATAAGGTCGTAGACCCGGCGGCGCAGGCTTTGCGCGACGCGCCATGCCGGTGTCTGCATCTGCTCCTCGAGCGTACGGATATCCACCGCGGAGGTGGCCAGCTGGGATGCCAGGGGATCGGTAAAGGCTAGGTCAGCCCCGGCGTCCTCCAGGATCTGCCGGGACCAGTCACGGGCGTGCGCAAGGCGCTCCTGGGGCGTCCACTCGTAGCGCACCGCCAGGCCGTAGCCATAGCGCTGCGCGTCGCGCATCAGCGTCGCCATGGCATTGGGCAGCTGCTTGTTGAACACACGCTTGGCCCAGGCGTACTCCCCACCCGAGAGCAACCGCGTGACGGCGCGCTCGGTCAGCGGGCCGTCATGGTGCAGCAGGCGCGCCCGCAGGAAGTCATCGAAGCCGGGCGGCGTGAACTCGTTGTCCAACCCGGTCGAGAGCTTGACGAAGTGCTCGAACTCGGCGCGCAGCTTGGCCGCAGCCTCTTCGGGCAGCGCCAGGGTGATTTCAGTAGTCATGATGTGCAGGTCTGCCTATGCCGCTGACGGCGGGAGCACCTTATTCGCCGTCAGAAAGCGCTCCAGTCGCCGCTTTCCGAGGTAGCCAGGGCTACGGGACGAGCCGCGCGCGCCGTCACCGGCGCAGGCGCTTCACGTCCGCCCTCGCGCTCAGCCTTGTCCACCGGCGCGGGCTCGGCGTGACCGGACTCTTCGTGGCGGATGGCGGGTGCCGACGGCTCCATGCGCCTGGGCTTGACCTTGGTCGCAGCGATCACCTTGGGCTGCGGCGCTTGCGCGCGGGAGCCGGCAAAGCCATCCGTTTCGGCCAGGCGGAAGCTCGCTACCGAGGATTGCAGGCGCGTAGCCTGATCTTCCAGCGAACCGGCGGCAGCTGCGGCCTCCTCGACCAGCGCCGCGTTCTGCTGCGTCACCTCGTCCATTTGCGCCACCGCCTTGTTGACCTGCTCGATGCCCGAGCTCTGCTCGGCGGACGCCGCGCTGATCTCGCCCATGATGTCCGTCACGCGCTTGACCGCCTGCACGATCTCACCCATGGTGTGCCCGGCCTGGCCCACCAGCGTCGAGCCGTTGTCCACACGCGCCACCGTGTCTCCGATCAGGCCCTTGATTTCCTTGGCCGCATTCGCGCTGCGCTGCGCCAGGCTGCGCACCTCGCCTGCCACCACCGCGAAGCCCCGGCCCTGTTCGCCGGCGCGCGCGGCTTCCACTGCCGCGTTCAGCGCCAGGATATTGGTCTGGAAGGCAATGCCTTCGATCACACCAATAATGTCGACGATCTTCCTGGATGCATCGTTGATCTCATCCATGGTCTTCACCACGCGGCCCACCACTTCGCCACCCTTGACCGCGGTCTCGGAGGCGTTGGCCGCCAGGCCGCTGGCCTGGCGCGCGTTGTCCGCGTTCTGGCGCACCGTGCTGGTCAGCTCTTCCATGCTCGATGCGGTTTCTTCCAGCGAGGCCGCCTGCTGCTCGGTGCGCTGTGACAGGTCGCTGTTGCCCGCGGCAATCTCACGCGAGGCGGATGCGATCGATCCCGCGGAATCCTTGAAGTCGCGCACCATGGCCGAGAGTTGCTGCTGCATCTGTTTCATGGCGTGCAGCAGGCTGTCCTTGTCGCCCGCACGCAACTTCACGTCTGCCGAGAAATCGCCCTCGGCGATACGCGAGGCAATGTCCACCGCGTAGGCCGGCTCGCCGCCCAACTGGCGCGACAGCGTACGGGCCAGGAAGGCGCCCAGCAGCACAGAGACGGCCAGGCCGCCCAGCACCAGGCCCAGCATCCACAGGCGGGAGCTTTCGTAGACGCCACGTGCTTCGTCCATATTGGCCAGCGCGCGATCGTCGCGGCGCTTGACCATCTTTGCCATGATGTCTTCGAGCGCACGGCTATCCTTGATCAGGTCGGCGCTTTCGCTAAAGACCTGGCTTTCAAACTGCGAGGTATCGAGCGGCTGCTTGCTGACGAGCGCCACATACTTGCCCAGCCGCTCACGGTAGGCCGGCAACAGGGTATCGAATTGCTTGACGAGGGCGATCCCCTCGGGCTGGCTGAACGCAGGACGCGCACGCTTTACGCTCTCGTCCAGCAGGACCAGCGACTTTTCGATCTGTTCCTTCTCGGCGGCGCGCTCACCCATGGTCGAAGCCGACAGCAGCGCGATCTGCGCGCGGCTGGAATAGAGCAGGTCGATGTTGCCGCTCTGCACCGCCTTGAGCGCCTGCAGGTCGTCGTGATAGATCCTGCTGGTCCAGTCCGTCATGCGCCCCATGTTGATGACGCCCAGCAGACCCATCACCGCGCCGATAAGCGACACGACCAGAAAGCCAACGACCAGCTTGGTCGTGACGCGGAGCTGATTGAACCATTGCATGCAGACTACCTCTTTTTTCTGAATGACTTGACCGGGGGCCTCATCTGTCCGCTGCCGGCGGGTTGCCGGCGATGCGCACGA
Organism: Cupriavidus basilensis; assembly: GCF_000832305.1. NCBI lineage: Bacteria > Pseudomonadati > Pseudomonadota > Betaproteobacteria > Burkholderiales > Burkholderiaceae > Cupriavidus > Cupriavidus basilensis. The sequence goes on from NZ_CP010537.1 coordinate 3,487,802, forward strand.
CAGGCGCTACTTCTTCTTTTAGAACACGCTTTCAGGCCGATTGCCTCGACACTGCTTGATCTCTTTCTCTTTTCAGGCTTGCGCCAGATGCGGCGCGTCGCCCTGGCGGGCGCGCACCGGCCGTGCTTCAGGGCGCAAGCTGACGCGGAAGGTAGCCACCGCATCGCGCAGGCGCCCGGCCTGATCTTCGAGCGCGCCTGCCGCGGCCGCGGCCTGCTCGACCAGCGCCGCGTTCTGCTGCGTCACTTCGTCCATTTGCGCCACCGCCTTGTTGACCTGCTCGATGCCCGAGCTCTGCTCGGCGGACGCCGCGCTGATCTCGCCCATGATGTCCGTCACGCGCTTGACCGCCTGCACGATCTCGCCCATGGTCAGCCCGGCCTGGCCCACCAGCGCCGAGCCGTTGTCCACCCGTGCCACCGTGTCGCCGATCAAGCCCTTGATTTCCTTGGCCGCGTTCGCGCTGCGCTGTGCCAGCCCGCGCACCTCGCCCGCCACCACCGCGAAGCCCCGGCCCTGTTCGCCGGCGCGCGCGGCTTCCACCGCCGCGTTCAGCGCCAGGATATTGGTCTGGAAGGCGATGCCTTCGATCACGCCGATAATGTCGACGATCTTCTTCGATGCACCATTGATGTCATCCATGGTCTGCACCACACGGCCCACCACTTCGCCGCCCTTGACGGCAATCTCGGAGGCGTTGGCTGCCAGGCCGCTGGCCTGGCGCGCGTTGTCCGCGTTCTGGCGCACCGTGCTGGTCAGCTCTTCCATGCTCGATGCGGTTTCTTCCAGCGAGGCCGCCTGCTGCTCGGTGCGCTGCGACAGGTCGCTGTTGCCCGCGGCCACCTGGCGCGTTGCCGTGGAAATGCTCGTCATGCCCTCCTGTATCTCGGCCACCACCGACAGCAAGCTGCGCTGCATCGTGCGCATGGCACGCGCCAGCGCCCCCACCTCGTCGCTTGCGCGGTAGTCCAGGCGCGTGGTGAGATCGCCCGCGCCCATGCGCAAGGCAAAGTCGAGCATGTCCTGCACCGGCCGGTTCACGCGTGCCAGCAGCAGCGTGCCGCCGATAAAGGATGACGCGACCGCCAGCCCGAAGCCGCCCCACAGCCAGGGCCGCAACTGGCTAATGGCTTGTGCCCCGGCCAGCGCCTCGAAGGCCAGCAGCGCCGCGAGGAACCACACCAGGCCCGCCGCCTGCGACAGCAGGATGCGCCGCTTGAGCGTGATCTTGCCCAGGCGAGCCGGCAGCCCAGCCAAGCCCCTGCGCACCACGGCACCGTCGCGCACGGCCAGGCCCGAGCCGCTGCCCTCGCGCAGCCGCGCGTAGGCGGCGCCCGCTGCCTCAACCTGCTCGCGCTGCGGCATCGAGCGCACCGAGGTGTAGCCCACCAGCTGGCCGTCGACAATCGTGGGCGTCACCGTAGCGCTGACCCAGTAGAAATCACCGTCCTTGCGGCGGTTCTTGACAATGCCAACCCACGAGCGACCGGCCTGGATGGTCTTCCACAGGTCGACGAATGCCTCCGGCGGCATGTCCGGATGGCGGACCAGGTTGTGTGCGGCGCCGAGCAATTCCTCGGGTTCGAATCCGCTGGCTTCGATAAAAGCGCGATTGGCGAACGTAATGCGCCCCTTCAGGTCGGTCCTGGAGATCAGGTAATCGTCTGCGCGGAGCTTGTACTCGCGGGAGGTAACGGGTTGATTATTTCGCATGGATGGAAGACTGCGTGGATCGGACTCTCGCTACGTGCGCCCGCCTCAGGCGGCCGCGGCTGCCTCAATGGCTGCGAGTTCTTCGGTGTCTAGCAGCTTCTCGATATCGACGAGGATGAGCATGCGGCTTTCGAGCGAACCGATGCCGCGGATGTAGTCCGTCTCGCCGGAGAGCTGGGGTGCTTGCCGGATCTGGCCCGGGGCCAGCGTCAGCACGTCGGATACGCCGTCGACCACGATGCCGGTGGTGCGATCGTGCAGGTCGACGATGATCACGACCGTGTACTGGTCATAGTTGATCTTGTCCTGGCGAAACTTGATGCGCAGGTCGATGATCGGGACGATGATCCCGCGCAGGTTGACCACGCCCTTGAGATAGGCTGGCGCATTGGCAATCTGCGTGACGTTCTCATAGCCACGGATCTCCTGCACCTTGAGGATGTCGACGCCGTACTCCTCGCCGCCCAACCTGAACGCGAGGAACTCCTCCCCCGTGCCCTCTGTCTTGTTCCCGGTTTTCATTTGCTGGCTCCCGCTGCCATGACCGGCCATGCGGCGCTGGCAAAGCCGCAGCCGGCCGGCCCGCGGGAGGGCAGCCAGGCCGAGACTCTGCCTGCGACGAGGCACGAATATCGTTTACCTCTTAACGGCAGTCCTGGACGTGACTGAAGGGCAACAATACCAAGGCATTTACCCTACCTTGGAGGGGTCTAGCAGCGCATTCACAGCCTCCATCAGCTGATCCGGATCGAACGGCTTGGCCAGGAAGCCGGACGCGCCGGCCACGCGAGCCTGCTCGCGCACCTGGCTGTCGGCCTCGGTGCTCAGCATCAGCATCGGGACGGCGGCATAGGCGGCGCGCCCGCGCAGCTTGCGGATCAGGGTCAGGCCGTCCGTTCCCGGCATCACCTGGTCGGTCACCAGCATGCCGAAAGTGGCGTCCAGGGCGAGCGCCAGCGCCTCGTCACCGTCGGCGGCTTCGGACACGCCGTAGCCCCCCGCGCGCAAGCAGGCGCCAATCATGCGGCGCAAGGAGGGAGAATCATCGACAACTAGAATATGAGGCAAAGACATAGCGGCTCCGTTGACAGCACGATGGTGAGTCCACAAGCCGGGGTTCTGGCCCGGTGGACCGATGTTCCTGCGGACGGGGCTGCGGTGTGCGGCGAAGCGCGACTGGAGTGGCCGGTGCAAACAACGCCCCTTTGGGGCATATCGGCAGCGGTGGCCGAATCCGTAGTACGGTTGCGTGGATCGGCGGGATTTGTTACCCCACGAGCATGGGGTGCATCTGCCGGCGGCGGGTGGGCATACTACGGCCTCGCCGTAAAATGGCCCTCGCACCGGTGGGCCATGGCACGCCTGCGCTACCCGCGACTGAGGCACTGCAATACCATCGGAACGTGATCATGTCGAACTTGCCAGGCCCGCAGTGGAGCAAACGGGATACCCCTGACCCGTGCCAACCCGACAAGCTCACCGTCTTCGTCCAGGGTGCCCCGGACGCATTGCTGGCGTCGCTGCCGGATTTTGGTGGATGCCTGCACTGGGTATCGCGGCGCCCGCGCCAGCCGGCTGATGCGCAGCTTGTGATCGTGGAGCGGCAGATCAGCGCTACCACCGCCCAACGCCTGCGCTCCCTGCGCCATCCCGATCGCCTGGTGCTCACATTGCTGGTCGACGGCCTGCCACATGCCGCCACTGGCTGCGGGCCCATCGTGCCGACCACCGCCGAGGCGCTGCCGCGCACCCTGCAGCTGCTGGCTTCGGTGCTGTTCGCGCCAGTGCTCAGCGACGGACCCATGCCACTGAACTGGCGCGATGTGCAGACGGTAGCCAATCGCGACGCCGTTGGCCTGCCCTTGCACCTGGACACCAGCAGCGAGGCCGGCATGTCGGATGAGCTGCTGATGCAGCTAGCGCGCTTTCACGGCCGCACGCGGATCGAGCCGGAGGCGCTGCTGGCGAGCATCTACCTGCCGCGCGGGCTGCCGTCGCTGGTTAGCTGCAGCCAGCAGTTGCGCCGGCTTGGGGCCGTTACCGGGCACTATTGCGAGACTCGCTTTGCCTTGCTGGTGCCGGAGAGCGGGCGGTTTACCCGCCTGTTGGCATTGTTTCCGCCTGGAGGTGCCTTACCGGAGCCTTTCACACCCAGAAAGTGAGGTCTGACGGCGAGGCGTCGTTCGCCCGGTTCGCCCGCCCCCCTCACGGTCCCGACAGCAAATTGGCAAACGTGGCAGGGTCCAAGGGATGCGACAGCAAATACCCCTGCGCCTCGTCGCACCCCATCCCCGCCAGGATATCCAGTTGCGAATGCGACTCCACGCCTTCCGCCACCACCCGCATCTTCAGCTCGTGGGCCAGCGCCACCATCGACCCGACAATGGCCCTGCCCTGCGCATCGACATCCAGCCCGCCAATCAAGGTCCGATCGATCTTCAGCGTCCCGACCCGCAAGCGCTTGAGATAACCGAGGCTTGAATAGCCACTGCCAAAGTCGTCCAGCGCCACGTGGATGCCCAGCGCCTGCAGCTCCAGCAGCGTCTCCAGCGATTGGGCGATGTCCTTCATCGCCGCGGTCTCGGTGATCTCGAGCGTGACGGCCGATGGCGGGATGTCATGCTGGTGGATCTGCTCGAGCAGGTACTGCGGGAAGTCGCGGCTGGCAAAGCGCAAGCCAGAGACGTTGATGGCCACCGGCACCACGGGGATGCCGTCGTCCTGCCACTGGCGGATCTGCCGGCAGACCGTGGCGATCACCCAGTCGTCGAGCTTGTCGATCTGGCCGGACTGCTCCGCCACCGTGATGAACTCGGCGGGATTGACCTGCCCCAGGGTCGGATGGCGCCAGCGGCACAAGGCCTCGGCGCCGATCACGATGCGCTGGCGCACGTCGAACTTCGGTTGGTACTGCAAGGCAAGGCCATCGTCCTGGATGGCCAGCCACAGGTCGCGGCGAATCACCCGCATGCGCCGCGCGCGTTCGCCGGCTGCCGAATTGAATACGCGCACCTGGTTCGAGCCGCTTTCGCGCGCCTCGCTCAGGCTCACGCGTGCCGCCTGCATCAGGGCCTCGGAGGTTTGCGCATCGCGCGGGTAGATGGCGATGCCGATGTTCACCCCGATCTGCATCTGCAGGCCACGCGCGGCCACAAACTCCGCGAGCGAGCCCAGCAGGCGCGCGCCCAGCTCATTGGCGCGGTTCTGGTGCACCATCTCCGGCACGCCGACCGCGAATTCGTCCCGCGCCAGGCGCGCCAGGAAGTCGTGCGGCTCCAGCGCTGCCTGGGCAAGCGCCCCGGCATCCTGTGCCAGGATATCGTCTGCGCGCACCTCGAAAACCTCGTCGACCTCGCGAAAATCGGCGATATGCACCAGCAGCACGGCGCAGCTGGTCTCGGCCAGGCGCGCCTGGGCGATCGACTGGTCGAGCCAGCGAGCAAAACCGGCACGGTCCGGAAGGTCCGTGCTGACGCTGTACTCCCCGACCGTGCCATGCCCGCGCGCGGTCGCGCGCACGGTCAGGCGTCCCGGGATACGGCCACGGCGGCGCATCGGCACGGTCGGGCCGCCGCTGCCGGCGATGCCACCAGTGCCAGGCGGATGGTCCTCGAACATCTCGTCCAGCGCAGGGCTCCGCGGGCTTGAGAAATTGCCGCTGCTGGCCAGCCGCCATCCGGGCAGGTTGGCACGGCGCAGGGCGAAGAATCCCAGCGGCAGCAAAAACAGTGCGCCCGCCGCCACCCAGGCCGGCGGCATGAACCTGCCGGGATCCAGGCAAAGGGCGGACGGGTGCGGGGCCTCGCCGCACAGGGTGCTCAAGCGCATGCCGGCAGCCACCACCACGCCGGCGCCAGCCAGTGTCATCACCAGCGCGGCACCACGCAGTGGCACGTTGCGGCGCAGCCAGGGGATGGCAAGCGTGAGTGCGGCCGTCGCGACAAGGGCCGCCGCGGTCCGCGACACGCCGTGCGTGACGCGCAGGCTGCCGGAACCCAGCGCGACCCATAACGGCAGGCCTACGGAAGCAGGGGAGAGCAGCAAGACCGCCCATTGCAGCGACCGGGCCGGCCCGCTGGGCTGCTCCCGGTCCGGCTTGGCTGCACGTATCCCCAACCAGACCGCGAGGCTGGATAGGGCAACGAGCAGCAGAAGGCTAGCACTCATGTCAATAAGGAAGCTGCGCAAAAATTGGGGGCGATGGCGCGACGATCCAGGCGATGCGGGCGCAAGACCCGCATCATCGCATCACACGCGCTTCCCCGGTGATGAAAACGGCGGCAAACGTTCAACCATGGCTCAGAACGCGCTCCAGTCGTCGCCGCCAGCGCTGGCCGAAGCCATTGCCGGGACAGCCGGACGCGCCGCGCTTGCCTTGCGCTGGACCGGCGTGCGCGGGCGCGCCGGCATGGCCGGCTGGCGCCCGGGCGAACCGCTCGCCGCGGCCTTGGCGGCCACGGGCGCGCGCGTTGCCGGCGGCTGTGCTGCCATCACGTGGCTGCCGGAAAGACGGAACACCGACACCACGCCATTGAGCTTCTGCGCCTGCTCTTCCAGCGCGCCGGCCGCCGCCGCGGCCTCTTCCACCAGCGCGGCATTCTGCTGGGTGACCTGATCCATCTGCGTGACCGCCTGGTTGACCTGCTCGATGCCGCTGGTCTGTTCCTGCGTGGCCGCGCTGATCTCGTTCATGATGTCGGTGACCCGCTTGACCGCGTTGACGATCTCGCCCATGGTCTGGCCGGCTTCGGCAACCAGCTTGGTGCCGCTTTCCACGCGCTGGCCCGATTCGCTGATCAATGCCTCGATCTCCTTGGCCGCGGCGGCCGAGCGCTGCGCCAGGGTGCGCACCTCGCCCGCCACCACCGCGAAGCCGCGGCCTTGCTCACCGGCGCGAGCGGCTTCCACCGCGGCGTTCAGCGCCAGGATGTTGGTCTGGAAGGCAATGCCTTCGATCACGGCAATGATCTCGACCACCTTGCGCGACGAGCCATTGATCTCGTTCATCGTATCGACCACGCGGCCCACCACGTCACCGCCCTTGAGCGCGATCTGCGAGGCATCGCTGGCCAGCACGCCGGCCTGGCGCGCGTTGTCCGAATTCTGGCGCACGGCCGAAGTCAGCTCTTCCATGCTGGCTGCGGTCTCCTCCAGCGACGAGGCCTGCTCTTCGGTACGCTGCGACAAATCGAGATTACCGGTCGCGATCTGCTGCGTGGCCGAAGCGATCGAGTCGGTGCCGCCGCGCACCTGCGAGACGATATTCGACAGGCTGTCCTGCATGGCGACCAGTGCCTGCATCATCCGGCCTACCTCATTGCGCGACACATTGGTGATACGCGAGGTCAGGTCTCCCGCGGCGATACGCTCGAAGACCGCCAGGGCCTCCTCCACCGGCCGGACGATGGCCCGCTGCAGGGTAGCCGTGCACAGCGCGGCCACCACCAGGCCAAAGGCGATCAACAGGAAGCAAAGCACGCGCGCTTGCTGGAAACGGGCCTGGGCGGCATTGAAATTGGACTCGCCGGTACGGTACTGGAAAGCCTGCAGCGCTTCGTAGGCGGTAGCCATGCTGCGCTGCAGTTCCGGCAAGTCCTTCTTGGCAATCTTGAGTGCCACGTCCGCGTTGTTCTCCCTGATGGCCTTTTGCACGGGCAGGATGCCCTTTTCCATGAATTCCTGGCGCTTGCGGCCAAACTCGGTGGCCAGCGCCTTTTCTTCGGCATCCTGCGGCAGCGCCAAGTATCGCTTCCAGGCCGCCTCGGCACTGTCGACGAATATCATCGAGCGATCCACCACCGCCTTGCCATCATCTCCCTCTCCCGGCATGACGCCGCGATCGAGGGCCAGGCGCATGCGCGTCATGCCAAGCATGGCGTCGCCCAACGCTTGCGCCGAGGCAAGCTGGTTACCATAGGTTTCCTGAAGCGCGTCGTTGCTGTGCGACATGCCATACAGGCCAACGCCGCCAACCAGCATCAGAAGAAGCGACAACATTGCCATTGCGCCGCGCAGCAGAGTTTTGATCTGGATATTGTTATGGAAAGACATGAAGCACCCGATACGGTAAGAAACGCGCAAGGCCTCCGTCGGCCCCGGCCCGGCGGATCGACACCCCAGCGACCCGCTCAGGGCAGATAACGGCGGTGTCGCGCGATTTCTTGAGCCGGGTGCCGTGCCCGCCACGCCAGGCCGCTCATGCCGTTCCGGCCGCGGCGCAACGCCCTCGCCCCGCTCATTCGCGCTCTCCTGGCACTACCTGTAAGCCCTCGCCGGTGGCAAAAAAAGCGCCACCGGCCAAATGGCGCATTGAGCGGCACTCGACGTCCGGAACACACCGTCGACCCTCTGATAATGCGGCTAAGTCAGCCCACGCGGCCGCCACTTCGGCGCTGGACAAGTCGTGGCGGCCAGCATGGGCGCTGGTGACCAGCGTCACCGGGCCATGCTTCAACAGGCGATAGGTTTTTGCCGGTTCCACAGGGACGCGCCGGGAGGCGGCGCCGACGGGAATCGAGTCGTCAGGCATGTCGGATACGGATCAAGGGTCGCTCAAACTGAAATCGGATCGGCATTGTTACAGCAAAAGCACTTCATGACCCTCGCCATTACCAGGGGAAGGGTTATTGCGCAGCGCGAATGTAAAAAAACCGAATCTGCGCCACGCATGCATTTCGGCGAGATGCCAAAGTGGGCACCACGCCGAAAATTCCGGCCCCATCGATGACCGGCGACCTGCGTGGAAGTTCATTAATTAGATGGCGCAGATGATTTATCAGAATTCTCTCCATCGGGGTTAAAAGCGTTTGCAGGATCGCGTACGGCCGTTATAATTCATCCGATTCATCACGCTCACCCAGTAAATCGAGGCTCGTAATGGCGACTTATCAGGAAATTGTTCAGAAAATCAGCGAACTCCAAAAGCAGGCCGAGGAAATCAAGGCCCGCGAGCAGGCTTCCGTCATCGCCGATATTCGCCAGAAAATCGACCAATATGGACTGACCGCGGACGACCTGGGCTTCGGCACCAAGCCCGCCGCCGGCAAGAAGGCGACCCGCAAGGTACCGGTTCGCTATCGCGACAGTGCAGGCAATACCTGGACTGGCCGCGGCAAGCGTCCGGGCTGGCTGACCCAGGCCCTGGCCGCGGGCAAGACCATCGAGGACTTCCTGATTCGCTAAAGCCGGGCGCAAGGCCGGGCATGGCGCCCGGCTTGCCTGCGTGCCCGCGCGTCCGGCCAGGCAGCTTAGCCGGCAAACCCCAGCGGGTTCATCGACTGCCAGCGCCAGGAATCCTCGCACATGCGATCGATGTCGTGCTGCGCGCGCCAGCCGATCAGCTTTTGCGCCAACGCGGGATCGGCGTAGCACGAAGCGATATCGCCAGGGCGGCGGTCCCCGATCACGTAGGGCACCGGGCGCCCGCTGGCGCGCTGGTAGGCCGCGACCACTTCCAGCACGCTGTAGCCCCGGCCCGTGCCGAGATTGACCGTCAGACACTGCTGCTGGTCACGCAGGTAGACCAGGGCCGCAAGGTGGCCGGCTGCCAGATCGCAGACGTGGATGTAATCGCGTACACCGGTGCCGTCGACCGTGGGATAGTCGCCGCCGTGCACCTGCAGTTTCTCGCGGCGCCCGCCGGCGACTTGCGCCACATAAGGCATCAGGTTGTTCGGCACGCCACCCGGGTCCTCACCGATCAGCCCGCTTTCGTGCGCGCCCACCGGGTTGAAATAGCGCAGGTAGGCGATTCGCCAGGCGGGGTCCGACAGCTCCAGGTCACGCAGGATCTGCTCGCTCATCAGCTTGGTCTGGCCATACGGATTGGTCGCCGACAGCGGAAAGTCCTCCAGGATCGGCACCGTATGCGGATTGCCATAAACGGTGGCGGAAGAGCTGAACACCAGCTGCTTCACGCCGGCCGTGTTCATGACCGAGCAGAGGGTGAGCAGGCCATTGAGATTATTGTCGTAATAATCCAGCGGTTTGCTGACCGATTCCCCTACCGCCTTGAGTGCCGCGAAATGAATCGCGCCCGAGATCCGGTGTTCGGCGAACAAACGGTCCAGCAAAGCGCGGTCCCGCACGTCGCCTTCGACAAAATGCGGGCGCTGGCCGGTAATCTGCGCAAGCCGCTCGACCACGGCGCGATTGCTGTTGCAGAGATTATCCAGGCCGATCACGTGATAGCCGGCCTCGAGCAAGGCGACCCAGGTGTGCGAGGCGATATAACCGGTAGCTCCCGTGAGCAGCAAGGTTTCAGACATAGCGATTCATCAAATAGTTGTGAAAAGAGACGTAACGGACGCCAGGACAGCGCGCACGGTGCAACAAGCGAAATCCATGCTTCAGGCTGCGATGTCGCGCCGCTGCCCTGGCGGGCCGCAGCCAAGCCCAGCCGGGGTTGCCCGCATCGGATCGAAACCGGTCGAGACAGATTGAAAGAGATTGAAAGAGGACGGCTAAGCATAGCAGGCCACATCTGACGTGCCTGTGTCACCGGCACCGCCTTGCGCCGGTTTCAGGCCGACACGTGCCTGCCAGGCCTCAAACGCCGCACGCAAGCGCCAGCCAGACTCCAGGTCGCGCATGCCAAGATACTGCGCCACCTGGGTCGGGCCAGCTCCGGCCTCGAAATGCAGTGCGCCGCAGGTATTGCGAAGCGTCTGCGGCGACGCGCGCTCGCTGCGCCCCGCCAGCACGCCAGCCTCGTCGAGCAGGATCTCCACGCGGCGGTATAACGAGGCCGCGTGCAAGTGCCGCCCGCTTGGCATGGCCGGGAACACCAGATTGCCCAGCGTGCCGGTACGGGAGCGGATTTCCAGCCAGGCCAGCAGCGCCGCCCGGGCGAAGGCAAAGACCGGCGCCTCGTACGCGCGGCCGTTGTCGGCGCGGACCAAACGCAGCCTGGCGGCATCCTCGGCGATGCTGTCGATGCCCAGGCCACGCGCTTCGCCCACTTTCAGGCCGGCGCCCAGCAACACGGCCACCAGTGCGGTATCGCGGGCGCGCTTCCATTGGGTGGCCGACAGCGCGGCGCCGTCCTGCCCGGTCGCCTGGGCCGCCGGTGCCAGCACGCGGGCAATCAGGGTATCGCGCTCGGCGGGCAGCAGAAAGGCGGTCGGATCGTTCTCGCCCTCGGCGAGGTGAGCGCGCACCGCCTGGCTGGCCGGGTTGTGCAAGCCGTCCTGCAATAGCGACAGATGGTGGAAGACACGCTCGATCAGCCGCGTGTAGCGGTAACGGTGATGCTTGTGCAGATCCTGCTCATCGAGGAAGGCCCCGATCTGCTCCGCCGACCAGGACAGCGGCGCCAAGCCGCGCTCGCCCGACCAGCGCAAGAGCTTGCCCCACATCGCGCGGTACACCACAGCCGTGCCATGGCGAAAGCCGTGGCTGGCCAGCCAGCCATCGAAGGCTCGCTCGGGCTGCTTGCGCCAGGCCTCCAGGTCCGCATCGAACAGGTCGGGGGATGGCCCGTTGGCGCTCATGTCAGTACTCACTCGCGCTCCTGCATTGGTTTTCGGCAATGCTGCTATTGTAGACAAATCGCCACAAAATTCGGAGTTCGTTTGACCGCTGCCCAGGCAAGGGCGGGCCTCATCCGGCGATCCGGTACGCGCCGGTTCCTGCCCTCGCAACGACAGGCCATTGCATTTGGCGTCGTCTGCTGCTACCTTTCACACATCGCTATGCAACTGGTTGCATAGCGATGTGTAAGCCGCCGCTGCCGCAGTCCCTGAGGGGTCGCGGGCAAGCGTTGCGCAGCGTGCCGCAACGGGCGACTCCCACGCCCTCGGCCCAACCGGAGGAGACACCGTGACCCAAGCAACCTTGTCAGCGGCAGCGCAGGCCTCGCTAGCCATCTGGCACCGCATGATCGCCACCCATTCCATGTCCGACCTGGACAGCATCGTGGCGGATGAAGTGGTTTTTCACTCGCCCGTCGCCCACACGGCGTACCCGGGCCGCGTTGCCCTGCGCATGGTGCTGGAATCCGTCAACCAGGTGTTCCAGGACTTCCGCTACCACCGCACATTTGTCAGCGACGACGGGCGCAGCGTGGTGCTGGAGTTCAGCGCGACGGTCGATGGCAAATCCGTCAAGGCCATCGACATGATCCGTTTTAACGACGCGGGCAAGATCGACGATTTCGAAGTCATGGTCCGCCCGAAGAGCGGCCTGGACGCGCTCGCCGCCGCCATGGGCGCCCGGCTCGCCAGCCAGAAATCCGTGCTGCAGGGCGCCAGCGCCTGAGCGCCTCACCGTTTCCCGTATTCCTATCCGGTCCACTGTATTCACTCTCGCAGAAACGCCATGTCACTTCCCGCCATTCTCCAGAACCGACTTTCGCTGCCGGTGGTTTGCTCGCCGCTGTTCATCATCTCCAACCCCGACCTGGTGATCGCCCAGTGCAAGGCCGGCGTGGTCGGCTCCTTCCCGGCGCTCAATGCGCGCCCTGGCCCGGTGCTCAACGACTGGCTGGACCGCATCACCACCGAGCTGGCCGAGCACGACGCCAAGCATCCGGACCGCCCGTCGGCACCGTTCGCGGTCAACCAGATCGTGCACAAGTCCAATGACCGGCTCGATCACGACCTGGAACTGTGCGTGCGCTACAAGGTGCCTATCGTCATCACCTCGCTGGGCGCGCGCAAGGAAGTCAACGATGCCGTGCACTCCTATGGCGGCATCGTGCTGCACGACATCATCAACAACGCCTTCGCACGCAAGGCCATCGAGAAGGGCGCCGACGGCCTGATCGCGGTCGCCTCGGGCGCGGGCGGCCACGCCGGCGTGCTGTCGCCGTTTGCGCTGCTGCATGAAATCCGGGAATGGTTCGACGGCCCGCTGCTGCTGTCGGGCGCCATCGCCAGCGGCGACGGTATCCTCGCGGCGCTGGCCGCGGGCGCCGACCTGGCCTATGTGGGCTCGGCCTTTATCGCCACCGAAGAGGCCAACGCGCAAGCGGGCTACAAGCAGATGATCGTCGACAGCACCGCGTCGGACATCGTCTATTCGAACCTCTTTACCGGCGTGCACGGCAACTACCTGCGCCAGAGCATCGTCAATGCCGGGCTCGACCCGGAAGCGCTGCCGCAATCGGATCCGTCCAAGATGAACTTCGGTTCGGGCAGCGCCAAGGCCTGGAAAGACATCTGGGGCGCTGGCCAGGGCGTGGGCGCGATCAAGCGCGTAGTGCCCGCCGCCGAGCTGGTGCGCCGCTTCGCCGAGGAATACGCGCTGGCGCGCCGCCGCCTCGGGCTGGCCCCGGCAGCGGCTTACGCCAATGGCGCAACGGCGGCCGACCTGGCCTGAGCGCGTTGTTGACGGACGGTGGCCAGCGCGCCGCAGCGCCTGGCCACCTGTGCGCCGCCTCTATTGCCACCCGTTTCCACGCATTTCCACGCATTTCCCGTCGGCCGGGCGTGATCGCCCGGCGCGACTTCAGGCCGCGTCGTCCTGCTTATCCAGCAGCGGCAGCAATTCCTCGGCCCACGATACCCAATCCTCTTCATACCGGATGCCGCGCTTGAGCAGGGCGTGCTGCACCTGTTGCGCGCGCGTGGGCTGCGCGGCGAAGAAATCGCGCTGCTCGATCTGGCGATAGGTCTCGAGCCGCTCGCGGTGCAGGCCGATCAGCCGCGTCATCTCCGGCCTCAGCCCGAGCGGGCCTACGACAGCATCGGCACGCAGCTTCACCAGGATTTCATCGCGCACGTCCAGGCCGGCCGTAGGCGCCAGCACCCAGCGTGCCAGTTCGTCGCGTCCTGGCGGCAGCACGAAGTAGACCTTCTTGCGGTTCCTGGCGTCACCCTCCCCCTCGTCCGCGGCAATCCAGCCGTGCTCGGCCATGCGGCCCAGCTCCCGATAGATCTGCTGGTGCGTGGCATGCCAGAAATAGCCGATGGAGCGGTCGAAGCGGCGAGCCAGCTCGTAGCCGGAAGACGGTTTTTCCAGAAGGGAAGTCAGGAGTGCGTGCTGAACGGACATGCGGGAAGCGTGACGTGGAGGCCGGTCGCCCGGTGGCGGCATATGGCAGCCGCCATGGCTTTGGGTGGCGAGCGCCTATGGTAGCGCAAAGCCAGGCCCCGCCAGGACTGCTGCCCACGGATACCGCCAGTTTCCGGCGGTTGGACACACGAAAAATGACAAGGCGACGACAACGCTGATGCAGATCTAAAAAATGCTAAATAGCATTTTTCGGCAGGGTGCAATACATTTGCAGACATAGTCATTCCGCATGCCTGTTGCCGGTTCTCGGCCACGGCACAGCCATGCCAGTCATTCACCAGGAGTGGTCCATGCCAGGACGAACAGATTTCGCCGAAGACCGGGATGTCCCGTGGGAGGCCGATGGGCCCCAAGCCACCAGCCAGCCCGCGCCGGCGACAACGATGCCCGTGTACTACCGCCTGCCGGATACGCCGGACGGGCACCATATCAAGGAGTACGCCAGCGGCTTGCGCCAGCTGGTGCGCTTTGTGGGCGTGGAAGAACAGGTTGTCAAGTACAGCCTGGCCTGACGGCTGATGCGCGGCGTGCGCCGTGCACCGTCTCCTGCCAATGTTTCCCCCTGTCTCCTCCTGCCCTGTGTGTGGGCCAGGATTGGGCCCGCAAGCTACCGCGGGCTTTTTTCTGTCCTGTGCGCGCTCACACGTCAAGCGCGCCCACGTAAAAAGGCCGGCCCCGAAGGGCCGGCCTTTTTACTGTCATCGGCCCGGGCCAGAAGTCCGGGCCAGGGCGACCGGGCTGGGATCGATCAGTCCACCGTGGCGCCCGAAGCCTTCACCACCTTGGCCCACTTGGCGGTCTCGGTCTTCATGAAAGCGGCCAGTTCGGCCGGCTTCTCGGGATGCGGCTCCGCACCCTGGTCGGCCATCTGCTTCTTCACTTCCGGCATGGCCAGGATCTTCACCACTTCCGCATTCAGGCGGTCGACGATCGGCTGCGGCGTGCCGCCGGTGGCGTACAGCGCAAACCAGGACGTCGCCTCATAGCCCGGCACGCCGGATTCGGCCACGGTCGGCACGTTCGGCAGTGCCGGCGAGCGCTTGGCCGAAGTCACGGCGATGGCGCGCAGCTTGCCGGCCTTCACGTGCGGGTACGACGACGGCATGTTGTCGAACATCAAGCCGATCTGGTTACCCAGCAGGTCGTTGACCGCCGGGGCGCTGCCCTTGTACGGGATGTGCTGGATATGCAGGCCGGTCATCGAGTTGAACAACTCGCCCGACAGGTGCATCGACGAGCCGCTGCCCGACGAACCGTACGACAGCTTGTCCGGGTTGGCCTTGACGTAGGCGATCAGTTCCTTGATGTTGTTGACCGGCACCTTGGGGTTCACCACCACGATGTTCGGTACCATCGCCACGCGCGAGATCGGCGCGAAATCCTTGACCGGATCGAACGGCAGCTTGGAATAAAGCGACTGGTTGATGGCGTGGGTACCGATGGTGCCCATGAACAGGGTGTAGCCATCGCCCGGCGCCTTGGCCGCGATCGATGCGCCGATGTTGCCGCCCGCGCCCGGACGGTTGTCGATCACCACCGGTTGGCCGAGCGCCTTGCCCAGCTGCAGGCCGACGATGCGCGCCAGGATGTCGGTGGTGCCGCCGGCCGAGAACGGCACGATCATGGTGATCGGCTTGGTCGGATAGTTGCCTTGTGCGTAGGCCGCGCTGGTCATGCCGCCGAAGGTGGCGGCCAATGCCACACCGGCAGCCAGCAGGCGACGGCGCGCGCTGTTGTGCGGGGTGCGAGCTTGGGAATGGGATTTCATGTTTGCTCCAGGATAAATCGCTGTAAGCCCGCGCTTGTGGCGCGGGCCATCTTTTTTTGTTTTCTACGGACTAAATGCTGCGGCGTGATGACGGGTGCGCGTTTTGCACCGGTCGTGCCGCGGGACTACACGGGTGCGACGCCGAGGGTGGTGCCACCGCACACATAAAGCACCTGGCCGGTCACGAAGCCATTCTCCGGCGACAGGAAGAACATCGAGGCGCGAGCCACGTCTTCCGGGGTGCCCATGCGCTTGACCGCGATGCTGGCGAGGATCCGCTTGGTCTGCTCGCTGCCTTCGGGGTTGCTCTTGCGGAACAGGTCGGTAGCAATCGGGCCAGGCGCCACGGCATTGACCGTGATGCCGTCGCCGCCGAGTTCCATCGCGAGCGTGCGCGTCATGCCGATCAGGCCGGCCTTGGTGGCGGAATACACCACGCGTTCCGGCTTGCCCAGCGCCGCGCGCGAAGCCATGTTCACGATGCGGCCAAAGCGTGCCGCGCGCATCGCGGGCAGGCAGGCCTGGGTCAGCAGCAGGGTGGCTTGCAAGTGCAGGCCAACCACGTAGTCCAGGTCTTCGACGCGCGCCGTGTCGGCCGTGCCGGGGCGGGTGGCGCCGGCATTGTTGACCAGCCGGGTCACGGCAAAGCGCGAGGTCACCTGCTCGGCCGCGGCGCGGGTCGCGTCGGCATTGGTCAGGTCAGCCTGGACAAACGTCATGTTGGGATGGGACCAGGCGGGGGCGACATAGTCGACATTGACCACCTGGGTCACGCCATCGGCCAGCAGCATTTCGCTGATGGCGCGGCCGATACCGGAACTGGCGCCGGTAACGAGCGTGGCAACGGGAAGAGACATCACATACTCCGACCGGCAAGAGGCACCGGGTCATGCTGAAGAGGATGCGACGAGAGCCGGCGAGCCAGTCGGCCCTGTCGCGCTGCTTCTTTGCGTTGGAAAACTTCGTCAGCCTGCACTTCCACCGGGTACTAACGGCAGCCGCGCGGCATTCTTTAGCGCACGGCGCCCGCGAGCCGAAACCCGCGGGCGCCCGGGCGTCAAACGGTCAGGCAGCTGACGATCAGACGCGCTCGATCACCATGGCGATGCCCTGGCCCACGCCAATGCACATCGTGCACAGCGCGTAGCGGCCGCCGGTGCGGTGCAGTTGGTACATGGCGGTGGTGACCAGGCGGGCGCCGCTCATGCCGAGCGGGTGGCCCAGTGCGATCGCGCCGCCATTCGGGTTGACGCGTGCGTCGTCGTCGGCCACGCCGAGTTCGCGCAGCACGGCCAGGCCTTGCGCGGCGAACGCTTCGTTCAGCTCGATCACGTCCATCTGGTCGATGGTCATGCCGAGCTGCTTGAGCAGCTTTTGCGAAGCCGGTGCCGGGCCGATGCCCATCACGCGCGGCGCCACGCCAGCGGTTGCCATGCCAACGATGCGAGCCTTGGGCGTCAGGCCGTGCTGGCGGGCCGCGGCTTCGCTGGCGAGCAGGATGGCGCAGGCGCCGTCATTCACGCCCGAGGCATTGCCGGCGGTCACGGTGCCATCGGCGCGAACCACGCCGCGCAGCTTGCCCAGTGCTTCCATGCTGGTGGCACGCGGGTGCTCGTCGCGCTCCACCACCAGCGGATCGCCCTTCTTCTGGGCGATCGTGACCGCGGTGATTTCCTGCGCCAGCGTGCCGTCGGCTTGCGCGCGCGATGCCTTTTCCTGGCTGCGCAGGGCCATCAGGTCCTGGTCTTCACGGCTGATCTTGTAGTCGGTGGCGACGTTCTCGGCGGTCTCGGGCATCGAGTCCACGCCGTAAGCCGCGCGCATCGCCGGGTTGATGAAGCGCCAGCCGATGGTGGTGTCGAAAATCTGCGCATCGCGCGAGAAGGCGCTGGTGGCCTTGCCCATCACGAACGGGGCGCGGCTCATGCTTTCCACGCCGCCGGCGAGCATCAGGCCGGCTTCGCCTGACTTGATCGCGCGCGCGGCGGTGCCGGTAGCGTCCATGCCCGAACCGCACAGGCGGTTGATGGTGGCGCCCGGCACGCTTTGCGGCAAGCCGGCCAGCAGCAGCGACATACGCGCTACGTTCCGGTTGTCTTCGCCGGCCTGGTTGGCATTGCCGTAGATCACGTCGTCAATGGCGGACCAGTCCAGGTTCGGGTTGCGTGCCATCAGGGCCTTGAGCGGCACCGCGCCCAGGTCGTCCGGGCGCACGCCGGACAGGCTGCCGGCGTAGCGGCCGATGGGGGTACGGATGGCGTCGCAGATGAAGGCTTCGGTCATGGTTGTCTCTCTCTCTTGCTTGTTCGTGATCGTGAAAACGGGAAGCTTGGAAGCGTGCTCGCCGGGGCTGGCCCCACCGGTCAGGCCAACACTCGGGTAGTCAGGCAGAAGCGCCCTGCTTGAGCGGCACGCCGGTCAGGCGTTGCAGTTCGTCGAAGGACAGGCCTTCGACCAGGTCGCGCGCCACCAGCCCGTCGGGCGTGACGTCGATGGTCGCCAGATCGGTATAGATGCGCGTGACGCAGGTCATGCCGGTCAGCGGATACGTGCATTCCGCCACGATCTTGCTCTCGCCCTGCTTGGTCTGGTGTTCCATCATCACGAACACCTCCTTGGCGCCGATCGCCAGGTCCATCGCGCCGCCCACAGCGGGAATCGCGCCCGGCGCGCCGGTATGCCAGTTGGCCAGGTCGCCCTTCACCGAGACCTGGAAAGCCCCCAGCACGCAAAAATCGAGGTGGCCGCCGCGCATCATGGCGAAGGAGTCGGCATGGTGGAAATACGAGCCGCCCGGCTTGATCGTGACCGGCTGCTTGCCGGCGTTGATCAGGTCGCCGTCTTCTTCGCCGGCGGGGGGGGCCTTGCCCATGCCGAGCAGGCCGTTCTCGCTGTGCAGCAGGATTTCACGGTCGGCTGGCAGGTGATTGCCAACCAGGGTGGGCAGGCCGATGCCGAGATTGACCACGGCACCGTCGGGAATGTCTTTGGCCACGCGGGCGGCCATCTGATCGCGGGTCAGGCGTTGCATATTCTGGATCTCCTTGGCGCTCAGGCAGCGGCCTGGCTGGCGCCGTCGACCTTGACGACGCGCTTGACGAACAACCCCGGGGTCACGATGTGTTCCGGGTCCAGCTCGCCGAGTTCGACGATCTCGCTGACCTGCACGATGGGGCATTTGGCGGCCATCGCCATGATCGGGCCGAAGTTGCGCGCGGTCTTGCGGTAGGTCAGGTTGCCCCAGCGGTCGGCGCGCAGCGCCTTGATCAGGGCGAAGTCGGCATGGATGGGCGTCTCGTAGACGTAGCCCTGGCCGTCGATGATGCGGGTTTCCTTGCCCTCGGCCAGCGGCGTGCCATAGGCGGTGCGGGTGAAGAAGCCGCCGATGCCGGCGCCGGCGGCGCGGATGCGCTCGGCCAGGTTGCCCTGCGGCACCAGTTCCAGCTCGATCTTGCCGGCGTGGTAGAGCGAATCAAAGACGTAGGAGTCGGCCTGGCGCGGGAAGGAGCAGATGATCTTGCGCACGCGCTCGGTCTTGAGCAGCGCGGCCAGGCCAGTGTCGCCATTGCCGGCGTTGTTGTTGACGATGGTGAGGTCGCGGGCGCCCTGGGCGATGAGGGCATCGATGAGCTCCGCCGGCATGCCTGCCATGCCGAAGCCACCGATCAGGATGGTGGCGCCGTCCTGGATATCGGCCATGGCCGATTCCACCGAGTCGAATAGCTTGTTGATCACTTGCGTTCCAGTTCCGAGAGTCCGGACGAACTATCCGGAACCGGCCGCCAAGGAGGGAAATCAGGCGGCGCGCAAACGCTGTCTCCGGACAGTCCTGCCGGAAGAGCCATCCGGCTTGGGTGCCCTCCGCTTGCAAAAGGCGCACCGCCGGAAACGAATCCAACAGACTTTGGTTTTTCTTGTTGTTGTGGTTTGTTCTAATTGCGAACTTCAATTCGCAGAATGAACAGGTTACACCCCCTGTCCGCGGGTGGTCAAGGCGCCGGCAAATCGCTTGTGCGTTAGCCGGCCACAACCGTAGGGCAGTTGAAAGCTAGCTTGCCAACGGGGCCGCGGCGGCCCGGAACATCGGACAGCTTACGCTCTTCAGGCCCCGCTGAGGTGGTTCCGGGCCGCTACGGCAATTGCAGCTCCGCCCGGCTGCCGCCGGCCCCCGCCCGGATCTCCAGCCGCACATCGATGCGCTCGCGCAGCTCGGCCACGTGGGAAATGATGCCCACTAGCCGCCCGGCGTGCTGCAGGTCGATCAGGGTGCGGATGGCAAAGTCCAGGCTCTCGGGATCGAGCGTGCCGAAGCCTTCGTCGACAAACAAGGTATCGAGCTGGATCCCGCCCGCGCGCGACTGCACCACATCGGCCAGCCCCAGCGCGAGCGAGAGCGAGGCCAGGAAGCCCTCGCCACCGGACAAGGTATTGGCCGGGCGCGCCATGCCGGTGTCGTGGTCGAACACCTCCAGGTCCAGGCCGCCGGCGGTGCGCTGGTCGCCCTGCTGGCGCACGCGCTGCAGTTCATACCGGTTGCGGCTCATGCGCATCAACCGCAGCGAGGCAGCTTCCAGCACCTCGTCGAGCAAGGTGGCCAGCACGAAGCGCTGGAATGTCATGCGGCGCGGATTGTTGCCGTTGGCCACTTCGGCCAGGCGGCCAAGCACGGCGTAGCTGCGCTCGATGTCCGCGCCCTTGCTGGCCAAGGCATCCAGCCGCTGCTGGCATTGCAGCAGGTTCTCGCGGCTGCGGTGCAGGTCGGCCTGCTGCCGGACCAGGGCCTCGAGCGCGCCGGCGGCGTCCGCCTGCGCCTGGCGCAGCGCGGCAAGATCCGGCGGGGCAAGATCGCGCGCGGCGATGGCGGCGCGCTCACGGCGATCGCCGGCAGCGGCCAGGTCGAGGTCGAAGCGATTGACCTGGGCTTCGGCCTGCTCCATCTGCGCGCCCGGCATGCGCGCCTCGGCGTAGGCCTCGCGGCTGACAAAGCCAGCTTGCTCCAGCGCGCTCGCGAAGGCGGTGTCCGCCTGCGTCTGCCGCGTTGCGTGGGTGGCGAGGCTCGCTTGCGCGGCGGCTTGCGCGGCCAGGGCTGCCGCCAGCCCCACGCCGGCCTGCTTGTCAGCTGCCTGCGCGGCGGCCAGCGCGGCTTCGCGCGCGGCAAGGTCCCGGCGCGCCTGTGCCAGCGCAGCGGTCAGCCGCTCCGGCTCGCGCCGGTCCGGCGGCACCTGCGCGCTGGCAGCCTGCCATTCGCCCTGGAGCTTGGCGTGACGCTGGCCTGCATCCTGCGCTGCGGCGTCGGCGGCACGAATGGCCGCCTCGGCTGCCGTGAGGGCGGCTTGCTGCCGCTCGACTTCCGTGGCCAGAAGTTGGCAGCGGCCGGCGGCCGCCTGTGCCGCCTGTTGCTGCTGGCGCAGCGCCTGGATGGCGCCGGCGAGCTGCTGCCTGGCCGCCGCCGGGTCTTGCGCGGCGCCCTCGGGCATGCCCACCGCTCCCGCCGCTTCGCGCAGTTCATCCAATTGTTCCTGCCGGTGCGTGGCGGCCAGCAGCGCGCCCTGCGCACGGCTGGCCGCGCCCTGCGCCGCCTGGTCGGCAAGCCGCGCGGCCTCGCGGGCCAGGTCCAGGGCCTCGTCGCTGACCAGTGCATCGACGTGCTGCGCCAGTCGCGGGTGCGCCGTGCTCCCGCAGACAGCGCACGCCTGGCCATCCTGCAAGCCGGCCGCCAGCCGCGCGGCTTGCCCGGCCCGCCAGGCCTGCTCCGTCTCGCGCAGGCGCGCCAGGCTTGCCGCCTGCTGCGTGGCGGCTTGCCGCGCGGCGCGCTGGTCGACGTCGGCCTGCCGGCCCGCTTGTTCGCATTGCGCCAGCGTGGCGGCGTATTTGTCGAGCGTGGTTGCCTGCTGCGCCAGGCCGGCCAGCTTGAGCTGGATCGTCTCCAGCCCGCGCGCGCCTTCCTGCGCCTGCGCCAGGCCGGCCTCAGCCTGGCGCAACGTGGCGGTAACTTGCTGCTGCGCCTGCAGCGCCCCGGCATGGGCCGCACCCGCTTGCGCCTGCTGGCGTGCTGCAGCCGCCAACTCCTGCTGCAGCACGCCGAGCCGCTGCGCCTGCGGCAACATGGCCTCCAGCTCCGTCACCTGCTTTTGCGCTGCCTGGCGCTCGCCGGCACGGGCCGCTTCGGCCTCAAGCCCCGCCGCGGCGGTGGCCGAGAGCGCGGCGCAAGCGGCGGACCGCGCGCTTGCCGCGGCCAGCGCTTGCTGCGCCTGCTGGTGTTCCTGCACGGCCTGCCCCAGATGCTGCTCGAACGGCTGCACCTGCATGGCACGGCGTGCGGCCTGCAGGCGCTGGCGCTGCGCCTCCATCTCGGGCCGCTGCGCCATCAGTGCGGCATGGGCCGTCTCGGTATCGCGCTGCTCCCGCAGGCGGGCATCCGTCTGCTCGCCCTGCCTGGTTGCCAGCGTGGCCACCTCCAGCGCGGTGCGCGCGGCCACATCGCGCTGCCGCAGTTCGGCCAGCTGGGCCTGCAACCCCGCAGCCTGCTCCCGCAGCGCGTCCACGGACGCCAACTGATACTGCTGCAGCAACGCCGTCTGCTCGATGCGCAGGCGCTCGGCTTCCTGGCGGATGCCGGCCGCCTGCCCCTTGAGCAGTTCCTCCACGCGCCGGTACAGCTCGGTGTGGAACAGCCGCTCGAGGATGGCCTGGCGGCTCTTGGAATCCGCCGTGAGCAATTCGCGAAAGCGCCCCTGCGGCAGCACGATCACCTGGCGGAACTGGCTGCTGTCGAAGCCCAGCAGGTTGCGCACGAAGTCATCGACCTTGTTGGGCTGGCTCGCCTTGCTGGTCCAGCCCGCGTCACCCATGACATCGAGCTGGGCCTTGGGCGTTTCCTTGACGGTGCCCTCGCCACGCAGCTTGGGCCGCTCCTGCGCAGGCGAACGCGTGGCCAGGTAGCGCTGGCCACCCAGGCTGAACTCGAACGTCACCTCCGTGCGCAAGGCCGGATCGGCGTTGGCGCTGCGCATGTCCTGCGCGCTGCGCTCGCCGCCAGAGGTGTCACCGTAGAGCGCAAAGCAGATCGCGTCGAGCAAGGTGGTCTTGCCCGCGCCGGTGGGGCCGTGGATCAGGAAGAATGCCCGCTCACCTAGCCGGGTGAAGTCGATTTCCTCGCTGGCGGCAAAGGGGCCGAAGGCTTGCAGTTTCAGGCGCAGCGGTCTCATGCGGACTCCCGGTCGGCGCGGGCGATGCCCTCAAGCACCTGGTCGAGCACGCGGCGCTTATCGTCGTCCAGCGCTTCGTCCGCCACCTCCTTGAAGAAGTTGGCGAACAGCTCGCCGGTATCGAGCTGACGCAGGCGCTGGCCTGCCGCCCCGGCCTCGCCCGAACGCGCCAGCACGGCGCGCTCGATGGCGAGCGCATTGGGATAAGCCTGGCGCAGGCGCGCCATCGGATCGAGCAAGGCGCCGTTGTCGGTCAACACCGCGTGGATGTAGTCATCGCGCCGCGGGTCTGCCGCGCCTTGCGCCAGCAGATCGGCCAGTTGCCCTTCGACGATGCGCAGGTCGCGCCGGGGCGTCAGCGCGATCGGCTCGATGCTGACCGCGCCATCGGCCGCCAGTTCGATCAGCGAGACCGACTTGGCATGCGTGACTTCGGACAGCGAGTACTTCAGCAAGGAGCCGGCGTAGTGGATGCGCTGGCCGAAGGTCTGCGGGCGATGCAGGTGGCCAAGCGCGACCAGGTCGAAGCCGTCGAACACGCTGGCGGCAACGGCGCCGCTGCCGCCAACCGACAGCGGCCGCTCGGATTCGCTGGCCTCGCCACCGATCACGAAAGCGTGGGCCACCACCACCGAACGCGCCTGCGCCGGATGGCTGGCGCGGATCGCGTCCAGGCGCGCCGCCAACGCCGCCTCGTGCCCTGGCACCTCCATGTCGAAGGCGTCGCGCACGGTTGCGGGCTCGGCATAGGGCAAGGCGTAGATCCTTACTTCGCCATGGGCATCGGACAAGGTCACGCAGGTGGCATCGCGCTCGGTGATGCCGGCCACATGCAAACCCTGCGCCGTCAGCAGCCGCGCGCCGAAACCAAGCCGCTGGGCGCTGTCGTGATTGCCCGCGATCATCACCACCGGAATGCCGGCATCCGCCACGATGCGGGCCAGCACGTCGTCCAGCAGCGCCACGGCCTCGGGCGGCGGCACCGCGCGGTCATACACGTCCCCGGCGATCAGCACCGCATCCGGCCGGCGCTCGCGCACCAGCGCAACAAATTGGTCAAGCATCCAGGCCTGGTCTTCAAGCAGGCTGCGCGCGTGGAATACGCGCCCGAGATGCCAGTCGGCAGTGTGAAGAAAACGCAATGTGAATCCCTAGCAGTGTATGGACGGACCGGAGCGGACTGCGGCGGCAGGCGCCATCATAACGTTGCCCAGCCGTCATTCAGCTTCGGTTCAGCCGGCACTCTCCACCATAGGCGCCGAGCCAGTGCAAAAGCACCGCCTCCGGCACAATGGGCTGGCCAGGTGCGCGGCCGCAGACAGTACAAGTGGATCGGCCAAGGCCGCGCAACGACGCCAGCATCCTTCTGAAATGGCCGCCAAGATCCGAGCGCAAAAACGGCGATGCCCGGGCCGTAGGCACCAGGGCATCGCCGCACTGACGTCTGGAAGCCTGGAATCCGGGTTATTCCTGGATATTGGCTTCGCTCACGATCTTGCGGTACGACTCGGTTTCCTTGGCGATAAAGCTGCGGAAAGCGGCGGCGTCCTTCGCATCGATGTCGACACCCGATTCGGTCAGCTTGCTCTTCACTTCCGGCGCGTTGATGGCGCGAGCCAGCGCGTCCGTCAGCTTGTCGGTCACCGCCTTGGGCGTGTTGGCCGGCGCGAACAAGCCAAACCACAGGCGCATGTCCACATTGGCCAGGACCTTGTTCTCCGCCAGTGCCGGGATATTGGGCGCGGCATGCGAGCGCGTGGCCGAGGTCACGCCAATCGCTTGCAGCTTGCCCGACTTGATCTGCGGCAGCGCCGTCGACAGCACCAGCACGCCCAGCTCGATCTGGTTTGCCATCAGGTCGGCGATGGCCGGCGCGCCGCCCTTGTACGGCACGTGGGTCATATCGACCTTGCTGGCGCCGCGGATCAGCTCTCCCGACAGATGCAGCGGCGTGCCGATGCCCGAGGTGCCATAGTTCACCGGCTTCTTGCTCTTGGCCAGCGCCAGGAAACCCGCCACGCCCTGAATGCCGGAATGCGCGCCGGACACCAGCACCATGGGCTGCGAGCCCACCATGCGCAAGGGCACGAGATCCCGCTGGCCGTCGTACTTGATCTTCGGGTTGGTCAGCTTGGCGATCGAGATTTCGCTGTTGGAACCCAGCAGCAACGTATAGCCGTCGGCCGGCGCATTGATGGTCTTGAGCGCGCCGATGGTGCCGCTGGCGCCCGGCGCATTGTCCACCACCACCGATACACCCAGGTCCTGGCCAAGGCGCTGGCTCAGCACGCGCGCCACCAGGTCGTTGCTGCCGCCGGCGGCGTAGGGCACGACGATGGTGATAGGCCGGTCCGGATAACCAGCCGCCTGGGCAGGCGCTACGGCGAGGGTCAGCGTGGCGGTAGTGACGATCGTGACGGCGGCGGACAGCGCCGTGGCGAGGGACTTCTTCATCGGATTCCTTTTCTGGCGCCTTAGGCGCTCCTTTGGTGTGGCAAGCGTGACGCGGGAAACCAGCGGGTTGCCGGCCTCATGATGCGGATCGCAATATACATGCCATCCAAAAAACTAGCCAAGTCTCGTTTACGAGACTGCCGAGGGCACTAATGGTTTCTTCATGCACCACAATCCAGCATCAAAGGCACATTGATGCACAAAGTGCGGATGATCCGGTTCATCCGGCCGGCGTGGGTAGATCGTCCGGAAGCACGGATGCCTTGAACGCGGAGATGCGCGGCAGCATGGCATTCCGAGACGATGCTTCTCTCGCCATCCCTCGCCATCCGGCCACGGCCCATGCTAGGATGGGCCTTGTCTTCTTTTTGAGATTCCCCGAGGATGGACGCTCCGATCGCTGCCGGCCCAATGGTTGATTTCGTTGAAATCGGCAATCGCCTGCGCGCGTACCGTCTAGGCGCGGGGATGCGCGCGGAAGCCATCGCCGAACAGCTCGGCGTATCGCGGGCCGCGATCTATCGCATGGAGAAGGGCGACATCGTCAAGATCGAGACCCTTGGCCGTCTCGCCCAGTTGCTCGGCACGTCGCTGGCGTCCATGCTGGGGGTCGAGTCCGAGTACTACTACTCGGCCGTGGCGTATATCGAGCGCATGCGCCAGCTCGAGCACGGCGCAACGCGCATCCTGGCCCATTTCGAACCGATCTCCTACCTGCTGACCTCGCCCGATTACGCCGGCCACCTGCGCCAGATGCTGGCGGAGAGCCCGCAGCCGGCGCCAGCCACAACCATCGACGCCCTGCTGGACCTGCTGGAAGAGCGCAAGCAATCGTTCGCGCGCAGCGTGCCGCCCATCACCAGCCTGATCGACCTGCGCTCGCTGGAGCGCTTCGTGCATTTTGGCTTGGTGGGACGGCTGGACCTGCCGCCCGCGGTGCGCATGGAGCGCTCGCTGGCAGCCCGGCGCGAGATCGAACGCGTGATCGACCTGCTCGACGCGCAGCCCATCGGCCTGCAGATCGGCATCGTCGACGGCAGCATGCCCAACGCGACCTTCCAGGTCTTCGAGCGGCCCGGCAAGGCTTATGTGGCCACCAGCCCGTTTCGTTTTGGCGAATTTCCCAACGTGTCCACCGGGATCGCCACCGTGACCGCGGCGCCCGAGGCGGTACGGCTTTACACCACCATGGTCAATGACCTATGGCAGCGCGCCTACAAGGGGCGCGATGGCGCCGCGCTGCTGCGGCGCATGTTGAACAGCGTATGAGCGGGCACGATCCGCCCGCCATGCAGCCATTTTTCATTTGACGTACCGAACCCGTTTTCACTAACCGATATTGCGCCATGACGCTTGAAACCACCCTCCAGCAATTCCAGGATTCGCTCCCCGGCACCGACGCTTTCGTGACGGTGAAGAAAGCCACGCGCGAGCTGATCGACGCCGACCCCGCACACGCGGCGGCCTACTTCCTGCTGTACGGCTTCGCCCGCTCGTACGTGCTGCTGTACGAGGACCAGGCAGTGACCATGGACTTCGCCGAAGCCGCCAAGCAGGAACTGCTCGGCTACATGCAAGGCATCGCGCGCACGCTGCACGGCGAGAGCGCCGCGCTGCTGGCGGAAATGAACCGCATCGTCAGCGCTTACCAGGGCGGCAAGAAGACGTTCTGAGGCGCAGCGCGCCCGTGCCATGACGGGGGCCAATTCACGCCGGCTCGGCCTCGTTGTCGGCGATCTGGAACTTGCGCATCTTCTCCCACAGCACCTTGCGGCTGATGCCCAGGCTGGCCGCCGTATCCTGGCGCCGCCAGCTATTGGCATCCAGCGCGGCCACGATGCGGCGGCGCTCCTCGGTCTCGCCGCGCCAGTCGGCCGTGCGCTCGCTGCTGTCGAACGCACCCGGGCGCAGGCTGCGGAACAAAGGCCGGATCCGCGCCTCGTCCCAATGCCCGGTCTGCTGCACGGTAATGCCGATGCGCTCGGCCAGGTTGCGCAGCTCGCGCACATTCCCCGTGAAGAACGCCGTGCCCACCGCGCCCTTGAGCCAGTCAGGCACGGGCGGCAATGCGTCCAGCCCTGACTGCCCAAGCATCTGCTTGAGGAACGACACCAGCAACGCCACCTTGTCGACGGCGCCCCGCTCCTCCAGGCTGGGCAGGCGCAGCTCGATCACCGCCAGCCGGAAATACAGGTCCGCACGGAAGCGGCCCTGCGACACGGCCTCGCGCAGATCCTTGTTGGTGGCCGCGACCAGGCGGAAATCCAGCTTGACCGGCATGGTCGAGCCCAGCCGGGTCAGCGCGCTCTCCTCCAGCACGCGCAGCAGCTTGACCTGCTGGAACATCGGCAGGTCACCGATTTCATCCAGGAACAGCGTGCCGCCGTTGGCCTGCTCGAAGAAGCCGCGGTGCGCGAACATGGCGCCGGTAAACGCGCCCTTGGCATGACCGAAGAACTGCGACTCGAACAAGCCATCGGGAATCGCTCCGCAATTCACGGCAACGAACGGTCCCTTGCCATAAATGTTGTTGCGCTCGTGAAAGCGCTGCGCGATCCGCTCCTTGCCCGCGCCGGTCTCGCCATACAGCATCACGTTGCTGCCGAAATCCGCGAAGGTCTCCACCTGCGACAGGAACTGCTGCATGGCGGGCGACTCCGCCACCAGATCCGCCACCGCGTTCGCCGGCTCAGCCGCCGCCAGCAATTGCGGCAGCAGCTTGCCGATCTGGTTGCGCAGGTCAGGCCCCGTGAAATCGTCGGCCAGGATATGCGCGTACTCCGCGGGAAAGCGCCCCGGATCGGTCTCGCGCCCCGGCGCCGCCACCCACACCACGGGCATGCCGTGGGCCGCCTCCCAGTCCAGCGCGGTGAACTTCGCCGCGCCGATCACCGAGACACTGATGACTGCCACGCACGGCTTTAGCCGCGGCTCCGCGGGCAAGGCCTCCAGCGCGCCGGCGCGGATCACGTCCACCCCAAGCGGCGACAGGAAACGCGCCACCCGGTCGGCAATGTCAGACTTGCCTTCCCATACATAAACTTCAAGGCTCTCGTAAGCCCAGCGATCTGTCTTCATCTGTCTTCCGCCGTATAGCGATTAGCCTGCTGCATGGCTCAGAACACCAGCTCGGCGTTGTTGCAGTCGATTCCTTGCATCCAGATGTCGGCGTAGCCTAGCTGGATGCCTAGTGCGCCTAGGAGCGGGCCAAGCACGCTGTCCAAAGCAGAGAACAAGGGCGTAAGCAGACCAGCTAGCGGCAATGGGACGTTCAATAGGTCGAGCCAGAGTACCTTGACGGCGACCGTCAGGTTCAGGTTACCCACAACATCGACCAGGACCCCTGTGAGTGGTTGGGGTGTCCCGACCCGAGTCGTTGTGCCTGGTGCCATGCTGACAGTCGAACTGTTGACGCTGACCGCGCCGGTTCGCGCACTGCCGCTGGCGATGATGCTCACCCCCGTACCGAGAAGACTAATCCCGGTGTTGACCAAGGTGACAGGGCCCGACGCGCAGCCGCTGCCGGAGGCTGCGGCAAGGCATGCCTTGACCAAGCCTGTGTTCACCCCCAATGTGGCACGGCAATCCGCCTTTGCGGCCGCGCACTGAATGCCCTGCAATGAGGCCGTGGCCGCCGCGACTTCAACGTAGAGTGGCACGTTGATGCCAACGCCGGCCAAGCTGGCCACATCAATACTGATTCCGGCATCGAGTCGCAACCCCACCTGGGCCGTGTGCGCGGAAGTCTGCCAGACTCCGGGACTCAGCTGGCGCGCGGGGCCCACTGCCATCACGGGTGGCTGCACGACATAGAGCTTGGCGCCGATACTGGTAAGGCCGGGCACGCTGAGATTAGGCACATTCACCTGGATCGCCGAATTGCCATTGGCAACCTGCGCCCCGAGCATCAGCAGTTGCGCCACGTTCAGCGCCACGTCCGCCGCTGACGACGCCGCCGGCGCCAGCACGCCCAGGTTCAGCAACTGGCCCAGTCCCACGTTAGCCTTGACCCCGCTCAACCCAAGTTGCGTAGGCGGACTGCCCAGCGCCGTGGACAGCAGCGAATCCTTGCCGGCCGCGCCCAGCACGAGCGCATAGAACTGCTGGATCGACAGCGATGTCTTCAGCAAGTCGTCAATGGTGCCAACACCCAGCTTCAGGCGCAACTGGTCAAGCGTGACATTGGCGTTGAGCAAGCCTTGCCAGTCCAAAACGGACAGCTGCACCGAAGTCCCCAGCAAACTGCCGAGCACACTGCTACCGGTATTGACGTCCAGCAACCCGCTACCTACCGAAAACGACGCCACCGGCGGACTCGCATTGGCAATCGCCTCCGCGCGCAACTGGCGCGACGCGCTGCCGGGAATCACGAACAGGATCGGCACGGTCTGGGTCACGACCACCTGCACCGCGTTTGCCGATAGCTTGGTGGTGTCGTAGCCGGCGTTGAAGTGCCGTACGGTGTCGCTCCCGGTGCTGTAAGCCGGATCCCATACGCCCAGGCAGACCCGCATGCCATCGGCATCGCTGCTGCCCGCCGCGCTGCAATTGGCAGTCGCGGTGCCGGCGTAGTCATTCTGCGTGCCCGCCGACTGCGTGGCGCTCAGCACATTGGCCGACACGGTGGCGGCAGCCGCGGCTTGCTTGAGCTGCTGCGCGCCGGCCAGCGCGGCCATGTCGGCGATCTTTTGCAACTGGCGCTGCCGGTAGAACACATGGCCAACATCGATCGAAACCAGCGAACCGATCGCAACCGTTGCCAGCAGCAGGGCGCCAAGCACACCGATGGCACCGCGCTGCCCGCGTCGGCGCCCAGCGACGAGATGCGAGCAGCAGCGACTCATCGGCCTGCCACTCCCTGCCCTGCGCCACCGCCGGAACCATTTTTCGATCCCGCCTGGCCCGTATAGAACTCGGGGATCGGATACGTGAACGTCGCCATGTAGCGCTGGTAGGACAGGGCAGCCTGCTCCCCACGCAACACCTGCAGCTCGCCCGCCTGCGCGCCGCTGCGCTGGATCTCGAGGATGCCGCGGGTATGCGGGCCAATCTCTTGCCGGGCCGGTCGCGCCGAGGGGGTTGCAGGCGCGTCCGTCTGGGCTCCGGCGGGGAAGGCGCCCAGCCCGAGCATGGCGATCACAAGCGCCAGTCCGCTGCGCCGGGCATGGCCACGCAGGCTTCTTGTTCCGGTCTGGTTCATGGAAATCTCCTGGGTTGGTGCCGTCGGCGCGGACAACGGGTATCGGGTATTGCGAGCTTGTGCCATCCAGCGATCTCTCATGGCGTGGCCTGGATGATGTCGGTCAGGCGCTGATGGTTCGGGCCGGGTGTGCCGGCGGCGGCAAGCCGGGCCGATTGTGGCGCGGTCTGCGCCACGGCCTGCTGCGCGGCCACGCGCTCGCGTTGCGTGCTCGCGCGCCGGACCCGCTCCGCCTCCTGCAACACCGCCTTGCGCGTTGCCTCGGGCAGGCCGGCCCGCTGCATCAGCGACGCCGCCTGCTCACGCTTGCCGTCGGCTGCGAGCCAGACCGCCGCGTTGCTCACCACGCGCGGATTCTTGCCATCGAGCTGCAGGGCCTGCATCACCGGCACGCGCGCTTCAGGCAGCGCGCCAGTGCGCATCAGCGCGTAGCCCAGGTCATTGGCCACCTGTGCATTGGTGGGATCGGCACCGGCTGCCAGTTGGAACGCTGTCGCGGCGGCGGCAAAGTCGTTCCTGCGCCCGGCGATCAGGCCCAGGCCGTGGTAAGCGCGCGCCTGCACCGAAGTGCCAGCCAGGCTGCGATAGGCCTGCTCGGCAGCGGCATCCTGATTGGTCTCGCGCAACGCATCCGCGCGCATCAGCGTCATCGCCGGCGACACGCCGAAGCGATTCTCGTAGACGTCGATATGCGCGAGCGACGCGAAGTACAGGCCCTCTTCCTGCATCTTGCCGATCAGGCCGAGGTAGACCGACTTATCGTCGTAGATGGCCCGGTCCTGCTTGTCGCGCAGTTTGGACAGCTCGACCTGGGCATCTGCCTGATCGCTCATGCGGGTGGCCAGGCTGGCGCCGCAGCCAGATAACACCGCCAGGGCCAATGCCGATGCCAGGGCGGTTAAAGCGCGTGCGGGCCAAATCGATCGATATCCCGCCTCGCTTCCTGGGCACTTGTCTTGCTTGTTCATTTCGATCCCCCCGACATATGCGCCAGCATTCTTATCACGCCCAAAAAGCCTGGTCCGGCCGTGATGATCAGCAATACGGGCAGCATGGTCACCACCATGACCGCAGTCATCTTCACCGTTAGCTTCCCCACCTGTTCTTTCATGCGCGCCTTGCGCGATTCCTGCAGGCGCAAGCCGAATTGCCGCAGCGGCTCCTGAACGGCCCCGCCGAATCGATCCACCTGGCTAAGCATGGTGATCAGGTTTTTCAGGTCCTCGCTGTCGAACAGCTTCCCGATGCGCTGGAGCGTCTGGTCGCGCGACCGGCCCGAAGCAAACTGCTGGTTGGCACGCATCAGCTCAGGGCCAAGCACGCGCAGCATGCTGCCGAACTCCGCGACGATCACCTGCAGGCTCTGATCGATCGACAACCCCACACCCTGCAGCAGGCGCAGCATGTCGACCAGCACAGGCAACTCATCCTCCAGGCGCAGCATGCGGCTGCTGGCCCGACGCCGCAACGCCCATTTCGGCGCCAGGAAAAACACCGCGAACGTGACGAAGGCCCACATCGCTGCGCCCATCACCGATGTGGGCAATCGCCATGCAAAGACTCCCGCCGCCAACGCCGCCGGTAACGACAGGCGCAGTCCCCCAAATATGGCCCGGGCCTTGTCACCGTAAAAGCCACACTGCTCAAGCAAGCGCTGTTCTTCGGCCGTCACCACGGCCTTGCCCAAAGGCGACTCAAGCCAACGCTGGTCAAAGCGCTTGCCAAGCTGGCTGCCCAGCCGCGCACCAATGCGAGCGCCGGCACCTTGGGCCACAGCGGCGTTGGCCGGAGCCGTGGCCGGAGCAGTGGCGGGAGCATCCGGCACGGCGGCGGCAGCGGCCGCCTGTCGCGAGAGAGCGGCATCGATGGTCCGCTCGGCGCGGCGACGTTGCCGCCATTGCCCCACCAGCGGCAAGGCCAGGGCGGCTAGCCCGATGGCCGCCGCGCATAGGCTCAGAGAGATCAAGGTAGTGCTATCCATGGTCCCTTGTTCCTATACCGACTTGGCCAGGCGATAGAGCATGGCCGCTCCCATCACTTCCAGTATCACGGCAACCAGCAATAGCGTCTTGCCGGCCGGGTCGCGCCACATCATCATGATGTAGGCGGCATTCATCACGAACATCAACCCGGCCACCACCATCGGCAGCAAGCCGAGCACCCAGGCCGACAACCGCGTCTCGGACGACAGCGCATGCAGTTCCTGCTGCGCTTGCTGGCGGTCTCGCATGAAGGCGGCGGTACGCTCCATGACAATGTCCGCGCGGCCGCCGTAGCGCACCGCGAGACGCAACACGGAAGACAGCAGCATCAGTTCGTCAACCTGGTAGATCCGCGCGACCTGCAAGACCGCCTGATCCAGTTCCTTGCCTGCGCGCTGCAAGTGGATGGCCTGCACCAGGCACTGGCGCAATGGCGCCTCGGTGTTGCCGATGGCAGCCTGAAAGGCCGAAGGCACACTGCTGCCGATGCTCATCATCCGGACTACCGCATCAAGAAACGATGGCAACTGCTGGCGAAGTCTCTGCCCGGTACGACGGGCTCGGTTCCAGAGCATGAAATAAAGGATCGCCACCCCGATCGACAACGCGGCCACTGCGGCCAGCCAGCCGCCCATGGCAACGCCCACGAGCCCTAAGGCGATGATGGAACCACCCCACAGCGCATAAGTGCGCCGCGTCGGCGCCAAGTCCGCACGGCGCAGGAAATCCGCCCACTTGCGCCGCAAGTCGTGCTGCTTCTTGCCGGCTTGCGGCTCTGGCGTAGTCGCATAGCGTGCCTTGACCTGCTCGGTCTGCGCTTGCAAGAACGCGCGTGCGCTCTCTTCCTGCGCGCGCGCCTTGGCGCTGGACAGCAGCAGCAGGCCCAGTCCCAGCAAAACGAGAGCGGCCGCGGCAACGACCAGCGCTGCGCTAGACATCGAAGCGGTCGTCCAGGCCAAAGTTGGCCGGGCGCATGCGCGCCAGCTTGGGCGAATGCGGCAGGATGCCAAGCGAGAGCCAGCGGTCTACCTCGTTGCCGTCAGGGCCGACGAACGGCTCGTGGCGGAACAGCTCCTGGGTCGAGATGATGTTGTCGCCAAGGCCAGTGACTTCCGTGATCGAGAGGATGCGGCGCTTGCCATTGGAGAGCCGGCCGATCTGCACGATAAAGTCGATGGCATTGGCAATCTGCCGGCGCAGGCTGGCCTCGCTGCCCTGGAAGCCGGCAAAGCCGGCCAGCATCTCCAGGCGGTACAAGCACTCGCGCGGGCTGCTCGAGTGGATGGTGCCCATGGAGCCATCGTGCCCCGTGCTCATGGCCTGCAGCATTTCCAGCACCTCGCCGCCGCGCACCTCGCCCACGATGATGCGGTCGGGCCGCATCCGCAGGCTGTTGCGCAGCAGGTCGCGGATCGACACCACGCCCGTGCCTTCGAAGCCGCCGGGGCGGCTCTCCAGCCGCACCACGTGCGGATGGTTGAGCGCCAGTTCCGCCGTGTCCTCGATGGTGATCACACGCTCGCCGTCAGGCACATAGGTGGCCAGCGCATTGAGCAGCGACGTCTTGCCCGAGCTGGTGCCGCCGCTGACAAGGATGTTGCAGCGCGCCTTTACGGCAGCTTCGAGCAGTTCGTTGACCTCGGGGCTCATGGTGCCCAAGCCTTGCAGGTCCGCGGGCGTCAGCGGGTCCTTGCGGAACTTGCGGATCGACACCACCGGGCCGGCCAGCGCCAGCGGGGGAATCACCACATTGATGCGCCCGCCATCCGGCAGGCGTGCGTCGACCATGGGGTTGGACTCATCCAGCCGCCGCCCGATCGGCGCCAGGATGCGGCGCACGATGCGCAGCAGATGCCCACTATCGGCAAAGCGCACGGGAATGCGCTCCAGCACGCCGTGCCGGGAGACGTAGACGTCCAGGTGCCCGTTGACCAGGATGTCTTCCACCGCCGGGTCGTTAAGCAAGTCCTCGATCGGGCCGAAGCCCGCCAGCTCCTTGGTCAGCGCCTCGGCGATCTGACGCAGCTCGGCCTCGTTGATGGGAATGCGGCGCAGCCGCGTGAAGCTCTCCAGCTCCAGGTCGACAAAGCGGTTGATCGCGGTTCGCGACCAGCGGCCGAACTCCGCGCCCAGCTCCTCGATGCGGGTGAGCAGATGCTCATGGGCCGCTTCCTTGATGTTCTGGAATTCCTGCGAAGCAGGAAAGGGCGCGGCGGAGTTATCGGAGAATTCGATGGCTTGCGACATGTCAGTTCCCAGCCCGCTCAGCGCGTATCACGCGCATGGCGCGTAGCGCTTCGGGCAGTTTTTCTTTTACCCGGCCCAGCAAGCCAGCTTCGCTTGCAGTGCCGGCACGGTATCCCAGCCGATCCACCAACTGGCCAATGGCACGGACATAGGGATCGGCGGGGCTGTCATCGGCCAGCACCACGCCACGGTTGAGCGCCAGCACCAGCGGCTCGCGCCGGTCGGGCAAGGTGCCAACCGATGGCGCCTCCAGGCGCTGCGCGATCTGCTGGGCATCCACGCCCAGGCGCGCCTCGAAGCGCGAGACCAGCAAGTGCAGGTCATCGCGCTCCACCTCGCGCTTCTTCAACTCCTGGAGCAACTCCGCGGCCGAGACGATGGCGCCCACGCTTTGGTCCACCACCAACACCACCATGTCGGCGGCCTTGACCAGGTGTGCCATGAAATCGACATTGCTAAAGCCGCCCAGGTCCACCACCTGCAGGTCAAAAAAAGCGCGCAGGCGATTGAGCAGCCCAAGCGCCTCCATGAACGAGATATCCCGCATCTCCGCCAGGGTGGCCGGCAGCGGCAACACGGCCACGCCACTGCCGTGGCGCGCCAGCGCGGTCTGCACGAAGACCTGGTCGAAGCGCCGCAGGTTGCGCACGCCTTCGACGAAGTGAAAGCCGGGGCTGATGTTCATGTACAACGAGCCGTCGCGCGACGGCAGCCCCAGGTCCATCAACAGCACTTCGCCATGGCTACGCTTGCGCACCGCCGCCGCAAGGTTGGTAGCCAGCGTGGTCGCGCCCACGCCCACGCGCGCGCCAAGCACCGCCACGACCTTGCCCCGTCGCGCCGGCTCCGCGTGGCCGCGCACCGCCAGCAGCCTGCGCACGATCTCGATCGCGCCAGCCGGCGGCGCCGTCATGTCGATAAAGTCCTTGGCGCCGGCCCGCAGCGCGGCCAGCATGATGTCCGGCTCGCCCGCGTTGCCCACCGCCACCAGCGGCAGCCCCGGGTACAGCTTCGTCACATGCTCGGCCAGCCGGCTTGACGCCAGCGCCTGCTCCCGCGAAAAATGCAGGAAGACCATGCCGGGATTGACCGTGGCGATCTGCTCCACGAAGGCATCCTGCGGGCCAGCCTCGACGACCAGCCGGCCCAGGTTGCCGAGCGCGTTGGCCAGCCATTGGCGCGGCTCCGGCTGTGTGGTATTGAACAGGAAGAAGTCCATCTGACCCCGCCTTGCGCCGTCGTCCTGCTTGCCCAATGTCATTTTGAAAACCCTGGCAGCGTCGGATCGACGTATTCGCCAAGCACATACCACCCCCACACATTGGGGTTGCCGCTGGTGCGCCCATCCTCGCTGACCGCGGCCACGGCCGCCGCGCCCTTGGCGAGCGGGCGCACCAGGCGCGGCGTGACCACGATCATCAGCTCGCGGTCTTCCTGGTTGAAATTCAGGTTGCGAAAGAAGGTACCGATGATCGGCAGGTCGCCGAGGAAAGGCACCTTGTTGACGTTGCTGACCGTGGTACGGCTGACCAGCCCGCCAATCACGAAGCTCTCGCCATCGCCGAGTTCCACCGTGGTGTCGGCGCGGCGGGTGACGATGGCAGGCACCATGGCGCCGTTGATCGATATGCCGCGCGACGGATCGAGATCACTGGCTTCAGGCGCCACCTTCAATGCAATGCGATCCTTGGCCAGCACGGTGGGCGTCACGGTCAGGCCAATGCCGAAGGGCTTGAACTGGATGGTGGTCGTGCCAAGTGCCTGCGGCACCGGGATCGGGATCTCCCCGCCGGCAAGAAAGCTCGCGCTCTGCCCGGACAGCGCCACCAGGCTCGGCTCGGCCAGCACGCGCGCCATGCCATTGCTTTCCAGCAGGCTCAGGTTGGCGAAGATCCCGCGCGAGAATGACGCCGCGACAAGATTGAAGGCACTACTCATCGGCGAGCTGATGTCGGCACTGAACGAACCCGGCGTGGAGTCCGTTCGCGGTGTGAAAGTGAACTTGTTCAGCGACGACGGGGAGAACGTGCCAAAGGCGAAGCCGCCGTTGTTCCGGTAGAAATTGAACCCCACCTCCTTGAGCACGGTCTTGCTGACCTCGACCACCTTCACGTCGACCTGCACCGTGCTGCTGACCGCAATCGTGGAGCGATCGATCACCACACCACCCTTGCCTTCGGCGGTAGCGGTGGCCGAGCGCGCTGCCAGTTGCGCGCGCAGCGAAGCCTGCGCATCGCGCGCCTGCCCGCTGATCAAAGCGCCGCCGCCCGATACGGCCACGTCGGGATCGCCGGGCTCGCCTCGCGTCGCATCCACTTGCACCCGGTAGGTTTGCGCGGCTTCGCCACGCGGCCAGACCATCAGCTCGGTGGCGCCGGGCTTCTTGGCGACCACCAGCACGCCGTTGGCACCCGAGCCGCTCTTTAGCAGCAACCCATCCGCCACGGCAGGATTGCCGATCGCCACGCGTTCAAGTGGCTTGTGCAGACGTAGCTCACGCTGGCTACCCACCACCAGCTTCAGATCGCGCACGCCGCCATCGGCCTGCTGCGCCCACGCCGCTGGGACGGTGCAGCAGACGGCCAGGATGGTGGCGGCCCCGGCAAGAATGGATTTCATCAATCGACTATCCAGAAGTAACACTGAAAACACCAATCCAAGCGCAATCCGGCGGGCCTGCACGAGGCATGCATCGACCACGGCAGCATGCCTGGCCTCATTCGATCTCGCGCTTGCCGCCGCGGATCATCTCAACACTGTTTTGCGCGACGCTGCTCGCGATCGCGCCATGAGGGCGCTGCGCGATGGCTGCGGGTGCCGGGACAGGCGATGGCGCCGCCTTGACCGGAAGCGCTTCACCCCGTGCCCCGCCGGCGATCCCTGTCAGCGCAACGCCTGCCATTGCGCGATCGGATGGCGCCAGCGCTGCGGCAGGCACCCCGCCTTTTGCCTGCGTCTTTGCCTGCAATACCGGCGCGGGATCCTCAAACAAGCCTTCAGTGGGAACATCCGGATCATCGGGATTGCGCAAGGCCAGCAACAGGCGCCCGGTTTGCTGTGCGATGGCCAGCTTGCCGACGTTGGCCACCGGCACTGCCAGTACGGCGGTCTTCGCGCCTTCGCGGCGCGCCATCATTTGCTCGGGCGGGGGCTTGGCGGCTTCATTGACCGTACCCGCGCCATAGGCCAGCACGCGCAGGCGCGCGAGCAGCATGCGTGCCTGGCTGCCTGTGATCTCCTGGCCATCGCGGCGGAACACCGCGAACACATCGACAAAGTCGCCCGGCTGCACCTGGTTGCCAACGCCAATCACTTCATCGACCGCGACCGCCACCGCGCGCTCGCCCTCTTTCACCTGGGTGGCAAGGCCCGCCAGCAGCTGGCTTTCGAGTACCGGCACGTTCGCGCCGATGCCAACCAACGGCACCTGGCCTGCCACGCGGGCCACCTCGGTGTAGGCCCCAGCCGGATTGATGGGTAACTGCTCTACTTTGAGGGCGTCGACGGGGACTGGCTTGCCGGCTTCAATCGGCTTCACTGTGACCACCACCGGATACGACTGCGCGCTTGCGGCCACGGGCTCCGCTGGTTTGGCCGGCGTACGCGCCACGCGCCACGCGAGCAGCGCCAGCAACGCGGCAAGGACGAGCAGCGCGATGGCAAGCACGCGGATCTGTTTGCTGGTCATGCTAAATCTCTGGTTTGGATAAATGGAATCTGGCTTGGGCACATGTCGACAAACGGCGTTCGCTCGTGGCGTGGGCAGATCCTCATGTGTCAGGCGCCAGTTGCACCGTCGCGCTGCCAGTCAGCGTTGTGGGAATGGGTACCCCAGGTATGACCGGCAAGATCGCGCTTGAGGGAAGGTTCAGCGTCACCGTGACGCAGACCGAGCCGCTCGGATTGGCGCAGGAAACAACTTGCGCGATATTGGCGGTGGGAATGACGCTGCTGATCGAGGCAGGCAGCACAGCGAGGGCCGTCGTCGAAGCCGCACTCACCCGCAAGGCCTGCGTGGCAGCCGCGTTATTGGCCGATGCCCCGCTCGGGTAACGCAGGGCTGCTCGCGCGCCCTCTTCCGCGGCAAGCGTCAGGGTCTGCTGCAAGGCCAGCACGATGCCGAAATAGACAATGCCGATCACGACAGCCAGAAGAACCGGCAGCACGATGGCAAATTCAAGCGCAGCCGTTCCGGACGAGCGCGTCCGCACGGCGTGGTTTCCCCGCAATGGCATACTTCACCCGGTTATCTTTTACTTTTTGCGCCGACCGGTGACGCGAGCGCCAGGCGGTTGGCCAACGGCCCCTCGCCCGCGCGGCAGCTACCTTCCCAAGATCATCCAGACCAACAAGCCGATCGCAAGGTACGCAGCGTACGGAATGCCGCGCCGCTCCGCCGTGTGGGGCGCCGCGCCAGGCACGCTGATGCCGCCTGCGCGCCGCTGCAAGCTTGCGAAATGGTCTCGCCATGCAGCCCAGACCGCGCCAGCTTGCATGCGCACCAGCAAGGCATGCGCAAGCGCCAGCAGGCTGCCGACGACCCATACCGTCACCAGCCCCATGGGGCCAGTAAACAAGCCTGTTACGGCGAAGAACTTGATGTCGCCCGCGCCCATGCGGCCGAGTGCATAAACCGGCAACATGACCAGCAGGCCCACCAGAAAGCCGAGCAGCCGCGAACCCAGCCCAGGCACAGGCTCAGAAGCCGGCCCGAACGCAAGCGCCAGGCCGATTGCCACGATCGTGGCAGCCAGCACGGCATTTGGTACTTTGCGATAAGCGAAATCGGTCCAGATGATCGCCGCGCAGAACAGCGCAGCAATCAGGGCTAACACTTAGCCACCGGATGCGGGAAGAATGGCCGTGACCTTGCTGCTCAAGCGAGTGAACAGGGCACTGACGTCGGTGCCTAGCTGGGTGACCGTGGTGATAAGAGCCAGAGCAATGAGTCCTGCAATCAACCCGTACTCGATTGCAGTTGCCCCTTGTTCGTCCCGAAGAAAGCGTACCAAAGCGTTTTTCATGATGTCACTCCGTTTTTGATTTATTCCATCACGCAGCGTCCGCTTACCCCTCCGATACCGCCTCGCTCTTGTGGCCAGGCTAGTACCGAGCAGTAACGCTGGTGAAGAATTTATAGATCAAAGCCATGTATCAACCATACCCCCCCTTGGAGTTATAGTTGTCTCAGCATAATGGCTGACGCCCGTTTGAAAACAGTGTCTTTTTAAAGAGCAAACGTTCTACTCGCGTCAAATACCACACCCGTTCGGGTGAGCCATGTGGCGCGGCGTGGTGTAAAAGGATGCGCAGCCGCGGGGTAAGGACAACTGCGCACCGTAAAGACTAATTCGACGTGCTCGACGTACTCGACCTACTCAGATCAACAATCAACGAGCCAGGCCGCCGAGCAGATTGGTCAGCCCCGGCGTGTTCGGCGTGCCCGATGTCGTCGAAGCCGCGCCCGCTGCGGCGTTGCGCGCGCCGCTCAGCACGCCCGTTACAGGTGCCAGCAAACCGGCCAGGGGCCCCAGCGCGCCGGCAGTGCCCGTGCCCGCGGAAGCGCCGCCCGTCACGCCGGCAAGCAGGCCGGTCACGGGTGCCAGCACGCCTGCTGTGCCTGTGCCCGTGCCCGAGCCGGAGCCGCCCGCAATGCCACCCAGCGGCAGGTTGTTGAGCAACCCGCCAAGCGGATTGCCGCCGGTGCCGTTGCCGTGCACCAGCACGCCGGTCCCCGCGACGGTCTTGCCGGCTTCGGTCACGACACCGCCGAGGCTGGAGACCAGCGGGGCCTGGGTGTTGGTCAGCAGGCCGCCGCCGCTGGCCACGGAGTTGCCAAGGGTTGCCAGCAGCTTGTCCAGCGGCGCGCCAAGGCCGGTGGCTGCGCCAACCGTTTGCGTAACGGTGGTGACTTGCGTGGTCAGTGGCACGATCACCTTGCTCACGCTGCCGGTGACTTGCGCCACGGGGCCGGTCGAGAGCGCCTCGCCGAGCTTGCCGCCGGCCATCGTTACCGCGCCGCCAACCTGATTGACCAGGCCGCCCACGGGCGTGGTCACCGCACCTAGCGGCGCCAGTTGCCCGGTGCCAAGGCTGCTCACGAGATCGCCCGCGCTCGATACCGTGACGCCAGCTTTCTGCACCACGTTGCCCGTGCTGGACACGGTAATGCCTAGCGGATCGGTGACGGCGCCCATCTTGCCAAGGCCGTCGCGCACACCCACGCCTAGCGCACCTACCGTGTTACCGGCGTTTACCACTACGCCGCCGAGCGCGTTGCGCGTGGCGTCAGGAAGCAGCGGCACTTGCGCAGCCTGGATCTGCTTGCCGATATCGCTCACCGCATTGCCCGTTGCCACCACCGTATTGCCCACGCCTTCAGTGACCTTGGCGGTGGGCGTGGTGTCGGGCGTCGCAGCCGGTGTGTTCGGAGGGGGCGTGATTGGCGTGACGGCGCTGGGACTCACGCCGCTGCCGGAGCCGCCTGAGGAGCAACCTGCCAGCAGCAACAGTGCGGCGGCACAGGCGAGGGTCATGGATGACATCGGGGCGAAATGCGCTTTCATGGGATCTCCTGGTCTTCCTCGCGGAAGGTTCTCCTTTGGAACTGCAATCGAATTGGCTCTTGGACGATGCATGCGAAGCCTTGAGCGCGGAACGCAATACGACTAGGGCGTTTGCTTCGTGCCGCGCCGTGCGCCGCGCTTGTCGGGTGTCAATACCGCAAGCTGCGTGCCACCCGCATGGCATGCTGTCGGCAAGGCAGTCCATCACCGCAGGCGCCACCGCGCAAACCGTTGTTTGACGCGGGATGGCGAGCATAGGCCCGCCGCGCGTCGCGTTGCGCAACAAGGCGGCCCCATGCCGCGCGGCGTGTTACGTGCTACGTAACGTGTTCCCCCCTCGATGTTCCCAATGCCCAACTGCACACGCACCGTCTGCCCACACGTTGCCGACACGGAAGCATGCAGCCGTAGCGCAGGGAACAAGTCCGCGTTGTTCCCAATGGGCGCCATGGCGTTACGTAACGCGTAACACCGAAACACCGCACAGCGCGCTCATGTCTGGTCCTTTCCCGGCTATGTCTCATCCTCTTCAAACCCAAGCGTGGCAAGGCTTGGCGCGTTTATATCCGGCGCCCGCGCGCGCGCCGGCGGCATGCGGGCACGCACTGGCACACCCTTTGCGCAATGCAGTGACACCACGGCATGCGCGACGCGCTCCGTGATTTCACGACGGGAAGAAGAAAAGGAAAAGGTCATGCGTACTCAACAGATTCTCATCACGGCACTGCTCGGCTCGCTGTTGGCACTCGGTGGTTGCGCCAGCGGTGGCGGCACAACGTCCATGGATACCGGCAGTGGTGCAGGCACCAGCAATGGCGGCGGCACCAGCGCAGGCACCACCGGCGGCAGCGGTACCGGTACCGGCGGCGGCACCAACGCCGGCACGGGCGGTGGCAGCAATGGCGGCAATTCCGGTGGCAACAACGGCGGAAACAATGGCGGAAACAACGGTGGTAATAACGGTGGCAACACGGCCGCGCTGACGCCGACCAGCAAGATCGTCGATCAGGCGGGTGGCATCGTGACCTCGGCCGGCAACGTCGTGAGCGACCTCGGCACGCAGATCAAGAACACCAACTTGCCGATCCTCTCGACCCAATCCAAGGACGGCCTGGGCGGCGTGGTCGGCTCGCTCGGCGCCGCGGTCAGTACCCTGGGCAACGGCGTGCAAAACGGCCTGGGCAACATCCCTAACGCCACCAACCCGCTCGGCACCACGGTGGCAAGCACCGGCGGCGTGGTCAGCCAGGTGGGCAATGCCGTGACCAATGCCGGCGCGCTCGTCAGCGGCCTGGGCAGCGGTCCGCTGTCGCCCCTGGCAGCCGTCACCACGCCGGTGGGCTCACTGGTTTCGCAAGTCGGCACCGCGGTCAATGGCGCGGGCGTCCAGCTCGGCGCGGCCCTCTCGAGCGGCCCCGTGGAGCAGCTCACCGGCGGCGTCAGCAAGCTCATCGTGCCGCTCACCTCGCAACTCACCAACACCACGCAGACGCTCGGCGCGGCAACCGGCCTGGGTGCTCCGGTCAACAACCTCCTGGCGACGCTTGGCGGCGGCCTGGCCACGGCGGGCAACACGATCAAGCAGACCAACACGCCGGTGGTATCGGGCGTGGGCGGCATCGTCGCCGGTGCGGGCAGCACGGTGGCCGCGCTTGGCGGCGTGGTCTACAACCCGGGCGGCACGGGTACCGGCAACCCGCTGGCGCCGGTCACGAGCCTGCTGGGCGGCCTCACGGGTGGCAGCGCAAGCGGCCCGCTTGCGCCCGTCACCAGCCTGGTCAGTGGCCTGACCGGCGGGCTCACCGGCGGCCTGGGCGGTGGCAGCGCAAGCGGCCCGCTCGCGCCTGTCACCAGCCTGGTCAGTGGCCTGACCGGCGGACTCACCGGCGGCCTGGGCGGCGGCAGCGCAAGCAGCCCGCTCACGCCTGTCACCAGCCTGGTCGGCGGCGTGGTAAGCACGGTCGCCGGCGCAGCTGGCGGTGCCTCGGGTGGCAGCGCAGGCAATGCGCTCGCACCGGTTACCGGCATCGTCGCTGGCGTCACCGGCGGCAATGGTGCAAGCAGTGGCAGCGGCTCGGGCAACAACGCACTGGCGCCGGTTACCGGCCTCGTGAGTGGCCTGCTGGGCGGCCTCGGCGGCAAGCGCTAAGTGCCGAGCAGGCAATACATGCTTCGCGCTTCATGCGCCTGCATTTAAGAATTAAAGAAGGGGGTGCGTTCGACGCGCCCCTTTTAAAAAGAGAACGCGATCGGCCACGCAGCAGCGCCAAGGGTAGCGGCACCCCTGGCGTCATTGGCACAGCGCGTTAAAGCCGCATGCTGATTTTTACGGATACAGGGGTATTACCATGACGCACACACACCTGCGTGTCGCTACGTTGCTGCTCGGCATCGGTGCCTGCACCAGTGTCCTTGCGGAACCACGCAGCCCGATCCTGGGCGATCCCACGCAAACCTTGCCTAGCATCGCGCCCGCGCGCCCGCCGCAGAGCAATGTCACCGTGCAGGTCGAACGGCCGGACGCCGCGCTGCAAAACCTGCTTACCAGCAAGCTCACGCCGCAGCGATTCCAGATCGAAGGCGTGAAGGCGATCCCTTTCGCGGAAATCGCAGCCAAATTCGCACCGCTGGCCGGCAAGGAAATCACGGTGGGCCAGTTGCTGGAGGTCGCGAATGACGTCACCCGGATGTACCAGGAACGCGGCTTTCCGCTGTCCTTCGCCTTTGTCCCGACGCAGAGCTTCGAGAATGGCAATGTGCTGGTCACCGTGGTGGAGGGCCATGTTTCCACCATCACGATCCGCGGCGAAGCCGGCCCGGCCGAAGGCCGCCTGCGCGCCATTGCAGAGCAATTGATGCAGGACCAGCCGCTGCGCCGCGAGACCTTCGAGCATTACGTCAACGTACTGGCGCTGCAGCCCGGCATGCAGGTGGCAGCGACCGTGCAGCCGCCGCAGACCACGGACGGCGCCTGCGAGATGGTGCTCGAGGTCAAGCGCAAGCCCTTTACGTTTGGCATGGGCCTCGATTACAAGGATCCGAGCGTGCGCGGCATCTTCACCGCCACCACCAACAGCCTGACCCCGC
The DNA here is from genome assembly GCF_000832305.1 of Cupriavidus basilensis. Taxonomy (NCBI): domain Bacteria; kingdom Pseudomonadati; phylum Pseudomonadota; class Betaproteobacteria; order Burkholderiales; family Burkholderiaceae; genus Cupriavidus; species Cupriavidus basilensis. The sequence goes on from NZ_CP010537.1 coordinate 3,532,042, forward strand.
TGGGGGAACAGATATCGGTCTCCGCGCTGGCGCCCCGGGGCCCGGACCATGAGGAATACTACGTCGCCAGCTACGGCCAGCCGATCGGCACCGAGGGCATGATGGCCCGCCTGAGCGCCTCGCATTACCGTGGCGTGCCGCAGAACGGCACGCTGGCGCAGATCGGCTTCGATACGCGCTACGTGAACGACACCAAGCGCCTCGGCGGCACGCTCAGCTATCCGGTGATCCTCAACAACGCGCACTCGCTCACGGCTACCGGCGGCCTCTATGCCAACGACCAGTTCGAGCGCTATACGCAGTCGGGCACGGGCAGCCAGATCGCGCTGACCACGCACGTGCGCGTGCTGAGCGCGGAACTCGCCTACGTGCAGCGGCAGGAGGGCCAGACCCGCAGTGCCACGCTAGGCGTCTACAAAGGCATGAACGCGCTCGGCGCGAGGCGTGAGAACAACGTCAACGACCTGGACTTCGTGCGCAGCCGGCTGGTGGTGTCGCAGGCCACGGACTTGCCCTGGGGCTTCGGCGTGGCGGTGTCCGCCGCAGGCCAGTACAGCGGGCAGCGCCTGGCGTCGAGCGAGCAGATCAGCTTTGGTGGCCGCTTCTTCGGGCTCGGCTATCCGGCGGGCGAGGTGGCGGGCGACAAGGGCTGGGGCGCGTCGGCTGAGATCAACCGCCTCTTTACGCCCGGCCTGACCTACCTGAAGACCGTGCAGCCTTACGTGCTGACAGACATGGCGCGCGTGTACTCGAACAGTTTGTCGCTGGTGCACCGCACGCTGCAGTCGGTGGCCATCGGCCTGCGCTTCTCGGACCGGCGTTACTACACGCTGGATGTCTCGGTGGCGCAGCCGGTTGGCGACAAGCCGACCAATGCCTCGCGCCGGTCGCCGCGCCTGAACGCAACTTACTCCTATCAGTTTGAATAGGTGACGGCGCAGGTGGCGAGTCGGTAGCGACTATCGGGCGAACAGGCGCATAGGTCGCGCCTGGACGGCAAAGACGAAGCGTCTTTGCGAATTTTCCGCATCACTTTGCAGATCTTTCCGAATTTTTTCGATGACAATGCGAATGATACTTGTTTGCATTCATTGCCAACCGCAGCCATCGGAGAATCATGCAAAGCGCCCTCGTCATCAGGACCAAGAAGAAGCTCAGCGCCACCGCGCACCTGACTGGCGCCGTTGGCGTGGCCATCGCGGCCGCGCCAACGGCTGCCCAGACCGCCGGAAGCACCAAGGTGGCGGCGGCGGAACTGCCCGCAGTCATTGTCAGCGGCTCGGCCCCAAACCCGTTCAAGACCGACGGCACCTCCTCGATCAAGACGCCTGGCGCCTTGCTGGATACGCCCAGGTCCATCACGGTAATCCCGCAGGAACTGATCCAGAGCACCGCCTCCACCAGCCTCACCGAGGCGCTGCGCACCGTGCCCGGCATTGCATTTGGCGCGGGCGAAGGCGGCAACCCGGTTGGCGACCGTCCGTTCATCCGTGGCTACGATGCGCAGGCCAGCACCTTCCTGGATGGCATGCGCGACATCGGCGCGCAATCGCGCGAGATGTTCAACATCGAATCGGTGGAGGTCACCAAAGGGCCGGCCGGCGCCTACGACGGACGCGGCTCGGCGGGCGGCAGCATCAACATTGTCAGCAAGTCGCCCAAGCTGGGCAGCTTCGCCGAAGGCAATCTCGGCGTGGGCAATGCCAGCTACAAGCGCGGCGCCGCCGACGCCAACTGGCAGTTCAGCGGCCACGCAGCGGTGCGTTTCAACGCCATGTTCCAGGATGCGGGCGTGCCCGGACGCGACAGCACGCATCAAGAGCGCTGGGGCTTTGCCCCGTCCGTCGCCCTTGGCCTTGGTGGCCCGACCCGGTTGACGCTCTCCTACTACCACATGGAGACGAACGGGCTGCCCGACACCGGCATGCCCTACGACAACCCGAACTTCGTGCCGCGCACCGATGGCCGGCCGCGCACGCGGCTGCCCGGCGATGGCTCGCCGCTCAAGCTGCCGCGCAACACCTACTACGGCCTGGCCGACCGCGATTTCCGCAAAGACAGCGCCGACGTCGCCACCATCCGCTTCGAGCACGATTTCAGCCCGGCGCTCAAGTTGCGCAACCAGACGCGCATCGGGCGCACCAGGCAGGACTACCTGTGGACGCGCCCGGACGGCAGCTTCAATGGCAACATCTACTACGACATGGTCTGGCGCCGGACCAACCAGCGCCACGGCGTCTCCACTACGCAGGCCAACCAGACCGACCTGTCGGGCGAGTTCCTCACCGGAGCCATCAAGCACAAGTACGCCTTCGGCGTGGAGTTCTCTCGCGAGAAAAGCGAAAACGACGGCTACACGGTCGCCACCGGCAACAGCCGCTGCCCGAGCGGCCCGGGCGCGGCCAGCGGCTACAACTGCACCACGCTGTACAACCCGGACCCGCATGACCCGTGGAGCGGCCGCATCGCCCGCAACTACAACCCGACCAATCACGCGGCCACGACCGCATCGGTCTATGCGTTCGACTCGATCGCGCTCAGCAAGCAGTGGATGTTGAATGCGGGATTGCGCTTCGACCACTACCGCGGCGAAGTGCGGACCGCCCGCGCCAACGGCGGCGCTGGCCCGCGCAGCACGCATACGCGTGACGACAACCTCTTCAACTATCAGGTAGGCGTGGTCTACAAGCCGGTGGAAAACGCCAGTGTCTACTTGTCCTACGGCACCTCGTCCACACCCGCCGGCGCGGTGGTCGGCCAGGGCAGCGAGCCGAGCGGGCTGGCGCCGACCAGCGCAGGCTCCGCGTTGTCTCCGGAAAAGAACCGCAGCATCGAGCTCGGCACCAAGTGGGACGTGCTGCGCAAGCGCCTGGCCTTGACGGCCGCCATCTTCCGCGTGGAAACCACCAATGCGCGCATCACCCTGGAAGACGGCCTCGCGGCCATGGCGGGCAACAAGCGCGTGGACGGCATCGAGCTCGGCTTCTCCGGCAACGTGACGGATCAGTGGGCTGTCTTCGGCGGCTACACCCACCTGAAAAGCGAACTGCGCAACAACGGCGGATCCGGCGCGGCCTTCGGCGCATCCAACGGCCACGCCTTCCCCAACACGCCGTCGGACAGCTTCAGCCTGTGGAGTACCTATCAGTTCCTCCCCAATCTCACGGTCGGCGGCGGCGCGTACTACGTCTCCAAGGTGTGGGGCAGCGAGGCCCGCAACAACTGGGTGCCGTCCTACTGGCGTTTCGACGCCATGGCGGCCTACCAGCTGAACAAGCACGTGACGCTGCAGCTCAACGTGATGAACCTCGCCGACAAGGTCTATTACAACCAGGCCTACCCGGCGCACTACGCATCGATTGCGCCCGGGCGCGCCGCCGTTTTCAACGTCAACCTGCGCTACTGAGCCGAGGTTGGCCGTCGTCGTGGCACGCGGGAGCCGCACGTGCCACGGCATGTATTCCCGCACGGCGAACCCTGAAATGTAACGTTTTCGCTACATACGCCATGGATGTATGTCTTGACTGACATATAAAATACAAATGATAATTCATCTCATTCGCAACATCATTCAAGCAATCGGGGAAATTCGTGCAGACCGCTTTTGTTGTCCGGAAGAACAAGAAACTTAACGTCATCCCGCGCCTTTCCGGCGCCGTTGGCATGGCGGTCGCGGCCGCGCCGGTGGCTGCCCAATCCGCCGGCACGACCGTTGCTGCCGTGGAATTGCCGGTGGTAACCGTCAGTGGCGCCAACGAAAGCGGCTTCAAGGCGGACACCGCATCGTCGATCAAGACACCCGCCGCCCTGCTCGATACGCCCAGGTCGATCACCATCATTCCGCAGGAAGTGATCCAGAGCACCGGCTCGACCAGCCTGAGCGATGTGCTTCGCACGGTACCCGGCATCTCCTTTGGTGCCGGCGAAGGCGGCAACCCGGTTGGCGACCGGCCCTTTATCCGTGGCTACGATGCGCAGGCCAGCACCTTCCTGGATGGCTTCCGCGACATCGGCTCGCAAAGCCGCGAGCTGTTCAACGTCGAATCCGTCGAGGTCACCAAGGGCCCGGCCGGCGCCTACGACGGCCGCGGCTCGGCCGGCGGCAGCATCAATATCGTCAGCAAGGCGCCCAAGCTGACCAGCTTCGCCGAAGGCAACATCGGCGTCGGCAATGCGGACTACAAGCGCGCCACGGTCGACGGCAACTGGAAGTTCGCAGACCACGCGGCTTTCCGCCTGAACGCCATGTATCACGATGCCGGCGTCGCCGGGCGCGATACCACGCACCAGAATCGCTGGGGCTTTGCGCCCTCCGTGGCCTTCGGCCTGGGTACCGGCACGCGCCTGACGCTGTCCTACTACCACATGCAGTCGGACGATATCCCCGACACCGGCATCCCGTACAACAACCCCACCTTCAATCGCCGCACCGATGGCCGCCCGCGCCTGAGCGTCGCCGGCGACGGCTCGCCGGTGAACGTGCCGCGCAACACCTATTACGGCTTGTCCGATCGCGACTTCCGCAAGGACAAGGCCGACATGGGCACCATCCGCTTCGAGCACGATTTCAGCCCCGCGCTCAAGTTCCGCAACCAGACCCGTATTGCCAGGACCAGCCAGGACTACATCTGGACCCAGCCGGACGACAGCCAGGGCAATCTGTACTACGGCATGATCTGGCGCCGCACCAATACGCGTGTGGCCACCGCCAACACCATTGCCAACCAGACCGACCTGTCGGGCGAGTTCGCCACCGGCACGATCAAGCACAAGTACGCTTTCGGCGTGGAGTTCGCGCAAGAGAAGAGCGAGAACGACAGCTACAGCGTGGCGACCGGCAGCAACCGCTGCCCGAGCGGCCCGGGCGCTGCCGGCGGCTACAACTGCACCACGCTGTACAACCCGAACCCCAACGACCCATGGGCGGGCGCCATCAGCCGTGTGAACAACCCCACCAACTCGAAGACCAACACCAGTTCGGTCTACGCCTTCGACTCGATCGAGCTGAACAAGCAGTGGCTGCTCAATGCCGGCGTGCGCTTTGACCGCTACAGCACCGAGTTCCAGGCCGCCCGCGCCGCCAACGGCACCCGCGCCGAGTACTCGCGTGACGACAACCTGTTCAACTACCAGTTGGGCGTGGTCTACAAGCCAGTGGACAACGCCAGTTTCTACGTCTCCTACGGCACCTCGTCGACCCCGGCCGGCTCCTTCCTGGCGCAGGGCAGTGACGGCAACGCACTGGCGCCGGACCGCGCCGGCAACCGCGGCGACCAGCTCGCGCCGGAAAAGAACCGCGCCTTCGAGATCGGCACCAAGTGGGACGTGCTGCGCAAGCGCCTCGCCTTGACGGCCGCGATCTTCCGCGTGGAAACCACCAATGCGCGCATCACGCAGCAGGACGGCACCGCGGTGATGGGCGGCGACAAGCGGGTGGATGGCGTGGAACTCGGCTTCTCCGGCAACGTGACCGACAAGTGGGCCGTGTTCGGCGGCTATACGCACCTGAAGAGCGAGCTGCGCAAGAACGGCGGTACCGGCGTTGCTTTCGGCGCCACCGATGGCCAGTCCTTCCCCAACACGCCGGCGGACAGCTTCAGCGTGTGGAGCACGTATCAGATCATCCCCAATCTCACAGTGGGTGGCGGTGCGTACTACGTGTCCAAGGTGTGGGGCAGCGAAGCCACCAACAAGTGGGTGCCGTCCTACTGGCGCTTTGATGCGATGGCCTCGTATCGCATCAACAAGAACGTGACGGTGCAGCTCAATGTGTTCAACCTGGCCGACAAGGTCTATTACAACCAGGCCTACGCCAGCCACTACGCATCGATCGCTCCGGGACGCTCCGGCGTCCTGAGCCTCAACGTGCGCTATTGAGCAGCGGCAAGCGCCCGCCAGACCCTGCGCTGCTGACCGGTCATGCAGACCGGCCAGCCCGCACGCGGCACACCACCCTTGCGGCACGGTGTGCCGTTTTTACTTTATCGCCCCGTATGGAAACACCAGAAACACTGGACACACTGGCCACCCTCCCCTTTCGCATCGTCTCTCCCGGAGAGCTTGACCAGCTTGGCCCCAACGGCCTGGCCGACAAGCTGCGCGAGCCGCCACACCTGGCTCTGCCCTGGCTGGGCGGCGCCGCCGTGCAAGGCAACCTCGAAGCGCAGATGATTCTTGGCCAGTGGTTTCTCGCAGGCCACGGCGTCGAGCGCGACGCAGCCCGCGCCTTCGCGTGGTTCAAGCACGCCGCGCACGCCGGCCATGCCGGGGCCTCGAACATGACTGGCCGCTGCTACGAAAACGCCTGGGGCACGCTGCAGGACGATCACGCGGCAGCGCAGTGGTACACGCTCGCGGCGCAGCGCGGCTCCGACTGGGGCATGTACAACCTGGCAACCGCGCTGGTGCTGGGCCGCGGCATTGCCGCCAGCCGCCCGCAAGCGCTCGACTGGTATCTGCGGGCCGCCAACATGGGACACGCCAAGTCGCTCAATATCGTGGGCGGCTTCTACGAGGACGGCTGGGAAGTAGAACGCAACGCGGCCGTGGCAATGGATTACTACCGCCGCGCCGCCGAAGGCGGCGATTTTCGCGGCCAGTTCAACTACGCCCGCGCGCTGGCGCTATGCGGCCAGCAACACGAGGCCATCCGCTGGGTGCGGCAAGTGCCGCGCACCGCCAATGCGCCCTTCATCGACAAGATGCTCGCCTTCCTGCGCGACGCGCCCGACGCAGCGCTGAACCAGTTGCATAGCCATGCGGACGATGCCGCGCAACTCAGCTCACGCGAAACCCGACCTTCAGCGTGACCTGGAAGTGCGCAACCTTGCCGTCCGCGATGTGCCCGCGTGTCTCAACCACTTCGAACCAGTCGATATGCTTGATGGTCTCGCTCGCCTTCTCGATGGCGCTACGGATCGCCGCGTCGCAGCCGTCCGGCGACGAGCCCACGATCTCGACCAGTTTGTAGGTGTGGTTTGACATGTCCGCCCTCCTTGGCGCGATGGCCGCTGGCTATGAGCCGCACCCGCCAGCTTGGTGCTCCGGATACGTTTCTCCATCATAGGCAGCGGGCACGGCAAATCCAAAGTGCGGTGATTCGCCGACAAGATTGCTGACGTGTCAAGCGCCGGCCCCGTGCCGGCGCTTCATGCCTGAGGCTGGCCCGCGCGCCGGCGTGCCGGCTGGTCCGGCACGGCGCGGCGGCGCCCGGCAATGTCCTCGGCGAGCCATTCGACGAAGGCGCGCACCGCCGGCGGCAGGTGGCGTCCCGCCATGGCCTGTACCTGCAGCGCGCGCTGCTGCATGGCGCGGCTGGCAATCGGCACCAGCACGCGCCGCTCCGCGCGCAGGTTGTTGCGCACCGCCAGGGAACCCGTCAGGTACACCGCGTCCGTGTATGCCTGGTAGCCCACCAGCGCGCTCAGCGAATTGCTGCTAAGCAATATGCGCGGGCGCAGCCCTTCCACGCCGCAGGCCAGGTCGAACAGTTGCCGGATGGTGTTGGTCTCGCTGGGCAGCGCCAGCGGATACGCCACCACCTCCTTCAGGCTGGCGCGCTTGAGCGCGGCCAGCGGATGCTTGCGCGCTACATAGGCATAGACCGGCGCGGCTTCCGAATAGGCGACTTCGATGCCCTCCTGGGCGGCGATGGCGAACGTCAGCGCCAGGTCCACCGCACCCTCGCGGACCATGCGCGTGGCGACCGCGGGCGCGCAGACTTCAAGCGAAAAGCTCACGCCGGGAAAACGGCGCTGAAACAGCGCCATGGCGTAAGGCATGTAGTCCCGCGCGAAGCCGTCGGTGCAGGCCAGCCTGACTTTGCTGTGCGCCACGCTAAGCAAGCCCTGGAGATCGGCCTGCAGGGTCTGCGCGTCGAGCAAGGCGCGGCGTCCGTACTGCTGCACCACCAGCCCGGCCTCGGTCAGGCGCATGCCGCGCGGCTCGCGCTCAAAGAGCGCCGTACCGAGTTCCGCTTCGAGCCGGGCTACCTGCCGGCTGATGGCCGATACCGCCACATGCAACGAGGCAGAGGCCGCGCTGAGCGAGCCGCGCTCCGCCACTTCAAGGAAATAGGCCAGCGGTACCGCGTGGATCGATGTGAGCTTCATGGTTGTGCTTCTGGCAAGCGTGTCTTTGCTTCAGAGGGACTGGCAGCGCGCTGCCATGCCGCGCCGGCCTTTGCGCAATGATAAGCCTGGCCTGCGCTTGCCTTGCTGATTTTAGAAAGCGGCTTTCTGGCCCGCCGGAGCGCCAATGGTGCCGAAATGCCGTGCGGCGCGGCCTGAGCGGCAGCTTCTCGCGGAAATGGCACCGCCGCGGTGCGGCTAGCGCGCGGTGCCACGCCACTGGCGGGCGTGAACTGACAGGCAGAAGCCGGAAATGCTGTTGGCATTGCGACACGCTGTTTGCCGGACCCGGCCCGGCTGCCGTTATCGTTACGCCATGCCCCGGCCGCACAAGCAGGCGACAGCGGGGTGCCGACAGAATGCAAAGCGAAGCAAGGAGACCGTAACCCCGATGGAAGACATCTGCTACCTGGGCGCCGTGGAAATGGCCCGCGCCATCCGCACCCGCGAACTCGGCGTGCGCGAAGTGGTTGACGCGCATATCGCGCGCATCCTGCGCATCAATCCGGCCATCAACGCCATCGTCACCACCACCTTCGACGAGGCACAGGCAGCGGCCGATGCGGCCGACACGGCGCTGGCGCGTGGCGCCGTGCCCGGGCCACTCTTTGGCCTGCCCGTGGCGCACAAGGATTCCTTTCTGAGCGCAGGCGTGCGCACGACCTTTGGCTCCGCCGTGTACCGGGATTTCGTGCCGGCGCAGGACAGTGCCGTGGTGGCGCGCCAGCGGGCGGCGGGCGCCATCATGCTGGGCAAGACCAACCTGCCGGAGTTCGGCGCGGGCTCGCACACCTTCAACGCCGTGTTTGGCGCCACGCGCAACCCTTACCGCAAGGACGTCTCGGCGGGTGGCAGCAGTGGTGGCAGCGCGGCGGCGCTGGCCGCGGGCATGGTCGCGCTGGCCGATGGCTCGGATATGGGCGGTTCGCTGCGCAACCCGGCCAGCTTCTGCAACGTGGTGGGCTTGCGAGCGTCGATCGGCCGCGTGCCGATGACGCCGGCCAGCCATGCCTTCAACACGCTCACGGTGGGCGGGCCGATGGGCCGCTCGGTGGCGGATGTGGCGCTGATGTTCAGCGTGCTGGCCGGCGACGATCCGGCCGATCCGCTGGCAATCGCTGCCGACGCCAGCGATTTCGCCACCCTGCCCCGGATCGATGGCAAGGGCCTGCGCGTGGCGGTCAGCCCGACGCTCGGCGGGCTGCCGTTCGAGCCGGCGGTGAGCCGCATGCTGCAGGAGGGGATTCGCCAGTGCCAAGCGCTGGGCTGCACGGTGGATGAGGCGGAGCCGGATTTCAGCGGGGCCGACCACGCCTTCGAGGTGCTGCGCGCGCTGGCGTTCGCTGCCAACTATGGCGCGGCGCGCGCCAAGCATGGCGAACAGATGAAGGAAACGGTGCGCTGGAACATCGACCTGGGCCTGGCCCAGGACGGCGCCGCGATGGCGGAAGCCGCGCGGGCCCACAGCCGCATGTTTGCGCGCATGCAGGCCTTGCTGACGCGTTACGATTTCCTGATCGCGCCGGTGTCGCAGGTGACGCCGTTCGCCGTTGAAACCGAATATCCGCAGCACATCGAAGGCGTGCCGATGCCTAGCTATATCGGCTGGATGCGCTCGTGCTACCGCATCACCATCACGGGCCATCCCGCGATCTCGGTGCCCTGCGGCTTTACCGACGACGGCTTGCCGGTAGGCTTGCAGATCGTCGGCAAGTATCGCGGCGAGCGCGCGCTGCTGGCATTCGCGCAAATGTTCGAGCAGGCCAACGCCGCCGGGCGCATCCGCCCGGCGTTGTAAGCCGCCGCGGCGGCGCCGGCCAGCGTCCGCGCACCGGGCCACATTGACCATTTCGACAACATCGACCACATTGATCGCAACACAAGGGGAAACACAGATGCTTGCAACGCACATGACAAGATGGACGCTGGACAAGACCAGCGCCGTGGCCCGATGCATCATGGGCGGTGCCGCCGCCTGCGCGGCACTGGCGGCTGCCGGGCCGGCGCTGGCCCAGACGTACCCGGACAAGCCGGTCAAGCTGGTCGTGCCGTTTCCCCCGGGCGGCTCCACGGATGTGCTGGCCCGCCTGGTGGCACGCAAGCTGGGCGAAGTGCTGCGGCAATCCGTGGTGGTGGAGAACAAGGCTGGCGCTGGCACGATCGTCGGTGCCGACTATGTGGCGAAAGCCACGCCTGACGGCTATACCCTGCTGCTCAGTGCCGCCACCACGTTCACCGTGAATCCTGTCACGTACTCGCGCCTGCCCTACGACTCGCTCAAGAGCTTCGAGCCGCTCGGCATGGTTGGCTCCACCGCGCTGGTCCTGCTGGCCAATCCAGCGGTCAAGGCGGACACGCTCAAGCAACTGGTGGCCGAAGCCAAGGCCAAGCCGGGCGGCATGTCTTACGGGTCCTACGGCGCGGGCACCACCGCGCACTTCGCGGGCGAAATGATCAACGCGGCGACCGGCATGGGCTTGCTGCACGTACCGTACAAAGGCAGCGCGCCCGCCATGGCCGACCTGATCGGCAACCAGATCCCGCTGTCGGTCGATACCGTGGTGGCAGCCGCGCCGCAAATCAAGGGCGGCAAGGTCAAGGCCATCGCCGTCACCAGCGCCACGCGCTCGATGCTGTTGCCCCAGGTGCCCACGGCGATCGAAAGCGGCTATCCCGGGGTGTCGCTCAGCACCTGGTTTGCCATCGTCGCGCCCAAGGGCATTCCCGCGCCGGTGCGCCAGACGCTGGACGCCGCCATTGCCAGCATGATGAAGGATCCCGCGCTGCAGCAGAGCATGACTGCCAACGGCTTCGAGCCCGAATACGGCAGTGCCGGCGAATACCGCGCGCGCGTCACCAGCGAGATCGCGCGCCTGCGCAAGATCGCGCAAGCGGCGAACATCCACGCCGATTGATCGCTATCCGGCGGCATCGCAACGGCGCGCTTGGTGTCCGCGCTTGCCGTTGTTTGCGCCGTCCCGGGTGCATTCTGGCGGCGTGTTTGCGGCGTGTTGGCGGACTGTTGCCGTGACGCGTAAAACGATCGTATGCGCCGAGAAAGTGTTTGTCCTTTCCGGTGCATACGTTCTACCTTACGAGTGTGCGCCCTGCCTTTCCGGAGACCGCAATGGCAATCCGTTCCACCGCCTCACACAGCACCGCGCAGTTGCGACGGCTCGTCGGCCAGTTGCAGGCCGAGGTCGATTCGCTTGATCACCTGGCGATCTTCGACGCCGAGACCCAGACCGCGCTGGGCCAGGCGCGCGACCGTCTCACTCAAGGCATCGAGGCGATCGAAGATGCCATCCAGAGCCTGCGCACCCTGCAGCAGGTGCGCCCCTCGGCCATGCGCAGCCGAAAGACACCGCGCGCTGCCTGATCCACAGGGGCGCGGCCTTGTTGCCCGCAATGCTCAGAATTCCTGCACGGTCGGGCGCAGCACAATCTCGTTGATATCCACGTCGGCCGGCTGCTCGATCGCGTAGGCGATGGCGCGCGCCACCGAATCGGCCGGGATGGCTTGCTGATAGAACTCGCCCACCACCTTGGCGCTTTGCGCGTGGGAGCTGCCCAGCTTGAGTTCCGAGTCGACCGCGCCCGGCGAAATCACCGTGGTGCGGATCGCGCCGCCGGTTTCATGCCGCAGGCCTTCGGAAATGGCGCGCACCGCGAACTTGGTGCCGCTGTACACCGTGCCGCCCGGGCTGAACACCTTGACGCCCGCGACCGAGGCAATATTGATGAAGTGCCCCGTGCCCTGCTTCTGGAACACTGGCAGCGCGGCGGCAATGCCATACAGTACGCCCTTGATGTTGATGTCGATCATGCGCTCCCATTCCTCGACCTTGGCCTCGCTCATGGGGGCAATGGCCATGAGGCCCGCGTTGTTGATCATGACATCGATGCGGCCGAAGCTGGCCACGGCCTTTTGCACCAAGGCCTCGACATCGGCACGCCGGCTCACGTCGGCTACCACCACTTCCACCTTGCCGCCCTTGGCGCGAATCTCGGCCGCCAGCGTTGCCAGGCGGTCGCCGCGACGCGCAGCCAGCACCAGCGAGGCGCCCGCCGCGCCCAGGTGACGCGCGGTGGCTTCACCCAGCCCGCTGCTGGCGCCGGTGATGACTACAACCTTGCTTGCGATGTTCGTGCTCATTGTTCACTCCGGAAAACTGCAGGCGCGTTGCCTGCGGATGGGAGTGATTATCTTGGCTGCGCCGATCAATCAAAATGGAAACGTTTTGATTTCAGTATTCCATTTTATGGAACTCACGAGCTAGCGGCGCAACCATGCGCCGGCGGCGCCATGCCACCGTCCACGCGTTCAAGCCAGCGGGAAACAGGAAGCGGGTGCGGGTAACGGGTAGCGCGCTCAGCGCGCCGGCACGGCATCCTTGTCGCCGAAATAAGCCACCAGCGCATCGAACACCAGCCGGATGCGCATCGGCACCGGGCTACGGCGCGAGCGGTAGATGTACAAACCCCACGGCGCGGGCGCAAAGCGGTCCAGCACGCTGACGAGGCGGCCCGAGCGCAGATGGGGCTGGGCGAGATAGTCAGGCAACTGCCCGTAGGCGAGCCCGGAGAGGATCGCCTCCATTTCGGTCTCCGGGTCGTCGGTAAGAAACGCTGGCGCGCGCGGATTGAACTGCTCGCCCTGCGCGAAGTACCACGGCCAGGCGCGGCCGCTGCTGCGGTCGATCAGGCCTGTGGTGGGCAGCGCGGCAAGTTGGGCCAGGTCGACCGGCTTGCCCACGCGCGCCACCAGCTCCGGCGTGCCCACGATATGGAAGCCCACCCGCGTCGTCATGCGCGCCACCAGCCGCTGGTCGCGGAACATGCCGAGGCGCAGGCCGATGTCGATCTCGTCGTCGACCACATCGGCGACCTGGTCCGAGAGCCGGATGTCGAGCGTGATGCCCGGATGCGCCAGCGCTACCTCCCGCAGCGCCACCAGCAGATGCTGCCGCCCAAGCGTGCTCGGCGCGGTAATGCGCACGACGCCCTTTAGCTCCGTGTCCGAGCGGCTGGCCGGATGCGCGAACAGGCTGTCGACATCGACCAGCGCCGCGCGGGCGCGCTCGGCCAGGCGCTCGCCGGCGGCGGTGATGCGGATCTGGCGGGTGTTGCGGTGGAACAGCGGCTCGCCCACGGCTTCCTCAAGGTCCTTGACCGCGCGGGTGACGGTTTGCGGCGACGTGCCCAGCCGCGTCGCGGCTGCCTTGAACGAAGCCGACTCCGCTGCCGCGCAGAAGATCCTCAGCATTTCCAGCCGGTTGAGCATGGTGGTGTGCGCCGTGAAAAACGCAGGTGCGTGGGTGATGATGCAAAAGCGCGATTATAGGAGCCGCCGCGGCATTGAATGAGAACTGCCTCATTGCCACCCTGGTCTATGTAGGTTGCGCATCGCTCGTTCCGCATCGCGCTTCTGTCTGGCAGAATGCCCGGCTCCCGCGCACGGCCTCCGCCATCCTGCGCGACGGTGCAATGTCCTCTGACGGCTCTCGCTGGCTTTCTCAGGCTTCTTTTTTGGGCCTTTGCCCGCTTTTTCCGGCTTTTGCCGTTTCTTCAATCTGCAAGCTGTAAGGATTTTTTTCTCGCATGAAGACGTTTTTTGTCTCGGTGGCGCTGTGCCTGGCATCTGGCGTGGCCAGCGCTTCCGGTAGCTTTGCCCAATGTCCTCAATTCTTCGCGCAAAGCACGGCCCCCAAGGCGCCGAGCTCGGCCGAGCTCAAGCTTCGCCCCCTTTGCTATGACGCCTTCGCGGTCATGCACTCGGGCCGCAGCAAGACCCCGCTGTACGTGGCCGAGCGCCTGTCGCGCGCGCAACTGATCGATGCCAGGGACGAGGCGCGAACGAATCGCTTCTTCTCCGATGCGCGCCTGCCCCGCGCCGAGCGGGCGGAACTGGACGATTACAAGGGCAATGAAGGCATCGACCGTGGCCATATGTCGCCTGCGGCCGACCAGCCGACCGCGCAAGCCATGTCGCAATCGTTCACGCTCGCCAACGTGGTACCGCAATACAGCCAGAACAACCGCAAGGCATGGGCCTCCATCGAAAAGGCCACGCGCAAGTACGCCATGCGCGCGGCCGGCGATGTCTATGTCATCACGGGTCCGGTCTTCAACGGCAACGTTCGCACCATCGGCAACGGCAAGGTCTGGGTCCCCACATACCTCTACAAGCTCGTCTACGACCCGTCGACCAACCGCGCCTGGGCGCACTGGATCGAAAACTCCGACGCCGCCCGGCCGGGCAAGCCGATCTCCTATGGCGAGCTGGTCAAGCGCACCGGCATCGAGTTCCTGCCTGGCGTTCAGCCGGCAAGCTGACGGAGCGGGCGGTGTGCCGGGCTGCGCCGCGCCCTGCAGGTCTGCCCGGACGGTGGCACACTTGCGGCTTGCCGGATCTCTGTCCTGCCGATCAACGTCACTGAGTGTCAATGGAGCAAGCATGCCTAACCACAGCAACAGCCAATGGATCCGCGTTGAAACCGAAGGCGGCGCCTTCGATGCCTACCTGGCGCTGCCGCCCACGGGCAAGGCGGCCAATGCACCGGGCATCGTGCTGGTACAGGAAATCTTCGGCGTCAATGAACATATCCGCGCGGTAGCGGACCAGTACGCCCTCGACGGCTACGTGGTGCTGGCGCCGGACGTGTTCTGGCGCCTGGCGCCGCGCGTGGAGCTCGGCTATGCGGGCGCGGACATGGCGCGCGCGATGGAGTTGCGCCAGAAGGTGGATGTGGAGCTGGCGGTGAAAGACATCGCCGCCACCGCCAAGGCGCTGCGCGGCCAGCTCGGCGCGGGCGCAAAGATTGCGGCAGTGGGCTACTGCTTCGGTGGCCTGATGGCCTACCTGAGCGCCGCGCGCGGCCTGGTCGATGCGGCGGTTCCTTACTATGGCGGCGGCATCCAGAACAACCTGCAGGAAGCCGCCAGTATCAAGGTGCCGGTCCAGTTCCACTACGGCGCGCTTGATGCGCATATCCCGGCCGACGCTGTCGAAAAAGTGCGCGCGGCCGTGGCCGGCAATCGCCAGGCGGAAATCCACGTCTATGCGCAGGCCGATCACGGCTTCAACTGCTGGGCGCGCGGCTCGTATCATCAGCCGTCCGCCGCGCTGGCCCATGGCCGAGCCCTGACTTTCCTGGCTGGCGCGCTGTCCGCCTGAGCCGGCGGCAGCGGCCGCCATCGGGCCGCATGCACGCGCCACGGCCGGGCCGTGGCGCGCTGCCTCGCTTTATCTTCCCCCTTGCGCCAGGCGTCCTGCCCGGCGTCTCTCGCCTTTCCCCACGCCAGGGCGGCTTGCGCCTGCGCCGGCTCGCCCATATGCTGGCCCCTCGAAGGCCAACGCCGCAGCCGTGGCATCGTGCTTGTGCCAGGGATGCAATGACGCGATCCGGCCCCGCGGCATCGGCTCTCAAGACTTGCTGGACCCTAAAACCATAACGGAGACCACCATGCAGTCAGAGCAGCAGCGCGTCCTGCGCAATACCATCCCCGATGCCCTCGCCCGCGCGGTACGGCGCAGCCCCGACAAGGTGGCGCTGCGCTTTGGCGAGCGCAGCTGGACCTATCGCGAGCTCGAGGCCGCGGCGGCCAGCGTAGGCGCCGCGCTGCAGCGGTGGGGCCTGCGCCCCGGCGACCGCGTGGCGGCGTTCGGCAAGAATTCGGATGCCTACGTGCTGCTGTGGCTGGGCTGCCTGCGTGCCGGGCTGATCCATGTGCCGGTGAATTTCTCGATGACGCGCGGCGAGGTCGAATACATCGTCGCCCAGTCCGGCGCCAGCGCGCTGTTTGCCGACCCGGCGCTGGCCGCGCATGTCGAAGGGCTGCCTTGCCCGTTGCTGGGGAGCCTCCATGGCGGCGGCCAGCGCGACGTGCTGACGGCGGCCCAGGGCCCCGCCGGGGAGATTCTCGCCACCCTCGACGACGCCATGCCAGCGCAGATCCTCTACACCTCAGGCACCACGTCCGCGCCCAAGGGGGCGGTGCTCACGCATCGCGCCTTGCTGGCCGAATACATGAGCGCCATCGCCACGTGCGACATCAAGCCGGAGGATGACGCGCTGGCTGCGCTGCCGCTCTACCACTCTGCGCAGATGCATGTCTTCCTGATGCCGCTGCTGCTGATGGGCGGCAGCATTCTGCTGGCGCAAAGCCCCGAGCCAGGCTTCTGCCTGCGCACGGTGCGTGAGGCCGGCATCACCAGCTTCTTTGCGCCACCCACCGTATGGATTGCGCTGCTACGCCACGCGGACTTCGATCCGCGCCAGCTGGTCTCGCTGACCAAGGCCTATTACGGTGCCTCGATCATGCCGCTGCCGGTGCTGCTGGAGTTGCGCGAGCGCCTGCCCGCGCTGGGCTTTTTCAACTGCTACGGACAAAGCGAGATCGGCCCGCTGGCCACGGTGCTCAGCCCCGAGGAGCACCGCGAGCGGCCCGCTTCGGCCGGGCGGCCCGTGCTGAATGTGGAAACCCGCATCGTCGACGAGAAGATGCAAGACGCCAGACCCGGCGAGCTCGGCGAGATCGTGCACCGCTCGCCGCAGTTGCTCACCGAGTACTGGGACAAGCCAGAGCAGACCGCTGAGGCCTTCAGCGGCGGCTGGTTCCACTCGGGCGACCTGGGTTATATGGACGAGGGCGGCTACCTGTATGTGGTGGACCGCATCAAGGACGTGATCAATTCCGGCGGCGTGCTGGTCTCCAGCCGTGAAGTCGAAGAGTGCCTGTACCAGCATGAGGCCGTGGCGGAAGTCGCCGTCTTCGCGCTGCCGCACCCCAAATGGGTGGAAGCCGTGGCGGCTTGCGTGGTGCTCAAGCGCGAGACGCGCGCTGAGGAGGAGGCGCTGCTTGCCCATGCCCGCGCCGCGCTTGCCCCGTACAAGGTGCCCAAGCGCATCGTGTTCGTGCCCGACCTGCCGCGCAACACCGCCGGCAAACTGCTCAAGCGGCAATTGCGCGAGGATTACGCGGACTTGTTCGGGGCGGGCTTGTAGGCGATCAAGACTTCAGCAATTTCAGCAAGGCCTCGGCGGCTGCGGCCGACGAGGCGGGATTCTCGTCCGGCCACGGGCGCGCTATGCGCTGCCGCCTCCGCGCCCGGGAACCCTTACCCCCTTACCCGTTACGTTAGACAACGACAATGGAAGATCCGGGCAAGCGCCATCGTCAATAAGGCATTGCCACGCCGTTCTGCACCTTGACCCGGTCGCCGTTGCGCAGGTTGTACGGCGTGGACTGGGTCAGCGTGAGGTAGCCGTTGTCGGTGGTGCGCACGCGGATGCGGTACGCGGGCGGTGCCGTGTTGGCGCGCTTCTCCACCTCGTTGCCGGCCACCGCGCCGACCACCGCGCCGCCGATGGTCGCCACCGTATTGCCGCGGCCGCCGCCTACCTGGTGGCCGAGCAGGCCGCCAACCATGCCGCCGATCAAAGTGCCGGCGACGCCGCCGCTAGCCGGCTGTCCCGGCAACATCTCGATGGATTCAACCTGGCCATAGCGCACGCCGTAGGCATCATTGCCGTAGGCGGCTTGCGGCTGGCTCGCCTGGGGATAGCCGGCTTGCGGGTAGCCCTGTTGCGGATAGCTCTCCTGTACCGGCGCCTGCGGGTAGCCCGATTGCGGGTAGTCGGCCTGCGGGTAAGCGGGTTGCTGGTATCCCTGCTGCGGATAGGCCACCGGGTAAGCGCCACCCGCCTGCGTGCTGCTGCCGTACGTGCCCGAATTGCCATAGGCCCCGTAGCCACCATACCCGCCGCCATATGGCGCGCTCACGCAGCCGGCCAGGGCGCCCGCTGCAAGCAAGCCAAGCGCGGCGGTACGAAGGGGGAAAGAAGGGAAAGGCATCGGGAAAACTCCTGCGGTAGCAACGCGAGTGGGAATGCGCGCGAGTCTAGGGCCGCCGGGGCGTCTCGGGTGTCACCGAGGCTTGTGATTGGTAACCGCCTGTAACGGGGAATGCCTTCCGGGTTAAAAAAACGCTTTTGCCCGCTTCAGAAATGCTTCACGGGCGCTCAGGCGCGCTCCGCCCCGTCGTCGTTGAAGGCCGTGAGGCGTGCCACGCGGAAGGTGCCACGCAGCGATTCCAGTTCGCTGCGGTGCAGCATGGCCAGCCGGTTAAGGAAGCGCTCGCCCTTGGCCATCAGGTGGACCTCGACAATGCGGCGGTCATCCGGGTTGGCCTTGCGCTTGACCAGCCCGGCCGCCTCGCAGCGGTTGACCAGCGCGACCACGCCGTGCTGCTTGGCCTGCAAGCGCTCGGCAAGCTCGCCGATCGATGCCCAGTCCTTGCCGGCACAGCCGCGGATATGCAGCATCAGCAGGTATTGCTGCACGGTCAGCCCTTCGCTCTGGGCGGCATCTTCTGAAAACCGCAGGAAACGCCGCAGTTGGTAGCGAAAATCGGAAAGTGCCTCGAAATCCCGCTTGGTGAGCGGGGATTTGGATGCGGCAGGCTGGCGGGTCATAAGGGGCAGCGTCTGGGCGCTGAGGAACTTGGCTCGACGCTCATTATAGGGGCTGCCCCCGGCGGTTCCGCGCACGCGCGGCGGCGTCAGGTTCCGGGGCCAGGCCAGGGTTTCGACCGGCGCTGATGCGGGTATGGCAGAATCTGTGCGTTCGCAGACACTCCTGACTGCAGACATCACACTTCCACCGGAACCGAAACCGATGTTCTCGGAAATCGCCCTTTTCCTGCTCAATACCGTCTTCAGCTTGTTCGGCATGGCGCTGCTGCTGCGCCTGTGGATGCAATGGACACGGCTGCCCACGCGCAATCCCGTCTCACAAGGCGTATTCCAGGTCACCGACTGGCTGGTACGGCCCTTGCGCCGGTTCATCCCCGGCCTTGGCGGCATCGACTGGGCCACCGTGATCGGTGCCTGGCTGACCGCCCTGGCGTTCCTGCTGCTGGTGCTGCTGGTCTCCGGTGCCGACCCGCTGGCCTACCTGCCGCTGATCCTGCTGATCGCCCTGCTCAATATGCTGAAGTGGGGCATCAGCATGGTGATGTGGGTCACGCTGCTGATGGCGATTCTGTCGTGGGTCAACCCGCACTCCCCCGTCACACCCGCCATCAACCACCTGACCGAGCCGCTGCTGCGCCCGATCCGCCGCGTGATTCCGCGCCTGGGCGGCTTCGATATCTCGCCGATGGCGCTTTTCGTGATCGCGCAGATCTTGCTGATGATCATTGCCCGCCTTGGCGCGGGATTGTTCGGTGCGCGATTTGGCCTCTGAAGGCGTCTGAAGACATCCAAAGACCACTGAAGGTCTTGGAAGACCCATCCGGCAGGGTGTGCCGGCGGATGCCCCGGGCTCAGGTCCGGGGCATTGTTCATAGTGACGAACAGTGTTTTGGTGATTGGCTCTTTTTCCTAAGCAGATGCAGGCATACATTACGGCCAACGTGGAACACACCACGATATGCCCGAAGGAAGAAAAGCATCATGAAGACCCGCGCACAAACCCGCACCCTCGCCGTTTCCCTCCTCTGCGCCATCGGCCTGTCGATGGCCGCCGCCTCCGCGCACGCCAGCGTGCCGGTTTCCGACCTGGCCCGCCTTGATGGCAGCATCGGCCGCACGGTCGATGCGTTCACCGACGGTGCCCGCAGCGGCCCGCGCGACCCGTTCACCGATGGCGCCCGCAGCGGCCCGCGTGACCCGTACACCGACGGCGCCCGCGGCGTGAACGAGCCCCGCAGCAGCTTCAGCGACGGCGCCTGAGCGCAACCTGGCATTCGCCAGGTGAGGAAGAGACAGTTAGATAGTCAAGTAGTCAGAGATAGTCAGCAAGTGCTCACGGTGTGAGCAACACTGTCAGCGCGGACATGGGCAGGCCTGCCAGCCGCCCACCCCCAACCGCAATGACCTCCACAGCCGCGCCAGCCCTCACGGGCCGGGCGCGGCTGCGTCGTTTCGGTCCTGCAGTTCGGAGGCCATCATGGCTTCCACCGCCTCCATGAAGACGCGCACCTTTTGCGGCTGCAGCCGGCGATCAGGCAACAAGGCAAAGACCCGCAGCGGCGGCGGCGGGTAGTCCGGCAGCACCTTCACCAGCCGTCCTTGGGCGACCTCCGCTTCGCAATAGATCAGCGACAACCGGGCAATGCCAAGGCCGGCCAGGGCGCCTTGCAACCGCAGCTCGGCGTTGGCGGTCTGCATGCGCGGCCGGATCGGTACCGCCACGCGCTCGCCATCGCGGATAAATTCCCACATGCCGTCACCGGGCGTGGTCAGGGTCGGCAGGTTGGCCAGGTCCTCGGGCTGCAGTTGCAGCGGCAGGCCGGCGGCCAGCGCCGGCGCCGCGAACAGGCCGCGCTCCACGTGATAGATGCGCCGCGCCACGGTCCCGGAATCGGGCAAGTCGGCATCGACCGCGACAAAGGCGACGTCGAATCCATCACGAATGGGATCGACCATGCCTTGCGAGATCTCCACCTTCACGTCCAGTGCCGGATGGGCCGCCAGCGTGCGGCAGATCACGCCGCCCAGTTGCTGGGCGCCAAACTCGTACGGCGCGGCGATGCGCAGCACGCCTTGCACCCGCTCCTCGCGCGCCAGTGTTTCCTGGCGGATCTCACGCAGCCGCGCGAACAAGGGCGCCACGTCGCGGTACACGGCGCTGCCGGCGTCGGTCAGGCGCATGCGCCGGGTTGTGCGCTGGAGCAGCTTGGAGCCGATGGCCGACTCAAGCCGCGCAACCGCCGCCGAGACCCGGGACTTGGGGCAGTCGAGCTGCTCGGCCGCAGCCGTGAAAGTGCCTTGCTCCACCACGCAGCAGAAGGCTTCCCAATCGTTCCACTGGATTGTCTCGTTCACCAGGCGATATTTCCTTTACAAGCTATGTTTCCCAAACGCGCGACATTATGCGCGCAGCGGGCGCACCACTGGCGCGCGCCCCGCATTTCCTCTACCCTTTCGGCCTTTCCGTGTGTATTCGGCGATCAGCCGAACCAACCGATGGCCAGCCCTGCCGCTCCCGACAATTCCGACCACCCGGCCACGGATGCTCCCGTGGCGCCCGCCGCCGCGCCGGGCCCGGACAAGCCGAGCGATACCTATGTGCAGTCCTTTGCACGCGGGCTCTCGGTCATCCGTGCCTTTGACGCGCAGCACCCCGCCCAGACGCTGAGCGAGATCGCGCAGGCCAGCGGCCTGACCCGCGCCGGCGCGCGGCGCATTTTGCTGACCCTGGTCGGCCTGGGCTATGTGCGCGCCGATGGCCGCCTGTTCCGCCTGACGCCCAAGATCCTCGACCTGGGCTTCGCCTACCTGACCTCGATGCCGTTCTGGAACCTGGCCGAGCCGATCATGGAGGCGTTGTCGCAGGAGGTGCGTGAAAGCTGCTCGATATCCGTGCTGGACGGCACCGAGATTGTCTACGTGCTGCGGGTGCCAGCGCGCAAGATCATGACGATCAACCTGTCCATCGGCAGCCGGCTTCCGGCCTATTGCTCGTCGATGGGCCGCGTGCTGCTGGCCGGCCTGCCGCTTGAGGAGCTCGACCGGGTGCTGGGCGCCAGCGAACTGCGCGCCCGTACCAGCCGCACCGTCACCGACCCCGCCGAGCTCAAGGCCATCATTGCCGGCATCCGCACGCGCGGCTGGGCCCAGAACGACCAGGAGCTGGAAGAAGGACTGGTCTCGCTGGCCGCGCCGATCCGCAACCGTGCCGGCCAGGTCATCGCCGCCATCAATATCAGCGGCCAGGCCAACCGCACCAGCGCCGACGACATGGCCAGCAGCTTCCTGCCTGCGCTGCTGGCCGCCTCCGAGAAAATCTCGAACCTGATCAGCCTGCGCAGCTGATGCGCCAGCGCGGTTAGCGCGCGGGCGTTGCCGGCGCGGGCAGCTCGACGCTGCCGAACTCGGCCGAGCGGGTGCCCGGCAGCGGATGGTTGCTGGCACCGTGGTAGGCGAAGGCGACCGACAACTTGACCGCTTCGGAAACGTTCTGGCCCGCGCTGTGAAACAGGCGGCTGTCGAACAGCAGCACGTCGCCGCGTTCCAGGGCCAGCGGCCGCACGCCTTGCAGCATGGCCTGGCTGGCCGGATGCGACTCGATCAGGAATTCGGCCGCATCGAGCTGGCCGGGTTCGAGCGCGACGGTGTGCGAGCCGGGAATCACGCGCAGCACGCCGTTGCTCTCATCCTCCCTGCCCAGCGCCAGCCACACCGTCACCAGCTCCGGGCGGGCAAATGACCAGTAGCGGGTATCACGGTGCCAGCCGGTCTGGCTGCCATAGTGCGGATGCTTGGTCATCACGCAGTTGTGGTGCGCGAGAGTCAGGCGCACCGGCTCGCCCAGCAGGCTCGCCACCACCTGCCCCACCGCGGGATCGGCGGCCCATGCACGGAACGCATCGTCGCGCCCATAGGCCTGGCGCAAGCGCCGCACCGTGGCCCCTCCGACGGCGTCGCGGCTTGCGGGCGCGCCGGGATAGCCTAGCTCGGCTTCATATTCGACCGGCGCCGCCGCCGCGGCCAGTTGCGCGCGTGCGACCTGCTCGAGCTGGTCGCAGACCGCGGGCGGGGCAAAGCCGCGCAGCACGATATAGCCGTCCGCGTGAAAAGCGCGGTTGAGTTCGTTCAAGTCTGCAGCGGTCGGGGCGATGGCCGAAGCGGTGGAAGTGGCGGAAGCGGTGGAAACCTTGGAAGCCGTGGAAGCCACTTGGGAAGCGGCACCCGGCGGGACAGCAAGCGGGGAGTTCATTGCAGCGGATGAGGGGTTGGCTGGGCCGACAGCTTCGATAATGCCAGAAGCCGGGCGAATCGGCGCGCCCCGCGTGTGTCGGGTGCCCATTGCGTGCGCAAACAGACTGTTCCCGCGCCTGCGCGCGCCGCTACAATGGCCGGGTTCTCCCTCCGACCCGCAGGCTTCACGTGACAGCTCGCCCACGCATCGTCGCATCGCTCTCCGAGGCGGAAGCCCAGCTTGGCCGCATCGTCCTGGGCAAGCCCCGGCAGATCCGGCTGGCGCTGGCCTGCATGCTGGCACGTGGCCACCTGCTGCTGGAGGACCTGCCGGGCGTGGGCAAGACCACGCTCGCCCACGCGCTGGCCCGCACGCTGGGGTTGCAGTTCCAGCGCGTGCAGTTCACCAGCGACCTGTTGCCCGCCGACCTGATCGGCGTCTCCGTCTTCGTGCGCGACAGCGCGGAATTCCGCTTCCATCGCGGCCCCGTGTTCGCGCAGGTGGTGCTTGCCGACGAGATCAACCGCGCCACCCCCAAGACGCAAAGCGCCTTGCTGGAGGCAATGGCGGAGGGACAGGTCACCCACGACGGCGTCACCCACGCCTTGCCGTCCCCGTTCTTCGTCATCGCCACGCAGAATCCGCTGGACCAGATCGGCACGCACGCCTTGCCCGAATCGCAGCTCGACCGTTTCACCATGCGCCTGTCGCTGGGTTATCCCGATCCAGCCTTCGAGCGCGTGCTCTACCTCGGCGGTGCGGCGCCCGCGGCCGGCACGCCCGTGATGGATGCCGAGCAGGTGGCCGCGCTGCAGCAGGCCGCGGCCCAGGTCTATGCCGGCCCGGCGCTGGTGGACTACGCCCTGGCGCTGGTGCAGGCCACGCGCGCGCACTCCGCCTTTGCCGCCGGGCTGTCGCCGCGGGCGGGCCTGGCGCTGCTGGCCTGCGCGCGCGCCTGGGCGTTGCTGCACCAGCGCGACAGCGTGCTGCCCGAAGACGTGCAGGCGGTCTTCATGCCGGTGGCGGGCCACCGGCTGCTGCCGTCCGGCGCAGCCGGCGGTGGCCAGGAGGCGCTTACCCGCCTGCTGGCCGACGTCGCCATTCCCTGACGCCCGATGGCGCGCGGCCGGCCGTTTTCCTCGCCGGGCACGGCATCTCCGGCCGCGCCTGGCCCCAAGCGGCAGGCGTGGGCGTCGCCACCCTGGCTGCAGCGCCGGCGCCCACCCCGGCAAGGCGTGGTAACGCTCGACCGCCGTCACCTGTACATCCTGCCCACCCGGGCTGGCCTGGGCTTCGCGGTCTTGCTGATGGCCATGCTGCTGACCTCGCTGAACTACAACATCAGCCTGGGCTTCGCCCTCACCTTCCTGCTCGGCGGCATCGGCATGGCCTGCATGTGGCACGCCTACCGCAACCTGCTCGACATGACGGTGGCCGGCGCCAGCGCGGTGCCAGCCTTTGCCGGCGAGCCGGCCGCTTTCAGCCTGCGCATTGCAGGCAGCGACGCGCCGGTGCGCATCGGCGTGGAGGCAAGCCTGCCGGCCCAGGCTGGCGCGCTACCTGCCCGCCTGAGCCTGGCACGGGATGCCTCCGGCCAGCTGACCTTGCACATGCCCACCAGCCAGCGCGGCTGGCTGGCGCTGCCGCGCGTCACGCTGTCGAGCCGTTTCCCGCTGGGCCTGTTCCGGGTGTGGAGCTATGCCGACCTGCCGCTGGCGGCGCTGGTCTACCCAAGGCCGGAACCTGGCGCGCCGCCGCTGCCATTTGCCGCGCAGCCCGACGACGATGGTGCAGCGTCCTTGCCCTCGGACGATGGCACGGATCATTTGCGGCGCTACCGCAGCGGCGATCCGTTGCGCCGCATCGCCTGGAAACATAGCGCGCGTACCGGCCGCTGGCTGAGCCGCACCGGCGAGGCCGGCAGCCTGCCAACCTGCTGGCTGGACTGGCAGGCCCTGCCACAACAGCTCGGCGTTGAGGCGCGGCTATCGCGCCTGTGCGCCTGGGTGGTGGCCGCGGGCGACACCATGGAAATCGGCCTGCGGCTGCCCGGGGTCGAGATCGCGCCCGGGCGCGGCGGCGCGCATCGCCGCGCCTGCCTCGAGGCCCTGGCCCTGTGGCCGGGACGCGCCGGTCAAGCCCCGCCGGAGCGCACACCGTGAAGCTGCCGCCGCGCCCCCTTGCGCACGAAGAGCATGGCCTGCTGCTGGGCCAGCTGGCATTGGTGCTGGCGCCGCAAGCGCGCAGCCTGCCGGTGACCATCAGCGTCTTGCTGGTCTTGCTGCTGGCGTGGCGCTGGCTGTTGTGGCACCAGCGCGCGCCGCTGCCCTCGCGCCTGATGCTCGGGATCATCGCGGGGCTGGTGATGCTGGTGGCCGCCGCACTGGTCTGGCAGGCCGGCGGCAACATGGGGCGCGACCTGTCGGTGGCGTTGCTGGGCGCCTTCGTCGTGCTCAAATTGCTGGAGTGCCGGGTGCTGGCCGATGCCACGCTGGTTACCCAGCTGTGCTTTTACCTGCTGCTAAGCCTGTACCTGTTCGACCAGCCGTTCTGGCTGGCCTTGTACAGCCTTGCCATTGCCGCCTGGCTGCTGCGCAACTGGCTCTTCCTGGGGCATCCCGAGGCACGGGGCTATCTTGCCGTGTGGCCGTTGCTCGGCCGCCTGACGCTGATCGGGCTGCCCTGGGCGCTGCTGCTCTTTGTCTTGTTTCCGCGCCTGGATCGTCCGCTGTGGCGGCTGCCGCAAGCCGAGGCCGTGGCCACTACCGGCATCAGCGACACCATGAGTCCGGGCAGCGTGAGCCGGCTCACCCAGTCGACCGAAGTCGCACTGCGCGCCGACGTGCAAGGCGGTCCGTTGCTGGCCAGCGCCCTGTACTGGCGCGCGCTGGTGCTGTGGCAATTCGATGGACAGACCTGGCGGCCATCGCCCTTGCGCCAGCGGCGCGCGCAGCCGGCGCCAGCCTTGCCGGCGGCCGATGACATGGCTGCGGATGCCGGGCCCGGCGAGACGGTTGGCGACGCCCCGGCCAACGGGATCGTCAACTACAGCATCACGCTGGAGCCCAACCAGCACGCGTGGCTGTTCCTGCTCGACCGTGGCCAGGCAATTGCCCCCGGCGCTGGCGCGGTGATCAATGCCGACGGCGAATTTTTTACGCGCGACCCGGTGGACCGGCGCCTGCGCTACCGCGCGCGTTCGGCTCCGGCTGCGCCGCAGCCGCTCGATCTGGCGACGCGAGAGCTGGCGCTGGCATTGCCGCCGGGCAACCCGCGCACGCGGGAGCTCGCAGCCGCGTGGGCGGAGCAATACCCGGATCCCGCCCAGCGCGCGCGGGCCGCGCTGCGGCTGTTTGCCGCCGCGCCGTTCAGCTACACGCTCTTGCCTTCGCCGCTTGGCCACGAGCAGGTCGACAGTTTCCTGTTCGACACGCGACGCGGTTTTTGCGAGCATTACGCCAGCAGCTTCGTGTTCCTGATGCGCGCAGCCGGTGTGCCGGCGCGCGTGGTCACCGGCTATCTCGGCGGCGAGTACAACCCCATCGGCGGCAACTACATCGTGCGGCAGGCCGACGCCCACGCATGGGCGGAAATCTGGCTCGAGGGACGCGGCTGGGTGCGCGTCGATCCCACCAGCGCGGTGGCGCCAAGCCGGGTCGAGCGCGGCATCGACGCCGCGCTGGAAGCCAGCGAGATCGAAGCGCTGCACGCGATGCGAGACCCGGGCTGGCTGCGGAACCTGCGCTGGGGCATGGACGGCATGGTCTACACCTGGCAGCGCTGGGTATTGCAATACGATCGCGGCCAGCAGGCCCGGCTGATGCAGCAACTCGGCATCGGCGACAGCGTGCCGCAGTTCCTGCTGGGCGGACTGGCGGCGCTGAGCCTGCTGGCGCTCGTGCCACTCGTGCTCAGGCGCCGCCGGATCGATCCGGTGCAAGCCGCCTACGCGCGCTTCTGCCACCAGCTGTCACGCCACGGTTGCGTGCGCGCACCGTCCGAAGGGCCCCAGGATTTTGCAGCGCGGGCCGCCCGCGCCCTCCCGGCTGCCGCGCTGGCAGTGCAGGACTTCAGCGATCGCTACACCAGGCTGCGCTACGGCCGCCTGGCGCCGGTGCAGCGCTCGGCCGAGCTTGCCGAGCTGCGCCAGGCGCTGCGGCGGCTTTGCCGTCACCTCGCTCGCCGAACATAACGAGCGCCGGGAGGCATCGGTACTCCGATTTGTTTCAGATGATATAATTACATTTGTAATTAAATTGCCGGACCGGCTCCGTTGCTCCGGCATCACCTGACACCCCGCCATGTCCTTCGAAGACCGCATTGACCGCTTCTGCGCGGGCCATCCGGAAGCGCCGCGCGACCTGATCCTGGCTTCCCGGCTGCTCATGCGCACCGCACGCCTGCTACGCAGTCACATCGATCGCGCGCTGGCGCCCTTCGAGCTGGACCTGCAGCAATACCTCGCCATCAGCCTGCTCGCCACCGACGACAACCAGCCCAGCCTGCCGTCCGAGCTCGGCATCACGCTCGACGCCACGCGCACGCAGATGACCCGGCTGATGGACGGCCTCGAAGCGCGCGGCCTGGTGCGCCGGCACGCTTCGGCGCAGGACCGCCGCAGCACCGAGCTCGTACTGACAGCCGCCGGCCACCGCATGCTGGAGCGTGCCGCCCCAGCCGTGCATGCGGCCTACGCCGAGGCCTGGGGGCCGGTCGGCGAAAGCGGTCTGGCCGCTGCCACGCGCGCGCTCAACCGGATGCACCAGAACCTGCTGACGCTGGAACCATGAAAACCGTGTCTGCCTTACGGCCGCTGCGGCTCGGGCTGCGGTGGCTGCGCCTGCTCAGCCACCAGCAGCGCCAGACCCTGGTGATGCTGCTGCTCGCGCTGGCTACCTCGGTGGAGTTCCTCGAGAACATCATGTTCGTGTTCGCGTCGAGCCATATCGTTGGCGGCATCGATGCCGATCCGCGCAGCTTCGCCCTGGTCCAGGCCGCGTACGCGGTGGGCAGCATGTTGATGATCCTCAAGCAGCAATGGCTGGCGCAGCGCTTTGGCTATCGCTACTACCTCACCGGCGCGCTGTTGATCTTCATGGCGGGCACGCTGGCAGCGGCCACCAGCCATTCGCTGCCACAGCTGGTGGGCGCGCGCTTTGTGCAGGGCGTCGGCGGCGGGGCGCTGTTTACCAGCTGCCGCATTCTGGTCAATGTGATGTTTGCGCCGGCCGACCGCCCGCGTGCTTCGCGCATCTTCATGCTGGGGATCTTTGCCGCCTCCGCGCTGGCGCCCGCCATGGCAGCCGAGCTGATCGAGCGCGGCGTGTGGCAGGACGTGTTCTACGGCGTGCTGCCCTTCGCCGCGCTGGCAGCGCTGGGGGCGTGGCTGCTGCTGCCGGACGCCGAGCCGCGCGAGGACGATCCCGGCCCCGCGCTGGGCCCCCTGCTGCTATTTGGCGCGGCGGTGGTGACCCTGCAGGCCGCCATGACGCAGGCGCGCTTCGATATCTTCTCGCACCCGCTGCGGCTGGCGCTGATCTGCGTGGCGGGTGTCGGACTGCTGATGGGGTTTCTCTGGCAGCAATGGCATCACAGCACGCCTGTGCTCCATCTGCGCGCGCTGCGCAATCCGGTCTACCTGACCGGGCTGGCCATGTATTTTGTTTACTACCTGATCAGCAACCTGAGCGGCTACGTGTTCCCGATCTACGCCGAGCAGGCGCTCGGGCTGCCGCTGGCGACTACCGGCTGGCTCGACACCTTCGCCGCCACGGTCAGCCTGGCCGGGATCTTCGTCTACCTGCGCCTGGCCCCAAAACTGCCGCACAAGAAACCGCTGATGGCAAGCGGCCTGCTTCTGATGGCCGGAGCCACGTGGTGGTTTTCGTCGATGCCGCCCAACGCCGGCCCGTCGGCGCTGGCGTGGGGACTGGTGGGCAAGGGCCTGTTTGGCGTGATGGTCATCATCCCCATTGCCGGCCTCACCTTCCGTTCGCTGGCCGGCGACGATTTCGCCCACGGCTACCGCAGCAAGAACCTGCTGCGCCAGATCGCCGCGTCCTTCGCGTCCGCACTTGGCGCCGTGCTTTTGCAGAACCGTCAGTTCGCGGTACACACGAGCCTGACCGGCGCCCTCGGCCAGCACACGGCACAGACGCAGCAGTGGATGGCGATGGCCCAGGCAGCCTTGGGCGCGCGTGGGCTGGATCCGGGCCATGCCTATCAGGCCGCGCTGGCGCAGCTTGCCGGCCTGGTCGATACGCAGGCCAGGTTGATTGCCTGCGAGGATCTGTATCGGCTGATCGCGGCGCTTGCCCTGATGGCTGCTGTCTTTATGCTGGTGCAACGCCGTCTCGATTGAGGCGCGCTTGCTGCAAGACTGGGAGTTGGATGCCGGGGCGCGAGCAGATCTGTCTGCCGCACAGGCTACGCGGTGTCGGCCCGAGGGGCTGGAGCAGCGCGTTGGATCTATCTGGTAAATCTGGCTGAATCTGGCTGGCATGCCGGAGCGGATCGCTCCGGGGCGTCGCGGCGCGGGACGCGCGCGGCTGTCGCTTTCCGGGAAAGCGTCGGGTCGGCTAGTTAATCGGCTCTAGTCAGAACAGAGCGAGCTGGCGCATGCCAAAGCCGATGGTTTCTTCCACGCGCATGCGGGCGTGAGCGAGCGAGCCCTCCGCACCGGAGTAATTGCCTGCGGCCCAGTGATAGACCACCGGCATGTCGCCGCGATCGGACAGGCGAACTTCGCCCAGTTTCTCGCCGCGCTCATTGCGGTAGAAATGCGAACGGTAGCCACGCTCCCAGTGCGGGGCTTCGGCTTTCTTGCGTCGGCGCGGGGTGGGCGAGGCTTGCGGCAGGCGCCGCGCTCTCTCGGTACCCGTGGTCGCGGACGCGCGGGTGAAATCCAACTGCATAGACTTCCTTGTGTCATCGAGTCTGCAGGACAATTTCGCATTAATGGCCCGGGATGGTCAAGGCCGTTGCCGCGTGTCCTGCTTCGCAGTCGAGATGATACCTGTTACCGCGCGTTCTGGCAGCCCTATTGCACCGGAATTCGGCGTCCACTAAGGCTTGGCGGGCCGACACGTATACCTTCGCGCCGACCCGTCCGCCATTTATGCGGAGGTTAACTCGGGGTTAACTTCGCGGTTAACTCGCTGGCTAACTCCGTGGCCGGCTTTGCAGTTAACCCAGGTCCAGAGGGATAAAGATACGGGCGTCGTCGCGTTGCACCAGCAGTGCAACCTGCTTGCCGGACTTCGCTACCAGGGCCCGCAACTGCTCCGCGGAGCCGATCGGCGTGCCGTTGATGGACAGGATGACGTCACCAGGCTGGATGCCCACCTTGGCCGCCGGGCCTGCGACATCTTCGACCACCAGCCCGCCGTCTATCCCGCTGTCGCGTTTCTCGGTCGGGCTCAGCGGGCGGACCGCCAGGCCAAGCTTGCCGCCGGCGTCATTGGCGGGGGTCTTGCCGGCAACTGCCGCATCCTTGGCCGTGCCGACCTTCACCGTCAGGGTCAGCGGCTCTCCCTTGCGGATCACCTTCAGCGAAGTCTGCGTGCCCGGCGCGAGGTCGGCCACATGCTCAGGCAAGTCTCCGGAATGGTCGATCACGTCGTTGCCGAGCTGCACGATCACGTCGCCCGGCTTGAGGCCAGCCTTGGCGGCCGGGCTGTCCGGCTCCACCGAGTTGACCAGCGCCCCGCTAGGCTTGGGCAGCCCGAACGATTGCGCCAGGGCCTGGTTGACCTCCTGCACGCCGATGCCCAGACGACCGCGGGTGACCTTGCCGTGCGCCACCAGCTGCGCCTGCACCTTGGTGGCTACGTCGATGGGAATCGAGAACGACAACCCCTGGTAACCGCCGGTCTGGCTGTAGATCTGCGAATTGATACCGATTACTTCGCCCCGCTGATTGAACAGGGGGCCGCCAGAGTTGCCGGGATTAACGGCCACATCGGTCTGGATGAATGGCACATAGGTGTCATCGGGCAAGGAGCGCGATTTCGCACTGACGATGCCGCCGGTGACCGTATTCTCGAAACCGTAAGGCGAGCCGATGGCCAGCACCGGCTCACCCACGCGTACGCGTGAGGGGTCGCCCAGGCGCACGGTCGGCAGATCCCTGGCGTCGATCTTGATCACCGCAACGTCCGTTTGCGCATCCGCGCCCAGCACCTTGGCCTTGAATTCGCGGCGGTCGGTCAGTTTGACCGTCACCTCCTGCGCGCCATCCACCACGTGCGCATTGGTCAGGATCAGGCCATCGGGGCTGACGATAAAGCCCGAGCCGAGGCCACGCACAAGTTGCTGCTGGCCATTCTGCGGCCCTTGGAACTGCGGGCCGAAGCGCTTGAAAAACTGGAAAAGGGGATCGTCCGGGTCCATGCCCTGCTGCACCTGTGCCGAAGTACGCTGGGCGCGCGCGGTAACACTGATATTGACCACTGCCGGACCGTACTGGTCGACAATGCTCGAGAAGTCGGTGGGCGCGGCAACGGCCAGGGGCTGGGCCGAGGCCGTTGCAGGCGCCTGAGCGGCATATCCAGGCGTGATGACTTCCTTCTGCAGATAGGTATACCCCCCGGCAAGAGCGGCCAGGGCAGCAATACCAATGGCTGAGCGTGCAAGCGTCTGGCGAATCATGGCGTTTTTCCTTTCTTGGCTACCTCAGGCGTCCGGACTATCTGGACGCGACAGGACCATCCTAAAGGCCGATCCTTAAACCAGACTTAAGGAAGCGTAGAAGGCACTGTCGGAATCAAGAAGGGTGCCACCGATGCGGAGGCATTCAAGGTGCGAGGGTAATGTTCAAGCAAGATCGGCGGCTGACGCATCCTGCATCTCTGTCGCCAATTGCACGCAAAAACTCCGCTTCTGCGCGGAAGTCAGCCGCTTCGCCGCCGCTTCGGCCTTTGAGGCTTCCGAGCGATTGTCGAAGCGCTGCCAGCCCAGGATCCTGATGGGCTTGCGCGATCGCGTATATTTAGCGCCCGTTCCTGCCAGATGCTGGGCGAAGCGCCGCTCCACATCCGTGGTGATACCGGTGTAGATCGTGTTGCCCTCGCATTCGAGCAGGTAAAGAAACCACGGTGCTTCGCCGTCGGCTGGCATTCGAAATGAACTAAAAAAAAGGGGCGGGGCGAGATGGCCGGAACAGCAATTATGCTTGCTGCCATGACTTTCGATCGCTATTTCGATCGCACAAAAGCAAAACCCCCCAGTACTTTCGTACTGGGGGGTTTCAAGGGAGAGCCTGGCGATTACCTACTTTCACACGGGTATCCGCACTATCATCGGCGTGGAGTCGTTTCACGGTCCTGTTCGGGATGGGAAGGGGTGGTTCCAACTCGCTATGGTCACCAGGCATAAACGGTGGCCGCGCTGAGGGTTGCTCAACGCAGCGAATAGGGATGTAGTAAGGGGTTGTGCGTATCGGCCAAGCTGCTGCGCAGCGGCACGCGACACTCACACCAGGTAGAAACACACTGGTTATAGGATCAAGCCTTACGGGCAATTAGTACTGGTTAGCTTAACGCATTACTGCGCTTCCACACCCAGCCTATCAACGTCCTGGTCTCGAACGACCCTTCAAGGAGCTCAAGGCTCCAGGGAATCCTCATCTTCAGGCGAGTTTCCCGCTTAGATGCTTTCAGCGGTTATCTCTTCCGTACATAGCTACCCTGCGATGCCTCTGGCGAGACAACAGGTACACCAGCGGTACGTCCACTCCGGTCCTCTCGTACTAGGAGCAGCCCCCGTCAAGATTCCAACGCCCACGGCAGATAGGGACCAAACTGTCTCACGACGTTTTAAACCCAGCTCACGTACCTCTTTAAATGGCGAACAGCCATACCCTTGGGACCGGCTACAGCCCCAGGATGAGATGAGCCGACATCGAGGTGCCAAACACCGCCGTCGATATGAACTCTTGGGCGGTATCAGCCTGTTATCCCCAGAGTACCTTTTATCCGTTGAGCGATGGCCCTTCCATTCAGAACCACCGGATCACTATGTCCTGCTTTCGCACCTGCTCGACTTGTCGGTCTCGCAGTTAAGCACGCTTTTGCCATTGCACTTTAGGTACGATGTCCGACCGTACCAAGCGTACCTTCGAACTCCTCCGTTACACTTTGGGAGGAGACCGCCCCAGTCAAACTGCCTACCATGCACTGTCCCCGATCCGGATTCACGGACCAAGGTTAGAACCTCAAACAAACCAGGGTGGTATTTCAAGGACGGCTCCACGCAGACTAGCGTCCACGCTTCAAAGCCTCCCACCTATCCTACACAGATCGGTTCAAAGTCCAATGCAAAGCTACAGTAAAGGTTCATGGGGTCTTTCCGTCTAGCCGCGGGGAGATTGCATCATCACAAACACTTCAACTTCGCTGAGTCTCGGGAGGAGACAGTGTGGCCATCGTTACGCCATTCGTGCAGGTCGGAACTTACCCGACAAGGAATTTCGCTACCTTAGGACCGTTATAGTTACGGCCGCCGTTTACCGGGACTTCAATCAAGAGCTTGCACCCCATCATTTAATCTTCCGGCACCGGGCAGGCGTCACACCCTATACGTCCACTTTCGTGTTTGCAGAGTGCTGTGTTTTTATTAAACAGTCGCAGCCACCATTTTATTGCAACCCCTTCACCCTCCTGGCGCAGGCCAGTCAAGCTACAAGGGCGTACCTTATCCCGAAGTTACGGTACCAATTTGCCGAGTTCCTTCTCCCGAGTTCTCTCAAGCGCCTTAGAATACTCATCTCGCCCACCTGTGTCGGTTTGCGGTACGGTCTCGTATGACTGAAGCTTAGAGGCTTTTCTTGGAACCACTTCCAATTGCTTCGCAGCACTAGGCCGCTCGCCCCACATCCTTGAATTCCGCGCCCGGATTTGCCTAAGCGCCTTCTCCAATGCAGGGACCGGGACTTCCAACACCCGGACAACCTTCCGCGATCCGTCCCCCCATCGCATCATACGACGGTGCAGGAATATTAACCTGCTTCCCATCAGCTACGCATCTCTGCCTCGCCTTAGGGGCCGACTCACCCTACGCCGATGAACGTTGCGTAGGAAACCTTGGGCTTACGGCGAGGGGGCTTTTCACCCCCTTTATCGCTACTCATGTCAGCATTCGCACTTCTGATACCTCCAGCATCCTTTACAAGACACCTTCACAGGCTTACAGAACGCTCTCCTACCATGCACTTACGTGCATCCGCAGCTTCGGTGACTGGCTTAGCCCCGTTACATCTTCCGCGCAGGACGACTCGATCAGTGAGCTATTACGCTTTCTTTAAAGGATGGCTGCTTCTAAGCCAACCTCCTGACTGTTTTAGCCTTCCCACTTCGTTTCCCACTTAGCCAATCTTAGGGACCTTAGCTGGCGGTCTGGGTTGTTTCCCTCTTGACACCGGACGTTAGCACCCGATGTCTGTCTCCCGTGATTGCACTCTTCGGTATTCGGAGTTTGCTATGGCGGGGTAATCAGCAATAGACCCCCCAACCATGACAGTGCTCTACCCCCGAAGGTGAGACACGAGGCACTACCTAAATAGTTTTCGGAGAGAACCAGCTATTTCCAGACTTGTTTAGCCTTTCACCCCTATCCACAGCTCATCCCCTAACTTTTCAACGTTAGTGGGTTCGGTCCTCCAGTACGTGTTACCGCACCTTCAACCTGGCCATGGATAGATCGTCTGGTTTCGGGTCTACACCCAGCGACTGAACGCCCTATTCGGACTCGCTTTCGCTACGCCTTCCCTAATCGGTTAAGCTTGCCACTGAATGTAAGTCGCTGACCCATTATACAAAAGGTACGCCGTCACCCGTTTCCAGGCTCCGACTGTTTGTATGCATGCGGTTTCAGGATCTATTTCACTCCCCTCCCGGGGTTCTTTTCGCCTTTCCCTCACGGTACTGGTTCACTATCGGTCGATCACGAGTATTTAGCCTTGGAGGATGGTCCCCCCATCTTCAGACAGGATTTCACGTGTCCCGCCCTACTTGTCGTACACCTAGTTCCACAACGCTGTTTTCGCATACAGGGCTATCACCTGCTATGGCCGGGCTTTCCATCCCGTTCTGCTAACAATGCTGCTAAAGAGTACAAGGCTCTTCCCATTTCGTTCGCCACTACTCTGGGAATCTCGGTTGATTTCTGTTCCTGCAGCTACTTAGATGTTTCAGTTCGCCGCGTTCGCTTCCCTGACCTATGTATTCAGTCAGGGATGACCCATAAGGGCCGGGTTTCCCCATTCGGACATCTCCGGATCAAAGCTTGTTTGCCAGCTCCCCGAAGCTTTTCGCAGGCTACCGCGTCCTTCATCGCCTGTGATCGCCAAGGCATCCACCACATGCACTTGTTCGCTTGACCCTATAACGAGTGTGTCTCAAACTTGCGTTCAAGCCGTGCTCGCTACAGGATGAGTTCTCGCATTTGTGCCGTATTCCAAGTCATCTTTCGATCACTTAAATACATTTCGGTTGATACAATCACAACCCGGTATCGTGTTTTACTACAGCGTCTCATCAACGCTCACGACACCTTTACTACATCCCATATTGTTAAAGAACAGCCGTGCGAAACTTCGTCTCGCAACGTCTTGGCCAAGGCCAAAGGCAAACGCTCAATCCTAAGCGCTTGCCTTTGACGACCAATCCAAGGTACCAGGTAATTGGTGGAGGATGACGGGATCGAACCGACGACCCCCTGCTTGCAAAGCAGGTGCTCTCCCAGCTGAGCTAATCCCCCAAATACTACTGACGCCGGAAGCTCAACATCGAACCACCGTCTATAACTTGGTGGGTCTGGTAGGACTTGAACCTACGACCCCCGCCTTATCAAGACGGTGCTCTAACCACCTGAGCTACAGACCCTTGGCTGTAACAGCAAACAAACCGATAAGTGTGAACGCTCGACTTAAGATGCACGCTCTTGAAAGGAGGTGATCCAGCCGCACCTTCCGATACGGCTACCTTGTTACGACTTCACCCCAGTCATGAACCCTGCCGTGGTAATCGCCCCCCTTGCGGTTAGGCTAACTACTTCTGGCAAAACCCACTCCCATGGTGTGACGGGCGGTGTGTACAAGACCCGGGAACGTATTCACCGCGGCATGCTGATCCGCGATTACTAGCGATTCCAGCTTCACGTAGTCGAGTTGCAGACTACGATCCGGACTACGATGCGTTTTCTGGGATTAGCTCCCCCTCGCGGGTTGGCAACCCTCTGTACGCACCATTGTATGACGTGTGAAGCCCTACCCATAAGGGCCATGAGGACTTGACGTCATCCCCACCTTCCTCCGGTTTGTCACCGGCAGTCTCTCTAGAGTGCTCTTGCGTAGCAACTAAAGACAAGGGTTGCGCTCGTTGCGGGACTTAACCCAACATCTCACGACACGAGCTGACGACAGCCATGCAGCACCTGTGTCCACTTTCTCTTTCGAGCACCTAATGCATCTCTGCTTCGTTAGTGGCATGTCAAGGGTAGGTAAGGTTTTTCGCGTTGCATCGAATTAATCCACATCATCCACCGCTTGTGCGGGTCCCCGTCAATTCCTTTGAGTTTTAATCTTGCGACCGTACTCCCCAGGCGGTCAACTTCACGCGTTAGCTACGTTACTGAAGAAATGAATCCCCAACAACTAGTTGACATCGTTTAGGGCGTGGACTACCAGGGTATCTAATCCTGTTTGCTCCCCACGCTTTCGTGCATGAGCGTCAGTGACGTCCCAGGGGGCTGCCTTCGCCATCGGTATTCCTCCACATCTCTACGCATTTCACTGCTACACGTGGAATTCTACCCCCCTCTGACATACTCTAGCCTTGCAGTCACAAGCGCCATTCCCAAGTTGAGCTCGGGGATTTCACGCCTGTCTTACAAAACCGCCTGCGCACGCTTTACGCCCAGTAATTCCGATTAACGCTCGCACCCTACGTATTACCGCGGCTGCTGGCACGTAGTTAGCCGGTGCTTATTCTTCCGGTACCGTCATCCCCCCGCTGTATTAGAGCAAGGGATTTCTTTCCGGACAAAAGTGCTTTACAACCCGAAGGCCTTCTTCACACACGCGGCATTGCTGGATCAGGGTTGCCCCCATTGTCCAAAATTCCCCACTGCTGCCTCCCGTAGGAGTCTGGGCCGTGTCTCAGTCCCAGTGTGGCTGATCGTCCTCTCAGACCAGCTACTGATCGTCGCCTTGGTGGGCCTTTACCCCACCAACTAGCTAATCAGACATCGGCCGCTCCTATCGCGCGAGGCCTTACGGTCCCCCGCTTTCACCCTCAGGTCGTATGCGGTATTAGCTAATCTTTCGACTAGTTATCCCCCACGACAGGGCACGTTCCGATGTATTACTCACCCGTTCGCCACTCGCCACCAGGATTGCTCCCGTGCTGCCGTTCGACTTGCATGTGTAAGGCATGCCGCCAGCGTTCAATCTGAGCCAGGATCAAACTCTTCAGTTTAATACCTGTGTGGTTCCGAAGAACCTCGCTCTTTCGAGCGGTCGCTCACTCTCAGAAAACTGACTGGTTACATCCGAAGACATAACCAACATGTTTTACTGTGCGAGCACTTTATAACTTGTAAGCTAAAAGACCGAAGTCTTCCGCATCCGCTATCAAGCGCCCACACTTATCGGTTGTTTGTTTGTTAAAGAACTGGCCGCGGTTCGCTTTGCTTACCGCGTCGCTGCGTTTGCTGCAGCAGAGAAACGAGATTATGAAGCGCGATCATCGTTTCGTCAACAGGTTTTTTTACTTCAGTTCGCTGCGCTGTTTGCGCCGCCAACCATCCCGCCAACCCCGCAACCCTTGTCCCGTCTGCTTTGCAGCGGCGTTTCGTGTTGCGAGGGGGCGAATCATAGGGGACCCCCTCGGCCTTGGCAAGCGTTTTCTTGAATTTCTTCGGAACGGTCTGTGACACGGTGATGAAGCGGGCTTCCGTGCCTTGGCGCAGGGTCGGGCAGCGGCTACTCCTATCTATTAGAATCAAC
Source organism: Cupriavidus basilensis (assembly GCF_000832305.1). NCBI lineage: Bacteria > Pseudomonadati > Pseudomonadota > Betaproteobacteria > Burkholderiales > Burkholderiaceae > Cupriavidus > Cupriavidus basilensis. The sequence goes on from NZ_CP010537.1 coordinate 3,569,884, forward strand.
GGATGCCTGACCTTCCTATCTACCAGCCATCGCACCAGCCGGCGGATGCGCCCCGGCATCTGGATGCACAGGCGCTGGCAGCTGCACTTTCACGTCCGATTGTCTTTGTCGACCTGGAAACGACGGGTGCCGACGGCACCCGCGACCGTATTACCGAGATTGGCGTCGTGGAAGTGGGACCGGATGGTATTGTCGAATGGGACACCCTGATAGACCCGGGCATTGGCATCCCGCCCTTTATCCAGCAGCTGACCGGCATCACCGACGACATGGTGCGCGGTCGGCCAAGCTTTGAGTCATTGGCGGAAACGCTCGCGGAGCGGCTGCAAGGCAAGCTCTTCGTGGCGCACAACGCACGTTTCGACTATGGCTTCCTCAAGAATGAGTTTCGCCGCGTCGGTGTCACCTTTCGCGCCGATGTCCTGTGCACGTTACGGCTATCGCGCTCGCTGTTTCCCTCGGCGGCGCGCCACGGGCTGGATGCGCTGATCGCCCGGTTCGAGTTGCAGCCCAAAGGCCGGCACCGGGCTCTCGCCGATGCCGAGCTGTTGTGGCAATTCTGGCAGAAGGTCCACGAGCTCTACACGATGGACCTGGTCGAATCCGCAGTGCAGTCGCTGATCAAGCGGGCGAGCCTGCCCGCCGGGCTCGAAGAAACCGCGCTGGACGACGTTCCCGACACCCCGGGCGTCTATCTCTTTTATGGCGACCAGGACATGCCTCTCTACATAGGGAAGAGCATCCACCTGCGCCAACGCATTGGCGCGCATTTCTCCGGTGATCATCGTGCTGCCCTGGAAATGCGGCTGGCGCGCGCGGTGCGCCGCGTCGAATGGCGCGAGACCGGCGGTGAGGCCGGCGCGTTGCTGCTGGAGGCGCACCTGATCAAGACGATGCAGCCGCTGCACAACCAGATGCTGCGCCGGAATGCCGGGCTCTACGCGTGGGAGCTGGCCCCCGGCCTGAGCGCGCCGATATTGCGCTCGGATCGCAACACCGATTTCAGCCGGCACCCTAACCTATATGGCGCCTTTCCCAGCCGGGCCAGCGCCCAGGCCCGGCTGGCCGAACTGGCCCAAACCCATCAACTCTGCCAGGTCGCCCTCGCCCTGGAGAAAACCGCGCGGCAAGGCCTGCCCTGCTTCGCGCATCAACTGCACCGCTGCCTGGGCGCGTGCACCGGCGAAGAGTCCCTCGCAACGCACCGCGAGCGGGCGGTCACTGCACTGGCCAGCCTGGCGATTCGGCCCTGGCCGTTCGCGGGTGCAGTGGCATGGCGCGAGCAGCACGGCGCCAAGGCGTGGTGGCATGTCCTGGAAGACTGGTGTTACCTGGGCTCGGTGGCCACGCTGGAGGAGGCACCGGGCTTGTTGTCCTCGCCTGCGCGCTTTGACCTGGACACCTATCAAATCCTGGCGCCACGGCTGCCGGCCTTGCTCGCCGCTGCCGTTCCACTGGAAGCGGTGCGGCGATTCGAGCTGCAACCACTGGCCGCGCCCCGGGCGGAAACACAGCCGCAGACTACATCGCCCCGGGCGGCGCCCCACCGGCGCAAGCTGCCAAGCCCAGACCAACAGACCTTGCCTTTCTTCGAGCGCTAGGCGGGGCGACGGCTGACCAGTCAGCCCATAGGTCACAAACGGTATACCAAAAACCCCATGAATCACGCACCGCCAAGGTGCGCGACGTCTCGCCACGCCTTCCCGCGAACCCCTCATTTGCGCCAAATTCTGCTGCATTGCACCAGAATTTGGCGAATTGCGGGCGTCCAAACATTTGCCTTGCTCTCGGCAATTTAATGAATATAGTATACCGACTTTGGAGGCAGCCCCGATTGCCGCCAACCCGGACGCCATAGCAGCGGCCCCCACAATACGGAGCGAATGCGTGACGCGGCAAGACATAGCAAGCACCGACACCCGGCCGCCAAAGGCGCGCTTCCTGCCAGTTTGGGAAGCCGCAGCGCTATTGGCCAAAGGCGACACCAGCGCGCAGGACCTGGTGAACTGGTGCGAGGCGGCCTATGCCGCCTCGCATCGGGAGATCAACGCCCTCATCCTGGCGGATTTCAGCGCCGCGCGCGCCGCGGCCGAGGCCAGCGACCAACGCCGGCGCCGTGGGGAGCCGCTTGGCTTGCTGGACGGCATTCCCTACTCCATCAAGGAATCCTTCGACGTGGCAGGCTGGCCCACCACGTGCGGCAACCCGGCGCAGCGCCACAACATTGCGATCAGCGACTCGGCCGTGGTCGAGCGCCTGCGCGCGGCCGGCGCGGTCCTGCTGGGCAAGACCAACGTGCCGATCGGGTTGCGCGACTGGCAAAGCTACAACGCCATCTACGGCACCACCCGCAACCCGCGCGACCCCGGCCGCACCCCGGGCGGTTCGTCCGGCGGCAGCGCCGCGGCGGTTTGCGCGGGCATGAGCTTCTTTGACGTGGGCTCCGATATCGGCTCGTCGCTGCGCAACCCGGCGCACTACTGCGGCGTGTTCTCGCACAAGAGCAGCCACGGACTGGTGCCGCTGCGCGGCCACGGCATCGGCCACGGCTACGGCGAGCAGGAGATCAATGTAGCCGGGCCGCTGGCGCGCAGCGCGCACGACCTGGAACTGCTGCTGCGGGCGCTGGCTGGCCCGGACGGCATTGAAGCGCAGGCCTATCGCCTGACGCTGCCGCCCTGCGACAAGCGCACGCTTGCCGACTTCCGCGTCGCCGTGCTGCCTAGCCATCCGCTGTGCGAGGCGGACGGGGAAGTCAGCGACGAAATCGAAAAACTCGGCCGCTGGCTGGAGGGACAGGGCGCCCAGGTTCGCTGGAACGCGCGCCCGGACTTCGATGCCTCGGCTCTCTGGCACACCTACGTGCTGATGCTGCGGGCTACCACGTCGATCCATATGGACGACGCTGGCTTCGATGCCGCGCTGGCCCGCGCCGCAGGCGCCGCGCCCGACGACCACAGCTACGCCACGCTGCAATTCACCGGCGCCGGCATCCGGCACCGGCAATGGCTGCAGTTGCAGCAAGCCCGGGCCACCTTCGCGCAGGCCTGGCAACGCTTTTTTGGCGAGGTCGACGTGTTGCTGTGCCCGGCAGCGGCCACTACCGCCTTTGTGCTGGATGAAGCCGGCGAGCCGTGGCAGCGCATGCTCCAGGTCAACGGCCGGGCGCAACCGCTCACCAGCCAGCTGTTCTGGGCCGGGCACTCCGGCCTGTGCGGCCTGCCCTCGACGGTGGCGCCGATCGGCCCGGGCCGCAGTGGCCTGCCGGTGGGCGTGCAGATCGTCGCCGGCAAGTTCGAGGACCTGACCACCTTGCGTTTTGCCCAGTTGCTGGAAGCAGCGGGTTTTGCCTTCCGGCCACCGCCGGCCTCGGCTCAGTCCCAGTCCCAGTCCTAGACCCAATCCCACACGGTATAACGCGCCCCTGCGCCCAAAAAAACCAGCGCACCGCCCCCGAAGCAACGACACGAAGGAGAGAGCATGTTCACGTGGTTCAAGGATTTATCGACAATGGAGCGCAAAGGCTTTTACGGCGCGTTCCTCGGTCATGCGGTCGACGTGTTCGACTTCATGATCTATTCCTTCCTGATTTCGACGTTGCTCACCCAGTGGGGCATGAGCAAATCGGCCGCCGGCGCCATCGTCACCTGGACCTTGGTGTCGTCACTGGTGGGCGCTATCGGCGCGGGCGTCCTGGCTGACCGCTATGGCCGGGTGCGCGTGTTGCGCTGGACCATCGTGGTGTTCGCCGTTGCCTGCTTCCTGTGCGGGCTGGCCAACACCCCCGAGCAACTGCTGGCCTTCCGCATGCTCCAGGGCCTGGGTTTCGGCGGCGAATCCTCGCTGTGCATGGTGCTGGTGACGGAAATGATCCGCAACCCGGCGCACCGCGGTAAATACTCCGGCTTCACCGCCAGCAGCTACTCCTTCGGCTGGGGCGCGGCGGCCGTTGCCTACGCCATCACCTTCAGCATCTTCCCGGCCGAAACCGCCTGGCGCGTCTGCTTTTTCATGGGCATCCTGCCAGCGCTGGTAGTGATCTACCTGCGCCGCAACCTGGAAGAGCCGGAAGTCTTCACCAAGAGCCAGGCCGAACGTGCCGCTGCTGGCGCCGGCAGCGGGCCCACCGCATGGCAGCAGCTGGCGCGGCTCGGCCGCAGGCCGCTGCTGGGCAAGACCGTACTGTGCAGCCTGCTGTCGGGTGGCATGCTGGGCGCCTACTATGCGATTGCCACCTGGCTGCCCACGTTCCTCAAGACCGAGCGCGGGCTGTCGGTGTTCGGCACCAGCTCCTACCTCGCGATGACGATCGCTGGCTCGCTGGTGGGCTACGTGGCCGGTGCCTATGCCACCGACCGCTGGGGCCGCCGCCAGACCTATATCGCCTTTGCCGCCGGCGCCTTTGTCATGGCGCTGGTCTATATGGTGATCCCGGTCTCCAACACGTCGATGCTGTTCCTGGGCTTCCCGCTGGGCGTGCTGATGCAGGGCGTGTTCGCCGGCATCGGCGCCACCATCTCGGAGTCTTATCCCAACGATATCCGCGCCACGGGCTATGGCGTCTCGTACAACGTCGGGCGCGTGATCGGCTCGCTGTTCCCGCTGACGGTGGGCTGGCTCAGCACCGGCCGCACCTCGCTGCCACTGGCCATCGCGATCGTGGCCGGGGTGGGCTACATGATGGTGATGGGCGCCGCCTTGCTGCTGCCGGAAACCAAGGGCATGGACCTGGGCCAGGCCGGTGGCGACGACAGCGCGCACGAGCCGTCCGGGGACGCCGACAAGACCGTGCTGGCGCCAACTGTGGGCAAGCCCGCATAAGGCGCCTGCGGCCGCTTGCAGCGAGGTGGGCGGCTAGGCTAGGCTGCACGGGAGGGGGCATGCCAGCTCCCCTGGAGCCCCCATGTCTGTCGTTCGCCGTCTCTCCATCTCCCCTCGCCGTTGGTTGACCCCACTCGCCGCCATCGCCCTGGGCGGCTGCACAAGCGTCGAGCAATCCGCCATGCAGCGCATCCTGGATTCGTGGCAAGCCGCCCCGATCGAGCAGGCCAAGGCGCAGTGGGGGCCGCCGCAATCCGTGCAGGCCGTGCCGGGCGGCACCGCCTACTTGTGGACCGAGGACGTGCCACCAGCGCGTGCGCCGGGCGGCGGCCCGCGCGATGCGCGCGCGCCCACGTCACCCGAACCCCTGCTGGTGCCCGGCCTGTGCCATCGCCGCCTGATCGCTGGCCCCAATGGCCTGGTGATCGGTGGCGACTGGTCCGGCAACGCGTGCTGTGTCACCACCGCGCTAGGCCGCTGCGGCGGGCTGGTCAGGGCCAACTCCTGATCGCACCGGCCACCGCGCTGCTCACCGAATTGGTGCACATCGCGCATCGAAGCAGGCGATCTTGCACCAGCGCCGCCAAGCGGCATGCCACGATCCGGCGCATTTGGAACCCGGCGCTCACCGCTGCCGTTGGCACACCTCTTGCTGAACAAACCATCGAGTAGAAGCGGTTAGCGCCGATGCGCCTCCCCCAGCGGGCAGGCGCATGCCGGCGCGGGACATTGCTCTCGCGACCATCCGGTCGCACGCCCGGTTGACTCGCATCGCGAGGCATCCGGGCGTTTGGATCCGGCCACCAGGCCGGGCACGAGAGAAAAGAGAGCGCCCACGATGTCCCCCATCTTCACGCCCTTATTCCATTTCGCGGACGCCTCTGCCGGCCATGGCGCCGCTTGCGTCCCGCGTCGTCGCCCGCCTGTCGCCGTGCCCGCCTCGGTTTCCCCCGCAAACATCCGCACAGGAGCCCCCATGAAGACGCCTTCCCCATTGCGCCGCCTGTTGATTACCGGCGCCTGCGCCGCGCTCACGCTCGCCGCCATCCCCGCCACCGCGCTAGCCGCCGACAAGGTGACGTTCCTCACCTCCTGGTATGCCCAGGCGGAGCATGGCGGCTTTTATCAAGCGGTAGCGAAAGGCATCTACAAGAAGTACGACCTCGATGTCACCGTGCGCATGGGTGGCCCGCAGGTCAACGGCATGCAGATCCTCACCAGCGGCCAGGCCGACTTCCTGATGGGCTATGACCTGCAGGTGCTCAAGAGCGTGGAGCAAGGCGTGCCGGTGACCACCGTGGCAACCTCCTTCCAGACCGACCTGCAAGGCATGATGACCCACGAGGACGTCAAGAGCCTGGCCGACCTGAAGAGCCGCACGGTGCTGGTCTCCACCTCGGGACGCACCACGTGGTGGCCGTGGCTCAAGGGCAAGTACAGGCTGGAGGAATCCCAGTCGCGCGTCTACACCTTCAACCTGCAGCCCTTCTTTGCCGATCCGCAGGCGGCCCAGCAGGCCTATGCCTCTTCCGAAGTGTTCTCGGCCAGCAAGGCAGGTGCCAAGACGCGCTTCTTCCTGTTTGCCGACGATGGCTATCCGCCCTACGGCACCACGATCGTCGCCATGCAAAAGACGGTCAAGGAGAAGCCGGACGTGGTCGCGCGCTTCGTCAAGGCGACCATGGAAGGCTGGAAGAGCTACCTGGCGGACCCTGCCCCGGCCAATGCGCTGATCAAGCAGGAAAACCCCAACATGAAGGACGACCAGCTCGCCTGGGGCGTGGAGAAACTCAAGGAGTACCACATGGTTGACGGTGGCGACGCGGCCCGCTACGGCATCGGCGTGATGACCGACGCGCGCTGGCAGAAGACGCGCGACTTCATGGTGGGCGCCGGGCTGCTCAAGGCCGATGCCGACTGGAAACAAGCCTACACCACGCAGTTCGTGAAAGACCTGAAGGTCATGCCCTGAAGCGCGCGGCCTCGCCGTTCAAGCTCAACCCCATACAAGGATATTTGACATGCTGGTCACCCAACAACCCGTCCTGCGCCGCTTCTGGTATGCCCTGATGCCGATCTCGATGCTCGACGATGGCCCCAAGCCCTTTACCCTGCTGGGCGAAAACCTGGTGCTGTGGAAGGGCGGCGACGGCAAGCCGGCGGCGCTGCAGGACCGCTGCTGCCACCGCACCGCACGCCTGTCCAAGGGCTGGGTCAACGAGCGCGGCGACATCGTCTGCGGCTACCACGGCTGGGAATACAACTGCTCGGGCAGCTGCGTGCGGATTCCGCAAGCGCCGGACAACGCCATTCCCTCTGGCGCGAAAGTGCAGGCCTATCACGTGCAGGAGAAGTACGGCTACGTGTGGGTGGCGCTGGACGATCCGCTGCAGCCCATCCCCGATTTCCCCGAGGATGGCGACCCCACCTACCGCCGCATCTTCCAGTTCTACGAGAAGTGGAACACCAGCTCGCTGCGCGTGATGGAGAACGCCTTCGACAACTCGCACTTCAGCTTCGTGCACCGCGCCAACTTTGGTTTGTCCGAGCAGCCCAAGCCGGAGAAGTACGAGCTGCTGCAGCGCGAGTGGGGCTTCGAGGCGCAGACGCTGGTGCCGATCCGCAATATCGAGGCGGGTCACCGTGTGACCGGCACCACCGAGCCGATCACGCATCGCCATATGTTCAACCGCTGGGACCTGCCGTTCACGCGCCGCTTCGGCTGCACCTATCCGGCCAGCGGGCGCCATCACATCATCTACAACTGCGCCACGCCGATCGACGACAAGAGCGTGATGCTGTCGCAATGGCTGTACCGCAATGACAGCGAGGAAGACTGCTCGACCCAGGAGCTGATCGACTGGGACGCGCCCATCGTCGCCGAGGACCGCGACATCCTGGAAGCCACCGACTACGACGCCTGCGTGGACACGCGCCGCCGCATTGAATTCCATATGGAATCCGACAAGCCCGGCTTGCTGATGCGCAAGATGCTGATGGAACTGTTCACCCGGCATGGCGAGAAGGAGACCTTCCGCATTCCCGTGGTTCGCGGTTAAGCCGGAGTTCGGATAGCCCCTGGAACCATTCCATACGGAGACAGCCATGAGCGTACTCTTTCGCAGTATCACGCAAGCCCCCGCCGCGGCCCCGAGCGCCAGCGGCCGTGCGCCCGACGCCGGCGGCGAGCCCGCTGGCACCAGCCGGCGCGATGCCGGCGCACCGCTGCTGTTCGCCAACCAGGTCGAGAAGACCTACCCCAACGGCACCGTCGCGCTGGAGCGCGTCAAGCTGGCGATCAAGCCCGGCGAGTTCGTCTCGCTGCTGGGGCCCTCCGGCTGCGGCAAGAGCACCTTGCTCAAGCTGTTTGCCGGATTGGAAATGCCGTCGGCGGGCCATATGCGCTGGTGGGGCAACCCATCCCTTCCGAACGGAACAAACGCCGCCACCGACAGCGCCGGCCGCACGCTGGCGATGGTGTTCCAGGAAGCCACGCTGATGCCGTGGGCGCGCGTGGCCGACAACGTGCGGCTGCCGCTGGACCTGGCCCGCATGCCGCGCGCCGACGCCAACGAGCGCGTGCAGCGCGCGCTGGCGCTGGTGGGGCTGGGCCGCTTCGCCGCGGTCTTTCCGCGTGAGTTGTCGGGTGGCATGCAGATGCGCGTGTCGATCGCGCGGGCGCTGGCGAACAATCCGGACCTGCTGCTGATGGACGAACCCTTTGGCGCGCTCGACGAGTTCACCCGCAACAAGCTCGACGCTGACCTGCGCGCGCTGTGGGCCGAGCGCGGCCTCACCGTGGTCTTCGTCACCCACAGCATCTATGAGGCGGTCTACCTGTCGAGTCGCGTAGTGGTGATGGCGGCACGGCCGGGCCGCGTGATTGCCGACGTGGCCATCGAAGGCCCCGTGGTCCGCGATGAGGCCTTCCGTGTTTCGCCCGCCTTCATGCAGTACTGCGCACAGTTGTCAGCGCTGCTCGCGCAGGCCAACACCGGCGTCGACCCCAACGAGCACTAAGCCCGGCAGCAGCATCGGTCCCGCAAACAACAAGGAGCCCCCCCATGAATCCCCCGCTATTGTCGCGCCCCCCGGTACAGCGCGTGGCCGCCCCGCTAGCCGTCGGCGTGCTGCTGTTGCTCGCCTGGCAGGCGACATGCACCGTGCTCGCCGTACCCGTGTACCTGGTCCCCACGCCCACCGCCATCGGCCATGCGCTGGCGGAAGACTGGAGCCTGCTGTGCGGCTCGCTATGGGTGACGCTGCGCATCACCATGCTGGCCTTTGCGCTGGCCGTGGTGGTCGGCACCGCCGCGGCGTTCATCTTCGTGCAGAGCCGCCTGATCGAGGCCAGCCTGTTTCCCTACGCGATCCTGCTGCAGGTCACGCCGGTGGTGGCTATCGCGCCGCTGATCATCATCTGGGTCAAGGAGCCGACGCTGGCGCTGGTGATCTGCGCGGCCATGGTGGCCGTGTTCCCGATCATCTCCAACACGGTGCTGGGACTGCGCAGCGTCAACCCCGGCCTGCTCAACCTGTTCCGCATCAACCGCGCGAGCCGCTGGGATACCTTGCGCCGCCTGCGCATTCCCAGCGCGCTGCCGTATTTCTTCGGCGGCCTGAGGATCTCCTGCGGCCTCGCGCTGATCGGCGCGGTGGTAGCGGAGTTCGTGGCGGGCACCGGCGGCACGGGCGCGGGGCTGGCTTACCAGATCCTGCAGGCTGGCTTCGCCCTCAATATCCCGCGCCTGTTTGCCGCGCTGTTCCTGATCACGCTAACCGGCGTCGCGTTGTTCGGCGCCATGGTCGTGGTATCGCGCATGGCGCTGTCCCACTGGCACGAGAGCGAGCTGGCATGACGACCAACACCATCCTGATCCGCAATGCCACCGCCATCCTGACCGGCCTTCATGGCAACGGCGAGGGCGAGGGCGAGGGCGAAGGCGAGCGCCATGCCGGCCCGGACCTGCGCGTGGCCGGCCGCACCATCGAGGCCATCGGCAAGCTGGCACCGCGCCCCGGCGAACAAGTCATTGATGCCACCGACTGCGTGGTCTACCCGGCCTGGGTCAACACCCATCACCACCTGTTCCAGTCGCTGCTCAAAGGCGATCCGCCGGGGCTGAACCTGACGCTCACGCCCTGGCTCGGGGCTACGCCTTACCGCTTCCGCGCCGCCTTTGACGAAACCACCTTCCGGCTCGCCGCCCGCATCGGCCTGATCGAACTGGTACGCAGCGGCTGCGGCACGGTAGCGGACCACAACTATCTCTACTATCCCGGCATGCCCTACGACAGCTCGGCCATCCTGTTCGAGGAGGCCGAGGCGCTGGGGCTGCGCTTTGTGCTGTGCCGTGGCGGCGCCACCCGCACGCGGCAGCTGGAGAGCGAACTGCCGCAGGCGTTGCGCCCCGAAACGCTCGACCAGTTCCTGGGCGATTGCGAACGGCTCACCGCGCGCTACCACCAGCCCGCGCCGGATGCGATGCGGCGCGTGGTGATGGCGCCAACCACGCCGCTCTACTCCATGTCGCCCGAGGAGTTGCGCACCAGCGCGCGCACCGCGCGCCGGCTTGGCATCCGGCTGCACAGCCATTTGTCGGAGACGGTGGAATACCAGAACGCCGCGCGCGACAAGTACCAGACGACACCCGTGGCCTTCTGCGGCGAGCACGAGTGGCTGGGCAGCGACGTCTGGTTCGCCCATCTGGTGAAACTGGGCGCGGACGAAATCCGCCAGCTCGGCGCAACCGGCACTGGTATCGCGCACTGCCCGCAGAGCAACGGCAGGCTGGGCAGCGGCATCGCGAACATCCCGGCGCTGGAAGCCGCCGGGGTGCCGGTGTCGATCGGGGTGGACGGCGCCGCCTCCAACGAAGCGGCCGACATGATCTCCGAGGCGCATGCGGCATGGCTGCTGCAGCGCGCGCGGCGAGGCCATGGCGCCCGCCCGCGCGCCGAGGGTGGCGACCATGAAGGCGGCGCTGACGCCGCGCGCGTGGAAGACGTCGTGCGCTGGGGCACGGCGGGCGGCGCGGCGGTGCTTGGCCTGGATGCGGTGGGCACGCTGCAGCCGGGCAAGGTGGCCGACCTCGCCATCTACCGGCTCGACGACCCGCGCTGCTTTGGCCTGCACGATCCGGCCATCGCGCCCGTGGCCAGCGGTGGGCGGCCAGCTCTGCGCGCGCTGCTCGTGGCTGGCCGCGTGGTGGTGGAGCATGATGCGATTCCGGGGCTGGACCTTGCCGAGCTTGGCGCTGCCGCGCGCGACGCGGTGCTGCGCTTGCAGCACCGCGCAGCACAATCCGCGGCGCCACATCCTTGATCCAGGCTAGCCTGGGCGCGGGCCGACGTATGCGGCACGCGGGCGGATCAGCTCGGCATCCGCACGCTGCTCCAGCGCGTGCGCGATCCAGCCGATGGAGCGGCCAAGCGCGAACATGCCGAAGGCCGCGCCGGGCGGCAGCCGCAGATGCCGGCGCAGCGCCACCAGTGCAAAATCGATCGATGGCCGCTGCCCCACCAGCGCAAAAGCGTCGTCGATGAACGCTTGCCATTGCGGGTGATGCGGGAGTATCCGTGCCAGCAGGCCGGCGGCGCGGATGTCGCCGGCGGGGTAGAGATGATGGCCAAACCCCGGCAGGTTCTCGCCGCGGGCAAGCCGCTCGCGCAGCTTCGATGCGGGCTGGGCCTCGCCGAGTTCGTCCCAGAGAGCCTCCACGCGGGCGGTGGTCCCGCCATGCAGGCCGCCGGTCAGCGCGGCCAGCCCAGCGACCACGGATGCGCGCAGGCTGGCGCCGGTGGACGCCACGCAGCGGGACGTGAAGCTCGACGCGTTCAGCTCATGGTCGGCGCAGAGCACCAGCGCCATGCGGATCAGGTCCGCGCCCTCTTCGTCCACCTGCCAGGCGCTGGCGCATTGCCGATGGACCGGCGCGCTGGCGGGCGCCGTGTGCAGCAGGCAGGCCGCCAGCAAACGCACCAGCGCGCCGCAGCCCTCGGCAAGGCGTTCCGGTGACCTTTGCCACTGCGCCGTGGGGTCGTCTTCGCTGGCGATGGTAAACAGCGGCAGCAGCGCCTCCTCGCTGCGCCGCCCGGAGAAGGCCGCCTGCATTGCCGCGAGGTGCGCCGGCGCAAGCGGCGCTGCGCCAAACGCCGCGTCCTGGGGGCACTGCCACAGCAATGCGGCCACCGCTTCCACGGTGTCCGACGCGGCCAACGCAACGGCATCCATACCCCGGTAGTAGAGCCGCCCGTCCTCAATCAAGGTGATCCCCGATTCCAGCACCGGCAAACCCCAGCTCAACGTGGCCTTGGCCACCTCGCGAGGCTTGCGGCCACGTGTGCGCTGGCCGGCCAGGCGCGCAACGTCGTCGGCGAGATAGCGGCTCTCGCGGTGGGTTTCGCCATCGTGCGCGTGCAGCAAGCCACGGCTGACATAGGCATAGAGCGTCTGGCGGGACACGCCAAGCTGGGCGGCGGCTTCGGAGGAAGTCAGGTAGCGGGGCACGGGCGACAAAATCGATCAACAAGTTGATTAAGTTAATCAATATTGACTATTAAAACAAGGAGCCTATGCTGCAAAGCACGAATTCCTGCCCCCCAACGGAGAACGCACCATGCCCGGCCCCGGAGAATCCATGCTTTCAGCCACGAGTCCCACGACCGCCGCCACCCCTTTCCTTGGTGAGATCTGGCGCAGCGTGCACGGGGACGCCGCGTGGCTGGAGCACATTGCCGTGGCCGGCGCCGGTCACTTGCCCGCGGTCTTCCCCGTCACCGCCCTGGCCACCGCCGCCGTCGGCGCAGCCGCCCTGGCCATTGCCGAGTTCATCCACCAGGCCTGCGGGCATACGCTGCGTGTCCAGGTGGATCAACGTCTCGCTTCGCTATGGTTCGGCACTTCGCTGCGGCCGCAGGGCTGGGAATTGCCGCCGCAATGGGATCCGGTTGCCGGCGACTACCGGGCCAAGGACGGCTGGATCCGTCTTCACACCAACGCCCCACATCACCGCGACGCTGCCCTCGCCGTGCTTGGCGTGGCGGCGCAAGCGGACAAGGCCGCCATTGCCCGGGCCGTATCCGGATGGGAAGCCAGCGCGCTGGAAACCGCCATCGTCGAGAACGGCGGCTGCTCGGCGGCGATGCGCACCGAGGCCGAATGGGCGGCCCATCCGCAGGGGATCGCCGTCAACAGCGAACCGCTGATGCACTGGACAACGTGCGCTGCGGGGCCTCGGCCAGCCTGGGCCATTGCCCCGGATCGCCCGTTGCGCGGCATCCGCGTGCTGGACCTGACCCGGATCCTGGCGGGCCCGGTGGCCACCCGCTTCCTGGCCGGCTTTGGCGCCGATGTGCTGCGCATCGACCCACCCGGCTGGGAAGAGCCAGGCACCGTGCCGGAAGTGGTGCTCGGCAAGCGCTGCGCCCGGCTCGATCTGAAAAGCGCGGCGGACCGGCAGGTGCTGGAGCGGCTGCTGAGCCAGGCCGACGTGATGGTGCACGGCTACCGTCCCGAAGCCCTGGCGCGGCTTGGGCTGGATGCGCGGCGGCGCCGCGAGATCAATCCCGCGCTCGTGGATGTGTCGCTCGATGCCTATGGCTGGAGCGGGCCCTGGAAGGGCCGGCGCGGCTTCGACAGCCTGATCCAGATGAGCACCGGCATTGCCGATGCGGGCATGCGCGCCGCAGGCCTGGACCATCCCAAGCCGCTGCCGGTGCAGGCCATCGACCACGCCACCGGCTACCTGATGGCAACAGCGGCCATCCGCGGGCTGGCGCAGCGCCTGGCGACGGGCGCCGGCTGCGAGGTGCGAGCCTCGCTGGCGCGCACGGCGCATCTTTTGGTGGCGGGCACGGTCCTGCAAGGCCAAGCAACAATGCCGGCCCCCGAAACGGCGGCCGACCTGGCCGCAGTCGCCGAGAACACCACGTGGGGCCCGGCACGCCGGATCAAGCCGCCCGCCATGGTGCAGGATGCGCCAATGCACTGGGAGCGCCCGGCCAGCAAGCTGGGTACCGCGCTGGCGCATTGGTAAGCCACGGCGGCAGGCCGCACCGGCGTGCTCCGCTTAGTCGATCTTCGCGCCCGAAGCCTTGATCACCTGGCCCCAGCGCTTCTGCTCGGCGGCAATGGTCTGGCCGAAGGCCTCCGGGCCCTGCCAGGCTGCCTCGGCGCCTTGCTGCTCCAGCTTGGCGCGGGTATCGGCTTCGCCCAGCACGGTCTGCAGCGCGCCGGACAGCTTGGCCACCACCTCCTTGGGCGTGCCCGCGGGCGCCAGCATGCCGTAGAAGCCGACCACCTCGAAGTTCTTCAGCCCGGCCTCTTCCATGGTCGGCACGTCAGGCAAGGCGGGCGAGCGATGCCTGGACGTCACCGCCAGCGCGCGCACCTTGCCGGCCTTGATGTATTGCGTGAACAGCGGGATCGAGTCGGCCATCATCTGCGCTTGGCCGCCCATCACATCGGTCAGAGCCGGGGCGCTGCCCTTGTAGGGAATGTGGACGATAAACGTGCCGCTGGCCTGCTTGAACATCTCCGGCATCAGGTGGGAGATACCGCCGTTGCCGCCCGAGGCAAAATTCAGCTTGCCGGGATTGGCGCGCGCATAGCCAATGAACTCCTTGAGGTTGCGGGCCGGCACGTTGTTATTGACCACCATGACCAGCGGAATCAGCGCGGTGCGGGCCACCGGCGCAAAATCCCGCGGCATCACATACGGCAGCTTGGGATAGAGCGCGCCATTGATGGCCATCTGGCCGGTGTTGGCCAGCAACAGCGTGTAGCCGTCCGGCGCGGCCTTGGCGACGGAATCCGAGCCGATGTTGCCGGCCGCGCCGGCCTTATAGTCCAGCACCACTGACTGGCCCAGGATCGGCTGCAGCTTTTCGGCGAGGATGCGGGCGTGGGTGTCGACCGGGCCACCCGGCGGGAAGCCCACCACCAGGCGGATCGGTTTTTCCGGCCAGGCGGCAGCAGCGGGGGCCGCGCCCAGTGCCAGCGGCAGTGCGGCGCAGGCCAGCAGCACCGGCAAGCCGGGCAGGAATCGGTTATTTAATGTGTACTTCGCCATCAGGTCTTTTCTCCTCGTTTATATTGCGGCCTTGCGTTGCCGGCGTGCGCCGGGGCGAGTCCTGGCCGGGCTCGTTGCCGCGCTCGTTGCCGGACACCCGCGAACACCCTTAATTGTGACGATTTTATTACATGGCGCCATGATAGAAATCCCTGTGCAGGCTTATGATGCCCCTGCCCGGCCGCGCCATTGCGTCAGCCGCTTGCCGGCCTGGCGCGTTCAGATAACGGCTGGCCGCCGCGCGCCGGCCTCGCATCCGTGCCCGGGCATCAGCCAAGGAAAGCCAACGTGAAACCAACCAACCGAGCCGTCGTCCTGTTTTTGTGGGCTGCACTGTACTTCTGCTCCGGCTACATCTCGCACAAGCTCAACGGCCCGTTCTCCGCCACTGGCTATATCTGGCTGCCGGCCGGCGTGACCGTGGCCGCGTTCATGCTCACGCCGATGCCGCGCTGGCTGCCGGTAGGGCTGGCGTTCTTCGCCGCGCAGATGCTGCTGGGCTGGGTGGAGGGGCGCGACACGCTGCGCCTGATGCTGTTCTCGCTCGACGAGATCGGCTTTGCGGCAGTGGGCGTGGCGCTGGTCAGGCGCACGCACTTCTCGCTCGAAGGGCTGGCCTTCGTGCGCGGCGTGCTGATCGCCGGGGTGGTCAGCAGCGCCGCCAGCGCGGCGGTGGGCGCGGGCTGGTTCACGATCATGGAGGACGTGCCGTTCTGGCGCACCGCGCGCGTCTGGGCCGCGTCCGACCTGGTGGGGGTGCTGATCGTCACGCCGGTGCTGGCGGGCTGGTCGCGCTTTCGCGCCATGCGCTCAGGCGGCATGAGCGGCGGCGATTTCCTGTTTGGCCTGGGCGCGTTCGCCGCGCTGGTGCTGACCACCTTCTTTATCTTCGACAACAAGAGCCTGGGCCCGCTGCCTGCCGGCGTGGTGTTTGCGCTGACCTATATCCCCCTGTTCTTCGCTGCAGTGGTAACGCTGCTGTGGGGCGGCCGGGGCGGCTCGGTCGCGGTGGCGATCCTGGCGCTGTTCGTGCTGGTCAATACCGGCCAGGGCGATGGCCCGTTCGCCGAAAGCGCGGCCCACCATGGCCGCTCGCTGATGGAGGCCCAGCTATACCTGGCCGTGGCCGCCTTGCTGACGCTGCTGATCAGTACGCTGCGCACCAGCCGCGAGCAACTGCACCTGCAGTCGGCGCAGCGCCAGAATGATGTCAAGCTGGCACTCGCGGCCAGCGGCCAGCTGGTCTATTGCCTGGACCCGCGCAGCGGCACGCTGCGCTGGAGCGGCGACGTGGAACGCTCGCTAGGGGTGCGAGAAGATGCCTTCGGCAATCTCGACAATGTACTGGCTCACGTGCATGCCGACGACCGGTCCCGGGTGCGCGACCGCTGGCTGCGCGAGAGCGACGGCGACGGGGGGGGCGACGGGGGTAGCGCAACCCGCACCGACCTGCTCTTTCGCCTGATGCTGCCCGCGGGCGACTGCACCATGGTGCTGGACATGAGCAGCCCGCTGCTGGACGGTGACGAGACCGTGGCGGTCATTGCCGGCGCATGGCGCCTGCAAGGCGCGGCTGTGATCGAGGAGCGCGACGCAGCATGACGGCTCTCAAGGGCAGCGGCACGGGGGCCCTGCTCATCCATGGCTTGGGCGGCACGCAGTTCGACCTCGGCCCGATGCACAAGGCCCTGCGGCGCGCCGGGGTGGAAACCCACGCGGTGACGCTGCCAGGACACGCAGGCACGCCCGAGGACCTGGTGCCCGTGCGGGCCGAGCAATGGCTCGACACCGTCACGCAGGCATACGATGAACTGGCCGGGCAGTACGAAACCTTTCATATCATGGGCATGTGCCTGGGCGGGCTTCTGGCCCTGGCGCTGGCCGAGCGCCGCCAGCACACCAAGGGCCGGCTGATCGCGCTGGCGGCCCCGGTCTACATCGACGGCTGGTCCACGCCCTGGTACCGCGCGCTGCGGCACCTGGTCTATCACATCCCCACGCTGCCCGCGCGCATGCGGGTGGAGGAAGACGAGCCGTTCGGCATCAAGAACGACCTGGTGCGCGCCATCGTCAAAGCCAAGTTCGAACGCGGCGACAACTTCCACTACCGCTGGGTGCCGCTGGCCTGCATCCGCCAGGTGGACCGGCTGCGCGGCTGGGTGCTCGACGGCGCCCACCGCATCGCCTGCCCCACGCTGGTGGTGAACGCGCGCGAGGACGAGCTGACCAGCCTGCGCTCGGCCGACTTCCTGGAGGCCACGGTCCCCAACGTGCGCAAGGTGGTGGTGGAAAACAGCTATCACATGATCTGCGTGGACAACGACCGCGAGCTGGTGGTCAGCAACGTGCTCGAGTTCCTCGGCTTCGACCCGGCGCAGGCGCGCCGCCCGGCGCGGGCCAGGGTAGAAGTGCCCATGACCGGGGAAGCCGTCGCCGCCGTGGTAAACGAATACCTGCAGGCCCTCACCAGCGGACAATTCGAAGCGCTGTTCCCGCTGCTGGAGCCCGGCGTGCGCTGGCGCCACCAGGGCGAGCATCCGCTGGCGGGAAGCTATGACGACCGCGACGCCGTCATCGGCATGTTTGCCAAGCTGGAGGAAATCGCCGGCAAGACGGTGCGCATCACCGTCACCGCGCCGCCGCGCATCGAGGGCGCCAGCGCGCAGATCGACGTCGCGGCCTCCTCCGTCATGAACGGCGAGGCCCGGCACAGCCAGGGCACGCAAACCCTGCGCATGCGCAACGGGCGCATCTCTGCCGTGACCTTCCGGCCGGCCGACAGCGCCGACAACGCGGTGAGCGCCACCGAGCCCCTGCCGGCGCCTGCGGGCTAGAACACGCGGCCCAGCTGCAGGTACAGGTTCCATACCCCCTGCGGCGCCGCGGCAAAGCCGAAGTACAGCGGACCGATCGCGCTATTGCCGCCGATAAACAGGCTGGCGCTGGTCTTGAACGGGCCATTGCCGAAATTCTTGCGCCGCAGCCAGACGTCGCCCGCCTCCAGGCTGGCGCCCACCACGGTGGTGCGCAGCCCCGGCAGGATGAACTCGCGCAGGTCATTCAGGTAGGTCAGGCGGCCATACAGCAGGTAGTTGCCGGAGAACTGGTCCTGTGCGTAGGCCGAAAGATGCTGGAAACCGCCCAGCGTAAAGCCCAGGCCACCGCTGACGCTGTTGTCGCTGCGGTGATCGCCATAGGTGGCTGCCGCCTCCGCCGCCAGGTTCAAGGTGTGGCGGCCGTAGCTGGTGGCCCAGAGCGCCTTGGCATGGGCATCGTTGAAGCGGTTGTCGGTGCCGCCGAAGGCCAGCTCATTGGTTGCCAGCAGGTAGTAGCCGGTGCGCGGGAATAGCGGATCGTCGAGCTGGTCGATGGTGAGCTGGGCGCGTATGGTCGGCTGGCGTACGCGGGCGTGCGGGAACAGCCGGCCGGTGTTGATCGGCAGGTTATAGAGGGCCGAGTAGTTGACCTGCTGGTAGTTCACACCCGCCCGGAACTCGCCAAGGCGGCCCAGTGGCACACCCAGGTCCAGGCCGGCGACGGCGGTCTCGATCCGGTAGGCGGTCAGCGGATCGGTATTGCGGTTGGGCGCGGTGTCGGCGTACAGATCGACGCGCTTGCGCCCGTATTCCGCGTACGGGGCAAGATAGAAGCCCAGCCGGTCGAACACCGGCTGGCGCAGCTCGGTGCGCCACTTGGCCTGGGTACTGCCCAGCACGATGTCATTGCGCCATTCCAGCCCGCCGGGCGTGATCCACGGATAGCGATGCCCCAGTTGCAGGTTGAACCCGCCCTGGCCGTTGAAGGTATTGGACACGCCGAAGCCGAACAGCAGGAACTGCGGGCCCCAGGACTTTTGCTGCGCCTCGACCTTCAGCACATTACGGCCGTCTTCGGTGACCAGTTCCTGCGCCACGGTCTCGAAATCGCCCGACGTGGAGAGCTGCGCCATCTCGCGGTTAAGCGTGACCGCGTCGTAGGTGTCGCCTTCGTTGACGCCCAGGTACTTGCGCACGAAGCTGGCCGGAATGCGGCCTTGCGACCGGATCTGGATGGCATCGATGCGCACCGGGCCCGCCACCGCCTGGCTGCCCTTGCGCGCCGCCAGGTAGGTCTGCCAGGCGTCCTCCGGCAGCGTCAGCGACGCGAGCTTGGGCTCGGCCGCCAGCACCGCATTCCAGCCGCCCTGGATGCCGTCGTTGGCGCGCGAGAAATCGGTGAACGACAAGTCACCCAGCTGGGGCTCGATCAGCACGTCGCCCGGCTTGAGCAGCGCCTTTTGCGTGGCCACGTTCTGGTTGGTCAGGATGGTGACCATCTGCTGCGTCACCGCCGCCGGCGAGTCCAGGCTCTCGGGGTCATCCAGCGGCGAGGCGATATTGACCGCGATGATCACGTCGGCGCCCATGTCGCGCGCGAGCTGCACCGGCAGGTTGCTGACCAGCCCGCCATCGACCAGCACGCGCCCGTTCACCTTGATCGGCGCGAACAATCCCGGCACGGCCACGCTGGCGCGAATGGCACGCGGCAGCGAGCCGTGGTCCAGCACGACAGGCACGCCGGTGCCCAGGTCAGTGGCAATGGTGCGAAACGGCGTCGGCAGCTTGTCGAAGGCGTCGTCGGCCGGCAGATGCGGGGTCAGGTTCTGCAGCAGCGCCAGCAGGCGGTTGCCTTGGACCAGGCCGGTGGGGAACTTGATCTTGCCGTCACCGTAGCCGGCCGAGATGCCGATCGGATACTGGAGGTCGTCCTCGCGCTGCGCCTGCGGCAGTTCGGCACGCTCGTTGCGGTCAAAGGCGATATCGCTCAGGTTGATGTGCGACAGCTTGGCCTCCAGCTCGCCCGCCGACAAGCCGCTGGCGTACAAGCCACCCACCACGGCGCCCATGCTGGTGGCCGCGATGCAGTCGATCGGCACGTGCATCTTCTCCAGCGCCCGGATCACGCCGATATGCGCGTAGCCGCGCGCACCGCCCCCGGACAGCACCAGGCACACGCGTGCTCGCTTGCCCGGCACGGCGGGGGGGGCGGCTTGCTCGGCAACTTCGGTGGCGACGTCGGTGGCGACGCCGGCGGTGGATTGCCTGGCCGGCTGCGCAGGGTGATCCGCGGCCCTGGCATGCTGCGGCCCCAAGGCTAGCGCCGCCAATGCAAGCAGCATCGGCAGCAACTGACAACCTGACACCAGCGTGCGCAAGCGGCGCGCGATGCATGATAGAGAGCGGGACATGGGCAAACCTGGACAATCCGCGGCAAAACGGGACAAGACGGTGAAATCGCCGCGCAGAGTTGGCGGGGAAGGTCGTCACGATAGGGCAATTGCCCGTCCTTGAACAGCGGCGCATGCACCCGCTAAGTGCCGGTTGCCTAACCTGCGGGGCTCTCGCTGCCCCGTGCACCAAGCCGCCGCGCGGGTTAGCCGTGCAAACCCTCGGCGCAGAGCAGCTTGATCCACAATTTGCCGGAGTGGATAAACGTATGCCGGATACAACAAAGGGAACGCGGCGGACTGAAGCGGGCGGGCTGTTGCGCGAAAACCGGTAGCGAAAGCCGGAAGTGAACGCCGCGCCGTACCCTATTCCAGCTTGATCCCCGCCGACCTGATCAGTGGCCCCCACCTGGCCACCTCGGCATCGATGAAGCGCGCGAACGATGCGCTGTCGCCCGCCTCCGGCTGCAGCCCGAGGCCGATCAGCTTGCTGCGCGTCTGCGCATCGGCCAGCACCGCGTTGGCGTCCCGGTTGAGCTGCTGCACGATGGCCGGCGGCGTGCCCGCCGGCGCGATCAGCCCGAACCAGCCGTAACCCACCACCCCGGGATAGCCTTGCTCGCCGAACGTGGGCGCGTCCGGATACACCGGCGTGCGCTGCTCGGCGGACACCGCGATCACGCGCAGCTTGCCGGCCTTGATGAATGGCAGCGCGGTAGTGATGGCGGTCAACGTAGCGTCGACCCGCCCCGCAAGCAACTCGGTGTAGGCCGTGGAGTCGCCGCGGTAATGCACGTTGAGGCCCTTGAATTTCGCCTGGGCGGCGAAGAGCTCGGCGGTCAGGTGCGGCCCCGAGCCGATGCCCGGCGAGGCGAAGGTCACGCCGTCCTTCTTATCACGCGCCATGCGCACGAAATCCGCCACCGTGCGTACCGGCGAATCTGCGTTGACGATCAGGAATATCGGCCCGAGCACGCGCGGCCCCACTGCCACGAAGTCCTTGCGGATGTCGTAATGCTGGGATAGCCCTGCCGCCGCGTTGATGGCAAACGGCGCCGCCGCCCACAACAGGGTGTAGCCGTCCGGCGTGGCACGCGCGACCTGCTCGTTGGCCACGCGCGTGCCAGCGCCGGGCTTGTTCTCCACCACGAACTGTTGCTTGTACTTGCGGCTGAGCCCCTCGCTGAGCAAGCGCGCCGAGATGTCGTTGGAGCCGCCCGGGCCGTAGGGCGATACCAGGCGCACCGGATGCGACGGAAATTCCTCGGCCTGCACCGGCGCCAGCGCACCGCCGCCCGCGGCCAACAGCACGGCATTGCCGGCCAGGCGCAGCACTTGCCTGCGCTTGTGCGAGTTCAGTGTCATGACCGCTCCTTGGACGAAGCGGCTGCACCCGCCAGCGGGCGGATCGGCGGATAGACAAAGGTCTTGTCGAGATGCGCGGGCTGGGGCACGTAGAGCCGCAGCGTTACGTAGAACGGGCCTGCGGGCGCGGGCAGCCAGTTGCCTTCGTGCGCCGGGTCGGCCGGCGGCGTGGCCGACAGGCGCAGCCGCAGGCTGCCGTCCGGCGCATGGCGCAAGCTCGGCGAGCGGTCGCCCAGCGAGTAGCGCCCCAGCGCGTTGTCGACCAGCATGCAGTCGGCCTTGCCATACATGGTGAGCGACCAGAACGCGCCCACCTGCGGCAGCGCACCGGCCGGGAAGACCAGTTCGTAGCCGACGCGGCCATCGAGCGGCGCGCCCTCGCTGTCGCGGTCGGCCATCACGTACATCGCCTCTTGCACGCCGAGCGCGCCGATATAGTTGCGCGCCACCAGCGCGCGCTCGGCGAAACGCGTGCCGAACGATTCGCGGATTTCCACCGGCAGGGTCCAGCCGCCGCCGAGGTCGGACGGCAGCGGCGTCGCCAGTTCGGCAAGCACCGCCTGGATGGCGTCGCCCAGGCGGGCAAGCGCATCGTCGCCAAGCGCGGCCGCGTCGCAATCCGCGCCAATGCCAAAAGGCGCGAAGCCCGCCACCAGCCCTGCCTCAGCCGGCGGCGGCGGGTTCTCGCGCAGCGCCTGGTTGACCACCTCGGCATAGCGGCGCGGATCGCCCAGATGCTCGCCAGGCTGCATGCCCACATCGAAGGCCCGCGCGGCGCTCGCCCCGGCCAGCGTGCTCAGGCGGAACTGGTCCTGCAGCGCGTGCACGGCCGGCAGGTCGGCTTCGCCATCCACCAGCACGCGGCCGAGCAGCCACACCGCATCCGTGGGGCAGGCGATGGCGGTGGCGCCAGCCGGCACGTCGCCCTGCCAGCGCGGGCCATGCAGCAAGAAGCGGCCGCGCCCGTTGCCCGTGGTGCGGGTGCCGATATAGCCAAAGGGATTGGTATAGAAATCGAGCAGGCCGAGCACGTAGTAGCGGCCCACGCTATCGGGCACGTCCAGCAGCAGCGGCCCTTGCGACAGGTCCATCCAGGCGTTGCTGTAGAGCGTGTCGTTATTGGGCGTGACCACCTGGCGATGCTGCGGGCCAAGCAACTGGCGCGTGTGAATGAAATGATTGATCCAGCGCACCGGGACATCGGGCTGCTGCGCGGCGAACACGCCGGCGCTATTGCGGCGCGGGCAGGTGGCGGCGCGCATGCGCGCCATTTCGTAAAGGGGCAGCGTGTAACGGATGGCGTCGAGAGCGGGCGCGGCGGATACGGTCTGGTGCATGGTGGCCTCCATGATCTGGTTGACTCAATCGACGCGGCGCACGGCCGGGATGGTGTACTGGCCTTGCAGGAAAGACGGCGCGGGATGGTAGAGCCGCAGGATCAGGTAGAACGCGCCAGCGGGCGCAGGCAGCCAGTTCTCCTGCTGCTGCGCTCGCGCGTGCGAGATGGGAATCACCAGGCTGCCATCGGCCTCCATGCGCAAGCCCGGCGTGCGGTCGCCCACGGCGTAGCGGCCGATCTCGTTGGCGCTGAAGTAACGATCCTCGCCGTACAGCGACACCGACCAGAACGCTTGCGCGGGCGGCAGCATGCCGGGCGCGAAGCGCAGCTCGTAACGGCGACGGCCATCGAGCGGCGCGCCGTCCGCATCGAAATCGGCCATGGCATAAATCGCCTCGTCCGCGCGCAGCGCGCCCAGGCCCTTCATCGCGGTGCAGGCGCGCTGCAGCCAGTCGTCGCCGTACATGCCCAGCTTCAGGCTGTAGCCCCAGCACTTGCGGCCCTGGCTGCGGGTATGGGCCTCGATCACCGCCATGCCTTGCGCGTAGGCGCTTTCCAGCCCGGCCACGATGGCCGGGCGCAGCGCCGCGAAATCGATATCGTCTTCCAGCCGGATGCCGGCCTTGCGCAACAGCGTCAGGATGCCCAGTTCCTCCGCCGCTGGCGGGAACTCGCGCAGCGCGTTGAAGAGGTTGTGGAAGAAGTCCAGCGCCGGCCGGCCGCTGTCTTGCCACTGGTCCACGCAGCGCGGACGCGCCGCGCCCGGCGTGCGGGTCAGCGCGAAGCCCTGCTCAAAGGCGCGCGCCACCGCCAGGTCATCCGGCCCCTGCACCAGCACGCGGCCGAGCAGCCAGACCAGCGAGCTCGGGCACGATACCGCGTGCGCGCCGCCGGCCTTCTGGCCCGGGCCGACCAGCTCGATCTCGCCGCCTTCGGCAGCGACATTGCGTGGCCCCAGGTTCTCGAAGTTGTTGGTGTGCACGTCGAGCAGCTCGATCACGTAGTAGCGGCCCGGGTCGGGCAGCGGCGGAATGCGCAGCGTCACCGGGCCATCGGCCAGGTTGACCCAGCCGCAGAAGTACAGCAGGTCGTTGGCCGGGGTGACGATGTCGCGGTCCTCATGCGTCCACTGGCGCTCGCTGGCGGACAACGTGTTCATCGGCGCGCGGCCATAGCCGGTGGCGGCGCAAACCGAGGTCTGCAGGCGGCAGGTGCGCAGCGTCTCGATGAGCGCATAGCCGTAGATCACCAGCGGCAGCGCTGCGCCGGCGACCAGCGCCTGCTGGGGGCTGGCGTACGTGGCGGCGGCAAGCGTGGGGGCGCCGGCGGGGGCGGCGGGAGGGTTCATGTTCATGTGCGTTGGCTCCTGGCGGGTTATTCCTGGCGGGTTATTCGAGGGCGGCGCCGCTCGACTTGACAAGGGCGGCCCAGGCGCGGACGTCGTCCTGCATCTGGGCGGCAAAGACAGCGCGCGGCTGCGGGGTGAAACGCATGCCCAGCGTGGCGGCCTGCGCCTGCATGGCGGGCTCGGCCATGATGGCGTCGACCGCGCGCTCAAGGCGATCGAGGATGGGAGCCGGCGTGCGGGCCGGCGCGAACAGCGCGTACCAGCTGTCGATGCGAAACGGCACGCCGGACTCGGCGAAGGTGGGCACATCGGGCAGCGCCACCGAGCGCTCCGAGCCGGTCACCGCCAGCGCCCGGACCTTGCCGCTGCGGATCAACGGCAAGGTGCCGGCCAGGTCCGACATGGCCACCGGCAGCGTGCCGCCCATCACATCGGTCAGCATCGGACTCACGCCTTTGTAGGGAATGTGGCGCAGATGGATGCCACTGCTGACGTTGAGGCTCTCGCCGGCCAGGTGGCCGCCCGAGCCCGGACCCCAGGAACCATAGGTGAGGTCGGCGCCTGGACGCCTGGCGGCTGCGATCAGCGCCGGCAGGTCCTTGCCCGTGAACGCCGGGCCTGCCACCAGCACGTTGCCGCCGTAGGCCAGCCGGCCCACCGGCACAAAATCGCGCACGGGATCGTAGGGCAGCCGGGGGAAGATCGCCGGCGCGATGGCATGCGTGGCGGAGATGCCGAGCAACAGCGTGTAGCCGTCCGGCGCGGCGCGCGCCACCTGGGCTGAGCCGATGGTGCCGGTGGCGCCCGCCACGTTTTCCACCAGCACGGTGCCGCCCAGCGCGGTCGACAGCCTGGCGGCCACCAGCCGCCCGATGACGTCG
Source organism: Cupriavidus basilensis (assembly GCF_000832305.1). NCBI lineage: Bacteria > Pseudomonadati > Pseudomonadota > Betaproteobacteria > Burkholderiales > Burkholderiaceae > Cupriavidus > Cupriavidus basilensis. The sequence goes on from NZ_CP010537.1 coordinate 3,594,917, forward strand.
GTGCCGCCGCCCGGCGGAAAGGGCACCACCAGGCGGATCGGCTTGTCAGGATACTTCGTGGCTTGCGGTGGTGCGGCGTGCGCCGGTGTGGCGGCCAGCAACGTCAGCACCGTCATCACGACGGCGGCGAGTGCGCCCGCCGCCGGCACGCGCGCGGTCCTTGCAGCTTGCAAATGCATGATGGTTGTCTCCAGTTGTGGTTCCCCATCCGCGCGTCCGGTCTGTGCCGGTAACGGGTTGCGCGGCAGGGTCAAGCTTGCTTGCTACGCCATCGCGGTCATGCCCTCGATCCGCCCGCCGGCAGCAAGGTGATCACGGCATCCGCCGCCACTGCGCCATCGGCGCCGATGATGAATGGGTTGATCTCCAGCGTGTCGAGCCGGGGACCCAGCGCCGCGGCCACCTTCGACACACGCACCAGCAAGTCGGCAGCCTGTGCCAGCGGCAGCACCGGGTTGCCGCGATGGCCGGCAAACAGTACCGCCGCGCGGCTGTGCTCGAGCATGGCGCGGGCGCGCTCGGGCGACAACGGCGCCAGGCCAAAGGCCATCTGCCGGAAGATCTCCACCGCGGTGCCGCCGATGCCGGCCAGCACCACCAGCCCGAACACCGGGTCGCGCCGCACGCCCACCATCAGTTCGCCCCAGCCGCGCACCATGCGGGCCACCAGCGCGCCCTCGAAGGGCAGGCTGGCATCGGCCCGGGCCAGCGCCGCCTGCATCGCGGCAAAGGCCTTGCGCACCGCGGCGGCGTCCGTCAGGTTGAGCGCCACGCCGCCTGCGTCGCTCTTGTGCAGCACCTGTGCCGAGCAAAGCTTCACCGCCACCGGGTAGCCGATGCGCTGCGCCAGCGCCACGGCTTCATCGGCGTCGCGCGCGAGTCCGTGCGCGGCCACCGGCACGCCGGCGTCCGCCAGCAGCCGCATGGCGTCGAACTCGGACAGCGCGCTGGCATCGTCCGGCACATCACGCAGGAGCGCGCCGACTGGCGCGGCGGCCTCGGCAACCGGCACGCTCGCGGCGGCTTCCCATGCTGCCGCGCGGGCCAGCGCTGCCACGGCCTCGATGGCGTGGGCCGGTTCGCGGAACACCAGGCAGCCGTGCGCTTCCAGCCACGCCCGCTTGTCGTCATCGACCACGCCGGAAAGCAGCAGCGGCGCGGCGCGCTTGTCCTCATGCAGCGCGCGGATGGTGCGCTGCAGTTCTTCCCACAAGCGCGGCGCGTTGGCGCCACCGGCGAGGAAGGCCACCACGCTGCCGTACTCGCCGCAGGTGGCCACGCCGGCCATCGCGTCGAGCAGCACGGCGGGCTGGGCCACCACCTGCCCCGTCACATCAATCGGGTTGGCGGTGCTGGCAAAGGGGATGCTCTCACGCAGCGCCTTGGCGGCTGCCGCGGGCATGGGCGGCATGGGCATGCCAAGCTCTTCGGCGCGATCGGCCATCATGATGCCGACGCCGCCGGACACGGTGACGATGGCCACCGGCGCCACCGCGTCGGCCAGCAACCCGCTCGGGCTGTGCCAGCGCGCCGGCCGGCGCCCGCGTGACAGCGTGTAGCCAAGGCGGAAGAAGTCCTCGATCGTATGGGCGCGATGCACGCCGTACTCATCGAACACCGCCTGATACACCGCATCTTCTCCTGCCAGGCTGGCCGTGTGCGACTGCGCCGAACGCGCGCCTGCCTCGGTGGTGCCCACCTTGGTGATCACCACGGGCTTGCCGGCGGCACGCGCGGCGGCCAGCGCCTGGCGCAAGCGCGCGCCATCGCGGCAGCCTTCCATATACGCCAGGATCACGCGGGTATCTTTGTCCTGCGCCATCCACTCGATCACATCGGCCACCTGCAGGCCGGCTTCGTTGCCAGTGGTCACCCAATGGCTCAGGCCCAGCCCGGCCTCGCGCGCCAGCGCAAAGGCGTAGGCGCCGAACGCGCCGCTCTGGCTGACCAGCCCCACGTCGCCCGCAGGCGGCACGCCAGTCAGCGGGATCGGCGAGAACGTGGCAAACATGCGCTCGCGCAGATTCATCACGCCCAGGCAATTGGGGCCGAGCAGGACCACACCGTGGCGGCGCGCGCTCTCGGCCAGCGCCACTTGCATGGCCAGGCCCTCATCGCCCACTTCGGCAAAGCCCGAGGTGAAGAAGATCGCGGCGCGCGTGCCGTTTCGCGCCAGTTGCGCCATCACGGATTCCGTCGCCACCGCCGGCACCGCGACGATGGCCAGGTCGACGGGCTGGCCAATGGCGGCCAGCGTCGCGTAGGCGGGCAAGCCCTGGATCTCGCTGGCGGTGGGATGCACGGGAAAAATGCGCCCGGCGTAGCCGAGCTCGCGCAGCAGGCGAATCGGCATGCCACCCACCTTCTCGGGCTGCGTGGACGCGCCGATGACCGCGACCGAACGCGGTTTCAGCAGGAAATCTAGATCGGGCATGGCGTTGTCTCCGGATGGCCTTGAATGGCTTGTCTTGTTTTGCGCCTGTGCCGGCGCTGTGTGTGTGGCTTCGTGCCGCTTCGTGTGGCTTCGCATGCCTTGCTCTGCCTGCCGGGCTATTGCCGCAGGCCCGTCATGGATTCGATGGTGCGGGTCATCTCCATCAGCAGCGGCGCGATCTTCTTCTCCAGCATGCCGCGCCGCATTTGCGAGCCGGCGATCGCGCAGTTGAACAGCAGCGGGCGGTTCAGGTAGACGATGCGCGAGTACACGCCCACGCCGTGCACGCCGCTGCCGGCGTCGCCTTCATTGATGGCAAAGCCACGCTTGGGGTAATGCGCCACGTTGTGGCAAATGGTGTCATAGCAGGCGGCGTACTCCTCGGCGCGCTCGTGGCGCGCGGCCTGCATCAGTTGCTCGAACTCGCTCTTGGAAAGCGTGCACAGGAAGGCACGGCCCATCGCCGTGCTCAGCACCGAGCGCACCGCGCCCACGCCGGGGCGCGCCGCCGTGCCCTCGTGATGCGTGCAGCTCTGCAGGTAGGTCACGTCCAGCCGATGCGCCACGCCCATCGATACGGCGCCTTCGATACGATCCGCCAGCGCCTGCATCAGCGGGCGTGCCACATGACGCACCGGCAGCCCGGCCAGGTAGGGATAACCCAGGGCCAGCACCTGGGCGCCGACGAAATACTTGTCGAGCTTGGGGTCCCAATCCAGGTAGCCCAACTCGAACAGCGTGCGGCAGATGCGCGACACCGTGGCGCGCGGCATCTGCAGGCGCTCGGCGAGCTCGCCGTTGCCAAGCGGACGGGACTCGTCGATGAAGCAGCGCAGCAAGGCAAAGCCCTTGGCCAGCAAGCCACCGAAGGACGGGTCCTCTTTCCTGCGCTCGGCTATGAATTGTTCGACCGGCGTGTTCATCTTGTCTCCTTGCACCGCAGTGTGGGCGGCGTCATTTTCTGTGTCAAAGAACGGAATGTATTTCCACATATTGGAAATGTAGACCGTTTCTTGACGAAACGCCGTGGTAACCATATGGTTCATAAAACCGAATCAGAATTCGCATACGGAATCAACATGCCCCTCTCGTCCTCTGCCGCGTCCCCCGCCAAGCCGTCCAAGGGGACTTCCGCATTCCCGACAGTAGCAACCCCGTCGATCCTGCAGCCACCGCGCCAGCGCCGCGCGCGCGAGACCGAGCAGGCTCTGCTGGACGCCGGCCGCGAACTGCTGGCGCAGCGGGATTTCTCCGCGGTGTCGGTTGCCCAGATCGCCTCCGCCTGCGAAGTGTCGGTCGGGGCCTTCTACGGCCGCTTCCGCGACAAGCAGGCGTTCTTCGAATCCCTGCGCGCGCTGGTGATGCAGGAAACCAGCGATTCCGTGGCGCGCTACCTGCGCGTGGAACGCTGGGAAGACGTGCCCACCGACGTGATGCTGGAAAAAATCATGCGCTACGTGGTGCTCGGCTGCCACGCCAACCGCGGCGTGATCAAGGCATCGCTCAAGCACGCCTCCGTCCGCCCGGAAGAGTGGCTGCCGCATCGCGAAAGCGGACAAGACGTGGTGGAACGCATGGTGGCGCTGCTGGTGCCGCGCATGCCGGTGCCGCCGGAGCAGGCGCAGATGCGCGTGCGCTTTGCCATGCAAGCCGTGTTCAGCATCGTGGTCAATGCCATCCTCAACGACGCCGGTCCGCTGCCGCTCGACGACGAACGGCTGCCCGGCGAGATGACCCGGCTGGTGGCCGGCTACCTGGCGCTGCCAGCCTGACGCCTTAACGTCACAACATCACAACGGCACAACGCGCGGTCCCGCGCGTGGTTTCCCGCCGCGATCAAGCCTGACCCGATACCGGCGCGCGCATTCTGCCCGGAGCGCGCGCCGGATCCCATAAGAGCCCGAGGAGACAAGACATGACAATACGCAGCCCGTTCTGCGGGAAGGCGGCCGTCCTGCTGGCCTGCGCGTGCGCGGCACTGCTGCCGCTGGCAGCCCAGGCGCAAGCCAGCTATCCCGCCAAGCCCCTGCACCTGATTGTGCCCTACCCGGCCGGCGGCCTCACCGACACGCTCTCGCGCACGCTGGCCGAAGGCCTGGGCAAGCGGCTGGGACAAACCGTGGTAGTGGAGAACAAAGGCGGCGCCGGCGGCATCATCGGCACCGACTATGTGGCCAAGTCGGCGCCCGATGGCTACACGCTGCTGCTGACCATCCCCGGTCCCATCACCGCCAATCTCGCCCTCTACAAGAAGCTGCCCTACGACCCGCGCACCGACCTGCGCCAGGTGTCCGACATCGCCATGGCGCGCACGGTGCTAGCCGTCAACGGCACGCTGCCGGTGAAGACCGTGGCGGAACTGATCGCTTATGCCAGGAAGGAACCCGGCAAGCTGCGCATGGGCTCCTGGGGCCCGGGCACGCAGCCGCACACCATCCAGGCCTACCTCGACAAAACCTACGGCGTCGATATCCTGCACGTGCCGTATCGCGGCGAAGGCCCGATGGTAAGCGACCTGCTCGCCGGCCAGGTCAACATGACGGTTGGCTCGGTGACCTCGCTCAAGCAGCACTTCGCCAGCGGCAAGCTGCGAGCGCTGGCCGTCACCGGCACCCGGCGCGCCAAAGCCTTGCCCGACGTGCCAACCTTTGCCGAAGCCGGCTATCCCGACGAGCCGTACAAGCTGACCGGCCCCATCACGCTGCTGGTCCCGGCACGCACGCCTGGCGACATCGTCGAGCGCCTGGGCCGCGAGGTGAGCGCCCTGGTGAAGACGCCGCAGATCAGCCAGCGCATCGAGGACATGGGCGCGGAGCCGATCGGCAACCTGCCGGCCGACGCAGTGGCTGCCTACAAGGCCTACCTGCCGGGCGTGCTCAAGCTGACCGCGGACACCGGGGTGACGCTGGACTAAGGCTGGACTAAGGCTGGACTATGGCTTGGACTGACCCTGCCGCTGTGCAGCGGGATAATGCAGCGCGGCAATGACCGCTATGAATCCGGCGCGGCTTAGCTTGGCCGCCGCGGCCGGCACTCATACAATGGCTGCACCCCGCGCGGCGCTCCCGCGTTCGCGTGCCGATTCCCGTTTTACCGCTTCCCGGGTGCCCACCGGCGCCGACATCACGCATGGCAACGCTCTTCCTGGTACGGCACGGTCAAGCCTCGTTCGGCGCCGCCAACTACGACTGCCTCTCCGACACCGGCCGGCAACAGGCCCGCTGGCTGGGCGAGTACTTCCGCGAGCGCGGCGTCGCGTTCAAGCGGGTGGTTGCTGGTTCGCTGGTGCGCCAGCAGGACACCGCCCTGGAGATCCTGGCCGGCATGGGGGCCGGCGATGTGCCGGTCCAGACGAACATCGAAACCCACCTCGGCCTCAACGAATACGATGGCGAAGCGCTGTACCGCAGCCATACCGGCGGGGCGGATCATCGCGCGCACCAGAACGCTGACTACAACGACTACTGGCGCACATTCCGCGCGGCGTATCAGGCCTGGACGCTGGATCAACTGGTGGGCATGCCGGAATCATGGGCGGAGTTTGGCGGGCGGATCCGCGATAGCTTGCTGCATGCCACGCAAGGGGCTTCGCGGGAGGACGCGGTGTTGGTTGTCAGTTCCGGCGGGGCGATCGGACGGGCTACCGCGGATTTGCTGGGTGCGCCGGCGCAGACTGCGATCGAGTTGAATCTGCAGTTTCGGAATACGGCGTTTTGCGAGATTATTTCCGGGCGCGGGATGCAGCGATTGCTCAGTTTTAATAGTCTGCCGCATCTGGATCGGCTTGACCGGCGGGATGCCATTACGTTTGCTTGAGGTCCCGGGGGGGACAGGCCTGTTGTTGCTGCTGGGGGGACCGCGAAAAGCAGCGAAGCCCCCCAGGAACCACAGCCCTACAACCCTACAGCCGCTCGACAATAGTCACATTCGCCATCCCCCCACCCTCGCACATCGTCTGCAACCCATACCGCTTCCCCTGCGCATGCAGCGCATGCACCAGCGTGGTCATCAGCTTAGCCCCCGATCCACCAAGCGGATGCCCCAGCGCAATCGCCCCGCCATTCACATTCATGCGCGCCGGATCAGCGCCCGTGGTCTGCAACCAGGCCAGCGGCACCGGCGCAAACGCTTCATTGATCTCGAACAGGTCGATATCGCCGATCTTCATGCCGGCCTTGTCCAGCGCCCGCAGCGTGGCCGGCAACGGTGCTTCCAGCATGATCACCGGATCATGGCCCAGCACCGACATATGGTGAATGCGTGCCAGCGGCTTGACGCCCAGCTTCTTCAGGCCGGCTTCGTTGACCACCATCAGCCCCGCCGCGCCATCGCAGATCTGGCTGGCGCTGGCGGCGGTGACGGTGCCGCCTTCCTCGATCAGCTTGACGCTGGAGATGGATTCCAGGCTGGCTTCAAAGCGGATGCCTTCGTCCACCGTATGCAGCTCGCCGTTGGCGCTGCCGTCCGCGGCGCGCACGGCCACGGGCACGATCTCGTCCTTGAAGCGGCCGGCCTGCGTGGCGGCGATGGCGCGGCGGTGGCTTTCCAGCGCGTAGCGGTCCAGGTCGTCCCGCGTGAGGCCGTACTTGCGTGACATCATCTCGGCGCCGGTGAACTGGCTGAACTTCACACCGGGATAGCGTTCCTGCATGGCCGGACTCATCGAGCTGCCGAAGCCGTTCTTGAAGGGCAGCGTGGAGGGCAAGCCCATCGGCACGCGGGTCATGCTTTCCACGCCGGCGGCGATCACGATGTCCATGGTGCCGGACATCACCGCCTGCGCGGCGAAGTGCAGGGCTTGTTGCGACGAGCCGCACTGGCGGTCGACCGAGGTGCCGGGCACGCTTTGCGGCAGCTTCGAGGCCAGCACGGCGTTGCGCGCCACGTTGCCGGCCTGCTCGCCGGCCTGGCCGACGCAGCCCATGATCACGTCGTCGATCAGTGCCGGATCGGCGCCGCTGCGCGCAACCAGCGCATTCAGCACCTGCGCGGCGAGATCCGCCGGATGCCAGCCTGCCAGCTTGCCGCCCTTGCGCCCGCCCGCGGTGCGCGCGGCCGCTACGATGTATGCCTCTGCCATGTCGTCTCCTCTTGTCGTTCCGGGGCGAACCCGCCCGTAATGGCCGTGTCCCGGGAAGGGCACGGCCAAGCCTCGTTATCCTGTTGCGGATTCTGGCGCAGCAGCGGGGCGCCCGGCGTCGTCGGAAGCGACGATTGCGCGGCGCAGCCGACGCGCCAAGCGGCGGCGGCGGCGGCGCATCACGCTCGCGGCGTGAGCACCGAGAAGATGGCGGTGGCGCGCAGCAGGCAACGCTCCCCGGCCATCAGGCGGCAACCGCCGAAGCGCAGCCGGGAGCCCAGCTTGTCGAACTCGACGTGCGCCTCCACCCAGTCGCCCACCCGCGCGGCATCGAAGTAGTCCATGCTGAGGTTGACCGTCACCGCCGGCTGCTTGCGCTCAGTCTCCAGCGCCATCATCATGCCGATGGCGGTGTCGGCCAGCGTGGCCAGCATGCCGCCGTGCGGGATGCCAAGCGGGTTGAGGTGATGCGGCCCGATGCGGATGGCCACTACGCGCCGCGCCCGGTCCACGTAGATCTGTCCGAAGTTCTCGAGGAAGCCCTTGGCGCCGCGCAATGCGACAAAGCCCGGCGGCGGCGCCTCGGCCACATCGGATTGCCCCACGCCCGGGCCGGCATCGGAAAGTTGACTGGCTTGGGCCATGGCTGTGCCGCCTTACGCCGCGAAGTAGCGCGAGGCCACCCCGAGCTGCTCGCGGCATTCGGCCACCATGCGCTCGATCAGCTCGGCGCAGGTCGGGATGTCGTCGATCAGGCCCACGCACTGGCCGGCGCTGATGATTCCGCCGTCGGTCTCGCCGGCGGCGAGCGCGGCCTTGCCGCGTACGCCCGCCACCAGGTGCTTGACGTCCTCGAACTGGGCGCCGCCCGGCTGGCGCTCGATGGTGACGACCTCATCGGAGATGGCGTTCTTGAGCACGCGCGCGGTATTGTGCAGCGTGCGGAAGATCAGGTTGGTGTCGCGCTCGCTGGCGTCCACCAGGGCCTGCTTGACGTTGTGGTGGATCGGCGCCTCGCGCGTGGCGCAAAAGCGCGTGCCCATGTTGATGCCCTCCGCGCCCAGCACCAGTGCCGCCGCCATGCCGCGCCCGTCGGCAATGCCGCCCGAGGCAATCACCGGAATGCCCAGCCGGCGCGCGGCCAGCGGGATCAGCACCATGCCCGGGACGTCGTCCTCGCCCGGGTGGCCCGCGCACTCGAAACCGTCGATGGACACTGCGTCCACGCCCAGGCGCTCGGCCGACATCGCATGACGGATCGCCACGCACTTGTGGATCACCTTGATGCCGGCCGCCTTGGCGCGCGCGATATGCTCCTTGGGATTGTTGCCCGCCGTCTCCAGCACTTTGATGCCGCTTTCGATGATCACATCGAGGTAGCGGGCGTACGGCGGCGGGTTGATGGAGGGCAGCAGCGTCAGGTTGACGCCAAAGGGCTGGTCGGTCAGCTCGCGGGTGCGCCGGATCTCCGCGGCCAGCGCTTCCGGGGTGGGCTGGGTCAGCGCGGTGAGCACGCCAAGCCCGCCGGCGTTGGAGACCGCGGCGGCCATCTCGGCGTAGCCAACCCACTGCATGCCGCCCTGGATGATGGGGTAGCGGGTGCCCAGCAATTCGGTGATGCGCGTCTTCATGATGTTCCTTCTGGCTTCTGGTCTTTGTGTTCCATGCTCGGTCTTCTGCCTGGCTCAGGCCGCCAGGCGTCCTGGCGCCAGTCTACGGCGGCGCTGCCGTCCCTACCTCGTCGGATTCGACGATTGCAGGCGCCCGATTCTGCACTACCTTACCCACACCCATTTCGAGAGAGCCAAGGCCAGCCATGAGCACCCCGAACCCAGCCATCCCCCCCAGCTTCGAGACCCTGCAATACGCCGTCGACAAGGGCGTCGCCACCATCACCCTGCACCGCCCGGAAAAGCTCAACGCCTTCACCCCGCGCATGATGCAGGACCTCATCGACGCCTTTGACGCCACCGACGCCGACGACGATGTCCGCGCGGTGATCGTCACCGGCTCCGGGCGCGCCTTCTGCGCCGGCGCCGACCTGTCCTCCGGCGGCTCCACCTTCGATTACGAGAAGCGCTACGGCGCCAGCCAGGAAGCCGCCCACCGCGATGGCGGCGGACGCGTGGCGCTGCGCATCTTCCGCAGCCTCAAGCCGGTCATCGCGGCGGTCAACGGGCCGGCGGTGGGCATCGGCGTGACCATGCAGTTGCCGATGGACATCCGCCTGGCCTCGACCGATGCCAGGTTCGGCTTCGTGTTCGCGCGCCGCGGCATCACGCCCGAGGCGGCATCGTCGTGGTTCCTGTCGCGCGTGGTGGGCATTTCCACCGCGCTGGAATGGTGCTACACCGGCCGCGTGTTCTCGGCGCAGGAGGCGCTGGAGCGCGGGCTGGTGCGCTCGCTGCACGCCCCCGAGGACCTGTTGCCGGCCGCGCAGGCGCTGGCCCGTGAGATCGCCGACAATGCCGCGCCGGTTTCCGTCGCCATCTCGCGCCAGTTGATCTGGCGCATGGCCGGGGCCAGCCACCCGATGGAGGCGCACCGCCTGGACAGCCGCGCGATCCAGTCGCGCGGCCAGTCGGCCGACGTCAAGGAAGGCGTCAGCGCCTTCCTGGAAAAGCGCCCGGCCAGCTTCCCCGAGCGCGTGTCGCAGGACATGCCGGACTTCTTCGACTGGGGCAACGAGCCGCCCTTTATCTGATCCCCAAGGAGAACTGCGTGAAAGTCAGCATGGCAGTCCAGAGCCGCAAATCGGTGCGCGGCTTCCTTCCCACGCCGGTGCCGCCGGAGATCATCCGCGACGTGCTGGAGCAGGCCGCGCGCGCGCCATCGGGCGGCAACCTGCAGCCGTGGCACCTGCACGTGGTGGGCGGCGAGCCGCTGGCGCGGCTCAAGGCCACCATGCGCGAACGCGTCGCCGGCGCGCCCCGCGGCGAAGGGACCGAGTATGACGTCTACCCGCGCGAGCTGGTCTCGCCTTATCGCGAACGGCGCTTCCAGGTAGGCGAGGACCTCTATCGCTGCCTGGGCATCCCGCGCGAGAACAAGCCGGCGCGCCTTGCCCAGTTTGCCAATAACTTCACGTTCTTCGGCGCGCCGCTGGCGTTGTTCTGCACGGTGGACCGCCGCATGGGCCCGCCGCAATGGTCGGACCTGGGCATGTACCTGCAAACGGTGATGCTGCTGCTGCGCGAGCACGGGCTGGACAGCTGCGCGCAAGAATGCTGGGCGATGTATCCGGAAACCATTGCGGGCTTTCTCTCCCTGCCCGCCGAACGCATGCTGTTTACCGGCATGGCGATCGGCTACGAGGATCCGGCAGCGGCGGTCAACCAGTTGCGCGCCACGCGCGCACCGCTGGGAGAGTTCACGGAGTTCATCGGCATCTGAGGCCCCTGCGGCAAGCGGTGGGCAGCGGCTTGCCACTATGCCGATTTCGTCGCCGCCGCTGGGGAAAGGCGACAAGCCGGCAGGGAGCGGTCATGCCACGCTGTAGGGGTCATCCACTCCTGGCCCCCTGGGCATTCCCGCCATGCCTGCGCACGCCCTGCCTTCCCCTGCACGCCCCACGGCGTCTTCACCGCCCGCTCCCCGCCGGATCAGGGTGATCGACTCCCACACCGGCGGCGAACCCACCCGGCTGGTCATCGACGGCTTCCCCGATCTCGGCCGCGCCAGCATGGCCGCGCGGCTGGACCGGCTCGCGCGCGAGTACGACCACTGGCGCGCCGCCACCGTGCTGGAGCCGCGCGGCAGCGACGTGATGGTAGGCGCGCTGCTGTGCCCGCCGGTATCCGCCGATGCCTGCGCGGGCGTGATCTTCTTCAACAACAGCGGCTACCTGGGCATGTGCGGCCACGGCACCATCGGGCTGGTGGCCTCGCTGGCACATCTCGGGCGCATCGCGCCGGGGCGGCACCGGATCGATACGCCGGTGGGCACAGTGGAGGCCACGTTGCATGAAGACGGCTCGGTCGGCGTGCGCAATGTGCCCGCCTGGCGCTACCGGCATGCGGTAGCCGTCGACGTGCCGGGCCACGGCCGCGTCACCGGCGACATCGCCTGGGGCGGCAACTGGTTCTTCCTGACCGAATCCCATGGCCAGCGCATCGAGCGCGACAACCTCGATGCACTGACCGCGTTCGCCTGGGCCGTGCGGCAGGCACTCGAACGGGCGGGCATCGCGGCGCCGCACGGCGCGCCGGTCGACCATATCGAACTGTTCTGCACGCCCGACGGCGCCGATGACGCCGACAGCCGCAACTTCGTGCTGTGCCCGGGCAAGGCCTACGACCGCTCTCCCTGTGGCACCGGCACCAGCGCCAAGCTCGCCTGCCTGGCCGCGGACGGCAAGCTCGCGCCCGGCACACCCTGGCGCCAGGCCAGCGTGACCGGCAGCCGCTTCGTGGCGCACTATGCGCCCGCCAACGAACCGGGCCGCATCATCCCGACCGTGCACGGCCACGCCCATGTGTATGCCGAGGCCACGCTGCTGATCGCGCACGACGATCCCTTCGCCTGGGGCATCGGCGCCCGGGGTATCGGCGCCCGGGGTATCGGCACATGAAGCCCGCGCAGGCTTACGGCGATGTCATCGTCATCGGCGCCGGGATCGTCGGCGCGGCCTGCGCCTTCGAACTGGCCGGGCACGGGCTGGATGTCTGCGTGCTGGACAGCCGCGCCGGCGGCGCCACCCATGCGGGCATGGGCCATTTGGTGATGATGGACGACACCGCGCCAGAACGCGACCTGTGCGCCTGCTCGCTCAGGCTCTGGCGGGAGCTCGCCCGCGACATGCCGCCTGGCTGCGCCTATCGCCAGTGCGGCACGCTGTGGGTGGCCGGCGATGCCGCGGAAATGGCGCTGGCCCGCCAGCGCCAGGACGCGCTGCGGGCGCAGGGCATCCCGTGCGCCATGCTGGATGGCGGCGAACTGGCGCGCCACGAGCCCATGCTGCGGCCGGGCCTGGCGGGAGCGCTCAAGGTCGCGGGTGACGCCATCGTCTACGCCCCGGCCGTGGCATCATGGCTGCTCGCGCAGAGGGCGTCGCGGATAAGCCTCCTGCACGCCACGGTGAGCGCGGTGCAGGCAAACCATGTCACCCTGGAAGACGGCAGGCGGCTCACCGCCGCCGCGGTCGTCGTCGCCAACGGCATCCAGGCCACGCAACTGCTGCCAGCGCTGCCGATCCGCGCCAGGAAGGGGCATCTCGTCATTACCGACCGCTACCCGGCCTGCGTGAACCATCAGCTGGTCGAACTCGGCTATGCCGCGAGCGCGCACCACAGCGACGGGATCTCGGTCGCCTTCAATGTGCAACCGCGCCCAACGGGCCAGTTGCTGATCGGCTCGTCGCGCCAGTTTGACAGCCTCGATGCCGCGGTGGACACCCAGGTGATGGCCCGCATGCTCCGGCGCGCCACCGCCTACCTGCCCGCCCTCGCCGACATGAACGCGATCCGCTGCTGGACCGGCTTTCGCGCCGCCACGCCCGACGGGCTGCCCATCGTCGGCGCCCACCCCGGACAGCCGGGCCTGTGGCTGGCGGTGGGCCACGAGGGCCTGGGCGTGACCACCGCGCCCGCCAGCGCGCGCCTGCTGGCGGCGCTGCTGCTGGGCCACCGGGCCCCGGTCGATCCGGCGCCTTTTTCCTTCAGCCGCTTCGCCGCAGCCACGCAGACCGCTCCTGGCCCCGGCAGGGAGAACAAGCATGAAACGCAACCGAGCCGGTAACCCGACTGTGAACGTCCTCCTGGATGGCAGTGCGCTGCGGGTGCCGGCGGGTATCTCCGTGGCGGCGGCCGTGGCCTATAGCGACCGGCCATTCACCCGCCGCGCCTGCGGCGGCGGGCCGCGCGCGCCGTTTTGCGGCATGGGCATTTGCCAGGAATGCCGCATGACCATCGACGCCCGGCGCCGGCTGGCGTGCCAGATCACGTGCCGGGAGGGCATGGTGCTGGAGCGCACGCCATGAGCCCGCAGCAATCCGGCATCGGCCAGGCACCGGCCTCTTGCCAGCGCCGCTACGACGTGCTGATCGTCGGCGCCGGGCCCGCGGGCATGGCGGCGGCGCGCGCGGCGGCCGCGAGCGGCTGCAGCGTCGCACTGATCGATGACAACCCGGCGCCCGGCGGGCAGATCTGGCGCGACGGGCCGGGCGGGCGGCTGCCATGGCAGGCGCGCAGCCTGCGCCACGCCATCGCCGCGCAAGACCGCATCGCGCTGTTCGCCTCGACGCGCGTCATCGCGGCGCCAGCGTCCCGCACGCTGCTGGTCGAGAACGACGAGAGCGCCATGCACCTGCAATTCCGCAACCTGATCCTGTGCACCGGTGCGCGCGAACTGCTGCTGCCTTTTCCCGGCTGGACCCTGCCCGGCGTGACCGGGGCGGGCGGGTTACAGGCTCTGGTCAAGGCGGGCACGCCGGTCAGGGGCGAGCGCATCGTCATAGCCGGCAGCGGGCCGCTGCTGCTGGCGGCGGCCGCCACTGCGCGCCGGCACGGCGCGCACGTTGCGCGCATTGCCGAGCAGGCGCCGCTGTCACGCCTGACGCGTTTTGCTGGCGCGCTGTGGCGCTGGCCGTCCAAGGCGGCACAGGCGGTGGCGCTGCTCGATGGCCACTATCGGGCGAGCTCCCATGTGCTGGAGGCACTGGGTGAGGAGCGCCTGCAAGCAGTGCGCATCCGCCAGGGCGGGCGTACCGTGGCGCTTGCCTGCGACCGGCTGGCGTGCGGCTTCGGGCTGGTGCCGAATACCGGGCTGGCCGTGCTGCTGGGCTGCGCGCTCGACGCCGTATCGGATGCGATTGCCGTCGATGCGCTCCAGCGCACCGGCCTGCCTCACGTCTATGCGGCGGGCGAATGCACGGGTATCGGCGGCAGCGAGCTGGCCCTGATCGAAGGCAGGATCGCCGGCTACGCGGCCGCGGGCGCCGACGAGCGGGCCAGCGCGCTGACGGCGAAGCGCGCGCGCTGGCACGCGTTCGCGCAACGCGTGCGGACCGCTTTCGCGCTCGACCCTGTGCTTGGGACGCTGGCCCGCGCCGACACGCCGCTGTGCCGCTGCGAGGACGTGCCGCTATCGGCCATCCGTGCGCATCCGGATGCCTGGCAGGCCAGGATGCAGAGCCGCTGCGGCATGGGTGCCTGCCAGGGACGTGTCTGCGTCACGGCCGGGCGGCTCCTGTTCGGCTGGGCGCAGTCCACACCGCGCCCGCCGCTGTCTCCCGCCCGGATCGGCACCTTGATGCTGGACGAGAACGGGCGAAGCTGACAGGCTGCGCCAACGCCGCTTGAAATGACGACGGCTGTTACTCCCTCTCCCACAAGTGGGAGAGGGGAGAAGACCAACGGTCAATCCGTGAATCGACGCACCCGGAAATCCGACGAACTAGAAAGTCCTCAGGAGACAGTATGCCGACATCGCTCTCCCTCTCCCTCTGCGCCCCCGCCTTCCTGCCCCGGCAGCCCTCGCCAGCAACGGCAAGCCAGGACGAAGCCGACAACATCACGCACCTCGCCGGCATCTGCGCGGGCATAGCGAAGCAGCGCCCGCGCGACATGGCTACCCTGCTCGATGCCATATCGCTGATCACGCCGTTGCTGAACGCCATTCCCAACGTGGTGTTCTTCATCAAGGACCGCCAGGCGCGCTATCTGGTCGCCAACCTCACGCTGGCCGCCCGCTGCGGCTTCAAGCGCATCGAGCCCCTGCTTGGCAAGACGTCGGCCGAGGTCTTTCCCGCTCATCTCGGCCAGCGCTACACGGAGCAAGACCGGCGCGTCCTGGATACCGGCTGCGCCATTGCGCAGCAGCTCGAGTTGCATCTCTATCCCGCGCGCGACGCAGGCTGGTGCATGACCTGCAAGCGCCCCTTGCTGGATCGCGGCGGCGCCATCATCGGCATGGCCGGCATCTCCCACGACCTGCGCTTCGCCAGGGATACGCATCCGGCCTACCAGCGGCTGGCGGCGGTGGACACCTATATCCGCGAGCACTACATGCGCCCCATCCTGCTATCCGAACTGACGGGGCTGGCCGGCCTGTCGGCGGCGCAGCTCGAGCGCTACTGCAAGCGCATCTTCCACCTGACGCCGCGCCAGATGATCCACAAGGCGAGGCTGGAGCGCGCGTCCGAACTACTGTCCACCGATATGCCGATCACCGACATCGCGCTCGAGTGCGGCTATACCGATCACAGCGCCTTCAGCCGGCAGTTCAAGGCCCTGACCGGGCTGACGCCGCGGCAATTCAGGCCGCCAGCCGGCAGGCCAGGCGCGCACGATTGAGGCGCAATCACGCAATCACGCAAAAAGGCCGCGCGCGTCGAACCCACTCGCGCGGCCGCGCCTGGAGCGAGGCTCGCATTGTGCCGATTTCGTCCACCTTCTTTACGGAAAGTCTCAAGCCCCGACGGCGCGCAACTGCGAACCTGAAGGCTGGTGGCCAGGTGATGCCATGCCGGCACGCCCCACGTACACGAAAGGAGACGATATGAGCCGCAACGCCATCCATTGGAGCGGTGTGTTCCCCGCCGTCAGCACGCAATTCAAGGCCGATTACTCGCTGGATATCGAAGCCACCCACAAGGTGATGTGCAACCTGGTCGCCGACGGGGTCTGCGGCCTGGTGGTGTGCGGCACGGTGGGCGAGAACACATCGATGTCCGCCAGGGAAAAACTTGCCGTCATCGAAGCGGCGAAAGACGCCGCCAGGGGCCGCGTCCCGGTCATCGCGGGCATTGCCGAATTCACCACCGCCTTCGCCCGGGACATGGTGACCGAAGCGGCGCGCGCCGGCGTCGACGGCGTGATGGTGATGCCGGCGCTGGTCTACTCCGCCAAGCCGCACGAAGCCGCCGCGCACTTCCGCGACATCGCCACCGCCACGGACCTGCCGGTCATGCTCTACAACAACCCGCCGGTCTACCGCAGCGACATCACGCCGGACATCCTGGTCTCGCTCGCCGATTGCGAGAACATCGTCTGCTTCAAGGACTCCTCCGGCGATACGCGCCGCTTCATCGACCTGCGCAACGCCGTGGGCGACCGCTTCGTGCTGTTCGCCGGGCTGGACGACGTGGTGCTGGAGAGCATTGCCGTGGGGGCCGATGGCTGGATCTCGGGCATGTCCAACGCCTTCCCGAAGGAAGGCGAGACGCTGTTCCGCCTGGCCCGCCAACGGCGCTTCGACGAAGCGCTGGCGCTATACCGCTGGTTCATGCCGCTGCTGCACCTGGACGCGCGCCCGGACCTGGTCCAGTGCATCAAGCTGTGCGAGGAACTCACCGGGCGTGGGAGCGCGGTCACGCGGCCGCCGCGCATGCCGCTGCAGGGCGAAGCACTGGCACAGGTGATGACGGTGGTCGCTCAGGCCATGGCCACACGCCCGGCGCTGCCGGACGTCGGCCTGCGGGCCTGAGACCGCGCCGCCGGCCCGCGCGGCCGCCATCCACCCGCTCGCCATCGCGCACGGGCGGGCACATCGTCCGGACGACCATCCCCCGATGACCAAGGAGTCCCCATGTCTCCAGTGCAAGGCAAGTTCAAGCGGCAGCTCTCGCTGACCGATCTCACCTTTATCGGCCTGGGCGCGATCTTCGGATCCGGATGGCTATTCGCCGCCAGCCACGTGTCCGCCATCGCCGGACCCGCCGGCATCATCTCCTGGCTGCTGGGCGGATTTGCCGTGCTGCTGCTCGGCATCGTCTACTGCGAGCTGGGCGCGGCACTGCCGCGCGCGGGCGGCATCATCCGCTACCCGGTCTTTTCCCATGGCGAGCTGATGGGCTACCTGATGGGCCTGATCACGCTGATCGCCTTCTCCAGCCTGATCGCCATCGAAGTCGTGGCCGCACGCCAGTATGCGGCGGCCTGGTTCCCCTTCCTGAGCCAGCCGGGATCGAGCAATCCGACCCTGCCCGGCTGGGCGCTGCAGTTCGCGATGCTGTGCCTGTTCTTCGTGCTCAACTACTACAGCGTCAAGACCTTCGCGCGCGCCAACAACATCGTCAGCGTATTCAAGTTCGTGGTGCCACTGCTGGTCATCGTGGTGCTGTTCACGCATTTCAAGCCCGCCAACCTGCAGGTGCATGGCTTCGCACCGTTCGGGCTGTCCGGCATCCAGGCCGCGGTCTCCGCCGGGGGCATCATCTTTGCGTACCTCGGGCTGACGCCGATCATCTCGGTGGCCAGCGAAGTCCGCTCGCCACAGCGCACCATTCCCATCGCGCTGATCCTGTCGGTCTTGCTGTCCACCCTGATCTACGTGCTGCTGCAGATCGCCTTTCTCGGCGGCGTGCCGACCGAGACGCTGTCGGATGGCTGGCGCGGCGTCGGCCAGGCGTTCGCGCTGCCTTACCGCGATATCGCGCTGGCGCTCGGCGTGGGCTGGCTGGCGTTCCTGGTGGTCTCCGACGCGGTGATCTCGCCCAGCGGTACCGGCAATATCTACATGAACGCCACGCCCCGCGTGGTCTATGGCTGGGCGCGCGGCGGCACCTTCTTCAAGTCGTTCTCCCGAATCGATGCGGCCTCGGGGATTCCGCGGCCGGCCTTGTGGCTGACCTTCGCGCTGTCGGTGTTCTGGACCCTGCCCTTTCCCTCGTGGGAGGCCATGATCAACGTGGTGTCGGCCGCACTGGTGCTGAGCTATGCGGTCGCGCCCGTCACGGTAGCCGCATTGCGCCGCAACGCACCCAGCCTGCACCGGCCGTTCCGGGTCAGGTGGCTAGCCGTGCTCGGCCCGCTCTCGTTCATCATCGCCGCGCTGATCGTGTACTGGTCCGGCTGGGGCACGGTGTCCTGGCTGCTGGGACTGCAGATCGCCATGTTCGTGGTCTACCTGCTATGCAGGCGCGCGGTACCCACCCATCGCCTGAGCCTGGCGCAACAGGTGAAGTCGTCGCTGTGGCTGATCGCCTTCTACCTGCTGATCATCGTGGCGTCATACCTTGGCACTTTTGGCGGCATCGGCGCGATCAGCCATCCGTGGGACACAGGCCTGGTGGCGCTCATCGCGCTGGGCATCTATGGCTGGGGAGCCCGCACCGGCATACCTGCCGCGCTGCTGGATCTCGGCGGTGACGATGACGAATAGCCATTGCCTCGATCTCGACCCGGAGCCCCGATGAACGATCCCGGCGCCCCACCACGCCACCACGCCACAGGCGTGCGAAGCGGAACCCCGAATCTTCGTCACCTTGAAATGAATGCGCCTGAGGGCCGCTACAGCAATCCCAGTTGCCGCGCGATGGCAACCGCCTGCGTGCGATTGCTGGCCCGCAGCTTGGCGCTGATATTGCGCAGGTGGGTGCGCACGGTGGTCTCCGAGACAAAGAGCCGATCCGCCATCGCCACATTGGAGAAGCCCTCGGCCAGCAGTTGCAGCACCTTCTGCTCCTTGGGCGTGAGCGGTTCCAGCAGCCCATGGCGCGCCTGCATCGCGGCCGGGTCCACTGGCTCCGGCGCGCCGCCGCAGGCTTGCAGCAGGCGCTCCACATACCCTGCGGGCAGCGCGCTGCCCTGGCGCAGGCAGGCCTCGGCCACCAGCCGGCGCACGTCAGTGCTCTCGTCGGCGAAGATGCGGATGAAGCCTTCCGCCGCGCCGAAGCGCAGCGCTTCGCCCATCGCCTGCAACGCCTGGGGCGCGTCGCCGCTGCGCTGGCAAGCCAGCGCCAGCAGGATGCGCAGCTTGAGCGCCCTGCGCATCAGCTGCGCGCGCTCGGTGGCGGCGAGTTCCGTCTCGATGGCCTCGCGCGTGCGCACGCAGGGCTCGGTAAACAGCGCCAGCCGCAGGCGCCCCATGACCACGTCTTCCAGGTCGTTGGCGAACGAGCTGACCGCGCTCAGGCCGGGACGCGCGCGCCACAGCGCCGGGTCGGCTGCGTGCTGCAGCGCTTGCTCGGCGGCATGCTGATTGCCTTGCAGCAGCGCCAGGCGGGCACGCTCGAGCATGGCGCCCAGCACCAGCCGTGGCAGGCCGCGATGATGGCCAAGGTGCTCGAGGGCGGCCAGCCATTCGTGCGCGCCGTCCACGT
The DNA here is from genome assembly GCF_000832305.1 of Cupriavidus basilensis. Lineage (NCBI taxonomy): Bacteria > Pseudomonadati > Pseudomonadota > Betaproteobacteria > Burkholderiales > Burkholderiaceae > Cupriavidus > Cupriavidus basilensis. The sequence goes on from NZ_CP010537.1 coordinate 3,614,471, forward strand.
CGCCGCGGTCGTAGGCAATGCGGGCCAGTACGGTATGGCCGGTGATGATCTGGTCGGGCAGGCCGAGGTCGCGCGCAAGCGGCACGTACACGGTGAGCAGGCGCTCCGCGCGCTCGCGCTCGTTGATCTCGTAGAGCGCATCGGCCAGCAGGATGCCGGCCATGGCGTTGCCGTTGGTAGGGCCGTAGCGGTTCGGCAGCATCGTGCTGGCGGCAATGCGAAACCGCGCCAGCGCCTGCTGCAGGCGGCCCTGGCGCAGGTCGATCAGCCCCTCCACCGATTCCGAGAAGATCTTGTTGAAGTTGCTGTCGGAGCCGCGCACGACCTGCCGGGCCACGCCCAGCAGGCGCCGCGCCTCGCGGTAGTCGCCGGTAACGGCGGCCATGCGCGCCATCGAGGTGGCCAGGATGGAGTCCGGGAACGGATAGCCCATGGGCAGCGGCAGCGGATCGTCGCGGCTGCAGGCACGCGCCTCGTCGAAGCGGTCCATCATGTTCAGCAGCATATGGCGCAGCGCGCGCACATGCGCCAGCAGGTCGCCCTCGGCGCCGGCCAGCGGGATGGTCTGCAGCAGCGCAATGGCGTCGGCCGGGCCGCGCGTAAACGACAGCGCCCACACATGGGCGATCTGCAGCTTGGGCCACGCGGCCAGTGCGTCGGCCGGCACCGCGTCCAGCCAGCGCGTCAGCAGGCGCATGCGGCCCTGCGCCAGCAACTCGTCCACCTTGCCCGCCAGCAGCGGCAGCGCGTGGTCCACCGCGCCGGCCGCCAGCGCATGCTCGATGGCCGGCACCGGCCGGCCCTGCTGCTCGTACCAGCGCGAGGCGGCCATCTGCAAGGCCGGCACTTCGTGCGGCATGGCCTGCTGCAGCTGCGCACGCAGGAAGCTGGAGAACAGGCTGTGATAGCGGTACCAGCGCACATTGGGCTGATGGGTCTGAGCAGGCGGCTCCGCGCCGCCGTGGCGCTCGCCATCCAGCGGCATCAGGAACAGGTTGGCCCGCTCCAGCCAGGCGAGGATCTCCTCGCTGTCGGCGGTGCCGCTCACGGCATCGCACAACGGCCCGCTGAGCTGGTCAAGGATGGAGGTGCGCAACAGGAATGCACGCACCGCATCGGGCAGGTGCAGGTAGACGTCCTCCACCAGGTAATCGGCAATCGCGGCGTTCGAGCCGGAAAAGCCGGCGATGAAGGCGTCCGGCTGGCCACGCCGCTCCAGCGCCACCGACGCCAGCCACAACGCCGTCGCCCAACCCTCGGTGCGCCGGTGCAGCGTGGAGATGGCCGCGGGCTGCAACGCCAGGCCGCGTGCGCGGCGCAGGAAGGAATCGGTCTCGTCGGCGGTGAAGCGCAGCTGGGCCGGCTCGATCTCCAGCAGCTCGCCGCGCGCGCGCAGCCGCGCCAGCCCCGACTCCGGCACCCAGCGCGTGCCCACCACCAGGCGGGCGCCGGGTGGCAAATGCTCCACCACCTGCCAGACCAGGCCGGCCACGGCGGGGTTCTGCAAGGCCTCGAAGTCATCCAGGAACAGCGTGAAGGGGCGGTCGTGGGCCGCCATGCGGTCGATCAGCGCAAGCGCGTGCTCGCCTGCCGACTGCGGCGCAGGCTGGGCCGCGGCGAGCGGCGCGCCGCCCTTGCGCAGCACCAGCGCGAAGGCGGCTTCGAGCGAGCCGAGAAAACGCGTGGCGTCATTGTCCGCGCGGTCCAGCGTGAGCCAGGCGGTGGCCACGCCTTCGGCGTCCAGCCGCGCCCGGCATTGCAGCATGGCGGTAGTCTTGCCGAACCCGGCCGGCGCGCGCACCAGCACCAGCTTGACGAAGCCGGCAGCGCACACCGCGTCGCAAATGGCGCGGCGCTCCACCTGGAACGGGGTCAGCATGGGCGGGCGCAGCTTCGCCACCAGCGTGGCGGCGCGGGCGGCGCCCCGTTGGCCCGCGCTGGTCTCCTCGATTGTTGCCATTCGCCGTGTCTTCCTGTTGGCGGCGGCATCCACGAGCTGTGGATGCCACGCGATCGGCGCCGGCTTATGCTTGCCGGCTGCTGGCGCCACATGCGCCAGGGATCGAACGGCTGATTATGGCGTAAACGCCCGCCCGGCACGCGACGCGGCCCCGATGCAAGCCCCAATACCGCTTGCCGCCCCCCATGCCGGCCACACAGGCAAGCTATACCAGCTTGTTCTCCCGCCCCGCCCAGTAGCGTTCGCGCAGCAGCCGCTTGAGCAGCTTGCCGGTGGGCAGGCGCGGCAGCTCGGCGGCAAAGTCCACCGAGCGAGGGCACTTGATGGCCGACAGATGGGTGCGGCAGAAGGCCAGCAGCTCGTCGGCCAGGGCCGGGCTGGCGCGCGCCATGTCGAGTGGCTGCACCACCGCCTTGACCTCCTCGCCAAAGTCCTCGTTTGGCACCCCGATCACTGCCACGTCCATGACCTCGGGATGGGTCATCAGCAGGTTCTCGGCCTCCTGCGGATAGATGTTGACCCCGCCCGAGATGATCATGTTGGCCTTGCGGTCGGTCAGGTAGAGAAAGCCCTCCTCGTCCACGTAGCCGACGTCGCCCAGCGTGGTCCAGCCGGCGTGCACCGGGTGGCGCGACTGCGCGGTCTTGTCGGGATCGTTGTGGTAGACGAAGCTGCGCCCCTCGGCGAAGTAGATGGTGCCGGGCTCGCCCGGCGGCAGCAGCGCGCCGCTGTCGTCGCAGATGCGCAGCTGGCCAATGGAGGCACGGCCCACCGTGCCTTTATGGGTGAGCCAGTCGGCCGAACCCACGGCGGTGGAGCCGTTGCCCTCCGTGCCGGCGTAGTACTCCCAGATGATCGGCCCCCACCAGTCGATCATCTGCTCCTTGACGGCCACCGGGCAGGGCGCGGCGGCATGCACGGCAAAGCGCAGCGAGGACACGTCGTGGCGCAGGCGCACATCCTCGGGCAGCTTGAGCATGCGCGAGAACATGGTCGGCACGACCTGGGTATGCGTGATGCGGTGCAGTGCCAGCAGGCGCAGGAATGCTTCCGCGTCGAAATGCTCCATCACCACCGAGGTGCCGCCGAGCTGCTGCACCGCCATGTTGTAGCGCAGCGGCGCGGCGTGGTAGAGGGGAGCCGGCGAGAGGTAGCGCGTGTCCGTCCCAAACTGGTAGAGGGACTGGCACATCAGCACCATGGTGCCAGGCACGTCGATCTGCTGGTTGGCCGGCGGCGTGAAGACACCCTTGGGGCGGCCGGTGGTGCCGGAGGAGTACAGCATGTCGGTGCCCGCGCATTCGTCCTCGATGCGCCACCCGGGGTACCGGGCCAGCGCCGTCTCGTAGGCGGCGAAGCCCGGCACCGCGCCGTCCATCATCAGGCGCGCGACCAGGCCTGGCACCTTGGCCGCCACGCCCTGCGCCACGGCGGCCTGCGCATGCGAGGTGACCAGCATCCTGGCGCCGCTGTCGGCCACGATATGCGCGGCGTCGTCCACGTTCAGGCGCGTGCTGATGCACACGTAGATCAACCCCGAGCGTTGCGCGCCCCAGCACAGCTCGAACAGGCGCGGGTGGTTCTCCAGCAGGAAGGCCACGCGGTCGCCCGGCTGCAGCCCGTGGTCGCGGAACAGCCGCGCCGCCTGGTTGGAGCGCTCGTCGAGCTCGCGGTAAGTAACGACGGTGCCGCCGGCCATGATGATGGCCGGCTTGTCCGGGGTGCGCTGCGCATGAACATGCGGGTGCATGACTGACCCTCCTGGAAGTGGGTGTGGCCGAACTGGGTGACTGGGTGCGTTGGAAACTTCGGTATCGCGGAACCGGCAGGGATGGCATTGCGTGCGGCACATTGTCGGGACAGGCACCCCGGGCGGGCATCGTCGGATGCGACGAACGCGCCTTGATGCAATGCCGCAAACGCCGCTGTGGCCGCCCGTGCCGCGCGCCGCGCGCGGGGGCGATTCGTCGCATCCGACGATGCGAACCGGCGGCCTCTTCACATAATGGCAAGTGCCCCAGCAACCGCGCCAAGGAACCACCGTGGATTTCCAATTCAGCGAAGAACAATCGATGTTGCGCGACACGCTCGCGCGCTACCTGGCCGACCACTACAGCTTCGAAGCCCGCCAGGCGGCAATCCGCTCGCCCGCTGGCTGGCGGGCGTCCTGCTGGCAGGCCCTGGCGCAGGAGCTGGGGCTGCTGGGCGCCGCGTTCCCGGAACGCTTTGGCGGGCTCGGCGGCAATGCCGTCGAACACACGATCGTGATGGAGCAGTTCGGCCGCCACCTGGTGGTCGAACCCTACCTGTCTACCGTTGTGCTCGGCGGCGGGGCCTTGCTGCATGGCAGCGAGACGCTGGCAGCCAGCTGGCTGCCTGCCATCATCGGCGGCGAGGCCACCGTGGCCTGGGCGCACGCCGAGCCGCGCAGCCGCTACTGCCTGCACGATGTACAGGCCAGCGCAGCCCGCGCGCAAGGCGGCTGGCGCCTTGACGGCCACAAGGCCGTGGTGGTGGCCGCGCCGTGGGCCACGCACCTGGTGGTCAGCGCGCGCACCGGCGGCAGCCGGCGCGACCGGGACGGCATCAGCCTGTTCTGGATCGCGCGCGACGCGCCCGGCGTGACGCTGCAGGAATACCCCACCGTGGATGGCTCCCGGGCCGCCGACATACGCCTGGACAACGTCTTCGTGCCGGATGGTGGCTTGCTGGGCGCCGAGGGCGAGGCGCTGACGCTGATCGAGCGCCTGAGCGACGAGGCTGCGGTAGCGCTGTGCGCCGAAGCCGGCGGCGCCATGAGCCGCATGCTCGGCGACACGGTCGACTACGCGCGCCAGCGCAAGCAGTTTGGCGTACCCATTGCCACCTTCCAGGTGCTGCAGCACCGCATGGCCGACATGTATGTGCAACTGGAGCAAACCGTGGCGCTGACGCAAGTCGCCGCCATGCAGGTTGGCGCGCAGCCCACGCAGCGCGCGCTGGCAGCCAGCGCCGCCAAGGCGCAGGCCGGGCAGGCCGGCAGGTTCGTCGGCCAGGCCGCGGTGCAGATCCATGGCGGCATGGGCGTAACGGAGGAGCTGGCGGTTGGCCACTACTTCAAGCGCGTCACCGCGATCGACCTGCAGTTTGGCTCCGCCGAACACCACCTGCGCCGCTACGCCGACCTGCTGTACCCGGTTGCCGCGTGAGCCTGCGCATTCCTGCCCCGCACTGACGAACATCCCGAGGCCCATCGATGAATCTCGATTTCTCCCCGCAAGAGCTGCAGTTCCGCGACGAGGTCCGTGCCTGGATCAAGGAAGCCTTCGACCCCGGCCTCAAGGCCCTGATGGCACGCACCAAGAATGGCTACCTCGACAAGGAAGGCCAGGTGCGCTGGCAGAAGAAGCTGTTCGAGCGCGGCTGGGCCGCGCCCAACTGGCCCGAGGAATATGGCGGCCCGGGCTGGTCCCCGGCGCAGCGCTACCTGTTCCAGGCAGAGACGGCTGCCGCCGGCTGCCCGACGGTGTCGCCGATGGGCCTGAAGATGGTGGCGCCGGTGATCATGAAATACGGCACTCCGGCGCAAAAGGCGCGCTTCCTGCCGCCCATCCTGCGCTCCGACATCTGGTGGTGCCAGGGCTACTCGGAACCCAACTCCGGCTCCGACCTGGCCTCGCTGCAGATGCGCGCCGAGCGCGGGAACGACGCGCACGGCGAGCACTACATCCTCAACGGCTCCAAGATCTGGACCACGCACGCGCAGTGGGCCGACTGGATGTTCTGCCTGGTGCGCACCAGCCGCGACGCGCGCCGCCAGGACGGCATCTCCTTCGTGCTGGTGGACATGCGCACGCCCGGCATCACGGTGGCGCCGCTGCCCACGCTGGATGGCCCGGTCGAGGGACAGCAGGAAGTCAACCAGGTCTTCTTTGAAGATGTGCGCGTGCCGGTGGAAAACCGTATCGGCGAGGAGGGCCTGGGTTGGACCTACGCCAAGTACCTGCTTGAGTTCGAGCGCGGCGGCAGCTACGGCCCGATGTTGCGCCAGCAACTGGCCAAGGTGGCGCGCATCGCGGAGAAAGAGCCCGGCGAAGATGGCGCTCGCTTGCTCGACGACCCGGGTTTTCGCCGCAAGCTGGCCGAGTTGCACATGCGCGCGGCCGCGCTGGAGGCGAGCGAGCTGCGGCTGTTTTCCAACGTGAGCTCGGGCACCTCGATCGGCGCCGCCTCCAGCATGCTCAAGCTGGTGGGCACTGAGACCATCCAGGCCATCAGCGAGCTGGCGGTCGAAGCCGCCGGCCCATACGCGCTGCCCTTCGTGCAGGACGGCTGGGGCGAATTGCAGGGACGCGCCACGGGGCCAAAGGTGGGCCCCGACTATGCCGCGCCGCTGGCGCCGCGCTATTTCAACTACCGCAAGGCATCGATCTACGCCGGCTCCAACGAGATCCAGCGCAACATCATCGCCAAGCTGGTGCTTGGGCTGTAAGCCACGTCAGTGCAGCAGCCCGCCCGCCGGGCTGCGTTCCTGCGAGGCGGCCATGCCGGCTGCCGGCCCTTCGACATCCCTGTAATTCTCGCAGCCCGCGCACTCGACAAAGGGCACGGCCGGCTGGCCGGCGTCGACCTCTTCGCCGGCTTCCAGCGCCGCGGTCACCGTGGCCCGGATCGATTCCGCCTTGAGCAGCAGGCGCAGGGCGATGTCGGCGCCACGGCTGGCCGCCACGCGCGCGATGAAGGCCCGGCGCGCCGGATCGCCCAGCGTGGCGACGTGCGCCGCTTCGCACAGCACATGCCATGCGGCTGGCTGGCCGTCAAACTGCTGCCGGCGGCGCAGCAGGGTGGCGTCGATGGCGGCGGCGATTTCCGCGTCCCTGACGGTGTGATTGCGCATGGTGCTCTCCTGAACGGGAAACTGGGGTTAGGGCCAGACGCGGGCCGCGCCACGATCATTGCTGCCGTGACTGCCGAGCGTCTGGAACCTGGCGCCGCGCTGGCGCGCGGCATGGATGGCTTCGCTCTTGTTGCTGACCTGCAGGCGCTGGTACAGCAGCGCGACATGGCTCTTCACGGTCGCCACCGAGATATTGAGCAGGCGGCTCACGGTCTTGAGCGCATAGCCGTGCGACAGCAGGACCAGCACCTCGTACTGGCGCGGCGTGAGCTTCAACATGCGCGCCTCCTCGCGCAACAGGTCGATGCGCTCGCCTTGCGTCGCCAGTGCCTGCAAAGGCGCCGAGGGGTGCGGGGCCGGCTGGCGCCAGCGCGCGTCATCGGCCAGCACCAGCCGGATCGCCGCCTCGATCGCCGCCAGCGATGACGCCTTGGGCAGCCACCTGCAGATGCCCCACGCCAGGTCCAGCGGCACCACGGGCGGTAGCGTGCCATCGACCAGCAGCAGCAGGTACTGCACCGATAGCACGGTGCGTGCGGTCTCCAGCAACGCGCGCGCGCGATCCTGCGCTGGCGGCAAGCCGAGGATCACCAGCCCGATGTCGTTCATCTGCCCCTGCAGCATGGCGAGATCGGCCGGATCCACGCAGATCACGTGGCCCAGGCCCTCGACGCCACCCAGCATGCGCAGCAGGCCGAGCCGCAAGAGCGGGTTGTCTTCAAGCAGGAGCGCATTCATGACGGCGTGCCTGCGTGCGAGCTGCTGCGTTCCGGTTCCATCTGCTCCCCCTTTGGCAACGACGTGCCCATCCGGCTTGGCTGGTGTTCGCGGCAACGTTGTCACAGGCAATACCGCAAGCCGTGTGCCAGCGGCAAGGCGTTGTGCGCGGCGGATGCGAGGGGGATTGCGGCAGGGGTGGCGCCGGCCGGGAAGGCAGGCGCCATAACGGCTGGCGGGAGGGCGTGCCAGGCAGGCGGGGCCTGGCGGTGCCCCTTGCCAGGCGCGAATGCGCGAGCGGCGGGCCGGCTGCGTGTTACGCGTTACGTAACGTGTTCCGTGGGGCAGGCGGAAGTGGAATGTCAGCTTGCTGACAAGACCGGCTCTGCGTTGTCGTGCTGGAAAACACCACGGGCTTCGCTTTGAGTGGCTCCTGGCTAAGCCACCCCCTCCCCGGCCCTCTCCCCCGGAGGGGAGAGGGAGAGACAGCCGTCGTCATGGCACGCGGATTTGGCCCGTTCGGCGGCTTCGGCAAATGTCTCAGGGTTGCTCCCCTCTCCCACGTGTGGGAGAGGGGCCGGGGGAGAGGGCGGGCGCTCGTTATGCCATCGTGCTGGAAAACACCACGGGCTTCGCTCTGAGTGGCTCCTAGCTAAGCCACCCCTCTCCCCGGCCCTCTCCCCCTGAGGGGAGAGGGAGAGACAGCCGTCGTCATGGCACGCGGATTTGGCGCGTTCGGCGGCTTCGGCAAATGCTCAGGGTTGCTCCCCTCTCCCACGTGTGGGAGAGGGGCCGGGGGAGAGGGCGGGCGCTCGTTATGCCGTCGTGCTGGAAAACACCACGGGCTTCGCTCTGAGTGGCTCCTAGCTAAGCCACCCCTACCCAGGAACCTCCGGCCCTCTCCCCATGAGGGGAGAGGGAGAGACAGCCGTCGTCATGGCACGCGGCTTTGGCCCGTTCGGCGGCTTCGGCTGGTGCTCCGGATTTGTCGGCAATCTGGCATTCAAAAAGAATGTGTCCTGATGATCACTGGCTCGCTGCGCCAGCCTCAGTTGACGCGCCGGTTGTACCCCTCCCAATACGGCTCGCGCAGCTTCCTGCGCAGTAGCTTGCCGGACGGGTTGCGCGGCAGCGCATCGGCAAACTCGATGCTCTTGGGGATCTTGTAGCCGGCCAGCCGCTCGCGCGCCCACGCCACGATGCTGTCGCGATCCGGCGCCTGCCCGGGACGGGGCACGACGATGGCCTTGACCGCCTCGCCCCATTTTTCGTCGGGCACACCGATCACGGCCACATCCGCCACCTGCGGGTGGCCATAGATCGCGCTCTCGACCTCGGCGGGATATACGTTCTCGCCGCCGCTGATGATCATGTCCTTGACCCGGTCGTGGATGTAGACATAGCCCTCGGCATCGAGAAATCCGGCGTCGCCGGTACGCAGCCAGCCGTCAGCGTCGATGGTGCGCGCGGTCTCGTCGGGCTGCTTCCAGTAGCCGGCCATGTTCTGCGGCGAGCGGATCATCAGCTCGCCGACTTCGCCCGGCGGCAGGCGCTGGCCTTCCCAGTCCACCACCACCACTTCCACGCCGGGCAGCGGCTTGCCGGCGGCCCGCATGCGCGGCACGTCGTCGGTGGTGTGATCTTCCGGCGGCAGCGCCACCACCGTGCCAGTGGTCTCGGTCATGCCGTACTGCTGTGCAAACCCGCAACCGAAGACTTCGATGCCTTCGCGCAGCAAGGCGGCCGGGATCGGCGCCGCGCCGTAGAGCAAGGTCTTCAGGCGGGAGTAATCGATGCTTCGCGCGCGCGGATCGCGCAGCACGAACTGCATCGCCGCGGGCACCAGGAACAGCTTGCTGACGCGCTCGCGCTCAAAGAAGTCCAGCACCGCGCCGGGATCGAAATCGCGCGCCACCACGCCCTTGGCCCCCGCGAGCAAGCTGCGCAAGCCCCAGCCTGAGCCACCAATGTGCGCCACCGGCATGGCCACCAGCGAGACATCATCGTCCGTCCAGCGCGACCACGAGATATCTTCGCGCTCGCTGGCCTCGGTGCCGGCGGTCAGGTTGCGGTGGGTCAGCATGGCGCCCTTGGGGCGGCCGGTGGTGCCCGACGTATAAAGCTGCAGCACCACGTCGTGCGCGGCGGGCTGGTGCGCCGGTGGCGTGGGCGCCTGCGCGTCGCGCCAGGCCACGTAGGCGGGCCAGTCCGGCTGGCCGCCTTCCATGGCGATCACCTCGCGCACCAGCGGCAGCGTGGGCAGCAGTTTGCGCACCAGGTCTGCCGATTCCGGTCCCACGAACAGCAGCGCGGCATCGGAGTGACCAACGATATAGCCCACCTCCGGCGGCGCCAGGCGCCAGCTCGCGGGCGCCATCACGGCACCCATCTTGGCTGCCCCCAGCAGCAGCTCGAAGTAGTGATCGCAGTTCTTGCCGATATAGCCGATGCGCTCGCCGGGCCCGACCCCTGCTGCCGCCAGCGCCTGGGCGACACGATCGCTCTGGCGGTCCAGCGCCAGATACGTGGTCAGCCTGCCTTCGAAGGCATAGGCCACCGCGTCGGGCCGCCGCTGCGCGAAGTGGCGCAGCGCATGCGGCAGTGTGGTCAGGTAACTGAAATCCATCAGCGTCTCCTTCTCTCGGTCCTGCTGCATGCGCGCGTCCTTTTTTATTGTTTTGAACTGCCGGATCAGCGCGGGGCCATGCGGATGGCGCCATCGAGCCGCACCGCTTCGCCATTGAAATAGCTGTTGCGGCACATCTCCAGCGCGAGCGAGGCAAATTCTTCCGGCGCGCCGAGCCGCTTGGGGAACGGCACCGAGGCGGCGAGCGCAGCCTTGACGTGTTCCTGCGCGCCTTGCAGGAGCGGCGTGTTGAAGATGCCGGGCATGATGGTGTTGACGCGAATGCCTTCGCCAGACAGGTCGCGCGCAATCGGCAGGGTCATGCCGACCACGCCGGCCTTGGACGCGGAGTACGCCGCCTGGCCCATCTGCCCGTCTTGCGCCGCTACCGAGGCGGTATTGATGATGACGCCGCGATCGCCGTCGCGCGCATCCAGCGTGAGCATGCCGGCGGCCGAGCGCGCCAGGCAGCGGAAGGAGCCGATCAGGTTGATCTGGATGATGCGCTCGAACGCGTCCGAGGCGAAGAAGCGAATCTGGTCCGGCGCTTCCTTGGCGCGCGATGCGGTCTTGATGGCGTTGCCAGTGCCAGCGCAATTCACCAGGATGCGTTCCTGCCCGAGCGCTGCACGTGCCTTGGCGAAGCCGGCTTCAACCTCCGCTTCCGACGTCACGTTGACCTGGCAGAACACGCCACCGAGCTCGCGCGCCACGGCCTCGCCTTTTTCCGCGTTCATGTCGAACAGGGCGACGCGCACGCCGTGCGCCGCCAGCGCCCGCGCGGTGGCTTCGCCCAGGCCCGATGCGCCGCCCGTGATCACTGCCGTTACCGATGCATTGAGTTCCATTTTGTCTCCGCGTTGTCTTGATGTGTGTTGATGTGTGGATGATGCGTGTTGAATCCGTGCTGGACCATTCCCCGCATTCCGCGTTCCCCGTCGGCGCGCAGCGCTACGCCTGGGCGGAATGCCTGAGCCCGGCGAGCCGGATAAACGGGCTTGCCAGCGTGGTATGGAGATTCAGGGATGACGGCGCGCAACGCATCGTCCGAAGCGACGAATGCATGAAAGCACATGAAGCACATCAAGCGCCTGAGAGCGTGAGCACGCCTGCGCGCGGCGCGAATGCTGCTGCCCGCGGGCAGCAGCATTGGCCACTTGAAGAATCCGCGGCCGGTCTAGCGCCGCGTTGCCAGGTGATACAGCGCCAGCAGGATCACAGCGCCCAGCACGGCGCCGACAAAGCCGGCGGACTGGCCCGGGCGGTACCAGCCCAGCGCCTGCCCAAGGAAGGTCGCTGCGAGCGAGCCGACGATGCCCAGGCCGGCGGTCAGGAAAAAACCGCTTGGCCCGCGCTCGGGCGTGAGCATGCGCGCCACCAGGCCGGCGAGAAAGCCGATGAGGATGATCCAGATCAGGTGCATGTCATGCCCTCCCGGCGGCGCTTCCCGCGGCTCACTTGCATGCCTTGCCGTGATCCGCGTGGAAACCTTGCGCGGTGGCGTCGGCTTCACTCATATAAGCGCCGTTCTTGGTCTTGCCGTAGTACTTCGTGCCAGGGCAGTGATAGACCTTGGAAGACTTGTTGGCCCATACCTGCCCAGGGCCGCCACCCGGAGCCGCGGCGGCGGCGGGCGCGGCTGGCTTGGCCATCGGCATGGAGGCGGACGGCGCAGGCGCGGCAGGCTTGGCCATCGGCGCGGCAGCGGCGGGAGCGGCTGGCGTGGTTTGAGCGCGCGCCAGGTGCGGGACCGAGATGATGAGGGCTGCGGCCAGCAGCATGGGCAAGCCGATGCGCCGGCCCAACGAGGCGGGCGAGGCGGACAAAGCGGTAACAGCGGTAACAGCGTTCATGGCTTTCATAGCATTCATGACAGGCTCCTGCGGTAACAATGCCATTGGGACAACGAAACGACAGGGCTGCATACAGCCGCAACCCGACCGACACGCAATACCTCACTCAACGGCCCGCACCGTCACTCCGTTGACCACAACCTGCCAGCACGGGCTTGTGCCATGGTACGCCTGCTGCACGCCGCCCGCTGCTGGCGCCATGCGACATGCCTTGCAAGGTGCCCTGCGCGAGCGGCAACGCCGATTGCGGCGCCGCGCGAATCCACGGCGTGTGCGGTATCCGCAATGCGCTACAGTGTCAGGCATCCCCCGGGGTTGTCCCGTACTCTCTATCCCCACCCGCATGAGATGACGCTCGTGATCAGGTCCCGATTCACAATACCGGCCGCATGCCGGCCAGGCGCACTGCTGCTGATCTGGCTGGTGCTGGCCATGCTGGCGACGCAGCCTGCACTGGCGGCGCCGGCCGGACTGGCCTCGCTGGCGGCGATCGTCAAGGCCGAGTCCGCGCCGGCCTCGCAGCCCGCTGCCAGCGAGCCCCTCGCGCAGTCGCTTGACCAGGTCATCACCACGCTGCAAAGCGACAAGGACCGCAAGGCCCTGGTCGAACAGTTGCAAGCGCTGCGCAAGGGCATCGGCGGGGCCAGTGCGGCGTCGGCGCCACAACCCGGCCTGCTCGGGGCGCTGGCCGAGGCGGTCGACCATCTCGATGCGTCGCTGGGCAAGGACAAGGGGCCGTGGCACTACTGGCGCTGGCGCATCGATTTCGCGGGCGACGAGTGGCTGGCCGCGCTGACCCTGAACGGGACGCGCTCGCCCTGGCAATCGGCACGGGAGTTCTCCACCGTGCTCGCGGCCTGGTTCTTCGCTGGATGGCTGCTGCGGGAGGCGGTGAGACGCGTGCGCAACCGGCGCCTGCAGCCAGCGGTGCGCCATGAGCTGCCCGCGGTGCCGTCCTGGATGGACGTCGGGCTTTACATGCTGCGCAGGGTGGCGCCGTGGGTGGTCGCCTTCGCCCTGGCGATGCTGCTCTCGAGCGGTGTGTTCGAACGCTCGCCCGCCAGCATGGCCGGCATGGTGATTGCCTATTCGGTGGTGGCCGGCGCCGTGATGGGCGCGGTGTGCCAGGTCATCTTCGCGCTGTTTACCTCGGCGCACCGCGCCCACGCGGTGCGCGACCTGCTGCTGCACTCCCGCAGGCTGCTGTTCGCCACCGGCGCGCTAGCGGCGCTGGGCGACGCCACGACCGACGCGCGCGTGATCGCCTCGCTCGGCGCCAACCTGTCAGCACTGATCTCCACCGTGGCCAACATCGCCGCGGCGCTGCTGATCGGCGCCTTCACGCTGCGCTTTCGCCGGCAGATCGGCCAGATCATCAGCAACCGGCCGCTGGCTTTCCGCCAGGAGCATCCCGCGATCATGGACCTGTTGCGCCTGGTAGGCGCGAGCTGGCACCTGCCGGTGCTGGCGGTGGTGGTGGCCTCCGTGGCAGGCACGCTGCTGGCCACCGGCTACGCGGACATCTTCCTGCAGCGCACCGTGGCCTCGGTAGCGCTGTTCGTGGCCGCGCTGCTGCTGACGCTGGTCACCGGCCGCTCGCCCAAGGCCACGCACCGCCCGCCGCGCTTTCGCGACCGCCAGCGCTCGGCCTACCTGGCGCGCTTCGGGCGCTTCGCGGTAGCGCTGGTGCGGGTGGTGATCTGGTTCGCCTACTTCGAGCTGGCCGGACGGATCTGGGGGGTGTCGCTGCTCTCGGTGATTGAATCCACCGCGCTCGGCAAGCGCATCGGCGAGGCCGTGTTCAGCGTGACCAGCACCGTGCTGCTGTCGTGGCTGCTGTGGCTGCTGGTCGATACGGCCATCACCCAGACGCTGACGCCCGCACACGGCCGCGGGCAGGAGCCCAGCCTGCGAGCCAGGACCATCCTGCCGCTGGTGCGCAATGCATTGTTCGTCGCGCTGCTGGTCGTCACGCTGATCGTGGTGCTGGCCAACCTCGGCGTCAACGTGACGCCGCTGCTCGCCGGCGCCGGCGTGGTCGGCCTGGCCATCGGCTTTGGCGCGCAAAGCCTGGTGCAGGACCTGATCACCGGCCTGTTCATCGTGGTGGAGGACTCGATCGCCATCGGCGATTCGGTGGAACTGCCCGACCATATCGGCACGGTGGAGGCCATGACCATCCGCACCGTCAAGCTGCGCGACGGCAAAGGCGCGCTTCATATCCTGCCCTACAGCCAGATCAAGGCCATCAAGAACATGTCGCGCGGCTATGCCTTTGCCGTGTTCAACATCGGCGTGGCGTACGGTAGCGACCTCGACCAGGCCATCGAGCTGATCCGCGAGACCGGCGCCGAGGTTGCGCGCGATTTCCGCTACGCGCGCAACCTGCTTTCCGGGCTCGACATCCTGGGCCTCGATCGCTTCGACCCCAACGGCTCGGTGGTGCTGGCCCAGTTCAGGACCCGCCCGCTGACCCAGGCGGAAATCACGCGCGCGTTCAACGTGCGGCTCAAGCGCAAGTTCGACCAGCATGGCATCAGCATGGCCACGCAGCGGGTGACGGTGCTGGTCGAGGGCAGCCCGGGGCTCCCCCCGGCGCAGGACGCGCAGGCTACGGAGCTGGCAGCCGGCGCCGGCGCCGCGCTTTCAAAGGGTGCGCCCGGGCCAGGCTGAGTCACCATGCAGCGCCCAAAGCGCACGCAGAAACGGGTACGCTTTGCGCCGCCATGGCCCGTTTCGCAGGCATGTCGGCGCCGTAATAATTTGTAATAATTGCCCAGGCGACATTCCCCGTTTGCGAAGTTATGCTCGCATGCGCATAATGCCGCCACACGGTAACGCGCAGCGCTGACAGACCCGGCATACCGGGCGCCTGACCCCGTCCGGTGGCACCTGCCACTTCGGAGCCGGCCACAGCGAGCCAGCCGTACCGCTACCAGCGGGCCAATAAAAAGAGCAAAGCAGGATCAGGCGAGAGCCACCGGGGAAAACACTATGGGCGAACATCCGTCGGCGGATGAAGACTTCCATCGTCTGATCGATTCGATCTACGAGTCAGCGCTTGACGTCACCGCCATGCCAGCCGCGCTGGATCTCTTCTCCCGCTATACCGACATCGAAAGCCCGCATTACCTGGTCTGGGACAAGCTGTCGGGGCAAGCGCGCCTCGGCGTCACCCCGCATGGCTGCTTCCCGGCGCAGGGCACCTACGTGCCGGAGGGCCTGCATGCGCTGGCGAGCCTGCCCAGGCGCGCGCTCGCGGGCGATCACCATGGTGACCTGCAGGACGGCGCGCCTTGGCGCGCGCCAGCGCATGGCGCCGACCTGGAGCATGGCGTGCGCCTGCTCGATACCGCCGAGGTCTGCGTGGTGATGGGCGGCACGGACCGGGGCGGCCGCCCGGACACCGGGTTCGACGGGGCGCAGGACTTGAACCACCGCAGCAAGCGGCTCGCGCGCGTGCTGCCGCACTGGGCCCGCGCCGCGCGCATGCAACAGCGCAACTTCGAGTTGAGCGGCCTGGCGGCCCTTGGCCTGGCCGGGCTGGATACGCTCGACTTCGGCGTGATGGTGCTGCAAGCCGATATGCGCGTGCGCTACGCCAATATCTGGGCCGAGGCGCTGGTGCAGGCCGACAGCCAGCTCACGCTGGAAAACGGCGTGCTCAAGACCCACGACCAGACCCTGCACGCCACCCTGCAAAGGCTGCTCGACCGCGCCATGCAATCCCGTGGTGGCGAGGCGGCGGCCGGGTCGTGGATGCACATCACGTCGGGCGGCCAGCCGGTACCCGTCATCGTGCTGCCGCTGGTGGCCCGCCAGCCGGTGGAGGGCCCGTGGCAACTGCCGTTCGCGATGGTGCTGATGGGCAACTCGGAATCGCGCTCGGTGCTCGACAGTTCGGTGCTGACGTCGCTGTTCGGCCTGTCGCGCAAGGAAAGCCTGATTGCCATCCGCCTTGCCGCCGGCGAAACCCTGGCCGAGATCGCCGAGCACGAATTCGTCTCGCCGCACACGGTGCGCGTGCATATTCGCGACATCCTGCGCAAGACCGGCACCCATCGCCAGAGCGAGCTGGTGCGCCTGCTGCACCTGCTGCCGGGCGTGGCGCTGGAGCGCGCCGGCGCGGCGCGTGGCAGCTGCGCGCCCGCCTGATCCGCGGGCCTAGGCAACCACGGTGCTGGCCACCTCCAGCAAGCGCTGCACCTGCCGGTCATCGCTATCCGTGGATGTGGCCAGCGCGATGCCGATGCGCGCCGCCGGCCGTGGGCTGGCCAGCCGCAGGAAACGCACGCGCCGGTTGATATAGCGCGCCGCCACGCTGGGCACCAGCGCCACCCCCAGGCCGCTTTCCACCAGGCTGACGATGGTCTGCACCTGCACCGCCTCTTGCGTCACACGCGGCACGAACCCGGCTTGCTGGCACAGCAGCATGGCGATGGCCTGCAGGTTGGGCACCTCGGCGCTGGGATGCATGATGAAGGGTTCCCCGGCGAGCGCCTTGAGCGCAATCGCATCGCGCTCGGCAAAGCGGCTATCGGCCGGCACCGCCGCCACGAACTCGTCGTTCTCCAGCGGCATCAGCGTGTAGCCGCCGCTGTGCAAGATGGGAAAACGCACCAGCCCGGCATCGAGCTGATGGCGCTCCAGCCGGTCCAGGATCGACGCCGAAGTGGATTCATGCAGGATCAGCTCGATCCCCGGGTGCGCGGCCCGAAACGCCGGGATCAGCTTGGGCAGCAGGGCGTAGGTTGCCGAGCCCACAAAGCCCACGCGCAGTGCGCCGCGCTCGCCGTGCGCCGCCGCCAGTGCCGCCGCGCGAGCCTGGCCGGCATGGAACAGCGCGCGCCGCGCGTCATGCAGCGCGGCTTCGCCAGCCTGGGTCAGCCGTACCCCGCGCGAGGTACGCACGAACAGCGGCGTGCCAAGCGCGTCTTCGAGCTTGCGGATCGAGATGGATAGCGGCGGCTGCGCCATGTGCAGGCGCTCGGCCGCGCGGTGGAAGTTGCCGGTTTCGGCCAGGGCGACGAACTGCTGAAGTTGACGAAGGTCCACGCTGATGTCCGCATTGATATCTGGAAGATATCGAATCCTAAAAATCTAATATTAGACGCTAGCGACCCGCCTGATCTACCCTGTGGCATCCGGCGCGCGCCCGGGCAGCCCGCCCCGCGCCAGCCAGGCACAAGAACAGACAGGAGACACCCAGGCATGTTGCCCCTCTCAGGCATCCGCGTCATCGACCTGTCCACGGTCGTGATGGGCCCTTACGCCAGCCAGTGGCTGGCCGATCTCGGCGCCGAAGTCATCAAGGTGGAGCCCCCCGAGGGCGACTCCACGCGGCGCACCGGCCCGGCCGCCGAGGATGGCATGTCGGCCATCTTCTTGGGCGTGAACCGCAGCAAGAAAAGCGTGGTGCTCAACCTCAAGCTGCCCGCGGCGCAGGCCGCGCTGGAGCGCCTCGTGGCCGGCGCCGATGTGTTCATGCACAGCATGCGCCCGCAGAAGCTGGCCGGCCTCGGGCTGGACCCCGCCGACGTGATGGCGCGCCACCCGCGCCTGGTCTACGTGAGCTTGCTGGGTTTTGCCGAGGATGGCCCCTATGGCGGCCGCCCGGCCTACGATGACATCATCCAGGGCCTGTCCGGCAATGCCGCGTTGATGGCCGCGCAGACCGGCACCATGCGCTACTTCCCCACCATCGCGGCCGACAAGACCAGCGGGCTGGTGGCGGCGCTGTCGATCTCGGCCGCCATTGCCGGGCGCGAGCGCCAGGGCGGCAAGGGCGCGCTGGTGGAAGTGCCGATGTTCGAATCGATGGTGGCCTTCAACCTGGTCGAGCATCTCTATGGCCAGCACTTCGAGCCGCCGCGCGGGCCCACCGGCTATCCGCGCGTGCTGGCGCCGCTGCGCCGGCCCTACCAGAGCGCCGACGGCCACGTCTGCATGATGCCGTACACCGACGCCCACTGGCGCGACTTCTTCACCGCCGCGGGCCGGCCCGACCTGGCCGCCGACCCGCGCTTTGCCGGCATCGCCGCGCGCACGCAGCATATCGAAACCCTCTACGAGCTGACCGGCGAGATCGTGCGCACGCGCACCACCAGCGCCTGGCTGGCGCTATGCGAAACGCTGCAGATCCCGGTGGCGCGGGTCAACCAGCTCGCGGAACTGGTGGATGACCCGCACCTGCGCGCCACCGGCTTCTTCGATACGCTGGACGATGCGGCCATGGGCACGCTGCGCTTTGCCGGCGCGCCGGTGCGCTTTGACGGCGAGCGCGCGGCGAGCGCGCTGCCGCCACGCCTGGGTCAGCACACCCGCGGCCTGCTTGGCGAGGCGGGCCTGAGCGGTGAGCAGATCGATGAGCTGGGCCGCACCGGCGCAGCCTATTGTGCCGCGCCGGCCACTAATGCCTAACCCTGCCGCATTCCCGCTCCTAACATAAAGGAAGCCGGCCGCCGATGGCGGCCCTCAACAGGAGACGCCGTGCCCCATACCCAACTCCCCCGCCTCGGCCAGGGCTTTTATTGGCAAGACATCAAGGAGGGCCAGGCCTTCCAGACCTTCCGCCGCACCGTGACCGAGACCGACCTGATCAACTTCATTTCGGTCACCGGCATGCTGGAGGCGATCTTCATCGAGGCGGGCCATGAAGGCGGCGCCATCCATGGCCGGCCCGTGCCCGCCGCGCTGACCTACGCCATGATCGAAGGCTTCATCCTGCAGACCATGATCCAGGGCACGGGGCTGGCCATGCTGGAGCTGACGCAGAAGATCCATGCCCCGGTGATGGTGGGCGACACCATCTGGGCCACGGTCACGGTGACCGGCATCCGCCCCACTTCGCGCAATGGCCGCGCCGTGGTGGATTCGGACATCGAAGTCTTCAACCAGCGCCATGAGCGTGTCATGACTTATTCCGCCCGGCGCTTGCTGGCCGGCCGCTAGCCACACGGAGACCCCTGTCTTGACTTCACTGCCCAGCACGTTCCAGCTGACTGCCTTGCCGCCGGCCGCCGCCGCCTTCCGGCGCGAGGTGAAGGCATTCCTGGCCGAACACCTGCCGGCCCTTGCGCCCGAGGTCCGCGCCCGCTCATGGATGGGCTTCAACGCCGATTTCAGCCGCGCGCTGGCGCGGCGCGGCTGGGTGGGCATCACCTTGCCCGCGCAATATGGCGGCGCCGGGCTCGATCCGTTCTCGCGCTTCGTGCTGGTCGAGGAGTTGCTGGCCTGCGGTGCGCCGGTCTCGGCCCACTGGATCGCCGACCGCCAGAGCGGGCCGCTGATCCTGCGCTACGGCAGCGACGCGCAGAAGGCCTTCTATCTCCCGCGCATCTGCAAGGGCGAGGCCTTCTTCTGCATCGGCATGAGCGAGCCCAACTCCGGCTCCGACCTGGCCAGCGTCGCGACCCGCGCCACGCCGCAGCCGGACGGCGGCTGGCGCTTGAACGGCCGCAAGATCTGGACGACCAACGCCGATCGCTGCCACTACATGCTGGCGCTGGTGCGCACCTCCGGCGCGGGCGAGGACCGTCAGCGCGGCTTGTCGCAGGTCATCATCGACCTGTCGGCGCCGGGCGTGACCGTGCGCCCGATCCGCGACCTGGCCGGCGACGCGCACTTCTCCGAAGTCAGCTTCGAGGACGTGATGCTGCCTGCAGCGGCGCTGGTAGGCCGCGAAGGCAGCGGCTGGGAGCAGGTCAACGCGGAGCTGGCCTTCGAGCGCAGCGGGCCGGAGCGGCTGTACTCCAGCGTGGTGCTGCTCGATACCTGGATTGCGGCGCTGCGGCGCGCGCCGGCTGCGCGGCGCGACACCGTTACCATCGGCCGGCTGGCTGGCCGGCTGGCGGTGCTGCGGGCCATGTCGCTGGCGGTGACCGCCCGGCTTGCCGCAGGCGAGAGCCCGGTGGTGGAGGCCGCGCTGGTCAAGGACCTGGGCACGGAGTTCGAGCAATCCATTCCGGCGCTGGCGCAGGCCGCGCTGGGCGACGACCCGCACCTCGCCGCCGATCCCGGCCTGTACCGCACGCTGGCCTACGTCAGCCAGGTCGCCCCGTCCTATTCGCTGCGTGGCGGCACGCGCGAGATCCTGCGCGGCATGATTGCCCGGGGCCTTGGCCTGCGCTGAACCGGAGTTCCCTATGCATAACGCTTACTCGGACGCGCTCGACAGCGTGCTGCGCGACTGCTGCACGCCCGCCGTTATCCGCGCCATCGAACGCGGCGAAGACCACCTGCCCCTGTGGCAGTCACTGCAAGACAGCGGCTTTGCCGATTGCCTGTTGCCCGAGGCGGCCGGTGGGGCGGGCTTGCCGCTGGACGAACTGGCGCCGGTGCTGTTCGCGCTGGGCCGCCGCGCGCTGCCTTTGCCGCTAGGCCAGACCTTGTTCGCGCGCGCGCTGCTGCACGCCGCCGGGCTGGCGGTGCCGGCCGGGCCCATCGCGCTGGCGACCTTCGATATGGAAGCGGGCGCCGCGAATGCGGTCCTCGTCGCAGGCGGCGCGCAGGCGGCCTGGTTCCTGGTGCAGGAAGGCACGCAGTGCATGCTGCTGCCACGCGACCGGGCGCAAGTGCGCGCGACCGGCGCCCACGCGGACCTGGCCGTGGTCCTGCCGCGCCCCGCATCGGACGGATTGCCACTGTTCACGCTGCCCGCGGGCACGCTGCGCCAGATCGGCGCCTGCCTGCACGCTGCGCAGCTGGCCGGCGCCATGTCGCATGTGCTCGACATGACGCTGCAATATGCCAACGACCGCCAGCAGTTCGGCCGCGCCATCGGCAAGTTTCAGGCCATCCAGCACCAGATCAGCGTGATGGCGGAACATGTCACCGCCGCGCGCATGGCCGCGCAGATCGCCTGCGCCGCCGGCGGCTGGCTCCCGAACCCGCTGCGCGCGGCCATCGGCAAGCTCAACGCCAGCGAAGCGGTCACGCCAGTGGCGGCCATCGCGCATGCCGTGCATGGCGCCATCGGCATCACCGAGGAGTACGACCTGCAGATCTACACCCGCCGCCTGCATGCCTGGCAGCTGGCGGACGGGTCGCAGGCTTACTGGGCAAGGGTGGTGGGCGAGGCGGTGTGCGGCCAACCTGGAACGGGCGTGGTCGATCTGACCCGAAGCTGGAGCACCGACGCGGCCTGAGCCCCCGGGCGGGGCCGGGGCCGGCCAGGATCAGCCGGCGTCGGGGTCGCCCTGCAGCAGGCTCCAGCACAGGCGGACCAGTTCGTCCTCCAGGGCCTGGCTGCCGAGCAAGGGCGAGCGCTCCAGTGCGGCCGAGCGCACCACCCCGAACAAGGCCCGTGTGAGCGCGAACATCTGCGCCGGAGCGGGCAAGCGCAGCGCGCTCACGCCCAGCGCCTGCAACTGCGCGCCGATCCGTTCGCTGGCCAGGCGCAGCGCCGCCACGGCATCCTCGTCGCGATCATGGCGCCAGGCCAGGCGGGCCAGCGCGCGGCTATGCGCGTCATAGCCGCCAAAGCTGAGCACATAGGCCTGCACATAAGCCCGCAGCGCAGCGCGCGCGGCTTGCGGCTCCGCCAGGCCTGCCGCTGCCGGCATGGCGGCCAGGCGCTCGGCCAGCATTGTTTCCAGGGCCACCAACGCCGCCTCGCGCTGATGCTCGATCAAGGTGCGGCCAATTGCCGCGCGGTCGGCAAAGTACTGGTAAAGCGAGCCAACCGAAACCCCTGCCAGCGCAGCGATCTGCTCAGTGGTGGGCTCAGGCTGGGCACGCATCTCGTGTTCGGCGAACAGCTGCGCCGCGGCTTGCAGGATGGCTTGGACGGTATGCTGCGCGCGCTGCTGCGAGGGCTGGCGGCGCTTCGGCGGTTCGGTGGCGGCGGACATGATGGAATCTGAGGAGAAAGCGAATTGGCTGCAACGCGGCGAGCCGATAGATTGTCGCACGGTGCCCCGAGCACGGGCTAACCGGACAAGTCCCAGACCATGCATGCCACTTCCTTGCCTTCACCCGTTTTGCCTGCTCCCCCCGTTCCTCCTGTTCCTCCTGTTCCTCCCGCATCGGCGCTGCCGGTGCATTCACCCGGCCCGCACCGCGCCCCCGATGTGATCGTGGCCGGCGCCGGCATTGCCGGGCTGTGCGCGGCCGATGCGCTCGCCCGCGCCGGCGCGCGGGTGCGCGTCTTCGAGGCCGACGGGGATGTCGGCGGCCGCATGCGCAGCGCAACCCTCGGGCCGCATGGCATCGAGTGCGGCGCACAATTCCTGTCGAGCGGCTACACGGTGCTGCCGGCGCTGGCGCGGCGGCTCGGCCTGGACGGCGGCCCGGACGGCGGACTGCAGGCCGCCAGCGACCTCAACGCGGTGGTACGCCAGGGCCGGCCGCGCCGCGTGCGCGCGCAGAGCCTGCTGGACCCGCTGCGCAGCGGCCTGCTCGGATTGCCGGCCTGGCTGGGCCTGGGACTGGCGCTGGGCCGCGAAGGCCGCGCGCTGCGCACGCTGCCGCTCGACGACCTTGGCCAATGGGCGCGCTACGATGCGGACACCGCCAGCGAATGGCTTGGCCAGCGCGGTTGCCGCGAGGCGCTCGCCTATGTCACGGAGCCGCTGCTGCAGGGGTTCTATTTCCTCACGCCCGAATCGTCCTCCGCCGCGCTCATGCTGCTGGCCAGCGGCTTCGGCTGGCGCCGCTGTGCCAACACTTCGCTGGCCGGCGGCATGCAAAGCCTGCCGCGCGCGCTGGCGCGCACATTGCCGGTGGAGACCGGGCGGCGGGTCGCCTCGATCCGCCAGCAGGACACGCGCGTGGTGGTGAGCGGCGCGGGCTTCGAAGCCACGGCCGACTACGTGGTGTGCGCCCTGCCGGCACCCTTTGCCCGGCAGGCCTGGACGGACGGGGATGCGCTGGAGCGCCGCCTGCTGGCGACGCCCTACAGCCGCACCATCAACCTGTCCTTGCTCACACGGCCGGGGTTTCATGTGCCGGCGGCTTTGGCGGGCGTCTACGGCGTATTGGTGCCGCGAGCCGAGCGCCGTTACGTGGCCGCGCTGGCGCTGGACGCTGGCAAGCACCCGCCGGCGCGTCCCGCCGCCGGACATGGGCAAATCGTCCAGGTCATGCTGGAAGACCGCGCCGCCGCGGACCGGCTGGGCGCGAGCGATGCGCAAATCCTCTCCGACGTGCTGCCCGAGGTCGAACATTACCTGCCGGGCATCTCGCGGCAATTGCAGGACTGCCTGGTCACGCGCTGGGCGCAGGCGATGCCCACGGTGCCGGTCGGCCGTGCCGCCGACGTGCTGGCGTACCGCAGCCGTGCGCCGGCATCGCGGCAACGGGTCTTCCTGGCGGGGGATTACGTGAATGCGCCCTTCACGGACGCTGCCGCGGCCACCGGCTTGTGGGCTGCGCAGGCCATCATGCGGGCGGTGTCATCCACCGCCCGCGCCGGCTGACGCCGCCATGCGCGCTCAAGCCGCCTTGCGATGCCGGCGTTCCGGCTTGCATTCGTACTTGGATTCGCGCCGGCCATCTTCATAGGCCACTTCCAGGCGCACCGTAAAGCCCCACAGCCGCGTGACGTGGCGGATCACCTCGTCAAAGTTCTGCGCCAGCGGGCGGCGGTCGTTCTGCAGGTGGCGCAAGGTCAGGGAGCGGTCTCCGCCCACATCCACATTGGTGATCTGGATGTTGGGCTCCATGTTCGACAGGTCGTACTGGTTGGCCAGCAACTGGCGGATGTTGCGGTAGCCCTCATCGTCATGGATGGCGGTCACGCGCAGTTTGCCTTCGCGATCATCGTCGAGCACGGAGAACAGCTTGAGCTCGCGGATCACGCGCGGCGACAGGAACTGCAGCAGGAAGCTCTCGTCCTTGAAGTTGCGCATGGCGAAGTCGAGCGTCTTGCGCCAATCGCTGCCGGCGAACTCCGGCGCCCAGCGGTAGTCTTCCTCAGTCGGGTTCTCGCACATGCGGCGCAGGTCCTGGAACATCAGGAAGCCCACGGTGTACGGGTTGAGGCCGCTGTAGTAGGGGCTGTTGTACGGCGGCTGGTAAATCACATTGGTGTGCGCCTGCAGCAGCTCCATCATGAAGGCGTCATTGACCAGGCCTTCTTCGTATAGCTGGTGCAGGATGGTGTAGTGCCAGAACGTGGCCCAGCCTTCGTTCATGACCTTGGTCTGGCGCTGCGGGTAGAAGTACTGCGCGATCTTGCGCACGATGCGCACGATCTCTCGCTGCCACGGCGCCAGCTTGGGTGCGTTCTTCTCGATGAAGTAGAGCAGGTTTTCCTGCGGCTCCGGCGGGAAGGCGGCGTCGCGCTCGAACCCTTCATCGTCTTCCAGCGCGTGTGCGCGGTGCTTGGGCAAGGTGCGCCACAGGTCGTTGACCTGCGTCTGCAGATAGTTCTCCCGCTCGGTCTGGCGCGCCTGCTCCTCGGCAATGGAGAGCTTCTTGGGCCGCTTGTAGCGGTCCACCCCGTAGTTCTGCAGCGCGTGGCAGGAATCGAGCAGCGCCTCGACTTCCTGCTCCCCATAGCGCTGCTCGCATTCGGCTACGTAGTTCTTGGCGAACAGCAGGTAGTCGATGATGGCATCGGCGTTGGTCCAGGTGCGGAACAGGTAGTTGCCCTTGAAGAAGGAGTTGTGGCCGTAGCAGGCGTGCGCGATGGTCAGCGCCTGCATGGGCATGGTGTTCTCCTCCATCAGGTACGCGATGCAGGGATTCGAATTGATGACGATCTCGTAGGCCAGGCCCATGTGCCCGCGCTGGTAGCTGCGCTCGGATGCGAGGAAATGCTTGCCGTACGACCAATGGCTGTAGCCCACCGGCAGGCCGGACGATGCATAGGCATCTAGCATCTGCTCCGCGGTAATGATCTCGACCTGGTTGGGATAGGTGTCCAGACCGAAGTCGCCGGCAATGCGTGCGATTTCGCGGTCATAACGCTGGATCAGCTCGAAGGTCCACTCGGAGCCGGTAGAGAGATATGCCATTTACGACCCCCGTTGCGGGTGAAGCTAGGGTTGCGCCGCTCTCCCGCATAGCGGGCGAGCGGAAAACACCTGCAAAAAAACCAGGCCGACCTCAGCGGCTGGATGGCCATGCCGCCTTCTTCTGGAACAGGTCATGCAGTACAGGGTAGATCTCGTCCGCCCCGATGATGCGCTGCATGGCGAAGTTCTCATGCCGGTCCTTGACCGCCAGATACTCTTCCCACAGGTTCTGCGGCTCCTCCGAGGCCACTTCCACATAGGCGTAGTACTGCACCAGCGGCAGGATGGACTCGCGCAGCAAGCGCCCGCACAACTCCGAATCGCCCGCCCAGTTGTCGCCGTCCGAGGCCTGGGCACAGTAGATATTCCACTGGCTGGCGGGATAGCGGTCGTGAATGACCTCGACCATCAGCTTGAGCGCGCTCGATACGACCGTACCACCGGATTCGCGCGAATGGAAGAAATCTTCCTCGTTCACTTCCTTCGCCACCGTGTGATGACGAATGAACACCACGTCGATGCGATCGTAGTTGCGCTTGAGAAAGAGGTACAAGAGCATGAAAAAGCGCTTGGCGAGATCCTTGCGGCTCTCATCCATGGACCCGGACACATCCATCAGGCAGAACATCACCGCCTGTGCCTGCGGGCGCTTTTTCAGCACGCGGTTGTTGTAGCGCAGGTCGAGCTTTTCGATAAAGGGCACGCGCTCCACGCAGGCGCGCAGGTGACGCATTTCCTTCATCAGCTCCAGCGCCCGTGCCGAGTAAGGCCCGTCCTGCTCCAGCACCTCGCCATACTCCTGCTCCAGCACCGCGAGCTTTTTCTGGTAAGGACTGGACAAGGCAATGCGCCGCCCGAGCGAGCTTCGCATCGTGCGCAGGATGGACAGGTTGGACGGGGTGCCGTCGATCGAGAAGCCAGCCCGGACCTTGCGGACCTCGGCGATCTTGGCAAGGTGGCGCTTGGCCATGTCCGGCAGCGCCATGTCCTCGAAGAAGAAATTGAGGAAATCCTCGCGCGACAGGCTGAAGACGAAATCGTCCTCGCCTTCACCCGAATCGCTCGCCTTGGAGCCGCCTCCACCGCCGCCTTGCTGCTGGCGGTCGAAGCTGTCCCCCCGGACGAATTTCTTGTTGCCCGGGTGGATCCACTCCCGCCGGCCGCCCTGGCCGTGGTGAAAGGCGGGCTCGGAGATGTCCTTGACCGGAATGGACACCTGCCCGCTTTGCTCGATGTCCATGATCTTCCGGCCGGACACCGCCTTCGCTACCGCCTGGCGTATCTGTTCGCGGTAGCGTTTGATGAAGCGTTGCTGGTTGACGGCACTCTTGTTGCCGCCGTTCTCGCGCCGATCGATGACCGTGGCCATATGCTTGCCCTCGTCTAGAGGCCTCGTTCAGGCGCCGTTACGATGATTTTCTTACGCGCAAATACCACTCCACAAGTAAGCGGACCTGCTTCGCGGTGTATCCCTTCTCAACCATGCGGTTGACAAAGTTCGCGTGCTTGTCCTGATCCTCGCGAGAGGATTTGGCGTTGAACGAGATCACGGGCAACAGGTCTTCGGTGGTGGAGAACATGCGCTTCTCAATCACCATGCGCAACTTCTCGTAGCTGGTCCACGCGGGGTTCTTGCCCGCGTTGTTGGCCCGCGCGCGCAGCACGAAGTTGACGATCTCGTTGCGGAAGTCCTTGGGGTTGGATATCCCCGCGGGCTTCTCGACTTTCTCAAGCTCGTCGTTCAACGCGTTGCGATCGAGAATCTCGCCGGTATTCGGGTCGCGATATTCCTGGTCCTGGATCCACAGGTCGGCAAACACCACGTAGCGATCGAAGATGTTCTGGCCGTATTCGGAATACGACTCCAGGTAAGCGGTCTGGATCTCCTTGCCGATGAACTCCACGAACGGTGCGGTCAGATACTCCTTGATGTACGACCGCAGCTTGGCTTCCTGCTCCGGCGGGAACTGCTCGCGCTCGATCTGTTGCTCGAGCACATAGAGCAGGTGCACCGGATTGGCGGCTACCTCGGTATTGTCGAAGTTGAAGACCTTGGACAAGACCTTGAAGGCGAAGCGCGTGGACAAGCCGTTCATGCCTTCGTCGATGCCGGCGTAATCGCGGTACTCCTGGTACGACTTGGCCTTGGGGTCGACATCCTTCAGGCTCTCGCCGTCATAGACCCGCATCTTGGAGAAGATGTTTGAATTCTCCGGCTCCTTGATGCGGGTGAGCACGGCGAACTGCCCCATCATCTTCAAGGTGTTGGGCGCGCACGGCGCGGCCGATAGCGAACTGCTGCGCAACAGCTTGTCGTAGATCTTCACCTCCTCAGACACACGCAGGCAGTATGGCACCTTGACGATGTAGATCCGGTCGAGGAAAGCCTCGTTGTTCTTGTCGGCCTTGAAGGTTGTCCACTCGGCTTCGTTCGAGTGCGCCAGGATGACCCCGTCGAAGGGGATCGCGCCGAAGCCTTCAGTGCCCTTGTAGTTGCCCTCCTGGGTGGCGGTCAGCAACGGGTGCAGGACCTTGATCGGCGCCTTGAACATTTCCACGAACTCAAGCAGCCCGCGGTTGGCCAGGCACAGCCCGCCGGAGTACGAGTAGGCATCCGGGTCGTCCTGCGGGAAATCCTCCAGCTTGCGGATATCGACCTTGCCCACCAGCGACGAAATGTCCTGGTTATTCTCGTCGCCCGGCTCCGTCTTGGAGATCGCAATCTGCGACAGCACCGAAGGACGCAGCTTGACCACGCGGAAGCGCGTGATGTCGCCATTGAACTCGTGCAGGCGCTTGACCGCCCAGGGCGAGGCAATGGTGTTGAGATAGCGCACCGGGATGCCGTAGTCCTCTTCCAGGATCTTGCCGTCTTCCTCGGGTGCGAACAGCCCGAGCGGAGATTCATGGATGGGTGAGCCCTTCAATGCGTAGATGGGAACCTGCTCCATCAGCGCCTTGAGTTTTTCCGCCAGCGAGGACTTGCCGCCTCCGGGGGGCCCGAGCAGGTAGAGGATCTGCTTGCGCTCCTCGAGTCCCTGCGCGGCGTGCTTGAAGAAGGCGACGATCTGCTCGATCGTGTCTTCCATGCCGTAGAACTCGCGGAAGGCCGGATAAATCCTGATGACCTTGTTGAAGAACAGGCGGGACAGCCGAGGGTCGTGGTGGGTGTCCACCAGTTCCGGCTGACCAATGGCGGCGAGCATGCGCTCGGCCGCGGTCGCATAGGCCGAAGGATCCTTCTTGCAGATATCCAGATACTCCTGGATGCTGTATTCCTCTTCCTTGCGAGCTTCGAAGCGTGTGGCGTAGTGGCCGAAAATGTCCATACCTCACTCCCGTCAGAGTCCCGTCCGAGGCGAAGGTAGATCTACTACAACCTAAGATCTCGCGGCAGCCTTTGCGGCTCCGCCACCCCGGCTTGGCGGTGCTGCCATGTTGCGAAATCTTTACTTCATCATAGTCAAATAACGGCGAAGGCTGAGAGTCGGTTGACGAACTTTTCAACTGCGTTTGCAACGGCGCAACGGATCAGCTCGGCTCACCGTACCAACACTCCAGGCCCCACTCGCGACGGGCATTTGAACCATGTCTTGTGACACACATTACACCTTTCCGTTATTCCGTGCACAGCTGCTTTTGTAACGGGAAACGCCCTCTTCCCCTCGCAACCCGCGCGGCGCGGGGCTTTGCGGCCGGCCTACTTCCAACGCACTACGACGTTGGCATGAGCGGCCAATCGCATGGCCCCGCGCACGACGTCACAGCGTGCGTGCCACCAGCTCCTTCATGATCTCGTTGGAGCCGCCATAGATCTTGCTGACCCGCGCGTTCGCGTACATGCGCGCGATCGGGTATTCGAGCATATAGCCGTACCCGCCATGCAGCTGCAGGCATTCGTCGATGATTTCGCAGTTCTTCTGCGAGCACCACCACTTGGCCATGGCCGCGGTGGGCGCATCGAGTTCGCCCTTCAGCAAGCGCACCATGCAATCATCGACGAACGTGGCGGCGATGGTTGCCTCGGTCTTGCACTCCGCCAGCTTGAAGCGCGTGTTCTGCATATCGATCAGCGGTTTTCCAAACACCTGCCGCTCGCGCACGTAATCGGTGGTGAGCTCGATCGCACGCTGCATGCTCGCTACCGCACCAAGCGCGATGATCATGCGCTCCTGCGGCAGTTGCTGCATCAGTTGATAGAAACCCTTGCCCTCCTCGTCGCCCAGCAGGTTCTCCACCGGCACGCACACGTCGTCGAAGAACAACTCGGCGGTGTCCTGGCCTTTCTGCCCGATTTTTTCCAGAATGCGGCCGCGCCTGAAGCCGGGCTGGTCCCGGGTCTCGACCATGATGAGCGAGACCCCTTTCGTGCCGGCATCGGGATCGGTCTTGGCCACCACGCAAACGAGATCGGCATGGTAGCCATTGGTGATGAAGGTTTTTGCACCGTTGATGCGATAGATGTCTCCGTTCTGGGTCTTCTCACGCACCGCTCGGGTGCGTACCGACTTGAGATCCGAGCCTGCGCCGGGCTCCGACATGGCGATGGCGGCCACCATGGCGCCTGAAGCCATCTGCGGAAGCCAATTGCGCTTCTGTGCCTCGATACCGTAGTTGAGCAAGTAATGGGCCACGATGCCGCTGTGCACGCCATTGCCCAGGCTGGTGGCGATGGCGCGTGCCATTTCGTTACAGATCACAGCCTCGTGGGCAAAGTTCCCGCCGCCGCCGCCGTACTCCTCGGGAATGCTGGCGCACAGCAGGCCAACCTCGCCGGCGCGGTTCCAGACTTCGCGGTCGATGTAGCCGCGCTCGGCCCAGCGCGCCTCGTTCGGCACCAGCTCGCGCTCCACGAAGCGGCGTACGGTGTCCTGGAACATGACCAGGTCTTCGCTCATCCAGGACACCCTGCGGGCGGCCATCGCCATGTTCTTGTCGGAATTTCCCATGTCGTTCTCCTTGATGGTTGCCGGTGATGCCGGCGATGCCTGTGTTGCGTTGCAGCATCACGCGCTTGTTCTTGTATGGTTGTGTGGTTGTTCAGTCGGGCCAGCGATAGCGCGGCGGCTGCTTTTCCAGGAAGCGCGTGGCGGCCTCCTGGCGGTACGCGGTGGCGAAAGCGATACCCTGGCCGTCCGCCTCCATCTCCAGCATGCTGTGCAGGTCCTGGTTCAGCGAGGCATTGAGCGCCTTCTTGGTCAGCGCAACCGCCACCGGCGAGGCCTCGGTGAAGGCCGAGGCAAGCGCCAGCGCGCGCGCCTGCAGCGCCTCGGGCGGCACGATTTCCATCACGATGCCTTGCTCCAGCGCCGCCGCGGCGCTCAGTTCACGCATCGAGAACATCAGCGTCTTGGCGCGCTGCAGGCCGATCATGCGCGGCAGCGTGTAGAACACCCCGCAATCCGGGACCAGGCCCAGGCGCAGGAAAGGCAGGCCAAAGCGCGCGCGCGGCGTGGCCAGGATGATGTCGGCCACGAGAGCCAGACTGAAGCCGGCGCCATAGGCCGCGCCGTCTACCGCCGCGATCACGGGACGGTCGAGGTGGATCAGGTCTTCCAGCCACGGATGGATGGCCGCCAGGCGCTGGCGGCCCTGCTCAGCGCTGATTTCGCCCTGCATCGAGCTGATGTCGCCGCCGGAACAGAAATCCGAGCCCGCGCCGGTGAGGATCAGCGCGCGCACGCTGGTGTCCTGGCGCAACTGGTGCACGACCTCGCCGATCTCGCGGCGCATGGTGCCGTTCAGGGCGTTCTTGCGCTTCGGGAAGTCGAGCGTGAGGGTGGCAACGCCGTCGGCGACGGCGTAGCGGATGGTCTCCATGGCGAACTCCTCTGGGTTGCCTCGGTGAATAAATGGCGTAGCCGTCATAAGATCTGCGCCTCAGTCGAGCTGGATGTTGGCGTCGCGGACGATGCGTGCCCACTTGGGCGTGTCGGTCGCGATCACCGCGGCCAGTTCCTCCGGGGACGAGCCCACCGGCTGCAGCCCCATCGCCACCAGCTTTTGCGAGATGTCCGGGAGCCGCACGATGCGGGCGATCTCGGTGGAGAGCCGAATAACCACGTCGTGCGGCGTATTGGCGGGCAGGAACATCGAGAACCAGCCGCTCGGCTCAAACCCGGTGTAGCCCGCCTGCGCGAAAGTCGGTACCGACGGAATCGATTTGTAGCGCTGGGTGCCCGTGATGGCGAGGATCTTGAACTTGCCGCTATTTAGATAGCTGTTGGCCGAGGTCACGTCGACAAAGGCCGAATCCACCTGCCCGCCCAGCACGTCGCTCATCAGCGGCGCGGCGCCTTTGTAAGGAATGTGTGCAAGGTCCATGTGCGCCTGCATCTTGAGCAGCTCGCCATGCAGATGCGAGGAGGTGCCGTTGCCATAGGAGCCGTAGCTGAGCTTGCCGGCCTTGGCCAGGGCCACGAACTCGGCGAGCGTGGTCGCCGGCACCCGGTTGGGCACCACGAACAGGTCGGAGGACCTGGCCAGTAGTGAAACCGGCGCGAAGTCGCGGGCCACGTCGTACGGGATGCGCTTGTACAGGCTGGGCGACTGGATCATGGCGGTGATGCCGAGCAGCATCGCGTAGCCGTCGGGCGGCGCCTTGGCCACGATGTCGTTGCCGAGCATGCCGCTGGCGCCGGGCTTGTTGTCCACCACCACCGGCTGGCCCCAGGCCTCGGTCAGGCGCTGGCCGATCATGCGCGCGATGGTATCGGTGCCGCCGCCGGCGGGATACGGCACCACCATGCGGATGGGGCGTGCCGGATAGGTGCCCTGCGCCTGAGCGGGCCACTGCCATGCGCCCAGCAACCCACCACCGCCCAGCGCGGCCGCCTGGCCCAGCCAGTTTCGTCTCGATGTCTTCATGATGTCTCCCATCGTTCTCGTTGTTCTCGCTGTTCTCGCTGTTCTTGTTCAGGCCACGCTGCCAGCAGCGGCCGGTTGATCCCCGCCTTGGTCCTGCTCCAGCTCCTGCAATGCCCGCCACTGGATCTTGCCGGTGGCCGATTTGGGCAAGGCATCGACAAAGCTGACAATGCGCGGCACCTTGTAAGCCGCCAGCCGCTCGCGGCACCACGCCATGATCTGCTCGGCGCTGGCCTCGGGCGTGCCGCGCGCCCCCGGCTTGAGCGCCACCACGGCCTTGACGGTCTCGCCGCGGCGCGCGTCGCGCGCGGCGATCACGCAGGCTTCGTGGATGGCGGGATGCCCGTAGAGCAGGTTCTCCACCTCCGCCGGCCAGACCTTGAAGCCGGACGCGTTGATCATGCGTTTGAGCCGGTCGCGCATGAAGAAATAGCCTTCCTCGTCCATGAAGCCGAGGTCGCCGGTGCGCAGGAAGCGCTTGCCATCGATCTCGATGAACGATTCCGCGTCGGCCTGCGGGTTGCGCCAGTAGCCGCGCATCACCTGCGCGCCATGGGTCACGATCTCGCCCAGCTCGCCCTGCGGCAGCTCGGCCAGCGTGTGCGGGTCGATCACGCGCGCGTCCACGCCGAACGTGGCGATGCCCAGGCATTCGCGCTTGGGCCGGTGGCGCGGATTGGACAGCAGGAAGGCGGCGGTCTCGGTCAGGCCGTACGCCTCGACGTAAGGCAGGCCAAAGCGCTCCTGCAGCATGGTGGCCACGGCGTCCGGCATGGCGGCCCCGCCGCCGCCCAGGTAGGCAAGGCTGGAGAGGTTGCGCTCGCCGATGCCCGGCTGCGCGAAGAAATCCACCAGCATGGCGGGCGGCGCGGCCCAGGTGGAAACCTGGTAGCGCTCGATCAGGTCTGCTGCTGCCGCGCGATCCCAGCGCGGCAGCAGCACGATGGTGGCGCCCAGGTAAAGCGGCGCGTGGATGCCGTTCTGCATGCCCAGCAGATGGAACATCGGCGCGACCGACAAGCACACGCTCTGCGGGCTGGCGCTGCGCCACAGCTGCGAGCCCACCGCCGCGCTCATCAGCGTGCCGTGCGTATGCATGCAGCCCTTGGGATGGCCAGTGGTGCCCGAGGTGTAGGCCAGCATGCACAGCGTGTCGTATCCGGCCTCATGCGCGCGCGGGGCATGGCCCGCGGCGTCGGCCTGCGTCCAGGTCGCCAGCGTGGCGCCTGCGGGTGCGCC
This sequence comes from Cupriavidus basilensis, assembly GCF_000832305.1. Classification (NCBI taxonomy): domain Bacteria; kingdom Pseudomonadati; phylum Pseudomonadota; class Betaproteobacteria; order Burkholderiales; family Burkholderiaceae; genus Cupriavidus; species Cupriavidus basilensis. The sequence goes on from NZ_CP010537.1 coordinate 3,647,568, forward strand.
GGCGGGCAGCGGGGCGCGCTCGCAAAGCCAGGCGGGCACGCCGCCGGTGCCGCCAGCCGGCTCGAGCATGTCCCCGTACTGATGCACGATGACATGCGCCAGGCTGGCGCCATGCAGCGGCGCGATCTGCGGATAAAGCTCCGCCGCGACGAAAGCCGCCACCGCGCCGCTGTCCGCGGCCACGTGTTCGAGCTCCCCGGTCAGCCACATCGGGTTGGCTGGCACGACCACCGCCTCGGCACGCAGGATGGCGTAGTAGGCCACGATGAACTGCGGGCAGTTCTGGCTGAACAGCACCACGCGGTCGCCCGGCGCCACGCCGCATGCCTGCTGCAGGTAGCCGGCCATGCGCTCGATCTGCGCATGCAGGCCGGCGTAGGAGATGGCCGTATGGAAATACTGGATCGCGGTCTTGTCCGGATAGCGCCGGGCGGCGACCTCGACGTTGTAGGCCAGGCTGGTGCGCGGCACGCACACCTCGGCGGGCATGCCCGCAGGCCAGTGGGGAGAACGGTAGGCCGGGGCGTGGGTAGCAGAAGCAGCTTGATTCATAAAAAACACAAAGTGGGAAAATTGCAGGCCGCCACCAGCCCCGCGCGCATCAAGGCGGCGTGCATCGGGACGGCGTTAGAGGCTGTTTCAAAATGAAGCGAAGCGGTTCTGGCTAGGCGCGCGGCCGCAGACAGTACAAGTGGTACGGCAAGGCCGCGCAACGACGCCAGAATCATTTTGAAATGGCCTCTTAGTCAAGGCGGATGTTGCGGGTGCGGATGACCTTGCCCCAGCGCGCGTAATCGCTGCGCATGGTCTCGGCGAAGGCATCGGGCGTGCTGCCGGCAAGCACCACGCCCATGTCGTTCATGCGCGCGCGCACGGCTGGCATGGCCAGCACGCGGTTGACGTCCGCGGAGAACTTCTCTACCACCGGGCGCGGCGCGGCGGCCGGCAGCAACAGCCCGAACCAGCCCATCGAATCCATGCCCGCGATGCCAGACTCGCGAAAGGTCGGCACGTCTGGCAATTGCGGCGCACGCGCGGGGCCGGTCACCGCCAGCGCGCGCAGGCGGCCGGTTGCCATGTGCGGGCGCGCGCCCATCACCGAGATGATCGCCGCGGGGATCTGCCCGCCGAGCAGGTCGTTCAGCTCCGGCGCCTCGCCCTTGTACGACACGTGGGTCATGTCCAGCCCCGCCGCTTCGTTGAACACTTCGCAGTAGAGATGACCGCTTGAGCCGGTGCCGTAGGAGCCATAGTTGAACTGCCTTGGCCTGGACCTCACCAGCGCGATGAATTCGGCCAGCGTCGTGGCGGGCACCGAGTTGTGCACCGCGAACACCAGGCTGGTGGTGCCAAGGTTGGACACCGGGGCGAAATCGCGCACCGGGTCGAACGGCGCCTTGGCATAGAGGCTGGGGGCCTGGACCAGCGTGGTGATGGTAAGCAGCGCGGTATGGCCGTCGGCATCGGCCTTGGCCACGGCGTCGGCGCCGATCATGCCGCTGGCGCCCGGGCGGTTTTCCACCAAGATGGGGCGCTGCCACATCTTGCCGAGCGGCTCGGCAATCGCGCGTGCCAGCACATCGGTGGCGCCGCCCGCGGGGTAGGGCACCACCAGCCGCACGGGCTTGGCCGGGAAGGCGGCGGCGCGCGCCGGGCTCAGCCCCAGGCCCAGGCCGCCGGCGGCGAGGGCGCCGGCTCCGATCTGCTGCAATGCCTTGCGGCGCGTGTGCTGCATCGCTGCTCCTGAATCGGCCCGAACGGGCACGAGAGAGTTGGGAAATGCTGCAGGCTCAGTCGAGCCGGATATTGAGTTTGCGGATCACGCCGTTCCAGTAAGCCTGGTCGGCGCGCGCCACCTCGGCGAACTCCATCGGCCGGGTGCCTTTGACGATCACGCCAAGGTCGGTCATGCGCTGCCGGATATCTGGCGTGGCCAGGATGGCGTTCACGTCGGCCGAAACCTTGTCCACGATCGGCCGCGGCGTGCCGGCCGGGGCAAACAGGCCGAACCAGCCAGGCCCGTCCAGGCCGCTGTAGCCCAGCTCCTGGAAGGTCGGCACCTCAGGCAGCATGGGCGCCCGGGTGTTGCCCACCACCGCCAGCGCACGCAGGCGGCCGGTGCGCACATGCGGCTTGATGCCCATCACGGAGATGGTGCCCACCGACACCTGGCCGCCCAGCAAGTCGTTGAGCAGCGGCGCCTCGCCTTTGTAGGGGACGTGGATCATGTCCAGCCCGGCGGCGCCGGTAAACACTTCCATATAGAGGTGTGCGCCGCTGCCGGTGCCGTAGGTGCCGTAGGAATACCCTTTCGGTTTGCCCTTTGCCATTTGCACCACCTCGGCGAGGCTGCCCGGCATGGACGAACTGGCGGCCACCACGAGGTGCGAAGTCGCCAGTTCCGACAGCGCGACCAGGTCGCGCATCGGGTCGAAAGGCGGCTTTGCATACTGGCTGGGCACCTGCACCACGCTGGTCAGCGTGAGCAGCAAGGTGTAGCCATCCGCAGGCGCCTTGGCCACCGCATCGGCACCGATCATGCCGCTGGCGCCCGGGCGGTTTTCCACCACCACCGTGCGCTGCCACTGCTGGCCAAGCGGCGCCGCAATGGCGCGGGCGAGCACGTCGGTGGCGCCGCCCGCCGGATACGGCACCACCAGCCGCACCGGCTTGGCGGGGTATCCGGTGGGCACGGCGCCTTGCGCGAGCGCGCTGGCGATGCCGGAGATGCTGCCGCCAGCGGCCAACGAGGCCGCGCCAAGCCGTAACAGGGTCCTGCGACGTCCTATCTGCATCCTGCTTCTCCCCTCGTGAACCGCCACGCCGCGCCCCGCGGATGCGCAGGCCGGCAAGGGATGAGATTGCGCGATGGTGCACTGCGTGGACAATGACCTTTCGGCCCAAAATGATTGGCCGAATCGTTCAGGGAAAAGCCTGCCTTTGGTAAATCCGGATTGTGCCGGGGTGCAGCATCGGGTTCACTGGCGCACAGAACCGGCACAGACCCGGCAGTGGTCCGGCAAGCCCGCCCGTTGCGCTGCACTGCAGCGAGACGCAGCCCAGGGTGGATCCGGACCGGGACCACGGAGTCCGTTGAGAACGAGGAGACAATGCAAATCGCCGCACTCAGGGCATCCGCGCCGCCATCGATGACGGTGCCGCTCAGTTCCCTCCCGCCAGGCGCGCCGGGCGCCGATGTCGCCCAGCCGCCCACGCGCCACACCATTTCCGTGCTGCAGCTGCACCAGATCGTGCAAGGCGCACGCCGCCTTGGCTGCGACATCGACGCCCTGCTGCGCCGCGCCGCCATTTCGCCCGCGTTGCTGCAGTCGCCCAACGCGCGCGTGAGCGAGGACCAGTTTGCCGCGCTGATGCGCTCGATGCGGCGCGTCACGCGCGATGAGTTCTGGGGCTTGCTTAGCCGGCCGGTGGCGCCGGGGGTGTTCGCCCAGGCCTGCCATGCGTTGATCCACTGCGCCACGCTGGAAGACGCCATGCGCGCCGGGTTGAACCTATATCGCCTGCACCTGGTCGATTTCGTGCCTCGGCTGCAACAGCGCGACGGCCGCGCCACCCTGCTCCTGCTGCCGCGCGCGCCCGCCACGGCGTGCCGCCAGTACGCGCAATCCACTTTCGCCTTCCAGGCTTACGGGGTGGCCAACTGGCTGGTGGCGCAGCGCATTCCCCTCGCTGGCGTCGACCTGGCCGCGCGCGCGCCGGAACCAGCGCGCGGGCCAGCGCGGCTCACCGACACCGAACGGGTCTTCAACACCCAGGTCCGCTATGGCCAGCCGCACACTGCCCTGCACTTCGACGCGAGCTGGCTGCGCCTGCCCGTGGTCCAGGACGCCAGCAGCCTGCAAGCCTTCCTGAACGACACGCCGCGCAACCTGCTCACCCGCTACCGCGACGACTCTTGCCTCGCCGAGCGCATCCGGCGTCATCTGCGCTGCCACCTCGACGACGAACTGCCCTCACTGGAACAAATGGCCGGGGCCCTGCGCCTGACGCCGCAAACCCTGCGCCGCCGCCTGCGCGACGAAGGCCGCGGCTACCAGAGCATCAAGGACAGCCTGCGCCGCGACGCGGCCATCGCCTTGCTGGAACACACGGACCTTGCACTGCAGCAGGTGGCGCTGCGCGTGGGGTTTTCAGAACCCAGCACATTCCATCGCGCGTTCAAGAAATGGACGGGAGTGGCGCCCGGGGAGTACCGGCAGCGGCAGATGATGGAGTCCGCGGCCTGAGTGCCTGGACGCGGCGGACGAAGCGGAAGTTGAAGACCCCGTCGAGTCGCCGGTGAGCGCTCGGGTCGGCGGGATCCGTGTGACGCAGGGAGATTGCGCCGCTACCGCGGCGCAACAAATCACGAATCAAAAATCCCCTGGCATGCTCAGCGAAACACCACCACAGGAATATCGCTATGCGTCAGCACCTTCTGGGTCTCGCTGCCCAGCAGCAGGCCGCTGATGCCGCGCCGCCCGTGCGACGCCATGAAGATCACGTCGCAGCCGAGTTCCTTCGCCATGCCGATGATGCCGCGATAAGGCGCCGCCGCGGTGGACGTGGCTCCCATGCACGGCACGCCGGCCAGCGCCGCGGCCGCCTCCACCTTCGCCAGTTCCTCGCGCGCCGCCGCTTCGATGCGATGCTCGAAGACCGATTTCTTCTCGTGGCCCGCGTCGCTGGACATCAGGAACGGATACTCCTCAAGGCACATGTACGGAGTCAGCTTGGCGCCGGTCGTCCGCGCGAACTCGATGGCTGCCGGGAATGCCTTGCTCGAGAGTTCCGAGCCGTCGATGGGGAGCAGGATGTGTTTGAACATGGGATGGCCTTTCGATTGGCGGATTTGAAATTGGCTTCAGGAAGCCGAGACCTTGCGCAGGATGACGTAGAGCTGGTCCTTCAGGAGCAGCTTTTCCTTCTTGAGGATCTCGATGGCGGTGCCATCTGCGGGAACCGTGCCCGCCTCCATGTTCTTGATCTCATGGTCCAGTTCGTTGTGGCGGGTGAACAGCCGCGCAAAGTGGGCGTCCTGGGTCTTGAGGATGGATATCTGATCGCGGAATTCAGGAAACATGGGCCTCACCTTGGGTTGGGTTGAAAGGCTGGGGAGTTCAAGGACATTGTGCCGGTAAGCAGGCACGCGAGACTTGATATGGATCATGTCCGGTAGGCTCGGAACCCAGCAGGGGCATCGCTTGTTCGATCTGAAAAAAAGAAACCAGCCTCGAACCATGAGCAGAAAGATGCACGCGACTCCACGGGAGATTGCAAGTTGTCGGAAATAACCAATAGTGCGGAGGTGCCTTGCCTTTTTTTATACCGAGCTTTCACCCCAAGGCCGACAAGGAAATGTGCTCAGTGTCGTCCTGATCTGGCGCCCCGCCGCGCGCATGACCCGGCGCCTCAAGGGCGCAATGATCGCCAAGGGCATCCCGAATGACCTCGGGGTCGTCTCCGACAAAGCGCGATACCAGCGCAAGGCGTTTGTAGCCGCCGCACTGTCGTGGGAGCCACGAGACAGCCAGCAGCTGATTTGCGGGCTGCTGCTGGCTATCGCGGTCTCGGCGGTCAAGATAGGCCTGATGCTGTTCGGGTCCTGACGGCTGGCTGGCGTGAGCGCGGCCAAGGCGGTACGCGTAGCCCCGGTTACTGCATGAGCGTAACGCATACCGCCGGCACCAGCCTCAGATCACCCCTTGTTCGCGCAGCGCCTCGATCCGCCCTGCCGATATCCCCAGCACCTCGCCCAGCACCGATTCGGTGTGCTCCCCCAACCGCGGCGGCGCCGCGTCGTAGCGCACCGGCGTGGCCGAAAGCCGCAGCGGGCTCTTCACCGTGGGACAAACCCCGCCATCGCTGCGCACCATATCCACCTGCAGTTCACGGTACCTGACCTGCGGGTCTTCGAGCACCTGGGCGTAGTCATTGATGGGCCCACAAGGAATGCCCTCGCGCTCCAGCGCCTGCACCCAATGCGCGGTCGTGCCCGTGCGCATATGGGCCTCCAGCAGCGGCACCAGCACATCGCGATTGACGATGCGGCCGGTGCCGGTGGTGAAGCGTTCGTCCGTGGCAAGGTCCGGACGCGCCACGCCCCGGCAGTACCCTTGCCATTGCCCGTCGTTGCCTGCGGCCACGATCATGTAGCCGTCCGCCGTGGCAAAGACGTGGTACGGCACCATATTGGCGTGGGCATTGCCAAAGCGCTGGGGCGTCTTGCCGGTGACCTTCTGCGCGAGGATAGGCGTGGCGCCCACCGCTACCACCGCATCGAGCAGCGCCATGTCGATGCACTGGCCTTCGCCGGTACGCTCGGCATGGCGCAGCGCCGCCAGCACAGCGACGGTGGCGTACATGCCGGTGAGCATGTCGACCACGGCCACGCCGACCTTCTGCGGGCCGCCGCCGGGCAGGTCATCGCGTTCGCCGGTGATGCTCATCAGCCCGCCGATGCCCTGGAAGATGAAGTCGTAGCCAGGCTTGTGCGCGCTCGGGCCTTCCTGGCCGTAGCCGGTGATGGAGCAGTAGACCAGCGCGGGGTTGATGGCCTTGAGGCTGTCGTAGTCAAGCCCGTAGCGCTTCAGGTCTCCAACCTTGTAGTTCTCCAGCACGATCTGCGATTTCGCCGCCAGATCACGCACGATGGCCTGGCCTTGCGGGCTGGCGATATCCAGCGTGACCGAGCGCTTGCCACGGTTGGCGCCGGCGTAGTAGGTGGCATCGCGGGAAGGATTGCCTGCGCCGTCGGGCAGCCACGGCGGGCCCCAGGAGCGGGTGTCGTCGCCCACGCCGGGACGCTCCACCTTGATGACCTCGGCGCCGAGGTCGGCCAGGTTTTGCGCGCACCACGGGCCGGCCAGGATGCGCGAAAGGTCCAGCACGCGTACGCCGTCGAGCGCGCTCTTCATGGTTGTTGCCGTTGTTGTCATGTACGGAACTCCGCTACGCCGTTGCTGAGCACGGTCACGTCGCGCGCGGGCACGCGGGCGTCGAACAGCACGCGGGCGCCACCTTCGCGCCACATGCGCACTTCGAGGGTTTCGCCGGGAAATACCGGGCGGGAAAAACGCACATTGAGTTCGAGCAGCTGATCGCCATCGCCGTTGGCAAAGGTATCGACCAGCGCACGCGCCGCCACGCCATAGGTGCACAGGCCGTGCAGGATGGGCGCGTCGAAGCCCGCCGCGCGCGCCACCTCCGGATCGGCATGCAGCGGATTGGGGTCGGCATTGAGGCGGTACAACAACGCGGCCTGCGGCATGATCGCCAGGCTGCGAACCGCGTCCGGCGCGCGGGCCGGCGCCGCCAGCAGTGCTTCGGGCGCGGTATCGCCCTGGCCAAAGCCGCCATCGGCGCGGCAGAAGGTGGTGTGGTTCACGGTGGCCAGTTCGGCACCGGTGGCCGCGTCCACCAGCGTGCGCTCCACGATCACGAGCGCGCCCTTGTCGGCCCCCTTGTCGATGACATGGGTCACCCGCGCACGCGCACGCACGGTGCCGGACACCGGCAGCGGACGGTGCAGGCGCAGTCGCTGCTCGCCGTGGACGATGCGCACCCAGTCGATGCCGCTCGCCGGGTCCTGCATCCAGAAGCCGGGATAGGCCAGCACCACGGCCTGCGTGGGAAAGGCCTTGAGTTGCGCTTCATAGACGTAGCGCAGCTGGCGCGGATCGGTGGGCTGCTCGCCCAGGCCAAGACCCAGCGCGTAGAGGATGGAATCCTTCTCGCCGTAGGTCTGCGTGACCTGCGGAAAGTCCCAGTTCTTGATGCGGTTGTAGTCGAGCGGCATGGCGTCAGATCGGGTCCCAGCTGATCACGTCGGGCGAGCGCTCGAGCTTGAAGAAGCTGTTGCGCATGGCGGGGATGGCGATCTCGGCAATGGATTCCGGCGTCCAGCCTTCGCTCATGTGGACCGAGCGCACCGGGCGCGGCTGGCTCATCAGCATGATCTCGTTGGCGCGCACGGCAAAAATCTGCGCGTTGACTTCATGCGCGGCATCGCTGGCGAGGAAGGCGGCCATCGGCGCGACCTTGTTGGCTTCCATCTTTTGCAACTTGGCGACGCGCGCCTTTTCTTCCGGGGTCTCGGAGGGGATGGAGCTGGTCATGCGGCTCCAGGCGAACGGCGCGATGCAGTTCGAGCGCACGTTGAAGCGGGCCATGTCCAGGGCGATCGACTTCGACAGCGCGGCAATGCCAAGCTTGGCAGCCGAGTAGTTGGCCTGGCCCAGGTTGCCGATCAGGCCGGAGGTGGAGGTCATGTGCACGTAGGCGCCGCTCTCCTGGTCCTTGAAGTGGTTGGCGGCGGCGCGGCTGACAAAGAACGTGCCGTTGAGGTGGACGTCGATCACCGAGCGCCATTCCTCCTCGTTCATCTTGAAGAACATGCGGTCGCGCAGGTTGCCGGCGTTGTTGACCACGGCATCGATGCGGCCGAAGTTGTCGATCGCGCATTGCACGATCGCATTGGCGCCCTGCCAGCTCGATACGCTGTCGGTGTTGGCTACCGCGATGCCGCCGGCGGCGACGATCTCGTCGACTACGCGCTGCGCGGGGCCGGCATCGCCGCCTTCGCCGGTGAGCGATACGCCGATGTCGTTGACCACCACCTTGGCGCCGGCCTTGGCCAGTTCCAGCGCTACGCCGCGCCCGATGCCGCCACCCGCGCCGGTCACCAGCGCTACCTTGCCTGCCATCACTCCACTCATGTTCATACTCCTGTCTACACGTTTGCTTGCTCGGCGGCCTGGCACGCGCCAGGCCGGATATGGGTTGATCTCTTTTGGTTGAGACCTCTTATTCCAGGCGTGCGCCCGAGTCCTTCACGACCTTGCTCCAGCGCGTGATCTCGGCATCGATATGCGCGCCCAGCGCCGCCGGCGTGGAACCCACCGGCTCATAGCCGTTGGATGCCAGGTTCGCGCGCAGCTCGGGCTGGGTCAACACAGCCGCGATTTCCTTGCTAAGCCGCTCGACAATGGCGCTCGGCGTGCCAGCCGGCGCCAGCACCGCGTACCAGCCATTGATGTCGAAGCCGGGAACGCCGGCCTCGGACAGCGTGGGCACGTCCGGCGCCAGCGTGGCGCGCCTGGCGCTGGTCACGGCGAGCGCCTTGAGCCGGCCGCTGCGGATATGCGGCATCGAGGTGGAAATGCTGTCGAAGGTCAGCTGCACCTCGCCGGCCAGCATGGCGTTGACCACCTGCGCGCTGCCCTTGTACGGCACGTGGGTCATCTTGACGCCGGCCAGGCTGTCGAACAGCTCGCCGGCCAGGTGGCCCGTGTTGCCATTGCCCGCTGAGGCAAAAGTGAGCTGCCCCGGCGCGGCCTTGGCCGCGGCGATCAGCTCAGGCACGGTCCTGGCCTTCAGCGAGGGGCTGCCGGCCAGGATCAGCGGCAGGTTGGCCACCAGCGACACCGGCGCGAAATCCTTGCGGGTGTCATACGGCAGCTTGGGATAGAGGCTGGCATTGATGGCGTGCGCGGCCAGCACCATGATCAGCGTGTTGCCGTCCGGCCTGGCGCGCGCAAGCTGCTGCGAGGCAATGGTGCCGCCGGCGCCCGGCCGGTAGTCGAGCACCACGGGCTGGCCCAGCCGCTCCTGCAGCTTGGCCGCCACGGGGCGCGCCAGCAGGTCGGCGCTGCCGCCCGGCGGATAGGGAATCAGCAACTGGATCGGCTTGTTGGGCCAGGTTTCGGCCAGCGCCGAAGCGCTCGCGCCCAGCAGCCCCACCGCGAGCGGGGCGATCAGCACGGCCTGTAGCCATGACCTGCGGTGGCGCGCTTTCAGTGCTTGCATGCCTTGCCCTCTCGTTGTGTCGTGGTGTGGTGGTGTGGTGGTGTGGTGGTGTGGTGGTGTGGTGGTGTGGTGGTGTCGCGTGCCGTGCCGCGGGCCCGCCCTCATTGCTGTGGAATGCCGGTGTCCTTCACCACCTTGGCCCAGCGCACGCGCTCCGCGTCGATGAACCTGGCGAAATGCTCGGGCGTGTCGCCGCCCGGCACGCCGCCGAGATCGGCCAGGCGCGTCTTCACTTCAGGCTCGGCCAGGATGCCGGCCACCGTCTTTTGCAGGCGCGAGACCACCGCGGCCGGCGTGCCCGCCGGCGCCACCAGGCCGAACCATGCGGTCACCTGGAAGTCGTCGAGCCCGGCTTCCTTCATGGTGGGCACGTCGGGCAACTCGGCCACGCGCGTGGCGCTGGTCACCGCCAGCGCGCGCAGCTTGCCGGACTGGATATGCGGCAGCGAGCTGGGCAGGTTGTCCACCATCATCGTCACCTGCCCGGCGACCAGGTCGGCCACGGCCGGCGCGGCACCCTTGTAGGGCACATGGATGATGTCGATGCCGGTGCGCTTCTTGAACAGCTCGCCGGACAGGTGCACCGATTGCCCGGTCCCCGACGAGGCAAACGAGAGCTTGCCCGGCTGGGACCTGGCCAGCGCGACCAGTTCCGCCACATTGCGGGCAGGCACCTTGGCGTTGACCACCAGCACATTGGGCACCGAGACCACCATGGTGATCGGCGCGAAGTCCTCGGCACGGTAGGGAAGTTGCTTGTACAGGCCGTAGTTGATGGCATTGGGGCCGATATTGCCCATCATCAGCGTGTAGCCGTCCGGCGCGGCCTGGCGCAGTGCCTGCACGCCAACGATGCCGGCCGCGCCGGCACGGTTTTCCACCACCACGGGCTGGCCCAGCAGCTCGGAGAGGCGCTTGCCGACCAGCCGCGAGGCGATATCGGTGGTGCCTCCCGCCGCCGCGGGCACGATCAGGCGCACCGGCTTGTCCGGATAGCCGGCTGCGGCGGCGCCGCCCACGGTGGCCAAGGTAGCCACGCCCAGCATGGTGGCCACGCCCGCCAGCCTGCTTGCGCTGTAGCGCCGAACTGTCATGTGTCGTCCTCCTGGGTGGCTGCGCGGCGGCTCGGGTTTCGCGCCGCCTTTGCGCAAGGTAAGCCGGTAACCGCCCGCGCAATACGGACGAGCCCGCCTTTATGGTTCTCTTGCCATGCCGAATACGATAAATTGACGGCGGGGACATTGCTATTCACGATTGACAAAAGAGGCCTTTGGCCCAGCGAAACACATGCATTACGACCTGACCGACCTGCGCCTGTTCCTCAACGTCGGCGAGACCGAAAACCTGACCCGCGCCGCCGAGCGCAGCTTCCTCTCCCTGCCCGCCGCCAGCACCCGCATCAAGCAACTGGAAGAGGCCTTCCAGACCCAGTTGCTGATCCGCCAGGTCAAGGGCGTGCGCCTGACGCCCGCCGGCGACGCCCTCTTGCGCCACGCGCGCGAAGTGTTCCGCGAACTGGAGTGCCTGCACTCCGACCTGCGCCCTTACGCCAAAGGCGTCAAAGGACGCGTGCGCCTGCTGGCCAACACGACCGCCACCAATTCCTTCCTCGCCACCGCGCTGTCGCGCTTCCTGGCGGAGAACCCGGATGTGGATATCGAGCTGGAGGAACAACTCTCGCAGGCCATCGTCTCGGCCATCAGCGCCGGCGCCGCGGATCTTGGCATCGTCGCTGGCGAGGTCGCCACCAATGACCTGGAGGTCATGCAGCTCTGCAGCGACGAACTGATCGTGATCGCGCCGGTCAACCACCCGCTGCCGCAATTCACCAGCCTGCACTTTGCCGACCTGCTGGATACCTGTCGCTTCGTGGGCCTGAACCAGTTCAGCGCCATCCAGTCCTTCCTGGACCGCATCGCCAGCGGCATGGGCAAGCGCATCAGCCTGCGCATCCAGCTGGGCAGCTTCGACGCCGTGTGCCGGATGGTGGAGGCAGGCGCGGGCATTGCCATCGTGCCCAATAGCTGCGCGCGGCGTTATGCCAGCCGCAAGGTGCTGCGGTTTATTCCGCTCGAGGATGAATGGGCCAAGCGCGATCTACGCCTGGTGCGCCGGCCGGGGCGGGAGTTGCCGCAGTTTGCCGAGACGCTGATCCAGTATCTGACGGATGCGGCGCGGGAACCGGTTTGAGCGCGAATCCCGGCCAGGCTGCGGGTGGTCATTCCGCGAAATGGACGCCAGACCGAATTCGGTCTATATTCGGTTTTTCGGTAACTCTCGAAAGACCGCCCCGTGAAACTCTCGAACATCAAGCCGATCAGCTTTCTGAAAAGCGATGCGGCCCGTATCGTCACGGAGCTCAGCGAGACGCGCGAGCCTTTGATCATTACCCAGAATGGCGAGGCCAAACTCGTCGTGCAAGACATTGCCAGCTATGAAGCGCAGCGACAGACCATCGCGCTATTGAAGATCCTGGCGCTCGGCGAGAAAGAGATCGCGCAGGGCAAGGTGACAATGGCGGCAGACGTCTTTGCTGAACTGGATCAGCTGGATAAAAAAGACGGCGCATGAAGGTGGTCTTTCTTGAATCCGCCAAGCAAGACTTGATCGACCTCAGGCGCTATCTGGTCAGATTCAAACCCGAGGGAACCTGGCTGGCCGTCAAGAAGCAGATTCAGGAGAAGGTGGCGCACATTGCCGAGTTTCCTGCATCCGGTACTCGCCCCGACGAGCTGGCAGGCTTCGCGGATGGCTTCAGGCAACATCTGACACATCAGCAGCGAATCATCTACAGGGTCGCCCCCGACACCGACACCGTCTATATCCACATCATTTGCGGGCAAGTCCAGGACTTCGAGGAATTCCTGAGCCAGCGCCTTACCAGGCCATGGTGACTCAGCCCTTTTTGCGTTCGGGAATGCAGTTTGGGCAACGCTGAGGAGCCAGTGCGCCAGCGCCTCATTGGCTCAGAGCGTCAACGTTAGTTTTCCGGTCAGCGCACCTGGCAACAGCGCCGAATCGGTCTGCCGCTCGCCATAGGTATTGCTCGACACCCGCAACTGCCGCTCGCTGGTCAGCGCCTCAAGGTGCTCGCCCAGGAAGCTATAGATGCTATCGTCAAAGCGCATCGTGCCAAGCGGCGCCTGGATGCGGCCATCTTCCACCCAGAAGGTGGCGAAGCGCGTCATGCCGGTCATGCGGGCTGCTGGCGCATCGGACCAGTTGAGATACCAGAGGTTACCTATATAGAGGCCCGTGCCGAGCGCCGCGAGCACGTCGTCCTGCGCAAGCTTGCCAGCCGCCATGGCAAGGGACTGTGGCGCCTCACCGGCACTGGCGGAATTGGCCGCGAGATCGTACTCGCGCGCACTGCGGGGGTAGACCAGGCGGCCCGCAGGCAGCCCCGCCTGCACGAGCGTCACGTCGCTGCGTGGAATGCCTTCCGGGCCGAAGGCCGGAGCCAGCGTGCCGCTTGCGCGTTCGTCCAGGTCAAGCAAGTGGCTAAGCCGGGCGCCGCCATCGTACAGCCGCTGCAGCGGGCTTTCCTTCTGCGCCAGCGCACGGGCCGAGAAGCCGCCCCAGGAACACATGCCGAGCACTTCGTCGAGGGCGGCGGGGGCCAGGTAGGCCCGGTAGTCGCCGGGCGGCAGCACGCGCTGCGGCTTGCCCAGGTGCTCCAGTTGCCGGCGCGCCTGGGCAAAGCGGCTGGCGAACTCGGCAGCGTCCCAGCGCGAGCCCGCGTAGTCGGCCTTCACGGCCTGGCCGCTCTCGTGAAACAGGCTCCAGTCGAAATGGAAGCCCTGCGCGGCATGCCAGCCGAAAGCGCCGAAGCTGCTGGCGAAGCCACGGTAGAGCGGGCCGGCGGCATAAATGCCGACCAGGTCGAGCCCATGCGCGGCCTCTTCTATCTGCGCGAGCACTTCGGCGGTGTCCGGCGGTGCGGCCGCATCGGCCAGCGTGCGCTGCCAGGGCGCGCGCTCCAGCATCAGGTAGGGGTCCGGCTGCAACTGGCCGATAGCCTCGCGCAACTGCAGCAGGCCGTCGGCGAGGCGCTGCTGATCGGTTGCGGGATCGCCCGACAGCGCGAGGCCGATATTGGCGTGGCGCTCGTCGCGGATCAGCTGGAGCCGGGCCGTGGCCTGCCGCACCTGTCCGGCCTGGCGCACCCTCGCGCGGTTGAAGCGGATGAACTCGGACGCCTCCGCGCTGTACCACAGCGTGAAGGCTTCGCCCTCTCCCAGCGCCTTGCGCACATCCTCGGCCAGCGCCGCAAACAACGACTGCGCATCCGTCATCACGCGGCACCTCCAAAGACTTCCACTTGCTTGAACACGCAGGCCGGCGAAGCGTGGCCGACGCGCACCACCTGGTTGGGCTCGCCCTTGCCGCAGTAAGGCGTGCCGTGCACCTCGAAGGTACTGGCATCGCCAACGGCGGCCAGGCTGCGCCAGAAATTCGCGGAAACGCCGCGATAGTTCGGGTTCTTGACCACGCCCCTGAGCTCGCCGTCCTCGATCAGGCGCCCCCATTCGCAGCCGAACTGGAATTTGTTGCGCGCATCGTCGATGGACCACGAACGATTGGACGACATCAGGATGCCGCGTTCGATGCCGCCGACAAGTTGCGCCATGGTGCGGTCGCCCGGCTCCAGGTTGAGGTTGGCCATGCGATCGATGGGCGGGCGGTTCCAGTTGCAGGCCCGGCTGTTTGCCACCCCCGGCAGCCCGCTGCGCCATTGCGACAGCGCGCCGCCCAGCGGGCGCAGCAGCAGGCCATCCCGGATCAGGAATGCCTTCTGCGCGGGCTGGCCTTCGTCATCGTGGCCGTAGCTGGCCAGTTCCTCGGGGATGCCCGGGTCGAAGCTGATATTGAGCAGGTCCGAGCCGTACTGGTAGCGGCCGAAGTCCTCCAGCCCGATAAAGCTGGTGCCCGCGTAATTGCGCTCATCGCCGAGGATGCGATCCAGTTCCAGCGGATGGCCGATGGATTCGTGGATCTGCAGCATCATCTGGTCCGGCATCAGCAACAAGTCGGTCGGGCCGCTCGGCGCATTGGGCGCCAGCAGCAACTGCAAGGCTTCGTCCGCCACCCGCGATGCGGCGCCAGCGAAACCGAGCCGCGCGATGACCTCCGCCCCGCCCTGCTGGCCGCTGCCGAAGCCGCCGAAGCTGCGGGTCTGGCTGTCGCTGCCGTCGAAGGCGGTCACGCTGATGCCGGGATAGACGAAGCGCAGCGCCTGCCATTGCTCGGCGCCTGCGCTATTCAGGTAGAGCTGCTCATGGCGCTGGTGATCGAGATAAACCAGCCAGTTCACCAGCCGCGGATCGGCGGGCACGCTGGCGGACACCGCCGCCAGCAAGGCGAAGCGCTCGGCCAGCCCGGGAAACGCGCCATGCAAGCCAGGGGATTCGTAGCGGGCCTGGCCTTGCGGCGGCTCCAGCCCACGCAGGTCGACCAGGCCACGCCCGGCGATCCGCCGGGCGAGTGCCTCGGCGCTGTCGAGCGCGCGCTGCAAGCCGGCCACGCTGAGATCGCTGGTGGCGGCGTAGGCCTCCACGCCATCCAGGCGCACGCTGAGCATGGCGCCCATGTCCTGCATGAAGGACGGCGGCTCGGCGACGCCGCGCCGCATCATGCAGTGCTCGCCGGTCTGGCGCACGAGGCGCAGCGAGTGAATCCCGGCGCGGGTGGTTAGCGCGGCGAAGTGCTGTCTGGCGCGATCGAACAAAGAGGCCTCCCGGATCCGTAGTGAAAGAGCCAGCGCTGGCGCGATCAGCTTCAGCCGATGGGCCAGCGCTGGCGCATGGATCCGGAAATCTTACTATCTTTGCGCCGCGGCGATCCCGCGCCCTGCGCTCAATCCGCCTTCACCCCTGCTGCCTTGATGATCGGCGACCATTTCTCGATCTCCGACTGCAGCCAGGTGCGCAGCCCTTCCGGCGTCTGCTTGTCCTGCGGCACGATCTCGGCGCCCAGGTCCGCCAGCCGCGCCGCCACCGCCGGATCCTTCAAGGCGGTGCGCAAGGCGCCGTTGAGCCGGTCGATGACCGCAGGCGGCGTGCCATGCGGGGCATAGATGCCATGCCAGACCTTGACCTCGAAGCCCTTGAGCCCACTCTCGGCCAGCGTGGCGGTGTCAGGCAAGGCCTTGATGCGCGTGCTGGTGGTGACGCCGTAGAGCTTGACCTTGTCGGCCTTGATATGCGGCAAGGTCTGGGTGGTCTGGTCGCACAGGATATCCACCTGGCTGCCCAGCAGGGCTGTCATCGCGGGCGCGGTGCCCTGGTAGGGAATGGCAGTGAGCTCCACGCCGATGGCCTTCTGGAACAGCATGCCGCACAGCTGCGAGACCGCGCCCAGCCCGGCATTGGCCAGGTTGACCTTGCCCTGGTTCTGGCGAATGTAGGCGATCAGCTCAGGCAATGTCCTGGCTGGCAAGTCATGACGGCCGAGCAGGGTCATGGGCACGTCGGCGACCTGGCCGACAAAGCTGAAATCCGTCAGCGGCTTGTAGGGGAGCTTGCTGTACAGCGCCGGCGCGGTGGCCATGCCGTTGTGGTGGATCAGGATGGTGTAGCCGTCCGGCGCGGCCTTGGCCACGTAGGCGGCGGAGACGGTGCCGCCGGCGCCGAGCCGGTTTTCCACCACCACGCTCTGGCCCAGGGTCTTGGACATGGCTGCGGCCATGGTGCGCGCCACCACGTCGGTGGGGCCGCCCGCGGCAAAGGGAACCACCATGGTGATCGGCCTGGTGGGGTAGGCATCGGCGGCGCGCGCCGGGGCGGGCGCGGTGAGTGCTGCCGCCACGCCCAGCGCGGCGAGCGCCATCCAGCGCCATGGCGCCTGGGCCCGCTTCGCCTGCGCCGCGTATTCGCTGCCGGCCTGCCTGTGCCGCTGCTGCTTGCTGCCTGCCATGTCTTTTGTCTCCATCGTGGTGGATTGACCGGGTTATGCCGGCTGGCGCCCGCCCGCGTCGGCCTGTGCGGCCTGTGCGGCCTGTGCGGCCTGTGCGGCCTGTGCGGCTGCGTGGCTGCGTGGCTGCGTGGCGTGATCGCGTTATCGCGTTATCGCGTTATCGTTTCCGGCAAGCGTGGCGATAAAGCGACGTATATGCAATACGGATTTCCCTAAGGGTGGGCAAAGCCGGCCAGAAGCCTCAGGGCGCCGCTCAGGGCGCCGTCAAGTCCGTGCGGCGCCGCGCACACCCGGCGCCGTGCCCGCCCGGCCTGCTTCCGGGGGCGCTAAGCCGCTCTTTCGCAAATCCGAATTACCGCACGGCAGGCCCTCGGGAATAATGGCCGCAAGCTAAATCCCATCAAGTCCATATAACGTCCATACCGGGGCCCCTTTTCATGTTCGCAGACCAATCGCACGACCAGCCGTATCCCGACATCCGCGAAGCCGTGCGTGCCCTGTGCACCGGCTTCGATTCCGCCTACTGGCAACGCGTGGAAGAGCAGAACGCCTTCCCCGAAGAGTTCGTGCAGGCGCTGACCAAGGCCGGCTGGCTGTCCGCCCTGATCCCCGAGGAATACGGCGGCTCGGGCCTGCCGCTGACGGCAGCCTCCGTCATCATGGAAGAGATCAACCGTACCGGCGGCAATTCCGGGGCCTGCCACGGCCAGATGTATGTGATGGGCTGCCTGCTGCGCCACGGCTCGGCCGAGCAGAAGCAGCGCTGGCTGCCGGGCATTGCCTCGGGCGAGCTGCGCATGCAGTCGATGGCGGTGACCGAGCCCACCACCGGCACCGATACCACCAAGCTCAAGACCACGGCGGTGAAGAAGGGCGACCGCTACGTCATCAACGGCCAGAAGGTGTGGATCTCGCGCGTGCAGCACTCGGACCTGATGCTGCTGCTGGCACGCACCACGCCGCTTGACCAGGTCAAGCGCAAGTCGGAGGGATTGTCGGTGTTCGTGGTGGACCTGCGCGAGGCCATCGGCAAGGGCCTGACGGTGCGGCCGATCCGCAACATGGTCAACCACGAGACCAACGAACTGTTCTTCGACAACCTGGAAATCCCCGCCGAGAACCTGATCGGCGAGGAAGGCAAGGGCCTCAAGTACATCCTGGACGGCCTGAACGCCGAGCGCATCCTGATCGCCTCCGAGTGCGTGGGCGATGGCTACTGGTTCATCGAGCGCGCCAGCAGCTATGCGCGCGAGCGCATCGTGTTCGACCGCCCGATCGGCCAGAACCAGGGCATCCAGTTCCCCATCGCGCGTGCCTATGTGAACGTGGAAGCGGCCAGCCTGATGCGCTACAAGGCCGCCGCGCTGTTCGATGCCGGCAAGCCCTGCGGCAAGGAAGCCAACATCTCCAAGCTGCTCGCGGCCGATGCGTCGTGGGAAGCGGCCAACGTCTGCCTGCAGACGCACGGCGGCTTCGGCTTTGCAGCCGAATACGACATCGAGCGCAAGTTCCGCGAGACGCGCCTGTACCAGGTCGCGCCGATCTCCACCAACCTGATCCTGTCGTATGTGGCCGAGCATGTGCTCGAGCTGCCGCGTTCATTCTGAGGGCTGCCCCCATGCTTGCTTCGCACCAGGGTATCCGCCCGCTCGATGGCATCCGCGTCGTCTCCCTCGAACACGCCGTGGCCGCGCCGTTCGCAACCCGCCAGCTGGCCGACCTCGGCGCCCGCGTGGTCAAGGTGGAACGCCCCGGCGTGGGCGATTTCGCGCGTGGCTACGATGAGACCGTCCATGGCCAGGCTTCGCACTTCGTCTGGCTCAACCGCGGCAAGGAGAGCCTGACGCTCGATCTCAAGCAGGACGAGGCGCAAGCCGTGCTGCACCGCCTGCTGGCCGATGCGGACGTGCTGGTGCAGAACCTCGCGCCCGGCGCGGCTGCACGCATGGGGCTGGATTTCGACACGCTGCACCCGCGCTACGGCAAGCTGATCGTCTGCGATATTTCTGGCTACGGAGACGCCGGCCCCTATCGCGACAAGAAGGCGTACGACCTGCTGATCCAGGCGGCCGCAGGCCTGATCGGCATCACCGGCAGCGCGGATGAGCCATCGCGCGCGGGGATCTCCATCGCCGACATCGCGGCCGGCATGTATGCCTATAGCGGCATCCTATCGGCGCTGCTGCAGCGCGGCCGCACCGGCCAGGGCCTGCGCGTGGAGGTGACCATGCTGGAGGCGCTGACCGAGTGGATGAACTACGCGCTGTACTTCGGCCACTACGGCGGCAACGCGCCAGCGCGATTCGGCGCGTCGCACCCGGCCATCGCGCCGTATGGCGTGCACCGTACCGGCGACGGCGGCAGCGTGATCTTCGGGCTGCAGAACGAGCGTGAATGGCAGGCCTTCTGCAACAAGGTGCTGGCGCAGCCAGAGCTGCTCAAGGACGAGCGCTTCGCCTCCAACTCGGGGCGCGTCAAGAACCGCACCGAGCTGACCGCGCTGATCGAAGCGCGTTTCGCGCCGATGACGGTGACGCAGGTCGAAGCGCTGCTGGACGACGCGCAGATCGCCAACGCGCCCATGAACGATATCGAGGCCGTGTGGAACCACCCGCAACTGGCTGCACGCGGACGCTGGCGCGAAGTGGCCAGCCCCGGCGGCCCCATCGGGGCGTTGCTGCCGCCGGCCAACCTGTCGGGCGTGGAACCGGTGATGGGCGACGTCCCGGCGCTGGGTGCGCATAGCGCGGCCATCCTGGCGGAGCTGGGCTACGGCGCGGACGAGATTGCCAGGATGACGCACAGCAAGACGATTTGAACGACCGCGCGAAGCCATGACGCCAACGCGCAGGCGTAGCGCCTGCGCACAATGTCGCGCAGACGTGGCTCCCCTCTCCCGCTTGCGGGAGAGGGGCAGGAACAGAAAGACAGACCACCACCCCAGAACACCGCCCGGAGCCGGCATGAGCCAAGCCACTGACCACACCTACCCCACCCGCCAGCTGTGCGAATTCCTGGCCCGCTTCACGCTGGCCGACGTGCCCGCCGACGTGGTGGAGCGCACCAAGGACCTGTTCCTCGACTGGATTGCCTCCGCCATTGCCGGCAAGGATGCGCCCGCCGTGCGCAAGCTGCAGGAGTTCGCCGCCGCCATGGGCCCGCAGCAGGGTCCCGCGGAAGTCCTGGTCGATCGCCGCCGCACCTCGCCGTACTTTGCCGCGCTGATCAACGGCGCTTCCTCGCACGTGGTGGAGCAGGACGACGTGCATAACGGCTCGGTGCTGCACCCCGCCGCCGTGGTGTTCCCCGCCGTGATCGCTGCCGCGCAGGCCGAAGGCAAGAGCGGCGCCGAAGTACTGCTGGCGTCCATCGCCGGTTACGAGGCGGGCATCCGCATCGGCGAATTCATGGGCCGCTCGCACTATCGCGTGTTCCACACCACCGGCACCGTCGGCACGCTGGCGGCAGCGGCCGCTGTCGCCAAGCTGTATGGCATGGACGCTGAGGGCATCAACCAGGCGCTCGGCTCGGCCGGCACGCAGGCCGCGGGCCTGTGGGAATTCCTGCGCGACGCCGCGGACTCCAAGCAACTGCACACCGCCAAGGCAGCTGCCGACGGCCTGATGTCCGCCTGGATCGCACGCGCTGGCTTTACCGGCGCGAAGCGCATCCTCGAAGGCCCGCAGGGCATGGCCGCCGGCATGTCCAGCGACGCCAACCCCGCCGCCCTGACCGACGGCCTGGGCAAGCGCTGGGCCACCGCCGAGACCTCGTTCAAGTTCTTCGCCTCGTGCCGTCACACGCACCCGGCGGCTGATGCGCTCAAGGACCTGATGCTGCGCGAGAAGATCAGCGCGGACCAGATCGCCAGCGTGACCGCGCACGTGCACCAGGGCGCCATCGATGTGCTCGGCCCCGTGACCGATCCCAAGACCATCCACCAGGCCAAGTTCTCCATGGGCACCGTGCTGGGCCTGGTCGCCGTGCATGCGCACGCCGGCCTGGGCGAATTCGAGGACCACGCGCTGCAAGACGCGAAGGTGGCCGCCTTGCGCGACAAGGTGGAGATGGAGCTGGACGACGAGATCAATGCCGCGTATCCGCGCCAGTGGATCGGCCGCGTCACGGTCAGGACCACCGACGGCCGCACGCTGGCGGGCCGCGTGGACGTGCCCAAGGGCGATCCGGGCAATACGCTGTCGCGCCCGGAGCTCGAGGCCAAGGCGCTGCAGCTGGGCGCGTTTCGCCACGGCGCAAGCGAGGCCGAGATGCGCGCCATCATTGCCCGCGTGTGGGCGCTGGAGAAGCAGGCGAGCGTCAACGACTGGCTGCCCGTCGCGAAATAACGCGGCCAATCTTACCGAGACTCGCTTCATGTCCGACGTCACCACCGCCACCACCGCCATTACCTATCTGTTCGTGCCGGGCGACCGGCCCGAACGCTTCGACAAAGCCGCAGCCGCCGCGCCCGATGCGCTGATCCTCGATCTCGAGGACGCCGTGCATCCGCACGCCAAGCCGGCCGCGCGCACGGCCATTGCCGCGTGGCTGCTGGAACGCGGCACGCAGACGCGGGCCTATGTGCGCATCAACGACGCCAGCTCGCCGGCCTTTGCCGCCGACATGGCATGGCTGCGCGCCCTGCCGCCCGGCGCGCCGCTGGCCGGCTTGCTGGTGCCCAAGGCAGAAGACCCGGCCGCGCTTGGCGAGATCGCCCAGGCGCTGGCGCAGGCCAACCCGCAGGGCCGCCTGGTAGCGATCATCGAGAGCGCGTGCGGCCTGCACGGCATCGATGCGGTCGCCACCGCGCAAGGCGTGTCGCGGCTGGCCTTTGGCTCGCTGGACTTCGCCGTGGACCTGGGTTGCGCCCATACCCGCGAAGCGTTGCTGATGGCACGCTCGCGCATTGTGCTGGCTTCACGCGTGGCCGGCCTGCCGCCGCCCGTGGATGGCGTCACCACCGCGCTCAAGGACGAAGCCGTGCTGGCCGACGATGTCGCGCACGCGCGCGCCCTCGGCTTTGCCGCCAAGCTGTGCATTCATCCGGCCCAGCTTGCCGCGGTGCGCGCGGGCTTCCTGCCCACGGCCGAGCAGCTGGACTGGGCGCAGCGCGTGCTGGACGCCACCGCCAGCGGCAGCCACGCCGTGCAGGTCGACGGCAAGATGGTCGACCGCCCCGTCATCGAACAAGCCCGGCGCATGCTCGCGCTGGCCGCGCCAACCGGCGCCGAACCCGCAATCGCCCAGCCATGACCCAACTCGAAACCCTGCGCACCTGGATCGGCCGCAGTGAAAGCCGCACCGAGACGCTCGCCCCGGAACCCGTGATCGGCCTCGCGGCCACGCTCGACCTCGACGGCGACGCGCTGGCGCGCGGCCCGCTGCCGCCGCTGTGGCATTGGCTCTACTTCCTGCCGCGCGCGCCCCAGCGCGAGCTTGGCCAGGACGGCCACCCGGCGCTGGGCGGCTTCATGCCGCCGGTGCCGCTGCCGCGCCGCATGTGGGCCGGCGGCGAACTGGATTTCCACAAGCCCCTGCGCGTGGGGGATACGGTGACGCGCACATCCACCATCCGCAATGTCGAGCACAAGAGCGGGCGCAGTGGAGAACTGTGGTTTGTCACCGTGGAGCATGTGCTCACCGTCAAGGGCGAGGTCGTGCTGACCGAGCGCCACGACCTAGTCTATCGCGCCATGCCGGAGCCGGGGCAGCCACTGCCCGCGCGCGCACGCCTGGCGCACCAGGCGCAATGGCAGCGCCAGTTGCGCGCCGACCCGGTGATGCTGTTCCGTTTCTCCGCGCTCACCTTCAATGGCCACCGCATCCACTACGACCACGACTACGTGCGCGACGTAGAAGGCTACCCCGGCCTGGTCGTGCACGGCCCGCTGCAGGCGATGCTCACGCTGGACCTGCTGGCGCGCGAGATGCCCGGCGCCACGGTGCGCCGTTTCGGGTTCCGCGGGCTGGCCCCGATATTCGATCACGACACGGTGACGGTGGGCGGCGCGGCCGATGCCAGCACGCCAGGCAAGATCATCTTGTGGACCGGCGACGATGCCGGGGGCCAGGCGATGGACGCATGGGCCGTGGTTGAGCACTGACCCGCGCAAGGACAGCAACGACGATCACAACGACAACATCGGGAACGAAGGGAACGAAGGGAACAACAACAAGAGGAGACTTCCGATGCATGCAGTCCGCAACCCATGGCGCGTAGCTGGCGCCGCTATCGTGCTAGGTTGCGCCACGCTTGTCCAGGCGCAGTCCGCTCCCACCTATCCCACCCGCCCGGTCACGCTGATCGTGCCCTATGCGCCGGGCGGCACCACCGACGTGGTAGTCCGTCAGTTTGCCGTGGCCTTGCAGAGGTCCCTTGGCCAGACCGTGGTGGTGGACAACAAGCCGGGCGTGGCCGGCACCATGGGCGCGCTTGCCCTGCGGCAAGCGAAACCCGATGGCTACACGCTGTCGATGATGCCGGTCACCGTATTCCGCCAGCCCTTCATCCAGAAGACCGCCTTTGACCCGGCGCGTGATTTCACCTACCTCTCGCGCATTACTGGCTATACCTTTGGCGTAGTGGTGCCGGCCAATTCCCCGTGGAAGAACTGGGGCGATTTCCTGCGCGACGCGCGCGCCCGGCCTGGCACCGTAAGCTACGGCTCGCCGGGCCAGTACAGCTCGCCGCACATCACCATGATCGAGCTGGTGACCAGGGAGAACCTCACCGTCAACCACGTGCCCTTCAAGGGCGATGCCGACTGCCTGAACTCGCTGATGGGCAACCATGTGCAGCTCTGCGCCGCCGGCAGCGCGGCCGGCACGCTGGTCGATGCGGGCAAGTTGCGCTGGCTGAATCTGTGGACGGCGCAGCGCTCGCCGCGCTGGCCCGACGCGCCCACGCTGCGCGAGCTCGGCTATGACATCGTCTCGAACTCGCCCTACGGCGTGGCCGGGCCAAAGGGCATGGACCCCAAGGTGGTCAGCATCCTGGAGGCTGCGCTGCGGCGCGCCGCGCAAGACCCCCAGCATCTGGCCGCGCTCAAGCAGCAGGACCAGGACCTGATGTACCTGGACAGCGCCGGCTACACCCGCTTTGCCCTGCAGCAGATCGCGCAGGAGAAGGCGCTGGTGGAGCGGCTGGGCATCAAGCCGGATTGACCGGATCGACCGGATAGACCCTGCACCCGCGCTGCGCCAGGCCATGGCGCAGCGTGGTTTGTTCTGCCGGCGCGCTGCTTCGCGCCACCACCCCCCACACCCACCGATGACCATCCAGCCATCCACAGCGAACCCCGAAGCGACCCGCTTCGACCCGCGCGGCCACCGCATGTGCGAACAACGTTATTTCGAGGATTTTGTGCCCGGTGAACGCTTTGTGCTGCCCTCGCGCACCATGACCGAGGCATTGTTCGCCGCCTTCCAGCTGGCCAGCGGCGACAACCACCCGGTGCATTACGACGCAGAGTACTGCCGCGCCCACGGCATGCCGCACATGCTGGCGCACGGCTACCAGGTGCTGATCCAGACGGCGGCGGGCGCCGGCCTGTTCCCGCATATGGTGGAGGAATCGCTGAAGGGGTTTCTCGACCAGAGCAGCCGTTTCCTGCATCCGGTCTACGTGGGCGATACGCTGTACAGCACGCTGGAAGTCAGCGAACTCGCGCCGAACCGCACCACCGGCGTGCTGACCTTGCGCTCGACGGTGCATAACCAGCACGGCGTGCTGGTGCTCGACGGCTTGCAGCGTTACCTGCTGCGCAAGCGCGCACCGGGCGCCTGAACGGCGCCGCGCTCCCCTCTCCCGCAAGCTGGTGAGGGGAGCCATCCGGCCTCAATCCACCTGGATATTCGCCGTCTTCACCACCCCGCCCCACAGCTTCAGTTCGCGCTGAATGCGCTCGCCCAGCGGTTTCGGGCCAGTGATATCGAGATCGTAGCCGCCCTGCGTCATGCGCTGCTTGAAGGCAGGATCGTCGCCGATCGACTTCTGCGCCTTGACCAGCTTGTCCACCACATCGGCGGGCAGTTTCTGCGGGCCGATCAGCGCGTACCAGCCGGTCAGGTCATAGTTCTTCATGCCGGACTCGATCATGGTCGGCACGGTCGGCAGCGCCGCGTTGCGCGTCTTCGACGTCACCGCCAGCGCGCGCACCTTGCCCCCCTGGATATGGCCGATGGCAGTGCCGGTGATGTCGAACATGAAGGTCACCTTGCCACCGATCACATCGGCCATCGCCGGCGAGTTGCCTTTGTAGGGTACGTGCAGCATCTTCACCCCGCCCATCTGCGCGAGCAGCTCGGCGGACAAATGGTTGGACGCGCCCACGCCGGCCGAGCCGAAGCTGACGCCTTCCGGATGCTTGCGCGCGTACTCGACCAGCTCGGTGACATCCTTGGCGGGGAAATCCTTGTTGATCAGCAGCACGTTGGTGTAGTCGGTGATCAGGCCGATATAGGTGAAATCCTTGGTGGGATTGAAGTTCACCGACTTCTGGATCAGCGGCGTCATGGTCATGGTGGGGCTGGCCACGAAATACAGCGTGTAGCCGTCCGGCGTTGCCTTTGCCGTCAGGTCCGCGGCGATGGCGCCGCTGGCGCCGGCGCGGTTGTCCACCACCACCGGCTGCTTGAGCGTGCGGCCCAGGTAGTCGGCGTAGATGCGCGCGGCCGTATCGACCGGGCCGCCCGGGGCATAGCCCACGATCAGCTTCACCGGGCGCGCCGGATAGTTGTCCGCCATTGCGGCGCCTTGCACCAAGGCCAGCAGCATGCCGGCCATCATCCATCGTTTCATCTGTCTCCTCCTGATTGTGCGTCTTGCCAGTGCCCCGGCGTGCAGGCGCGCTGGCGGCGAGAGCGCTTCGACCCGCGGCGAAGCGCTGGCGGCGGCGAGTTCATGGAATCAGCCGCCGCCGGGGGTCATGCCGCTACGGCGGTGCCGTCCAGCATGGCGCGCAGCGGCTGCTTCAAGAGCTTGCCGCTGGCGGTGGTGGGAATGGTCTCGATCACGCGGATCTGCGCGGGCCGCTTGTACGGCGCCAGGCTCTCCCGCAGGTAGGCCTCCAGGGCGGCGGTGTCCAGCTTCGCGCCCGGCTGCGTTTCGATAAAGGCCACGACTTCTTCGTTGCCATCGGCGGCAGCGCGCCCGACCACGGCGGACTGGCGCACGCCGGGGAAGGCGTTGATGACGGATTCCACCTCGATCGGGTAGACGTTGAACCCCGAGCGGATGATCAGGTCCTTGGAGCGGCCCACGATAAACAGTGCGCCGTCTTCACCAAGCAAGCCGAGATCGCCCGTGTTGAGCCAGCCGCCCGGCAGCAGCGCCTCGGCGGTCTGCTCCGCGTTGCGGAAATAGCCGCGCATCACGCCGGGTCCGCGCACGCGGATCTGGCCGCGTTCGCCCGCGGGCATCGGCTCGCCCTGTTCGTTGGTGATGTTGATCTCCACGCCTTCGACGATGTAGCCGGCGGAGCAATCGGCGCGCGGCGCGTCCATGCGGGTGATGAACAGCGAACCGGCATATTCGGTGATGCCGTAGCCGTGATGCAGCGGCTGGCCGAACCATGCCTCGGTGTCGCGCTTGAGGGTCGGGTCCAGCGGCGCGCCGCCGGTATAGAGATAACGCAGGCGGGGAAACGCAGCGGCGCCGCTCTCCAGCGACGACTCCCGCGCCACCGCCATGATGCGCGTGAACATGGTGGGCACGCCTTGCAGCATGGTGACGCCGGGGGACTCCAGCGCGGCGAACACGTCCGCCGCATCGAAGCGCGGGCGCATCACCAGGCTGGCGCCCGCGTACAGCGTGGCCATCAGCACGGTGGCGATGCCGAAGATATGCGACAGCGGCAGCGCGCCGTAGGCAATGTCGTCGGGACCGAGATGGCGCGAGGTCGCCGAGATCCGCGCGAAGATGGTCAGGCCGGCGTGCGGCACCATCACGCCCTTGGGCGCGCCGGTGGTGCCGGAGGTATAGATCAGCGTGGCCACGTCTCGCGCCTCGGCGGCGCTCACGCGCGGCGGCGCCTCCGCGGCACGCAGGCTGGCGAGGCCGGGATCGAGCGCCACGCAATCGGTGGGCTGTGCGCCGAGCCGCCTGGCATGCGCCGCCGCCACATCGGAGACATGACCGGTAAAGAACGTCAACAACGGCTGCGCATGCGCGCGGATGCCATCGATCTCGCGCGGCGAGAGCCGTGCGTTGACCTGGATCGGCCACGCGTGCAGCGCACTGCAGGCAAACAGCATCACCACCATCTCGGCGCAGTTCTCGCCCACCACCATCACGCGGTCGCCCTGCCCCACGCCCTGCGCGGCAAGCCAGTCGCGCGTGGCGGTGATGCGCTGCCACAGCGTGCCGTAGCTAAGCACCCCGCTGGCCTCATGCAGGCAAGGCGCATGGGGCGATTGCTCGGCCCAGTGCCGGGGGATGTCGTGGATGAACTCGGGGCGGAAAGAGGACATGGTGCAAGTGATGATTAGGTTGGAACCGGACTGGCTGTTGCGACGGCTGGGAATAGCTCGGAATGGCTGAAACGGCGAACTCACTGATCCAGATGGATGTTCGCTGACTTGATCAGGCCGTCCCACTTCTGGTACTGGGTGCGCATATAGGTGCCGAACTGCGCCGGCGTCGAAGGAAAGGGCACCGTGCCCTGGCTGGCCAGCCGCGCCGCCAGCTCGGGCTGCGCGAGCGACGCCACGATCTCGGCATTGAGGCGATCGACAATGGCGGCCGGGGTATTGGCCGGCGCCACTACGCCGAACCACGCGGTGAGTTCATAGCCGGGCACACCGGCAGCGGCCAGCGTCGGCACGCCGGGCAGCTGCTCGGACGGCTTGGCGGTGGTCACCGCCAGCGCGCGCACGCGGCCATCCCGCACGTATGGCAAGGCGGTGGAGATGCTGTCGAACATCATGGTCAGGCGCCCGCCGATCAGGTCCGTCATGGCCGGGGCGCTGCCCTTGTACGGCACGTGGTCGATGCGCACGCCCGCCATGTGGGTGAAGAGCTCGCCGGCCAGGTGCGACGACGAGCCGTTGCCAAAGGAGCCGTAGGTCAGCTTGCCGGGCTCGCGCCGTGCAAGCGCCAGCAGCTCGGCCACGTTGCGGGCCGGGACGGAGGGATGGACCACCAGCACGTTGGGCAGGTAGGCCACGGAGGCCACCGGCGCGAAATCCTTGAGCGGGTCGTAGCCCGGCTTGTCGTACAGGCTCTTGTTGACGGCCAGCGAGCCGAAGGTGCCGAACAGCAAGGTATAGCCATCGGCCGGCGCGCGCGCCACCGCCACGGCGGCAATGTTGCCGCCCGCGCCGGGCCGGTTCTCGATCACTACCGACTGGCCGAGCCGCACGGAAAGTGCATGGCTGACTTCACGCGCGAGCAGGTCGGTGGCGCCGCCCGGCGGGAAAGGCACCACCAGCCGGACGGGCTTGTCGGGATAGGCGGCGAATGCGCTCGCCGTGGCCGCCAGCCAGCCGCATAGGGCAAGCCATCGGGTGCAACGTATGGTCCAGCGGTGCATCGCCTGTCTCCTCGGCGTGAATTGTTCTTGTGCTGCGACGGCACTGCGCCAGTGTGCGGCAGGCGTCGGCCGCATGCCATTTGGATTTGGCTAAGGCCGTGTTCTGCTTGGCATGGGCGCTTGCAGGCGGCTGGCTTGCGCTGGCCATCGGTTCGCAAGCGCGGAAGGACGGCTTTGCCATTGCGGAAGAACCGAACGCCCCGCCACCCATAAAATCCCGGCAACGACTCAAAACGGCGGCCGGTGGCGGCCCGCCTTCCCAACCGAGGGGACAAACAGATGGACCTGCGTTTCAGCGCGGCGGAACAAGCGTTCCGCGAAGAAGTTCGGAGTTTCGTGCAGGCCAGCCTGCCCGCGGATATCCGCGACAAGGTGCTGGCTCACCAGCGCGTGGAGAAGGATGACTATGTGCGCTGGCACCGTATCCTGCATGCGCGGGGCTGGGGCGCGCCGACCTGGCCCAAGGAATGGGGCGGCACGGGCTGGAACGCGCTGCAGCGCCTGATCTTCGAGATCGAGGCATTCCGTGCGGGCGCGCCGCGCCTGCTGCCCTTCGGCCTGACCATGATCGGCCCGGTGCTGATGAAGTACGCCAGCCAGGAGCACAAGGAACGCTTCCTGCCGCGCATCCCCACGGTGGAGGACTTCTGGTGCCAGGGCTACTCCGAGCCCGGCTCCGGCTCCGACCTGGCCTCGCTCAAGACGCGCGCCGTGCGCCGGGGCGACCGCTATATCGTCAACGGCCAGAAGACCTGGACGACGATGGCGCACTTCGCCGACTGGATCTTCTGCCTGGTGCGCACCGACAGCGAGTCCAAGCCGCAGGAAGGCATCTCGATGCTGCTGATCGACATGAAGACGCCGGGCGTGACCGTGCGCCCCATTGTCACGCTGGACGGCGGCCACGACGTCAACGAGGTGTGGTTCGAGGATGTGGAAGTGCCGGCGGGCAACCTGCTGGGAGAAGAAAACCGCGGCTGGACCTATGCCAAGTACCTGCTCGGCCACGAGCGCACCGGCATTGCCGGCATCGGCCACTGCAACCGCGAGCTGCGCCAGCTCAAGCACTACGCCACGCAAGCCACCGACGGCGCGGGCCGCCCGCTGATCGATGACGTGCGCATGCGCGACAAGATCGCGCGCATCGAGATGGACATCATGGCGCTGGAAATGCTGCTGCTGCGCGTAGCCACGCAAGACGCCGGCCGCGGCCCCGGCCCGGAAGCCTCCATCGTCAAGATCCGTGGCTCCGAGATCCAGCAGGACCTCGCCATGCTGCAGATGGAAGTGGCCGGCCCCAATGCCTGGCCATACTCCCCGCGCTGGCTCGAAGCCGGCGAAGCGCCGCCCGCCGACGCACCGCTGCACGCCCCGGCCTGGGCCGCGCCCGCCGCGTCCACGTATTTCGACATGCGCAAGACATCGATCTACGGCGGCACCACCGAAGTACAGAAGAACATCATCTCCAAGATGATCCTCGGTTTCTGAGAGCACAGACGGAACAAGCACAGTCATGGACTTCAACTACAGCGAAGAACAGCAGATGCTGGCGGACAGCCTGCGCCGCTTCATCGATACCGAATACACCTTCGATAAACGCCGCAAGAGCGCCCGCGGCGGCGGCAGCCTCAACCGCGCCACCTGGGCGCAGCTAGCCGAAATGGGCGTGCTCGGCCTGACCGTGCCCGGCGAATACGGCGGCTTCGGCGAAAGCGCCGCCAGCCAGCTGGTGGTGCAGCGCGAACTGGGCCGTGGCCTGGTGCTGGAACCGGTCACGCCCACCGCGGTGATGGCCACCGCCGTGCTCAGCGCCTACGGCAGCGACGCCCAGAAAAACGATTGGCTGCCCGCCATCGCCGCCGGCGAACGCGTGGTCACCCTCGCCTACCTGGAACCCACCACGCGCTACCGCCCCGAGACCGCACGCGCCAGCGCCGAGCGCAAGGGCGACGGCTACGTCCTGAACGGCAACAAGAGCCTGGCCTGGCACGGCGAAGCCGCCGACGCCTTCCTGCTCACCGCGCGCGTCTGCGGCAGCAACGAGCTAGCCCTGTTCCTGGTACCCGGCAACGCCGCCGGCCTCACCGTGCACGGCTATCCCACCATGGACAGCCTGCGCGCCGCCGACCTCGCCCTGCAGAACGTCATCGTGGACGCCAGCGCCATGATCGGTAACGCAGCCGACGGCCTGCCCGCCCTGCTCCACGGCATCGACCACGGCATTGCCGCGCTATGCGCCGAAGCCGCCGGCGCCATGGAAAAACTGATCGAGATCACCGCCGAGTACCTGCGCACGCGGCAGCAGTTCGGCAAGCCGCTAGCGGTGTTCCAGGCGCTGCAGCACCGCATGGCCGATATGCTCGTACAAAAGGAACTGGCGTTGTCGATGGCCTACGTGGCAGCGCAAGCCCTGGACGAAACCGACCCCGCCCAACGCCGCCGCATGCTCAGCGCCGCCAAGGTCACGGTCGCCAAGGCCGGCCGCCTCGTCGGCCAGCAAGCCGTGCAGCTGCACGGCGGCATGGGCATGACAGACGAGCTGGAGGTTGGGGATTACTTCAAGCGCCTGACCATGATCGACCCGTTGCTCGGCGACAGCGATTTCCATGTGCAGCGGTATGGCGAGGTGATGGCCGCGTAAAGCCCGGGCCGGGCATACGAGCGAGCGCGACACTGCGAGCGCCCGCCCTCTCCCCCGCCCCTCTCCCACAAGCGGGAGAGGGGAGCCAACCAGCGGCACGATCAACCAACTGTGGTAGCCGTGTTTCCCGCCCGAAGGGGCGGGAAACACCCCAGCGCGATGCGAAGCGAGCCGTCAAGGTGTGCCAAGGCCGTATGGGGCGCCTCGGGATTCGGCGAAAAGAGCGGAAAAGAGGGACCCATGTCTGAGTATCGCCGTAAGGCGATGCGAGTTTGGGTCCCGGCCGCTCTTTTCGCCGAATCCCGAGGAGTAGTCGCCCCATCCGGCGCGCCTTTTTTGCCTACTTTTTTGGCAAGACAAAAAAGTAGGTCGCCGCCCCGCAGGGGCGGTGAAACTGCAGTTGAAGTTGCCCTTGACGTTAAGCAGTTGCAGTTGCATCTGCAGTCGGGACCACCAACCTACCCCCCACCTCAAATCACCAACTCAATAACAAACGGCCCCCGCCGACCATTAGCCATCCCAAACAACTCAGCAAACCGCTCCATATCCTCAGCCCGCGCAGCCTCCACCCCCATCCCATTGGCCAGCTGCACCCAGTCAAGATCCGGATTGCCGATATCCAGCATATCAAGCGCAGTCTTGCCCGGATTGGCCCCGACCCCAGCCAGCTCGCCCAGCAAGATCGCGTACTTGCGATTAGCCAGAATCACCACGGTGACATCAAGCTTCTCGCGCGCCATCGTCCACAGCGATTGCAGCGTGTACATCCCCGAGCCATCGGCCTGCAGCGCAACCACCCGGCGCCCTGGCGCGGCAACCGCGGCGCCAGTGGCCAGCGGCAGCCCATCGCCGATAGCACCGCCAGTCAGTTGCAGCCAGTCATGCGGCGCGGCATGCACGGTCCCCGGATAAAACGCACGCCCAAAGCTCACGCTCTCTTCCACCACGATGGCCTGCTCCGGCAGCAGCGCCGTCAGCGTTTGCGCGACCGCCTCGGAGGTCACCGCGCCCTTGGCGATTCCACGCGGCGCGACCGAAGCCGGCACCGACACCGAGGGGGCGCCAAGCTCGTCGGCAAGACGCGCCAGCGCTTCGGCCAGATCTTGTTCCGGACGTGCCAGCACATGGATCTCGGCGTCTTCCGGATAGGGGCGCGGCGACTTGCCCGGATAGGCGAAGAACGTCACCGGCGGCGGCGCGCCCACCAGGATGACGTTGCGGATGCCAGCCAGCTTGTCCCGCGCCACGTCGCCGGAATAGGGCACCCGATCCACGTTGAAACGACCTCGGCCGCGCGACACGCGGGCGTTGGACATCGGCGTGATCAGGCGCGCATCGGTGGCAGCGGCGATGCGGTGCGCATCGGCCAGCGGCACCTCGCGCAGCGCGGTGCCGGCCAGCACGATCAGCGTGGGCTGGCCCGAGCGCAGCAGGCGTGCAGCTTGCTGGACGGCGTCGGGCGAGACCTTGGGCACCGGCAGCGGCGCCAGCGGCACGCCTACCTTGCCGCCGGCATCCCAGCAGACATCCGAGGGCAGGATCAGGCTGGCGACCCCACCGGGGGCGGCGCACGCGGCCTGCACGGCCGTGGCGGCATCGGCGCCGACCGATGCGGCATCCGTGGCGGTGCGGGTCCAGACCGAGACGGGGCGCGCCCAGCCTTCGGTATCGGCCGTCAGCGGCGCGTCGAACGGACGGTGATAGGTGGCCTGGTCGCCCACGATGTTGATCACCGGCGTCTGCGCGCGGCGCGCGTTATGCAGGTTGGCCAGGCCATTGGCCAGGCCCGGGCCGCAGTGCAGCAGCGTGGCGGCCGGCTTGTCGGCCATGCGCGCGTAGCCATCGGCCGCGCCGGTCACCACGCCCTCGAACAGGCCGAGCACGCAACGCATGCCGGGAATGCGGTCGAGCGCGGCCACGAAGTGCATTTCGCTGGTGCCGGGGTTGGCAAAGCAGGTGTCCACGCCGCAGGCCAGCAGCGTCTTGACCAGGCTCTCGGCGCCGTTCATCTCGCTCTGCCCGTTGTTGCCCTGGGTTGCATGGCTACCTTGGTTGCGGTCGGTATTCGGCATCTCGTTCATTTCCGGTTGGCGGATTGGGGAATGGATCAGGGAATGGATTGGTGGACAAGCATCAGGACTGCGCCGCTGGCGTAGCGGCCGGGCGCGGTGGGACATAAACGGGGGCGGCGCCCGCGCCGGCCGCAAGCAGGTCAAAATCCAGGCAGACGAACTCACTCGGGAATTCGATGCGCGCGTAATAGACGATCACGCCGTCCACGCACGCATAGCGCCGCAACTCGGCCACCGGCGCGCCAACGGGCAAGGCCAGCCTGGCGGCCGATTCCGCGCCCGCCGCAATGATTGACAGGCGCTGCCTGGCGGCAGTGACCTTCAACTGGGGGAAACGGTCGAGCACCGGCACCGAAGCGCCGTGGCGGAACGCTTCGGGCTCCCGCGCAAACACGCTGGCCTCGATAAAGACCTCGCCCAGCGCAAACGGGCGCTGCTCGATCCGGTGCAGGCGGCGCAGGAAGTGATAGCCCGGCGCACGCGTGGCGGCGCAAGGCATGCCCAGTTCGTCCGGCAAGGTGACGGTGCCGTCGGACTCGGACAGCGCCTCGGTGTCAAGCTGCTCGCCGACGGCCACCACCTGGTCCCAGCTCACCGGCAGCCTCATCGCGCGGCGCTCGCGGCAGCTTGCCTTGACGAACGTGCCGCGCCCGCGCTCGCGGGTCAGCAGGCCTTCTTCGTCAAGCAGGGAGAGCGCGTGATGCATGGTCATGCGCGCCACGCCGAACTCGCGGCAAAGCTGCTCGAGCGACGGAATGCGCTCGCCTTGGCGCCATTCGCCACTCTCGATATGGCGGCGGAAGATCGTGGCGAGCTGGAGGTAGACCGGCTGGCGGCTGCGGGACAAGAGGTCGCTGGAGGCAGGCAAGGCGGTGAAAGCTGGATTCGGCATCAATAGCGGGAGCAACGCAGCGGCTGCGAAAGCCATGGGCGCCAGCGTGTTAGCGCCGGCCGGAAGTGGCTTACGTAGGTGGCTTACGGAAGTGGCTTACTTTAATAAGGTCTATAAACCTAGACTACTAGGGTTTACTGTAGTCCCGTCACTGGCGCAAAAAAAACGCAGGCCGAAGCCCGCGCTTTTCTGTGTGTGTCCATCGCGGCTTGTCACCGCCCTGGCTCACGCTGCAAGCGGCTGCGCGCTGCCCGGCGCAATGACCTGCGTCAGGGTGGGCGCCGGGGTGGTTGCCTGCGGCACGGCGGGCGCCGCGAACCAGCCATGCACGGCCGCGTGGATGGCCTCTACCTGGGCCAGCTTGCGCCGGTACGCGGAGCGCTTCTTGGACGGCAGCTCCATCACATCGCGGCGCGGCTGGTTGACCGGCACCTCGACATTGCCGCAAGGCATTGGCTGGCCCGCGGACTCCATCCAGAAGCCCTCGTAGTCGCAGCGGATCTCGCGCGGGGTATGGCGCTGGCGGCCCACGTGATTTTTCTTGCTGACGCCCACGATGCGCTGCACCCCGAGCACGGCGGCAAAGCCGAGCAGCGCTTCCATGACCGCATCCTTGGGACGCAGGCCTTCGCATGCCTTGGTGGATTCGCGGATCAGGTCGCGGCTGCTCTCGCCCATGGGGCCTTGCAGGCCCCCGACGAAGATCTCCGTGCCGTCCTTGCGCTGCGCCAGGTAGAAGCTGAGCTGGCTCAGGCACACGCCGCTGGCCGTGTCCAGCCAATAAAAGGCCAGTTCGCCTTCCTTGGGGTTCGGCCCGGAATCGGCCAGGCGCAGCCTATAGCGGCCATCGCCCATCGCCCATTCGAGCCCACCGCCCACGTAGACGCGTTCGCTCAGCGCCGGCGGCACCAGCGTGCTCATCGCACGGTAGTGATCCAGCACCGTACGCATGCGCTCGCGAAAGCTCAGCCCGAATGCGCCAAGCGGGCGATACGGGCGCTCGAGCAGCGAGGGCTTGGCCATGGCCACGCGCTGCATCAGCGCGCAGGAGTCGACCGCCTGCAACCAGCTGCGCACCGCGGCAAAGCGGAATGCGGACCGGCAGATCAGCTTGAGACGCTTGAAAACCCACTTCTTGCCACCCGGCGGGTGGCAAAACGCCGACAACGCAGTAAGCGCCGCCAGATAGCGAAAATAGAAAAAAGGCCCGAGATCGTGAAAAAATCCCCTGGCATTCAGCCCCGACAGCCATTGAAGGCTCGAGATTGGTCCTTGCACCACTTGATGCTCCCCTGTTCCCGATGCAGCAAAGCCGGTACCCGGTCTTGTGGTGCTGCGCTAACGATTCAACACCGCCGCGCCCGCCATGATGGTGGCAGGGTAGACGGCCAGGCATTGCCTGGATCACGGAGCGCGGCCGGCGGCGTGGGGGGCCAGCGGGCCAAGTGTTTCCGCTCCGTAATATTTCGTAACGAATAGTAATACGTCCGGTTGACATTAAATGCAGTCATTGCCCCTGGAACGCGAAAAAAAACTGGCGGGCACGGAGGAGTGTCAATAGAACAGGTCGCCGCCCCGCGACAAATGAGCGCAGGATGCGCTCTCTGTCCCCGGGGTGACTCAGGAGCAACGCGGCGCGCCTGCGGGTTGTGGTTCCGCAGCGAAGTGCAGGCCGGCACTGGCCGCCTACCCGGGGCTGGCGTTATCCAGAGGTAGAGGTCGAAGGCCGAGATCATGCGTGAGTTGACGCAAGCTCCCTGGCAGCGCGCTCAAGGCAGGTAGCCCAGCGAGCGCCACCAGAAGTAATCCAGCGGCAGCAGCACCAGCAAGGTCAGCGCGGCCAGCGCCAGGCACATGCGGGTTCCGTCGCGCAGCCCCACGCCACCGAGCTGCATGGCGATCACGATGGGTGGCGACTGGTAAGGGAAGAACACCGTGGAGAACACGGGAACCTGCAGCATCAGCACGGCTTCCAGCGACAAACCCGTGGCCTGCGCCAGTTGTTTGGCCAGCGGTGTCAGCACGGCAGGCAAGCCGGGCAGCGTCGTCATGAGGCCCAGGCTCGCCCCGACCGCGCCAAGCGCGGCCACATTGGCGGCGGTATGCCCCGGCGCAAGGGGCAACCAGCGCAGCAGTGCCGTGCTGATGGCGGTCCCCAGCCCGGTGGACTCCACCACGGCGCCCAGGCCGAGAAAGCCGGCCACATAGATCAGAGGCGTGAGGTGCACCTGCTCGGCCAGCATGCGCGAGGAAACCAGGCCCACGCCCGGCAACAGGCAGACGATGCATGCCGCCAGCGAGATCCAGGCCGGCGAGACGCCGTGCAGCGTATCGGTGGCAAACCCGGCCACGGCCAGCACCAGGATCACGGCCAGCAGCTTCTCCTGCCGGCTCGGCGCGCTCGCTTGCTCGCGCGGGAGTGCAGCGATCGGCCCACGCTCGGGGAACAGCCGGCAAACCAGCCAGACCAGTATCACGGTCTTGAGCAAGCCGAGGATGGGGAAATGCAGCAGGAGATAGCTGCCATAGCTCAGGTTGACGCCATACAGGGAGCTGGCCGCGCCGAGCAACACGCTGTTGGGGATATTGGCCGGCAGGATAGTGGTGGGCGGCATATAGCTGGCGGCTGCCACGGTCAGCACCATGCCGATGCGGCCGTTGGAACCCGGTGCGAAGCCAAGCCGGTCGGCCAGCGCCAGCACGATCGGCATCAGCAGCAGCACGCGCCCGGTGGTCGACGGCGTCAGGAATGCCAGCCCCACGGCGCTCACCGCCACGGTGCCGATCACCTGGCGATAGCTGCCCACCCGGCCCCGGAAGATGATGGCCGCCAGGCGCTGCGCCAGCCCGGTCTGGCGCAAGGCCACGCCGGTTACCGCGCCGCCGAACATGAGCCACCACGCGGTAGAAGCAAAGCCCGAGAACACCACGGGCGCCGGCGCCACGTGCAGCACGACGGCACACAGGAAGAACAGCAACGTCGTAGCCGGCTCGGGCAACGCGCCCAGCGCCCAACAGCAAACGGTGGACGCCACCAGCGCCGCCGCCAGCACCAGGCCGCCGGGCGCGCCGGTGGCGCGGCCCACCAGCCATACCACCGCCACGCACAGGGCGATGACAATAGCGGCGCGCGCGCTGTCCGACAGCTTGCCCGCGCTCGCGGGGCCTGCGGCGGGTGGCGCCTTGGAAGCGGCGGGATTGCCGGGAAGGCTGGCCGGGGGCGGCAAGCCGGGCTGACTGGTATTGCTCATGCGAGGGAACTCCGTGGTGCCATGCGATGAGCGCCATCGTAGGACGCGCCAATCTGGCCGGGTTACACTTCTCGGGCAATTTCTTACGAATACCAGCCACACCCGAAACCCTGCGCCAAAGCCGCGCCGAGCCAGATGCCACGCACCACCTACCAGCCCGTCCCGCTGACCCAGCCCACCGCCGAGCAGCCGGTCATCGTGCATCTGCGCCTGCCGCCGCCCAACGCCATCATTCGCCGCCATCGGCATGCGTGGGGGCAGATCTCGTGCCCCCTGCGCGGCAGCATGCGGGTGACCGCGGCAGGCACCACCTGGGTGGTCCCGACCATGCGCGCGGTGTGGATTCCGCCGGATGTGGAACACGAGGTGGTCACGCTGGGCGACGCAGCGCTGCACGCCTGCTATGTGCTGCCGCAGGCGGCGCCGCTGTCGCTCACCGCCTGCGCGGTCGTGGAAGTGTCGGCGTTGATGCGCAACCTGATGGTGGCGCTGGCCGACGCGGCCAGCCTGTCCGCGCCACGGCGCCAGCTAAGCGCGGCCCTGCTGATCGAGGAGTTGCGCACCGCGCCCACGCTTTGGCCGGGGCTGGCCTTGCCCACCGACCGCCGCCTTAAAGCGTTGTGCGATGCCTTGATGGAGCAGCCAGGGTCGGCGCTGAGCCTGGCCCAATGGGCCGAGCTGACGGGCGCCAGCGAGCGCACCCTGGCGCGGCTGTTCCGCACCGAGCTGCACACCAGCTTTGCCGCCTGGCGCCAGCAATTGCGGCTGGCGCACGCCGTCGACCTGATGAGCCGCGGCAAGCCGCTCGCGCATGTGGCGGCCGAAACCGGCTATGCCAATGCCGGCGCCTTCTCCACCATGTTCCGGCGCGCGCTGGGACAGGCGCCGCGCGATTTTCTGGCCGCGGAGTCCCGCAATCACGGGAGAGGACATTGAGCGCGAAGACCCATCTTGCCAAAGCCATCCACTGGCCTGCCGGCGCGCAGGTGCATCCTCGCGAGATGCTCGCGGCAGCCCTGGGCATGGGCATGCCGCTGCTGCTTGCCGGCGCCACGGGGCAGATCGCGCTCGGCCAGGCCGCCGCGCTTGGTAGCCTGGCGATCGGCGCCGGTGCGGTTGCCGGTTCGGGCATCGACGCACGCGACGAAGCCCGCATCAGGCCACTGGCGGCCCTGCTTGCACCGGTTGCGGCTGCCGCGGGCATCGCGGCAGCCCTGGCGGGCCACGGCATCCTGACCGATGCCATCGTCCTCTTGCTGGCCGGTGCGGCGGCCTGCCTCGGCGGCTACAGCCGGCCGCTCGCGATAGCGGCCACGCGCTTCGTCCTGTTCCTGATCATTGCCACAGGCGCGGCAAGCGCTGCGCCCCATCGGGCAGGCTTTCTCCTGCTCGCGCTGGCCGGCGCGCTCTGGACCTGTCTGCTGTGCCTGCTCCTCGCGCCGAGGGCCACAGCGCTGCCGCAAGCGGACACGCGCTTGCCATTGCCGTTGCCATTACCCACCACGGCGCAGCGCCTGCGGCGATGGCGGCGCACGCTGTCGCAGTGGGCCGGGTGGCAGTACACGCTGCGGCTGGTGCTCGGCCTGGGCTGCGCCGGCATCCTGCGCGGGATGTTCCCGAACCATCATTTCGAATGGATCACGCTGACCGTGGCGATCCTGCTGCAGCGGCAGCCAGAAGGCTTTGCCGTCAAGGCCACGCAGCGCGTGGCCGGCACCCTTCTCGGCGTGCTTGGCGCGAGCTTGCTGCTGGGCCACCAGCTCCCGTACTGGCTGGTGGCATTCAACGCGGGATGGCTGGCCGGCATCCGGCCACTGCTGCGCCTGCGCAACTACCTGGCCTACTCGGCAGTCATGACCCCGCTGATGGTGATGATCATGAGCGCCAGCGGGCCGGCCGACGGCGGCATGCTGATGGACCGCGTGGCCGCGACGGCGATCGGTGCCGTCATCGTGTTGCTGGTCGACCGGATTGCCCTGAAGGCAGCCGGCGGCGCGCTTGCCAACTAGTTAGGCGCCATATAATATGGCGCCACCATGCAAGCACTCGAACAGAAGTACCTCGCCCTGCTCAACGAAGCCGAACGACGCCAGTTGCCCGGCCTGGACAGCATCCAGCTGTGTTTCCGGGCACTGTCGCTGGCGTCCGCGATCGACCGCAACTGCGCTGCGCTGCTGGCGCCGCATGGCCTGTCCGAAGGCCGTTTCGTGTTGTTGTTCCTGCTGAACGCGGCCAGGGACGGGCTGGCGCCCAATACACTCGCCGAGCAGGCCGGCGTCACGCGCGCCACCATCACCGGCCTGCTGGACGGGCTGGAGCGCGAGGCACTGATCGAACGCCATGCCGACGCCACGGACCGGCGTGCCCTGACCATCCGGCTCACCCGCAAGGGCAAGCAGGTCGCGAAGAAGGTGTTCGACGAGCATGGCCGCTGGATCGCCAGCCTGTTCCGTGACTTGTCCGCACAGGAGCGCGCCTTGCTCGACGGCCTGCTAAGCAAGGTTTCCGCGGGCATGGCCAGGCGCCATGGCGTGCCGGAGGACCTGGCATGAACCAGTCAGCAGCCCAGCCGGCATCACGCAAAGGCGCGAGCCGGGCGGCGGACATTCCCGCCGACATCCTGGCCGCGCTGGAGCGCGGCGAACTGCAAAGCGCCACGCTCACCGAATGCCTGGCGTTGAACCAGGTCACGCTGCTGCGCGCCGTGTTTCCCAAACTCCCGCCAGCCGCCATGCAGCAAGCCGAAGCCGCCAGCCAGCTCGGCATCCTCAAGCGCATGGCCAGCATCGGCGCCATCCTCATGGAGCAGCTTGGCGCCGCGGGCATCGCACGTTGCCAGGCGCATCCATCGGACACCGTGCGCGGCTGGGCCTGCTTCATGGCCGGCATGCGGCCGGGCCTGGACCTGAGCCAGCGCCTCGCGGCCATCCGGGCGCTGGCCGACGACCCGCATTTCGGCGTGCGCGAATGGGCCTGGATGGCAGTGCGGCCGCATCTCGCGGCGGACCTCGACACCGGCATCGCGCTGCTTGCCGCCTGGACGGCGTCGCCATCCGAGCGGCTGCGCCGCTTTGCCACCGAAGCACTTCGCCCGCGTGGAGTATGGTGCGCGCATATCGCCGCGCTGAAGAAGCATCCCGCGCAGGCCCTGCCGCTGCTGGACGCGCTGAAGGCCGACCCCTCGCCCTATGTACAGGACTCGGTGGCCAACTGGCTCAACGATGCGGCCAAGGACAGTCCCGACTGGGTACGCGCCCTGTGCCAGCGCTGGCAACTGCATGAGCCGGCCGCCGCCACCCGCCGCATTTGCAGCCGCGCGCTGCGCAACCTGTGACGAAGGGACCGGGGGGCGGGTCAGGGAAATAAAAAAGCCCGCCACCAAGGTGACGGGCTTTCGAGGCAGGCAACAACCGGAAGATCAGGCCGGCAGCGAATCCGACAAGCGGTTCTCATTGCCGTTGCCATTGCCGTTCTCTTCGTCCGGCCAGTTGCGGCCGACCATCCACTCATACAGCGTGGGCAGCACGATCAGCGTGAGCATGGTGGCGGTGATCAGGCCGCCGATGATGACGATGGCCAGCGGGCGCTGCGTCTCCGAGCCGATGGCGCGCGAGATGGCCATCGGGAACAGGCCCAGCATGGCCAGCAGCGCGGTCATCAGCACCGTGCGCAAGCGGTCCATCGAGCCGGTCAGCACGGCCTGGCGCACCGGCATGCCTTCGTCGCGCAGCTGGTTGAAGTAGGTCACCATCACCACGCCGTTGAGCACGGCCTGGCCGAACAGCGCGATAAAGCCGATCGCAGCCGACACCGACAGCGGAATGCCGGTGATGAACAGCGCGAACACGCCGCCGATCAGCGCGAACGGAATGTTTGAGATGATCAGGGTCGCGCTCTTGAACGACTTGAAGGCATTGAACAGCAGCAGGAAGATCACCAGCACCGACAGCGGCACCACGATCGACAGCCGCGCCATGGCGCGTTCCTGGTTCTCGAACTCGCCCGACCAGCTGATCTTGACGTCGTCGGCCTTGACGTTCTTGGCGACCAGTTCCTGCATGTCCTTCACCACGCTGCCCATGTCGCGGTCATGGATGAAGATGCCGATGGACGTGGTGCGCTGGCCGTTCTCGCGGCTGATGTTCATCGCGCCGGAAGCCGCGCGGAAGTGCACCAGTTGCGACAGCGGCACCTGCGCGCCGTCCGCCGTCTGCAGGAAGATATTCGGCAGGTTTGGCAGCTGGCGCTCGTTAGGCTTGAGGCGCACCGCCACGCTGAAGTGCTTCTCGCCCTCCCACAGCTCGGTGGCTGCCTTGCCGGCCAGCGCGGTCTCCATCAGGTCCTGCACGTCTCCCACGTTGATGCCGTAGCGGGCAGCCTGGGCGCGGTCGAAGTCCAGCACATACTGCGGCAGCTCGCCGTCGCGGTCGATAAAGGCGCGCATCACGCCCTGGACCGATTGCACGTTGGCCAGGATCTGGTCGGCCACGCGCTTGTTCTGCTGCAAGCTGTCGCTCTGCACCTTGATCACGATCTGGCCCTTGATCTGGGAGATGCTCTCAAGAATGTTGTCGCGCACCGGCTGCGAGAAATTGGGCTCGATGCCGGGCAACTGGCGCAGGTTGGCGTTGATCTCGTTGATGATCTTGCGCTTGTCGTAGCCCGCGCGCCATTGCTTGTCGTTCTTCAGGTCGACCAGGATCTCGACGGTGTTGATCAGCTTGGGATCGGTGCCGTCGTCCGGGCGGCCCACCTTGGAGATGGTGGTATTGACCTCGGGCGTCTTGCGAATCACGCCACGCAGGCGGCGGGCCTGGTCGCGCGCTTCGTCGATGGACACCGACGCCGGCAGGTCGAAGCTGACCCACATCGAGCCTTCGTCCAGCTCCGGCAGGAACTCGCTGCCAAGGAACTTGCCCACGCCAACCGTTGCCACCAGCAGGCCAACGGAGATGCCCACCACGGTGCGCTTGTGGTCGAGCGCCCAGGCCAGCATCGGCTCGTAGAGGCGCTTGCTATGGCGCACCATGAAGTTGTCTTCATGCGCGATGTTCTTGGTCAGCAACAGGTGGCACAGCAGCGGCACCAGCGTCAGCGAGATGATCAGCGAGCCGACCAGCGCACCCGTCACGGTGTAGGCCATGGGCGCGAAGATCTTGCCCTCGTGGCGCTGCAGCGTAAAGATCGGGATGTGCGCGGCGATGATGATGATCATCGAGAACACGGTCGGGCGGCCCACTTCGGTGGTGGCCTGCAGGATGGCGTGCATGCGCGCGCGGCTGTCCTTGATCTGGGCTTCCTTCAGCTCGCCCAGCCGCTTGAAGATGTTCTCCACCACGATCACAGCGCCGTCCACGATGATGCCGAAGTCCATCGCGCCCAGCGACAGCAGGTTGGCGGGAATGCCCACCCAGGTCAGGCCGATGAACGTGGACAGCAGCGCCAGCGGAATCACCATCGCCACGATGGCCGCGGCACGCACATTGGCCAGGAACAGGTACAGCACGGCCATCACCAGCAGCGCGCCCTCGACCAGGTTGCCGAACACCGTGTGCAAGGTCTTGTCGATCAGCGTAGAGCGGTCGTAGTAGGGCACGATCTTCACGCCCTTGGGCAGGATCGAGTTGTCCAGCAGGTCGATCTTCTTCTTGAGCGCTTCGAGCACCAGCGAGGGGTTCTCGCCCTTGCGCATCACCACGATGCCCGAGACGATATCGTCCTCGTCGTCCTGGCCCATCAGGCCCTGGGGCGGCGCGGAACCGGTCCTGATCTCGGCAATGTCCTTGACCAGGATCGGCGTGCCATTGACTTCCGACACCACCACATCGGCGATATCGGCCGAGGTGCGGAAGCTGCCCAGCGAGCGCAGCAGGAACTGCTGGCGCCCGTTGGCCACGGCGCCGCCGCCGGCGTTGGAGTTGGCGCGCTGCAGGGCGGTAAAGAGTTGCGCGAGCGAGATCTTGGCGTCGCGCATCTTCGCCAGGTTGGGGTTCACCTCGTACTGCTTGATGGTGCCGCCAATGGTGACAAGGTCGGCCACGCCCGGGACCTGGCGCAGGTTCTTCTCCACCACCCAGTCCTGCAGCGTGCGCAGTTCCTGCGCGCTGTAGCCCTTGCCGGTCAGGCGAAAGCGGAAAATCTCGCCGATGGCGGTCGACAGCGGCGCCAGCTCCGGCTGCACGCCGTCGGGCAGGTCCACCCCGCGCAGGCGCTCGATCACCTGCTGGCGGGCCACCACGTCGGTGGCCTTGTCATTGAAGGTGACCATCAGGAAGGACAGGCCGAACTGGGTGTGCGAGAACACCCGCACGGAGTTCGGCGTGCCGGCCAGCGCGGTCTCGATCGGGATCGTGACCTGGCGCTCGACTTCCTCGGCGGCGCGGCCCGGGTATAGCGTAATGACGTTGACCTGGATGTCGGAGACATCCGGGAAGGCTTCGATCGGCAGGTTCTTGAAGGCCGCAAGGCCCCCCCCGATGAAGATGGCAAGGCCGAGCCAGACGAACAGCTTCTGGTGCAGGGCGAAATGGACGATACGCGAAATCATGTGGCGGTCTTCCTCACTGCTTCGCG
The DNA here is from genome assembly GCF_000832305.1 of Cupriavidus basilensis. Lineage (NCBI taxonomy): Bacteria > Pseudomonadati > Pseudomonadota > Betaproteobacteria > Burkholderiales > Burkholderiaceae > Cupriavidus > Cupriavidus basilensis. The sequence continues at coordinate 3,691,250 of NZ_CP010537.1, forward strand.
CTGGCGCTGCTGGCTTCGCTCGCGCGCGCCGCGTTGACCGCGGTGGCGTCTCGCAGGATGTCCTGCAGGTACAGGTTGCCGTCGGTCACCACCACGTCGCCATCCTTGAGCCCTTCCACTGCCTCGGCCATGCCGGGCAGCGACACGCCCAGCTTGATCTGCTTGCGCTCGAAGCGGTTCTGCGCCGTGCGCACGAACACAAAGTGGTGGTTCTCGGCCAGGAACACGGCCTTGGACGGCACCGCGATCCCCTGGAAGGAGGCGGCCTGCAGCTTGGCGGTGACGAACATCTCGGCCTTCAGGCGACGGTCCGGGTTAGGCACGGACAAACGCACCTTGACGCTGCGCGCCGCAGGATCCACGTAATCGGCCACCTTGACCACCTTGCCGGCGAAGGTCTCGCCGGGATAAGCGGCCGACACCAGTTGGACGGTCACACCAGGCTTGAACAGGGCGATGTCGGCCTCGGCCGCGTCGACCTGCGCCCACAGTTCGCCGGGATCGGTCACCAGGAACAGCGGTGCGGTGGGCGGCTGGTCGGGGCGCAGCTCCATGCCGTTATTGATATTGCGCTCCACCACCAGGCCGTCGATCGGCGTGCGCAAGGCAAAGCGGTTGCTCGCGCCCTCGCCCTGCGCGCCGGCGCCGTACTGGCGCAAGGCAGCCTGGGTGCGCTGCAGGTCGGCATTGGCCCGGGCAGCGTCGGCCTGGGTCTGCTCCAGGTCCTTTTGCGCCACGACGCCAGCACCGTACAGCTCGCGCTGGCGTGCCAGCGCCTTGCCGGCATAGGCGGCGTCGGCCGCGGCCTTGCGGGCGTCGGCCTGGGCCACGCCGAAATCGGTCGAGGTCAGCATGGCCAGCGCCTGCCCCGCCTTGACGTTGGTCCCCGGCTGCACCAGCACCTCGGTCACGCGCCCGGCAAACGGCGTCGACACGCGCACGGTGCGGTCTTCATTCCAGACCAGGCGGCCTGGCAGGCTCAGCATGCGCTCGCCGCCGCTCTTGACGGCCTCGCCCACGATGCCGGGCAGCGTCCTGACCGTGGCCGGAAATTCAACGGTGTTGCCGCTGACCTTGGGTTCGTCGCTGGGGGGCGGGGCTTCCTTCTTGCCGCAGGCGGCGAGCGCCAGCGCGACCAGCGAAAACGCGACCAGCCGGGCGGCGACGCCATGGCGGGCCGCGGCACGTACGGGGGACATTGAAGCAGGCTTAGCAGTCATCGGGACGGACATCGGAGCAGACACGGAATTAAGGACGCGGTACATCGGGGCGAGCCTGGGAATTGGGTGAGGACTGCAGGGCGGCGCGGTAAGCCGACAGGGATTTGGCGAAATCGCCTTGCGCGTTGACAGCGTCCAGGCGCGTCTGGCGCAAGGCCCGGCGCGCATCGAGCAGGTCCAGCACGCTGCTGGCGCCCTTGGCGTAGGCAAACTCGGCGCTGCCGGCAACACTCTCGGCGGTCGGCACCACGCCTTCGACCATCTGCTTGAGCGACAGGCGCGTGGCTTCAAGCTGGTTGCGCGAGCGCTCCAGCTCGTTCTGCGCCTCGAGCAGCACGCGGTTGCGATCATCCAGCGCGGCGTAGTAATCCACCTCGGCGCGGCGGGCTTCTCCGCCAAAACTGTGGCGCACGTAGAGCGGGATCGACACGAACACGCCGAAGCTGTTGCCGCTGCCGGTCTGGTTGGCGGCCGAGACAGGGTAGTGCTCCGCCTGCGCGCCCACGGTGACATCGGGCACGCGCCCCGCGCGGGCCAGGTCGCGCGCGCTGGCGGCTGCAGCCAGGCGGGCTTCCGCCGCCGCCACGTCCGCGCGGCGCTGCACGGTGTCGGCGTCGGGCTGGGGCACCGGCACATCCAGGGCGGGCCAGTCGGGCGTCAGGCGATTGTCGGCCAGCGTGCCGGGCACGCCGATGGCCTGCGCCAGCGCGGCCTTGTCGCTGGCATGGTCGGCCATGGCGCTGCGCAGGTCGGCTTGTGCGCGCAGCACATCGAGCTGCAGCTTGGCCACATCGGCGCGCGACACATCGCCAGCCTTCAGGCGAGCCTCGTTGGCTTGCTGGGTGCGGCCGTAGAGTGCCAGCGTCTCGTTGAGCACGGCAACCCGTTCCTGGCTCACCAATGCTTGATAGAACGCCTGGTCCACCAGGCTCGCCTGCTGGGTGATCACCGCCTGCAGCACTTCGCCAGCGGCGCGGCTGGAGGCTTGCGCGGTATCCACCCGCAAGCCTGCCTTGTTGGCGGTCTCGATCACCTGGTCCACACGCAGTGTGGAGTCCACCGTCTTGCTGCGCGGGCCGCCCGAGTTGAAGCCGGCATGCGGGTTGATATTGGCCACGCCCAGGCTGAGCACAGGGTTGGGCCGCTGCGACGCAATCTGGATATCGGCCTGGCCAGCCTCCACATTGCGCCGCGCCGCGATGATGTCGCGGTTGCAGCGCACGGCATCGACCCGCACCTGGGCGAGGGTCAGGGTCGCCTTGGACGGCGGCGCCACGCAGGGGCCGTCCATCGGCAAGGGTGCGCTTTGCGGCACATTAGAGCCGGCCACGGCAGCGCCCGCAACGGCGCCGAGAAGGCTTAGCAGCAGGAAACGAGGAATGGAAAAAGACACGATCAATCTGGCTCGGTTCGACTTAAGTGTGCGGTAAACGACCATGCCCGCCGTTCGGTGCACCGAGTTAGCGAATATTCACGCATCTCCGTGGAACCCGACGTGTTCTTGCCGGTATCCGGCAGCGGCGAACGATCTCCCGAGCGCATTCCAACCGAACTGCATTACAAACGCCTTTCACGCGGCCAACAAATTTGGGGAAAAACCCTCGAACACCCCCTTTTCGAGGGAAAACCCTGACAAATACGCCGCTTTCATGACAAAGGAAAGTAGCCAGCAGGCGGGTCGCCAAAGCCGCGTATCATTACGCGCTTTGTGCCTTTTGGCCCCCACCGGAACGTCGGCCCGGGGCGTTATCACTCACCCCGCAGTGCACGCTGTTGCCATGCTGTTGCCGTTAGCGCCGCCTCCTGTATTCCATGCTTGACCATTCCCTGCTGCCGTCCTTGCTGTCCGCCCTGTTGATCTTTGGCCTGGGCAGCGCGCTGGGCGCCGTGGGCGGGCTGTTCGGCATCGGCGGCGGGCTGATTGCCATTCCCGCGCTGGGCCTGCTTTATGGCATGGACCAGCAACTGGCGCAGGGCACCGCGCTGGTGATGATTGCGCCCAATGTGCTGATCGGCTTCTGGCAATACCGCCGCCGCGCCGGCATCGCGCTGCGCACGGCAGTCGTGCTCGGGCTGTCAGCGGTGCTGGCGACTTATGCCTCGGCACGTCTGGCCACCGCCATCGACGCCGTGTTGCTGCGCCGCATCTTTGCCTGCTTCATGATCGGCCTGGCGCTCTATTTCCTCTGGCGGCTGCTGCCAGGACGCGCCGCCACGGCGCAGCAAGCACGCCTGTCACCGCGCTGGATTCCGGCGCTGGGCGTGGTCGGCGGCGCGTTCTCGGGCTTTTTCAGCGTGGGCGGCGGCGTGGTGGCGGCGCCGGCCCTGGTTGGGCTGTTCGGGTTCCGGCAGGCGGCGGCGCAAGGCCTGGCGCTGGCGCTGGTCACGCCCGGCGCGGTGGTGGCGCTGGCCACCTATGCCCATGCCGGCCATGTCGACTGGGCCAGCGGCATCCCGCTGTCGCTCGGCGGCATGCTGACCATCTCGTGGGGCGTGGCGCTCGCCCACCGCATGCCGGAGCGGCGGCTGCGCGCCGCCTTTGCCTTGTGCCTGATCGCCACCGCGGGGATCATGCTGGCGCACTAGCCTTGCAGGCCGCGGCGCCTGTGCCACTCGGCAAGCGACTCGGAGGGCCAGGTGCCGCAGTGCACATGGCCCCGCCCCTTGGGCACATCGACCCAGGGCGCGGCAAAATCCAGCGCGGCCTCCACCACCTCTGGCGGCTTGGGCAGCGGCGTATCGATGGCGGACGCCTGCGGATGCACCAGCTCCGGCCAGCGCGGATCCCAGAGCCATAACGCGCTGCCGCATTTCAGGCAGAAATGCCGCTTGGCCGGCGAGCGGCGCGCGCGCTTGCCCGGCTCGCGCATCACCGCGTGGTAGATGCCGACATGCTTTTTGCCGCGAACCTTCAGCGTGGCGGCGTCACCGCCGAGGTTGATGGCATAGCCACCGCCGCCCGCCGTCTTTCGGCAGATCGAGCAGTAGCAATGCATGAACGGATAAGGCGAGTCGCACTCCAGGCTGAAGCTGACCGCGCCGCAATGGCAGGAACCTTCGAGATGCATGGGATCTCCCGTGGGGACAGGACACCTTCATTCTAGGTTCCAGGAGTTGGCGCGTGGCCGGACACTTACGCGCTGCCTGCTGGCTCCTCCCAATCGAAACGCCAGATCGCCAGCAGCGCGAACAGCGCGGCAAAGGCCAGCAACACACCGACAAAGCCGGCCACGCTGCCGTCGATGCGCACACCAAAGAACGCAATGGCGGCACCGAAGATCAGCGCCATCAGGATCGTGGCCGTGAGCGCGCCGCTGACGATGCGGCTGCCCAGCAGCGCAGCGCGCGGCGCCGCTTCGCCGAAGCCGCCCGGCAAGGTCACGGCCACCTGCACCTTGCCTTGCCGCACCGCATCGTCGGCGGCCTGGGCTGGCAGCTCGCGCAACTGCAATGCGGGATCCTGTCGCAGCGCCCGGCCAGCGTATCGCTGGCCACCAACTGCCCGTGGTCCATGATCACGATGCGATCGCACAGGCGCTCGGCCTCTTCCATGTAGTGCGTGGTGTAGAGCAGCGCCTTGCCGCGCTCGCGCAGCGCTTCCAGGCTGTCGAAGATGGCATTGCGGCTTTGCGGGTCGACCCCGGTGGTGGGCTCGTCGAAGATCAGGATGTCGGGATCGTGGACCAGCGCGCAGGCAATGTTCAGGCGGCGCTTCATGCCGCCGCTGAAATGCGCAGGCTTGTCCCGCGCGCGCTTGGACAAACCCACCAGCGCAAGTGCCTGGGCCGTGCGCTCGCGCAGCACAGCGCCCGGCATCGGGGGCGACCAGGCCGCACAGCATCGCTACCGTGGTGCTCTTGCCGGCCCCGTTGGGCCCCAGCAGGCCCGTGATCTCGCCGCCAGCGACGGTGAAGGCAACGTCCTTCACCACCGCCCGCGTGCCATACGATTTGCCCAGGCCGATGGCTTCGAGCATGTGGCGCCCCCTCCCGTGAAGACGCACGATCCTAGCCGAGATGCCCGGCCAGGATGCCCCCCCTCGCGTCCGCCAGCGAGTGGGGCTGGCTGGACAAGCCCTACCCGATATGGCATAAGAGTCCGTGCTGCCTGAAAAAACGGCGGCACGCTTGCCAGGATTTTCCACCCTTCATTCGAGACCTCATGCTCCTCGCCTCGCACCGCAACGCAGTCCGCCGCCATGCCATGCATGCGGTGGCAACGCGTGCGTGCGCGGCCAAGGGCAGCGTGCGCTCGCTGCGCGCCACACCGGCCGCGGTCAACACCTATGGTTTCGCCGCCGTGCTTTTCCAGGCCGTGCGGGGAAACCAGGACACACCAGCCAGGTCCTGATTTTCCCCGCACGGCACTTTGCCTGAGGGCGCGCATCGCGCCCCTTGTCCAATGTGCAACCTGGGGGAAAAACCATGTCTTCGTCTTCGATCTATCACAAGACCCTCTGTGCGATCGGCACCGTCGCCGTCGTCTACTTTCTCATCAATCTCTGATTGAGCACGGTGCCTCGGCTTAGCCGTTGCACCGTCATGGCCCTGCACGCCTTTTTCCTGCCGCGGCACGCTCGCGGCATTCACTTCGCACGCCTTCATCGCCATGGAGCTCACCAAGAATTTTGTCAAAGCCAAGCGCCCCTGCGCCGATGGCTACCGCTGGTTCGTGCGCAACCGCCAGGGCGGCAGCGACTACCAGCACCTGCTCGACGCCCTCGTCGATGACGGCCGCGTTGACGACGCCTGCTGGCTGCTGACGCAGTTCGGGCCCACCGACGCTGTACTCGCCGTGGACAGCATCGACGCCGATGCCGTGGTCTTTGCCGGCTCGCTGGTGGTGCGCGGCAGCATCGACGTCGGGACCACGCTGCGCGCCGGGGGCCGCATCCAGGCCGGCGGCGGCATACGCGCGGGCCGGGCCATCGTGGCCGGTGACAGCCTCGCGGCGGCCGGCGGCATCCATAGCGGCGGCGTGCTCGAAGCGGGCGGCGATATCAAGGCCACATGGGGCATCGACGTGCAGGACGCGATCACCGGCGGCGCCAACCTCAAGGCCGGCTGGGATGTGCTGTGCGGCGGCAAGATCGCGCTCGCCGGCAGCGCGGTGGCCGGGCAGGACCTGATCGGGCAAGCGGCCATTCACTGCGGCAAGAGCATCCGCGCCGGCGGTGTCATCGATGCACGCCACACCGTGCGCGCCGGCCACGGCATCGAGTGTGGCGCCTCCATTCGCTGCGGCATGCATCTGGAGGCCGGCTGGGGCATCAAGGCGCTCGAGGCCATCGTTGCCGAATGCGCCATCAAGGCGGGCGAAGGCTTGCAGGCGGGCGACGAGATCCGCGCGGGCGTTGGCTATGGCGTGTACGCCGGCCTGGATGTCAGGGTCGATGCGTGGCCGGCGAGCGCGAAGGTGCTGGCGGTGCGCAAGCCCGACGGCCTGGTGAGCGGGTGGTGGGAGGAACCTGCCATGTGCTGATATGCCACCGCACACCTTGCCCTTGTTCCTTCACCGTTCTCACGTTCTCACCTTTCACTTGGGAGATAAGCAATGTTCTACAAAGTCTTGCTGGTCCTGGCCTTCTTCATGGTCGTAGTGTTCGCCCTGGCACGGGGCTTCCAGCACATGCCGGTCTAACCGCCGCTGCTTCCGGGAGAAAGAACGACATGTCCATCATGGCGCTTCCGTGGCTTGCGCGCAGGCTAGAGCTGCGCATCGATGTCAGCCACCGCCCCGCCGAGCTCGACCAGGAGTTCGGTTCCATCTACGGCCGCCTGCACCGGCCGGGCGACCGCCTCCACGGCATCCCGGCGATCGCCACCGACTCGCCGGAGCTGGTGATCCGCTACCGCGAGGCGGATGGCGAGTACTACGTCTATGTGGAGGACGTGGCGCGCAAGCGCCTGGCGGGCTACACGGTCTTCAACCGCCTGATCGAGGTGGGGCGGCGCGCCGACCGCTACCTGCGCGCGCCGCACTCCAAGTACGAGACGGCCTACCAGCGCCGCGGGCTGGCCACCGCGATCTACCGCTGGGGGCTGGACGCCGGCCTGTGCCTGATGACGGGCGCGCGGCAGTCCGCCGGCGCCAATGCCTTGTGGCACTCGCTGTCCAAGGACCATGTGCTGGGTTATGTGGACCTGCGCTACAAGACGCTGACCTATCTCGGGCAGGAAGTCAGCCGCGAAGTGCATGATGACCTGCATACGCGCATGATCCTGCTGGGCAAGGGCTGGAGCGTCGAGCGGCTGGCGGCGGTCACCGGCATGCTGTAGCGCCGCGCTGGCGCCGCTTGCTGGTTTCATGAAAACCGGAATCGCCCGGGCTAGTTGTTTCGCGCCGAAACAACTAGCCCGGGCGAATCGCTGATTTTTACGAAGTCGCATCTCAAGTTACAGATATGTTGCAACTTAGGCACTTCCCGCCTCTCCAGATTTTCCCGGATGCGTCGTAATCTTCAAACGTGCCAACCGGCGCTGCAACCCAATAGGAAATCATGTCCGAACGCCTCATCATGCTTGACGTCCCCGGTGTCCTCTATTCGAGCCGCTCCGAGGCTCGGCTGGGCGGAATCCCCGATACCGGCACCTTGCGCGACGTCCGCTTCTTCGATCCCGTCGCGCTCGGATTCGTGCGGCGCCTGTTCGGCCTGGCCGGTGCGCGCGTGGTGGTATCCGAGGCATGGCGCCGCGGCGTTCCCGCCGCCATCCTGCAGCAGCTCGACCTGCAGGTGGAAGGCATGACCCCCGACATCCCCGGCGGCCACGCAGCCCGCATCGCGGCCTATTTTGCGCACCGCCCGGCACCGCAGGCCTTTGCCATCCTGACCTGCGACACGGCGTCGATGCAAGACCCGCAATACGCGCACCTGCTGCCGCACGTGGTCAGCGTGAATCCGGCCGAGGGCCTGACACCGGCCAACTTCAAAGAGGCGCTGGATAGGCTCGGCGTGGCGTGCCCGTCTACCCTGTGCCTCGACACGCAGCCCGACGCGCGCGTGGAAGCCCGGCTGGAGCGGCTGCGCCGCCTGGCCAAGGAAGCGCCCGCGCGTTTCGAGGTGGGCACCGCTGCCACGCCCTTGCTGCAGGCCGTGCCAGCGCTCGCGCTGCCGGCGCGGCGCACGGAAAAGCTGCTGGCACACGCCTGATACGCTGCACGCCGATGCGAGCCGGCCCCGGCCGCCGCGCGCCGCTTCGGCGCGTTGCACGCCGGGGCCGGCCTGGCTTTCAGGCTACCCGGGGCTACCTGCTTTCTGGCTGAACACCAGCACCAGCCCAAGCACGATCGCCACCATGCCTGCCAGGCTCAGCGCGGCAAGGCGATTGCCCAGGAACAGGTAATCCATCAGCGCGGTCACGGCCGGCACCAGGTAGAACAGGCTGGTGACGTTGACCAGGTTGCCCGCCTGGATCAGCCGGTAGAGCAGCAACGTGGCGCCCACCGAAATCACCAGCGCGAGCCAACCGAGCGACAGCGCGAAGCCCGCCGAAGGCACCACCGCCATCGGCTGGAACGGCACGAACAGCAGGCACAGCGCCAGGCCCGCGCCGTATTGCAACGGCATCACGTCAAGCGGTGCTTGCCGGATGCGTTTTTGCAGGATGGCGCCGATCGTCATGCACGCCAGCGCGCCGAGCGCAAAGCCCATGCCCAGCAGCGAGATGCGCGCCAGCGCTATCCCCTGGAAGACCACCAGCACCAGCCCGCCCAACGCCACCGCAAGGCCTGCCAGGCGGCGCGCCGAGAAGCACCGCTCCACCAGTAGCAAGGTCAGGATCGGCTGCACGCCCAGCAGCGTGGCCAGCACGCCCGGCGTCATGCCGCGCGCCAGCGCCAGCAGGTAGAAGATCGAATACGCGCCGGTCAGCAGCAACCCGGAGCAGACCACCTGCAAGCGCGTGCCGGGCCGCGGCAACCAGCGCCGCCGCCAGGCCGCGAGCACCAGCAGCACGGCCAGCGCCAGCGCAAAGCGCGCGGCCAGCAAGGCAAAGGCAGAAGCGTATTCAAGCCCGAGGCGCGCAAAGATGGCGCCGCTGCTCCATAGCAGCACGAAGAGCGCGGTCGAGCCATGCGCGCTCAGTGCATTTTTGTTCAAATCCATGGGTTTCACCTGTCACGGTAATCCGAAAACGCCGGCGCGCCCCGGCACACTGGCGCCGCGCGGACGCAAAAGCGCCCTGGCATCAGGCGGGAACCAGCCGAAGAAGGAAGAAGCCGAAAAAAGACGGGCTGACGATCAGCCCAGCACGGCCGGGGGCGGCGGCGCAAGGCCGGCCCGCGTGCGCGGCGCAGGAGTGACGGGCGGTGCGAGCGGTACAAAGGCGGCGCACGGCCGCGCCGCGCCCGGACGGGTCGCGATGGTGGCAAAGGCGTTGTGCGCAACTTGATACATGGGAATCCGAAAGAGGCCGTTTCAAAAAGATTCTGGCGTCGTTGCGCGGCCTTGGCGTACCACTTGTACTGTCTGCGGCCGCGCGCCTAGCCAGAACCGCTTCGCTTCATTTTGAAACAGCCTCTAAGCAGGCCGGGGCGGAGAAACAAACATCCGGGTCCCGCAGGACTGCGTAACGTTACACCACGTCATTTCACGTGGCAATGCTGTCCGGTCTGCGGGCGGTCTTGCGGGCCTAGGTGAGCGGCTCGCGATCCACCGCCAGCCGGCTGGCAACGGCAAACAGCCACATCGCCAGCAAGGCCAGCCCCCACAGCACCAGCACCCGGCCTGCCGCCAGCTGCTCATCGGCCAGGTAGGTGCTGCACAGTTGCGACTCCGCCTCCTGGTACAGCAACCCGGCGCTCAGCATCATCCAGGCGCCGTTGATGACAAAGAAGCCCTGCACCACGGGGCCGGCGGCCTGCCACGAGGCGCGCGCCAGCAGCCCCGCCAGCACCATGCTCGCCACCTTGGCCATGCCCATGGGGCCCGCCAGCGTGGCTGCGTCCAGCGCCACCGGCAGCATCCAGTAGCTGACGATGCACCACGCCGCCAGCAGGCCCGGCAGCCCCGCCGCGTTCCATGGCGCCAGCCAGGCCGCCAGCCGCAGCCCTGCACAGCGCGCCGCCCACCAGCCGGCAAGTGCCAGCAGCGGCAGTTCCAGGCCCATATGCCTGGCCATGGTCGCCTCCAGCCATGGGCGCAACAACGCGGCCACGGCCAGCATCAAGCCGGGCAGGCAGGCTTGCCAACCGGGTGCAAGCCGCACCTTCACAGCCGGCTGCGCAGCACGTCGGCCAGCGCCAAGTCCGGCCGCTCCACGTCATAGGCGGCAGCCAGCCGGCCACGTGCGTCGACCAGGAACAGCGCGGCGTTGTGCGAGTAGCCGCCCAGCCCATCGGGCAGCACGACGATGCCGAAGGCGTCGAGCAGGCCGCGCAAGCGCGCGGGCTCGGCCACCGTGGCGAAGGTCCAGATGGCGGGATCGGCGCGCAGCGTGCGCGCATAGGCCCGCAGCGCGGCGGGCGTATCGCGTGCCGGGTCGAAAGACAACGTCAGCAGGCGCACGCGGTCCTGCAGGCCGCGCTCGCGCAATTGCTGCTGCAGCCAGGCCTGCCCCGACGCGCTGGTGCGGCAGATTGCCAGGCATCGGGTATAGACGAACGTCACCAGCGTGACGGGCCTGTCGCGCTTGCCAACGCCCTCGCCCTGCGGCATGGGGCCGCCAAAAGCGAGCTGCCGGCCCGCCTGGTCGACCAATGCCAGCGCCGGCAGCTCGCGCGGGGCGCGCGCCAGGTCCAGGCGCCGGGCGCCATCGGCGCTGACCGTGCGCAAGCCCCGCGTTGTGGCGAACACCGCCGCGCCGGCCAGCACCAGCACGAGCGCAACCATCGCCAGCGTCTTGCTCCACGCACGCGTCATGGCTTGGGGGCGCCTCCCGTGGTCGTGAATGCCTGCAGCGCTTCGCCGCCGTGCCAGGGCGCCTTTTGCGCGACGGAAGCCGCGCGCGCCGCCGCGATCCGCGCGGCCTCGACCGGCGCGGCGCCATTGCCCCACTGGCTGCGGATATGCGTGGCCAGCGCCGCGATCTCCTGGTCGGAAAACTGCTCGCCAAAGGCCGGCATGGCGCCGTTGTAGGTGGTGCCGAGCACCTCCAGCGGGCCGGTCATGCCGTGCAGCAGGATCTGTGCGAGACGGTCCGGATCGTCGTTGACCCAGGGCGAGCCCGCCAGCGGCGGGAACACGCCGGGAATGCCTTGCCCGCTGGCCTGGTGGCAAGCCTGGCAATTGGCGGCGAACAATAGCTTGCCGTCGGCTACACGGCCCTGCCCCGCCGGCGCTGCCAGCGCGGCCAGGTCGCGCCGGTCGCCCAGCGCGGCGCTGCCGTCGGCGCGCTCGATCAGGATGTAGCTGATGGCCCAGACCAGCAGGCCGCACACCAGCGCCAGCACGATCTTGGGCACCGGGTTGTGCTGCTCGACGGAATCGGCGTTCTCTGTCTTATGGGCTTGCGAGGGCTTCATCGTGGCTGGCTTGCGCGCCGGGCGCGCGTGGCGCCGGCGGGCTGGAGGTGGATTGAGAAGAGGTGGATTGAGAAGACGCGGCCGCACCGAACGGGCTGGATGGCGAGGTCGAGGCGGATGCCAGCGTGGCACGCTGCGGCGGCTGGCTGCTTGCGCCCGCCGCTGCGGCCTGCTCCACCACCGGGTAGGTGTGGCGCAGGCCAATCAGGTAGGCGACCAGGTCCAGCGCCTGGGGCGTGGCCACCACCACCTTGCCCGGCGGCACCGTGCCGCCGGGCAGCGCGACCACCTTGTCGCTTTTGCCGACGGCGCCTTCGGGCTTGAGCTCGAACAGGAACGGATAGCCCGGCATGATGCTGTCCGCCACGTAGGCGCGCGGCTGGTAGAGATGGCCCAGGTGCCAGTCGGCGCTCGGCTGGCGCACGCCGATGTTGAACAGGTCGGGGCCGGTGCGCATGGTGCCAAGCAAGGGCGGGCTGTCATAGTGGTAGTCCGCCGCCACGGACGGGCGGCCCCAGCCGCGCGCGCCGTCGGCGCGGCCCGCGCCGGTGGAACTGGGCTGCTGCGTATGGCAGGCGATGCAGCCGTTGGCGAGATACACCTCGCGCCCTCGCAACTGCTCGCTGGTGTAGGGCGCCAGCGCCGCCGGCGCCGGCACATCCTTGAGCTGCAGGAAGGGCACCACGATCATGGCCGAGGTGGCGAGCGAGAGCGTGACCATGGCCCCGCCCACAAGTTTGAGTTCGTTTTCCATGTTCAGGCAGCCGCTTGGGAAACCATGCGATCGGTCTGCGCCAGCGCCGCAGGACGCAAGACCATCAAGGCAAAGTGAAAGGCAAAGACCAGATGGCCGAGCGTCATCAACGCGCCGCCCAGCGAGCGCCCCTGCAGCCAAGGCAGCGTGACCGTCACCGATTCCATGAAGGGACGCGCCGGGTCCAGCAGCGCCAGGCCCTGCAGCACGCCGCCGATGCTCAGCGTGATGAGGTACGTGGAGAAGCCCGCCACCACCAGCCAGAAATGCAGCGAGATCAACGCGGGCCGGGGCCACGGCGCGTCGACAATGCGCGGCAGCGCGAAGTAGATGCCGCCGAAGATCACCATCGACACGAAGCCGTACATGCCCAGGTGCGCGTGCGCCACCGTGAAGTGCGTGAAGTGCGTCACCGCGTTGAGCGAGCGCAGCGCCTCGAACGAGCCCTGCACCGATGCCAGCGTGTACATGATGGCGCCGAACACGATGAAGCGCAGCGTGGCCGAGTGGCGCAGCGCGCCGAAATTGCCCTTGAGCGTCAGGTGCTGGTTCACCGAGAACGCGGTCACCGGGATGATCATCATCACGCTCTGCACGATCGACAGCGTGATCAGCCACGGCGGAATCGGGCCGCCGATCAGGTGGTGCGCGCCGACCTGGCCGTAGAAGAACGCCAGCGTCCAGAAGCCCAGCAGCGACAGGTTATACGAGCGCACCGGCCGCCCGATCACCTTGGGCAGGAAGTAATAGACCGAGGCGAGCGACAGCGGCGTATAGAACAGGCCCAGCACGTTGTGCCCGAACCACCAGTTCATGGTGGCCTGCTCCACGCCGAAATGCACGCCCGGGATCTTGGCCACCACGTACAGCACCGGGAACCAGAACAAGGCCGCGCCGATGTACCAGACCGACACGTACAGATGATGCACACGGCGCTTTTGCAGCATGAACGCCAGCGGCAGGCCGATCATCATCCCGCCCAGCGCAAACAGCAGGCCCACCTGCCACGGGATCTCCAGCCACTCCAGGCCGGCATTGATGCCCACGGCGATGCTGCCGAGTCCCGCCACCAGCCCCGCATTCCAGACCAGCGCGCCAATCATGGCAAAGCGCCCGCCCAGCAGCGGCGTGCGCAGCAGGCGGGGCAGCATCCACAGCGTCAGCCCGAGCAGCCCCATCGGCGCCCAGCCGTACGCGACCGCGTTCAGGTGCAGCGTGCGCAAGCGGCCGAAGGAAAGCCACGCCTGCCCGGTCAGCAGGTCGGGCATATGCAGCTTGAGCGAACCAAGCAGGCCGGCGGCGGACGCCACCACCAGCCAGACCACGGCACAACTCAACATCAGCAGGGCCGGCAGAGCGCTGGAGCGATCAGCCTCATGCCGCGCCGCCAGCTCTGCCTCGAGATCGGCGCGCGCGGCGGCGGTGGCGGCCGGCGCCACCCGGCTGGACGCCGCGCCCACCCAGAGCGCCTGGCGCTGCGCCGCATCGCTCGACGGCTCCTCGGGCTGGCCGACCTCGCCGGGCGCAAAGATGGTGCGCGCACCGGCGGCTTCGAGATCGAACAAGCCCTTGCGCAACGACCAGATGAAAGCAAACAGGCCACCAACCGACAGCAGGAAGGTAGCTAACAACAGACTCGTGGGATCCATGGATTTCCTTGCACTTCCCAGGACGGCGCCGTGGCGGCCGTGGCTTACGGACAGCGCTGAATGCTAAGGAGACAAGGCCGGCCCGAACAGGATCAGATCGGATCGATACAACCGGAGCAGAGGGATTCCGGCGCGACATGTTGCCGCAGCAAATCTGCCACATCGGAATATCCCCATGCACCGTGTCGCGCATCGCGCCGATACGATACAGTTTCCGGAAATCAGTCATACGCCAAACAGTGGATCTCCAATGCCGCCCAGCAAGCCAGACACCCCCCAGCGAAATGACGGGGAAGCCACGCCCGGCACGCTCTACGAAACGCTGGCCGACGATATCGCGCACTCGATCCAGGCCGGCACGCTGCGGCCCGGCGACCGCCTGCCCTCCGTGCGCCAGGCCAGCGCCAGCCGCGGGCTCAGCCCCTCCACGGTGTTCCAGGCTTACTACCTGCTAGAAGCGCGCGGGCTGATCATCGCGCGCCAGCGCTCCGGGTATTTCGTGGCCAGCACCCGCCGCGTGTTGCCACCCGAGCCCGAGGCCGCGTCGCAACCGGCGGACGAATCCACCACGCTGAATGTCAGCGAACTGGTCTTCGACGTGCTGGCGTCGGCCAAGCAGCGCGAGCTGGTGCCACTCGGCTCCGCGTTTCCCAGTCCGCTGCTGTTTCCGCTGCCGCGCCTCGCCAAGTCCATGGCCGCAGTCGTCCAGCAACTGGACCCCTGGAGCTCGGTGGACGACATGACGCCGGGCAACGCCGGCCTGCGCCGCCAGATTGCCCTGCGCTACCTGATCGACGGGCTTACCGTGCACACGGACGAGATCGTCATCACCAACGGCGCGCTGGAGGCGCTGAACCTGTGCCTGGCGGCCGTCACGCGCCCGGGCGACGCGGTCATCATCGAGTCGCCCACCTTCTACGGCGCGCTGCAGGCGCTGGAGCGCCACGGCCTGCGCGCCATCGAGGTGCCCACGCATCCGCGCGAAGGCATCGAGCTCGACGCCCTCGCCCGCGCGCTGGAACGCCACCGCCCGAGCGCGTGCTGGCTGATGACCAATTTCCAGAACCCGCTGGGCAGCCTGATGCCCGACGACAAGAAGCGCGAACTGGTGCGGTTGCTGGCGCGCTTCGAAGTGCCGCTGATCGAGGACGACGTCTACGGCGAGCTGTACTTCGGCAACAAGCGCCCCACCCCGGCCAAGGCGTTCGACACGCAGGGGCTGGTGATGCACTGCGGCTCCTTCTCCAAATGCCTGGCGCCGGGCTACCGGATCGGCTGGGCCGCGCCCGGACGCTTCGCGCGCGAAGTGGCGCGCGCCAAGCTCACCAGCACGCTGACAGTGGCGGCGCCAACGCAAGCCGCTATCCTTCACTACCTGGAGAAAGGCGGCTACGACCGGCATCTGCGGCAGTTGCGCCAGGCGCTGATGCAGCGCCAGGACACCTTCGCGCAGGCCATCGCGCGGCACTTCCCGCCGGGCACGCGGGCCACGCGGCCGGCTGGCGGTTACTTCCTGTGGCTCGAGATGTCGGCCGGCACCGACAGCCTTGCGCTGCACCGGTACGCGCTCTCGCATGGCATCAGCATCGCACCCGGCCCGATTTTTTCCGCGCATGGCGGCTTCCGGCATTGCTTGCGCATCAACTGCGGCCACGACTTCGACGACCGGACCGACGCCGCGCTCGCCACGCTGGGCCGGCTGGCCAGGCTGACAATGCAGTAAAGGCCGCGCCGCACCTGCCTTACAATGCGCGGCCCAATGGAGAACACAAAATGGAATCCCGCCTGACCGAACTAGAAATCAAGGTCGCCTTCCAGGACGACCTGCTCGACACGCTCAATCTCGCCGTGGCGCGCCAGCAGCGGCAGATCGACCTGCTGCAGGAACAGCTTCAGGCGCTTTACCAGCAGATGCGCTCCAGCGGCACGGGCGGCGGCGAAAACGGCCCCCAGCACGAACTCCCGCCGCACTATTGATCGTGCGCATGGCCCGCGGCCAGACTGGGCAATTGGCCGACAAGTGGACACGTGGACAAGTGGACAATTGAACAAAGCCGGCGCAGGCGCGGTCAGAAGGGATAACGCGCAAGACGCCAACCTGGAGGCACCACAGCATGCCGACGACGCAATGCCGCACCCGGCCCCGCAAATCCCTGACAACGCGCAAAGCCGCCCCCGCCGCCGCCGCGCTTGCCATGCTGGTCGCCGCCAGCGCCTGGGCCGGCTATAACGTCTGGACCGGCGACTACACATTCTCCCGCCAGGAACTGCAGGACGCCGTCGACAAACGTTTCCCGGCAAGGCTGCGCTACGCCCAGGTGCTCGACGTCCAGCTGACGCAACCGCGCCTGCTGCTCGACGAAGCCAACAACCGCGTGACCACCCGGATGGATGCACAGGTCAGCAATACCTTGCTGCCCGCGCCACCGATCAACGGCACGCTTTCGCTGAGCAGCGGGCTCAGGTACGACCCGGCCAAACGCGCCGTGCTGCTCGACAATCCTTCCGTCGAACGCGTCCAGGTCGCCGGCATGCCGGCGCAATATGGCGAGCAACTGAACGCCATCGGCGCCGTCGTGGCGCAGCAACTGCTGCGCGATTACCCGCTCTACACGTTCAAGCCGGAAGAATTGCACGTTGCCGGCAAAGACGTCGAGCCGGGCGCCATTACCGTGCTGGCCGACGGCATCAAAGTCCAGGTCAATACGCGTTAAACGCAATACGTACCCGCTATTCGCATCCAATGCCGATGCCGTCGCCGTGCAAGACATGTTGTATCCGCGCACGCATTCATACCAGAAATCCGCGCAGTGAATTCACGCCGCGCGAGTAATGTCGCGCGACCGGTTATACTCCGCGCTCCACAACTAACGGGTAAATAAAAATGGCCGTAGCAAAGAAAGTCGCAACCAGCGCAGCAGCAAAGACCAAGCCGGCAGCCGCCAAGAAGGCAGCAGTTCCCGCGAAGAAGGCCAGCGTGCTGGCTCGCGAACTGGCCGCTGCAAAGAAGGGCCTGCTGAAGCTGCGCGCTGATGCAAAGAAGGCGATCGAAACTGCTAAGCGCGAAATCAAGGTCGCAGCTGAAGCCGCCAAGCAGGCCGTGCTGGCTGAGAGGCAAGCCGCCAAGGAAAAGCTGGCTGCACAAAAGGCCAAGGCCAAGCCGGCTGCGAAGAAGCCGGTGGTGAAGGCTGCCGTGGCAAAGAAGGCTGCAAAGCCGGCCGCCGCCAAGAAGGCAGCAGCTCCCAAGGCTGCAGCACCGAAGGCAGCTGCTCCGAAGGCAGCAGCACCGAAGAAGGCCGTCGTGAAGGCTGCCCGCAAGCCGGCAGCGCCGAAGAAGGCCGTGGCCGTCAAGGTCGAGGCAGAAGCGCCTGTCGCCGCGAAGTAAATCGCGCACGGGCCAGCGCGGCAGGTGGCCCGGACATGCGCGCGGTAATCCGCGCCGTGCTCCGGTCCCCGCCGCGCACCACTTTTGTGCTGACTGGCTGGCGCCCTGCAGGGCCAGCCGGACATCTCCAGAGCAAATCCCCGGTTATTCAAGACGCCCTGGCCGATCGGCATTTCCCGATTAGCGCCGCCTGGCTCCGCCTGTCATTTCCCGCATTTCCCGCATTTCCCACATCGCACGCATTGCCCGCCGGGACATTCGCCGCGTCTTAAGCCAACGCTTAAGGTGGCATGCGCAAAGACATTGCGGCGAAGACTTGGCCCCACTGCGCGCCAGTCCTCAATCGCGCTTTGTCGAATTTCGGCCACGCATTGCACGCGGCCCAATCCGCCTGCATTCGGCGATGAAGTTCCTATTTTCGGAATACCAGGCTGAAATTATTGGCCGGCATCGGGATTGGCTCGTCCATGCGAAAGCCCTCGGCCTCGCCCAGCGCCGCCACGTCTTCCATATTGCGCACGCCCCATTCGGCGTTCGCGCTGCGCAACTGCGCATCGAAGGCGGCATTGCTCGGCGCGGTATGTTCGCCATTGCGCCGATACGGGCCATATAGGTAAAGCACGCCGCCGGCTGGCAGCAAACGCCCGGCCCCGGCGAACAGCGCCTCGGCCGCAGACCATGGCGCGATGTGGATCATGTTGATGCAGACCACCGCCTGCGCCGCCTCGATGCCCCAGGGCTGCTGGCGCACGTCCAGCACCAGCGGCGCGAGCACATTAGCCAGCCCGGCATGCTCGGCCCAGCCCGCGATCGACTCGCGCGCCGCAGCGTCCGGGTCGCTCGGCTGCCAGGTCAGCCCCGCCAGCGCGGCAGAAAAATAGGCGGCGTGCTGGCCGGTGCCACTGGCGATTTCCAGCACCAGGCCGCTCTGCGGCAAGACCCGCCGCAGCACGGCCAGGATGGCGTCGCGGTTGCGGTCTGTGGCTGGCGCCATGCGGCGCGCGTCGTGTTGGCCGTCTTGGTTCGGCATCTTGTTGCTCCTGTTGGGGTACGGGTCTGGGTCTGGGCCGCGGTGGCGCGTTGGCCCGGCGGCCGCGCATTACCGCAAGCGTAGCAGGCATGACCGGTCCCGCGTCCATGTTGCCTCGGCGGGTCCGCACGCCTGCGGCCCGAAACGTTCCCGGTATAGGCCAGGGGTGATGCCGATGCGCTTGCCGGTCTGCCTGGCGAACGCGCGCGCGAGCGTAAAAAAAGGCCCCCGATGACAAAGTCATCGGGGGCCCAACAAAGCGCCGGGGTAACAGCTGTCCCGCGCTTACGCCTTAGTGGTCTTGACGCTCGTGGTATCGGCCGTCAGGTAGCCGACGGCGGCGCCAAAGCGGTCCTTGTAGTTGGCGCGCACCAGCGGATCCAGCGTGGCCTGGACCTTGGCGTGCAGGCCGCTCCAGTCGCCGGCGTGCTGGAAGTTGTTCATGATGTAGGTCCAGCCGTTGATCTCGTCCACCGCATGCAGGCCGGTGGATTCCGCGCCGGCCGGGGTCGAGAGCACGCGCGACAGCTTCTTGGTGTCTACGTTGTAGGCCCACAGGAAGTTGTTGACGTGCTGGCCGCTGTCCTCGCCGATGAACAAGGTGCGCAGCTTTTCCGAGAACTTGAGGTTGTCCGGGTTGGCGATCTGGTCCGGATCGGCGGTGTTGCCGAGTGCATCCGCGCTGATGTCCTTGCCCACGATCAGTGCCTTGGTGTGCACCGGTACCCATTCGCTGTTGATGGCGGCACCGCCCAGGTCCTTCTGGCCGCCGGCAAGGTTGTGCTGCATCACGCCGCCTGCGTTGAGCGCCGTGGGGATCGTGATGTTGCTCTGCGCGTTCCAGCCCTTGGCGTTGTTGAGGACCATCGAGTCGATCATGTTCTGCAGCGCGGAGTAGGCCACCTTGTCCTTGATATTAACGGTGGTGCCTTCCATCTTGGTAAAGCCCATGCTGCCGCCCTTGAGGTAGGCGTAGCGATGGGTTTCCAGAAAGGCCGCGGCCTTCTCCTTGCCCGGGTAGACCTTGATCCAGTTGGCGGTGCCGCCAACGAAGATCTTGGTGAAGGTGGGGTCCGAGGGATCGGTCGTGCGCACGTCCATGATGTCGGTGGGCAGGTTGGACTTGGCCATGGCCTCGACTTCGGCGCTGGTGGCGTGTCCCAGGTTGACCCACGTCAGGTCGGCGCCGGGGGCGGCCGGGTCGATGGAGAAGCCCGCGCCCACCTTGGCCACGTACAGCGTGCCGGCGGAGAGGTCCTTTTCCTTGTCGGCCACGAACATGAACAAGCCGCTGTTGGTGGCGTCGTCGCCCATCAGCACCGTGCGGTTGTCCGGCATCACATGCACCAGTTCGTGCGAGATGCGGCCCATGCAGAAGTGCTTCTTGATGCTTGCGGTGCCGTCGGCATTGACCGTGACCTCAGGCATGTGGCCATAGAAGTACGGGTTGGCCACGACGCTGGCGGTCCCCAGCAGGTTCTTGCTGAACGCCAGGAACTGCGCGTTGGTGCTGGCCGTGAAGGCGTCCGGCTCGTACTCCTCGCTCGACAGGTGGGTGTTCCACGGCGACAGGCTGGCGCCGCAGGTAATCCACAGGCCATTGACCGACGAAGTATCGACGTTGTGGTACTTGACCAGGGTCAGCTTGCCGGTGGCGGGGTCCTGGTCCAGCGTCAGCACGCCGATCGGCGACGGCAGGCGGCCGTAGGCGCTGGCGCCGGCCTGGTCACGCGTGGTGTACTCGAACTGGACCACGGCGAAGACCGTATTGCCCTTCACGCCGGCCACCTTGGCGCCGTCGATCTTGAGCAGCGAGGTGCCGTCGGGCGAGTCGGAGTAGAACTGGCGTTCCTTGCCGGCCACCGATTTGTCGATGATCGGCTGGTTGTTGATGTCGAAGTAGCCACCGGCGAGGATGCTGCCACCCTTGCCGTCCGGGACCATGTCGCCGGTGATGAAGAAGGGCTGGTAGGCCAGCTTGTAGGTCTGGCTGCTGCCGTCGCTGAACGATACCTTCAGGCTGGAACCCACCGTGGTGGTCGCCATCGCGGCCGGGTTGGCCAGCGTGGGCGCGGCCATGCCGGTGAATTCGGCGGTCGTAAACGTAGCGCCGGCAGGCGTGACGGGCGTCGGCGCCGGAGCCGTTGCGGCTACGGCGTCGCCATCGCCGCCGCAACCGACCAGAAAGGCGGTAGCGCCAAGGCCCAGCGGCAGCATGGGGGCGCCAGCCAGGAATTTAAGCGCCTTGCGGCGGGATGCGTCCGGTTTGTCGAGCATTCTTCTTTCCCGTTTCGTTATGTGAAGGATTGGGCGGCGCGCCATGCGCGCTGCCCTGCAGCGCGCTCGTGGGGACAACCGCGCAGCGTTCAGGCCGATGCGTATGCTATGAATGATTTGTTACAGCTTGTTTAAACTGACTGAACTTGCAGACATCCAGGAGCCCTCTCGCGCAATCCGGGCGGCCGGGGCGGCTGCGGTACACTGGCGCAGGCCCCAATCCGGTGCCCCGATTCCTTTTAGCTTTCCGCCCGCCGGCGCCGCGCATCGCGCGCCGTGACGCGGCCCGACCCGTGCCGACCTACACCCTCGCTTCTCCCGTCCAGTCAGACCTGGAAATCCGCAAGAGCCGCTTCATCGGCTTTGCATTGCCCGTGCCCGACCGTGCCGCGGCCATGGCCGAAGTGGCGCGCCTGCGCGCCGACCACGCCACCGCCACCCATGTCTGCTGGGCGCTGCTCGCGGGGGGCCAGTCAGGCATGTCTGACGACGGCGAGCCATCCGGCACCGCCGGCCGGCCCATGCTGGAAGTGCTGCGCCACCATGAGCTGGAAGGCGTGCTGGCGGCCGTGGTGCGCTATTACGGCGGCGTCAAGCTAGGGGCGGGCGGGCTGGTGCGAGCCTATACGGACGCGATTGCCGTGGCGCTCAAGGATGCACAGCGCATCGAGCGCATCACCTATGCGGAGCTGGTTGTGGAGGTGGACTACGCCGACGAAGCCCGCGTGCGCCGCTGGATCGAGCAGGAGAGCCACGTGCTGGCGCATACCGAACACGGCGCGGCTGCCCGGCTGACCATCCGGCTGCCGGCCAGCCTGCTGGCGCCGGCCCGGGCCGCGCTGCGCGACGCCACCCATGGCCGCGCGCGCTTTCCCGAGGCGGACGAGGGGCAAGCGCAGTCATGAGCCGCGACATCACCGCCGCCCAGTTGGCCCCGGCGGCCCCGGTAGCGTTTGTCGCCCGCCTGGAGCCGCAGGGCAGCACTTTTCCCGCCCCGCCCACGCAGACGCTGCTCGAAGCCGCGTTGCAGGCCGGCCTGAAATTCCCAAGTTCCTGCCGCAACGGCACCTGCCGCACCTGCCTGTGCCGGCTGGCCGCCGGGCGGATCGGCTACCGCATCGAGTGGCCGGGCGTGAGCTACGACGAGCGCGACGAGGGATTCATCCTGCCGTGCGTGGCGTATCCCGAGAGCGACGTGGTCATAGAAGCGCCGCAATCGCGCTAGCCAAGCAAGGCGTCAGGCGGCCACCTTGGGCACCCGCCTTGGCGCGGCACGCTGGCGCGCCGCCAGGCACTGCATGAAGAACTGCCACGCGATCCGCAATGCATCCGGGCCGGACGGATCGGCAAAGGCCTGGCTGGACGGGCCGCCGCTCCACGCGTGCCCGAGCCCTTCGATGCGCACCAGCCGGATGCAGGGCTCCCCCTCGCTCGACCAGGCAAAGATGCTGTAGGCACGGCGCTGCCCGCGCTGGACCCGGCGCGGCTTGGCCAGCATGGGTGGCTGCGGCAGCAGTTGCTGCCAGAGCGCGGCGCTGGCCAGCGCGTTATCGAAGTGCACCACATGATCGGCATCGCCGTGCAGCAGCAACAACGGCGGCGGGCGGCGCCCCGCTAGTTGAAAGCGCGCCGCGTCCAAGTCCGGCTGGCCCTTGCCGTGCATCACGCGCGCCGCCTGCGCGGCGTTGGACGCGCTCAGCGGCACCGCCCCGGAATGCGAGCCGACCGCGACAAAACGGTCCGGGTAGCGCAGCCCCAGTATCACCGCCATGGCCCCGCCCGCCGACAAGCCAAGCGCGAAGACGCGTTCACGGCGAACCGGCTGGTGCTGGCAGACATGCTCGACGATCGACATCAACAGGCTGGCCTCGGCCACCACGCGAGGCGCGGCGCGGAACCAGTTCCAGCAACGCTGGGCGTTAGCTTGCGACGATTGCTCCGGCATCAGCACCACGCAGCCCGCGCTGCGCGCCAGCGTAGCCGCGCGGGTGCAAGCCGCAAAGCTGGCCGCGTCCTGGCCACAGCCGTGCAGCAACACCAGCAAGGGCGCGGGGCGCGACGCGCTCACGCCCGGTGGGATAAACAGCCGGTAACGGCGCTGCACTAGCGGCCCCAGCCCCCAGCTGCCCTCCTCCCAGCGTCCGCCGCCGCGGCTGACCGGCGTTGGCACCGGCGAGGCAACGCCGGTCAGCACGCGCTGCGCCGCCTTGCTCATCGCCTCGCCCTGCTTGAGCGCCGAGCGGATCGCGGACTTCGTAACCGTGCGCTGCGCACGCTGGACATTGCGGGTGGCGATCTTGCTCAGGGTATTCCAGAGCTTGGTGCCGCTGCGATTGCGTCGTGTCATCGGCGATATGCCATTGGCGGCATCTCCAGCGCGGGGGTTGCGGGAATGCGCGGCCTGCGGTGCGCACCCGGCCTGGATGCGCAGTGTTTCGCCGCAGCGCAGCAGCCAGTATGCCCCGCGCAACCCCGAAAGAATGCGCCTTCGCCGCCATTCCGATCAGAAAAACCCGCGTAGCGCCAGCTCGGCCCCTAGCAGCAGCAGCCCACAAAAAAACAGCTTGCGAAAACGCGCCGCGCTGATGCGATGGCGCAGCCACTGCCCGATGAACATGCCCGCCAGCGCCGGCACCAGCGCCAGCAGCGACGCCCCCAGCACCGGCGTGTGCAACAGCGCGCCATGCATCACCAGGCTCACCGCGAGCGCGATGGTGGACACCGTGAACGACAAACCAAGCGCCTGCACCAGCGTCTCGCGGTCCAGGCCCAGCCCCTGGATATACGGCACCGCCGGAATCACGAACACACCCGTGACCGCCGTGATCGCGCCTGTGACCACACCGATCAGCGGCGCCAGCCAGCCCTCGGCCGCCAGCGGCACCTTGGGGTGGAACGCCATCAGCCCCAGCACCGCGTACAGCACCAGCGCCGCGCCCAGCCATGCGGTGGCATGCACCATCAGGCTGGGCGGCAGCAGCGCGGCGGCCAGCCAGGTGCCCACGCAGATCGCGGCCAGCAAGGGCCACATCCGCCGCGCCAGCTCGCCAAGCCGCGGCCCGGTGTAGAGTTGAACGACGTTGGTTACCATGGAAGGCGCGACCAGCAGCGCGGCGGCCTGCGCGGGCGGCATCGCCAGGCCCAGCAGCCCTACCGCCACGGTAGGCAGCCCGAGCCCCACCACGCCTTTGACCAGGCCGGCGAGCAAGAAGGTAAAGCCGATCAGCGTGGTCTGCCCATTCAGGAAGGTCGACTCCATGCCGCCCTCACCGCGCCGGCGACGCGCTCGCCGCAATGGGCGCGTGCACGGCGCGGCTGTCCGCCGGCGCCTGGTCGCGTTCATTCAGGCCGTAGTCGCGCAGCACATGCGCCACGCGCAGCCGATAGCCCGCGAACACGCCGCCCCGCCCGGCCGACTGCGCCAGCCGGTGCGCCTCGGTATTGCGCCACGCCATGACCGCGGCCTCGTCGCGGAAGAACGACAGCGACAGCAGCTTGGCCGGATTGGTCAGGCTCTGGAAGCGCTCCACCGAGATAAAGCCGTCGATGGCCTCCAGCGTGGGCCGCAGTTGCGCGGCGATCTGCATGTACGTGTCCTTGCGGCCCTCGGCCGGCTCGACTTCAAAGATGACTGCGATCATGGCGGGGTCCTGTTGACTTGCTTGACTTGACTTGACTTGACTTTGACTTGAATCGCTTCACAGAAAATACGGAATGCGCGCGTTGACCGAGGGCCGATAGCGGAATGCGTGCGCCAGCGACGCCGGATCCGCGCCACGCGCCAGCAGCGCGGCCACCACGGCCTGCGCCACCGTGGACGCCAGCGCGTCGCCAGGGCATGCGTGGTGGCCGCGCCCGAAGGTCCAGGGCGCCGGCGTCGCCGCCTCGCGCTGTCCGAGCGAGGCGGCCGCCAGCACGACCAGCACCGTATCGCCCGCCTGCAGTTGCGCACCACACAGGCGGACATCGGCGGCCAGGAAGCGCCGGGTGTTCTGCACCGGCGGATCCTCCCGCAGCACGCGTGCGGCCACGCAGTCCAACGCGGGCCGCTCTCGCCCATGGGACGTATCCCGGCCCAGGCACAGCAGCATGTTGCCGACCAGGCCGGCGGTGGCCTCGCACGCCTGGATCAGCAGGCCGATCGCATTGGCTGCGATAATCTCCCGCGCCACGCCGGCGGCAAGCGCTTCGTGCACCAGCGCGTCCAGCGGCGGCGCCGATGACAGGCTCGCGCGCATCCAGGCCTGCAGCCATGTGGCGGCCTCGCTCCCCGCGGCAATCTCCTGCGCTGTCGCCAGCGGCGACATGGCCCGCGCGAAGGCTACCACCTGGCCCGCCACGGATGGCTTACCGGTCATCGGCAATCCAAGCGCATCGGCTACCGCCAGCACCGGCAAGGTGAACATCCAGTGGTTCACGGCAGCTCCGGGCCGGACGGCGTCGAATGGCAGATCCTGTGCCAGCGCCAACACCCGCGCCCCCATGCCGGCAAGCGCCAGGCACGCCATGCGTTTGCGCAGCACGCCCTTGAGTGGCGCATGCCAGTCCCCATCGTTCATGCGGATCAGCCCGCCGAACAGCGTGCCCGCCGGGCTACCCGCCAGCGCGGGCGGCACGGCTTGCGCGGGCGGCCGCACGCGGCAAGCGGGATGGGCCAGCACGGCTTGCACCTCGGCGGCGCCAGAGGCAACCCATAGCCCGAGCGCTTCGTCGCGATAGAACGGACGCTGCGCAGCAAGGATGCGGTAGTACGGTGCCGGATCGGGGTGCGTCACGGCGCAAAGCGGGTCGGACGGCATCGGCATGGCGGTCGGCAAGGGCATGGGGAGGGGAATCGAGAGCACACAAGCAGTATGCCGGCGCCCGCCGCACGACGTTTCATGACGATGTGAAATGTGGAATGCGGACCCGGGCCGCAAAGGCGGGAGATGTCATGCCAGCCATGCCCGCCATGCCTGCCATGCACCCGCGCCAAGCGTACGGGCGTTTGACGAAAGCCGGGCGTGCCGGCTTTCGTCTGGCTTTACGTCGCCCGGACAGTGTTCACGAGCGGCCATCCACCGTGTTACCAGGGCATCGGAACCTCTTCGCCGTTCGCGCGCTCACCGTAATACAGCGACGCAAGCATGCGCGACAGGAAGGTGAACTCCGTATAGCAATGTTGCATCAGTGCCAGGCCAACTTTTTCCGGCACATGTTCGGCGCCGGGCTCCAGCCCGAGCACGAAGCGGCTGCGCAGCACGCAACCCCACGAGGTATCCCGCGCCACGTGAAGCATCTGACCCGTGATCGGGTCCTTGTTGACATCCATCTTGACGTTATCGCCGAAGCCGATTCGCGCAGCGATGATCGCCGAAACGGCACCGGCACCGAACGCATCCTTCAATGCGGCCTCGCCATACACTTCGACCGGATCGTGAAACTTCAACTTCGCGGCAACCGGAGGAATCTCTGCCAGCGACTCGACAGCGTGAATGCTGGCGCCGTAGTAGTTCTCGCCACGCTTCCAGTGCTCGTCCCAACCGCGATGCTCGACGTGATCGACCGGGTGCCACCACTTGATGTGTTGCGTCGTCTCGAAGAACTTGAACCACCAGTCCAGCATACGTCCCTTGCAGCCGTGCAGGTCGGTGCGCACGGACACTTGCAGCGGTCCGCCTTCGAGACGCTGCAAACCAGTCTCGATCACCATGGGAGCAGGATTCAGCAACGAGGAGTGATCCAGCCAGGGCATTGCCATTTGGGTACTGTTCATTCCGAACTCCAATTCGGGGATGAGGGGGAGTTTCAGTATATTGGAAACGATGATCGTTTCCAATATACAATCGCGCATAATCGCAAATCGATAGACTTCCGCTTTGCCCTGATGACCGATACAGACAAGAAGCCGCGCGGCCGTCCGCCCAAGCCGGAAGCCGAAATTCAAGCCCTGCTTGTGACCAGCGCCATGGAGGTGCTGCTCGAGCGGGGGTATGAGGCGACGACCGTGGAAGCGATTGCGGCGAAGGCCGGCGTGGCGAAAAAGACGGTGTATCGCCTAGCCGCGAACCGGGACGAACTCGTGGGCATGGCCGTGCGCGCCTGGACGGACGGATTCGCTGGAACGCTGGCGATCGATGCTTCGCAGAGCGCCGAGGTGATGGGCGTCCTGCGAAGCATCCTGGAACAGATCTGTGCTCACGTGCTGACGGCTGAGGCGGTGAGCATGTTCCGCCTGCTGACGACGGACTTTCGTGGCAAAGGCGAGCTGTTGGCCGCGTACGAACGAAACGGCATCGCACGGGGACGCGCCCTGTTGGGAGAATGGTTGGAGCGCCAGCATCGCCACAAGATGCTCAACGCGCCGGACCCCAGGGCCGCCGCTGGTGCAATTCTGGCCATCGCCGTCACCGAGCCGCTTCGGCAGATGGCCATTGGCGTTGCAACACCCATCGAGCGTGTCGAAGATGTGCAACACCTTGACGCTTGCATGGGCATCATCGGCCGTATCGTAGGTCTGCCTGCGACCCGGTCGTAGAATCGGGGCCGTTACGTCGTTGTGTTGCGGGATGGACGGCACGCAACCGCCATCCGCCAAGGCGGCGACGTTCTTCGCCAAGCAAACATCGCTTCCGCCGGCGCCGCCGGGTCCGGCTCCAGACAGCAAGGGACTGGCTCGCGGGCTAAGACGGAACGCAGACTTCTGCATTGCGCCTACATTGCCGAAGACCTGGACTAGACTCCTCCAATCAGGGAGGCTCCTTGCAAACACCGCAACGATGCGGGGATCATTGCGTTGGCAAGGCTCCCATGCTGGTCATTGGGGGGGAATTCCCTCATTTAATGTAAAAAGCCGGTGGAAAATAAGCTCTAAAACGCATCTTTCCAGAAGGAAGCCCATCATGACGTCCCAGACAGACAGCAAGCAGCCGACGCCTGACCCAGCCGAGCGCAACGCGTTCTTTCCCTCCCCCTATTCACTCTCGCAATTTACTTCGCCAAAATCCAACCTCGCGGATGCCGACTATCCGGACGCTTATCAGGGAGGCAGGTGGAAGGTACTGCTCGTCGCTGCGGACGAGCGCTATCTCCTGACGGGAAATGGGACCTTTTTTTCCACGGGCAACCATCCCGTCGAAACCCTCCTGCCCATGTATCACCTTGACCGCGCGGGATTCGAGTTCGACATTGCTACATTGTCGGGTAATCCGGCCAAGTTTGAATGGTGGGCGTTCCCTTCCGAAGACGCCGAGATAAAGGCCCTCTACGCGAAGTACGAGCAAAAATTCCAGCAGCCCCTTAAGCTTGCCGACGTGGTGAATTCCTTGAACAAGGATGCAGACTACATTGCCGTTTTCGTCCCTGGGGGACATGGCGCCCTGATGGGGCTACCCTTCAGCGCGGACATGAAGGCAACCCTGCAGTGGGCCATGCAAAACGACAAGTACGTCATCACGCTGTGCCACGGGCCTGCCGCCTTACTTTCGGCCAGCGTCGACGAACCCAACGGTGGAGATCTGTTCCGCGGCTACCGCATCTGCGCATTCCCAGATGCCATGGACAAGCAAACGCCGGATATTGGCTATATGCCCGGCCCATTGCGTTGGTTCTTTGGCGAAAAACTCGCGGCTATGGGAGTCGAGATAGTAAACACCGGAATCGATGGAAGTACGTTCCGGGACCGGAAGCTCCTCACGGGTGACAGTCCGCTCGCGGCCAATAATCTTGGCAAGCTGGCTGCGCGCGTGCTGCTGGACGAAGTGCAGAATACCGGTGGGCGCTAGTTCTCACGCCATCGGGGACCTTGTCTGCTCGGGTGCGTGAACTGGCACGGCCTGCACAAACATCGATTCGCCTCGAGGCGCGGCTCGGGACGGTTCACTCGTCCATCGTCGCGGGGCTTTCCAGGGGAAACTGCCCCAGGATGTAGTGTGCTGAAGAGCGGGGAAAGGCTGGAAAGTCGCTTCCCGTATGGCAAGGACGGCGGCAACCGGGACGGCATCAATACATTTCGTAAGCACTCTGATGCTTTGCAAGGACTTTAATGTCCGAGGTCACTATTGAATTAAGGGAATATTGTGCTTTCCAGAATGACGCTAACCTCTTGATTCTTCGACCCAGTCGGATGGGGTCACAAAGTCAAAGTCCTTTCCGTCAACTTTGGCCCCCGAAAATTAAAGAGATTTCCACTTGTATCTTCTCGCAGCCCAGGATGAAGAGGCGCAAAAATCACATAGCAGATGTTCCTTCACTGTCCGGAGGTGGTGTTCGGTTTTTATTTTGTCAGCCGAGCAATTGTCGCCATCGTCGCAGGGACACGCTTCATACAGTATTTTCCTGATTGCTGCGGTATCCCCGCTTCCTTCATGAGCGCCGTCTGGCTAAGAGCCTTCGATGGGTCCACCTGCCGGAGTCGAAACGCCGCTGCTTCTACGGCTGCGTTGTATTCAGCATCACGCGTTGCCCAGTCGACGAGATAGCTGCCCTCTGTCGAGTAGCGCCCGCGGAATTTCAATCGATGAGCCTCGCAGACCTTTCTGAGCCAAGCAGGGTCCTCTCTAGCAAGACACTTGAACAAACGAGGTTCGAGCTTACCTGCATGAGTCGAGGAAAGAGGCGCGACTGTCGAAAGTAATGTTTCCACCGCTTCCTAAGTCTCGTGAGATCTTCGTGTGAGATACGCGGCCGCAAGGTATCGTGACGCAGCCAGTATATAACCGTTGGCCTGGCGGCCCCCATCTGCTTAGCGATTTCCCATTGCTAATTCATTATGCGGCCGTCTGGCCGATGCAGCTCGAAAGCCCATTGGGCAGCTATTTGAGCAATATTTCGCCTGCTTCTCGAGGCACAACAGGGTGAATCGGAATGGCCGGGATTGTCAACAATCGTCCTGTCGTTGATGCACAGGCATTCACATGCGGATGAACATAGCCAGCCGTGCGTTCGCTCGTCAAGCGCAGCCTGGCGTGAGAACCTCGCGAACCTGGGTAATTGATGCCTGCTCTGGGGTTGAAGGAGCGTTTTCCCTGTGGAATGCCGCGCGGCTCATTTTTGGTAAAACACTGCCATAGCTTGCTGGCCGCGGACGGGCGATATTGGAGGCGTCGGAACTGACCGACGTCACCTACAGGAGTAGCATCATGCACAGCTACAACGTTGACCCGAACAATCCCCAGTGGCCGAGCCGGAATCCCTTCAAGGATTCCGGAAAAAACCGCGGCAACAACCCGCCGGCGAAGGGCAATTAACTCGTCGAGCTACTGGCAGCTTGTGCCGTGCGCTGCCTTGGCGAGCTCCGCCAGGACAGCGCCTTTTTCACGGTGATAGGCCAACCAGTAGGGATAGCGCACGGCCGCCCACGACTCGAAGTCTGGGTGGCCAAAAGGAAAGGCGGGCCAAGGCCACATCGCTGGTGGCTCGCCGTTCTCGCGCGAGATGGCGGACAGGGTCTGTCCAAGGTACCCCAGCAAGTTGATAAGCTTCGCGGCAGAGTGCTGTCGATACAGCCTGTCCTTCGAGTCTTCTAGGCCGTGAGCGGCCATCAGTCCCGCCATTGTCTCGGGGTCCGGGAAGTGCTTTCCCGAACTCCAACGATACAGCGTGCCAATCTCCAGTTCGGGCACGTCGCTGGCTTTATTCATCATCGCGGAGACTGACGAAACCCTCAGACGACGCTTCAGCTCATCGAAAAGCAGGCTCGCAGGGTTGCGACCATGTCCTGTCCGTGAGGGTATCAGGCAGGCAAACTGGGGCGACTCCAATCCCTTGTTCTCGCCGTCATCAAGGTCCCAGCCGGCCAACCACCCCAGATGCGCATCCATGGACATTGCGGTCGTAAGGGCAGAAACCGCCTGCAGGTTTGGGGCTTTGCGTAGAACCTCTAGCGCCTCCGGCCAAAGTAGGGCGCTCAGCAGGGAATGATTGGTCATGAAGTCGGCTGCCCCGGCCGCATCACCGGCCTCAAGCAGTTGCTGAGTCCGCCAGCCCGAGCGTTCCAGCACTGCCAGATAGCAATGTCGGCGCTGCCATTCGCTCACCTCAATACCCAACCCCCAAAACAGAGTTTCTATGAACGTCAGGGACTCAACATGCTGTCTGGCGTCTATGCATCCTGCGATTGCCCGCTTCAGGTCATCGATGAAGGCTGGCGTGGCTTCTTGTGACCCGACCTTTTCCAGCATTTCGTTCAGGGCTTTCAGTACCAGCTTTTCCCTGGGATTGCCTTGCGCAGCAAGCCTCATTAGTCGCCTGTATGCATTCCCCGCGCCTGTTTCGGCAAAGGCCGCCTGCACGGACACGCCGAACAGCTTGAGGTGGATGTCCGGCATAAAGGCAAACAACCCAACCCGCGGAATGGGGGCCGGATGGCCATCAAAAGGGTAACTAAACGACACCCGTGCATTCATTGGCTATTGTGGACCCCGTTGTTTGCTCTTCAACTCCAGCAGCGATTCATACCGTTCAACTCTCGCTCATCGCTGCCGCAGCCGGTATCATTCATCGCCCTCTCTCTATATGCTGCCCTTTCCGCCCAATCGTTGACCGATATGTAGGTGCGCGCCATACTTCGTCACTAGGTTCAGGTACTGGCTTGATAGCAGCTCGGCCTCTTCGACCTGAGCGGCGAAATCCTCCAACGTCAGGTCGATTGATTTGTCCACCCGATTGGGCGACATGTCCCAATCGAGCGGCACGAAGACAAGCAACGGAGTCGCGTCACAGAGTCTTCCCGATTCGGTGCGCAGATGCTTCCCTGGCACACCCCAACGGCCGTGGGAATAGTCATTGCGGAACCCACGAGCTCTATGCGCACGTTCGAACCACAGCGCAAACTCTCGCTCGCCTTCAAGGTCCGAGCTCGTCCACGCAGCCCACATCAAGCGCTCCAGAGCTTTCAAGCGTCCCTTTAGCTTTGCTGTGTGAGGCTCGAGAAGTTCTCGAATCTTCGCGTCTTGCTCGTGCCCCCAGTACCGCAACTGGAGCCCAATATTGAAGTCCAGCCTAGCAATGGCATGGACGAGCCGACCGAGCAATAGATGAAACGCGCTGTCGAAGTCGGTTTCCGCAATCTGACGCCATGCATCTACTCGTTTAGGTGAGGCCATAAGGGTTCTACGGCGAGCCTAAAGTGCGTGAGGTCGCTTCCCTCGCCAGCAATCCGGCTTCTGTAGCCCGATCCGCGAATTCATCAATAGTCATCGAAATTGATTTCCCCGATGGCCCCGCGACATTCTCATCCAGCTGCACACGAAGATTGGCCTCTGCTCC
Organism: Cupriavidus basilensis; assembly: GCF_000832305.1. Taxonomy (NCBI): domain Bacteria; kingdom Pseudomonadati; phylum Pseudomonadota; class Betaproteobacteria; order Burkholderiales; family Burkholderiaceae; genus Cupriavidus; species Cupriavidus basilensis. Next base: position 3,723,273 of record NZ_CP010537.1, read on the forward strand.
AAAGCATCAACGCACGGTCCAGCAGTTCGCGTCCGCGTATCTCGATTGTCGACTCGTCCCAGGTGAGGAAGCGATTAAGCACACCGTTTATCGGTGACACAGAGTGCGTGAGAATCGCATCGCGCTTGGTTGCCCAAGCACTGTTCTTCAAGGCACTGTTAAGACTTCCCGTGATAAGCGTCAGGTTACCGAAAGTCTGAATCAGCTCGTTTCGGCGCCGGCTCTCGGCTACTCCGGGCGCCGCTTCGTCGGCGAACCACGCATGCTCAACGCCCTGCGAGCCGTCTGCGAGCGGCCAGTGAGGTACCCAACCTTGCGGCATAATGTGCTCGACCGTGAGCGGAGAGTTGGTGCTTACGTTCTCCGATTTGGACGACCGATACGTTTCGCTGATGCGCCAGAGAGCGTGTGTCAACCTCAGATTATTGAGGGATTGGTATGCATTGCGGCTCATCCAAGCTGCGGATACAGCATCGTCGCTGGGCCATTCATCTGTCGCACTTCGGAGCGCCATCAGGAATTCGCGGACAACCTCGGCAGTAGCCCCTTTGCTGCGTACTGTCCGCGTTAGAGCCATAAAGATTCTGTTGTACGCCTTCGTCTCACCGCCGCAAACCGCTCGACGCACGAGGTAACTCTCGAGCATCTTAGCCGTTTCGGCCATGTCAGCGTCACTGGCACCCAAGTCGAGCATTGCCAGTAGTGGCGGGTAGGCCGTACTGACATCAAAGAGGTTCAGGAAATGGGCTAGGTCACCAAGTAAAGGAGATTCGTGGGAAACCGAAATCTTCCGGAAATTGTCGCGCTGCCGGGCAAGTTCCGAAAGCTCTTCCTGGACGCTTGAGAAAGGCTTCTCACGCTCGACCCAGTGCTTGTACTCGGCGAATAGGTGCTTGATTGGGATGTCCCGAGCCTGCTTGCTGGCAAGGTAGTGCTGGATGAAAAGGTCGCTGCGGGGCCGACGCAGTCGACCTTGTGTCACCTCTTCGCGCCAGAACGGCTCATCAAACGTTGACCAGTACTGCTCGTAGAGTTCTTCCTGCTTTTCGCCATATCGCGCGGCCCGCAAGAAGATATAGTTTCGCAGTAGGTCCGCCGGCAGAAGCGGCTCACCTCTCGCATTAAGCGTCTCGAAGATGACCTGTGCGTCATCTCCGTCGCCCAGGTCAATCGCTACAACTTTCAGTGCGGTCTTGAGCGCTTCAAAGCATGCTTCAACGCGATGCTCCATCGCGATTTCCTCGCCAACCGGAGGCTCGTCTGGCGAACCCTTGAAGTAGGCAAATATCTGCTCATGGAAAAAGAGATACGCTTCGACCATCCGGGGCCGGGGATTGAACTTTCTCGCGTACGGACGACGAGTGAGGGGATGAACTTTCTCGAGGGACGACTTCGAGCCCGCCGTCAGCACGTCGACGAACTGCGACCGGTCGGAGAGGGTCGGCCAGACCTTGAACTTCTCGACTTCCGGTTCAGCCATCCGGCCAGAGTTGAGTGTGTACTTCTCACACTCCACCGCGAAGTCGTCGAGGCCTTCCTCGCGACAGAAATCGCGAAATGCCGCGAGGAAAATCTGTAGCGTGGTCAAACGCTGTTGGCCATCGATTACGCTCCGACGCTCGACGCGACCAACATGCGTCTGCTTCTGGTCCAGCACCATTGCTCCCAGAAAGTGGACTGGCGCGTCTCGGCGGTCCTCAATGAACTCAGTGAACTTGCGCGATATGTCTTCCCAGAGAGGTTCCCACTGATGGTCCTGCCCCCACACATACTGCCGCTGGAACATTGGGATTTCGAGTCGCATCTTCCTTTCGAAGATGTCCAGCAGCGCGATGGCATTTGCATCCATTGGTCGTTCTCTCTAGTTTCGTTTGTTTTTTTGTGACTGTTGGCCGAACGTGATGATACCTCTGCCAAAAAGCAGAGGCTTGAATAAGTCGTTGACGACCGTAGCGCCGCTGGGACCGTGTGCGACTAGATCACGTCCGCGGAGAACTGAGTGAGGTCCTGCAAGACTTCATCAAACTCATGATTAGAAACCGGGTGAGCACCTATAAGCTCTTCGAGACGTGACCTAGTCACAAGCTCTACCTGGTTCGCCTCAGCCTGTGTCACTGCGCCACGCGTAAAGGATTGGTTTGTCACAGCAAGCCTACGGAATTTAGTGCCCCTGAAGCGCGCTTGATAGCGGGCAGCGCCTGCAGTTACCTCCTTGACGGCGTCCCAGCCAACCTCGGCCGACTTCGAACTCTTACACTGAAGTAGCTCTCCTTCCCGGCCCTTCAAAGCAATCACATCGATTCCTCCATCCCCCCCCCTCTTGGGCGTCACGGTCGCCTGGAACCCTTGCTTGTTCCACAAGAGGCAGCAGAAAACCTCAAATGCCTCACCATCCATGCGGTCGATATCATCAATCGTAAGGTATCGCTTCGGGATGGCCTCACCAGTGCCGCCCTCGTCAACGAGGTCCCTGAAGCTTGCATCCTTACCGGCACCATTCAGCATAGCCGTCAACCCTCCATCATCGAGGGTTGTTCCCGCCAGACCTGCCTTGCGCTTGAGAAGCTGGTCCAATCTGACCTCAAAGGTGTTGAAGTCGTCAGCAACTACGGTCGGGCAATACACGAAAACATCCCGCTCCTGCCCAATGCGAAACGCACGGTCGGTTGCTTGAGCCTCCTTGGAAGGGTTCCAGGCACGGGTGAAGTGGAAGACGTGATTTGCCGCGGTGACGTTCAATCCAGCGCCGGCGGCAAGGGTAGACAGGATGATGACGTCGAATCCCGGCTTTGACGAAAACTTATCTATGTATCCCTGACGGCCCTGAGAATCGCCGTTGATGATGTACGGGCGGATACCGAAGGTCTCTTTGAGGAAGTAGTACAGCGCTGCCTGAGCCTCGCGAAGTTCCGTGAACACAATGGCCTTTTCACCTGCCGCTTTGACCTCATCGAGTTGCTCAAGAAGCCAATCCAATTTTGGCGAGTTGGCAAGATGCGCTTCTCGTCCAGACCTGTCGACGAGGAACTTCGTGCCCGGCAGACAGTAAGGCTCGGCGCAAACTGCCTTCATGAGATGTAACGCACCAAACGACAACTGCGCGCGCTTTCGCCCATTTGACTCCTTGGCGGCGTCCTGAAGTTTTTTCAAGCCCCCCTTGTAGAGGATGCGCTGGTGCTCTGTGAGAGGGATTTCCAGACGCTCCTCAGTGCCAAGTGCTGGCTTGAACTCCAGCTTGGTCTGCGCGACGGTCTTCAGCGCAAAGTACTTCATCGGCAGGTCGGCCGCAATGTCTGCCTTCGTGCGACGCAATGTCTGGGGTGCGATGGCAGTCTGGAGACGCTGGAGTGCTTCCTTCTGTTCCTCGGTCTCACATTCAATCGGGCGCCGATAGGTCTTGCCAAATTCCTCCAGGGCACCCAGCAAGCCCGGCTGGACCAGGTCAAATAGACACCAAAGGTCGGCCAGAGAATTCTCGACCGGTGTACCCGTACACGCAATGCGGAAATCTGCCTTCAGCTTTTTCGCAGCGAGCGTGACCAGCGTCCCTGGAGTCTTGATGCGCTGAGCCTCATCGCAAATGAGAAATGCAAAAGGTTGCTTGGCCAGCGAGAACTCATATGAGGTCAGTACCTCATATGTGGTGATGATAACCTTTGCCGGTCCGACCCAGCTCGGCTTCAGCAGGTCTTCAATGCCCTTGTCTCGCAGCTGGTTGTCGATAAGGCTAGGCGGTTGCTTGCGTTCCTTCAGTTCATCGCCGTAGAGAACCAAGACTTCAGGGAAGGAGTCATTGAAAAATTTCTTGGATTCGTTGGCCCAGTTCTCGAGAAGGCTCTTGGGTGCGAAGATGACCGAGGGAGCGGCATTGGGGTTGCCCTCATAGTACCAAGCGAGTAGCGACAGCAGTTGCAGTGTCTTCCCCAACCCCATGTCGTCCGCCAACAAGGCACCGCGGCACCCGGCGGGAGCCTTCGAAACCAAGTGCTGAAACCAAGCCACACCGTAGTGCTGGTGGTGCTTGAGCTCAATGCCAGGTCGCAGACACTTGGGCAACTGAGCTTGCCGGTCGTCCGGCAGCGCCAGCGATGTCCTGCGCTCCTCGAAATAGTCAACGTCATGGAAATTGGTCTTGACCAAAAGCGTTTGACGGGTCTTCTTCTCCTTCTTCGCCTGAGAGGAATGTTCTTCTTCAACGCTCTCTTGAGCTTCGACCATACTTTTGAAGCTATCAGCGAGCGTCCGCGCTTGAGCGGTGGCAATCGGAGTCGGCAGACTGGAATTTTTGACGTCTGGAAGCCCCTTTTCCTCTGCCTCCTGCACCTGCTTGTCGAAGTCCCGCACCCACTCCTTCGTGAGAGGCACCAGCACCTGGCCTTCGTGCCCTTGCAGGGTCACCTTGACCATCGGTGTCAGGTCCAATGGCAGCCAACCGCTATCCCCCTCTTCCTTCTTCTCCTTCTGGAAAACGGGAACATAGATGGGCTTGGCTGCGCCAATCCCCTCGACACGTCCACTATAGCCGTCTAGCTCATAGACGTCGTCGAAGCTGATTCGCTCGGCTGGCTGTGTACGCCAGAGGTGGGCCAGCTGAAGTCCCTGCTCAAGCTGCACGGTCGACTCTGCATCGAGGGTCAGGTCATACTCGTCCCAGGGAAACCGTTCCCGGTCCCGCTCCAGCGCTTCCTTGAGCGCCAGGAGGAACGCATCCAGTTCGTCAACAGTCTTACACGCTTTGCAATCAGTTCTAGCCGAACCGTCCCCAAAGTGCTCCGTGACCACGAGTTCGACCGCATTTAGCCGTCCGTGCTCGGTCCTAGCGACAATGTTGAATACTGCCGCCACCGCGCCGGCCTCCGCACGGTCTGCCTCGAACTCATCCGTCTTTAGTACTTCGTGTGCTGCGTCACCAAGGAATGCGAACGGATTGTGGACAAACTTCTCAGCTTTCGCCCCGGCTACATGGCGGTTAGGCATCTCACGTTTGATAACGTTGAGCACCTTCCGAACTGGCTCGGAGATAACGACTCGTATGCGCCCCGAGCCCCGCGTGAGGTCGTAATGTGGCTGAACCGAGTTGAACCCGTCGAAGGCAGTCAACCAACCGTCGGGAGCTCCCTCAAAGATTGGAGATACGGTCAGTACCCGCCCGAATGGTGTGTCGTGCTTTGAAAGAGGGAGCCGCAGCGTGTCGGGTGTCAGAACAAGGGTCGTCTCGAGGTAGGGGCTCGCATAGAGCGCTCCGGCCCGGTCAGCAATTCGGCGAATTCGCCCCCAGGCTAGCTCTTGGGCGTGTTGCGTCCTATCGCTATCGTCGCGGCGGCGGAATGCGGACACTTCTGCTGCCGTAGCCCATGCAGCGGCCGACAGCATCTGCGATTCGCCACTAACTGTCGCCACCGCACCATCCAAGCGTTCCAGGTGAACTTTCTTGGCACCATCGGTCCAACCTGTCACCGTAAGGTCGAAGTCCCGACCGGACAGCGTTCCGGAGCTGTCAAGCACTGGCCGCAATGGTCCCTGGGGAGGAAGGCCTAGTAGCTTAAGTGCGCCGACGTGTTCTGCAGAACCCTGCAGGTCATAGAGGTCACCCCATGGAATGAGTGCGGCCTTCCGGTCTAACCGACAGCGGTCTTCTGCTGCAAGCTGCGCCAGATATGCCCCCAAGACAACGTCATCAGGACCGGCATCATGTATGGCCTCAAGTAAGCCGTCGGCCGTGGACTCAGTCAATTCACGTGCGAACTCAATACGTACCCCTTCCTGAGTCCACGAGGTCACCAGAGTCGACTTATCGGCCTTGGGCGCGGCCGCCCGCTTAAAAAAATCGAACAGCCCCATCAGTTCTCCGGGAAGTACCAAGCCTGCCTGTTGTTTGCCCACTTGAAGCCCAGCGCCTTTAGCTCCGTGCCGAGCGTCGTCCTCTGCAGTGGGTCCTCAACCCAAAGCCTGCCGCCGCTGGCGTTGCTCCGCCTGTCATCTATCGATGCGCCACGGAATCGAGTTACGAGTGCCCGCAGCGCTGCCATGTCTGGGCCTGCGAACTTGGCGGTCGCCCGTCCCGATGCCGTTCCGGAACTCGCAGTACGATTTCCTGCCGTTGAAGTGGTGGCAGCCCCGGCGGTCGCGACTCTTTGCGCCTCAGGGCGGTCAGGCCGAATCCCCAACTGACGAAGTTCGACTTCTGCTCTATCACCCCACCCTTCTCGATGGACGATTCGAAGAGCGCAACCGACGTCTTGGCGGTAGCCGGCGGCCAGGTCAGCTGTACCTCCCTCGTAGTGTCGGTCATAGGGCTCGAACGGTAGCTGGTCAGCCTGATAGACGTAACATGCATTCGGCTTCTTGCTGAACTCGATAATGAGATAGGAGCCAATCTGCATCATGAAGGCATCCACCTCAGGTTTGCTCGTTAGCTGCGCATATGCGCCCTCCTCTCGAGCAATCAGCTCCCGAATCCCGGGGTTGCTACGCTTGAGCGCCATTGTGTCGACACCAAACACCAACCTCGTCCAAGCGATTTGCTTGAGATACTTTGACCAGAAGGCAAGTCGACCTTCATCCGCGTTGTTTCTGGCAGCCAATATGTCGAAGAAGTCCTTAAGATTTCGCTCATTTACCCAACTGAGCACCATCTGCCATACCGGGTCAGGGACTCTGTTCCAGGCTGTGGCTATCCCTGCGGCTTTCAGCTTCGGATTCTTCCACACCGTGGGCTGACACACGTAGTCCCGCAGCCGTTCGTCATGCGGGGCACCCTTGCAGGCGTGGTACCGAATGAGAAGGACTTCCAACGCCTCATCGCGGAAGCCTGGCTTTCCTTGGATTAGCTTGACTAGTTGAGGAATGAGTCTTCTGAACTCCGCATCGCTCTCCGCCGTCGCGCGACGCACCACTCCAAGAACCAGGGCGTGCCAGAACCAGCTCGACGGCGGGATACCCAAATCCTCGGCGAGCCGGTCGGTTGGCCCGGTTTCGCCTCGAAGATATGAGTGCGAATACTTGTCGACGGGGTTCTCTGAAAGTACCTCTGATTCCTTGCGAAGGACGTTGACCCAATCTGGAACCTGGTTTTTTCCAGCCTGTTTGTCAATCAGCGGCCAAGTCCTCTCTAGGAATGACCGAAGCGCCTCCCAGCCGGAGCGCGTCGCATCATCGTTCGCAAGATTCGGGTCGAAATTGAAGTACGAGTACAGCAGTCCGTGCCAAGTAAGTCGCCAAAGGTCTCCTCGCTTAGCCTCGGATTCGTACAAGCCCAGAAGCGCCGGAAACCGCCTGGCCCCAAGCACCATCGCGCCATCCTGCTCGCGGATAGGCTCGCCAATGGCAGAGGCCACCAGGTCTCGTTGCCATGAGTCCAGCTCCTTGCCCCTGAGAAAGCTCAGCGCAGCAGCGTACGCATCTTCTTTCCTGGGCTTGGCCGCTGCAAAACCTTGGAAGATGCGTTCTGCTTCTCGGGTTGGCTTCTCAACGAGCTCAGGTTTGCCAAACTCACCGGAATGCAACCCCATCGACTCCATGGCGGCGACGAGGTCCCGATTGAGTTGTTGCAGCGCGGCGGCGGCTAGCACTTTCCGAACTCCTTGCCTTTGAGCACGTCGCTGGCCTCTGGCTGCTTTTCGTCCAGCCCCCAAAAATCCACCTTGAATTCAACTCGCCGGCTCTCTGCCTTGTCTTTCTTAATAGAGTTGAAGGAATAGCCGCCAACCAGAAAAAGCTCCTGCACCTTTCTGAGCTGCTCCGAGGTCAGCCCGTCACCAGATGAAGTACTCTGAAACAGAGCGCAGACCACGCTACGACTTCGGTCTAGGCTCAATTGCAGGTTATAGAGGTATGTCCCATCCTCATCCGTAAAACCCTCAACCACGACGCTTCGCATCCAGCGCTGGCCCTCGGGTGTGTCTTTCGCCTTCAGTAGGACAGGAATGTAGCTACGCAAGAACTGGCCGGCGGGAACACTGATGGTGTAACTGCCACTATCAAAGCGAACCTCCTTGCCTAGGTCGATACGGTAGTTCTGCTGGTCAACGCCCACGCCACGGCTCTTCGGGTCGTTGGCAATCATTGCCATGACTTTGTTGATAGCCGCAGCTCGCTCGATGGTCGCACGTGTCGCTGCATCAATACTTTGTGTTACTGCAACCAGCGTCACAGCCATCACCACGAGGAAAAGCACCATTAGCGCCGACATGAGGTCCGAGAAGGAAATCCAGAATGGACTCTCCCCTTCATGTTTGCCTCCTCGCTTGAGGAAGATGCGAGCGAACATGTCAGACCCTCTTCATGCGCTGTACGGCATTCGCAAGTTCCTGCACGACCCCGTTAAGATGCCCAGTGCCCTGCGCGAGATGGCGGTCGGTCTCTGCAATCGTTGACTTCACTTGGCTGACCAGGGAATTACCAAAATCGGAGAATGCCTTGACCAACGCGGCGTTGACTTGGTCCAAGTGCAGGCGAGCCTCTTGCTCCGATTTCCGCATCGCTTCGGCACTCGCCTTGATGCTGGAAATAAGCTCCTGGGACACGCCGGCCTCCCTTTTGACCGTCTCGATGAGACCCATAAGGGCAGCTACTTGAGTGTCAACGGTCTTCCTTGTCGAATCGTACTGCTCGAACCCACGCTGCACCGCGGTCGATGCCGCCTGCAACGAAGCAGCAGCGGAAGACAGCGTGTCTGCGACTTTTGTCGAACGTTCGAATACGGCTGACACCGCGCCACCAGCGGTCTCGAAGCGCTGAGCCGCGGAGCCCATGGTCAACGCCCCTTGATTCATGCCATCGATTGCCCGTAGCGATACGACTCCAAGTGCATCGACGTTTTGTTGAGTCTTCGCGACCTGCTCCGAAACCACGCTCATCAGAGTCTCCACCTGTGTCGTCAAGCCACCAACCAACTGATTGGTCTGGTTAGCCAGCCGGTCATTTCTTCCAGCTTCCTCCGCGGCTGCCGCCTTGCGCGTACCTTCTAGTCTATCCATGGCGACAGCCACTTCGCCGAGAACCTTCATCACAGCCTCGTCCATCGCCTGCTTGGACTTGTTCTGCTCTTCGGTCACCAGTCGTCGGAAGTCCTGAACAAACTCCCGCATTTGGTCCGTGAGGAGTTGCTGGTTGTCTGCAGCCTTCCTCATGGCGTCCTCAAGCGTGCCGCTCATCTGATTCGCGGCCTGCTCGTTAGTCTGCTTGATGTCGGCAAGGAGTCCCTGGAGCGACGACTGAACAGCCGACATCGAATCCATCGACCGCTGCATCTGTTCGTTGATGCCGCGCATTTGCCCCCCGAAGGTATCTTCCAGTTTGGCCATGAACCCGGTGAGCAGGGTCTCAAGCATCGAATTGACCTGCTCGCCATTGCCGCGGGCCGTGACCTCCATAGCCTCCCCGACACGCCTCATTGGCTCTGCAATGGCGGAGGAAATGGACTCTCCAATGTGCTTGCCGAGCGCCAAGGTCGACGCCTCCTGGGCTGCAATCTGGCGGTCAACCAGGTTGGTCATCATCTTGTGGAGGTCCTCCACAAGTGCGTCCTTCAATTGAGCGGTGCTGGTAGCGTTTTGCTCCGACGACTTGACCAATCGGGCCAGGTACTCCTCGCCCGCGCCCGTCGAGTAGAGGCTGTCGATGGCATGAGTAAGGTGCTCAACCAGCCGATAAAAATAGGCCAACACGAGACGACTGATGAAGACCACCAGCATCGCGCAAGCAATAGCTGTCCCCGAAGCGACGAAGGCATGCTGAACACCAAGCAGCAGTGGGCCCAGACCGTTTACAGCGTCCTCAATGGGGGTAGGCTTGAACTGTTGAAGGCCATCCAAAAGTCCCGCGAAGGTGCCAATGATGCCCAACCCGGTCAGCACACCCGGAAGATGCCGCGTGAAGTCGTCGAATAGGCGCCCATCAACCAGCACCTCGCGAGTAAACATCGCCTCGGCGGGCACGGTCGCACGGACTTCAGTGAGGGCGGCGCCGCCTGAGCCTGCCACACGCAGCTCATGCAGTGTGTCGGCATATTCAGTCCAGAGGTGCTTGAGTGGCTCCCACCGAAACGCACGACCAACTTCGGCGGGGTCGGGAGCGCCTTGGTCCCTGCGGAGCGCGCGAATTGCCCGCAACGTCGACCAAATCTGCCACCAGACTTGGGTTCCCTTGTACGCGTAGCCAGCCAGGAATGCTACCGTCAGGAGAGCGACAAAGAGGAACACGTATAGCGGTACACCATGGAGGCTGCCAAGCGCTGGATGAAGTGCCCCCAATGTTTTTGTTATTCCGTTCATGACCTCTTCTTCCCCGTGGAAACAACCTCTTCCCGACTGCTGACTTCAGCTTCGCCGATGCCGTGCATCCGGCAGTAATCATCTACCAAGACTTCAAACATGTTGGTCAGGCTCCTGCGCTCCTGCGCGGCGGCGGCTTCAAGTTTGCGCTTCATCGTTGGGGTAACCCGAAAGCTCAACCCGACAGTTTTCTCTGCTTCCATGAACGGAATTGGCGTTTGTATAGCAAACCACCATACATCCCGCCCCTCAAAAAGTCCAACCCCCGAACGGGGGGGAGGTTGCTTCCCTTTGGCATCTAGAGGTCTCGCGGTCGCACTGGCCTCATCCGGCGCTACTTCGTTTGCGCTTGCGGTTTGCGGTGCCGCCAAGAGGCTCCGCAATAACCGGCAAGATTGTGCCCGCTATAGCGAATATCCCGCTTTACCGGCAGAGTGTTGCCTGTAATTGCAGTCGAGTCAGGTAGGAGAAAGCCTGGGTTGGAGCTCTTTGGGATAGCGTACTGCGTCGAGCCGAAGAGGCGAACGACGAACCCGGTGTGGTTAAATGGATATTGGCTCATCCAAATACGACTGATGAATCCGCAGTGACAACGCAACTAAGAGTTCCGTTCGCCCTCGATGGCACGGGAAGGGTCGTGGAGGCACGCTCTCTCTCTCGCGCGATGACGCAGGCCCATTTCTTTGTGCCGCCTGCAAAAGCCCACTTGTCGCAAGACGCGGAGACATAAATATTTGTCATTTTGCTCACAAGACGGAGGGAAACTGCGAGACGGCCTTCGAAACAGCTGTCCCGGAGCATGAAGCCAACGTGATGAAGCCAGGCATTAGTTCGCATAGGCCGCAGATATGATGATGGCTCGCCCAGTCCAATTTTGATTCAATGGAGCAGCTTCTCGAAACAGCGCAACTTCTCGCCGACGTCGCGCGAGTTGCTGCGTTGGAGCCCAAGGAGCGGCTACAAGACGCCTGGTGCCAGGCGCTTCTACGGCAACCAGGTGCTCGTCGCTACCTCACGAAGCAGTGTTTGCTGCCATTCTATTCTGCGCAAATTAGCTATGTAGCAATGGTGGTCGGCTGCATCCTCAATATTGAGGATTCGTCTTCCGCACCGGTGCCGGTCACTGGACAGAAGGCCGGAAGGATTAGAGCAGCCGCGAAAAAACTTGATGACGAGGTCGAGGGCGTTGCAGCATTGAATGTCGCTATTGCGGAGCCGACATTCCGCTCAACCCTAGACCACCTTCGCAATTTCTCCCAGCCGAAGAACGTCCCTGTCCGGAACCGCAAGGGGAATCCTGAACGGCGACAGTTCATCTGGGCGGTTGCGGAAGCTTTTTTCAGGCACTTCCAGGACTTCCACATAGAGGCCATCACAGAAGTCGTGGCATCGCGCTGGCGTGAGACCGACGTGCGCAATGTTCGTCACGAGTTGACCGCAGAGCGCAAGGCCAAGATTGCTGAAGCAGCAAAGCGAGAAACCAGCAGCAGCGGCGAAGCTGCTATCGTTGCTGCGGCTGCCTTGACTCGCGCTCAGCGCAGGGCTGTCCCACTGATTGGACATCCGCGCAGCGACAGCCAAAGGATTCGGGATGCGCTGGCCGCGTTGAAGAGCATGGAAGACAGAGAATTGGCAGCCAGTCTGGTCCAAGGAATTGAAGCAGTTCTGGCTGACTTCGATTACGAGTTTCCGGAGAGCTGAGCCGCGGACACTAAAGGAAGAAAATCTGCGCTTTAGTGTCCGGATACAAAGAATCCTCGTTGGCGAAAGTGCCGACTTATACCCATTTCGGGAATAATTCGATGAGTGAGGCGTTACAACTTCGCCGCGTACAGCGGTTGCCTCATGAACCTCGAACTATTTTCGTCGGAAGCCGAACGCATCGGTGCCGTTCTCGAAGCTCCCAATGAGCCGGCCCTTCGGGAGCGGCGCCTCACGGAAATCGCCAAGCAGTGTCGTGGCAACCATCATGCGACACAAACCCAGAGGCTGGCCCTGGCACTGAAGGAGCTCAAGTCAGTGTCTACTTACGAATGTCGCAGGTACCTGGATATCTACTGTCCGCCTGCCCGCAAGTTCGACCTTGTGCAGCAAGGACACTACATCGAAACGCACTGGCAAACCATCCAGGTGGAAAGCGGCCAACAACATCGTGTAGGCCTCTACGTGCTCCGGCAAGGCAATCTCCAGGCCGCGTGTGCTGCGAGAGAATCGTGACACAAGGTTTAACTCATTGATTTGCAAGGACCCTGAGGCGACACGTGGATTGAACAGGATTGCGGCGGCTCCCGACGCCGTTCGGTTTGCCCCTGCTAATACATTTCGGAGGTGCTTTATTCCCTTTGGAAGTACTTTATTACCAATGTAAGGACTTTATTCCCTTGCAAGGGCTTTATTCCCCGAGGTCAGAAATCCTCCACCGAGCGTCTATACTGCATTCGTTGCTTCATTGCGGAATGAACTATGGAATACGCTCCCAGCATCAGCCAGATGGCCGGCCTGCTTGCCGACCCGGGACGCGCCGCCATGTTGTGGGCGCTGATGGACGGCAGCGCCCGCCCGGCCGGCGAGCTTGCGGCCATTGCCGGCTTGTCGGCATCGTCCACCAGCGGTCACCTGGCCCGGCTCAGTGAGGGCGGCCTGCTCGCCGTGCAGACGCGCGGGCGCAATCGGTACTACCGGCTCGCCACGCCGGAGATCGGCGTAGCCATCGAGGCGCTCGCCAGTGCGTCGCTGGCCAGCCAGCCGCCGCGCGTGCGCGCGGTGCCCGCGTCGCGTACCGCGCCGGCGGCCTTGCGCCAGGCGCGCACCTGCTATGACCACCTGGCGGGCGAGCTTGCGGTTTCCCTGTTCGAACGTATGTCGCATGCCAACTGGATCGTGGTGCACGGCACGGCAGTGGACCTCACCGACAGCGGCAGTGCGGGCATGGTGCAGCTTGGCGTGGACCTGGATCTCGCGCGCCGCAAGCGGCGGCAGTTTGCCTGCACCTGCCCCGACTGGAGCGAGCGCAAGCCGCACCTCGGCGGCGCGCTTGGCGCGGCGCTGCTCGATAACATGATGACCAACCGCTGGATCGAGCCCACCACCACATCGCGCGCGCTGCGCGTGACGCCGCGCGGGCAACGCGAGATCCTGCGCATTGCCGGCTGAGCACAGGCTCATCCGTGGACGACACCATTTCCGTTTTCAATGCGCCGAGCCGGCGCCGCACCGATGGAGGGCTGATGCAATGAGCGACGAACTGAGCAACGAGGTGCGCGAGGCGCTCTGGCGCCTGATTGAGCTGATCAACTTCGACGACGCAGCCATGGTGGAGAAGCACCAGATGCTGTTCGACGAAGCCCTCGCCAACTCGGACGACGCGGATGCGGTCGAAGGCCAGGAACTGCTCTGGATCCTGAAGGACGTGATCGACTGGGAAGCGGGCTTCTATGTGGACTGGAAAGACGCCGCATCCTTCATCAGTTGCATGGATGAGCTGTGCGCCAGGCTCGATATCGAGCTGGACTGGGGCGTGGAGGATCCGCAGGACGAGGAGTTCCTGGAGAAGGCCAGCGTGCCGGAGCTGATGGAACTGGCTCATGAGCAGTTGCGGCTGGCCGGCATCACGCTCTGGAACTGGAACACCGATGGCGATGCCTATGCAGGCTGGATCGCCCGCGGCGAGGATGATGAAGAGATGACGACCGTGGCCGAGACACTGGGGCTGGAGATCAGGACCGGCGACCAGCCGTATTGAGGCTGCGGAGCTGGCCCTGGCCCCGGCCTCACCGCGGCCTCGCGGCCTCAGCCGGTGATCCCGACGTCAACCGCGCCCTGCCGATCCGTGGTGCCCAGGGTGCGCTCCAGCACATCGAGAAATGCCCTGACGCTGGCCGGCATCAGCTTGCGCGCGGGCATCAGCACAAACACCTTCAGCGGCGACGACGAATACGCCGGCAGCACCCGCACAAGGCGCCCCTGATCCAGCTCATCCTGCGCGTAGCGTGGCGAGAGCCGGGCCACGCCAAGGCCATCGGTGGCGGCTTTCAGGCGGATCTCCGCGCTCTGCGTGCGCATGCGCGGCTCCACCGCCATGTTGGCCACCTCCACACCGTCGCGCAGGAACTCCCAGCGCCGGTCCTCGGCGTCGCCCAGCAGGGGCCAGCCGGCCAGCTCCTGTGGCGTGCGCGGCAAGCCCCGCGCGCGGATCAGCGATGGCGCGGCAAAAAAGCCGCGCTCGATGCGCACCACCCGCTTGCTGGCAAAGGAGCTGTCGTGCAGGCCGGTGGTCGTCATCACAAAGGCCAGGTCGTAGCCTTGCTCGACCAGGTCGGGCTGCTCCCAGCTCACATCGACCTGCACGCGCAGCTCGGGATGCAGCCGCAGCAACTGTGTAAGGATGGGCGAGATGTGCAGGGAGCCAACCTCATAGGGTGTGGAAATGCGCAGTGTTCCACTGACTTGCTCGCTGACCGACACTGCCTCGGCGCTGATTTCGCGCAGCTCGTTAAAAAGGGGCGCGACCCGGTCGTAGAGTTGCTGGCCCCGCTCGGTCACCCGCACGCGGCGCGTGGTGCGCTCGAACAGGCGCACGCCCAGCTGCACTTCCAGCCGCGACACCGCCGCGCTGGCGGATGACTTCGGCACGTCGGCCAGATCCGCCCCCTTGGTGAAGCTGGCACCCTCCACCACCCGGCAGAAAATCTCCCAGTCCTTCCATTCGATCGTCTTCATTCGCCATCCCCGTGCCACATGGCGCGCATCGCGAGTCGTGCGCGTCAATGTGGGGGATTGTCCCATGCGGCGAACAATGACGCGCGGGCAGCGTTGCCTTCCATTCTTTTCTTGACTATTTACATCGTAAATATACACTGTAAATCATCGTTACCAAAGCAGCATCGCAGCAGAAGGCGACATGCTTCAATCGGCACACACACGGATCGCCCCACCCCAACAGACATGGCAAAAAACCTCACCCAGGAAGAGATCGACGCGTTCAAGGCCCGCCTGTGCGCGGTAGCGGAGCGGCGCTTCGCCGAAGGCGGCGTAGCCAGCGTGAGCATGCGCCAGCTCGCCGAGGAACTGGGCTGCAGCCCGATGACGCCCTACCGCTACTTCAAGGACAAGGACGACATCCTGGCGGCGGTGCGCACCGCCGCGTTCGACCGTTTCGCCGCCACCCTTGAGGCCGCCGGCGCCAGCGTTGCCGAGCCGCGCGAACGCGCGCGCGCGGTGGGCGAGGCCTATCTCGCCTTTGCCTTTGCCCAGCCCAATGCTTACCGGCTGATGTTCGACATGACCCAGCCGGACGACGACCGCTACCCCGACCTGGAGCGCGCCGGCTCGCGTGCGCGCCGCACCATGAGCGCGCATCTGGAAACCATGGCGCAGCGCGGCCTGATCCACGGCGACCCGCAGGTGCTGAGCTATGTGATCTGGGCCTCGATCCACGGGCTGGTGATGCTGCGCCTGGCCGGCAAGCTGCCCGGCGACCCCGATTTCCGCGCTATCCACGCCGAGATGTTGCGGCTGCTGGCTGCGGGCATGCGCGCGCCCATGCCCGCGGCAAGTCTCGAAGCGGGGAATGAAGCAGGTCATGAAACCGTTAGCGAACCCGTCCCCACATCCATGCCGAAGCCAATCCGGCAGCAGAGAAAAAGGAGCTCCCGATGAGCCAGCCGTTCCCGTCCACGCCCTATCTCAGTGGCAACTTCGCCCCCATCCTGATGGAATGCGATGCGCCCGACCTGCCGGTGCTTGGCGAGCTGCCGCGCACGCTGCGCGGCACGCTCTACCGTAACGGGCCAAACCCGCAGTACGCCCCGCGCGATGCGCATTACCACTGGTTCATCGGCGACGGCATGGTGCACGCCTTCCACATGGAAGACGGCCGCGTGCGCTACCGCAACCGCTGGGTACGCACCAACAAGTTCCAGCGCGAGCAAGCTGCTGGGCATGCGCTGTTCGGCAGCTGGGGCAACCCGGCCACCACCGATCCGTCAGTGCTTGGGCAGAACGCCGGCGTGGCCAATACCAATATCCTCAGCCACGCCGGCCGCCTGCTGGCGCTGGAAGAAGCCGACCTGCCGGTGGAGCTGGACGCCCAGACCCTGGCCACGCGCGGCGATGTCGACTACGGCGGCAAGCTCACCGGCGCGATGACCGCGCACCCCAAGGTGGACCCGGTGAACGGCGAGATGGTGTTCTTCGCCTACTCGGCCGATGGCCCCTTCACCCCCGGCATGCGCTACGGCGTGGTGGATCGCAACGGGCAGCTGCAGCGCCTCGAACACTTCGAGGCGCCGTTTCCCAGCATGGTCCACGATTTCATGGTCACGCAGAAGCATGTGCTGTTTCCCATCCTGCCGCTCACCGGCAGCATGGAGCGGGCCATGCGCGGCGAGCCGGCTTACGCGTGGGAGCCGCAAAAGGGCTCGCACATCGGCATCATGCCGCGCAATGGCGGCACCGTGCAGATGCGCTGGTTCCATGGCGAGGCCTGCTACGTATTTCACGTGATGAATGCCTGGGACGCCGGCAACAAGGTCATCGCCGACGTGATGCAGTATGAATCCTCCCCCATCTTCAATCCCAACGGCGACGGCACCGGCGCTCGGCTGTGCCGCTGGACCTTCGACATGGCCGGCAAGTCGGACACGTTCACGCGCGAATACCTGGACGACATGGCGGGCGAGTTCCCGCGCTTCGACGAGCGCTTCTCCACGCTGCCGTATCACCATGGCTACTACGCGCTGCGCCAATACGAGAGCAGCGCGCGTGGCAGCTACGACAGCCTTGCCCATCTGGACCTGCGCAGCGGCAAGCGCGCCACCTACCAGTTGCCCGAGGGCGACGCCTTGTCCGAGCCGGTGTTTGTGCCGCGCGCAGCCGACAGCGCCGAAGGCGATGGCTGGCTGCTGGCTACCGTCTACCGGGGCGTGCAGGCGCGCAGCGACCTGGTCGTGCTGGATGCCAGCGCGATTGCCGATGGGCCGGTTGCCACGGTACAGCTTTCGCACCGCGTGCCGTTCGGTTTTCATGGCAACTGGTGCGGTGCGGACTGATCCGGCAACAAGACGCGCATCGACATCCACTGCCTGGCGGCCGGGCTTGTTCCGGGCCGCAAACCAACCCAAGGAGAGCAGCATGGGATTACTGATTGGCTTTGCCCCGTTCGTCGCTTTTTTTATCGCCATGCGGAGCATCTCGCCGCTGGCCGGCCTGGCCGCGGCCTTCGTGGTCTCGCTGTTGCTGTGCCTGCGCATGTGGCGGCGCGGCGAATCGCTCAAGGTGCTGGAGCTTGGCAGCCTGGCCCTGTTCGCGCTGCTGCTGCTCTATACCGTCAGCGCCGCGCCGCAATGGACGGTGGCCACGGTGCGGCTCGCGGTGGATGCAGGCTTGCTGGCGATCGTGCTGGTCTCGCTGGCGATCGGACGCCCGTTCACGCTGCAATATGCCCGCGAGCAGGTGCCCAGGGAATACTGGGCGTCGCCGCGCTTCCTGGCGGTGAACCGGCATATCACGCTGGCGTGGGCCGCCGCGCTGGCGGTGATGGTAGCCGCCGACGCCGCGGCGGAATACGTCAGCGCCATCCCGTTGTGGGTCGATGTGGCGGCGACGGTGGCTTCGTTCGCCGGCGCCGTCATCTTCACGGTGCGCTACCCGGCAGCTGTGCGGCGGGCGGCCGAGGCCGCGGCATCGGCATCGGCCGCGCCAGGACGGCCGCTGGCATAGCCGGATAGCAACCCGGCCCCACAGGCTTCTGCTGCGTTTCTCCCCGAACTGTGGCAAATTTCCCGCACGGAGAACGGGAGGAGCCTTTTGCCATGAACCCAAGCACCAGTGCCGGCCTGTTGCGAGCGCGCGATGGCCGCAAAGCCCGCGTGACCGAGGGCGAGCTGTTCTTCGACCTGATCTACGCCTTTGCCATCACGCAGCTGTCGCACCTGTTGCTTCACCACCCCGGCCCGGAGGGCGCGCTGGCGCGGCGGGGAAAACGGCTGTCGAGGCGGCATAGACCGCCGCCGGCCTTCAGTGCTCGAACATGATCACGGAGCGCGCCAGTTCGCCGCGCCGCAGTTCGTCAAAGGCCTCGTTGATGTTCTCCAGCGGCATGCGGCGCGAGATCAGCTCGTCCAGCTTGAGCTTGCCCGACAGGTAGAAATCGACCAGCCTCGGCATGTCCACCGGGAAGCGGTTGGAGCCCATCATCGAGCCCTGGATGCGCTTCTCAGCCAGGAAGTCCGTGCCCTTGATCTCGATCTTCACGCCCGGCGCGATCATGCCGATCACCGTGGCGGTGCCGCCGCGGCGCAGCATGGAGAAGGCTTGCTCAGCGGTCTGCTTCAGGCCTATGGCTTCGAACGCATGGTGCACGCCGCCACGGGTCAGCTCGCGCACGGCTTCCACCGCATCCACGTCAGCCGCGTTGATGACATCGGTCGCGCCGAATTGCCTGGCAAGCTCCAGCTTGCCAGGCACCCGGTCGATCGCGATGATGCGGCCCGCGCCGGCAATGGCCGCGCTGTTGATGGTGGCCAGCCCGATGCCCCCGCAGCCGATCACCGCCACGGTCTCGCCCGGGCTCACGCGCGCGGTGTGGATGACCGCGCCCATGCCGGTGGTCACCGCGCAGCCGATCAGCGCGGCGCGGTCCAGCGGCATGTCGCGGCGAATGGCCACCAGCGCGTGCTCGTGGATCAGCATCTGCTCGGCAAATGCCGACAGGTTCAGGAACTGGTTCATCGGCGCGCCCTTGGCCGCCAGCAGGCGCGGCTCTTCGCCCTCGCGGCGCTTGGTGTCGGGCTCCACGCACAGCGACAGGTGGCCGGTCAGGCAATGCTCGCAATGGCCGCAGTAGGCCGACAGGCAAGTGATCACGTGATCGCCGGGCTTGACCGTGCGCACTTCGGAACCCACCTGCTCGACCACGCCGGCCGCCTCGTGCCCAAGCACCACCGGCATCGGGAAGGGATAGGCGCCGTCCAGGAAATGCAGGTCCGAGTGGCAAACGCCCACCGCCGCCGTGCGCAGCAGCACCTCGTGCGGGCCCGGCTTGCCAATGGCGACGTCTTCGATCACAAGCGGGGTCTTGGGTTGATGCAGGACAGCGGCTTTCATGGATCTCCTCGTTGTTCGATCTTGTTCGGCACAATTCGCGACGGTTTCCGTCCCCGGCAACGGCGGCGGCACGGCTACCATACAACCGAAACGCCATTCAGTGAAGCCATAAAACAGCGCCCGCCCCCGGCCTGCTGCGCAGCCAGGCGCCCGAGGATCAGGAATGCGACGCCGCCTTGTCTTGTTGCGCGGGCGCCGGTTGCGCGTTGCGCCGCTGGTGGTACTTGCGCAGGATCTGCTGCGCGATCGACAGCCGCGAGCCCACCGGCACCGGAAACCGCACCAACGCATCGAGCCGGTCCGCCGCCATGGCTTCGAACATCACGCGCGGCTCGAACTGCGAGAGATCGAGAAAACGCGAGCCGCCGTATTCCTGCAGGCTGTGCCGGGCCTCGGCCAGGAAGCCGGCGCACACCTCTTCCGTGATCGCGATCAGGTCGGCCTCGACGCGGTCCGGATCGCTCTTCTCCGGCAACGGGATGCGCAGCGTGTCCAGGGTGTACTTGCCCGCCTGGGAGTGGTTGCGCACGGCTACCGTCAGCAACATGCTGTTGGGAATCTGCACCGTGGAACCAGTGAACTGGCGCGCGCCGGCAATCTCCACCAGCGTGGTGGTGAGCGCGTCCATGTCCACCACCTCGCCGGAATGCGGGCCGATCTCGACGACATCGCCAAGCTGGAAGGGGCGCGCCATCATGCGCAGGAAAGCGCCCAGGAAACACATCACCAGTTCCTTGCCGCCGATCACCAGGGCCACCGCGAAGGCGGTCAGCGAGATCGCCACGCTCTTGAGCTCGGACACCCAGATGCCCAGCAGCAGCAGGAACACCACCGCGGCAACCGCGTTGCGCGAGGCCACGGTCCAGGCGCGATAGCTGCCGCGATTGTCCTTGTCCCCCTGCTGGCGAGCCTGGAAAAATCGGTTGATGAACTTCACGGCCAGCATGCCGGCCAGCACGATGCCGACGCTAAGCGCGATGTGTAGAAGATAGCTGTCGTTGAAGGGCAGGTTCATGAGGATTGGTCCGGATACCGCGAGGATGCAAACCCCAGATTCTAGCCATGCCGCGCCGCAACCAGCGCAAAACCTGCCGCGGCCCCGCCCCGCGCCTTTCCCCGGGCGGCGTTTTCTCTTATGATGCCGCCCGATGTATCAGCCGGTAAATGTACTGCCGTGCATCCCGCCTTGTGCTGGCCGGGCCCGGTCGGATGCCGGCCGCGCCAGTCAATGTGGGCCACGCGCATCTAGGGCATGATCCGCGACACCGGCGACGACCTCAAGGCGCTCAGCGCCAAGGGCCTGTTCTCCGGCTACGGCAACGACCGCTGCTACCTGCGCGCGGTCAAGCTGTACGGCGACGGCGCACTCGGCAGCCGTGGCGCGGCGCTGATGGCGCCGTACTCGGATGACCACGTGCACAGCGGCCTGCTGTTCATGAGCGACGCGGCCATGCAGGCGAGCGTCAAGATGGCGATCGAGGTGGCCGACAAGGAAGTCGGCGGCCGCGAACTGCGCAACCGCATCGAGCATGCCCAGGCCCTAGCGCTGCCGGACATCCCGCGCTTCAAGCAGCTCGACCTGATCGCCTCGATGCAACTCACCCATGCCACCAGCGACATGAACATGGCTGAGGACCGCATCAGCAAGGAACGCATCAAGGGCGCCTACGCCTGGCAGACCATGCTCAAACAAGGCACCGTGATTGCCGGCGGCTCGGACTTCCCGGTGGAATCCGCCAACCCCTTCTTCGGCCTGCATGCGGCGGTCACGCGTACCGACCACGAAGTGCGCCCGATCAAGGGCTGGCATCCGGAGCAAGCCATGACCCTGACCCAGGCCTTGCGCGCCTTCACGCTGGACGCCGCTTACGCGGAGCACCAGGAGAAGATGCCGGGCTCGCTGGAGCCGTGCAAGTGGGCCGACTCCATCCTGGTCGACCAGGACCTGTTCAAAGTGGCGCCGGCCGAGATCTGGAAGACCCGCGTGACCCAGACGTGGGTGGCGGGTGAGCGCGTGTACGCGGACACAAGCGCGCGTTGATGTTGATACGCTGAATTGCCGAGTACCATGGCGTGTATTCGTCGCCGTGGCATGATCGAGAGGCCGGCCCTGCGCCGGCTTTTTTTCATGCGTGCTGCTGCTTCACGGTGCGTGTTGCAAACAGAAGACAGAGCACAGAGAACACCCATTGCCCGCCCCGCCGGGCGGCAGGCGATCGAGTGGCGAGCATGGCGCACAGGCCATTGCGCCATGAGAAGAAACAATGTCCGCAGAGGCGGCGGGGAATGCCTCACCCTCCGAAAATGCGCCCGTGCGTATGTGACAGCCAGGTCTCTGCCCGCATGGGAAATGGGGCATCGGATGCCATTGATTTCAACGGTGTGACATCCTGCTCTTACACATTCTTACAGCACTGGCACGGCTTCTTGGCTAGCCTTCATTCACTCGCCACCGTGCAGCGAACCCGAGTCCTGCACATCCGCGAGTATCGTCGATGGCCCTCGGGTCATACGCATTCGCCCCGCTCCTGCGCTCAGCCGGAGCGCGGGCAGATCCACGGACCCGGCACGTCTTGGTCCACACACAGATGCGCAAGCGGTCCGGCTGGGCCGTGAAACAACGCATCGCGGAAGAAATATTGGGGGACTTGCTTTACAGGGAACGTGCGTCTTGCCGACACGCCCGGTGCCAACGGCTTGCCGCTCGTTTTGCGAACCCGATCGCGCAAACTTGCCAGTGAGGATGCCATGAGCGACAAAATCGAACAAAGCCGCCCCCCGGCCACGCACCTGCCGGAATTGCGCACAGAGCATCCGGCGCCCGCGAGAGGCAGCCGCGAGCTGACCCAACACCGACTCTGGCACGTGGTGCCACGCCTGACCAGCTACGGCGTGGCCGCCTTTATCGTCTGGGTGATCTTGGCCGTGATGTTTCCACCCGTGTTCACGCGCTCGTCGGAACGCGCCGTGGTCGATGGACCTGTCAACCTGGTCACCACCCCGGTCGAAGGCGTGGTGGCGGGCCAGCGAATTTCGGTGGGCGCCTCATTTGCGCCGGGAGACACGCTGATGAGCGTGCAGAACCAGAATATCGACCGCGCCTTGCTGGTGGAACTGACGGGCAAGAAGCTGGACAACCAGCAACGCTACGATGCGGCCAAAGCCAAGCTCGAAGGCGATCAGGCCCGCCTTGACGCGACCGACCAGGAGACCAGGAAATACCAGGCAGCCGCACAAGCCGAACACGCCGCCAAGATCCGCGGCATCCAGGCCCGCATGGCAATGGCCAAGGAACAGGTAGACCAGCAGGAAGACGTGGTGAACCGCAACCAGGCCATGCAATGGGCGGGCGCGGTCAGCGAGGCCTACACAAATGCCTCCCGCTACCAGTTGTCGATCCTGTCGAACTCCAAGGAAGCGATCCGCGCCGAGCTCGACAACGCGCTCAGCAACAGCCAGGCAGCCAAGGGCAAGGTGTACCTCTCCAGCACCGATGGCGCGGTCTCCACGCTGGCGCAGCGGCACGACGAACTGAGCGCGGAGATCACCCAGCTCAGGGCGGAGCTGACCCAGCTTGAGCAGTATGGCAAGTCGGTTGACTCCCTGATCGCGCAGGAAGAACAGCGCGTCCAACGCATGTCCAACCTGGATATCAAGGCCTACGATTCCGGCATGGTCCAGGACGTGCTGGCACCGCCCGGCACGCGCGTCGCGGCCGGCGCGACCTTGCTGCGCAGTACCAATTGCGCGCAACCCCGGGTGGTGGCCGTGTTCCCCCGCAGCCTCAGCAACGACCTGTTGCCCGGCACCAAGGTGACGGTGCGCGTGGACGGCGTTGCCGCGCCGCTGGCCGGCAAGGTTGCTGAAATCCTGCCGCGCGCGCCCGATGGCGAGCAGGCGCGCTACTTCGTGCCGTTCCCGCCCATCGAGAAAAACGAGATCTACCTGATCGCCAAACTGGACAAGCCCTTACCGGCGTTGCCTCAGCAGAGCGCCGGCGCGGCGGCGGATCGCTGTGCGCTGGGCCGCTGGGCCAAGGTCAGCCTCGACCAGCCCTGGTGGGGCCATGTGCGCACGCTGATCTGACGGCAGCGAATCCGACGCAAGGCAGGAGATCGCCATGAACCGGGCCTTACCCACCTTACCCACCTTACCCACCTCGCCCGCCTCACCCACCTTACGCCGCCGAATGCTGCCACCGCTGCTGGCCGGCATGACCAGCCTGGCCATGATCCTGGCGCCGCCCGCCGCCGCCCAGGCGCCCCCGGCGCAAGCGCGCGAGCAGTTGCTGGCGGGCGCCTGCCAGGCAATTGCCGCGCGGGTCGCGGCGGTGCCGGGCCAGGGCCCGGTGATGCTCGGCAGCTACGAGCCCGCACCGGGGCAGGGTCCGCTCGCACCCGCCTTGCAGCAAGCGGCGTTCGTCTATGACAACGCGCTCGCGGGCATCGCGCTGGTGGCCTGCCGCCGCGTTGGCGATGCGCGCCGCATAGCGGACGCCATGGTTGCTGCCAGCGCGCACGATCGTCACTACCACGATAACCGGCTGCGCAATGCCTACCGCGCCGGCGCGCTGCCGGCAGGCCCCGCGCCCCTGCCCGGCTGGTGGGACACGCCGAGCCAGCGCTGGTTCGAGGACGCGTACCAGGCCGGCACCGCCACGGGCAATGTGGCGTGGGCCGCGCTGATGCTGCTGGCGGTCTACGACAGCACCCACGAACGCCGCTATCTCGACAGTGCCGCGGCGCTGATGGGCTGGGTCGACGCCACGCTCTTCGATGCCGGTCCCCCGGGCGGCTTCATCGGCGGCTACTTCGGCGAGGAACCCAGCCCCACCCGCCAGTCCTGGAAGTCCACCGAGCACAACGTCGATGCCTATGCCGCGTTCATCTGGCTGGCCCGCCTCAGCAACGATCCGCGCTGGCCGGTGGCGGCGCGGCGCGCGCGCGGTTTCGTCGAGGCGATGTGGCAGCCGCGCGAAGGCCGCTTCGTGATCGGCACGCGCGACGACGGCCGCTCGCTCAATAGCGGCCCCTCCGCTCTCGATGCGGTGTTATGGCCGCTGATCGCCGTGCCAGACGCGCCCGCGGACTGGCGCAGGGGCCTGGACTGGACCCGCGAGCGTCATGGCGTCAAGGGCGGCTACGGCTTCAACGGCAACCCCGACGGCGTCTGGACCGAAGGCACGGGCCAGGCCGCGCTGGTGCTGCGCGCCAGCAGCCGCGCGCAGGATGCCTCATCGCTCTGGCCACTGCTGCTGTCACAGCGCGCGCCCTCCGGCCTGCTTTACGCCACACCGGAACAACGCATCCGCACCGGCCTCTCGATCGGGCCGACCTCCACCACGGAGGACTTTTACTACTACCACCTGCCCCACCTCGGCGCGACCGCATGGGCGGTGCTGGCCGCCGCAGGCTGGAACCCCTT
This sequence comes from Cupriavidus basilensis, assembly GCF_000832305.1. Lineage (NCBI taxonomy): Bacteria > Pseudomonadati > Pseudomonadota > Betaproteobacteria > Burkholderiales > Burkholderiaceae > Cupriavidus > Cupriavidus basilensis. Next base: position 3,748,076 of record NZ_CP010537.1, read on the forward strand.
CCGTCCTTCCGGATGTGTCGATGCCGCTTGCACCGGCACCATTTCCGCCCCTCCGTCCAAGGAGTAATGATGTTTGCATTCTTCCTCGATGGCAGGGCGCTGCTCGTCATCAACGCCGCCACCTTGCTGCTCGCCTGGCTTTGCATGCGGGGAGACCGCACCCGGGACTCTGACCGTTGCGTGTTCGGCGCCATCACCGCAACCCTGCTGCTCGTCTACCTCGCGTGGCGCTGGACCCAGACGCTGCCCGAATGGCAAATGACCTTCCCGAGCCTGTGGGCGCATGCCTTCTTCGGGTTCGAGATCATGACGATCGCGTACACCGTGATCTCCATCGTCACGCTGACGCGCGGCAGCAACCATGCGCCAGCGGCCGATGCAGGCGAAGCAGCACTGCGGCGCAGCCGCTCGGTGCCCCGCGTCGACATCTTCATCGCAACCTACAACGAAGGACTGGAAATACTGGAGAAGACCATTGTTGCCGCGCTGGTGATCGACTATCCGGATTTTCGCGTGTGGGTACTCGACGACACCCAGCGCGACTGGCTGAAGGCGTTCTGCGCGCAGGTCGGCGCCAACTACGTCACGCGCCCCGACAACACGCATGCCAAGGCGGGCAACCTCAACAATGGCCTGCAGCATAGCGCCCGCGCGGAGCACGGCGGCGGCGCACCCTACATCATGGTGCTCGATGCCGACTTCGCCCCGAACAAGAACATCCTCATGCGTACCATCGGCCTGTTCGCCGACCCCAAGGTCGGCGTAGTGCAGACGCCGCAGTTCTACTACAACGCGGACCCGATCCAGTACAACCTGCGCTCGACCGAATGCTGGGTCGACGAGCAGCGCGCCTTCTTCGATGTGATGCAGCCCGCCAAGGACGCCTGGGGCACCGCCTTTTGCATCGGTACGTCCTTCGTGGTCCGGCGCGAGGCGCTCAGCTTGATCGGCGGCTTCCCAACCGGCACGGTCACGGAGGATATCCACCTGACGTATCGCCTGATGCCCCACGGCTATGTCACGCGCTGGCTCAACGAACGCTTGAGCGTGGGCCTGTCCGCCGAAGGCCTGCCCGAATACATCAGCCAGCGCAGCCGGTGGGGACTGGGCACGATCCAGGTAGCACTCACGGCCGACGGGCCGCTGCGCGGGCGCGGCTACACACTGGGCCAGCGCGTGCATTACGTGCACGGCCTGCTGCACTGGCTGAGCCGCCCTTTCACGCTCATGCTGCTGGCCGGGCCGCTGTTGTATTGGTACTTCGACGTGCCGACGCTGTACGGCGAACCGATGCAGTTCCTTGCCTATGGCGTGCCGGCGCTGCTGCTTTACTGGGCCTACAGCATCTGGGTAACCGGCTCGCGCGCGCTGCCCATCTTTACTGAAGTCACGCAGATCGTAGCCGCGCTGGCGGTCAGCGCGACACTGGTCAGCGCATTCTTCAAGCCGTTCGGGCGTCCGTTCAAGGTCACCAACAAGGGCCTGGATCGCAGCAAGCTGGTGATCCACGGGAAGTTCGCCACGCTCTATGGCTGCCTGATCCTGCTCTCAGGCATGGGCCTGGCGCGCGCGGTGGCCGCCGACGCGGCAGCCTCGGGACTCGCCTTCAACATCGCGTGGACCGCCGTGTCGATGGTGCTCTACCTCACCTCGCTGCTGGTCTGCGTTGAACTGCCGAGGCCGCGCAAGGAAGAACGCTTCCCCTACCGGGAGCGAGCCCTGCTGCGGATCAGCGGCAAGGCAGCTTGCGGCGGACACGAGTACACCGCCACTACCGTGAACCTGTCCTGCAATGGCGTCGCCATTACCAGCGCGATGGCGGCGTCGATTCCGGTCGGCGCCGAGGGCGCGGTCTGGATGGAGGCGACCGGCTGGGTCCCATGCCGGATCGCGCGCCGCCAGGGCAAGCTGCTCGGGCTCGCCCTGCATCTGGACATGGCGACGCGCCATCGCTTGATCCGGCTGCTCTTCAGCGAGCCCACCCACAACGTCGCCAGCCAGGGCAATCCCCGGCTGGCCATTTCGCGGCTCGTGTGGCGCGCCTTTTCCGGATGAATCCCATGCACAAGACTCTCGCCCCTACGCTGCGCATTCTCTGCATGGCGCTGCCGCTTGCGCTGGCCGCATGCACCCTCGAGCCAACATACCAGCGCCCCGCGCAGCAAGTGCCGCAGGCCTGGCCCACCGGCCCGGCATACTCTGCCGGCACGCCGGCAGCGGCCGAAACGAGCACTTCGGCGGCCGACCTGGGCTGGCAGGACTTCTTCGTCGATGCGCGCCTGCGGCGCCTGATCGAGCTGGCGCTGGCCAACAACCGCGATCTGCGCGTCGCCACGCTCGCCATTGAACAGGCGCGCGCCCAGTACCGTATCCAGCGCGCCGCGCAATTCCCCGCGATCGGTGCCAGCGCGGGCGTGCTCAGCCAGCGCGTGCCCAACGAACTGCGCGCGCCCGGACAGCCAGCGGTCATCACGCAGTACAGCGCGGGCGTGGGATTCAACGCGTTCGAGCTGGACTTCTTCGGACGCGTGCGCAGCCTCAAGCACGAGGCACTTGAACAATATCTCGCCACGGAGGAAGCGCGCCGCAGCGCCCATATCAGCCTGGTCGCCGAGGTCGCCAGCGCCTACCTGACCTGGCGCGCCGACCAGGTGCTGCTGCAAATCTCGGAGGACACGCTGAAGAGCCAGCAGGCTGCCGCCGAGATGATCGGGCGCGGCAAGCGCGCGGGTGCCATGGCGCAGCTGGACCTGCACCGCGCCGAGACCCAGGTGCAGACCGCGCGCGTGGGCGCGGAGCAATACACGCGGCAGGTCGCGCAGGACGAGAATGCCATCAGCCTGCTGATCGGCGGCCCGCTGCCGCAAGACCTGCCACCGCCCGAGCCCTTCGAGTCGACGAGCCTCGTTGCCGAGCTGCCTGCCGGCCTACCCTCGGCATTGCTGCAGCAAAGGCCCGACATCATGGCCGCCGAGCACCGCCTGAAAGCCTCCAACGCCGACATCGGCGCCGCGCGGGCGGCATTCTTCCCGACCATTTCGCTGACCGGCGCGGTTGGCTCGGCCAGCACCAATCTGGCAGGGCTGTTCTCCGCAGGCATGGGCGCGTGGACCTTCGCGCCGCAGATCACCCTGCCGATCTTCAATGCCGGCAACAACCAGGCCAGGCTCGATGCCTCCAAGGTGCAGAAGGACATCAATATTGCCGCCTACGAGAAGACTATCCAGACGGCCTTTCGCGAAGTGGCAGACGGCCTGGCCGCGCGCGGGACCTATGACCGGGAGGCCGCCGCGCAGGAAACCCTGGTCAAGGAAGCCAGCGAAACCCAGCGCCTGTCGGAGATGCGATTCAAGAACGGCGTGGACGACTATTTTGCGGTCTTCGATGCCCAGCGCCAGCTCTATACCGCGCAGCAAACCCTGGCCACCATCCGGCTGGCCCGCCTGACCAGTCGTGTTGCGCTGTACAAGGCGCTTGGCGGAGGATGGTCGGAGCACACGGCCGCCGTGGCGCAAAGCGCGGGCGCGACACCGGCACGATGAAGCGCACCGCAGCTAGCGGGGCCCGATCGCTACATGGCGGCCCCTGGCCTTGGACCGGACAGGTGGAAGCGCATGCGCCTCGGGCCGCCCCCGCCGCGCGCAGACGGCGGCCTGCGGCTGCGTCACACGGCAGGCCAGCGCCGCCACGCTCTCGATCGCCAGGCAAATCAGGAAGTAGAGAAACGCGACGGCAAGGAACACCTGCGCCGCATAACCCACGCTGCGCCCGTTGACCTGCGTTGCCACGGTCGACAACTCCACCACGCCCACGATATAGGCCAGCGACGTATCCTTGGCCAGCGACACCCACACATTGCCCAGCGACGGCAGCATGGCGCGCAGCGTCTGCGGCAGCACCACCTGCCAGAGCGCCTGCAACGGCGTCATGCCAAGCGCCAGCGCCGCATTGCGCTGCCCGCGCCCGATCGCGTCAAAGCCCGCCGCCATGACCTGCGCGATATAGGCCGCGCCGATCAGCGCGAGCGCCAGCACCACGGTCTGCACTTCGCCCACGTGAACGCCCGCCAGCATCGGCAGCAGGAAGTAAGCCCAGAAGATCAGCATCAGCACGGGAATCGCGCGCAGGCAGGCCAGCAACGCGCGCACGGCACGCGCCAGCGGGGCCGGCGCCAGGTCAAGCAGCGCGGCAACGCCAATGCCCAGCACGGTGGCACCCGCGCAGGCCAGCAGCGCCATCCACAAGGTCAGCGCGGCGCCCGCCACGGGACCGTTGGGGAACGTGCCGGCCAACAGGTAGGGCAACTGCCTGAGCACCATGGCCCAGCCGGAGAAATCGGCATCAGGCACGCGCGGCCTCCGTCCATCCCAGGCAGCGCAGCAGCACCGGCGCCGCCGCCTGCAACAGCAGGATCAGCGCGACGTAAAGCAGCGTGGCCAGGCCGAAGGCCTGGAAGGTCATCAGGCTGTCGGTTTCCACTTGCCGGGCGGTGTAGGACATCTCCGCAAAACCGATCGCCATCGCCAGCGATGTGTTCTTGATGGTCTGGCAGAACTGCCCCACCATCGGCCGCGCGGCGATGCGCAGCGCCTGCGGCAGCACCACGCGCCAGAATGCGGCCGCGGGTGTAAAGCCCAGCGCCAGCGCCGCCGCGCCCTGGCCCCGCGGCACATTGGCCAGCCCCGCCTCCAGTTCGCGCGCATAGAAAGCACTGGCGTAAAGGCCGATGCCGGCCAGGCTCGCAAGCGCCTCCAGCGAAGGCGCGGGCACGTGCCAGCCGCCGATGCGCCATCCCTGCCAGTCATACAGCGCGCCGATGGCGCCCTCGCCCAGCAGCTGTGCCGCGCCGAAGTACCAGAAGAACAACTGCACCAGCAACGGCGTGCGGCGCAGCAAGCCAACCGCGCCGCGCGCCGTCAGGCGCAGCGGCATGATCGGGCTACGCGCGAGCACCAGCCAGCCGGCGGCAATCGCGCAGCCAAGCACAAACACCGCCACCGACAGCGCCACGGTCAGGCCAAAGCCGGCTGCAATCCAGCCGACGTACTTTGCCGGCAGCGACTGCAGCAGGATCGCTTGCCCCTGCATGGCTAGCCCTGGCCGGAATAGAAGGAAGCCATCGTCACTTCAGCGCGCTGCCAATCGTGAAATCCCGCGCCAGCGGCGCCGTGCTCTTCGGCCCGAACCACTTGTCGTAGATGCGCGCCGCCGTGCCATCCTTCTCCAGCCCCGCCAGGATGCGATCGATCTCGGCGGTCAGCCGGTCCTCGCCCTTGGGAACGCCCACGCCCATGTACTCACGCGTCAGCGTGAACGACGAAATCTCGAACTGATCCTTGTTGGGCAACGTCGCCAGCAAGGCGCCCAGCTTGGCGCCATCCTGCGCAAATGCCTGGATCGCGCCGCTGCGCAGCGCGCTCAGCGCCAGCGGGGAATCGTCATACGCGATCACGCGCGCGTCCGGATACTTCTGCCGCAGCGTGGTCTCCTGCGTGGTGCCCTTGTCCACGCCCAGGCGCCAGGCCTTGAGGTCGTCCGCCTGCTTGAGCGCGCCCTTCCTGGCGATGAACTGCAAGCCGCTGGCGAAGTACGGCGTGGAGAAGCCGATCTGCTGGCGGCGCTCATCGGTGATGGTGAAATTGGCGGCGACGATGTCTGCCTTCTGCGATGCCAGCAGGGCAATGCGGTTGGCTGGGTTGGTCGCGCGGAACTCAGGCTTCACGCCCAGCCGCTTGGCGATCTCGGCCGCGTAGTCCACATCGAGGCCAACAGGGGTGATACTGCCGGCCTCGACAAAGCCGAACGGCGGGTTCGCGTCGAACACGCCCACGCGCAGCACGCCAGCCTTCTTGATGTCATCCAGGCGGTCCGCCATGGCGGGGCTCGAAGCCAGCACGGTGAGGCCGGTGAGCAGCGTCAGGGCAGCCTTGAACAGCGGCGAAGGGATACGCATGGGGAATCTCGCTAAGGGTTGGATGGCGAGACGATAGCGGTGGGAACCCAGGCCGGGAACGAATGGTTTCGCAGATGGTTATGCCATCCCGGGAGCCCCATCGGCAGGCCCCGGCGGCCCGCTTTCCACGGCCCTTCGAAATCCATGCAAAAATACGCTGATAACGCACCGCAACAAAGCCCCCTGCAATCGCCCCAACCAGCGACCACTACAGGAGAATGAACAACATGTACCGTGGAGAACGTTTCAACGGCTACAGCCATTTGGCCGGCGCCGTGCTGGCCGCAGCCGGCACAGCAGTCCTTATCACCAGCTCTGCCCTCTACCACGACGCCTGGAAGGTCGTCAGCTCCATCGTCTACGGCGCCACGCTGGTCTTCCTCTACACCATCTCCACGCTCTATCACAGCCTGCGCGGCCGCCCCAAGGACATCCTGCGGCGGCTCGATTACTGCGCCATCTACCTGCTGATCGCCGGCAGCTATACGCCCTTCGCGCTGGTCACGCTGCGCGGGCCGTGGGGCTGGACGCTGTTCGGGGTGAACTGGGGACTGGCGGTGATCGGCATCGCGCAGGAGCTGTTGATTGGCCGCCGCACGCGCGTGTTCTCGCTGCTGATCTATGTGCTGATGGGCTGGCTGGTGCTGTTTGCCTTTGGCCCGCTGGTGGCGGCGCTGCCGGCTGCCGGCCTGTACTGGCTGGTGGCGGGCGGCGCGCTCTATACGGCCGGCATCGGGTTCTTCCTGTTCGACGAGAAGGTGCGGCACTTCCACGGCATCTGGCACCTGTTCGTGCTGGCCGGCAGCGCCTGCCAGTTTGTCAGCATTCTCTGGTACGTGGGCTAGACAGAGTGTATTGACCTGGCGTTCTCGCGCGCCAGGCGCATCGGCACATAGGCGATGCCCTTTGTCTGTGCGCGGGGGCCGATGGCCCGGAAGCCGAAGCGCTCGTAGACCACGGTTGCGAACGGGCTCGAATTGACGGTGAATTCACGCACCTCGCCGCTGGCGATCGCAGCCTGGCTGGCGGCTTGCCAGAGGGCTCCGGCAATGCCGCTCCGATGCATCTGTGGCGCGACGAACAGGTGGAAGAGGTGGCTGACATCACGCATCGCAAGGATGCCGGCAAGCTGCTCGCCGCGGCAGGCAACCAGATAGTGGAAGCGCGGACTGGTGACATAGCCGGACATCGCATCCGGCGAGAGGCTGGCGAGAAAATCCTCCGCGCCGGCCCCGGATGCCTCGATGGTGAAATAGTGCGCGACGCTCAGCGCAAGCGCGCTCATGCCCGCGGCGTCTTCGATGCCGGCATGGCGAATGATCAATGTATCCATGGTGGATCTGGCTGATGATAGCCATTCAGTTTTTGGTCATAGCGCGGGCCGGCGCGCCACATGCCTGCAGCCAGGCGCGAGCCAGATGCGTCTGCCGCGGGCTTACTGCGGCACCAGCTCCACCTTCTCCCGCGTCTCCTTCTCCACCGCCTTGCGCGTGTAGAGCAGCGGGAAGTAGTCGCCCCTCGCCCACATCTGCGCCAGGTCCCGATAGTGCGGGCTGGCGGGATTGCCGGATTGCCCGGGTGCGTTGACCACGCGCGAGGCATCCCAGTTGCCCACGTCCAGCACCATGCGGAACGACGCGCCCGCGGTGAGCTGGTAGTCGCTGTTGCGGTAGCTCGTGTTCATCGGCGTGAAGGAAGACCCGCCGATCGGCCCGGCGTTGACGTCGTAGCGCTGGCGCGCCGCGTTATCCAGCAGCGGGTCGAGCGGATGATTGAACACTGCGGTGTGCAGCTTGCCCCATTGCCAGGCTTTCGGGTCCGGGCCAAGCTTGCGCTCCACCTCCGCCATGGCGCTCTTGAGCGATGCCACGATGACTTCGTTGCGGCGCTCCACCGGCATCCACGGCTCGGGCTTTTCCAGCACCGCCAGCACGCGGCTGGCATCGCCATAGCCTGCAAGCCTGGCGCCTTCCGGCGACAGCGCCGCGCGCACCACCGCCGGGCGCAGGTACTTGCTGAACCAGACTTCAAACAACGCCGCCGGCGCGCTGTCGGCGCGCTCGTTGCCGTCCCAGCCGCGCAGCAGGTCGAGTCCCCGGCGCGCCTGGACGTCCTCGGTGCGTACATTGGCCAGCAACGCCACCGCGCGCAGCGCCGGCAGCGAAGTGGTGTCGTTCTGCCACGCCATGCTGTCCGCCACCGAGGCATGCGGGTTCGCTGCCACCAGGCTCTTGAGCCGCCGCGCGCGCGCCGTGTCGCTCCATTCGTAGCCCACGCCCATCTTGGCTGCGGGGTGGTGGGGCGGGATGTTGTTCTCGTTGGCGGTCACCACATAGCCGGCGGCCGGGTTGTAGGCCCACGGCAGCTCGTCCATGTTGCGGTAGCCCGCCCACTCGTAGCGGCCGTCGCCCGGCACTGGCGTGAGGCCATCCCAGTTGGGGCGGATGACGGTCAGGCCACCGGGGATCCAGCCAATGTTGCCTTCGCGGTCGGCGTAGACCTGGTTCTCGCCCGGGGCGCCCCAGCGGTTCATCGCGGCGCGGAACTGGTCCCAGTTCTGGGAGCGCATGTAGTCCATGGAGCCGAAGTACGGCGCCATGCCCAGGTCCAGCCAGGCCGCGCGCAGCGCATAGGCGCGATTGCCCTTGGCATCGGTGACCAGCACCGGGCCGTGGCGGGTGAAGTCCAGGCTGACCTTGCGCGGCGTGGCCTCGCCCTTGACGGCGATCTCTTCGGTCACGGTTTCCATCGGTTCCCAACGGCCGCGGTACTTGTATTCGTGCGGCTGCGCCGGGTTGGTCTCGTAGACGTAGAGATCCTCCTGATCCATATAGAAGCGGGTCAGGCCGAAACCGATGTTGTCGTTGTGCCCGATCGAGATCCCCGGCAGGAACGGCTCGCCGGCTCCGATCACCGACATCCCCGGCGCGTTCAGGTGGCTGATGTAGCGCAGGCTGGGCGCGCCGTGCGCGCGGTGCGGGTCATTGGCAAGGATGGGCCGGCCGGTGCTGGTGCGCGAGCCCGAGATCACCCAGTTGTTGGAGCCGAGGCTGCGCGCGGTGTCGCTGTTGGTGTCAAGCACCGCATACAGCGCCTCGTGCGGGATGCCCTCCGCCTTGGCCGAAGCCCACCACTCTTTCGGAAAGCGCGGCGCGGCGGTGGCGAGCTCATAGGCGCGGCGCAGTTCCACGGTCGGCAGCGCGCAGGGGTCGAGGCCGTCCGGCAGCTTGGGCTGGATCGGCGGATCCAGCTCGCGTTGCACCCAGTCGGTGCGGGCCGCATCGGGCTTGACCTGGCAGTAGACCTGCGCGCGATTGACCTCGCCCATGACATTGAGCGTGAGCCCATGATGGCGGATGCGCACGATGTCTTCCGCATGCCAGCGCGCGGGCTTGTAGTTCAGCAAGCGAAACTCCGGCGGCAGCAAGTCCGGCCTGCTCTCCGTCTGCGCGACATAGGCGTTCACGCCGGCCACGAACGCCTCCGCCACGCGCTTGGCGTCCGAGCCATAGGCCAGCCACTCGCGGTACATGTCGCCGCGGAACAGCACGGCACGTGCCATGCGGTCCCCTTCCACATAGGCCGGCCCGAAGTCCTTGGCCATCTCGCCCAGGCCACGCTTGCGCCACAAGTCGATCTGCCACAGGCGGTCGCGCGCGGCCATGAAGCCTTGTACATAGAAGGCGTCGTACAGCGTGTTGGCGTAGATATGCGGCACCCCCCAGCGGTCGATCAGGATGCTGGCGGGCTTCTCCAGGCCCGCCACCTGGAAGCGTTCGTTGGCGGGGACTGCGGCGGTGGCAGCGGTTGCGGCGGCCGGTGGCACGGCATGGGCGGCGGCTGCGGCAGTGCTCAGGATGAGCAGGGCGGCAAGGCGGCGGGCTCGGCAAACCATGGTGTTTCCTTGGGGACGTGGGGATCGCATCGGGTAAAAATCGGGTGTCGCGAGCCATGCGGGCGCGGCGAATCGCCGCCAAGGATAGCGGAAGTCGCACGGGCGAGCCTGATCGGGCTACCCGTTCTTGCCGGATTGCAACCCGGCTCACGCTCCGGGAACCAGCGCGAACACCCAACTGGCGCGGCTTTCCATGAGTTTCATCAGGCAAAACTTTGATGCAGTGCAGAATGACGAGGCACACGTGGAAGCCTATAACCCCATAACCGGTTTCATTATCCGAAACCGGCCGACTCCGGAGTGCGCGCGCGTGACGGTACCGACTACCTCCCTCCAGAAGGCCTGCAGGCTGCTGCGCGTGCTGTCGGACGCGCGCAATACGCGCCTGACCGACCTGGCCGTGGCAGCCGGCGTCGACAAGGCTTCGGCGCTGCGCCTGCTGGACACGCTGGCAGCCGAAGGCTTTATCGAGCGCGACCCCGACACCAAAGCGTTCACGCTGGGCCCCGAATGGCTGGTGCTGCGCGCGGCCAGCGTGCGCCGCATCGACCCGCGCGCCAGCGTGCGGCCGGCGCTGATCCGGCTTGCCCAAGCCTTCGAGGACACCACCATCCTGTCAGTGCCAAGCGGCTGGGAGTCCGTCTGCCTGGAACTGCGCCCCGGCACCTTCCCGATCCGCGCCAGCTACCTTGACGTGGGCAGCCGGCGCCCGCTCGGGGTCGGCGCGGGCAGCCTGGCGCTGCTGGCGGCACTGCCCGATGCCGAGGTGGAAGCCACCTTGCACGCCATCGCACCCGCGCTCAAGCGCTATCCGCGCATCAGCGCGGCGATGCTGCTGCGCGAGGTCGAGGCCACCCGTGCGCGCGGCTACGCGGTACTGCTGGATGTGGTGGTGGAGCGCATGGGCGGCATCGCCATCGCGCTGCCGGACCCGGATGGCTACCCGCTTGGCGCCATCAGCATCGCCGCGCTCAATGAGCGCATCAGTGAGCGCGAGCCGGCGCTCGCGCGCGCGCTGCGCCGCGAAGCCGATACCGTTTGCGCCGCCTGGACACCGCCAGCGCCCGACTCGGCGGCGGCACGCCGGCGCAACGCCACCATGGCCGGCGCCGCGCCAAAGACCAAGACCCCGACTGCGCGCAAGACGCGGCGAACCACCACAACCGACCTGTAACCGGAGACACACAGCATGCGCTGGAAGCAACGACCGCAAGGTTCCAACTGGGGCGACTTCGGCCCCGACGACCAGCTTGGCCGCGTCAACCTGATCGGCGCCGAGCAGGTGCGCAAGGGCGCGCGCGAGGTGCAGGCCGGGCTGTCGTTCTGCCTGTCGCTGCCGCTGGATTATCCCGGCGGCAACAAGCTCAACCCGCGCCGCCATCCGCCAGTGCTGCGCCCCACCTTCCGCGACGACATACCCTATGTGAACTTCCCGCTGGCCAAGGTGAACCCGAGCGCCACCGACGTGATCAGCGACGACCAGGTGCTGCTGTCGCTGCAGTACTCCACGCAGTGGGACTCGCTCGCCCACGTGGGCGCGCTGTTCGATGCGGATGGCGATGGCCGCCCGGAGCGGGTCTACTACAACGGCTATCGCGCCAACGAGCACATCGTGGGCCCGGTGGACTACGCGGAGGACGATCATTTTGCCGCGCACGCCTGCGGCCACGACCACAGCGAGGCGCGCGCGCTCGGCATCGAGAACTTCGCCGTCAAGGGCATGCAGGGGCGCGGCGTGCTGGTAGACCTGGCCAATGCGTTTGGCCAGGATTTTCGCAACGTGGGCTACGACGACCTGATGCACGTGCTGGAGGCCGACCGGGTGGAGGTGGAACCCGGTGACATGCTGTTGCTGCGCACGGGCTTTGCCGAAGTGGTGCTGTCGATGCAGCGTGAGCCGGACGAAGCCGTGCTGCATCACAGTTGCTGCGCGCTGGACGGCCGCGACGACCGCCTGCTGAACTGGATCACCGATGCGGGCATCGCCGCGCTGATCGCCGACAACTACGCGGTGGAGCGCTATCCCGCGCGGCCCGCGCCGGCCGACCAGCCGAATCATCCGCTGCTGCCGCTGCACCATCACTGCCTGTTCAAGCTCGGCCTGCCGCTGGGCGAACTCTGGTACCTGAAGGAGCTCGCGCAGTGGCTGCGTGCCAACCAGCGCTCGCGCTTCATGCTGACTGCGCCACCGCTGCGGCTGCCGGGCGCGGTGGGCTCGCCCACCACGCCGATCGCGACGGTGTAGGCACCACAAGAAAGCAAGTCAACAAGACCAAAGCTGGAGGAGACCACCATGAACCGAAACCACTCGCTGCTGCGCCGCCCGCTGGGCGCGCTCGCCATCGCCGCCGCGTTGCTGTGCGGCGCAGGACAGGCTGATGCGCAGCCGGCCAAGGCCGGCATTTCCGATGACGAGGTCAAGATCGGCCTGATCCTCGACATGAGCGGCCTGTACGCCGACGTGACCGGGCGCGGCAGCGCCACCGCCGCGCAGATGGCCATCGACGATTTTGGCGGCAAGGTGCTGGGCAAGAAGATCGAACTGGTGGTGGCCGATCACCAGAACAAGGCCGACATCGCCGCCAGCAAGGCGCGCGAGTGGTTCGATACGGGCCACGTCGACGCCATCCTGGACGTGGCCGCCTCGGCACCGGCGCTGGCGGTGCTGGAGGTCGCCAAGCAGAAGAACAAGATCGTGGTGTTCTCAGGCCCCGGCACCGAGCGCATCACCAACGACCTGTGCACGCCGGTCTCGGTGCATTACGCCTATGACACCTACGCGCTGGCCAATTCCACAGCGCGCGCGGTGGTGCAGCGCGGCGGCAAGACGTGGTTCTTCCTGACCGCCGACTACGCCTTTGGACACACGCTGCAGGAGTCCGCCACCGCCGTGATCAACGAGACCGGCGGCAAGGTGCTCGGCGCGGCGCGCCATCCCATCGGCGCCAGCGATTTTGCTTCCTACCTGCTGCAGGCCCAGGCCAGCAAGGCGCAGGTGGTGGGCCTGGCCAATGCCGGCGGCGATGCCGTCAACGCCATCAAGGCGGCCAGCGAATTCGGCCTGACCAAAGGCGGCAACCAGCGCATGGCGGGGCTGCTGCTGTACATCAACGACATCCACGCCATCGGCCTGAAGACCGCCTCCGGGCTGCTGCTGACCGAGGGCTTTTACTGGGACATGAACGACGCCACGCGCGCGTGGTCGCGCCGGTACTTCGAGAAGCTCAAGAAGATGCCGAACATGAGCCAGGCCGGCACCTATTCGTCGGTGATGCATTACCTCAAGGCGATCCAGGCCGCGGGCACCGACGAAACCGCTGCCGTCATGAAGCAGATGAAGGCGATGCCGATCAACGACTTCTTCGCCAAGAACGGCCGCATCCGCGAGGACGGGCGCATGATCCACGACATGTACCTGTTCGAGGTCAAGACGCCGGCGGAATCGAAGTACCCATGGGACTACTACAAGCTGCTGGCCACGGTGCCCGGCGACCAGGCCTTCATGCCGGTGGCCAAGTCGCAGTGCCCGCTGCTCAAGCGTTGAAGTCCTTGCCGTATTTGAAGCATTGAGAGAGGCTCCATGCAACACGCAGCTTACCTGCGCGGCGCGGGCAATACGCGCTTTGGCCGCGTCGAGGGCAGCACGCCGCTGACGCTGATGGCGCAGGCCACCGACGCCGCGCTGGCCGATGCGGGCCTGGCCCGCGCCGACATCGACGGCGTGCTGTGCGGCTACGCCACCACGCTGCCGCACCTGATGCTGGCCACGCGCTTTTGCGAGTACGCCTCGCTCGATCCCGCCTACGCGCACGGCGTGGCCTCCGGCGGCGCCACCGGCGGCGTGATGGCCATGCTGGCGCGCGAGCTGGTGGGCGCAGGGCGCTGCCGCAACGTGCTGGTGGTGGCCGGCGAAAACCGCCTCTGCGGCCAGAGCCGTGACCAGTCCATCCAGACGCTGGCCCAGGTTGGCGAGCCGGACATGGAAGTGCCCAACGGCGCTAGCGTGCCAGCTTACTACGCGCTGCTGGCGTCGCGCTATCTGGCCGAGACCGGCATGCACGCCGACGCGCTCAGCGGCTTCGCGGTGCTGATGCGCGAGCACGCGGCGGGGCACCCCGATGCGCACCTGCGCGAGCCGCTCACGCTGGATGCCGCACGCGCCGCCAGGCCCATCGCCACGCCGCTGCGGCTGTCGGACTGCTGCCCGATCTCCGATGGCGCGGTGGCGCTGGTGGTGTCCGCCGAGCCGGGCGGCGGCACCCCCGTGCGCATCACGGGCGCGGGGCAGGCGCATCGCCACCAGCATCTGTGCGCGCTCGACAGCGTGATGGCTACCGGCGCCGCCGACGCCGCGCGGCGCGCGCTCGCGCAAGCGGGCAACACGATCGGGCAGATCGACTACCTGGCGATCTACGACTCGTTCACGATCACGCTGGCCATGCTGCTGGAAGAGCTTGGCATAGCCGCGCGCGGCGGATCGCCGCAGCGGCTTGCGGCAGGCGACTTTGCGCGCGACGGCGCGCTGCCGCTCAACACGCACGGCGGCCTGCTTGCCTTCGGGCACTCGGGCGTGGCCGGCGGGCTGATGCATCTGGCGGAAGCCACGCGGCAGCTTGCGGGCAAGGCTGGCGCGCGCCAGTTGCCGCCGCGCAAGCGCGCGCTGTTTCACGCAGATGGCGGGGTGCTGTCTTCGCATGTCAGCCTGGTGCTGGAGGCGGCATGAGAACGCTTGCAATGCCCACCGCTTCGCCAAGGACGTCGCCATGAGCACTGACCATCCCTATCAAGCTGGCCTCGACGCGGGCGTGGTGCGCTATCAGGCGTGCGAGGACTGCGCCGCGTGGCAACCGCTGCAGCGCCATGCATGCCGCGCTTGCGGCAGCACGCGGCTGGCATGGCGCGACGCCACGGGCCGCGCTACCGTGCACAGCGTCACCGAAGTCGCGCGCGCGCCCACCGAGGATTTCCGCGCGCTGACGCCTTACACGCTGGTGCTGGCCACGCTTGACGAAGGCCCGCGCGTGATGGCGCATGCCGAGCCCGGCGTGACGATCGGCGAACGCGTGCGCGCGGGGTTCATGCGCCATGGCGAGCGCACGCTGCTGCGTTTCCAGCGCGAGTAGCCGCGTGGCACGGCGTAGCACTACGTAGCACGACGCAGCAACACACTTCGACACCCTGGAGACCGACATGTACCGAACCTTGCCGCTTCGGCGGCCCGCGCGCGCCCTGCTGATGGGCGCGATGGCATTGGCCGCCGTGCTGCTGGCCGCGCCCGGCGCGCGTGCGCAGGACTGGCCCACGCGTGCGGTGCGGCTGGTTGTGCCTTACCCGCCCGGCGGCCCCACCGACATCGTGGCGCGCGTGGTCGGGCAGAAATTGTCGGAGCAGCTCAAGCAGCCCGTGGTGATCGAGAACCGGCCTGGCGCGGGCGGCAATATCGGTGCCGAGGCCACCGCGAAGGCCGCGCCGGATGGCTACACGCTGCTGGTGGCCACCACGGCGCACGCCATCAACATGACGCTGTTCACCAAGCCCGGCTACAACACGCAGCGGGACTTCGCCCCGGTCTCGCTGCTAACGCGCGGCCCGCTGGTGCTGGTCACGGCGCCCGCCACGCCGGCGGCCAATGTCGCGGAGCTGATCGCGCTGGCCAAGGCCAAGCCGGGACAAGTCAGCTTTGCCAGCTCCGGCAACGGCCAGTCCACGCACCTCGCCGCCGAGCTGTTCAACAGCATGGCGGGCACGCACATGACCCACGTGCCATACAAAGGCAGTGCGCCCGCGCTCACCGATGTGATGGGCGGGCAGGCCACGGTCATGTTCGACACCATGCTCTCCGCCATGCCCTTCGTGCGCGAGGGCCGGCTGCGCGCGCTGGCGATCACCGGCGCGACCCGCTCGCCCGCCGCGCCCGATGTGCCCACCATGGCGCAGGCTGGCCTGCCCGGCTACGAGGCCACCGCGTGGAATGCCCTGCTCGCGCCGGCAGCGACACCACAGGCCGTGATCGCCACCTTGAGCAGCGCGCTGAAGGCCGTGCTTGAACAGGAGGAGGTGCGCGCCAAGTTCGCTACGCAGGGCTTCGCCGCGCAATGGACGGCGCCTGGCGCCACGGCGCAGTTCCTGACCGGGGAGATCGACAAATGGGGCAAGGTGGTCAAGGCCTCCGGCGCCACCATCGATTGAGCCATTCACGCTGTTCCCCCAAGCCGGACATGCCGGCCTTTGATTCCGGATCGCACTCATCATGAACCAGACCTTGCAAGCCTTGCTGGCGCCGCGCTCGATCGCGGTGATCGGCGCCTCCGACCATATCCACAAGATCGGTGGCCGGCCCATCTACTACATGCGCGAGCATGGCTATGCCGGCAAGCTCTTCCCGGTGAACCCGCAACGCGACACCATCCAGGGCCTGCCCGCCTTTGCCTCGCTCGATGCACTGCCCGAGGTGCCGGAGCTGGCCATCATCGTGGTGGGCGGCGATGCAGCGGTGTCGGCGGTGCGCGATTGCGCGCGGCTGGGCGTGGCGGCGGCGATCGTGATCGCCTCGGGCTTCGGCGAAGCCGGCGAGCAAGGCCGTCGCCAGCAGGACGAGATGGTGCGGGTTGCCACCGGCGCGGGGCTGCGCCTGGTTGGCCCGAACAGCCAGGGCCTGGCCAACTTCGGCACCGGCACCATAGCCAGCTTCTCCACCATGTTTATCGAAGTGCCCCCGCAGGATGGCCCGGTGGCCGTGGTGAGCCAGAGCGGCGGCGTCAGCGCCATGGTCTACGGCCTGCTGCGCGGCCAGGGCATTGGCGTGCGCCATATGCACGCCACCGGCAACGAGGCCGACATCACGGTAAGCGAGCTGGCGCTGGCCGTGGCGCACGATCCCGATGTGCAGCTGATCCTGCTGTACCTGGAGAGCCTGACCGATCCGGCCGTGCTGGCGCAGGCCGCCGCGGTGGCGCGCCGCCGTGGCGTGCCCATCGTCGCCGTCAAGGCGGGCCGCTCCAGCGCGGGCCAGCGCGCGGCGGCGTCGCACACCGGTGCCATGGCCAATGAAGACCGCGCGGTGGGTGCCTTCCTGGCACGGCACGGCATCTGCCGCGTGGATGATGCGCACGCGCTGGCGCGCTGTGCGCCGCTCTACCTGCGTGGCTGGCAGGCCAGCGGGCGGCAGCTGGTGGTGGTGAGCAATTCCGGCGCGAGCTGCGTGATGGCGGCCGACGCGGCAGAGCCGCTCGGGCTTGCGCTGGCGCCGCTGTCGCAGGCCACGCAGGCAGCGCTGGCGCAGCGCCTGCCCGGATTCGCCTCAACGGCAAACCCGGTCGATGTCACCGCCGCGCTGCTCACCAACAGCGGCCTGTTTGGCGACGTGCTGCCGCTGGTAGCCGCCGATCCGGCCGCCGACCTGCTGCTGCTGGATATCCCGGTGGCGGGCATGGGCTACGACCTGCCACGCTTTGCACGCGACGCCGCCAGCTTTGCCGACAGCGCCGGCAAGCCGATTGCCGTGGCGGCCTGGCAGGCGCCGGTGGCAGCTGCGTTCCGCGCGGCCAACGTGCCCACCTATGCCAGCGGCGCCGAGGCGCTGGCTGCTTTCGCGCAACTGGTCACGCACCAGCAGCAGCTGCGCGATGTGGCCGCGCAAGACACGGCCGTAGGCGCGCATCGGCCCGCGGCCAGCGATGCGGCGGGCGCTGCGTCGAGCGCTGCCGGGCACACGCTGAGCGAGGCGCAGAGCCTCGCGCGCCTGGCGTTGGCCGGCATCCCGGTGGTAGCGCACAAGCTGTGCCAGAGCGTCGATGAGGCGGTCGCGGCCTGGCGCGAGCTGAAAGGGCCCGTCGCAGTCAAGGCCAGCTCGCCGCAAGTGCCGCACAAGAGCGAGCACGGCCTTGTCGCATTGAACTGCAACGATGAACACGCGGTGGCGCAGGCCTTTCTCACGCAGACCGACATCCTGGACAAGCTCGGCGCGACCTGCGAAGGCGTGGTGGTGGCGCGCATGGAACGTGGCCAGCGCGAATGCATGGTGGGCGCGCACTGGGACCCGGTGTTCGGGCCGGTGGTGCTGGTGGGAGACGGCGGCAAGTATGTGGAAGTGCTGCGCGACACGGCCGTGCTGCTGGCGCCGTGCAGCGAGGCCGCGGTGGCGCGCGCCGTGGCCGGCCTGCGCATTGCGCCGCTGCTGGCGGGCGTGCGCGGCGAGCCGGCTGTCGATGTGGCGGCGCTGTGCCGCATCGCCGTGCGCGTGGGCCAGATGATGCTTGAGGCCGACGGTGCGATCCGCTCGATCGACCTCAACCCGGTGATGGTGAGCGCGGGCGGGGCGGTGGTAGTGGATGCGCTGATGGAGGTGGCAGCGCACGCTGCGCCAGCCTGATCGTTTTCCAGGCAGTCTCAGTTCTCAGTAGACGTCGCGCCGATACCGGCCCTGCTCGCCAAGGCGCAGCAGAGCCTCTTCGCCCAGCACGTCCGCCAGCGCCGCGTTGACGCCGCCGGCCATGCCCTTGAGGCTGCCGCAAACGTAGATGGCCGCGCCGGCTTCGATCCATTCCCGCAATGCGCCGGCCGATGCGCGCACGGCGTCCTGCACATAACGCAGCGGGCCGCCATCGCGCGAGTAGACCAGGTCCAGCCGCTGCAGCACGCCATTGGCCTGCCATGCGGCGAGCTCAACGTGGTGGAACGCGTCGTGCTCCGCGGTGCGCTCGCCAAACAACAGCCAGTTGCGATGATGCCCCGCAACGGCGCGGGCCTTCAGGTGCGCGCGCAGGCCGGCCAGGCCGGTGCCGTTGCCGATCAGGATCAGCGGGCGATCGTCCGCGGGCGGATGAAAGCCGCGATTCGTGCGGATGCGCAGGGCGATGCCCGCGCCCGGCTGCGCATGCGCGGTGAGCCAGCCGGATGCCAGGCCGAGCCGGCCATCGTCATGGCGCGTCTGGCGCACCAGCAAATCCAGTTGCCCGTCGCCCGGCAGCGAGGCAATCGAATACTCGCGGTGCGGCAACGGCGGCAGCGTGTCCACCAGGCGTTGCGGCGTGACGCCGTCCAGCGCGGCAAGGTGCGGATCGGGCAGGACGATGCGCGTGGCGAGCGCCTGCGCCAGCGTGGTGGATGCGCCATCGCAGCGCACGGCGGTATCGCCGTCCAGCGAGAGCTTTGCCAGCACGCGCGCCACCTCGGACGGCGCAAGGCGCGGGCCGATCTCGGCGATGTCGCCGGCCTGCCACGACGGCGCGCCCTGGCCCACGGCTGCCGGCACCAGCGCAAGATGGAAGGCCGGTGCGCCCGGGCTGCCGGGATTGAGCAGTCTGCGCTCGTGCAGGCGCCAGTCGGCATAGCGGGGCTTTTCCCAGTCGGCGATTTCGGCGCCGCCGCACAGTGCGCTGAGATGGTTCTGCCAGTGGCGCAGGGCCCCGGCATCGCCATTGTCCACTTCCACCATGTCGAAGAGCGCTTGCGCATGCTGGCGCTGCATCCATGCCGACAGCGCGTGGCCGAAGGCGCAGTAGTTCGCGTAGCTGCGGTCGCCAAGCGCGAGGATGCCGTAGCGCAGCTCGCCCAGGCCACCTGCGCCGGCGGCGGCCGTCAGGCGGCGTGCAAAGCCCGAGGCGCTGTCTGGCGCATCGCCCTCGCCCGTGGTGCTGACCACGAACAGCGCCTGGCGGCAATGGGCAAGACGCCCGGCCTCCAGCTGGTCGAACGACAGCAGCTGCGCGGGCACGCCGGCATCCTGCAGCGCTTGCGCGGTCTGCAATGCAAGCTGCTCGGCAAACCCGCTCTGGCTCGCATAGGCCACGACCGTGGCGCCGTCCCTGGCCTCCGATAGCTGGCCGGCGCGCGCATGCCGCTGGCGATGCCGGCCGATCACGGCGGCACAGAACCCGGCATAGGCTATCACCACGCCGGCGGCCATGCCGGCGCGGCTGGGCGCGAGAAGGCCCAGCGCGATGCCAGCCACGCCAGCCAGCGCGCCCAGCAGGATCACGGCATCGATGACGCGGATGCGCTTGCGGGAATTGCCGGCATGGCCGGCATGGCCAGTATTGCTGGAACTGCCGGCGTCGCCGGCGTGGCCCTGCCGGCGCGGGCTGGCAGCGGCCGGCGGGTCCATCGGCAGGGAGGAGGCGGTATCGGGCGTGGTCATGACAGCATGGCCTCGAAGGCCGGCGACAAGCGTTCGTCGAAGCCATCGCTGCGGCGGATCAGCAAGCGCGCGGCCAGCCCATGGCGGCGGGCAAACACCATGCCCGCCTCGGGGCCCAGCACGGTCAGCGCGGTGGACAGCGCATCGGCCATCATGCATTGCGGGTGCAGCACCGTGACCGAGGCCAGCGCGTGGCTGGCCGGGTAGCCCGTGCGCGGGTCCAGCGTGTGCGCATAGCGGCGACCACCGCTATCGAAGTAACGCCGGTAGTCGCCCGAGGTGGCAACCGACAAGCCATGCAGCGCAACCAGTGTCTCGTGCCCCGCCGCGCCACCGCCCGGCGGCGTTTCCAGCGCGACCCACCACGGCATGCCGTCGGGCTTGACGCCATGGCCGCGCAGCTCGCCGCCGATTTCCACCAGGTGGTTGTCGATGCCCTGCGCGCTCAGGTAGCGCGACACCGCATCCACGCCAAAGCCCTTGGCGATGGCACAGAAATCCAGCCGGATGCCGCCGGGCTGCTGCACGCGGCTGCCAGCCTCGTCGATGGCGATGCGCTGCCATGCGCATTGCGCGTGCGCCTGCTCCAGCGCCGCCAGCGCGGGCGCTTGGGCACGCTGTGGCGCCGGGCCGAAGCCCCACAGGTCGACCAGCGGCCCCGCGCTGGGGTCAAAGGCGCCGCCGCTGTCACGCGCCACTTGCAGCGCAGCCTTCAGCACGGTGAAGCAGTCGGCTGGCAGCACCTGCCAGCTGCCGGCCGCGGCGCGGTTGAAGCGGCTCACGTCCGAGGCTTCGTCCCAGTTGCTCATCTGCGCGACGACCTCGGTCAGCACGGCGCGGATGCCGGCGTCGAGCGTGTCTTGATCGGCTGCCACGGGTGATGCGGCCCATGCCACCGACCATGTGGTGCCCATGGTCTCACCTTGCCGCCGGCACAGGCGTGACGCCGCGGCAGGCACGGGCGGAACAGCGCCAAGCGAAAGGGGAACCAGGACACGCTGCATAAGAGACGGACGGGAGACGGAAACGACGAAAACACAAAAAAGCCCCCCGGGGGGCTTAGAGGCTGTTTCAAAATGAAGCGAAGCGGTTCTGGCTAGGCGCGTGGCCGCAGACAGTACAAGTGGATCGGCCAAGGCCGCGCAACGACGCCAGAATCTTTTTGAAATGGCCTCTTAGGGCTTGCGCAGGTGACGGGACTCACGCCCCGCCGCCTGCCGGTGTGGTATTGCGCTTACTGCGGCAGCACTTCCACCGTGGCCGCATAGCTGGCGCGGCGCGCCGTGGCTTGCTTGACGGCAACCTTGTCGTCGCGCACCTCGGCTTCCATCCAGTACATGCCCGGGGCCGGCCACTTGACGCTGAACTTGCCGTCGGCGTCGGTGGTAAGCGCCATTTCCTGCAACTGGTCACGGTAACGGATACCGCCCGGCACCACGGCTACCTTGACGTTCGCGGCGGGCTTGCCGTCCAGCAGCAGGCGGAAGCTGGCGGCGTCGCCGGCGACCAGGTCGTTCGGGTGGGTAACGGGCGCCAGCTCCAGGCCGCGGCCAGTGGTCTGCAGCACCTTGGCGGTGGGCTTGCCCGCCGTCACGAAAGCTTCCAGGCGGCTGTCGGCCTGCGTCACCTGCAGGTCCTGCGCGCCGGCCGGCACCTCCTTGGCGAAGGCTTCCGGCGAACCGCGCCAGCGCTTGGCCTGGCCGTCCACCTTGTAGCTGGCAAACAGGCCGTGGTTGACCATGGCCACCTTGTAGGTGCCGGGCTGGGTCAGGTGCACGTCGAAGGTGCTGCGATAGCGGCCGGTGCTGGCGTTCTCGACCTTGGCCGCGGCGCCGTCCGGCGCGGTCACGGCAAGATTATCGAGGCGCAGCGGCACGTGCTCGAAGTAGAACAGGTCGTTCGACACGGCGGCGTCGACGGTCACCCACGGGTCGCTGCCCGACAGCACGGTCGCCGACGGCAGCAGCCACTGGCGGTGTGCGTGGGCGGCCAGCGGCATCAGCGCGGCCAGGGCCAGCGCGGCGGCCCGGACGGACAGTTTGGTGGCGAAGGTCTTCATCGTCATGCTCCTATTCCTCTTGCTATTGCAATTGCTATTGAATGCAGGGCGGGTTGATCGGTTCGGGGCTCAGGGCTTCAGGGCTTCAGGTCGACCGAGACGCCGCCAAGCTCATGCTCGCCCTTGGCCTTGGCCGAAGCGGCTGCCTTCGGCGGCCAGGCAAAGGGCACGCGCAGCAGCTCGCGGCCACCGACCTCGCGAGCGGCTTCCACCACGAGCTGGTACTCGCCGGCGGGCAGCTTGCCCAGCGGGGCCTTGGCATCCGAGAAAGTGAGCGTGTGCTCTCCGGCCGCGCGCGTGGCGCCGGAGATGCCATCGGCGGGCATCTGCATGTCGCGCCCGGCCTTGCGCCACCACTGGCGCATGTCCTTGAGCCACTTGGTGCCTTCGCCGTCCTTGTGCTTGACGTCATACCAGACGGCCAGCGTGGCGGCCGGGCTCTGGTCGGCGCGCTCGATCCACATCGAGACATAGGGCCGGTGGTATTCCGCGACGTTCAGGCGCGGGATCTCCACCTTGACGTTCATTTCGGCCGCCACGACCGGGCTGGCGAACGGAGCCGCGGCCAGGCCGGTAAGGGTGACGGTAAGCAATCGGCGCATAACGGGACCTCGTCTTTGAACGGTAAATGGGATCAGGTGATCGCTAGTGATCGTTAGTGGATGAACAGCAGCGCCAGCAACAGCGGCACCACCAGGCCCAGCCCGACCAGCGGCCAGGTCGCCATGCGGCCACCGGCGTGCAGCTTGAGCAGGAACAAGCCGGTCACGCTGAAGATCAGGCAGGCCGCGGCGAACACATCCAGGAACAGGCTCCAGGCGCGGCCGGTGTTGCGGCCCTTGTGCAGGTCGTTCAGGTAGGAGATCCAGCCGCGCGTGGTCTTCTCGTACTGCACCTCGCCGCTGTCCAGCGCCACGCTGACCCAGGCGTCGCCACCCGGGCGCGGCAATGCGACATAGATCTCATTGGCCTGCCACTCGGCTTCACGGCCATGGGCGTTGATATCGAGTTCCTGCGACAGCCAGTCGGCCAGCGCCGTTGGCACCGGGCCCTTGTCTGCGTGCGTGGCCCTGCGCAAGGCCGCCGTGAGGCTGGCTGGCGCGCTCGCCGTGCGCGTGACTACTTGTGCTCGAGCCTCGATCTGGCCAGCGTGGTTGAGCGTAAAGCCGGTGACGGCAAACAGCAGCATGCCGATCAGGCACATTGCCGAACTGATCCAGTGCCACTGATGCAGGTGTTTGAGCCAGAAGGCCCGGCGCTGCTGGCCTGCCCCTAGCGATGTTTCAGTCATGTTTGTTGATCTTCCGGCGCCCGGCAAGCTGCTTCTCCGGTGCCTCACTGGTCAGCTTGCCGCGTCCGCGCGGAGGTGCCGCGCCCCATGCCAGGTGACGTCCCAGGCAGATAAAGCGAAAGGATAATGGTTCTCATTTGAAATCGCAATGCTTGCGCTGGCGATCGGGCATTACGTTCCATTACACGCGCCACACTCGGTATGGCCAGACAATAGAGTCGTTACTTAGACAAAAGGTTGTTACAAAAACGCGCATTGTGCTCAATAGAGCATATTTTTACTAGCATTGGTGGTTCCATCGACCTATAGTGAAGACGCATTCCCCCGAGCGCCTCTAACTGCGAGGCGCCTCCGAACGCTTGGCCTGAGACAGGCTCTATGTCAGGCTGTGAAGCTCACCGAAAAAGGCTTGCCAAGCAAGCCAATTAAGGTCCACATCTCACAGCCCTCGTACCCAGACCGACGCTGCGCGCCTGCTACGGACTAGTGGTCACTTCCGAAGGTCAGCCATCGCCTTGAATTCCTTGTTCCAGCGCATGCACGTCCACTAGCCACCTCGAACTCCTCCTTGGTCTCCGGGGCCGCGTCGGCGTCCGCCTATGCCGCTGCAAGGAGAGTCAAATGAGAATTCAAATAGCGTCTGACCTGCATTTGGAGTTCCTTGACCGAACGCATCCCAGTTTTATCGGTCTCGCCCCGGCCGAGGATGCAGAAATCCTAGTACTGGCCGGCGACGTCCATAACGGCTGTCGCGGTATGGAGCTCTTCGCCACTTGGCCCGTCCCCGTCATCTATGTGCCTGGGAACCATGAGTACTACGGAAGAGAGTTTCGTGCTCAGCGAGATACCTTTTGCCTTGCGGATGAAGATACTTACCCCAGTGTCATTGCGCTTGAACGGGGTATTTTTGAGTACAAACGGGTACGGTTCCTCGGCGCCACTCTCTGGACAGACTTTAATCTCTATGGTCAGCCCACCAGTGCAAGGCGCCTCTCGGCTACAAGGGTCTATGACTACAGGACCATCCGATTAGCGCACAGCCAATTTGGGACGCGCGACGCCCTCCGTGAGCACCTCAAATCCGTAGTTTGGCTTGACAGCGTACTAGCCGAACCTTTTCCCGGGCTTACTGTGGTAGTCACTCATCATGCACCACACGAGCTTAGTTTAGAAACAGATTTGGCCGGACACCCACTGAATCCAGCATTCGCCTCAAACCTTCAATGGATGTTCGGTCGCTGTTGCCTATGGATTCATGGTCATGTACACGGCAGTTGTGACTATGCTCTCGAAGGGACAAGAATCCTTGCTAACCCGCGAGGCTACCCCGATTTACTGGGTGATTTATCTCTGGCCGATAAGGTGCAGTGGGAGAATCACCAATTCAACCCGAGTCTAGTTGTGGAAATAGACCAATCGACATCTTTTCGTCGTCACTCTATAGCCAGGAACCGGAGAACTCGCGACGAGCGTTCACGCTTTGCGAACTGGCAAGCTGACTCGGGGCCCTTGAATACCTTGACTTGGGACACCGCCTTCGATGGCCTCCCGAGTTGACGTCTTCAGTGCGAAGTTAATCGCATCACGTTGAGGCCATTTCACTCTACCCATGATTTAAACCACTCAACCTCTCCGAAGGCATAGCGGTGGATATCGGAGCTCACCATAACACCTCTAAGGTGTTCTCTGGTGCTCTGAAACCGCCGCCCGGCTTTCTCAAAATCAGAGACAAGTCGATTTAGCCTCTGAATGATTTCTTGACAGTCGAGGTGTCGAGATGAACGTCCGCACACAAAAAATCATCATTGAAACGCTTCTAGGGATACCGCCGATTGTCGTGCCTCCTGAATATTTCAGGTACGCAATGAGCGAGTGGAAGATACAGAAATTTCTCTCGGAGGGGCGCGGATTAGGCGAACGAGAAAACTACAAACCGTGGTTTACCATTGCGGATGTGCCGTCACGCGGCAAGTCTACCCGAGTCTGCGGGGAGGATAGATTCGGTCAACGTACCCTGCACTTTCTTTCCACGAATGAATGGTATGAGTATTTGCACCTTAAGTGGGACCCTACTTGCATCGGGATTAAGGAACAGTACCCTCATCGAGACCGCTTAGAAACCATAGCAGCTGCAGCTCACCTCGAAATCAAACATCCCGAAGACCCTATCTATCACGTTCCTATCGTTATTACCACCGACTTTATCG
The DNA here is from genome assembly GCF_000832305.1 of Cupriavidus basilensis. Lineage (NCBI taxonomy): Bacteria > Pseudomonadati > Pseudomonadota > Betaproteobacteria > Burkholderiales > Burkholderiaceae > Cupriavidus > Cupriavidus basilensis. The sequence continues at coordinate 3,773,619 of NZ_CP010537.1, forward strand.
CCAAATTCCGAGTCGATGGCAGAACCTCAGAGAAAGCAATTGCCGTCAAAGACGTAGATGCACTGGAAAACAAGCGCACAGTCGAAAAGCTGGCACTCGAGGATGAAATTTGCAGCATGCACGGGCTTAAGTGGGATTGCATTACAAACCGCAACCTCCGAACTCCGTATGGAGACAATCTCGAGCGTCTGGATGGATACGACCGAACACTCATTCCGGCATCCGCACAGACCGACCTTATTCTTGCCATATTTCTAAAGTACCCCGGCGCCACCGCTTCCGATGCGTGTTTGGAATGCGACCGAATTTCTGGAACTGAGCAGGGGACACACTTGGCGATGTTGAAATGTATGCTGGCGACAAGACATATTATCACGGATTTACATACCAAGCCCTTTCAGTCGCAGCTCTGCAATGCATTTTTTCCGATGAGAGAACTGGCGACCCGAGCGACATACCTTCAACGATATATCGGGAAGCCGACACATGCCTTAGTTCCGCCCCCACTGGCGTCAATGCCGGGGGGACCAACATCCTCGAACCCTTATAGGATTTACGGCTATATCAAAGGGGAATGACCATCATGGAAACCACATTCGATGAAGATGTCGCCATCGCGGAAAACCTCGTCCTTCACGAGAAAGCAACCGGAGCGCGCTATGCTGTAGTGGTTCGTGGATGGTCGGCTGAACTGCCCACCGCCTTGGAAAGGATAGACATGCCGGACCAATGGCCCATCTCAATTCCACGCGAAAAGCTCGCCAAAGCAATTAGGGCTAAAGAGTACGTCATTGACTATTCCTACACGGAAAGTCGAATCTCATATCTTCCTCCGAGCGCTGGACCAGAGACTAAAAAAAGGAAGGTTTCAAAAAAAGATAAAAAAGAGCGATTGATAACACATCACGTAACGTCCGGAAAGGCGGCGGCCGACGACAGGAGGTGGACACTACTCCAGGACGTCCTTAAAAGTCCGGAGTATCTACAAATCGTTTATGGAATCAACAGAACAAAAAATCTCGAAGCCCTGGCCTTGCGATTCAAGGTGTCACGTCCCCACCTGAGGACCGTGCTTATGCTTTATTGGAGTAACGGGCTGAGTAAGGCTGCAATTCAGACTGACCTCGATAAATGCGGCAATGAAGGTCAATGCCACAATTCGAAAAACAACGTGAGGCTGGGCGGACCACGCACATTCGCGCTTGATGAAGGTCTCGGCGCGCTAGCTAACGAGCAAACCAGAAAACATCTTCAAATCGCAGCGGATTACTATTTCGCAAGCAAAAACGCCACACACGAAAAGGCAGTCGATTACATTACTGGCTTATATTTAACAACAATCACGAAGGCAGAAAACGGCATAATTCGAACCATAGAACTTCAGAAAGCATTTCGCCCAACCGTTCGACAACTTCGTCATTTCATATACAAAAACTATCCAAACGGAACTCGCAAACCGACCCGCGCCACTCAGAAGGAGTGGGACCTCTTATTCCGTGGTCTGGAAGGACGCGCCACTGATATTGCACATGGGCCCGGCGAGCGATTTCAAATAGATGCCACCATTGCCGATGTCTACATAGTGAGTCGCTTAGACCGGCGGTTTGTAATCGCGCGTCCCACGATATACTTCATAATCGACACGTGGAGTCGTCTCATTGTCGGGATGTACGTCGGGCTCGAGCCACCATCATGGGCTGCCGCAATGATGGCGCTCATCAACTGCGTTGAGGACAAGGTCCAATTCTGCAAACACCATAACATTTCCATAGAGCATTGGCAATGGCCCGCTGCACATTTGCCAGCATGCCTTTTGGGTGACAAGGGTGAGCTTTTGAGCATCAGGCTTGTAAGGGATGTAGTAGACGTCCTAGGGGTCAGAATCGACAACGCCCCCGGTGGTCGCCCTGATTTGAAGGCGATAGTCGAGAGAAGATTCGGCATCTATCCTTCCTCTTTTGGACCTTGGATGCCAGGACACGTAGAACGTGATTGGGCGAAGAAGGGCCTACCGGACGGGCGCGAAACCGCAGCCTACGACCTCGAAGAATTTACCACTGCGGTCATTCTCGCAGTCATAGACCACAATACTAATCGCGTGATAATGGATTTTGACGCTCCGCCTAAAATGGTGGGTGATGGAATTCCTCCTATTCCCTACCTCCTCTGGCAGTGGGGCATCGCAAACCTGGGGGGAGTTCTAACCAAACGCCCTGTTGAGGAAGTACGCATGTATGTCTATCCGGAAGTTGACGTCGCGGTGACCGAGCATGGCATTAATTACGAGCACGTGTTCTACAGCAGTCCGACCAGCGAAGCACAGGGGTGGAAAGCGAGAGCTCGAAACAAAGGAGTCTGGCACATCCTGGGCCGCGCCAACCCCAACCGATTAGGGGACCTTTACATTCCGATTGGCGGTCGCAAGTTCGAAAAATGCGTACTTGCAGAATCTGAGCTTAATGATATAACTTGGTGCGAACGAGAGGACCTATATCTTCGAGGTCGTGAAAATGAAGAGGTAGGCCACGCACAGGCTCAACCAGGTCGCGTTGGTGGAATTCTCGCTCAACAAACAGTACAAGATGACGCGACAGCACAAACCGAGGCAGTCTTGTACGCCTCAGATTTAAGACACCCCATTAAGAAGCACATAAAGCAAGCGACCAAAGCGGAACGCGAACTTCGAAAAAAATTTGGCATACCACCTGCCCCCAAGCCGAAGTTGGACGCTCAACCTGTCGATGATACGTCCCTAACAGGTGCGTCTCGTCAGCAAAAGGCCGAGGCCATTCAACGCCAAATTGATGCGCGGAATGCGCAACCTAATGATGACAAGAGCTAAGCGAGACAGCCCAGCGACTGGGGACTTACCCAGCATGCCCAATAGGGCGATTGCAATCAAGTCAGAAGAGGAACTTCTTGAGTATCTAGAGGAATTACTCGATGTCGAGCGACACAGCGAGGCCCTTTGCAATCTTCCGGAGTATTCTCCGGAGGAGCGGCAACTGCCTAAGGCCATGCGTATGCGCCGCGTCGGTAGGCTCGAAACGTTCTACCAAACGCTGCCCCGTGATTACGAGGTATTGAATGCGCTTATCAGATGCATTATCAACGGATACGAGTATCGCCCGCGTCGCTCGCGTCCAGATATAACCGAAACGCCCCCTCGCAACGTCGAGAAACTTGTTAAGCGCAGCATTGAAAGTGTGCGCTACAGACCCATTCGCTTCCAAGACTTAGGCCCTACTAGCGCTCCAATGGCCAGTCTACTCGGTTTATCAGGTCTGGGCAAAACGCACACTATTCATAATGCGCTGACGTTCATCCCTCAAAAGGTCGAATGTCCCGATGGCGTCATTCAGGTAGTGTGGATTTATGTTCAGTGCTCTCCGTACGGTCAATTAAAAGAGGCGCTCCGGGACATTATTCTAGCAATCGACAACCTAGCACCCACCGAACACATAAAAGAAGTAAGCAAGAAAGCTGGCACTGATGAATTAGGACTGAAGGTTCGAAAGCTGTGCGAACACCATCGCGTAGGAATTATAGTATTCGACGAAATACAAAATGCCTTGGTCCAAAGAGGCGTTACTCAGCACGCTGTTTTGAACTTTTTCGTGAAATTAAATAACCGCGACAATAATTCCAACAATACCTCCGACGTCAGCTCTGATAATGGCTCTCTGATACCCATATTTTTCCTCGGCACCTCCAATGCAAAGCAACTGCTGAAAGAAACAGTGTACTCATTGCGACGAGCGGAAAAGTATGGTGAATATGAGTGGGCTCCCTGCGGGCTGAACACGGAGTGGAATAACTTTTTCAGCGCCCTATGGGAATATCAATGGACAAAAAAATTTGCCAAGCCGACTCCACAGTTGAGCCTCGCCTTGCATGACTTGTCCCAAGGAATTTTTGGAATAGCGACTTGCTTGTTTCAACTCGCCCAAATTCATGCTATTGAGCACGGTATGGAGGAGCTGACACCGAAGCTTCTTTATGAGGTCTTTGAACAAAGGATGAGCATGTTGATACCAGTTATTGAAGGAATAAGAAACGGTGATGTGGACAAAATGTCACGGTATGAGGACATCATAGCCAACGAACTCAAGAAAATCAGAGGTGCCATCTCTTCAAAAACTGGCAACGGGACAACGACAGAAGAAACTCCAAAAGAGCTTTCGGAAGAAGCGGCAAAAGCCTCAACTAATTACAGCGAAGCCAAAACATTCCTAGATAAAATTTTTTCCGAAGAAGAAAAAGTAGTAGCGCTACGCGAGCTACTCGACATCTGGAGAGAAACGAAAGGACTTCTCGCGTCCTCCGCCCTAGTTCAGAAGGTCCACGGAAGAATACTGAAGGAAAGACGCCAAAACCTGAAGCACAGCTCACCTGGACCTTCGAAGGACGTCAAGAGGCCAACGCCCACATTCGAAGAAGTAATAAAGCGCGCTAAGGATTCTGCGAAAAATTCACAAAAAGGCCGCTGAGAGCAACCGTGACACGAGTCGCCCTTTCCTATCCATACCCGGACGAGCTGCTATATAGCGTTATTAGTCGATATCTTTCTAGCGTTGGCCCTACTAGCCGAACAGAGCTGATGAAAGCGCTCACTGGTCGTCAAGGAAAGCCTGTTATCGACTTGCCTAAATATTTGAACCGTGTCAGCGAGGTGACTTTTGAATCCTGGGGGCTGACTGGTCTTGAGATTGCCAACCGATTTACCCTTGCCCCGCTTTACACTTGGCCTCTTTCTTTGGCTGACGCAAACGAATGTCTCGATAAGCTCCTCGGGTCAGAACCTGCCACAGCCCATAAGGATTTGAAGGTGACGGGAGAATACGTCACCCGCCCAGCGCACCTCCGAATTTGCCCAGTATGTCTAAAAGAGGATATCCGCAAGTATGATGGCATTACGTATTGGCATCGAGTTCATCAAATCCCCGGTTTGTTGATTTGTCCGGACCATAATGTCCCGCTGGTGAACACAACAGCTACATACGACAACCGAAGTATTCGCACGTGGGAGGATGCGAACAACGTGTCGCTACTGGAGGGGCCACTTGCCACGGAGAACTTTACAACCACGCAAATGGCGCAAGCTTATGCCATTTCGGTGCTTCTCCATACTATGCTGCAAGGACTACTACCAAAGCCAGAGTCGTCGTTTAAGGACTATTACACTTTGCGCGCATTCGATGCCGGAATTATAAATAGCACATTAAGAGTAGACAGACGCGCCATCATTAGCTCGTTTCTCAACTTTTATCAGCAAAGCTTTCTTCACGCACTCGGGCTTCCAGAAGTAACAGAACGAAGGCATTGCTGGCTTACACAAGTGCTATTCAATCTAAAATATAAGATTACTCCTCTGCATCATTCAGTGTTACTGCGGTTCTTTGATGCACTAGACGGACTACCTTCTAGGCCAGAAAATTTTTCGCACGGCCCATATCGTTGCCTTAATGTAGAATGTAGGAAATCACCTTTGCCGACAGCAATAGCGGAGTCATTTCATCGGACTTCTACAGGGCTACGCATAACGGCCAAATGTTCATGCGGCTTTATAATTGAATTTTCCGACAGCAAGGACGCTGTTCCGATTGAGCCCACCATAATTGCCTTCAGCCCAAAATGGCTCGAAGATGTGAATCGTCTAAACAATGCCGGCTCCAGCGCCCTACAGATTTCCAAAATAATGTCGACAACGGCCCAAATAATACGGCGAGTTATTGGCGGCAATGCGGATTTTTTGGGGCTATCGTTCGATGAACGGCGAATCGAAGCACTAGAGGAGAAATGGAGAGAGGTGACTACGGAAAGCTCTGTATTGGAAGCCAAACGGAATTATCCGGAACTGTACCGCCTGCTTTTTGCCTACGATAGGAAATGGTTGTATAAGTATAATCGCGCCTCTAACCGAAGAGTGGCACCTCCAGTACGGGCACCCAGGGCATTCACGCCCGAGCGCGACTTAGACTGGAGTAAGCGTGCAACATTAGCCGTAGAGAAAGAACTCAAGACACGAAGCACCAACTACCCCTATACCCGTGGCATTCTTGCAATGTCCGCAGGACTCAATTCCCAAGTAATCTCCGAAAATGCAGAAAGACTTCCGCTAACCATGCTTGCACTTGAACGCGGCGTTCGTATACTAAATCAAAAGAATTAAATTTCATCTATTTGTCAAAATTTGAATTTAGCTTTTAACATTGGATTGGAGCTTTTCCAGTATTTTCCACAATTGAGATAAAGGCGAATCATCGCTTAGCCCCAATTCCGGATTGGTCCTTATCAAGCGCCATGCATTATCTCGACTCCATCCTTCCTCTCTGTCGTCGAGCACGCACCAACACTTGAATCGTTTGGCGCGGACGTAGCGCGCAATGACCTCATATTGAGTAGCAGTCCTCAGTAATCCGGACATTCGTGGCTTCCCAATCGGTTCCGTGGCGCCTTCTACTCTCCTCGCGAGTTCAATTGGCATTCTGGAAGTGAAACCATCAAGCGGCAGCATGAGTAGCAAACTCGTTCTTAGCACTATAGCCGAGTCGAACCTGTTCACGAGGTCAATCAACAACGGTGACCAGCGCCAGTAGCGTCGTCCTTCATCGCTCTCCGCGTCAATAGGCGGTAGGCCTGCACCACAAGGCACCAGTACACCCTCGATGTTGAGGAATATGCGGATTCGCTCACAGTTTTTCATGGCGCTTCACTCGCGGCACGTCGCGACACGCCACGCCCCACCTCATCCTGCAATTCCCACCGTGCGTAACAGCCGAACGAGCGCCGCATAGACCTGAGGCTCTCTTAGTCCTTCCTCGCTTGTCGCAATCAGACTTACGTCTTCAGTCTCCGGAAGGACCTGGTTCCAATCCGAATCCAAGACGATAAGGGCGGAGGGCGAACGGCGTCTCAGGTCGCATCGGAGCCATTCCCTCCTCACGCAGGAATTCCTCAAATGGAATCGCAGCAGGCGATTTCCTGGAAGGGTTGAACCGACTACGCGCGCTCGCAGCGCCGGCGGTAGGTGTTGAACAGCATGCTGATAGCCGATGAAGAATGGCCACCAGCTGTGCAGAACGATACGTGTGTCGGGATAAGGAAGAAGGAGCTCTTCCAGGCGTTCGGCGTTCTCGAATAGGCGATGGCCAGGACTACGCAGATGCGGCGTGCGTCCGCTCTCGAATGTCACAGGGCGCGGGTGAAGGACTCCATCCGTGTTTAGATAGAGGGTAACCGGCACGGCGAACCTCCGGAGGCGGAGGGCTGGCAGGACGCGAATTCGCCACAATCGGGTTACATGTGGCTAGAATGGCGATGCCATGCCGTTGGGGAAGGGTCGACGCTGCCTTGACGGTTCGAGTTCTACTTCTTCACGTCGACCATACATCCGTTTTCGCAGTGCGAAATGACGGAGGGATGGCTATTGCAAATGGAATGCTCACGTGCCTCACACTGACTCTGCGTGGACCCGCCTAGCGGGCCGGACTGCGCGCGGGGTTTTGGCGCGCAAGGACTGCTCATTTGAGGAGCTTGCCGTCCTGATGTCCGCGACTGGCATCCCGGAATCCTTCAGAAGCGTTGAAAGCAAGATTCGGAGAGGAAGTTTCAGCTTCGCATTCTTCCTGGCAATGCTTTGGGCCGTCAGCGCCGAATGCCCCGCCCAATGGAGGCAGTTCGTTCATTCCGAGCAAACCTGGGAGGACGCCGCGCACCATATCTTCCTTCATGAAGCCGCCGCTCACCGACTGAACCTGGACGACTTACCTAGGCGGTTGGAAGCCTTCGCCAGTGTTCGTAGGCGAGGCACACTGACAGCCCAGGTTACGGCCGGCACGTTTCCTTTCACACTCCTGCTGCAACTAGCCTCCGTTGTTCGCATTCCAGACTTTTCAAGGTTTGTAGACGACATCGACCTGGCCGCCGCCGCAGCCGATGACGCCGTCACGGCCGCCAGCAAGCGACCCCCACCGCCCCGGCCTTAGAGCGACTGCTGGGGTTCGATGCTGGTTAGCAGCGTTCCTGTTCCTACTTGACACCGGTAGCCCCGCAATCGTGCGGCCGGTTCCGTGCGCCCCGCGGTCATTTGGTGCGTAAATATACGTACCATAGTATACCGATGCGACCGTAATGCCAAGCGAAATCTGCGCCCAATGCCACGGAGGCTTTGGGTACGCCGCTATGGGTACGGCCAATAGGAACGCGCCATAGACAACACGCGGCGAGGTCAAGCTTGGCTTCGTCGACAAGTCCGGGCGAGCAGGGAGTAGACGGCATTCAGCGGCACCGTAGCGGGAGCGTCCTGGCGGAAGTTGGCCGGTGCGGCTGAGTGCGTGATGGCAGCCGAGGAATTGGAGGATTAAGAGATGTCCAAGATGAGCAGACTGATGCGCTTCGCCTCGTCACAGAAGAATGTCGACAGAGTCGCCTTCTGGGGCGGGGTGATTGTAGGGATATACTTCGTGTTTGTTGTTGGAGCGATGACCTTACGGCTCCCGCGCTTGGGGACGCGTGAACGTGCAGGCAAATTGGATACTTACGGAAGCTATTGATGCTGCGAAGGCTGACTGGTGCTCTGGCTAAGACGGCCTTCGCAAATTGGAAGCAGCGCTATTCATGCTCGGCTACGACCTGAGCCGCGCCGACGAACGCAATCCGATGGCCGAGGCAGCATAGTTATCCCCAGCGCCATTCCCCCAGGGGTGGCGCATACACGTCGCCACTGCAGATGGAACTCCACTGCGCACCGTTCCATCCGCCACGACCTGCCCCCGTCGACGCTCACGTCCCTGAGCTCGTTCGAGTCCGCTTTCGCACATCAAGTGCGTAGGCAGACTATAAGCCGCAACGGGGCACTATTAATCAACCATCCTCTCGTGCTTCTAAGCGCCCTAGAAGCTATTCTGGGCTAACGGTCGTCCAACCATCCGAATCGGCACGACCCATCTTCTCGCCTGGCATCTGCTGCAGTTCGGCAATTTTCCCTACCCGCCCCAGGCAGGGCTCAAGATGGATGAAGAAGCCGCCCCGTAGCGCGAACCATCTAAGCATCTCGATTGCTCGACAGTAGCAACCCTGAAGCTACACTAGAAATACTCCCTGCTATCCGCATCGGGGGCAACCAGTTTCACCGATTGAGCAGAGGCATTTCCGGAGCTTGCAGTCTTTCTCTTGGCTCTGGAAGTGCCGGTGTCGGCCCCGGGCACCACTGGGTGAGTTAACGCGGATACATTCTCGTCATCATCTTGCGGTCATTCTACGGATAAGCCTATAGTCCGCCTGATTCGCACAAACAAAAAGCCCTTCTGTCACATCGAAGGGCTTTCTTGTTTCCAGACTTCTAAGTCAATGCGGCACGCCTGTACCAAGCAGCGGAAAATGGCGCAGCCCCAAATCACGCTTCTGGAATCAAAAACTTGTCGCGATTCTTGCCGAGCCAAGCCGGCGCACGGCCACGGCCAGTCCAAGTTGCACCCGTCTTGGGGTCTTGATACTTCGGCGGCAAGGATGACTTGGATTTTGCCGGACCCTTAGCTGCCGTTCCTGCAGCGGGACGGCCACGGCGTCGCTTTGGAGCAATGTCTTCCGCGGTCAACTCGTACTGCGCCATCAGGGCTTGAATCTGTTCAATAACGCCAGCGACCTCTGTTGCACGCACTTCGAGGAGTTGCGCCTCAATTTTTTCCTTTTCTGCCAGAAGTTGCTTGTATGTCGCCATTGTCTTTCTCCGTTTCAGTAGTAATTTCAGCATCGTACATTATTTCGGAGATTGCAACTCTCTACAACCGCATTTCGGCATCCGCACCAATCAATCTGTGCATCGCAGACGCCTTTATTTCCCTCGTTTACCGGTCGATACTTGTGGCGGTGCACGTGGCTTCCGTTGTACTGCAATATCCTTTGGTCGAGACCGGAGCACTTCGAACAATTCCGCATGCGCCGGTGCGGACCGCCGGATGAAGCGCTAGATGCGTCGTTCTGTCGGTAGTGAGTCGGTATCGCACTGATTACATTCTTCGCTTGGGTTGGCGGCCCGCTCGGACTAGTCGTAGACTGGGCCATGGCCGCTGACCGTATCCGCCCTCCGCTCTCCCAGTATGAGCAGAAGCGTGACTTCAATGTCACGCCCGAGCCTGCTTCTCAGATTTTTAGCCACCCGACGCCGGTCAAAGGCCTTTTCGTCATCCAAAAGCACTGGGCTGGCCGTCTCCACTATGACTTTCGCCTGGAGCTCGATGGAGTCTTACTGAGTTGGGCTGTTCCCAAGGGTCCAAGCTTCGACCCGCAGCAAAAACGGATGGCCATCCACGTCGAAGACCATCCCCTCGACTACGCAAACTTTGAGGGCTCCATTCCGCCAAAACAGTATGGCGCAGGCGTGGTTCTCGTGTGGGACCGTGGAACCTGGGAGCCGGTAGGCGACCCGCACGTGGGAATGAACAACGGAAAACTCATTTTCCAACTCCACGGGGAAAAACTCGCCGGCCTGTGGGAGTTCGTGCGCATCTCCAAGCCTGAAGACAAGCAAGACTCGTGGATGCTATTCAAGAAGCCCGATGAGTGGGCACAACCGCTCGCCGAGTATGACGTCGTCAAAGCGCTGCCTGACAGCGTCATCGACAGACCGCTAGGACTGGTCGAGCAGCGCGAGCCGAAAACCTCTTTTGCGAATCCGCCCGCCGCGGTATCAAAAATCGACTTGTCGCTTGCTGTCAAAGCCGACCTGCCCGCGAAGCTAGAGCCACAGCTAGCCACCTTAGCAACCTCACTGCCGAAAGGCGATGACTGGATAGTCGAGATGAAGTTCGACGGCTATCGCATGATGGCGCGCATCGACAAGGGACGAGTCCGCTTGTTCACGAGAGGCGGCCATGACTGGACCAATAAACTGAAGAGTCTCGCTGCCGGAGTAGAGAAAGTGGGCATCACAAGCGCTTGGCTCGATGGAGAGCTCGTGGTCCTCAAGGACGGACTCCCTGACTTCAATGCTTTGCAGAACGCTATTGACGGCGCTCGCAATGAGAACATCGTCTACTTCCTCTTCGATATCCCTTATTGGAACGGCCAAGACCTCCGAAAGGTGCCCCTGACCGCCCGGCAAGCGCTCCTGGAGCATCTCATCGGAGAGCCCACCGAGCGGATTCGAATCAGCCAGCATTTCGACGCGCCGCCGGCGCAGGTTTTCAAGGCCGCAAGCGAATTGGGGCTAGAGGGCTTGATGTTCAAGCGGCAAGACGCACCGTACGTGTCGACACGTACGCAAACGTGGCTAAAGGCGAAATGCACACTCCGCCAAGAATTCGTCATCTGTGGTTTCCTCGACCGGAGTGCTGCGCCCCAGGAAGTCGGTAGCCTATTGCTCGGCTACCACGTGGACGGCAAGCTCCGCTATGCCGGCAACGTCGGCACAGGTTGGGATGCCAAGACCGGCCGAGACCTGTGGACCCGCTTGACCGCACTTGCAGCTCCTTCCGCGCCGTTTGACGCTGAATCAGTCAAACCGGGGCGCTGGTCCAAGCGCAGTGCGGGTAGCGAGCATTGGGTCCGGCCATTGCTGGTCGCAGAGGTTGCCTTCGCCGAGTGGACGCCTGAGGGTCATGTGCGACAAGCCTCGTTCAAAGGTTTGCGCACCGACAAGCCGACAAGCCAAATCATCCGGGAGGTCAAGACCACCGCTGCAGTGCCCGTGCCAAGCTCGGTCAAGGTGACCCATTCTGAGCGGGTCATCGACCCGACGACCGGTCTCACAAAGCTCGACCTAGTTCGCTACTACGAGAGTGTTGCGGAGTGGATGCTACCTCACCTGAAGGACCGCCCACTCTCGATGCTGCGCGCGCCCAATGGCATCACCGAAGAACAGTTTTTTCAGAAACACCCAGAGAGCAAGATGCCGTGGCTCAAAGAGCACGACCCCGCCTTGTGGCCGGGTCACGCTGCCTTGCTCACCGTCGGCAGCCTGGACGCGCTTGTATCCGCTGCTCAGATGAATGTTGTGGAGTTCCATACCTGGAACTCTGTGGTCAAGCGCCTCAACAAGCCTGACAGGGTCATCTTCGACCTGGACCCTGGTGAAGACCTGAAGTGGCCGTACATGCAGGAAGCGGCACTCCTTGTCCGCACACTACTGACCGAACTTGGGCTCAAAGCCTGGCTGAAGACCAGCGGCGGGAAAGGCTTGCACGTGGTGGTGCCGCTGTTGCCAAGGCTTGACTACGATGCCGTGAAGGGATTCTCCCAGGCGTTTGTACAACACATTGCCAGAACCATCCCCCAAAGGTTTTCTGCAACGTCTGGGCCCGCGAATCGTAAGGGGAAGGTCTTCGTCGATTACCTGCGCAACGGGATGGGCCAGACGACCGTGGCAGCATTCTCTGCCCGGGCCCGCCCTGGCTTGGGGGTGTCCATGCCAGTGACGTGGGAGCAGCTTATGTCGCTGAAAAGTGGCGCGCAATGGACTGTCGCGACAGCGCGCGACTACCTTAGCTTCCAAACCGCGGACCCATGGCGTGACTATTGGTCGACGCGGCAGTCATTGACGACAGCACTTAAGCGGCTAAGCTGACCTTAGCGCGCGTGCGTTTGCCTCAGTTGCTCGGTGCAACAGTGTCGAGGCGTGGAGGATAGTATGCCGGCCCATTCCATCGCATCGTTGTCCCTTTCCTTCGGCTTGGTTTCCATACCGGTCAAGCTATACACCGCCACGGAGAGTCAGAGCGCCGTCAAGTTCAACTACATGTGCAAGGACGGCTCCCGCGCCAAGCAACAGTACGTTTCAGAGAAGACAGGTCAGGTGGTTGAGCGTGCTGACCTGCAGAAGGGCTACGAGTTTGATAAGGACCGCTATGTCCTATTCTCGCCGGAGGAGCTAAAGGCGTTGGAGGAAAGCGCAAACCATGTCGTCGAAATCGTGGCGTTCATCCCAGAGAAGACTGTCGACCCACTGTACTATGACAAGGCGTACTTCGTCGCACCCGACAAGCGGGGCAGCAAGCCCTACAACTTGCTGAAGGACGCCATGCTGAAGAGCGGCCGCTGCGCGCTGGCAAAGTGGGCATCGAAAGGGAAGACGCATATGGTGCAGATTCGCCCGGCAGAGGATGGCTTGGTGTTCCAGCAGTTGCTGTTCGCTGATGAAGTCCGGTCAATGAAAGAACTGCACATCGAACAGGTCGACGTTTCCGACGCCGAGTTAAAGCTTGCGCTGCAAATTATTGACCAGGCCGCAGAGGATAGCTACGAGCCCACGCAATACGAGGACGAAGAGAAGAAGCGCATCCTTCAGGCCATCGACGCGAAGATTGCAGGCAAACAGATTGTCTCGCCCGAGCAAGTCGAGGTGTCGGCCAGCGGCCAAGTTATTGACCTTATGGAAGCGCTGCGAGCAAGCTTGGCTAAGGGTGGCAGAAAAGCCAAGCCGCCAGCGGCCACGGCCAAAGCGCCTGTCGAGGAAGTCGCGGACCTCGTAACGAAGGAGCGCAAGAGCGTGAAACGCGCTGAGAAGGTCGCTGAAGCACCCTCGCGAGTACGAGCTCGGAAGTGACGGCCCCCAACTCGGACCATCACTACTCTCTGCGCAGCCTACAGTCTTTGCTCGGCGTGCCCCGTAGAGTGGTGACTGGCCTGATGGAGGCCGGCTTCGTGAACCCAAGCCGTGGCCCCCGGAACGAACTCCGCTTCACGTTTCAAGATGTGGTGCTGCTGCGCACAGCTTATCAACTGCAAGCGGCGAACATTTCTTCGCGCAAGATTGTTCGTGCCTTAGCCAGTTTGAGAGCAAAGCTGCCGGAAGAATTGCCGCTGACAGGACTCCGCATTTCAGCCGTTGGCAACACGATTACCGTACGGTCTGGTCCTGACCAGTGGGAAGCCGATTCCGGGCAATTGTTGCTTGACTTCGAGGTGGCCCCGCTTCGGGGTGCTGTGACGTTTCTTGACAGCGCGCCTGGAAGTACGGCGAGTCGGGAGCAGGGAGGAGAATGGTTTGCACTGGCCGAGCAGTTGGCCGTTTCCGACCCACAAGGCTCAGAACATGCCTATCGGAAAGCCATGGAGTTGTCGACCGTGCCACACTACGAGGCCTACACAAATTTGGGTGTCCTGCTGGTGGAGAGCGGCCGATGTGTGGAGGCGCTGACCATGTTCGACAGAGCCTTGGAACACTTTCCGGCTGATAGCCTACTCCACTTCAACCGCGCCGTCGTAATGGAGGAACTCACTCGCGACGAGGATGCTGCAAGCAGCTACAGAAAATGCTTGGAGCTGGAACCAGACTACGCAGACGCCCACTTCAACCTGGCCCGATTGAGTGAATTGCGCGGCGACAAACAAATTGCTTTGCGACACTACAACGCGTACCGCCGACTCTGCCCGTAGTTGATGGATATGAGCACCATGTATGCCCTGAGACCTTTCGCAATTGACACCGGTGCCGAAGTATTGGCCGCCGACCGGCTTGAGGTGGATGGCCGCGCCAGTTGCCTCCTGCTGCATGGCGGCGCAGCTATGAGCGAACGGTCCCACTGGCTTGTGCTCCGGCAGAATCTCGCGAGCCATGGGATTGGGACGGTTGCCGTGGATTTCTCCGGGCACGGAGAAAGCTCGGCACGAACACCCAACTCCCTGAGTAAGCGCTACGACGAAGCAATTGCAGCTTTGCAGTACCTTGATGAAGCCGACTCGCGCGCTGTTATCGGCATCAGCATGAGCGGCGAAATCGCAGTACGCCTTGCCGCTGACCCTAACAATCGCATCAGGCGACTGGTCACATTGGTCGGCGCCGCCTACGATTCGGCCGCATTCGAGGCTCCCTTCGGCCCAGCCTTCACCAAGATACTCCGCACGCCGCAAAGCTGGCTGCGCTCGGTTGCCTTCGAACAGATAGCGTCCTTTCCTGGCCGCTTAACCGTGGTCCGCACAACCGAGGACACTATCGTTCCGGCCACCATCGGTGAGCTGCTCATTGCGAACGCCTGATGTGCCGAGCATGCGGAAATTGTAGACATCCCCAATACGGACCACGCTCTCGGCATGCCCTTGCAAGCACAGCCGGGGCTAGTCGACCGCCTCGGAAACGTCATCTCTCGCGCCATCCTTGCCGGACAGCGGGGCAAATGACTACTGTGGCTTGGCGCCACGCGCAGGCCGATGTCGCTTTGTCGGATGACGAGACTGAATGGCTAAAGCTGCGGTTGCAACGAAAGCGCGAAACTCCGCCTTAGTCGTCGTCTTCCCCGTGGTGTCCATGGTGCCGGTGGCCCCAGTACCCGTACGGACCATAATATCCACCATAGTACCCACCATCGTACGGCACCACGACGCAACCGCCGAGCAGCGTAGACACGGCAATCAGCAATGCGAGAAAGGCTTTCATGGCGTTTCCCTCATCTTGAACAAGTGCGGAGAGGCCAAGCTGGCCTCCCAGCCAACTGGCACTCTCCACAAAGCCCCTGCACTCGAGCATCGTTGCTATGGCCTTCGCCTTCGCAACCGACCTCCTGTTCGCTCGATGGGAGCAGCTTACTGCTTCTTCGTCTTGTCTACATTGGCACCGGCTGCGTCCTTCGCAGCACCGGCCTGTGCCTCCGGCTTCGCGACATCCACCTTGGCCTTCGCCTTGTCGGCACCATCAACCTTCGCCATGCCAGTGTCCCCCTTGGCGGCCTTCGTCTTGCTCGCCTTGTGATGGGTGCCCTTGGCGGACTTGGTGGCGTCAGCTTTAGCGTCAGCCTCCTCCTTGCTGGCGTTGGCTTGAGCCTTTGCTTCATCGCCCTGCGCGCTGACATTCTTCTTGTCCTTGTCGGCTTTTGCCTGCGTGGCGCTCTTTTCCTTGACGACCTTTACCTGGTCTTTCGTCGCCCCTGATTGCGGCTGAGTCGCGGAAGCTGGCACACCAGTCTGCGCGAAAACGGTACCGACGAGGGCTGCAGAGGCGAGAGCAGCGAACAGCTTCTTCATGACGTGAACTCCTGAGGAATCTTTAGCAGCTCGGCAATGCGCCGTGCTTACCACCAGAAACGGGACTGTCCCGAGCCGAGTTGACTCAGAACTCGTGACAATCCGTAAGTTCTGAAACAGGCAAGCTTAAGACGCGAGCACGGCCCGATGCGCCTCCACCCCCAACACGGGTCTTCGTCCTTTCGGCGCAGAAGATGCTCGCGTGTGTTGCAGCCTCAAAAGGCTGGCTGGAAACCTAGCGCCTCGACGTCGTGTTACAGAAAGTCACCGCTGTGCGAATCCGCTAATACACTGTCGAGCCATGCTGACCTAGAGTCTCTGCAAGAGAAAAAGGAGGAGAAAATCATGCGAAAGGCCGCAGCGCTCTTGCTTCTGGTCGGCGTTACCGCGCTTGGCTCCAACATGGCTGAGGCGCGGGTGGACGTCGGTATTGGTATTGGCATCCCGTTGCCAGCGGTTGTCGCCCCGCCCCCGGTCTTAGCGCTAGGCTGATGGGTAACATTCGGAACGCCGAGACTTCCATCATCAATCATTCGATTCAAAGGTAACGCTATGAGGCCGCGCCGTGCGACCAAGGCAGACCTTCGTGATGTGGAAGCATTGCTTCGGTCGTGCTCGCTGTCCGTTGGCGGAATACATAGCGAAGCGGTGCAATTTCATGTCAGCCGGGACAAGATTGGCCTCCTCGGCTGTGCCGGTATCGAGGTGTTCGGTGACAGGGTTGGCCTGTTGCGAGGAGTCGCTGTCGCCCAGCGCGCGAGACGGGCAGGGCTGGCTGCCTTGCTAGTGTCCGCACTGGTCGCCGATGTCCGCTTGCGTGGCATCGCTACCCTGGTCGTCGGAACTGAAACTGCCGCCGGCTATTTCTCCCGCCTTGGTTTCACGCCTGCCGACCTTGCTGCCATCCCTCTTGAATTACTGGCTTCCCGTGAATTCGCTAATGCCAGTATCAGTGAAACGCCTCTATTGAAGGCTGAGCTCTAGCTACACAGCACGGTGAACTATCTCGCTGCAGCACTACCGAGCCGCCCAGAGCCACGACCGACACATGCCGAGTCGTAACCGCTCACGGTTTGCATTGAAGTAGCCCTTACGGCGCGTGATGAGGAGGGATAGAGTCGTGCCAAAATCAATTGACGGCAGGCTTGGACTGACTGCAGACAACGTCAACGAGGAACCCGAAGCCAACGGCCGGATTGAAGAACTACCCGTTCTCAAGGCTCGCGCCATTCTCTATATTTCGCGCAGACATCTCGACAACATCGTCGGATGCGCTGCACGTGGCAGGTTCTATCTGAAAAGCGAAGGCGGTTTCCAGATTTCGCTAACCACCGCTCTCGCCTACCGAAAAGCAAATTCCAGAGGATAAAAGCGGCGGCGTTCAATCTCACGGAAGCCACCTGACGAAACGCGCCGCCGGAAAGATGGCGCAGGGACCCTTCGGCATTCTGGATTCGACCCATCTGATTTCTCAGGCCAGTCGCGGCTCATTGCCTTCGCCGGCCCTTGGCGTAGACTTCCCCGTTCGCCGACCGCTCTGTTGAGGCGTTACCAGCGCACTCGAACCTCTGTTGGCGAGCTAACGGCCCTCAGTAATCGCACCTCTGCCTAGCCAGCGATTCCCTCGTGAAGCCATGACTGACGCGCAACTGATGCTCGACCGCAATCACCTGGTCCTGGCACGCAAACAACAAGTCGTCCTTGAACTTCTGCGAAGCACCCTTGATGCGTTGAGCTTCATAGGAGGTCTGCCTCGCACGACAGCGCAGATACAACAACGTCGCCTTGGGAGCCAGCTTAAGCTCCGCCTTGTCGAGAGGCTTACATTCGACATAGGTTTGGGCGAAGCCGCCTTGGCTCGGTAGCAATGCCGAGAAAAGCAAAAATGAAGAAAGAATACGCGACATGAACGTGTCATCACTTGAGGTGCCGGCCGGGCGTACCTTCTATCGTCGGCTGAAACCTGCCGAAGAGAGCTACTCGTTTCCGCCATTCTCCCCCGTTGGACTGCGTTTTCCTGTCACCGCGAGAGGCTCCTTGGAGTCACTTCCTGCGTTCGTGCGCGAGTCTGGGCGAGCGCCTGAACCCGGCTGACGGACACCGGTCGGCGCCTGGATGGTCGAAATTGCTCGCTTGTACACAATTTGCATGCCGCCGGGTCCGCTCAGCATCACCACGTACTGGTCGAATGACGCGATTGAACCGGTTAGCTTGATTCCGTTGACCAAGTACACCTCGACACGCTTCCGCTCTTTGCGTGCCGAATTCAAGAAGTCGTTTTGCGGATAAGAGAGCTCAGGATTCATTTGGTGTCGAATAGTCCAGACAGCCAAGTTGCAGCCGTGCCAACACAGCCTGCGACCACCGAGTCGGGTCCCGTCAAGGTTCAACTCTTCGAACTCGACCCGCTTTCTTCGATGCAGCAGCATGTTGGCCTCGCAATGCAGAAGACAAGCGTGTGAGGTGAAATTATGCTCCGTTTTTCCACACGCGCAGGGGCGCAGTCCAGCAGGAAGTTGAGCGCTAAAGGAACCCACGTCGCCGGCTGTACGTGGATGCCGTGAAGGACGCTCTCGAGCGCTTTACACCGGTCTCAGTACCTTTTCGATTAGGAAATCAACACAAGCAGATTTCAAATGTCTTCGTTGGGATGACACGGTCGACGCGCCTCCTATGCATAGCCATGCATCGAGAACGACTGTCGTCTGAATCGGGCGCTTCACCCCACGCTTCTTGAAATCAGAGCGTCTGGCTCCCTACCGCATTTGAGGTGTCACCGGTACTCTGGCTTCGGGAGACGCATGCGGACATGACTTTACATTTGGATGCTGATATGAGCTCGTTGCAAATAGCCGTAAGTCATAAGCCTCATGACAAATGTATGAGTTTTTGCAACGCACAATCCAGCCGAGCGAACCTATACTCGAGGCTACCTTTTACTGGCCCGGGGGAACAAATAACCACCTAACAAAGAAAGGAGGTGGGAAATGCTGAAGAAAATTGCACTACTCGCCGTAACAGGGGCCGCACTTTGCGCTGCAGCGGCCTACGCCGGCAACGGCCAGCGGGATGTTTACACCGATGGCGCTGGCACAATGGGGCCGCGTGACCCCTATACCGATGGAGGAAGAGTCGGGAAATTCGACGTGTATTCTGATGGCGCCAGAGTCACAGACCGTCGTGATGTTTTCACCGATGGAGCGCGAGTCACAGACCGACGCGATGCGTTCACCGATGGCGCGCATATCTAAGGCGGGCATCCAGTAGCCCACAGAATTAGTTGGCGGAAGGGGGCGTCCAGCGCCACCCATCCGCAATTTGGTAGCCCTCCAAAGGTGCCCGCCTTTGGGGGCGTTGTTTTTTAAGGCAACCGCGCGCAGGGCCGTCGCTCACACAAAGGCGCTCCGTGGATGCCGCCATAATGTTGGACTGCGTGCGGGCCGGCGTCACGGCATCTCAACGAGAAGCCTGTTTCCCTGCTGGGCACAAACATTTCTGCATTTCAGGCTCGTAGATGGATTTGCTCGACAAATCGCCCACCTCTGCGGCGAACGATGGCCCATCTTTGCGCCACCGCCAATGGTGAGCCAGGAACTCCATAAGGCTTCCTGGCTCCCTATCTGTCGGCGCCGGTTTGACAATACAAGGATGGCCGATTCTGCATAACGGCAGGCTCCCAGTCGCAACCTGAATCATGGCCTCCGATGCGTCGGTATGCTGGTCGTAATCACTGCCTAGGCGGCGCCAGCGGACCATCCAACCAAACGTGCGCTCGCCCCCAGCAAAATCAATCTGCTGCTCGTGGCGGCGCACCACCTCGACCACGAAGTCAGGCCTCGCCGCCTTGTACCTCAGCGCCAGGCGGTTGCAGGCTCCATCGGCAAAGAAGTGCTTCAGACCAGGCCAACGGCTCTTTTGCCCCCCGCGTTCGCGCCAGAGTCAGCGGGGACTCGTAGCCAAGGTTCTTTGGTGGACTGGAAGCCTATCTACCACGCGTGAAAAAAGAACCCGCGTCGCTTGGAAGGCAACGCGGGTGGCAGCAGGACTACATCGCCGGTCTATGGAGAATTAATAGTCTTTCATCTGAGAATTAAACAGCGTTCTCCGGCCTATCTCTTGGTCATTGTGCCCGGCCGCGAAAACGGAGTGGTCAGCGACCGACATGCGGACGTCACGCACCATCAAGGTTAACCCGCAATCACTGCAATATCAGGCCCATGCAGCACTTGATTGACACCAAACCGACACGGGGATTGTGTTCAATGCGTGGGCGATTTCTGCAGCGTCATCTGCGAGTTCACCGTCGCTTCCGGCTAGAGCACTCTTGGGCAGGCTACCGCCCGTTGCCGCAAGAAAAAAGAACGCCCGTTCGCGAGACAGTGCCAAGCGAAACCAGGCATAGCAATTTTGAAGGTCAATATGCATCAAATTCTCGTTTCTCCCATAACCACGAACGACGCACCGCTACCGGGTGCTCGCATTGGGAGAAGGCCTCGCTGGACTGTTTCAGCCGGCATCCAGACACTCCGTCATGAAGCGGCAAAGCTGCGGGCAGCATTTCAGGCACGGATGGCGCAAACCGATGCAAGTGCCTTGCAGGATGACGCCACCGACTTGCTCCAGCAGGCCGCTATCCTCGACAGGGGCGCCGAGGTGCTGGCGCTCACCAGCACGACTTGAGTCCGTGACTGCCATCCTATAATCCGGAGCCTGGCGGGCCCCTTGGTTCCTTGCATCCAGCTTCTTTCGCCGGATGGCGAAATGTGCGGTCACCGCGAACTGGCACGTCGCGGATTTTGTTAGGCGGAATTCTCATTTCTCCGATTGGCATATGCATTAGCCAGCGGTGCGCTCCATCGTCAACTGAGACCAACCCATGGTGCCATTCCGTGGTAAACCCTAGACCATCTTGGCTGCAGCGAGCCGGTCGGCTATGCTGGCAAGTCGGATTATCTTGCTGCAATCGAGGGCAAAATGCGCAGGGTGAAGTAGCAGGTCCGGATTGAAATTTTTATTTCTGCATGCAGTTTGCGTGCGCGTTGCATTGAGGATGAAATGGCGACTGGCATTGTGAAGTGGTTCAACAACGAAAAGGGATTTGGATTCATTGCGCCGGACGGCGGTGGCGCGGACTTGTTTGCGCACCATACGGAAATCCAGGGTACGGGATATCGGTCCCTGGATGAGGGCGCCAAGGTGGCATTCGAACCGAAGCAAGGTCCCAAGGGCTTGCAAGCCTCGCAGATTCGCAAGCTGTAGTCGCCGTTGCACCTAGACAGCCGAGACGGAAGAAAGGCCCTTCGCCGTGACGAGGGGCTTTTTTGTTTCCGGCAACACTCTGCCGCTTCAGCGCATCCACACGAGTCGGCAGCCGGCTGCAATCGATACGCCAATCGCGGTCCCGCAAATCGTCTCTGAACACCGTCGCAGCGGGCCCCACCCTCGACCGTCAAAGTCCGTACAAAACCCGATACTCAGGACTTGCCTTATTAGTCACAATGAGTGCCTGAAGCAAACTGACCATGACCTGAACGTTGTAGGCAACTGCCATGACCGCGACAGGCTTGGTGGAACGCTAACGAAATGGCACGCAAATTGCGCCAGCCGAATAAGAAAAGCCGGTCTCATCAGGGATGAATCATCGTGCTGACAGTCATGGCTCTGCTGGTACTTGCGCTCGTCATGCGCGCCTTATACCTGCATCTGCACCTCGCGCGCGCAGAGTTGGTTCGACGCGAGGAGAAAGGGATGCTCACCTATGAGGTCCGGCGACGTGTTGGCATGGAAGCCCTTCCCTCACATGTTTCCGCGTATCCCGTCCCCAGAGAGGTGCGTATTCGCGTCGTCAGGTTCACCGTGATAGTGCTATGGCGCAAGGAGTATCACATTGCCTTGCCTGCTGATGCCTGCACACACCTTGGAGATATCTCCGCCGACGAAACTGATGAGCGCTTCCCTGCTTGGGTGCAACACCGTCCTTCCTAAGCAGGGGAGCCCTCACTCCTCGCCGCGAGTGGCACGCCCTCGGGCTACCCAAGCTGAGGCCTTACTCCGACCTCGACGCGGAAATGCTCAAAGCTTTCCCCTGCCGTCACGGCTCTTCGCCGCCAGTCGCGTAACCAATCTGGTCGCCCGCACGTCAGTTTTTCGTATTGGTGGCGCGTCGCGCTACTTCGCAGCACCGACCACGTAGTCCACGGCGGGTTCCACCTCGTCATCCGAGACACCCCACGTCCGTAGAATGCCCGAATTTTATCGCCGACCGACCGGACGGGATGCGATAAGTTGAAGTCCGCAAGTCGCCGTCACCGCATCAAAATAACTCTCAAGTCAGCTTTGCAAGCCGGCACAGCTTTGTCACTCTGGGTGTTGCCAACAGCAGCATTTGACACCAACCAACGGCAGCGCAATGGGATTCATTGCGACGGTAAGCAATATGAAGAGTCGCGGCGGGCTTCCTGGAGCCCCCTTTGGCATCGACGGGGCCCCCTCAATGCCAACCTACGCTCCGTTCGACCTCTCAACCCAAATTGGGTCAGCTACGTCCATAGCTGGAAGCTTGCGCCCTCGCCCACAAAGGGTTGGCAGAAGTCAAGTGCCGGTTGGTTACGCGGGTGGTCACAATGACATCGTCGCCAGTACATATTGACTTTGATTTTTTTTACGTCAGAATTAAGTAACACTTTATGCGGATGGACCGCTCTCTGCGCTTGCAAACGAATTCCAGCAAGGCCGCACGCGTGACGAGGGTCCTGCCATTGTACAAAGTGGACAGACGACATTGAGTTGAATTCAATAGCATGCAGAATTAGACCCGTGACCCATACGTCGGACGATGTAAGTGGAGACAGGAATGACGACAGCCCGAGCTGGAACCAAAGGAGAAGCCGTTAGGCTTTTGGCGGCAGAAGGGATAGCACGAGTCGAGCTGGATTACGAGTCAGGTTGGCAGGATGCGATTGAACTCGGACGTTTGGGCCAGAAGGCTGGCATCTGCGTGGAGTATCGCGGGCACGAGAACATCGCTGTGAGGTCCCACACTGCACTTATCGCGGGCCTCAGTCGACCGAAGGTGTCTTTCCGCCAACGAAATCTCTACTGCCAGTTCGCATTGACCGAACTGACAGCCAAGGACTTGGCGACCTTGGAGACAAAGGCAATGAAGCTTGGAGACTACATCCTGGCCGGGCATCTACTGCGGGAGGTCGATACAGTTTGGGCCTGAGTAGGCTCCGATTGAGCGGGGCTTCTGTATCGACAACTTGCGCGCTCATTTCTTGGCGCTACTTGTCGTGCCTCAAGGCAGTCAACTTCAGCATAGCACCACAGGGAGAGGCCATAGCGTCCGAGTGCTTCGCGTCTGCACTTCTGGTTGTCGTGACTTGGCTTTCCCGCTATATTCCTTGGCAACGTGACCCATAGACGAGATTTCGCCGTGACCGTCCATGTTGCGCACAATCGAGCCAATGCGCTTGAACAGATATTGTCACAGGTGACAGGAACGGTTGACCTGGACTATGAGGCCGGTTGGGAAGATGCCCTTGAACTTGGAAGGGTTGGGCAAAAGTACGGCGTCGCCGTTCAGTTCAGGACCCTTGAACATATCGCCGTGCGCACTCCAGAAGCCCTGGCTCAGGGACTGCGAGCACCGAAGAATACCTTCAGACAGCGGCACCTCTATTGCCTCTTCGACCTAACCTTGATGACCGATGCGCTCCTGACGGAGCTGGAGGCACTTGCCATCGAGCATGGTGATTACATCTTGGGTGGCCAACTACTCCGGGAAGCTACGCTTGTCTGGGAGTGAGCGAAGACGCCGGCCGGCACCACCAACTGTACCTGCCCGCCCATTCCAGTTTCAATGCGCACGCACAATGCGAGGCCATCCTACTGATTTCGCGCGCCGCTAATCAATGCGCAGCTTAGCCAAGCCCCTCGCTCCAAATCTCCGCAAGACCGCCCTGGACAGTTCTACTTCCTCAGGCATGACTTCGAGCTCGCCGAGCGAAACATCATAATGTGTGGAGAAACCGAGGCGTCCGGCGGTGATGAGTACCGCCTTAGTACAGCCATCTGCGCGAGCGCGCGTTAACACTGTATCGACTAGGCGCGTCGCGATTTGATGCCCACGATATTCCTTGAGCACGCCGACAGACCGTACAACGACCGTCTGGTCGCATTGCTCAGCGCAAGCACAGCCGACGACCCGCTCGCCCGCCAGCGCGACATGAAAGAAACAAGAGGTCTGGTCAACGAACTCGCTCGGCAATCCGCAACATTCGAGAACTTCCCCGATTGCAGGCCAATCAACTTCCTCTGCCGCCCTAATCTGCAAACTTCTCATTTCCGGCATCTCCTCGTTTCACATGCGAGCTGAAGGCGGAAAACACGTAAGAATGCGCATCTCTTAAGAGAGTGGCTCCTAAGTTAACATTTCCGTCGAGCCAATTGATATCAGGGAAACCCAGCAACGCATCGTGCAATGCTCAAGCGGAGAATCAGCTATGGTGTCGGTGCGTTGACGCCAAAGAAGCTAGGCTTTGCAAGCGGAGGGAAACGCCCCCGTTCGCGCTTCAGGCCTCCGGAATCAGGAACTTATCACGATTCTTTCCAAGCCAAGCCGGTGCCCGACCACGTCCGGTCCAGGTGGCACCAGTCTTCGGGTCCATGTACTTTGCCGGCAGCGAGGCCTTCTCCTTCGCCGCAGCCTTAGGCTTATCGCCGGCCGCCGGGCGTCCACGGCGTCGCCTCGGAGCCAAGTCATCGACCGTCAGCTCGTACTCAGCCATCAACGTTTGAATCTGTTCGATTACGCCGGCGACCTCGGTCGCACGAGCTTCGACGAGCTTTGCTTCCAGCGCCGCCTTCTCTGCGACGAGTTGCTTGTAGGTTGCCATTTCAATCTCCGTCTATTAGTAATAGTCAATATCCTACAGCACTTCGCCCGATTTTCATCAGCTATATGAAGCTGGTCCAACTGAATTATATTAAGCAGGCGCTGAAATATCTTTCTGTGAATGCTATCCTTTCTTCCTCTTCTTCCCAGCCAGGAAGGGGGGCAGTCATAGGAAAGAATCCATGTATTTCGCTTTACGCCTCGTCGCATCTGTCGCCATTTGTCTTAGCGCCGCCGCCGCTCACGCAGAAACGGACTTTGAAAGTTGCCCTCAGTTTTTTGCACAAGGCGCCATTCCGCAGGCTCGGAGCACCGAAAATTTGAAGCCACGCGCTCTTTGTTTTGAGGCGTTCGCGGTCTTGCATTCTGGCACGACGAAAACGCCTATCTATGTAGCTGAGCGGCTGAATTCAGCGCAAGTTGCCGCTGCCCAGAATGAGGGGCGCGCACACAAGTTCTTCGCCGATGCTCGGCTACCCCGAGCGGAACGAGCCGAACTCGATGACTACGAGGGCTCCGGCTATGACCGTGGCCACATGGCGCCGGCGGGCGATATGCCCAATGCCACGGCTATGGCGCAGAGCTTCTCCCTTGCCAACGTGGTGCCCCAGACCCCAAAGAACAATCGGAAGAGTTGGGCCGGCATTGAGAAGGCAACCCGAAAATACGTTCGGCGCGCCAAGGGGGATGTGTACGTCATCACCGGCCCGGTGTTCGGGTCCACGCCGCCCGCCGCCATCGGCCCAGACCAAGTATGGGTGCCACAATACCTCTTCAAGCTCGTGTACGACACGGCGACCCATCGAGCCTGGGTACATTGGATTGAAAATTCAGACTCGGCGCACCCTGGACTCCCTATCTCGTACCGCGAACTCGTAAAGCGAACTGGCGTGGAGTTCCTCCCGGGCGTCGCGCTAGCTGAATGACGCTCGCCCCGGAAGCGGAGACCTTGTAGACCTCTCTCGTTGTTCGCCCTTGCGCGCCCCTGCATCCCGCATACCGGTGAATGTCATTCGCCGGAGAGGCGTATCGGGTTCAATGCTCCGCCGGCGATTGCAGTATTGTGCGGGTGCAGGGCGTGGCCCATATGCGCCGAGGATGTAAGTGGGGAGAACGAAATGGCGACAACTCCAGCTGGCACCAAAGTGGAGGCGCGAGGCTCCTGGAGACAGAAGGCGTGACGGTAGTGGAACTGGACTATGAGTCAGGCTGGGAAGATGCCATCGAACGTGGACGGCTTGGCGACAAGCGCGGACAATGATTCTGCAAGTCGTAACGTGGGGCGGCAGTCTTGCGCTGCGCATCCCAGCTGATTACGCTCTCCAAGCTGGCCTCAAGGAAGGCAGCTGGGTGAGCGCGGCCCTAACTGTCGACGGCGGTATCAGCATCCGCCCGCTCAAATGGGACCGCGCCACTTTCGCGCAGGGACTTGAAAGGCCCCGCGAAGCTATGCGGATGACTCAGTCTGTCACGGAGGAACTGCGGCGAGGAGCGCGCTACTAAGGTATCGGAGTCAAAAAAGGGGGCTGTCAAGGGGGCGCTCACGGTAAGCGCAGCGCCCTTTGTACTCCTAGAATTCGCTCTCACTGATTTCGTGAGTCCGCGTGTTGCCATTGAGCACCTTATACAAGGTAAGCCTCATCTTGCTGTAACGCGTGCCGTTGTACTCCTCGGTTTCCTGCAGCTCGAAGGGCTCTGACCTGGAGATTCTGCCCGTATCTAAGTTTCGGTAGCGGACATCGAAGTAGCCGGGCGCCATGTTGGCAAATTCGAAGTGGGTCCCCGCCTTGATGAAGGCGTATCGCACGGGAGTCCTATTGCTTCCGTTCAGTGAGAACACTTTCAGGAATACGTCCTCGTCGTTGCGCGAGTTATCTATCGTTAGCGACGACAGACCTCCTGTTTTCAGAGCAGGGTAGCCCGGGACGTAAGCAGTCCACGTTGGCCAGGGTTCGCCATTGGGCGCGGTGGGCTTGCGTGTGTAGCCTGGTCGAAAAGGATTAGGGCTAACAGTATTGGTCGGCGGAGGTGCTGACGCGCGCGATGGCGTTGCCACAGCTGGCTGCACTGCCGGTGGCGCGGGAATCTTCTGCTGAGGATAAGGAATCGCCGGCGTCTCGGGTCGATTCGTTGCAACAAGAGGCTCTATCGGGCCACTGCGCGGCTTGTGGTTTCCTAGCCCTACAAACAATAGGCCAAAAATGAACACCACAAAAAGAATCGGTCCGACGGACTGGGAGAACCCGGGCTCCTTTGACGTGTTCCGACTAGCCCTCGGAGACTGACTAGCCTTCGGCGTAACCGAGGGTCGTGGCGGCACGGGTCGTGCCGTCGCGCTGGGTCGACTCGCCGAAGCTCCGGCGGCCGCCCTGGCTGCTGCCGCTCTCTGCACGTTTATCGCAGCATCTTTCGCAGCTTTCTCCTGCGCCAGTATCCAGGCGTCATGCTGGGCACGCCTGACCGGGTCCACCAGGACTTCATAGGCCGTGTTGATAATGGTCATATTCCGGTGCGATTCCGGAGAACCATTGTTCCGGTCAGGGTGGTGCTTTTGACTCAGAGCTTTGTAGGCGGCCCGGATAACCTCAGGTGGAGCTTCACGAGAAATTTTTAGGTTATCGTAGTGGGTGTGCATTCTCGATATCGGCGCGAAAGTCGTCCGCTATTTTATGTCACACCAATACAGGAAAATCCCGCCTCCATAAAGGAGTACTGGCTCTTAGCGCATAGTCGTTGGGCGGCCACAACAGCACCCCACTCCAGTTGGGAGCGCCCACACCTCCCTTGTGAGAAGGAAAATGTCTCATAGAGCGTGAAACTCCGTCACCCCCTAACATAGCGACAATCATCATTACCTGAACACGTCAGTGAATTCTGCGCCCTCCGATACTTCGAGAGTGGAATCACTTGCGCGAAGGTTCTGAGGCTCGCCGCTGAACGAGGGCCGTAGTGGCAGGGACCCAGATATACCCGCCCTCGACATCGCCGTACGGGTAGGCCTTCCCTTCCACCAGGAATCTTGCTGTCAATGCACACAGAGCGGCATCGACCGCCTCAATTGACTTCAACATCCTGGTGTCGATAGTTGTCTCGCCGATGCAACGTCCCTGTCGAGCACGGCGCAGGTTATGGCATAGGGGAAAGTCTCGAAGCTTACGCGCCCCCTGGAAAAGGCTTTGCCCACAAGAAGCGGGTAACTTGATGCGAGAGCTTCGTTATGATAGGTGTTGCGCAGGGACTTTTAGCGGCACGGAGTTGGTGGAGCAGCCGGCCAAGTTTGCCGAGGTTACGATGCGTTTCAAGTCCGTTCATTCGTCGTTGTGCAGAACGACAGCCGAACCTTCATCTAGGTTCCAACCCGGTTCGATACCAAAAACCCCGCACAGATAAGATACTCAAGGACTCTCTCATCGCTCATCTCCCGACGAGAATAAAGAGCGCAAATTTCCTCGGGAGTTCGTAGTCTAGCTTTTGGTAAGAGCGTGCTTAACGCATCCCAGGACACGCTGAGGAGGTCGCTGCGCGCGTGGGCTACCGCAATCAGCTGAGCTATTTCTCTGGGTGGCCACGCCTCTTCGTCGACCCAAACCAATTGGGATGGTCTGCCGGAGGTTCCCCGTGCAGCAAGTAGCGTTTCATACGCAGCCAAGCTAGATACTGCAATTTGGAAGTAACCTTTGTGCTTGCGGATAAGCGCCCCGGAGTCAGATAAGCTCACCAGGTAATCCCAGACCGCTATCTTCTCGCTGTCAGTAAACTCAGGGGTAGTCGCAAAGCGGTAGCTCAGCCAGCCGACCGCATAGTCTTTCTTTACCCAGCCGCGCCCCTCAACCACTTGCCGCTCAATCAAACCGCCGAAGAGCGTCATCTGCCAGAGCAAGGGGTCCATTACCCCAAATGACCGAGCGCCGCGCACCCGAACCCTAAGGTTGCCAGGGAGCTCGGCTCTATCGAAGCGCCGCGCTATAATCTGCTTCTTTTCATGCTCTGGTCGGCCTCTGAAGCGGGCAGCTCTCTCCAACTCTACTCGCTGCTGATACTTCTTCTCTCGCTCAGCCTTTCGCAGTTCGCTCAATAAATGTCGCCGGGCCTCCTGCTGTTCCGCTTCCAGGGCAGCGTCTTTCTGCCGGAGCATATCTGCTTCCACACGGGCAACCTCTAGTATCGGGGACAACGTCTCCTCAAGTTTGCGCTCCGTTTCTTTCAGCTCCGGATGGAACAACCATCGCTTTAAGGAGTGCTCCGCGAACAAGACTTCGCGTAGCGATTCGAATGTCGCGGTTCGCTGTGCTGACAGGTCAATCTCAAGCAGAGGTATGCCGAGGGCAGCTACTTTATCAAGTTTGGTCGCGTCGACGAAGTGGGTGACTGCCACCTCGACCATGACCGTCCCAAGCCCCTCTGCTGTCACCAATAGGT
The DNA here is from genome assembly GCF_000832305.1 of Cupriavidus basilensis. Taxonomy (NCBI): domain Bacteria; kingdom Pseudomonadati; phylum Pseudomonadota; class Betaproteobacteria; order Burkholderiales; family Burkholderiaceae; genus Cupriavidus; species Cupriavidus basilensis. Next base: position 3,802,891 of record NZ_CP010537.1, read on the forward strand.
CCGGCCGGACATTCTCTACCTGCTCCTCGAGACGCACGTCAGTGAGGTCGCGTTCTCCGAGCGAGACTATCTGCTGTACCGGTTCATGAAGTCGACCCAATGCGTCATAAATCTCATACTTGGCAAAGAGCGCGGGAAACAAGAGTTTGCGCTCAGTATCAATCAGCTGCTTTGCTGCCAGATGAACAGCGCTCTCAAAACCGCTTCGGCAGTCGGTGCCAGGAGCGTGTGCAAAGTGCGGGACAACGCTGCTTTCCCAACAATGCTTGGCGTAAAGCTGTTCACGGCAGCCGGGGCAAATGCATCCGCAAGCTTTCCCCAAAGAGACGTCTCTGGGTTCATACAAGCGACCATCGGACTTGCTAAGACCGAATGGCACCCGGAGGCTTGAGCGACTCAAACCTATGGACAAAGCGTCAGCCATGTGAAACGCGCAGAGAGTTTATGGGGTAGCCCACCCGCTAGTCGGTGCCTCCATCGCTTCGGGCCGCTTCGGCGCTGCGCTGCTGGCATCGGGTCAGAACTTGGCACAGGACAAGCGGTACAGTCGACCTCGAATCGCGCTGTGAGAGGGGACGTCGACCGCCTTGGCTTAGCACCGAACCAAGTGTCCAGGGAAGGTTGAGGGCGCTCCACTATCGGCGTGCCTCGACTTTGTAGAAGTAGTTCTCGACCATGAGGCGAGCTCGGTCGGACTGTACGGCGTCGGAAATCGAGCTCTTCAATTGAACGTAGTGACGGCACTCGGGGTCCTGGGCCTTGCTCCAGTTGTAGACACCTTGAATCTTGCTCGCGAACGCTTGATAAGAATATGGTCCGGCCAACGCACCATCGATGCCTGGGAGTGCTCGCGCAACACCCTCCCGACGCGGCGGCCAGGCTGGTGTGACAACCACAGACTCTGGGCGAACTTCGACGGAGAACAGAAACTCCACCTTACCGCTCTCATCGGCCCAACATGGTGGGAAGTCCCGACCGCCACGGGCGTCGAGCCGATTCTTCAGAAATGCAACCTGTCCGCGTAGGTCAGAGTTCTCCTTCTTGATGGCTTCAGGGCTTCGGCCTCCCGTCGCCAAGTCACCGAAACCCTTTGCCGCTGCAACCACCTCCTGGACTGTCTGGGCTTCCTGCCCGGGCTTGAGGTCTCGGTCCAGCTTGTCCTTGAGTTGCATGCGAAGCTCAGCAGTGGTTGCGATGGCCTGTCGGACCATATCGATGGCTCGCTTGTCACGGCTGGCTTTCCCTGTTGCAGTCTTGCCTTCCGTTGCAGAGGCTGCTTGCGCCAGGGACTCGACGCCTGCAGACGAGGCGGCGCTTGTGGGGTTAGCAGGTGCGGATGCCTTCGCATCACGCTTGCTAGCAGCCGTACTTGCTAGCTTTGCTGCTACTGCGTTGGCTTGCTCTACAGCCTTACGCACCTGCTCCTGTAGCGCAAGGGCCGACATGACCTCCTCGCGTGTGACGTCTGGCCTGCTCGCCATGGCTGCCTGTTCAAGCTGCTCCTTCAGCTCGGTAAGGGCAGTCAGCTTGGCGTCGAGGTCTTCAACCTGCTGCTTCAGCCTGTCACGCTCAGCACGAATCTGGTCGGCCGCGATTAGCTTGGTGATGACTTCGTCAGGATTCGGAGTGCCTGCACCTTGGAGTGCGGTTGCAAGCGAAGACTTTGCGGCATCGAGCGCCGCCTTGGCTTGCTGCGTCGTCTGTACTTTCGCCAGCTCGGCCTCGGCGGCTAGCCTATCGTTCTGCTCCTTGAAAACCAGGTACCCAAGCAGGAGCAGCAGCAGAAACGTTAGGGTAAACGCAATCTCCGTCAGCGATAGCTGGAAGACTTGGTCATTTCGTTGTGCCACACGAAGTCCTCAAGTTCCTGATGCTTTGGGCGGAAAGGACTGGGTAGAGGCACTGATTGCCCCTTCCGCACCGAAATCTGGTCCGTTCGGTCGCACCGAACCGACTGCACTGGGGGCACTAGCTGCTAAATAGGCGCTCGCACCGTTAACCGGGACTTGCGGTTGTGCAATTGCCTGGCCCGCCGACGCAGAATACGGAACCGCAGGAGACGGAAGACTCAAAGCCGAGAGCAGAGCAGGCGTATGCTGGAACGGGCTACCCACCGTGGAGGGCGCTGGAGTTTCAACCGCGACCTTCACCTCCTGAATTCGAGACACAACGTCACGCAACTCAGAGCTCTGAGCTCGCAACGCCGTGTCCAGGGAAGTGAGCTGTCGAACCATTGATTGCAGCTGCTCGACGGCCTGGTCAACTCTGCCTACAGCCGTTGTGGCGTGCTGACCCAGAGTGCTGAGAGTCTGAACCGCCTTCAAATCGGCAACAGCTACGCTTTCCAGCTTTCCAACTACGGACTGTGACGCTTCAGCTGCGGCCACCAAGTTGGTGGAAGCGGTTTCGGCTGCTATGGTATTCGATGCCAACTTACTTGAGATAGTTTCTGCAGCAGCTCTCGTTGCGGTCGCGTTCGCCTCAATCTTCGCGGCTACGGATTGGGTGGCCTGAGCTTGAGTATGCAACTTCTCGATGACCCCAGACAGCCCTGACTCAACGGCGCGTCGTGTCTCTGCGCCGTCGGAAATCACACCAGCGACTCGGGCAGACAGTTCATTCGTGGCATTGTTGCTCGCGGCAACCCCAGCCAGCGTGCTAGCCAACGTTTCGTCGAACTTGATGAGGGTCGCGCCAAGTTGCTCCAACGCCGTGAGCTGCCCCTGAGCGGTGTCAAGCACTGCCTGCTGTTGCTGGGTCAGCTTGAGTACGGTCTCAAGCGAGCCCTCGGTTGCACCGGCTTTGTCTTTCAGTTTTTTCAATGCGGCCGACAGCACGACAGTGGATTCGTTGACCTCGTGAAAGGAGGCCTTGATACCACCAGCAAGCGCCGTCGAGCTTGCCTTCAGCTGAGCCAGCGGGTCGCTCAAATGCTGGGCGAAGTAGTCGTCCGGGAAGGTTGTTGTCTTGAGCCTATCCGTGACAGCATCGGTGAACGCCCCGACCTTGGCCTCGATGCTCGCTAGATTCGCTCTCATGCCTTGGGAGTAGCCATCAACCGAGTCAGACAGGCGCTGACTAGCCGCTTTGACCCCTCCAAGAGCCTGCATGAACGCGTTTTGGTTCCTTGTTGTCAGGTCAGCAAAGAATGCGGTGAGCTTTTCGGCGTGGTTCTTGGACAGGTTCTCGACCTGCATGTTAACGCGCTCGACGCTTGCCTTGGCGGCTGTGTCGACCTGAGACTCGAAATCGCGAAGACGCTCCAACGCGATGGTCAGCTGCTCGGTGAATTTGCGGGTGGCGTCAAGGACCGCATCCTCCGCGTCCTTGATTGCGTCAGCTACGTCCTTCTTGAAGCTGACTAAGTACACGCGGACACCGAGGCCGAGAACTGTGCTGACCATGGCCGCGCCGAATCGAACGGCAATGTCCTGAATCCTCGTGCCGATATTCGGGAGGTCGAACAGGCTGAAGATGATAGACGTGATGGTGAAGATGAACCCGAGGTAGTAGCACGTGTCAGCGAACTTCTCGTCCGTTAAGTCGTTCTCGCGCCTGAAGTAACCAAGCGCGATGTAAGCGCCCATGATAAGCAGTGGAACCGTGAAGCCCAAAATCCATGGGTCTCGCAGCTTCCACCCCAGGAAAGAAGACCCGACCTTGAGAATGAGCGTGACAAGGAACAGCTTCTGGACACGGATATCGAAGATGCTCTTCATAGTTAGCCCTCCAGCGGTCGGACGGCCACGATGCGAGCACCTGCCTTGGCGAAGTAGTCCTCCCAGAACTTCAGGTTTCTCTTGGTCTGAAGTTGCGGGCTGTTCATGAGGTAGTGCAACTCAACCTCCACATCGCTGAGTTCGAGTTGTGCCTTCTTGCCGTAGTCAGACGCGGCGAATGCAGCGTAGTCGACAGGTCCCTTGTACATGGTGAACTGCGGCGTGTTGTGCAGCATGTCGGACATGATGATGAGCCGACGCTCGCCCTTCACGTCATACTTGTGATAGGCATTGATGCCCACCAACTGAAGCATTTCAAATATTGGTGACCACTTTGCGGGCTGAGTTGACACAAGCGACTCGGACTGCTTGAGCACTGGTTCGATGAACTTCAACCGATACTGAGCCTTGAGCCTCTTCTGGTTAGCCGTGAGTTCGCTCTTGCCCGAACCGTCACCGGGATTACACAACTCCACCAGCGGCGCGGCAGTTTCCTTGAAGTCCTCGCTAAGGACAAACACTGACAGGAGGTAGCCCTCCGGAATCCGTTTCTCCACCAGCTCTTGGAGGATGACGGAGAAGGCCTGCTTCTGGGTGAAATTGAGCGGGTCGGTCTTGTCGACCAGCAAGACATAGTGACCGACAGGTCCGTCGGCAGGGCACATCGTCTCGGGATTCAGGCCCTTCGGACGACTCATCATATAGTAGCCGACACCGACCAAGCCAGCTACGACCGCTATTAGGAAAAGCGTTCCAAGGACAAGTTCCTGCGTGCGGCGTTGTCGTGCACGCCTTCCTAGCTGCGCCATTACGCAATCTCCTTGGCCGGGAAGTGGGTACCAAGCGGCTTGAGCCGGTCGAAGTGTTGAGTGAAGGCAGCCTGGATGCGGGCTCGGATTTCCTGCACTTCTGCCAGAAGGGCGTTGACCAACACCCGCTGTTCTCGCAGCCCAGCTTCGTCAGCGGCTGTGCTGAAGTCTGGTGTCCGAATCGGCCTCAGGTCGGGCTGCCTGTCGAAGTACACGGGTCGCTGCAGCCCCTTGCGATGGAGCTCGTTCTCGGTTCGGAACTTTCGAAGAAGTGCGTCCAGTGAGTTATCCGCATCGCGGAGGGCTGTTGACAGTCTCGAGCCCGTCATCAGCTTGTCTTTGATGAGCGACTCAAAAACCGCAACATCTGCTTGGGCGCGTTCAAGCGTCTTGTCAAGCGCCTTCAATTCTTCGTTCTTCAACTCTTCGAGGTCGATGCGCAACGTATTGAGTTCGTCTTCATGGTCCTCCACGGCAGTCTGAGTGCGGCGCGAGATGGACCCGTAGCCAGGGTAGAGGTCCTCGCTGAAGAGCCCGTCAAACAACGAGGCGATGCCAAAAACCATGCTGATGGCAAACAGCGCCCACGAGAAGAAGTCCCGAAGGTGGAGAGGATGTTCAATGAACGCGTCGAGGGCGGCCTTCGCCGGATTGGCAACCTCTGCCGTGAGGCTGTCGCGGTAGTGCGCGATACCCATCCCGACGCAAGCCATAACAAAGAATGAGAAAGCAAGAGCAGCCAGCCCCAAGGTCTTGAGAGCTGCGCTCCTGTGATTCACGTAACGAATCGCGAACTTGCCTAGCAAGAACGCGACGGCGACATTGATTGCCGCCATGATGGCGGCCTCGGCAAAACCCCCGAGGAGCCCTGAGTCCAACCCTTGTGCGAAGAATCTAGCGTTGAGGACACCCTCTACTCCGACGAGCAGGAAAAGGACTGCGTATAGGAGGTAAGTCCGGGTCCCAGATGGGAAGTGAGCCTCACGAGTCAGTCCATGCTCAGTGCGAAACGCGTCAAGTTCTGCTTTGCGCTTCCTGGCGGTCTCGCCCAACGTCCGGAGGATACTGTCTTGTTCAGTCAGAAGCGTGCTCGCCTTACGCTCAAACTCTTTGTCGGCTTGGCGCGCCCGATTTACGTCCTGAGTGATGTTGCGACGGCCCAAGTCTTGACTGAGAACATTGAGCCGCAGCGCTGCCCAGTCAACGTAGTCTTGCCGCGCCTTCTCCACGCGCTGCACTACGGCGGCCTCCGGTCCTGAGATGAGCGTTGCGTCGCAAGCGGGCAGCCCCGCCTCGCCAAGGCGCTTAGCTTCGTCGACAAGGCGAAGCTCCTTGGCAAGCTTGTCTACCTCCAGGGGGTAGAGGTCTGGGTGACCCTTTCGGGGTTTACCCGACCCTGACGATGTGAGCCAGTCCCATAGCCGCTCCAGCAGACCCATGCAGAACCCGTTTTTTAATGTTCTTCCACGCGTTGACCGCCGCTTCTGTACCCCGGTAACGCTTTCCTTATTGCATTCTACCTATCGAGGACCGGTTTTAGAGCGTATTTTGCACTTTTCGTGACGACTGGTTTCGTAGTGAGATGACAAAACGCAGGCCGTACGGATGTATCAGACAAAGAATGGACCTTTACCGCAACATAAATCCAATCTGATTGCTCATTGGCTCAGGTAGCAACCTCGGTGATGCCTGAGATTGCTAAAGGCCAAAGATGCCATTCAGCAGTCTAATGACGCGGCGCCTTGGGCCCAATTGCCGAAAGGTGACGCACTCAGTGCGGACCTAGTAGCCCCTCGAAAGAGGGGGGCACTCAGAGATAATCCTTGAGGAGCGCTCGAAGACTGCAACACAGTCAGCGGCGCGAATTTATGCGGCAAGACGGGTAGGCCAAACGACTGCTATTAACGGATTGAATCACGTGTCGTGCATCACTGGTTTGGAGAAGGAGCAAGCTGACTGGAGGCGTCAGCGTTCCCCTCAGAGAAATCCGCTTGACGCCCACGTCCCGTAGCGTACCTTTTGGCCCCAAACCGGGGCACCGGGGCCGCAAATGCGGCCAGGCCCGCATGCATATCAACAAGTAAAGATGAGGCCTGGGCGCGGAACGCGAATGTATCCGCCTTCAGCATCGCCGTAAGCGTGCGTCCGTCCTGCTAGCAGATATCTTGCTGTCAACGCACAAAGAGCCGCATCCACGGCGTCAATCGATTTCAATGCGTTGGTGGCAATCCGCGCTTTTTCAAGCAGTTGTCGGCGTTGAGAACGCTTTTCCTTTGCAGAGGCGACATCCCTACCAAGCATGGCGCAGGTTATGGCATGGGGAAATGTCTCAAAGCTGACCCTTCCCTTGGCATAGTCCTTGTCGCTAAGGAGCGGGTAGGTTGGAGCGAACGCGTGGTAGACCCGCTCCCCATTGAACATCCAGCCATAAAACCCGCTGGCGTTGGACTTGGCTCTATCTCGTGGAGGGGTCGAGAAGGAAAAGATTCGCTCCTGTGCGAGCTCTCTTTCGGCGCGACGGCCAAATCCCTCGATTCCCCACCGACAAGGCGAGTCAATCCCGATAGCAATGGCATCAAACTCAATGCACTTTTGGACTAAGCCCTCCGGCGCTCTGCTGTTGATGCTGCATAGGATGTCGTTGCCTCGCAAAATGACAAGGTGGCATCCTTTCCTGTTCCCTCCAATCAATGTCAATTCCAGCCACCGTGCTGAGTACAGTCATAGCTATCTTCTGCCTTGCAAGGGAATCATGAGTATGAAGGATACATCCTGATAGGTGTCTATGCAGGAAGTTTCAGTTTCCACGCATGCTAAGCTAGCTCTGGACTGTGAATCCAAGATAGAAACGGCCGTTCAGTTTGGCCCGAGGACAGTTGAGGACATGCTTTTTCTTCGTCGGTCGCCTTCGTTGGGTCAAACGCTGGAAGTCAGTCTGTTTACGCGAAGTCAGAGATTCCGCTGAGTCCATATGTGATGCCCATCGAGCTCGCGTCGCCTCGCGACAACCAGCAGCAAAAGGAATGTTGACCGAAAAGCTTGCCCAACTCAGAGTTACATACAGCTATTCTGATATGAGGGAGCGGTGTAGAGACCGACATCACCCATCCTCGGAGGACGCGCTAGCCTCGACCCACTGCTCATCGACACGCGTCACGAAAAATTCCCTTAAGATATCGGGCAAAGAACGGGACCAACAATAGCTTCCGAGGGTATGCATGCAGCCACGTTTGACCGAATTGCTCAAAGCAGTGCAGCCAGAGCGAGTCCTGTTCACAACCTTTACCCTGAGCCTGAACTGGTTTGAGTCATTCTGCCTACCCGTTCTTAAAATGGAAGGTTGTGACCAAATCGACCTGTTCGTGGATTCCCGCGAAGCCTGCAAGTTGGGCAACGAAACATCCAGTGCTTATGCTGGCAATGCCTACCGCGTAGTCCCCATATACAACAAAGGCGGCTTCTTTCACCCCAAAATTGCATATCTGCAAGGGGAAGAGACTGACACGCTCGTTGTCGGCAGTGGGAACCTGACCTTCCCCGGCCAAGGTGGAAATCTGGAGGTGATTGACGCGGTCAGCGCCCGCCAGCACCCTTACGTTTTTGAGGAATTCGCCTCCTTCGCCGAAGCTCTTGCCCAGCGTCCGGACTTGGCTAGCGAGACTGTTTCTGTGCTGCAGCACTATGCGCAACGGGCACGCCATGTTGCATCCCTTGCTCCAGCGGAAGGTCGAACATCGCCGAGAACAGCCTGGCTGGTCCACACATTGGCCACATCGGCGCAGGACCAACTCGAGAAACTCGTTAAATCAGAGCTTGGCGCTGTTCGCCGGCTCACGGTCCTCTCCCCGTTCCATACGCGCTCTGGGAAAGCCATCGCGTCCATTGCCAACATGTGTCGAGCCGAGGCCGTGCGAATTGGCCTTCAGGTAGAGCGCGGCACCAGTCGGCTATTGGCTCCCTTTGACATAGCCGCACCGTGTCTGCCAGAGAATCTGACGTACGTCACACCGGACACCTCCCACGCTGCCAGGCATGTCCACGCTAAGTGCTTTGAGCTCGAAGGTCCCTCGGAATATCTGGTGATGACAGGGTCGGTCAATGCAACCTGGCAAAGTCTGTGTGACACTCGCAATGTAGAAGTGGCGTTAGTGCGGAAACTAGCCACATCACCTTTCGCATGGATAGCGGGCGAACCCGCCGAGTTCGTTCCTTGCGAGTATGAGGTGGACCCATCGAGCGCTTTGGCATCTTCCTTGCAGGTGTCATTGCGCGACGATATGCTGGATGGAGCACTATCACCTAACGCAGATGTGCGAGTGGCACGACTAGAGGTTTGGTCAAAAAGCAAGAAAGAACTCACCCTAGAAGGGGTTGAGCTCGATGCGGAGGGTCGGTTCAGCGTCGCCGTAACACTCAACTGCGCCACAGACCGTGCCTTGCGACTGAAGCTAATCGCCGACAACGTTCGAGCTGTGGGCTGGCTTAACGTGGAGAGCGAACTCGTCATTCCACCTGGTGACAAAGTGCTGGGTCGCATCGCAGCCAAGGTGGTCGCAGGCACGGCAACACCGGCCGACCTCCGAAAAGTGTACGAGCGATTCCGACGTATCCTTCGGCGTGAAAAGGAGCGGGCACAGTCCGCCGCTCAAGTTTATCGAACTACCTCGACGCGTCCCTTGACCGCGCCAACTTCTCCTGGGCCTCGCTCCTACGACAGGTGGTCCCACGGTGACCGGGGTGACTTAGGTCAATCCCCCGAGACGGCACAGCAAGCGCTGGCTGCAGCCTTTGTTAGCTTACGCGAAGCCCGCGGAGCCCCCAGTCGGACTTCAGCCCGACAATCGTCAGCCGGGCAGGCAAAAACATCCACGCAAAACACCCCGACCGCGGCCCCCCCCAACGATAACCCTCCCAGTAAGGGGCCAAAGAATAAAGAGGCCAAAAATCCGATGGCGGAGATGTTGAAGACATTGCCCGTCGTGCTGGCCATTGACGCGTCAGGACTATGGATGCCTGCCTTGATTGCACTTTCCGCCGGCGACCTGTTGGCTCGAATAACCGCCGATAAAGCTCTTACGCTGGAAGAGGCTGCGACCTACATCCGGCGGTGGTTATCCGATTACAGCCACTTCAGCTATAGCGCCGAGAGCCGCAGTCGGCTCATGCAACTGTTTTGCGGAATGGCCGCGACTGCCGCCTACTTTAGTGGAGCGTCCGCCGACCTCTCGCGATTGATACAGGATGTTGAGGTGCTGGCGCAGCGCAAGGTGAATGCTGATGAATGGCTTGACCTCGTTGACCAGGCGCTGCAAACAGATGCCTTTGACACACTCCAGGCTGACATTTGCACCCAAGTGCTGGAGAAGTCCCTTGAATTGGGGGTTACCCAGGCCCGCGGTCGAGAACTGGAAACAGTGATTGCTTCAGTGTGCAGCACTGAACCCTGCTTGGATGAGCCCTTGAAGCGATACGAGAACATTCGGAAACACCTTACGCAGATACATAAGAGCCAACTGCGTACAGGAAAGACCCGCCGGCTCTTTGGAGTCATCGGTCCCGACGTCAGCCCCATTAACGAGGAAACCGGGTGCCCTGCCTGTAACCATAAGCTGGGTTCTGTTGACGTCGTTGCAATCATTGCACGGGACGGCGTAGCACTACATGCTCCGGGGTGCAATAAACCTGTTTTTTCTGGACCCACCAAAGAGAGTTTGACGGCAGCACACGTGCCGACCTCCCTGTATGGCTATCTGACGGCCTGATTACTGCTCTAGCCATGTTCGACACCCCTCACTACGTCCCCTTCCCCGTTGCCAGTCAAAGCCCGGACCCGCTTGGCCTGGCAACGGCCAACACTTCGCTGTACCGCCAAGTCTTCCCGGGCATCAACAATAGAGCTCGGTATATCCGCGTGTACTCGGCGCTTTGCTGGATGGTGGAACAAATCTGGAACACGCTTTCCGACGATTCCACTGACGAGGACATCAAAGCGGCATTTGAATCGGGCCTCCAGAAAATACAGCTTCTCCTAGTATGGGGCAACACGCGCCGGAAGGTCCCTACGTTGCCGGGCAGTCAACGCGTATGGCCGGCTGATGATGAACCAGGGACACTCTCTTTTGCAGGCATGCCGACGAAAGCTGCGTATAAGCTTTTGGCTGAAGATGAAGATTCCGAAACAAAAGATGGCGCGACACTTCTTGCCCCTGATGAGTATGCCCCAAGCGCCACGAACGGGCTCGGGTTCCTCATTAGGGATGAGCACTTGGAAGGCGTGTATCGCACTTCAGAAGCGGGCGCAGTCCTTGCCGCAGCGTTTGAAGGCCACCTTGTTGCCACCCTCCCTCAAGCGTTGAGCTGGCTAAGGGACCCGCACAAAGTTGAAGCTAGCGCCTCAAAGGTTGACGAGCTTTATGAAGTCTTGCGACTCGATGCGCCGACAAAGGTAGAACAGTCGGCGTTCGCCGCACAGTACTTTCCCGGGTCGCTCGGCCCGTTGACGTCCCGAGAAACGGTGCAGCGGTATCTCGGATTAACGCTTGCACTGCGTGCGATTGCAGCGGAGCAATCCATTACCCCGGCTCAGAATCGATTTATCGATGTCGACCACATCCGCCATGCAATGGCCCGTGGCTTGGCCAGCGACGGCACCTCGCTTACGACGAGTGATTTGGTAGAAACCCGGCGGCTATGGCAGAGCCTGCAAGTTCGCCAGTACCTGAAGCTCGCGTTGGAAACCTTGTTCAGGGTATGCGAGCACCAAATTCGCCACGCGGTCACAAAAAACTATGCCCTGGATGAGACCGGCAATCGGGTATGGGCGAGCCGTGACATTGGGGATATCGCTCAAAAAGTCGGAGAACTAGCTAAGTCAAACTTTCCCGGACAACAAGGTGTCTCGATTGAGGAGTTGCTGACGACAAATTTTCCAGCCAAAGGGCAAATACCGTCCCTGTATGTTGCAGGTGCCTCAAGTACGGACCTCGACATCCGCTCCAACCTAGCGGAACTTAAGCGGCTCTCCACCTTTACGCAATCCTCTGGAAAAGAAGGACTGGCAGCAGGTGGCGCGCTGTACGCGCTACTTTGGTGTGCCGTGGAAGCCCACTACCTTCCCGCGGAAAGCTTGGATGAGCACGGGGACCGCCTAAGCTTCGCTCTACTCAAGGTGCTAACTGATGAGTTTTCGAAAGCCTCGCCAGCCGAGTTTGTGGCCACTATCGCCCGGGACTACGTGATTAACTTGCATTTCGATGTCGTACGAGAACGAACAGAGGACGACATCAACGCGCGCAAAACGCCGAAGGACCGCTATCGTATCCTCGTTGGTGACTATGGACTGGAGCCCGGACTGAATCGACGAGAAGCGCTATCTAAACCCTTTGTGCTGGAAGACGTGCTCTTGCACGCGCTCTATTTCATGACACAAATAGGACTGCTCTTACAGAAAGAGAAAGGACGCAAGGAATTTCGATTGACTGCGGAGGGCGAAAGACGCGCAGCGCAGCATGTTCCAGACCGTGGAATTCTCTGAAATGCAAGGGGTCGCTCGGTATGCTCGGGACGGCATCCCTCTGGAAGCGGCAGCCTCACCGAGCATATGCCGCAACAAATCAAAAACACCCTGGCCTGACGCTCGCCGCCTGCTACCACAACTGCAATGGTCCCCCGGTGGGCGGTGACGAGCTAGTAGCCACAGTTCAGTGCACTCGGCAGTGCTGCTCAACATTTGCAGCATATCTGGCAAAAAAGTTGGCGATATGCATACTTCGCATCCCGAACCTGGACCCGACAGCCCCCCAATTCGCCGCCACCTGCGAGGCACTTGCATCTCCACGCATCCATCGGCCTATTTGTACCGCAAGCAGAGCTTGAGGACTCCATAAAGGGCGTCGTAGACCCGTTCCTAGGCGATTACGTGACGCCCGGCGTATGAAGCGATTGAGCCCAGTAGTACCAAGCAAAGACCGGCGGGCCATTGCCTTTTGCGGCACTCGGGTTTAGCACCGCGCGGGCGTTGGCGCCGCCTTCCCTCGCCACAGGGCCTTGAAGAGGCGCTCTCCCCCTAGGGCCCCGACAAGCCCTCCTACCAGGGCGCCAGCCGCCGTGCCGAGGCCAGGTGTAACCAGAGACCCCGCTAGTGCGCCCAATTCCGCGCCGGCCCACGCCGAGCCACATTCCACGGTCGAGTCTATTGCGCTTGCTACCGTCAGCTCCCTTCGATAAGCCTTGATACTAAGGTCAGCCAATAGCACAAGAGCAGGGGCTGTTCGCATCACTTTTGTTCCCTTGGCCCACGCCTTGGGCGCATGCTTGGTCACAACTTCTTTTAGCAGTTGAGCGCCCAATGCCCACGCGCCGCCCTCTGCAGCCCCCACTGCGGTGGCTTTGGCAACCTCAACAAAGGCGCGGCCGGCACTCACCTCCCCTTTGCGCACCCTACTCGCTTGGCGAACCGCGCTGTAGGTTCCGCCTACTACCGCTCCCACGATGGCACCGTTCTTGACCGCGGCCCTGCGCTCCAGGATAAGCTTGCGCCGGACTAGCGGGACCAAGTCACCCCGTGCAAGTCGCTTCATCTCGTCGGTCGTGAACTTGTCGCTGCTGACGTTGCCAGCTGAAATCTTGTCGGTCAGCCGCTTTGCTGCCGCATCGGCGCGGGAGGCCTGCTTCTTCGCGAAGGGGATTTCTTTCTTGCTCCAGCGTTGCCCCTTCTCCCGAAGGCTTGCTTTGGCGCTGGTGACCGTGTCAGTCGGGACGACGAGCCCTACCGAATCGTAGTCCCCCATCAAGACTGCCTTAGCATTGTCCGCCGTGTTCTTGGCCTGGTAGCTCTTCACTACCTTGCCTTTACGGTGTATGTTGATGTCCTTGACCCTGTGCTGATAGTGGTCCTTGACCGCACGCAGCTCAGACCCGGCCAGCACAGCGTTGGCGTCGAAAGACCCGGCCAACGCGTCCTCGAAGTGACAGCCAGCTTTGGACGCCAACGGGCGCTTGGACCGATTGCACTTTTTCACCGCAGAGATGGTTTTGTCCAGGACCGCCGATGCCTCCCTGGCGCGGCTGTTCGCAGCCTGGTACACGGGTTGAGCCTTGGCGAGTTGCGCAGCCTTGGTTTCTTTTTCCCCTCGCCCCTTTTCGGCCGCTGCTTTCGGGTTAGACTTGTTAGAGCGTGGCATGAGAGAACAATTAGGTTGGGGCTGTTGAGTTTGTAGCGATGCGTGCCCTACCAGAGTAAGACATCTCGACAAAAAATCCAAAAAGCTCCTATAACTTCGACAGTCGAAAAAATCTCGGCGAAGCTTCAACTCTGTTTCAATAATGATGCATGGCTATGGCAGATTTTGAGGTTAACCTGAAGCTTCACTGCAACGTCGTTGGCGGGCCTTACCTTCGACCGTTTAGCCCGAACACCAATTGGAGGCAAGCATCCTGCTTCATTATTGGGTTGAATCCGGCGACAGCCCTGTGGGAAGAGTTTTCCGGATTCGAGGAGTACTGGAATGGCCTAACCAAAGAGCCAGAACTCTTCTACAGCCGTTACAGGGCCAAACACAGAACAGGGCAAACGAAGACGAAAAAATCCATCAATGAGCTGACCTCGTTGATAGGTGCGGAAAAATGCCTGGTAACAAACATTTGCTGGTACCCAGCGCCCAAATGGAGGTGTGTCCCCAAGCGTGAACTTCGCCGTCACGAAATGCAACTTCTGAAGCTTATCGATTACTGTCAGCCCCGCGTGCTATTTTTCCACGGGAAGGATACTGTGGACTTCGTCGAACGCACCTACGGCATGACGCTGAAGCCGAATGTGCCGCCCGCAGAGCAAAACGTGCAAGTTGGAAATATGCAAATACTGACTTACTACCACCTCAGCGGGTTAGGTAGGAAGAAAGAGCAATTCAACCCGGGTCGGGACCTACCCGTCTTTGCAGACCGAATCCGCCAACACCTACAGATAGCCTAGACCTTTAGACGTGCCTGCTTGGCTCGTAGTGCCTGCTGGAAGTAGTGTTCAGGAGGTTCGCCGGCACCGAATTCCCGGGTGGCCCTCGGACCAGCTAAGGCAAACTGTGCATACTCAGCACGAATGCGCCGCGCATAGTTTCGTTTCGTTAGCAGGGGCCGGTGTCGATAACTGCATCCCATACGTCCGCTGGCACGGGCTCGAGTATCCGACGCAACGAAATCCTGTCTGTGCGAGCTAGAACTTCCATTGTTACGTCCCTTGTTTCCACCAGTCTTTCGTCAAATACCGCACAGAGCTCTACAAAGAGCTCCGCTGCCTCTGCGGTCCCTGGTTCCCCGACAAGAACATAGACCCCTCCGCCATCGGTCGTCCCGGTGAGAGTGGCAGAGTCAAACTCAACGATGCGAGCAGTTGCCCAATACCTACCAGCCTTGGAGAACTTGCCTACAAGGTGGCGCTCTCCTCGGTAAGTCGCAAGTACGCGCCAGCCCTCGATTAGCTCACGCTCCGAGTTGGCCGCGGTGTTCCGTACGTTTGCTAGCATAGTAAGTTCAGAATGCATCTCGGCCATTCAGCCATAGCCGCTGCTGGCGCGTCTTCTGCCAGCCTATTGAGCGGCGCACACCAGCGCCTACGGCCCTAGCGCATGAGGTACTCGCCCGTAATGTCTTTTGCGCCGGACACCTTGTTTTTCCACATGGCAACCAGCCAGAACAACATCCATATTCCTTCTTCCTTTCCAGCGTAGCCGCCCAAGATGAAGGAATACCCGTCTTCTGTCCGTCCAATCTTGCTCCTCGCATCGAACGACACGAGGGGAGGGCTGACACGGTAGTATCCAGTGCGAGCACACTTGCCAACGTAGTGCCTTGTACCGGCGTGGGTGAGCATCACGTGCCATTCCCTGAGATGAGCATCACCATTCAGGTCCTCAGGAGTTGATATCCATCGAGCCACGCGCCTCTCCTTTTCTCGTTTCGTCAGCCTCAGTGCGTAAGCGCAGAGTCACCAGAAGCCGGCAGGAAATACTCCTCGCTCACGTCTTTTGCTGCCGCGAATCGCCAAATTCGCGAGTAGCGCTCCCAGACGTAGACAGCTTCTTCATCAAGCCCAGGTGGCCCCAGCAATTTGTACACACGTCCGTTTAACGTCCTACCGGTACGCTTCTCTCTGTCGAAACTGGAAATGGGCGTACTCACACGCCCAATGTTATCTTCTACGCTGTGGCCAATGAAATGCCGCGTCCCGTAGTCCGTCTCCAACACGCGCCAAGTCGTTAGCCAAACTTTCGGCTGTGCGGCCACATCGAGTGATGTCCGGGTAGGCATGAGTATCCTCCCGCGTTAGCACAGGTTCCTTGCGAACAAGCCTATCCACAGCCATCTAGTATCAATGGCTGAATGCGTACAGCGCTAACCCATGCGGCGTCCGGCCCAAGACCGACTCGTCGTCAGCATTGGGCACAGGGAAGCAAAGGGCTTCGCCGCGCGTGGGTGGTTGCCTGCAAGGTTGGGAAGATTGTTGCCAGGGAGTGTAGTTCTGCTTGTGGCGGCAACGATTGGCGTGCGCCAGCAGAGCGCACGGTTGAAGTGTAGTCAGTTTGTGAGCGAGTTCAAGGCTACCGTGCGAGATGCTGAGTATAGGCTCAACTATCCACGAAGACGCAAGTGGCAACGCCTGCTAGGGCTCCCGCTCTCCCACTTTCACTACGACTGCCGCGACGCCGCCGAACGAAGTTCGCACCACCCGCGTGTCAAAGATGTCACGTGAGAGCCTCCGTTCCGATAGCTCTCGGCTCAACACATTGAGCGCATCACTGATTGCAGTGTCGCCTTTATTCTCTGGTATTGGCTCCTGCTCATCGACAGGCGGCGTCGTTCCCTCGCTGCCAGCGCACTCTGCAGTCATGACAACGCCGGCCTCGATGATGCGGCCAAGTGCCGCGGCCGAGCAACTCACGACAGCCTTGACGGACGCAGGACCTTGCGCGCAGAGCGCTCCAATCGCGCAAGCCATGCTTTGAGTCAACTCCGGTCTCACCCCAAGCTGCGCGACAAGCTCAGCAGGGAGTTGAGTAATGCTGAAAGTCATGCAGCTCTCCTGACTAGACTACAAGTAACCGCCCGCAATGCGGGACGGAGCGCGGCTTGCTGCCAGGGAAGCGTGGTGCGATAGCACCGCGTAAGCTACAGTCGACGCGTGACGCTATGCCAATGACTGAGCCAATCACGGAGGAACTGCGGCATGGAGCGCGTTATTGATGATGTTCGTTAACATGATGGGACACCCCCGTCATGAAGCATGCTCCGAGGGAGCAATGTACTCCGTGGTGACATCCCTGGCTTCAGTTACATGATTGTAGGAAGCCCAGAAGTTCCAGACGTACTCTGCATCGCCGTCAACGCCCGGACCGCCTGCCAGCAAGTATCTGCGTCCGCTTCTGGTAATGCCTGTTCTGGTCGTGGCATCAAATGACACAATCGCTGAACTCACACGCCCATCCCGATTCTCCAGGCAGTAGCCTACAAAATGCCGCTCGCTGAGCTCTGTCTCCATAACTCTCCAGTGCCGGAGCGTGAGATGCGGCTGTTCGTCAACGGAGGCAACGGGCCAAATGGGCATAGTAGCTTCTCCTTTGTCACAAGGAAAATACGATGAGTTGCCGGGAGTACTACACTGCTACCTGTGTTCGCACGGAATCGGCGATAGGCAGGATTACCAGCAAGTACACCCGCGCGCATCGACGCAACACACGTTTCCCCGCCAGCGAAGTTACTCGCGGCAAATGGAAAGACGCGCAGTGACGCATATCGGCGCGCAACAGGCCTGAGCTTGGAGCGCGTGCGTGCGTTGGTTGGGAGATTTGTTGCCAGTTTATAGTTCTGCTTGTAGCGGCAACGTTTGGCGTGCGCCAGCGGGGGCGCGTGACTGCAGTGTAGGTCGTCTGCCGGGAGATGCAAGGCCGCGCGGAGATAGGCGCCCAGGACTTCCGCCGACGCTGAAGTGCGGTTAGGTTGAGTGCATCCTGACAAGGTGCGCCGTTGGACAAACGTAATGGGAACCATTGCCTGCAAGGCTCGATAGCTACTTGCAGATGCAGCTGGCGGTCCCTTTTGGCGGTCGCCCTCGTAGGCCACGTCTTCGGACACTACACTGTAGCTAGGCAATGGAGAGAACGATGATATGCCACTCCGCCACGCAGCCGCCCGGAGACGCGCTGCTGACCATCGCCGAAGTTGCTGCCCGGCTCGAAGTCAGCCGACCGTATGTCTCAATGCTTTGCGAAGCAGGTAAGCTGGGTGAGGTCGTTGTGACTGGCGACGGACGTCGGCGCATCCGAGCGTCCGCCGTGGAGGCTTGCCTGGCTGCACGAGTCAAACAGTCCGAGGGAGCACCGTCTCCTCGCCGAGCAGGAGTTGACTCTGGGCGCTACGACCACCCCGATGAGCACTTCCGGAGCAAGATTCGCCAGAATGAGGCTGCCAAGCCGGAGGAACCGTCCTCTGCTCGGACCGCTCCAAAATCGCGTTCGTGACGCCGCCAACAAAAATTGGGGCTCGCTTTGAGGAGACAAGTGCCATCAGTAACGCGCTCTGCGCCGCAGTTCTTCCACGACAGACTCGGTCATTGGCATCGCCTGACGCATTGCCTCCAGCTCCTGCGCGAAGGCCCTGCGGTTCCATTTTGCGGCGCAAACGTTGATGCCGCCGTCCGCAGTCAGCGTGACCTGCACTCGGTCCCCCTCCTTGAGGCCTAGGAGCCGAACGTAATCGGCGGGGATACGTAGCGCGAGACTGTTTCCCAGTTTCGCGATTCGCACGTACATCGTCTCGTCCTTGAGCTACACGTGAGTGGGGAAATTTGTCGCCAGAATGTTGTTCTGCTTGGTGGCGGGAGGGTTGGCGCCGCAGGTGCGCGTGACCCAGTGTAGAGCGTTTGCCGGGAGATGCAAGTCCAACAAGAACCAGGTGCGGTACAGCTTGCGGGCGGCGTCAAATTTGGACCCCGAGTTCGCTTTGCACGCAACAGGATTCGTGATTCGAGAGCTTGGCTGGGGGCGCTGACCTTTCGTCCAGCTACTTGGCGAGGTATTTATAGGGCAACCAGGCCACGTCCTCGAAAACGGTCTCCGGGCCAGCGCGATGCTCAATGTTCCAAACTTGTCCAGCAGCCTCTTGGCGAGTTCGGGAGTAGCCATCCCAGCCAAAATACTTGGCCATAAACTCCGGGGCTCACGGAAAAGATTTTGACCGAGTTGACCGCAAATTGATAAGGGCACGGGTGTACGCTTCGTTGAATCGCTCGTAGTCAGCGGTGCCGCCAGTGAGCCCTGAAAGCATCGCGTCACGAGAGCGGCTTGCGGCCTCCGACTTTTGAGCTACATGGTCTATGCCCGCGCAGCAGTGGGCCATCGTTTCAATGGCCTCCCTCTCACGCTGTTCGTCCATCCGGTCGCCATGCTCAAATTCGGTGACTGCGTTGTATACAGCCCAGAAACGGCGTGCCATGTCTTGAGTGATTTTCTTCGATTGACGAGCGGCCGTGGCGACAAGTAACGCAAGCCGCTGGATGGGCGTAGTCTCGCCAGCATCTACGCGAAGCCTCGCCTTTCCGAGCCACAGGCCGACGATTGCGGATATCGCCGTTAGGTTGTTCTCCTTCTCGGCGATAAGGTCCGCCAACAGAGCAGACGCATGGGCCGCGATGTCGATATAGGGTTTTCTGACATTCCAGATACCCTCGAAAATCGCTGTACAGGTATCACTGCCCCGGATTGCGTCAATAGCGCTGCTGGCACTTTTTGCCTCTCCTGCATTGGTGGGAAGGCTCGCAAGCAGGTAGCGAGGTGTGATAGCAATTCCAACGTTCCATGAGCACAAAAGCCCAAGTTTCTCGCTCACCTGTTGCGGTGTCATTAACCCCATCTCGTCAGCGATTGCCAGCAGGTCAAGCGTACAGAGCCCTCGAGCAGCCGTTTCCTCCGATTCCGTTGCATAGATACGCAATAGCGCATCGTCCGAGTAAATCCAATACCTGCCCAACTGAGCAAGGCTGCGCGTATCCTCAGTGAGCAACCTTCCTATCGGACCAGATTCCTCCGCCGGCGTATGGTTCACCGGCTGCTGAATTTTCTCGAATCGGCGCTTGAGTTCCTCAATCAGCTTCGTGTAGCGTTGTCGGACAAACGACCCTGTTATCGGCGAAGCGCTCTGTTGAATCTCCAGCAGAGTCGCCTGGCTAATCGCGATAACAGGAAAAATCTCAAATAGCACGTCAAACAGCTCTAAGTCTTGCAGGACAAAGAGCGCGGTAAGGTCGAGGAGCGGTACCGCCGTTGCGACATCGTGACGAGCACGCGGAGTCCATGTACCCGCAATCATTGACAGGTGGTACTGCAGCGCATCCTTCTTTGACTTCTTTCCAATCTCCCAGAGTTCCCCGATGTCGCGAACGTTCACCAGGATGGCCCGTGGCCGCCAGGCGTAGGGGATTGGTAGGTCACCGCGACCAAGTTCCCTTTCTGTTTTTGTCTGCCAAGCGCGCCGCTCCTCGTAGTTACCCAGCACCTCCTTAAGCATGCGCTCGATGTCATGGAAAGTGGGATTCTCCGGCAGCGTGCCGTGACGCAATATGCGGGACTCAGGCCAGCGGTCCGTAAAGGCCGTCATACGCCGCTGGAATTCGGCAGCCCTCTCTGGTGAAAATGGGACATCGCCACGTATCGTCGCCGTTAGGAATGTTCCGAGAAACTGCCCCTCGGCAACTTCGTCATTTTGGTCGACATTCCGCCCCATTTCCCACGCAACCTCTATTGCTCGCTGGCTCCCAGGCTCTTTCGTATGAAGCAGCGTGAACAGCAGCCGCAGACAATCGACGCGTCGTGCTCTATCGACCTCTTGGTCAAGAAGTCGCTCCGCAAGTTCTAGGGCCTCATCTATAAAACCACACCGCGTCACGATGTTGACATACGTGTCGACCGCTAGTCGGTCAGAGACATTGCTATCGAGAAGCTTACGGACCTCGGTAAGGGCCTCGGCAGTCCGACCAAGTTTGTCGAGTGCGAACGCCTTGATGGCAGAGAAGCGACCGATATGTGCGAATCTTTCGATTGCCCGATTAGCAACAAACAGCAAGTCGTCCCACTTGGCAAGCGTCGCGTACGCTTGCGCTAGCACGAACTCTCCTTCAATCGAAAGCTGCTGGAGCTCACGAATCCGTGCCGAGATGTCTATACAGAATTCTGCTTCGTTGTGCTTAGTCGCGTCGAGTAAGTGAAACAGCTGGAAGGCGATGGCCTTGGGCTTCCCTTGTTCTTCATAGTCGACCATCAACCGCTTCAGGGCCTCATCTTTGGCCAACACGTTACGTGCAGTCGCACGGAAATAGCCAAGAATTGCTACATGGCTCGCCCACTGTGGCTTGCTTCGCAACCGAGTGGCCAGAGCTTCAGCTCGGTCTGCAAGGAAGAGAGTATCGCCAGACAGGACGCCAAGTGCCAAAGACACTGGATACAGGTCATGGTCCTGGGGCAGCGAGTCACATGCGCCTTCAACTTCTTCCAAGCACGGGCGGTATCTCTTCGTCTGATGCAGTATGCCGATTCGCTTGAAAATGCGCTCTGCCGAATCTGGTCGGCGCTGATTCGCCAGAAGAGCTGCGTCGTAATCTTCGAGATGAATTGCCAGCATCTCGAGCGCCCACTGCATTGTGGGTAACGTTGGACGAGCCTCAGCCGCCTCTTTAGCCGCATCAATAGTCTCCTCCGCCCTCCCCAACATAAGAGCGGCAGCTGCCCATATGTCCGCGAGAAACTCCAGGTTGCCCGACCAGCCAGCCCGACGTAGCAAGTCGATAGCTGTTTGTACATCATTCCACACTGCCTGCAATCGTGTGACGTCGAGGTCAGCGGGTCCGGTCATCGACGCGATAAAAATTTCACCGACAACCTCGCGCGTTGAAGGCATTGACAGCCTGAAGTTAGCGCGGGCTCGCAGAATATGAAACAGCTGCTGGCTATGCAAATCAAGCTGCTTCTGGGCGATGCCTTCATCGCAAACGCGTACGACCTCCTCGTGCTTGCCCTCTAAGCCGGCAACGATAGCGCGGGTATTAAGCGCATCCCTGCGAGGGAGCGTGTCCAGCAGTTCGGCGGCTCCGTCGAAGTCTCCTTCAATCGCCATTAGGCGAGCGAGAGTCGCCTTGACGTCTGGAGCGTCCGTCTGCAAGCGCGCTTTGAGGTCAGATACGTCGCATTGCTTTTCGGGTTGATACCTGAGCGAAAGTTCCGCCTCGACCCAAGCGGTCAAGTATCTAGGAGCATCACCGGAATGCCGGCAGGCCAGCGCATAGTCAGCCGTGGCCTGGGTTTCGTCCGAACTGCGAGAGTGCAATCTCCCACGACAGTACAGGTACTCCGCCTTCTCAAGCGGCGTCATACCGTCGAAATATGGCTCCAGCGTTTCCAGAAGCACAGATGCTTTGTCAATCGCACCGATGGCAAGGCGCCGGCCGACCTCATCTAGTTTTCCAGCGATGGAATCGCGAGGAGCCGTCGGCCATGGTGTAGTCACCGGTGACGCCATGACCTCGAGCAACGTCCCGCTGTACTGCGCAAGACCCGTAGCCACGCCCTCAAGAAGAGTGGCGCGCTCGTCCGGAGCCGCCGACGGCAGCTTGGCTTCCACCACTTCGTCCAAAGTCGTCGCAACCTTGTGAAGGCGAAGGTTGGCATCGACGTCGGCACGCAGGTCCGTCTCCTCGGTCAGCTGATTCGCGACAGGTACCCGAACCGTTAGACTGTCAGATTCAGATTTGTCCCGACCATCCTTGCGAAATCGTTTCAGCTCTTCGTGAATCCATACATAAAATGCTGGACACGCGGGAGCACTCTTGAGGTCTACGCTGAGGTCACAGTACACGAGGAGAATCGGCTCCGTAACTCGCGCGTAGTAGTTCACCGTACTTCTACTGAGGGATATCGAGTAGAACTCACCGGATACGTTTATCGCGGGCGATTCGCTCCCTTTGAGTTGAACGTGGAAAGCGGCAACGTAGCGCTCGCCATCCACAAGTTGGACGTGGTAGTCGAGGCCAACGTCGTCAGTACCTTCCAACGACCGCGCGCGCCAAGTCTCAGGGTGACGTGCAGAGAAGCATTTGTTCGCTCGCTGCCCAATTCGTTGGGCTTCACTTTCCTTCGGAAGGGCTGCTTCGTGCGACATGGGCTTTAGGTAATCGGTGGAGATTGCAGGGGACTGGTGTAGAGCGCAGAACTTATTCGGGTAGGTTCGTCGCGTCGCCCTAGAAGGTGCAGTCAAAGACGAATGGGCTTAACAGCGTAGTTTCCGATGAAGCCTCGTCGCACGCGGAAGATATGACCCTTAGGCATTCCTCTGCGGTTCCGCTCGGTACAAGCCTTCGGGCAACTTTCTTCCGGCGGTCATCGTCAGACCAAGTGTCACACATGAACCACATGACAAGATATATTCCGACACCGGTACCGAATGCGTTCATATAGTTATCGCGCAACTGTGAGGCTGGCGCAGACAGCAGGTCATCGTTCCAGCAACCTTTGACTTCAATCACTACTCGGATAGGTCGCTGCACGTCACCGCCTGTCGCAGCTGACACTTCGACAAGAATGTCCGTTCTCTCGCCGATGCCGGTGGGGCTGTGCGACCGCACTTGAACTTCGCGATTCACAATTGCTCCTCGTGTCGAGAGGCGGTCGCGCAATTCTATGGTCAACCAGTCACAAAGCCGAGGTTCGTGCTTCGGACGTTTGGAAGCTTCGTCCCAAAGGAAATAGACGGCAGGTTGTGCCGAATGCCCCGAGATTTTCTCTGCGATTAGCACAAGCTCGCCTACCACGGCTAGGTGGAGTTCGCGCTCAGTTCGGACAACCCTGCCCTTGGCAATGCCCAAGGCCGCTAAGGCCTCTTGCACATCATATGGAATCCAGGAATCGCGAACGGCCTTTTGCTCAGCATCGTGCAAAAGAGATGCAATCCACATTCGGTCAGGATAACGCTCCGAAATTCTTTGGAGAGCAGCGATACTTTCACGACTGGCCAGTTCGCGCAGACTATAGAGGCAGGCATTTCTAAAGTGTTGTACATAGTGCTGCCACTTGACGATGCCTCCGTAGGCGATATCAGACGAAGAGGGATAGTCCCCCTCCAGTATCTCGAAAATCTGCTCCGTGACTTCGGCATCAATGAGCAGCAGGGGCACAGCATGACCCGAAACCGAGACTTGCATTTCTGCCGCTAGTGCCGCTACGGCTTGCGGCAAGGCGCGCAGGCGTAGCCAAATGGAGTTGAGCATGCGCTCGGGCTTTCGTCGTGCCAGCAGGGCCATACAACTTGTAGCGAACGGCACTGACAAGTCCGGCAGAGTATCAACGCGAGCGACCAATGAGTTAATTGCCGCTGCTTGACTGCCGTTCTTATCCAGAAACTTGCACAACGCTAAGAATGCGGATTCACTTTGCAGCGTTGGTAGCAGCACTTCTAGTTGCCGTCGCAGCGGTTGGGGCATGAACCCTTCGGCAAAATCGGGGAGGCGTGCCAAGTCGGCTTTCAGATATTGATGGCACACATCCGAAAGGATTTGCATCATGTCGTCAGGAGAATGCCTTAACGCCATGTCCAGCAACCGGTTGATAACGGCGCGAGGTTGCCCGTCGAGATTGTATCGTGCGACGCCACGAGCCCATTTCACCAGCAAGTCCATGAAACCAGTTGAACCATGCAGATTCATTGTATGCAGCAATACTAGGGCCGCGATGCCTCCGTCCTCCTGCTGATGCGATTGATTGGGCGCCAAGTCTCGTTCAACTGGCCCAGCATCCCGTAGATACGCAGCGGCGCAAGTACATATTCGTCTTTGGACCCCTTCGTCCAGCGTTGCCCATAACGGGGAGGTCGTAACTTCACACGAGAACGTGTAATAGCCGAGAAAGTCTTCTTCGAAACGAAGATACGACAGCATGTTGAGCCACTCCCACGTATCTCCGCTCTCAGCTCGCGTGAGCGCTGCTAATAGAAGTTCGAGTGAACTTCCCTTGGGAGCCGTCGGGGGTGAAGGAGTGTCAAGCCTACGCATAAGCGCAAGCGTCTCCCTAGCCTTGTTTGCCTTGTCCGAGTTGAGCACGACAGCGTCGATGTAATCAGTACTGACGTCAGCAAGCAGGGCATCGCGAACTTTGGCGTGGGGGCCAGCTGACTCAAGCAGCCACTCGCGAACAGTTCCGTCACCGTCACCCAGATATCCGAGTATGAGGTTGGCGATTATCCTCCGCTGGAATTCGGAGTGAGTGGCCCGTTCGTATGTAGCAATCAGGTATGCTCCGTCAGTCTCGGTGAGCAGGCCAGTTCCGTATCGTAATATTCCCGCTGCAGACCGAGGATTGCCGGTCGCCCCATCTAAGATGGATTCGAAGACTTTTAGCCGACGCTCAGGGCGTTCGGCGAGCTCGAGACCCTTGTCGAATTCTGATGTTTCTCGCGAGGTAGATAGCCGGTGGTGATTTGACAACGCAAGCCAAGCCACTTTTCCAAATTCATACCAGTACTCGTCTGACGACATGACCATGAGCGCCGCTTTGCCGAACATGTGGAAAACGAAGTCCTCCCAACTGTGTTCAAGATGTTCGCGACTAAATTCCAAGTGCAGCCATCCCAGCACATGCGGCATATCGCTGGACAGCGTGCCTAAATCTTGAAGTCTATACAAAGCGTGCGCATATGCGCCGGAATGATTCGAGTTCTTTCGCTGCTGAACGTGCTCGATGAGCGAGCCTAAGGTGTCTCCGATGTCAAGGGCGCAGTGAAGCGCAATTCCTTTCAACTCATCGTCGACGTCTTCAGTGCAACCACCTTTCATCAACGGAATGATTTCCTTCTTTGCAAGCTGGGACTGAGAATCCCTGATGGCATTCGCCGCGCTTTGTCTTAGCTCGTAGTCTTCCGCCGCATCAAGTGCAATTGAAACTAGCGATGGAATCTGGTCTACATGTCCGCACGCGGAAGCCACATCGGCGGCAAATTGGCGCAAAGCACCAACTCGACTCTTATCACCAAGGATTTTCAGCAGCTTCTCGAGCAACGATGGGTGAGCCAGCTTCGAGTATGACCGTATAAGTTTGTAGTCGTAGATGGGATATCTACGTCGTTCAATCAAGTGGGTAAGCTCATCAAAAATCTTCCCTACGTGTATCTCATCCGATAGCGAAACGCTACTGTCAAAGACTAGCATTGGCTCAGCGGAAACAACCAGAGACAGGAGTTGCTGGCTTTGCTGACCTAACCATGCTGCGAGTTCGCGAAGCTGTGGGACCAGTCTGCCGGAGCCGTCTGGCAAGGTAATGAGAGCCATGACATTGGGGATGGAAAGCCCCAGGGACGCGATGAAATGCGCCGCGAGGAATTCCGCGTACGTGCGATGCGTGAATGTAAAAATTCCGCCGCCTCTTGCCGTAAACAGTCCGCTATGCAACACTTCGGCAAACTGCGCTCTGCTTGCACACCACTCGCTCCCACCAAAACGGAGTGGAAAGCGCATCAGTTGGTCATTGTCTAGCCACGACTGTTCGGACTCGCCCTCATTACAGTCGTCTAGCCGGATGTCGGTCTTGTTGGTTAGCAGAGCGGCAGCCGCGACAAATCCCGCGAGCTGCAGCCGGAGACGCCCATCCGGGAGCGACAGATTTCCGTACTCACGGCGACGCTCGCATTCGTTCAACAAGGCTGCGCAGCCTCGTTCGTAAAGTGTCCATCTGCTTGAGGAGAAGACCTCGCCGTCTCCGAACTGGGAAATCAGGAATCTCAGTCCTAGAGGCTGTAAGGAGAGCGCGTAGGCTCCCGAAGTCAACAAGGACTGAAAGAAGGCCGCCACTCCAATTTCCCGCTCATTCAACGCAGCTGCGACTTGCCCTCGTGAGTACGGAGCAATCTCGAAAATGTTGATGGCGCTTTCTTTGAACGATTGCCAATGGCGCCGCAAGGTGTCTTCCAACGAACGCGGCCACGCACGTGTGCGGCAGGTGATAACTATCCGCAGGGCGCTGGCGTCGACTTCGAGAAGCACATCTTCAATTACGGTCTCGGCTCGCTTGATATTAACGCGGCACTCGTCCAGGGCATCCAGAAAGAGGATGGTCGGGATGCCCTCGTCGATGCAATCCTTCAAGGCGCGCCGCAGGGCGGCGTCGAGGACTCCAGCGTCTGCGTATCTTCCGAGGTCGATAAAGCGCACGGTACGAGCGGCAGCTGCCTCGGCTTGGCTTTTAAGTCTGCCTAGCTCAAAGGACTTCCCCGAACCCGGTTCTCCGAGAAGAACGAGTACCTCTGATGCCCCCAAGAGCTCGTTAGTTGCCCTTAGATGAGGGTTGTAGAACGCCCGCCAATTTTTCTCACCGAGCACCGTGTAGCCATGCTCGTCCACGCGAATCGGCATCCCGTGTGGGGTCCAATATCTCCCAGACTCAAGAAAATCGCTGTCCGCGTCGTTTTCGCTATGGTCGAACATTCGTATGGGTACAAGGACCGTGACCACCGCGGGGCCATTGGTTTGGTGCCTCCCATCGGTCCGGTGTCATTTAGGTAACTCGGCTAGTCTAACCCGATTCGCTGCTGAATCAGCTACCGCAGCGAGCGTCTCAGTCCATCGAATCGGATAGCGGTCAAATAAACATCGCGCCACTCCACTTGTGAGTGCACGCAAACTGTCTTGTTGCTATGACCAATTCGCCGTGACTGCTAGGCCTGAGTTAAGTTGCACTCTGGTCGCCAAGCCATTGGAGGACATCTGCCCCTCGCCAACGGAGAGGGAAACTTGGTCCCAAATGAGCGGTCGGTGGCAAGGTCCAGGGGGCAAGATGGGCGTGGCGTAGGATGGTCACGGGTGTGACTCCGAGGAGCGACGCTAAGTCGTAAGGGCGAGATATTCCTGCAATGCGACCGGATAACTACCCATGGAGATGGAGAATACTTGCATCCTCCATAACAACTCGCAACGCTTCCCCACGCGAGGTAGTTGAGACAGTCCATGCCCGGTATTTGGTCGGACGGCTGGCTCGTGAACGCTGCTCTTGCCGTCCTATATCGCTGTTTCTGCCGGTCGACTGCGATACCAGACCTCATTGCCGCCGCTGTCCTTGGCCACCTGCTTGCGAATCTCGAACTGGCGCGATTCGTGAATAACCTGCCTCCAGCTACCGCAGCCATACCGTTGTGGCAGCTGGTCCGGATGCTGCTCGCGTATCCATGCTGTGGCGGCATTGAGCTTCGTCCAACCATTTGCGGAGAACTTGGCCTCCGCTTTCCGAAGGCAGGCGACGGCCCTGCTTGTTGGCCAATCCACTGACCCATCTGGCCAGATTCCATTGACGACCATGTCCTCAAACGTCGACGTCGCCGTGAAGGACGCCGCAAACGCCCGCGCTTGGTCCATCGTCTGCGCCCAGCCCCGCAGGGTGAGGAAGTGGCCATCGATGGTCTGGAAGCTGGCGTCAAGATAAGCTTCAGCGGCGTTGCAGCCATCTAAATCCCAGATGTTGAAGAGTTCCAAGAAGTGATGGACTAGCTCATTGCGGAGGTCTACCAATTCCTTCAGTGCCGTCCTGATAGCTTCATACCGTTCGGGGTCCAACTCAATCTGAGAGCGGACTCGGACCCAAAGGCCGCCATCGCCCGACTTATCTTCGCTGGCGGCATCGTCTTCCTGGCTTGGGGTCAGATAGTTCTCAGTAAGCATGCCCACCAGAGTACCCAGGGTCTGTTTCTGGACACTCGCCACCCGCGCGTCGCGGATGGCCTGCAGCTGGGCAGGTGGCCCGGCAATGTCGTGGTTGGCGACAAGCGATTTGAGAAGGATTTCGTACTGCTGGAGACGAAGCAGGCAGCGCCCGAGCTTTCGCTGCACGGTGCGCTGGAGGTCGAGCAGGGCATCGGGACTGGCTGATGTTAGTAAGTCCATACAATCATTAACCTCGCACCGGGTGGCAATCATGTGGGATTGCACTCTAGCAAGCGAATGATAGAGCACTCGTGAGCGGCGTCGTCAAAAACTGCTGGTGGGTTAAGGAATTGATGCAGCCTGGTCCAAAAGCCACCGCAGGACGTCAGACCGTCGCCATCGCAACGGGAAACGTGGTCCCAGATGAGCAATTGGGAGCAAAGTCCAAAGGGCAAGCCGCGCGCGACGGCGGATGGTCGCGGGAGTCACACCTAGTAGCGAGGCTAGGTCGTGGGGGTCGAGGTATTCGTAGTTTGAGGTCATGCATCCTATAGGCAACAATGCATGTGCCTTATTCGGCAGTAACGACTTCGCTTGCCGGAGACCCCAGTGGCGCGACGGTAGTAAAAGGGTTTCCGGGTGATTTCGGTAACGACTCTATTGTCTCGGGATACTCGGAACGCCCCTTGAAGTGCAGCGTCATCCGCAGCAGGAAGATCATTTGTGCAGCTGCAAGCACGTCAATGCCAGATTCCCCTGCAAGCCTTGCCGCACCTGGGAAATCCCCTAGCGAGGGATCGTCAAGTTTGTCCTCCGTGCCGCCGATATCGCGTCAGCAGTGCCGTAAATCGATACTTAGAAAAGGGGGGGGAGAGAATGCTGGAGCACCTGAGCCTGAGGAAAAAATTGCTGTTGCCATTGCTGCTGAGCTGGGTCTGCCTGCTCGGGCTGACGCTATGGGACGCCTGGCAGATGCGCGAGCTGCGCCTGGCGGAGAGAAAGCTCGACCTGGCGCACGTCACCGAAACCGCGCTGTCCATGGTCCAGTCGTACGAGGCACTGGGGCGCAGCGGCAAGCTGCCGATGGAAGAGGCCAAGCAGCAGGCCCTGGAGCGCGTGCGCGCCATCCGCTTTGGCGAGGACGGCTACTTCACCCTGATGCGCTCCGACGCGGTCGTGGTGATGCACCCGTTCAAGCCGGAAATGAACGGCAAGAACATGGAAGACACCAAGGACCCGAAGGGCACTTATCTGTTCCGCGATATTGCCGCGATCGGCAAGGGCCCGGGACAGGGCTACGTGCAATACCTGTGGGCCAAGCCTGGCGCCGAGGCGCCGCAGCCCAAGCTGAGCTACGTGGCGAATTTCAAGCCGTGGGACTGGAACTTCATCGCCGGGGTCTACCTGGACGATATCGACGCGGCGTTCCGCCAGGCGCTGCTCAAGTCGCTGGCCTTGCTGCTGGGCATCGGCACGGTGATGACTGTGGTGGTGGTGCGCATCGCCAACGGCCTGCATAAACAGCTGGGCGGGGAGCCGGCGCTGACTTCGCGCATCGCCGCGCGCATCGCGGAAGGCGACCTGGCCAGCGAAGTGCACACCGCTCCCGGCGACAGCCACAGCGTGTTGTTCGCCATGCAGCAGATGCAAACCCGCCTGACCGGCGCCATCGGCAGCATCCGCGGCTCGGCGGATTCGATCGCCGGAGCGGCCAGGGAGATCGCCACCGGCAACGCTGACCTGTCGCGCCGCAGCGAAGAGCAAGCGGCGTCGCTGGAGCAAACCGCAGCCAGCATGGAGCAGCTCACCGGCACCGTGCGCCAGAGCGCCGACAACGCGCGCCAGGCCAGCCGCCTGGCCGAGGGCGCATCGGAGATCGCGGTGCGCGGCGGCGTCATCGTGGGCAAGGTGGTCAACACCATGGGCGAGATCAAGGCCGCCTCCGGCAAGGTGGTCGACATCATCGGCGTGATCGAAGGCATCGCTTTCCAGACCAATATCCTGGCGCTCAACGCCGCGGTGGAAGCCGCCCGCGCGGGCGACCAGGGCCGCGGCTTCGCTGTGGTGGCCGGCGAGGTACGCAGCCTGGCGCAGCGCAGCGCTACCGCCGCAAAGGAGATCAAGGCCTTGATCGGCAACTCCGCGCAACGGGTGGATGATGGCTCGGCGCTGGTGGAGACCGCCGGGCAAGCCATGGATGAGATCGTGGAAGCGGTCAAGCGCGTGACCGACCTGATGGGAGAGATGCGCGCCGCCACCGAAGAGCAGACCGGCGGCATCGAGCAAGTCAACCAGGCCGTGACGCAGATGGACCAGATGGCGCAGCAGAACGCCGCGCTGGTGGAGCAGGCAGCCGCCGCGGCCGCCTCCCTCGAAGACCAGGCAGATGCGCTGCACCGCGCCGTTGGCACGTTCCGGCTGGCGGGCGCCTGAGATCCGCATAGTGCAGTAACCAGCGGCGCCCCGAAGCTTGGCATGGCGGGCGCCGCCATCGCGCGCTTGACTGCGCGCTTCGCGTGCGCCGGGGACTTTCCCCGCTTGCCCGGCGCACGTTTTCTTCTTCCGCGTCCCCTCCCGGTGTTTCCTTCCACGCTTGTGTGCAACTGGCGGCCGCGCCGCCCGCGAAGCCCTTCCGAAATAAGTTGAAAATTTTCCTTGTAATGAGATTAATTCCCATTTACGATGGCTTCACTGACTGACGCAGGCAAGCAAGACGAACCCGGCGCCAGGCACCAGAACACAGCAGGGCCAGCGGCAAGTTCGCGGCAACCAGAATTTTGAGAGGCCGCAACGCGGCATCCATTACCGTCTTTTGTGGGGACCGCTCCGTACCGCGGAGCGTTTGGCAGTAGCCAGTCGCCGGAGGATCGGGAAAGCAACCAGACCCCGCTTTCCCGATCGGCTCTTCGGCCGACAAGCCAAGCCATTTTTTTATTCCGCAAGCCGTGCGCCACGGCTTGCAGCAGCGGGCGGCCTTCCTTTCAGGATGCCGCCCGCTGCACGCCTACGGTTGGAATCGCGAACGCCCGCCCAATGCGCGTGACGGCGCGGCCGGCCCGGACACCTTCATTTCCGATCGATGCGCCCCGTGCGGGCGCCAACCCGCAGCATGCTGATGCCTCCCGACAGTACCGAACCCATCGACCTCAAGCGTGCCGGACTCAAGGCAACGTCGCCGCGCGTTCGCGTGCTGGAAGTCTTCCGTGCCAGCCTGCGGCGCCACCTCAGTGCCGAAGACGTCTACCGCATCCTGCTGGCCCAGGAAGTCGACGCCGGCTTGTCGACGATCTACCGCGTGCTCAACCAGCTGGTGCAGGCCAACATCCTGTTGCGCCTCAGCTTCGAAGCCGATCACGCGGTGTTCGAACTCAACGAAGGCGGCCACCACGACCACCTGATCTGCGTGGCCTGCGGCCGCGTGGAAGAATTCCGCGACGAAGCCATCGAAATCCGCCAGCGCGAAGTGGCAAGCGCCAATGCCTTCGTGCTGCGCGAGCACATGCTGGTGCTATACGGCCTTTGCCCTGGGTGCCGGGCCGACAAATCCATCAACTGATAGGGCCTTTGTTCCACCGCCCCCATTGCCGGAACCACGGCCTCGCCCGTCCCCGCCCGCCGCGGGTGCCGGTGCGCAACCGGAGTCCATCATGGATCGCCAGACCAAGCCCCTGACCGAACTCAAGCGCCTGCTCAACGATTGCCTGCATGCGCAACTCGGCTGCCAGGGCTGCCAGCTGCACGCCGTGTGCGTGCACCGGCCGGACCACACGGGGTGCAACTGGAGCGCGGAGGTCGATTTCCCCGGGACGAGCGAGGAAGAAGCGATACGGAGCTTGCCGCTGGCACGCCGGGTGGTCGTGATGGTCAGGGAGCGCTTCAATGTCGAGCGGATGAACATGGGCGAACCGGGCTTGAGCCTGGCTTAAGCCCGGCTCAAGCCCCCGGCACCGTTCACGCGGGCAGGCGGCACTTGCGTTCAAGCACATGGGTGAGCATTTTCCATCCTGCCAAATCCCCCCACCCCCTCCCCCTCCAGTTAAAATCCGGCGCTAGCCTCCGCGCGCAGCGCGGCCCCACTCAAACCCGCTCCGCGTCAAAATGCCCATCCCCTTCGCGCCCCGCCGCGCACTTCTGGCTCTAGCCCTCACCCTGGGCGCCACAGCCGCCTGGGCAGCGCCTGACGTGCCGGCCACCACCGCGCCCGCCAGTAACTGGAAGATCTCTGCCGGCCCGGGCTTGTACGCCGCGCCGGATTTCCCCGGCTCGCGCAGCACGCTTGCTTATCCGATCATCTACCAGGACATCGACTACGGCGGCCGCTTCTTCTCGCGCGGCTTCGACCTGCTCGGGGTCTACGCGCTCAACAACGATATCTGGCAGATCGGCGCCGACTTCCAGTTCGACCCGACCTGGCGCAAAAGCAAGAATGACAGCCGGCTCAGAGGCCTGGGCGACGTCAACATGACCATGCGGGCGCGCGCATTCGCGCAGGCGCAGGTGTCGTTCGTGACGTTCTCGGCGGATGTGGCGCAGGATATCGCTGGCCAGGGCCAGGGCCTGATTGCGAATGGCGATGTGCTGTTCAGCCTGCCAGCCGGTAAGTGGCTATTCACATTGGGGCCAGGAGTGACCTGGACCAACGGCAAGTACATGCAGACGTTCTTCGGCGTCACGGCGGAGCAGAGCGCGCGTTCCGGCCTGCAGACGCATGCCGTGGGTGCTGGCCTGCGCGAGTGGCATGCGAACGGCATCGTCAGCTACGAGATCTCGCGCAACTGGTCCGCGCTGGCCTCCGTGACCTTTGCCCGGCTGCAGGGCGACGCGGCCAGCAGCCCGATCACCGAGCGGCGCCAGCAATGGACCACCATGGGCGCCGTGACCTACCGTTTCCGCTAAGCGCGGGCAGCACGGGTAGCGCAGGTAGCGCGAGGTAGCGAGAGGCAGGCTGGATGGGCGGGATGGCCAGATGGCCGGGCCTTCCGCCGTCAGGGCCGGCCCGGCCCCGACGCCACCGCATTCGCGCTCGCGCTCGCAGCCGGGGCGGCGGGCCGCAGCACCAGCCAGACGGCCATCCCGATCAGCGCTCCGCCGGCGGCGTGTGCCCACGACAACTGTTCGCCAAGGAAGATGGCGCCCCAGACGATGCCGAACGGGGGGATCAGGAAGGTCACGGTCAGCGAGCGAACCGGACCCAGGTCGGCAATCAGCCGGTAGTACAGGATGTACGCAATCGCCGTGCAAAGCATCCCCACCCCGAGCATCGCCATCCACACGCCCGGGCCGGCCGCCGGCAGCGTGTTTTCGCGCATCAGTGCAACCGCGCTGAACGGCAGCAGGAACAGGGTGGCGCCAATCATGCTGCCCGTTGCCACCAGGCGGGCGTCCAGACCGCCCTGCGCGGTGATCCAGCGCCGCGCGAGAAAGCCCGCCAGACCGTAACATGCTGTCGCCACCAGGCAGGCGGCGGCGCCGAGCAGCACCTGGGGCGAGAATGCTACCGGTCCGGTGCGGGTCAGCACCGCGACACCGGCAACGCCGAGGACGACACCGCCGGCCTTGGCCAGCGTCAGCCGCTCGCTAAAGCACAACGCGCCGATCAGCACGCCCATCAGCGGCGTCATGGCGTTGAACACCGCGGAGTAGCCTGCCGGCAGCCACAGCGCCGCAAAGGAGTACATGGCGAACGGGATGCCCGAGTTGATCACGCCCAGCACCATGACCTGGCGCCACTTGCCGCGCATGTCCCAGCGCACGCGCATCATCGCCAGGCAGGCCAGGAGCGTCAGCGCCCCGATCAGTACCCGCAGAAAGGCGGCGGTCAGGGGACCAAGCACCGGCGCGCTGATCCGCAGGAACAGGAAACTGGCGCCCCAGATGGCGGCAAGGCTGAGCAGGCGAATCAGGTCGGTGGGTTTCATGGCGGGGAGGGGGAAGGAGACGAGACGAAACGAGGATGGCGTGCCCGGATTAAACCCCGGTGCCGGTGTGGCCGCAAGCTGGTTTCGGACATCTCCCTGCCCCGGATTACCGCCAATAAGTGAATTAACAGGCTTTTTTTAGCGGGATCGCCACGTTGACACCCTACTGAAGAGGGGACAGCTACATGAGTTGCGTGACAAGTCGTGTTTAGTTATTTTAAAATCTGATCTGCGCCAGAGTTAATTGACCCCTCCGACGCATTCCCGACAAGCCGCCACTCACGTGGCGGCTTCTTTTTTTTGCGGCGCACGGTTCACAACTATAAATCAACGTCAACCGCAATGGGAGATGACGCGTTTGCAGCGTCATGAAACGACAGTTCCTTGGCTTGCTAGCCCGCATTTACGTCCTCCAATTTGCCGTCGAGGTACCGGCCACCGTGGCCATGCTCGCCGAGATGCTGATGGAGTACGGCTTCCAGGTGGACATTGGCACCGTCCGTCCCTTGCTGCGCGCCTTGCAGATGGAAGGCTACATGGAAAGCGTCCTGCGTGACGGCATCGGGCGTGTCTACCTGATCACGGAACGTGGCCGGGAAGAACTGCGCAGCAGCCGCAGCCATGTGGACGATCTGTATCGCCGGCTGCACTCGCGCAGCGATCCCTCGGAAGCGTCCCACAGCTGACTGCCAGCACGGCGGCCAGGCTTGGCCGCTTTTTGCGCCGCGCCCCGACGGCGCTCGCACCAGGGCAGCGTGAGTCCACACTCACGCCATCGCCTCTCCTCACATTACCCCTGCATGCTGTCCACCAAAAACGCCCAAACGGGGACGTTTTGCCGCAACTCGTCATGCGACGAATAACGTACCCGTTTCTGCGTGGACCACCATGCTTTGCATCAATGAAAGCGCCCGGGCAAGCCGTACGCGCTAGATTGCGCACCACTTGCCCGGGCTAGCTGTCTGGCGCTGATCGCCAGCTTCTGCTTCTTTGCCTTCTGACTGATTTACTTCTTCTCGGCCTTGCCTTCGTAGCGCTTGCTCCACTCGGCAAGAATGCGGTCCCGGTTGGCGCTGGCCCACGTGAAGTCGTTCTTGATCAGGCGCTTCTCGTAGTCGGCCGGCAGCAGCGGATCCGGCTTGGCGATGCCAGGGATGGCCAGCACCGCGAAGTTCTTCTCGTACAGCGCCATGGCGTCGGACGAGGCGGAGAAGTCGGCCAGCTTGCGCGCCGCATCCGGGTTCTTGGTGCCCTTGATGATCGCGGTGGCCTCGATGTCCCAGCCCAGGCCTTCGGACGGCAGCACGATGTCGATGGGCGCACCTTCCTTCTTGGATTTCATCGCACGGTATTCAAACGCGATGCCGATCGGGAACTCGCCTTGCGCCGCCATCTTGCAAGGCTTGGAGCCGGAGTGCGTATACAGGCCGATGTTCTTGTGCAGGGCGTCCATGTAGGACCAGCCCTTTTGCTCGCCCATCATCTGCAGCCAGGCGCTCACATCCAGGTAGCCGGTACCCGACGACGCCGGATGCGGCATGACAATCTTGCCGGCGTATACCGGCTTGGTCAGGTCGGCCCACGACGTGGGCTTGGGCAAGCCCTGCTTTTGCGCCTCGATGGTGTTGAAGCAGATTGCCGCGCCCCATACGTCCATGCCAACCCATGCCGGCGGATTGGCGGCGCTGCGGTATTGCGCGTCCACCGCCGCCAGGTTCTTCGGCGCGTACGGCTGCAGCATGCCTTCCTTGTCGAGAATGGCGAGACTGGAGCCGGCCAGGCCCCACACCGCGTCGGCACGCGGCGCGGCCTTCTCGGCCAGCAGCTTGGCGGTCACGATGCCGGTGGAGTCGCGCACCCACTTGATCTCGATGTCCGGGTTGGCCTTCTCGAACGCGGCCTTGTAGGCGGCGATCTGGTCGGCCTCCAGCGCGGTGTACACCGTCAGCACGGTATTGGCATGGGCGGCGCCGGCCAGCAGCGCGAAGGCGGCCACGGCGGTGGCGGTGCGGAACAGGTGAGTCATGGTTTCTCCTTGTAAGGCGTGTCGTGAAATTCGGGTCGTGAAAGGCGTGTCGTGGCGCAGGCGCCGGTTTGCGACGGCGAATCAAGGCGCCGGCGCGCGCCAGGCTTGCGTGCGGCGCAGCCAGCCGCGCGCGGCGCCCATCAGCAGCAGGCAGGCCAGCGCCGAGGTCAGCAGGATCAGCGTGGACATGGCCGCGGCCGGCGCGGTGTCGCCGGCGTCATCCATGTTCAGCACCGAGATCGCGGCCAGCACGGTATCGGGGCTGTACAGGAAGATCACCGCGGATACCGTGGTCATGGCCGAGACGAACAGGTAGCGGAAGATATCGATCAACGCGGGCAGGCAGATCGGCACCGTCACCCGCCAGCAGGTGATCAGCGGCGCCACGCCCAGCGACAGCGCGGCGGCCTCGAACTCGGCATCGAGCTGGCGCAGCGCGGCGGCGGCGGTGAGGTGGCCGGTGGTGTAGAAGTGGGCCACATTGCAGATCACCAGCAGCGTCATGGTGCCGTAGAGCGCGTGCAGCGGATTGGACGGCGCGTTGAAGAAGAACACATAGCCCAGCCCGAGCACCAGGCCGGGCACCGCCATCGGCAACACAAAGCCGGCACGCAGTACGCCATGCAGCCATGCCGGCCCGCGCGTGCGCTCGGTCAGCCACGCGCCGAAGAAGATCGCCAGCGTGCCGGCCAGTGCGCTCAGCGCGGCCAGGCGCAAGCTGTTGCGATAGGCCAGCCAGCCGCCACCATCCATATTGTCGAAGTCGTAATGCGCCAGCGTGAGCTGCAGGTTGTATGGCCACAGCTTGACCAGCGAAGCACCCACCGCCGCCGCCAGCATGGTCAGCAAGGCGGCGCCGATCACCATCACCACCAGCGTGCAGCACGTGTCGCGCAGCCCGTCGCGGCTGGGCACATAGACCTGGGCACGGCTCGACATCTGCGCGCGTTGCCGGCGCTGCATGGCGATGTCCACGCCGAACGTCAGCAGCGCCGGCAACAACAGCAGCATGCCGATCAGCGCGCCGCGCGCGAACTGCTGTTGCCCCACCACGGCCTTGTAGGCTTCCAGCGCCAGCACCGGATAGCCGCCGCCCACTACCTTGGGCACACCAAAGTCCGTCACCACCAGCGTAAACACCAGGCATGCCGCGCCAAACAGGCCGTGCCGCGCGCCCGGCAGCGTCACCGTGAGGAAGGTGCGCCAGGCGCAGGCCCCCATGGCGCGCGCGGCCTCGTACAGGCGCGCGTCAGCCAGCGAGAGCGCGGCCATCAGCACCATCAGCGCATGGGGAAACGTGTAGAAGGCCTCGCCCAGCACGATGCCCCAGAAGCCATAGATGCCGCCCGCGCCGAATACGCCCTTGAAGACGCCCTGGTTGCCGAACAGGTAAACCAGCGCGATGCCCGGCAGCAGCGAAGGGGCAAACAACGGCAGCAGCGCAATGCCCCGCCAGAGCGGCTTGAGCGCGATGCGGGAGCGTTGCAGCGCGTAGGCAAAGCCAAAGGCCAGCGGCACCACCAGCGCGGCCACGGTCAGCGAGACGGCCACGCTGCGGCCCAGCAGCGGCAGGAAATTCGGGTTGGCGACCAGTTCGGCCACGCGCGCGGGCAAGGCCCAGCGCCCGGCGTCATCGAACCACGCCTGGCCAAACAGCGCCAGCAGCGGCAGCACCAGCGCCACGGCAAGCCCGGCAAGCCAGAGCCACTTCATCGCGGCGGGCGCGGCATGCGCGATGCGGTCCGCCGCGCCGCCGGTGCCGCGCCCGCAACTGACAGCGGCTTCGCTTTCGGCCTTCGCCCCGGCCACGGGCCATGCGCGCGTCATGCGAACACCTGCAGCGCCTGGCTGGGCAGTGACACCCAGAACTTGTGGCTGCCCGGCGCCGGCAGCAGATGGCGCTCCTCGCGCAGCACGTCGGCAAACAGCGTGTGGCCCGGCAGGCGGTCAGCCTCCAGCATCAGGCGGTAGCGGCTGCCCAGATAGGTCTGGTCGACAATGCGCGCCAGCAGGCGGTTAGGCTCGCCCTCAACCGGGTGCAGCCGGATGGCCTCCGGGCGGCAGCATAGCCGGGCTGCGCCATCAGCCACCTCGCTGGCACGGGCCGGGGATACGGCCAGGTCGAGTTCGCCCACGCTGAAGGTATCGCGCCCGCTGAGCCGGCCATCCAGCCAGTTGGCCTGGCCGATGAATTCGGCCACGAAGGCCGAGGCCGGGCGCTCGTAGATCTCGCCGGGCGTGCCGACCTGGGCGATGCGCCCGCCCTCCATCACGGCGATGCGGTCCGCCATCGCCATGGCCTCATCCTGGTCGTGCGTGACCATGACGGTGGTGACGTTCAAGCGCCGCTGCAACTGGCGCAACTCCAGCCTCAGATGCTCGCGCACCCGCGCATCGAGTGCCGACATCGGCTCATCGAGCAGCAGCAGCGACGGCGCCGGCGCCAGCGCGCGCGCCAG
Source organism: Cupriavidus basilensis (assembly GCF_000832305.1). Classification (NCBI taxonomy): domain Bacteria; kingdom Pseudomonadati; phylum Pseudomonadota; class Betaproteobacteria; order Burkholderiales; family Burkholderiaceae; genus Cupriavidus; species Cupriavidus basilensis. The sequence continues at coordinate 3,841,535 of NZ_CP010537.1, forward strand.
TGCCACGCGCTGCTGCTGGCCGCCCGAGAGCTGCCCGGGGAACTTGCGCTCGCTGCCGGCCAGGCCTACCAGCGACAGCATTTCCGCGACGCGGGCCTCGCGATGCGCACGTCCCATGCCGCGGCCCTGCAAGCCGTAGGCCACATTCCGGGCCACCGAGAGATTGGGAAACAGCGCATAAGACTGGAACAGGATGCCGTAGTCGCGCGCCTGCGGCGGCAAGCCTGTCAGCTCGCGCCCGCCGGCGTGGATACGGCCCGTGTCCTCGCGCTCCAGCCCCGCGATGATGCGCAGCAAGGTGGTCTTGCCGCAACCCGATGGGCCCAGCAGGCACAGCAGTTCCCCCTGCGCCACCGACAGCGAAACACCGTCCAGCGCCTGGAACCCTCCCGCCCCTCCGAAACGCTTGCCTACCTGCTCGACCGCCAGGAACGCGCGGCCCGGCGCGGACTCACCTGCTTGCATGGACAACCCTCTGCGCTTTGATAACAGCGGGCAGCATAGGAGCGGCGCATGCCAGCCGTGTGGCAGTCAGGCAAAGAATCCCGATGCGGGTATCGGCGGATTTTGGGGATGCGCCTCAATCCGCGGCCGGCACCCGTTGCGCCCAGGCCCGCATGGTCACTTCACCGCCTGCCGCGCAGATCTCCATCAGGCCGGCCAGCGGCACCGCCTGGCAGAACAGGTAGCCCTGCACGGCGTCGCAGCCATGTTCGCGCAGGAAGGCGAATTGCGCGGGCGACTCCACGCCTTCGGCCACCACCTGCAGGTGGAGCTGGTGGCCAAGGGTGATGATGGCGGCCGCCACGGCCTGGTGATGCTCATCGTGCGCCACATCGTCGACGAAGGATTTGTCGATCTTCAGCTTGTCGATCGGCAGCCGCGTCAGGTAGCTCAAGCCCGAATAGCCCGTGCCGAAATCGTCGATCGACAATCCCACGCCGAGCGCGCGCACGCGCTCGAACGTGTCCATGGTCTTGCTGCCGCCCTCGATCAGGATGCCCTCCGTCACCTCGATGGTGAGGCTCGACGCCGGCAGCCCGGCGGCCGCCAGGCATTGCGTGACCATGGCGGGAAACCCTTCCTGGCGCAGTTGCAGCGGCGAGATATTCACCGCCACATCCAGCTCCACGCCAAGCTCGCTGCGCAGTTGCTGGATCTCGCGGCAGGCCGTGGCCAGGATCCACTCGCCCAGCGGCATGATCAGGCCGCTCTGCTCGGCAATCGGGATGAACTCCGTTGGCGGGATCACGCCGCGCTCCGGCGTTTCCCATTGAATGAGCGCTTCCACGCCGGCAATGCGCAACGTGGCCGTGTCAACGATGGGCTGGTAGCGCAGCTTGAACGCCTGGGTGGCCAGCGCACGCCGCAGCAGCCCCTCGATGGTGAAACGTGCCATGGATGCCTCGGCCATCTCGCTGGAGAAACGGCTGAGCTGCGCACCGCCGCGGCGCTTGGCCGCGTACATGGCGGCATCGGCGTTCCTGAGCAGGTCGGCCAGGTTGTCGCCGTCGTCGGGGCACAGCACCATGCCGATCGAGGGCGTCACGCGCAGGCGCTGGTTGCCTAGCTGCAGGTCTTCCGACAAGCGGGCCAGGATCTTGGCGGCGACCAGCTCGGCCTCGCTGTCCTGGCTCAACGGGTCGAGCACCACCACGAACTCGTCGCCGCCCATGCGGGCGACCAGATCGGCGTAGCGCACCGCGGCCTTGAGGCGATCGGCCACGATACGCAGCACCTCATCGCCGATGTGGTGGCCGAGCGATTCGTTGATGCGCTTGAACTGGTCGAGATCGAGCAACAGCAGCGCGATGCGCTCGCCCTTGCGCAGCGCGCGCTGCAGCACCAGTTCCGTGCGCGCATGCAGCTGGGCGCGGTTGGGCAGGCCCGTAAGCGCGTCGTGATGCGCCAGGTGCCGGATGTATTCGTCGGCACGCTTGCGCTCCGTCAGGTCATGCGCGATGGCGAGATAGCCGCCGGCATCCAGGCCGCCGATGCCGGCCTCGCCAGCAAAGGCCGGGGCCGGCGGGTCCCCCGTGCCGCCGGGCACGTGCGCCTCGGGCAGCGCGGTCAGCGTCAGTTGCACCGGCAGGCGCGAGCCGCCCTTGCGGACATAGGTCCACTCCTGTTCGTCGGTCAGCCCGAGCCGGGCCTTGCCGACCACGGCGGCCAGGCCCGGCGCCACCGGCTCGCCCAGCTCGTTGGTGAGCACGGCGGCGCGCGCCGTAACCTCCTTGGGATCGAGGAAGTCCAGATAGCGCATGCCCGCGGCCACCTCGCTGGCCTGGTACCACAGCATGCGCTGGCCGGCGCGGTTGATGCCGGTCACCGTGCCGTTGCGGTCGAAGGTGATGACGCACAGCGCGGTGTGATCGAGCACGCGCGCGCTGCGCTCAGCCACGTCGGCCGCCACCAGTTCGGCACGGCGGATGGCGCTCAGGTCGGTCACTACCCACAGCACCCGGCCGGGCCCGGCAGCGGGCACCGGCGTCACCGCCACGCGCACGGGAATGATGGTGCCGTCGGACCTGCGGGCGTGACTCTCCAGCCGCCCCTCCAACGCCGTCGCGGCCAGCGTGGCGGCATCGGGCAGCAAGGTGGCGATGAGGGTGCCGGGGAACTGGTCCGGCGCCTTGCCGAACAGTGCGGTGGCCGCCGCGCTGGCGATCTGGACACGGCCGCCGGCATCGCATACCAGGAAGGCATCGCTGGCGCTGGCCAGGCCCGCGCGCTGCAGGGCGCTATCCGCCTGCCGGCCCTGGCGCACCCGCGCTGCGAGCTGCCACGCCCTGCGCCGCTGGCGCGCCAGGCCAAACACAATCCAGGCTAGCAGCAGCGTGCCTGCCGTGCCGCCCGCCAGTACCAGCATGGAGCGCCGCGGGCGATGCGCCGATTCGAAGGCTGGCGTGGTGGTGGCGCGCAAGGTCCAGACCCTGCCGCCATAGGTCAGCTCGCGTTCGGCCTGCAGCAACGGCGCCGGGACCGGCGCGCCAGCCGGCACGGGCTCGGCGTCACCGGCCAGGAGCGCGCCGGGGTTGGTGTCGCGTCCTTCATAAAGCAGCAACGACAAGGTGCCGGCCGCAGGCAGGCCGACCCCGCGCAGCAGGTCTTCCAGGCGCAGCGAGGTATAGACGTAGCCGGTCACTGCCAGTTGCCGCTGGGTGGGGGTGTTCAGCGGCAGGCCACTGCCGTACACCGGCAGGTACAGCACCGCGCCACGCTGCGGCGCCTGCGTTTCGCTTTCCCGCGTGAGCTCCACGCCAGCGCTCAGGCGCGCCTCGCCGCTATCGCGGGCAGCCTCGGCGGCAGCGCGGCGCACGGGATCGGACATGATGTCAAAGCCAAGCGCGCGCGTGATGCGCCCGGCGAAGGGCTCGACATACACAACTGGCGCGTACACGTCGCGCGGGCCCAGCGGGTAGACCTCAAAGCCAGGCTGGCCCTCGCGGCGTATCGTCTCGACCAGCCAGTCGAGCTCGCGTGGCGGGGTCAGGCGCGCATAGCCGATCGAATGCGTGCCGGGCGGCAGGTCATCGAGCTGGGTGGTGTACAGGTAGTTGCGCCACTGCTCGCGGGTGAGGGCGGGATCGGCGGCGAACAGCCCGGTGGTGCCGCGCAGCAGCTGCTCGTTGTCCTGCAAGCGCCTTTGCAAGGCGGAGAAGACCGGCGAGAACACCGCCTCGAAATCGTCCCGCGCCACCTCGGCTTCAAGCGTATGCATGCCGCGCCACGCGCCGCCAGTCGCCAGGGCGCCGGCCGCGGCGACCAGCAGGGACAGCAGGACTGGCGAAATTGAGGGCAGTTTCATGAATTGGGGGTGCGCATGGGAGCCCTCGGTGGCCTCGCCCTGCCGCCGCAGGGCGACGGTCCACTATACCGTGGCGGCAATGGCTCGCCCACCCCCGGCGCGCCACCGTAACGTACGGCGCCACACGCTGGCGGGCGCGGCCCGCGCGCGCCCATGCCAGACTCGCGCGGGGCTAGCGCTTGTGGTAGGGTTGGCGGGCCTGCAAGCCTGCCGAAGCCCGACTCCCGGCAACCGTGCGGGCCGGCCGTCCAGAAGGCGCGCGCCGTCCCCCGACACCGCCGGCTCGCATGCCCCAAGTTTCGCTTTCCCTGAAGGCGCGTCTCGCGCTGATTACCACGGCGCTTGCCGCCGTGCTTGGTACCGGCATCGTGCTGGCATCGCTCTATTACGCCCACGACGACCTGCGCGCCGCGCTGCAAGACCAGCAGGATTCCATCGTCAAGCTCGCCTCGGACCAGCTCGACACCGCCATGGAAGACCGCGTCACCCTGCTGTCCCATGTGGCGCCGCAACTGGCCGGCGAGCTTTCCCGCCCGGGCGCCGAGCTGCGCCTGCTGCTGGAGCGGCGGATTCCCGTGCCAGGCGCCTTCAATGCGTTCATGCTGGCCGATGCCCAGGGCCGCGTGCTGGCCAGGGATGGCGTGCAGGTCAGCATCGCCGACCGCGACTACTTCCGCGAAGCCGCGCGCACCCTCGAGCCCGTGATCACCCCGCCTATCCGCGCCCGTATCAATGGCGCGACCGGCGTGCTGGTGGCGGTGCCCATTGTCTCGAAGCAAGGCGAATTCCTTGGCGTGCTGGGGGGCTGGCTCGACCTGTCGAGCGCCAACTTCCTGGTGGAGATCACCCACAACCGGCTCGGCACCACCGGCTTCTATTGCCTGGTATCGGGAGGTCGGATGCCGGTCTATGTGCGGCACCCCGATCCGGCCAAGGCCACGCAGCCGGCCCGCGCGCTGGGAGACACCTGCGGCGTCGACGACCACAGTGGGCGTGTCGAGTTTCTCTCGCCCGCCAGGCCGCTGATCTCGCGCTACCTGATGGAGAGCACCGGATGGGAACTGGTAGCGGTGCTGCCCGCGCAGGAGGCGTTCGCGCCGCTGCACGCCATGCAGGTGCGCTTTCTCGCGCTGGCGCTGCTGTCGCTGGCGGTGGTGGCCCTGCTGATCTGGCTGACGGTGCGGCATCTGCTGACGCCGCTCACGCGCCTGCACCAGGTGGTAAGCGACAGCGCGCGCGACCTCGCGGCCTACGAGAAACTGCCGGCGCAGCAGCGTGACGAGATCGGCGACCTGGCGCGCGCCTTCGGGCAGTTGATGCGTGACGTGCGCGAACGGCGCGAGCAGCTCGACCTGAGCGAGCGCCAGTTGCGCGCGGTCACCGATACGCTGCCCGCGCTGCTGGCCTTTATCGGGCCCGACGAGCGCTATGTCTTCAATAATCTCGCCTACGAGCGGACTTTCGGCATTACGGTGCAGGCGCTGCGCGGCATGACCGTGCGCGAGGTGATCGGCGACACCCGCTATGCCCGCGCCCGGCCGTTCCTGCAAAAAGCGCTGGCGGGCAGCGCGGTGACGTTCGAGACGGAAGAAAACGATCCGGATTACCGCTGCATGGAGACCAGCCTGCGCCCCGAATGGAGCGCGGATGGCAGCCATGTGGTGGGCGTGCATGTGCATGTGCAGGACGTGACCCAGCGCAAGCTGGAGACCCTGCGGCTTTCGCGCATCTCCCGGCTCGACCACCTGACCCAGTTGCTCAACCGCAACGCCTTCGAGGCGTTGCTGCAGGCCGCCATGGCGCGCAGCCGCGAAGACGGCCGGCTCATGGCGCTGCTCTACCTGGACATGGATCGCTTCAAGGCGGTCAACGACTTCCACGGCCACATCACCGGCGACCTGCTGCTGCAGGCCTTCGGGCGGCGCCTGCAGCGCTGCGTGCGCGAGCGCGACACGGTGGCCCGCCTGGGCGGCGACGAGTTCGCGGTAGTGCTGGAGGATATCGGCGGCGCGGCCAATGCACAGCGCATTGCGCAGGCCATCGTGCATTCGGTGAGCCGGCGCTTTTTTATCGACGGGGTGTTTGCCGATGTGGATGTGAGCATCGGTGTGGCGCTCTACAAGGGCGCGCCCATGCCGGACCAGGAGCTGATGCGCCAGGCCGATGCCCTGCTCTACCGCGCCAAGGCGGCAGGCCGGGGCCGCTTCGAGATGGGGCCGCCGGAACTGCTGGACAGCTGACTTAGCTCGCCTGGCTGACTTACTTGCCTTCTTCGAACGGCACGTGCTTGCCATCGCGCGACTGATAGCCGAGCTTGGTGTCCGCACCCATCATCCGCTCCCATGCCACCATGGCATCGGCCACGGCCTGGGGCTCGCCCTTGAATACCAGCACATCGTTGCCGCAGCTCGGGCACTGCCCGCCAAACACGGCATCGATGCCGCGCAGGTTGGGGGCGTCGATGGCATCGAAGGTACTGAACGCCGTCTTGCACGCGCCGCACACCAGTTGCGCAGGCCGCATGCCTTCGAGCCGCGCGCGGGCCTGGTCGGCACGCTCGGCCTGGCTGCCCCGTTGTTTTGCTTCACCCATGATGGACTTCCTTTGCGCAGCCGCCTGGCTGCGCTTGACTTGATTGATTCATCCGTTGCGCGCCCCCTCAGAACGGCGCGGGGCCCACAGCGGACTGCGGCGCCACCGGCGGGAACGCGATCTGCCCGGTCTGGCGTTGCAACGCATAACGCACATAAACGCCGGCATACCACTGGCGATAGTCGCGCGCGTTGTCGATGCCGAGCATGCCGCCGACAAACAGCTGCTGGGCCGCCTGGTACTCCATCGAGCCAACCAGATTGTAGGCCAGGCCGGTCTTGGACTGGCCGGGATAGACGTTATTGCCGGCCGCCGACTGGGCCGCTCGATCGGTCGGGAAATAGTCCGACGCATCCTCGCGGAACGCCTGCATGCCTAACGCGCCGCGCACATTGTAGGCCAGCCGGCCGCTGCGCCCTGCCAGCGAGAGCGGCACGGTCACGGCGAAGTAGGTCTGCGGGCTAAAGTAACCGCCCTGGCCGAAGGTGAAGTAGCGCAGGTTATCCGCGTACCCCATCGAGGTGAAGTTCACGCCGCTCATCAGGCGCTGCTCGGCGTTGTCGACCAGGCGCAGGTAGAACCCGCCACCGCCTTCCCAACGCGTGTTGCGCTTCACATCGTGCCCGGTCAGCAAGCCGTAGCCGCCGTAGCCGTAGATGCCGAAGAAGCCATCGTCCCAACCCAGGTCGACGCGCCCGCTGCTGTTCATCACGCCCCCCCACTGCAGGCCGGCACGGTCATCGCGCGCGCCTGCGTACGACAGCAAGCTGTCGGTGACGGGGCGGCGCGATGCGCCGAGCGACAGCGTGGTGCGTTGTGTCAGCGGCAGGTTCAAGCGCACACCGGTATTGACGTCGGTGTAGCGAAAGCCCAGCGGCGTGCTGCCAATGTCAGCCTTGATGCGATCCGATTCATAGGCCACGCCCAGCGCCACACCAAAGGCATTCTGCTGGCCGGCGGACGCGGACTGTAGCCGCGTGCCGGCCGAGTTGACGAGCGCGCCGCCCACCGGGACCGCCAGCGGGCCGCCGCCAAAGCGCGAGGCGCTGTTGAAGTCGCTGCCGACCGAGCCCGCGTCCAGCGCAACCGGTGTCACGCGCGCCACCAGCTTGCCGTTGCCGACGGCCATCTTGGCTTCAGCCGCCACCTGCATCTCGGTGAGCTGGCTCATGCCGGAGTCGCCATTGCGCCCGCGTAGCACGGGGCCACCGGCGAGCGTGCTGGTGCGCTGCGATTCGATCTCGTTGAGTTCCTGCTGCGCGGTCTTGGGCCCGGTCGGGTTGGCCTGAGAATCGGCTTCGGCCAACCAAGGCGCGCGCGACTGCGCGCCAATCGGCTGGCGCGCGGTCGCGCCCGGCGCGGGCGCCGCCGCGTAGCCGCCGGCGGCTGGCGCAGCGTACTGCGCAGCGGGATACTGGGGTGCCACGGCCTGCTGCGGCACGGGATATGGCACGCCCGGTTGCTGGGCCGCCTGCGCGTTGGCTGGATAGGCGGGGTAAGCCTGACTGGCTGGATAAGCCTGCGCAGGCGCCTTGGCCGCGCGTGTGTTCTTGCCGCGCGTGCTGGCGGGCGCCTGCATCGGCATGGGCGCTTGCACCGGCTGCGCATAGTAGGCCTGCGGCTGCTGGATCTCCGCTGCCATGCCCTGCCCGGCAGCGGACACCGGCGCCGGGATGTAGGGTTGCGAGGCCTGTGCGCCGGCGGTCATCATCACCGGCGCGGGCGCCATTGCCGGCTGGGGCGCTGCCGCGGCGCGCGTGGGACCGGGCACGATCAGGTACGGCGCCTGCGACCCGGGCGGCGGCAACTGCGAGCTGCCGCGCTGGCCGGGCAGGCCGACAAACGGGTTGGACGGTACGCGGTCGAAGCCCGCGCCATCCGGGCGCGCGCCGGCCGAGGATATGCCCGCGGCGTTCTCTGCCGCCACCGCTGCGCGGAAGTACTCGGCGGCGCGCGAGGTCTTGCCTTGGGCGCGGTAGAGCCGCCCGGCGGCGGTCAGCACCTTGGGCGATCCGGGCGCCTGCGCCAGCGCCATCTGCAGCGTGCCTTCGGCCCAGCTGTATTCCTTGGCGGCGGTGGCGGTGCCAATCGCCGCCAGCATCAGGTCGAGGTTGCGCGGGTCCTTCTCCAGCACGCTCTCGTACAGCGTCAGGGCCTTCTTGTTCTCGCCCGCCTGCGCGTACATGCGCGCCAGGCTGGCGCGCACGGCACTGTTGCCGGGGCGCTCGGAGAGCGCCGGCGCCAGCATGTCGTAGGCAGCCACGAGGTCGCCGCTCTCGGTCAGCGCATCGGCCTGGCGCACGATGTAGGCGACCCGCAGGTCGTCATAGTCGCGGCGCTGCGAAGTACTCAGGTTGGCATTGGCAAGCTGGCGCAGCACACCGGCCAGTTCCACGTCCTGCTTGGTCTTGAGCAGAATGGCGGCGTACTGCAGTTGCATGCCGATGTCAGGGCGCACCGTGCGGCCCATGACGTTGCGCATCAGCGAGAGCGCACGCGCCTCGTCGCCCGCATCGGCGTAAGCCAGCGCCAGCGCGCCGAGCTGGTCGGGGTCCTGCTGGGCGTAGCGTTCGGCTTGCTGCAGTACGCCCAGCGCCGCGGCCTGCTGGCCGGCGGCGGCGAGCCCGCTGGCTCGCTCGGCTTCGGCGTGCACCCACAGGCGGCGTTGCAGGGTGCCCATGTCGCGGGTGCGGTTTTGCGGGGGAATGCGCTCCAGCGCTTCAAGCCCGCTTTGCCAGTCGCCGGTTTCGGCGGACAGCAGCGCGCTGGCATACAGCGCGTCCGGCATATTGGGGTTGGACAGCAGCAGGCCGTCCATGACGCTGCGCGCCTGCTCCTTCAAGCCCATCGACGCATAGGCGCGCGCCACATCCAGGCGCACCCACGGGTTGGTCGGGTCGGCCGCCATCGCGTCTTCCAGCGCGCGGCGCGCGCCGGCGGTATCGCCGCGCTGCAAGGCGGCGCGGGCCTGGCCACGGGCTTCCTCGGCGCGCAGCTTGCCCAGCGAGCCCACCTTGTCCTGCTGGGCGGGCGTCAGGTTCTGCACGATGGCGAGCGCCTCCGCGCTCTTGTTCTGCGCCGCCAGCACGCCTACCAGCCCGCGCGTGGCGTCGGGGTTGTCGGGCTGCTGCTTGAGCACGCGGCGATACGCGGCTTCGGCCGGGGCGTACTGGCCTTCCTCGGCCATCACGTCGGCCAGCGCCACCTGGGCGGAAGGCTCGCGCGGGTCGAGCTTGACCGCCCGCTCCAGCAGGCTGCGCGCCTCGGCCCGGTTGCCGGCGCCGCGCGCGGCGCTGGCCTGCTCGGACAGCAGCCAGTATGTGGCGCTGTTCTGCGCGCTGCGATAGCGGCCGCCGGCCCCACGCTTGGCAGCCTGGTCGAGGAAATCCAGGGCCTCGGCAAACTTCTCCTGCTTGAGGCGCAGCACACCCATGCCGCCGAGCGCGTCGGCGTCGCCGGGGCGCTCCTGCAGCGCGGTCTGGAACCGGTCGCCGGCGCGTTCGAGGTCGCCGGCATCCATGGCATCGAAGCCTTGCTGCACGATCTGGCGCACGGGGTTGCCGGCAGCGCCTGCCGCTTGCGTGGCTTGCTGCTGTTGCTGCTGGGCCTTGACCCCATCGAGCTTGGCGCGGATGGTGGCGTCGTCGGGATGGCTTGCCAGCCAGGCCTGGTACAGCGGCGCGTCCGCCGGGCGGCCGCCCAGCCAGGTCAGCGCCCGCCGCCAGCTCTCGCTGGCCTTGCCAGCTACGTCACTGCTTTTAGACAGCGCCTCCAGCTGGCGAATGCCGTCGCGGCGGGTGGACTCGCGATAGGTCAGGTGCTGCGCCAGCGCGAGCTGCGCGCGGTTGTCCGACGGATTGGCGCGGGCCAGTTGCTCCAGGCCCTTGCGGGCTTCATCCCAGCCCTGCGCCGTGCCGCCCAGCGTCTGGTAGTACTCCAGCGCCAGGTTGCCTTGCGGCACCGCGCCGCCCGCGGCTTGCTGATAGCGCTTGACCGCTTCCTCGCTCTGGCCGCTGCGCGCCAGCTGGCGCGCCTGTTCGACCTGCTGGGTCGCGCCGCCGCTGCTGATCACCTGCGTGAGGCGCGCCACCAGCGGGGAGTTGGGCTGGGCCTTCTTCAGGCGCTCCAGGTAGGTGCGCGCGCCATCGGGGCGGCCCGCCTCGGCTTCGGCCACGCCCATGCCATACAGGGCTTCCGGCTGGGCCGGATTCAGGCGCAGGATCTTCTGCCACGCTTCGGCAGCGCGGTCGCTGCGGCCGCGTTCCTGCCAGTACTTGCCCTGGTCCACCAACAGCTTGACCGGGTCTTCCTGCGCCGTGGCGGCCGCGGCGAACGCCGTCAGCAGGCTCAGCACCAGCGTCTTGGCACGCAGGCCCTTGCCGCGCGCGGTGTCCGCGGCTATATGCTTCCCGCTCGCCGAGCGGGGGGTGTTCGCGCGTCCGTTCATGGCCGGGCGCTTGCGGTTCGACATGTCTTCTCCCACTCCAGCTCCAGTTGCCCCGAAGGCGCGAACCGGTAGCGGCCTTCGGCAAAGCCGAGGCCGAATAATCCCAATACGGTGTCGTAGTACGTGGCGGCGGATTTGCCCGTGGCCGAGTCAATCATCGTCTGCGCCCGGGTGCGCTGCACCGCGGCTGCCGGCGATCCGGCCGCCTGCAGGAACGGCACCAGTGCGGCGGAAAAGCCCGTCGGGCCGTCGCCGTCCACCGCGCCGCTGTCGGCGTGCATGCGCTCAGGCGGCGCGGCGCGTCCCACCATGCGCTGCGCCTGCGGCGCCAGGGCCTTCATCAGCATGCGGCCAGCGGCGTCACCGCTTGGCGTCACGCCGGCCCACAGGTAGACGCGGATAGCGTCGTAGCTGCTGACATCGCCCTTGTCCGGGTCGGTGAGAAAACCGGTGCCGGCCGCGTCGCTGCGGTAGGCCGACCAGTCGGGCACGATGCCCTGCCTGGCCACCGCGTCGACCAGTTTTGCGGCCTGCGTGGCGAGCGTGCCCCACGGGCCGGACGACTCGGCCGCAGCCAGGCGGCGCAGCACCGGCACCGGCAGGTAGCTGGCATTGAGGCGCCACTGGCGCGGGCCATCGGCATTGCCTTGGACAAAGCCCTGCGGGCCCGGCAGCAGCATGGTGCCAAAGCCGGGCAGCGACACCACCTCTTGCTTGGCGACCAGCTTGAGCAGCGCGCGCGCCTGCTCGCCATAACGCGGCTGCTTCCACAACCGCGCGGCTTCGAGCAGCGCGAAGGCGAACCACAGGTCGGCATCCGATGCGGGGTTCGCATCGATCACGCCCCACGAGCCGTCGGCCCGGTGGCCCCACTGCCAGGCGGGCAGCTTGTCCTGCAGGTTGCCCGCGCCGAGGTTGGCAAAGCTCCATTGCCACAGCCGCTCGAAGGTAGCGCGGTCGTTGGCCATCAGGGCAAACACCATGCCGTAGGACTGGCCCTCGGAGGTGCTTTGCTGCTCCTTGGTGGACGGGTCGAGCACGCGGCCGTCGGCCTGCACGAAGCGGGACAGGAACTGCTGGTACAGCGGCCACGCACAGGCCGCCGGCGGCGATGCCTTCGGCACGGCGGCATGCGCCAGTGCGGGCCAGCCACCCAGCGCCCCGAGCGCGGCCAGCCCCGGCAAGCCCGCAAGCCATACGCGGCGTGTGCGGTTCACGCTCACTTGTGTTCCCCCAGCTTGCGGCGCGTGGCGCGCGCCCGCAGCGACAGATACATCAACACCGCCAGCAGCAGCGCAGCGCCGCCGATCATCAGCACCATGGCAAGCGGCCGCTGCGATAGCCACCACTGCACATAGGTCCAGGGCGGCAGCTTGCCCACGTGGTAGTTCTGCTGTGCCGCCAGGCTGTCGATCTCCTTGCCGCGCACCAGCGCCAGGCTGCCTTGCACCTTCGTGACCCGGTCGGGATCGAGCAGCACCTCGGTCACGGTCTGCAGGCCTTGCGGCGCGTTGCTGGTGACGGCCACCACACTGCGCCCTGACGCCAGTGGCGACTCGAAGGCGCTTAGCGCGGCATCGGTGCTGGCGCTGCTGACCGACATGCGCGTCTCGACCGGGCGGTTGCGCGTGCCATCCGCGCCGTTCCACCAGCCCGTCACGGCGGACACCAGATCGGTCAGCGCAAAGCGCTTTTCATTGCCGGCCAGCATGACCGGCATGCGCTCGGCCCATTGCGTGAAGAGCGGCTGGCTCTGCGTGGTGCCGATCACCAGCAGGTCGCGCGCGGCCTGCTTGTCGACCTGCGCGGCGCCGCTCACGGCCACGCCGGTGGCGGGATAGCCGGTGGATTCGCCCATGCGCCCCATCAGCGTGAGGTAGGTCGAGTAGTCCTCGGCAGCGGGCTTGTCCGGCAGGATGACCGCGGTCTCGGAGAGGTCGGCCATGCGCGTGAACGGGAAGCCGCTGTTGCCGAACACCGCCAGGTCAGGCAGCGCGATAAAGTGCGGCAGGCCGGTGATGTTGATGGTCGAGTCCGGGTCGATCGCGCCCTTGACGTTGTCCAGCATCACGTCCTTGCACGCGCCCTGCTTGAGGTAGTCGTAGTAGAAATGGAACTGCAGCTGCGACTGCGCGGGCAGCATGAACAGCGGCAGCTCGATGCGCTCGTCGACCGGCACCGAGCCATCCGGCAGCACTTTGGCCAGCAACTGGCTGGCACGGCCATCCTGGTTCTTGACCGAGCGCAGCGCGTAGGCGCGCAGGAACTGGCTGCTCACGCTGATGTTGAGGGTGGACTTGTCCACCACCGGGCGCGGCGTATAGCGGTACTTCAGGTCGATCGGGATGCCCTTGCTGCGCCAGCCGAACAGGTCGGGCGGCAACCGGAAATTCACCCGCACCAGGTCCGGGTTGTAGCCCGAGACGTTGAGGTCGCGCACCTCGGCTAGCTCGCCGAAGCGCACCGGGCGGTCGCTGCGGATCCAGTTGGGCGCGTCGTAGGGCACGCGCGGTGCCACGTCGTCGAGCTTGTTGATGGTGGCGCTCTGCCCGGACAGCGCGCGCGCACCAAGCGTGAGCGCTTGCGCCGCGGTCTTGAGCTCGGCGCTGTCGCGGCCCATCACCAGCAGCAGCTTGCCGTTCGCATCGCCCGGATTCGGCACCACCGCGATCGACGGCCCGCCGATGGCGGGCACCTGCACGCCGGCGGGCTTTTCCTCGTTGGTGACGAACACCACCGCATTGCCGGTGGCCGGTACCTGGTTGAGCGTGGCGGCAAACGACGCGCCGCGATAGCCGGCCAGCGCGCCGAACCACGACGAGACCGTGCCGGCGGCTTCCAGCGTGGCCGTCGACGGTGCGCCGGCGAACACGAAGGGCAGCCTGAGGCGGCTAACGTCGCGGCGATCGAAGAACGGCAGCGGCAGCAGCGCCAGGTCATTGGCCAGCGCCACCGGCGTGAGCGTGAGCTCCAGCACGCTGCTGTTGCCAACGGTAGCCCACAGGCTGGAGTGGAAAGGATCTTCGCAATCGGTGGTGTAGTGGCCGATCAACTGCAGGTTAAGGCGGTTGAACTCGGTGATCAGCCGCGGCTCGATCGGCACATCGCGCTCCAGGCTGTTGCCCGCGGTGTCCTTGGGCACCGGCACGGTGCCGGCAACCTCGCCGTTGACCATCACATTGATATGCGACAACGCCGGTATCAGCGCGGGCGAATACGTGTAACGCAATTTCAGGCGCGCGCCGGTCACGACCTCGTCGGCGCGGATCGAGAACGGCACGCCGTTGATGGCGTCCACGCCGCGCAACTGGAACGGTGCGATGGCGCCCAGCTGCTTGAGCGTGAGCTGCACGGTGCGCGCGCCGCTGCGGGGTGCCGCTGCGGCGGCCTGCGCCGCCACCCCGGCGGGCGACTGCGCGGCGACCGCGTCGCGCGTGGTGTCGGGCATGCCGGCGCGCTGGGCGCCGGCCGGGGTCACCGTCAGCAAAGCGAGCGCGAGCAATGCGCTAAGGCGGGTCGCGGCGGGCAGGCCCGAGGTGCGGCGCGCGGTTGAGCGCGCAGGCGAGCGGTCGGTCAGGCGTGGTGTCTTGGTCAAACGCATTCTCTATTTTTTGCCAGTGGTCCGGTGCGTGTTCAAGCCGCGGCCCGAACCGTTCCGGGACGCGGCGCTGGGCCGACGAGGCCGATCACCGGGTGGAAGCGCCAGGTTCTGGACGGCGCAACAATTGGCGCATCTCGCGCCCGAGGTGGAACATCACGTTATGGAAGCCAAGCAGGCCAATGCGCAGGATCTGGCCGGCGGCCAGCCCCGGGGCATCCGGCCGCTTGCGGCCCCACGAATCGATCCACGCGTCGGCTCGCGCAAAGGTGCACTGCACGAAAGCCATCTCCTCGCGCGGGCTCATTTCCGCCAGCTCCAGGCCGGTGTGCGTGTCGCCCTGGAACACCACCTTGGCGGGGAACATGTGCTCGTCGTTCTGCAGGTAAAGCGAGATCTGCACCTGCTCGCCCACAGCTGCCTTCATACCCGGCGGCAGCCGCATGCCGATGCCGCCCTCGGCGAAATCGATGGTCTCGCACACCAGCGTGCGGCCATCGGGAAAGTGCAGGGTGGCAGGCAGTTTCATCGCCACGCGGTGCGCCACGCGGATCTGGCGCGTCTCGCTGGCGACCGCAATGGAGGCGCCGAGGATGATCAGGTTGTAGAACGTCCAGATCAGGTTGAGCACCACGGTGGTGGCCTCGAACTGGTTCCACAGGAACAGCCGCAGGAAGCCCACCACCACGCCCAGCACGTTGAACAGCAGCAGCACCAGGTAAGGCCGCGAGATTACCCAGTCGAAGTAGGCTTCCTCGATCACGCCGCCCTTGGGCGTCACGTTGAACTTGCCGGCCGCAGGGTTGACGAACGCCACCAGCACGGGCCGCATGATGTACCACGCAAGCACGGATTCGTACACCTCGTTCCAGAACGAATGGCGGAACTTGCCCTGTATGCGCGAGTTGGTCATGTTCGCGTGCAGCAGGTGCGGCAGCGCGAAGGTGGCGATGGTCAGCGCCGAGGCCTGGATCACGTGGGCGCCGAACAGCAGGTAGGCCAGCGGCGCCGTCAGGAACACCAGCCGCGGCAAGCCGTAGAAGAAGTGCAGCATGGCATTGAGGTAGCACAGCCGCTGCGGGATCGACAGGCCCGGCCCGAACAGCGGGTTGTCCACCCGGCAGATCTGCGCCATGCCCCGGGCCCAGCGAATGCGCTGCCCGACGTGGCCGGAGAGGCTTTCCGTGGCCAGCCCCGCAGCCTGGGGGATCGCCAGGTAGGCGGTGCCGTAGCCCTTGCGGTGCAGCTTGAGCGCGGTGTGTGCGTCCTCGGTCACGGTTTCCACCGCAATGCCGCCCACTTCCAGCAACGGCGCCCGGCGGATCACGGCGCACGAACCGCAGAAGAAGGTAGCGTCCCACAGGTCGTTGCCGTCCTGCACCAGGCCGTAGAACAATTCGCCCTCGTTGGGGACCTCCTGGAATGTGCGCAGGTTCTTCTCGAACGGATCGGGCGAGAAGAAATAGTGCGGCGTCTGCAGCATGGCCAGCTTGGGGTCCTTGAGGAACCAGCCCATGCTGATTTGCAGGAAGGAGCGCGTGGGAATGTGGTCGCAATCGAAAATCGCCACATACTCGCCGTGCGTGCCCTTGAGCGCTTCGTTGATGTTGCCTGCCTTGGCGTGGCGATTGTGGTTACGCGTCACATGGGTAACGCCAACCTTCTCGCAAAACTCGCGGAATTCCTCGCGCCGGCCGTCATCCAGCACGTAGACGTTGATCTTGTCGCGCGGCCAGTCCAGCGACATCGCCGCGAATACCGTCGGCTTGACCACCGACAGCGGCTCGTTGTAGGTCGGGATGAAGATATCCACGGTCGGCCAGCTGGCAATGTCCGCGGGCATGGCCACCGGACGGCGCTTGAGCGGCCACGCGGTCTGGAAGTAGCCCAGCATCAGCACCACGAACGCGTAGATCTCTGCCAGCACCAGGCCAATGCCAAAAGCGGAGTCGAACCAGCCGCCCAGCCCCACCGTTTCCGTCAGGCGCCAGTACATATAACGGCTGGACGCCGCGATCGACAGGATCACCATCATCAGCGTGGCGAGGTGGCCCTTGACCCGGTTCAGCCAGACCGCCAGCCCGAAGCACACCGCGGCAAACCCGACCTGCTGCCAGAAATCCAGCGGCACCGTGATGACCAGCGCAAACATGAACAACCCGGCCAGCAAGGCCAGCAACCGCGCCACGGCGCTATCCCAAAAGGGAAGCGCGACGAAGGTGTTGCCGAATCGCTGCAATGCGGCCGACAGCGCGTTGGGCTTGTCGTTGACCTTGCTTTTGACTTTGTCCTTGCCCTTGGCCCGTGCGCCCTTGGGCGCCGCGGCGGCTTTTGCCTTGGCTGGCTTCACGCGGCCTCTCCGTAAGCGGCCAGGGCCTGGCGCACCCATGCAGCGCAGCGCTGCAGGTCGTGCGTGGCCTGGCTGTGAGGGTTGTACTCGAGCACGCTGCGGTCGTAGGCCAGCGCCTCCGCCACCGCCTGGTCCTGGTGGATCACGCCCAGCACACGCTCGCCGAGCTGGGCGCGCAGCACCTGCACCACATCTTTGCCAAGCTGACGGCTCACGTCGACCTGGTTGATCACCAGCATATGGCCCAGGTAATCGGGCCGGCCCTCGCAATAGGTGCGGATCAGGTCTTCCATCAGGGGCATGGTGGCGTAGGACGCGGCATCCGGCAGCGACACCATCAGGCACAGCTGCGCACATGACAGTGCCTGGCGCATGTATGGCGACGGGCCCGGCGGCGTATCAATCACAACGACATCGTCGCGGCCCAGGCCAAGTCCGGCAAGCTGGGCGCGCAGCCATCCCGGATGGGTGGAGAGGTGCGCTTCAAACGCGGAGCGGTCGGTCTCGTTGAGTGAGCCGAACGGCATGACCAGCACGCGGGAGCGGCCCTTGTACATGCTCTGCTGCCACGCTTCTGCGGCCAGCGTGGCGCGCGCATGCCCGGCAACTTCCTGCGGCGGCATGCCGAAATGCAGGCGCAGCGCATTCTGCGGATCCAGGTCCACGGCGAGTACGTTCTCGCCGGCAACCGCCAGCGCTTCGGCCAGGTTGGCCGACAGCGTGGTCTTGCCCACGCCGCCTTTGGCCGAGACAACAGCAATGATCTTCACGAGCGATTCAGCCGATCTAGAAAGGAGCGGCGCGCGGGTGCGCGCTCGCTGGTGGTGGCGGGCTCCTGGCGGCCTTCTAGGCGGGCGAACACCTTGGATAATTCGGTGTCGGCGGGGCGGGCCGGCTCAGCCGGCGGCGCGGCCGCGGGAGCCGCCGGGGACCAAATGCTGGCCGGCTGGGGCGCGGGGACAACCGCCGGGTTCGCTACGGCTGCCGATGGAGGCGACGCAGCGGCAACTTCCGGCGCTGAAAGCGGCATCGGGGCCGACATCACCGGCGCCATGCCTTGCGGCGTGCGAAAACGCGGCATCATCGCCGAGGCGGGCACGCCCGTTGCCGCCAAAGCAGCCGGGGGGGCAACCTGAGCGGGCACAGCCTCGGCGGCGTGAGCCGGCTCCGCGGCAGGCGCAAGCTCGCCTGCCGGCAGGGCCGCGCGCCACAATGGCGCGGGCGGCGCGGCCTGTGCCGCTGCCGCACCGGCAGCCTCATGCGCATGCGGCGCGGCGGGCTGCACGGGAGGCACTACGGCGGCGCGGTCGACCCGCACGGACGTCAGCAGCGGCCAGCGCTCGCGCGCCTGCATCGCCGCGTCTTCGCGCACGATCTCTTTGTATGACTCGGCCTTGCCGCCGAAACGATGGAACAGCTTGGACAAATCGTCGGATTGACTCATGGGATCTCACTCACGCAAGGCTGTGCGCCAGCGCCAGAACTGCCGCAAACCGCTAGCGGCTCTTCAACGCCCGAACCGGAATTCCACGCATCCGGTGGCATCGATCGGTGTACTTTGGCTGACCCGCAGGGCCTCGGACGAGCCGAGCATGCGGAACCAGTGCTGGTACGCCCCCTCCAGGAATGCCGGCGACCAGGTGTCGGCTCCGTCTCCCAGCGCCGCGTTCAGCGGCGCGCAGAAATGCCGGACCACCAGAGCCCCCCCCACATCCTCGATGCTGGTCCAGCCCCAGTCCACATCCAGCCAGATCTGCGCGACGGCGCGCTCCAGCTCGGCAAGCGTCGCGCAGGCGCCAGGATCAAAACGCTTGGCAAATCGCGCACCAACACGCCACATCACGGCGCGCAGGCCAGCCACGTCCATGGTCTCGGATAGTTCTTCGGCGAGCGCCGACAGTACATCACGCCATTGCGACGAGCAATGCCGCTCAGTGAGATATTGCAGAATTGCTTGATTCACCCCGAGATCCTGTTTTAATGGCTTACTGTCAATATTCTTCTTATTGTTGGAGCGTCATTTTCTTACCAACCCTGCGATCTGGGCAAATGCTTTGCGAGCAACAATGGTTATGTTCCATCCTCGCAACATCCACAACGGCGGCCGCCGTGCCCCGATCCGGGCGATTTCCCGCGCGGGCAGGCGCCACGGCCTTTTGCGGTCGACCCAAGCCTGACAGTTTCCACGTCATAGGGAAACCCACCCCCTTCCGAAGCGGGGAACACTTTACGTTGCCAGTTTAATGTCTCTACATTAGCGCAGTAAGGTACTGCTGCCGGTCCGCAAAGACTGCCCACGATGCCATTCTGGCGCGATAAGTCGCAGACCAGTGCATGTAATTTCTCCATGTGGGGAAATAGCGCGGGTTTTGGGCGAGAAACGATAGGACCGGACCCGTGGCAGTCAAGCAAGCGACTGCGGACTAGTCCGGCATGACTTGCGCGCCGGAGCGGGCCGCGGCGACGAACGCATCGATCAGGCGC
This sequence comes from Cupriavidus basilensis, assembly GCF_000832305.1. Lineage (NCBI taxonomy): Bacteria > Pseudomonadati > Pseudomonadota > Betaproteobacteria > Burkholderiales > Burkholderiaceae > Cupriavidus > Cupriavidus basilensis. The sequence goes on from NZ_CP010537.1 coordinate 3,860,814, forward strand.
GCCCCGCGCCGTTCGCGAAAAAAATAAAGATACTCACTCATTTCCTCGCTACTATCCTCAAAATCCCGCATTTTCAGCTGTGGATGGCTCGACACCTCGTGGCGGGCAATGACGGATACACCGGGTCCGCGAATGACCACCTCGCGCATCAGCGGCCGGCAACCGGCCAGCGCGGCTATCGGCACCCGACGGGGCCAGCCGCCGCCCGCCGCGATGGAACCGCTCGACGCCGCAGGCCTCCTCCAGCGCGCGGATCTGGGCGGTGATGGTCGGCAGCGACAGGCCGAGCCGCTTGGCTGCCTGGGTCACGCTGCCGATGCGGGCGACCATGAAGAAGGATTTGAGCTGGGCAATGGGCATGCTGCAGACGCGTGGTGATAGCGCGGGTGAATCGGGCGCCGTTGCAGCCGGGGGCGTATTCTAAGGCCCGGGGATCTGTTGCCACGCCGCCTTCGGCCGAACAGGAGAATGCCATGCCCGAGCGCAAGCAGGACGCCACCCGGATCGAGACCGACAGCCTGGGCGACATACCGGTGCCTGCCCGGCACCTGTGGGGCGCGCAGACCGAGCGTTCGCGCCAGAACTTCCGTATCGGCTGCGAGACGATGCCGCCCGCGCTGATCGAAGCATTCGCCATCCTCAAGCTCTGCGCAGCGCGTGCAAATCGAGCGCTGCACGTGCTCAAGCCGGAACTGGCCCACGCCATCGAGGCGGCGGCGCAGGAGATCATCGCCGGCAAGTGGCCGGGAGAGTTTCCGCTCTCGGTCTGGCAGACCGGCTCCGGCACGCAGACCAACATGAACCTGAACGAGGTCATTGCCAACCGTGCGATCCAGCTGCTAGGCGGCGAGCCGGGCGCGAAGCAGCCGGTGCACCCCAACGATCACGTCAACGCCAGCCAGTCTTCAAACGACAGCTTTCCCACGGCGATGCATATCGCCGCCACCCGGGCGATCCAGCTGCAACTGCTGCCCGCGCTGGAGCGCTTGCAGCAGGCGCTCGGGCGCAAGGTGGACGCGTTTGGCGACATCGTCAAGGTGGGCCGCACGCACTTGCAGGACGCCGTGCCGCTGACGCTCGGCCAGGAGTTCTCCGGCTACGAAGCCCAGGTAGGCGATGCCCAGTCGCGCCTGCGCCAGGCCATGCTGCGCGCCATGCCGGTGCCGCAGGGCGGCACCGCAGTGGGCACCGGGCTGAATGCACCGCATGGTTTTGCCGCGGCCTTTGCGCGCGCGCTGTCGGACTACACGGGCCTGCCGTTCGAGCCCGCGCCGAACCGCTATGCGCTGCAAGCCTCGCACGATGCGCTGGCCGACCTGTCGGGCGCGCTCAACACCACGGCATCGTCCTTCCTGAAAATCGCGCGCGATTTCATGCTGCTCGGCTCCGGCCCGCGCGCGGGCTTTGCCGAACTGATCCTGCCGGCCAACGAACCCGGCTCTTCGATCATGCCGGGCAAGGTCAATCCCACCCAGGCCGAGGCGCTGGCCATGGTGTGCTGCCGGGTGATCGGCAACCACACCACCGTCACGCTGGCCAATGGCCTCGGCACGCTCGAGCTCAACGCGTACAAGCCCGTGATCATCTACAGCCTGCTGCAATCGGTCACGCTGCTTGCCGATGCCGCTGCGAGCTTTGCCGAACGCATGGTGCAGGGGGTACAGGCGGATCGCGAGCGCATCGCCGAGATGCTCGGGCGCTCGCTGATGCCCGTGACCGCGCTCAACCCGCACCTCGGCTACGACCGCGCCGCCGAAATCGCCAGGCTGGCGCTCACGCGCGGCCTGCCGCTGCGCGAGGCTGCGCTCGCTTCGGGACATGTCACGGCGGCCCAGTTCGATGCATGGGTCGACCTGAAGGACATGACCAGGGAAATATGAGGCCGCCAATCAGGCTCGCGATATGAGGCCGCCGCTTAGCGCTGGCCCTTCTCGCACACGGCGCATAGGGTTCGGCGAACGCCGGTTTGCTATCAGTGGCCGCCTGACAAGGTGCATGGGCCGGCCTTTGTTGCCGAAAAGCAAAAGCGTACCCGTTTCTGCGTGCCTTCAAACCCCACCTGCAACGGCAAGAAAGAGGCTCGCGCCTACTTGCCCGCGGCCTTCTGCCGATAGCGCGCCAGTTCGGCGCCTAGCCACGGAGCGCTCTCCACCGGCTGGGCCTGGCCGCACTTGACCAGGTAAGGCTTGCCGCTGACGCTGCTCTTGCTCGCGCCCAGTTCGATAAAGCGCTCGCTGGTGCCAATGACGCCCTTGTCGGCCAGGTAGTCGTATTTCTTCTTGAGGTGGGCAGCCGCATCTGGCGCTGAAAACCAGCTGCCATTGCGGTTGAACTGGCAATTCGAGCCGGCCAGGTAGGCAAAGAGATGGGTGACCTCGGCCTGCGTGGCGGGCGGCGGCGCCGCTGCGGCGGGGGCCATGGGGACTGCCAGCACGGTGGCCAGGAGCAGGGCGGACAGGAAGGCAGGCTTCATTTTCACGGAGTCGATCAGTCGCATCCGCTGCATTAGAGCGGCATTCCCGCTCCGGTTCAAGGCTTGACGAATGGCCAGAGCGCCCGCCGCGCGGGCGGAACCAACTGCCCGCGCGGCAAAGCGTACCCGTTTCTGCGTAACAATCCGGAGCGTCAGCCGATCGCGCCACCGCCATCGAGCAGCACCGTAGAACCCGTGGCAAAGCCAGTCCCGGCCAGGTAAAGGATGGCCTGCGCCACGTCTTCAGGCTGGCCAATGCGCTGCGCCGGGAGCCGCGCGGCCACGTTTTCGAACATGGCCGTGCGCGCGGCGCCATCGAGCTTGTCCCACAGCGGTGTGGCGATCAGACCCGGGGAGACGGTATTGACGCGCACCGGCGACAGTTCCAGCGCCAGGCCGCGGCTAAGCGCGTCCAGCGCGGCATTGATGGCGCCCTGCAGCACCGATGCCTTGCTCGGCCGCACGCCCAGGAAGCCCGAAACCAGCGTCAGCGAGCCATGCGCGCGGATCGGCACCAGGCGCGCCACGCGATAGGCGCCCCAGAACTTGCTGTTCATCGCGGCGTAGGCATCGGCCAACGGCAACTGGCGCACCGGGCCGGTGGGCGTCTGCGCGGCGGAGATCACAACGTGGTCCCACGGGGTGGCGCCGTCCATGAACTGCGCCACGCTGGCGTCGTCGGTGATATCGACCGTGGCGCCGCCGACCGTGCCGGCGCTGGCCAGCGTGCGTACAGCGGCATCGACTTTTTCCTGCGAGCGTGAGGCAATCGTGACGCTGGCGCCGCGCTCGGCAAAGGCAGCCGCGGTGGCCAGGCCGATGCCTGAGCTGCCGCCAACCACCAGCACCCTGGCGTTCTTGAAATCGGGAAACATGGCAAGACTCCTTGAATTTCCTTCAATGGCCAATCCATGCGGCAGGAAGGAAGGCCGCATGCTTGCCAGCCATTATGGTCACGGCGCGCCGGCGGATCATCCACCCAGGATTGGAAGCACTCTTGGCAGGCATTTGATAATCGAGGGCGCGCCGCCGCTACAATGCTGCGGTGCAGCTTAGGCCCCGTCCCGGGTCCGCTCACCCTCCTCCCAGCGGTCGCCAACCGCCCCGAAACAACCTCCTGCCCATCATGAAGCCGCTCCTGCTCGTCCTCAGCCACGTCAGCGCCCAGCATCTGTCCTGGATTGCCGAACAATACGAGGTGCGCTACGCGCCCGACAGCGCGGCCCGCGCCACGCAGGTCCGGGAGGCCGGCGCCCGCGTGCGCGCGGTGCTGACGATCGGCTCGGTCGGCCTTACCGCCGCGGAGATCGACGCCATGCCCGCGCTGGGGCTGGTGTGCGCGCTGGGCGCGGGGTACGAGAACATTGCCGTGGCCCACGCCCGCGCGCGCGGCATCGTCGTGGCCAATGGCGCCGGCACCAACGACAGCTGCGTGGCGGACCACGCCATGGCGCTGCTGCTAGCCACCGTGCGCGCCATCCCCGCGCTGGACCAGGCCACGCGCGCCGGCAAGTGGCGCACCGCGCTGGCGCTGCAGCCCAATGTGTCGGGCAAGCGCATGGGGATTCTCGGCCTCGGCACCATCGGCCGGCGTATTGCGCAGCGCGGCCTGGGCTTCGACCTGGAGGTGGGCTATCACAACCGGGCCCCGCGCGCCGACGCGCCGTATCGCTATTTCGACAGCCTCGGCGCGCTGGCCGAATGGGCCGACTACCTGATCATCGCCACGCCCGGCGGCGCGGGCACCCGCCACCTGGTCGACGCCAAGGTGCTGGCCCAGCTGGGCCCTGGCGGTTTCGTGGTCAATATCGCGCGCGGCAGCGTGCTCGACACCGCGGCGCTGGCCGATGCCCTGCGCGCCGGCAAGCTCGGCGGCGCCGGCCTTGACGTATACGAGACCGAGCCCGAGCCGCCCGCCGCGCTGTTCGACTGCCCCAATGTGGTTCTGACCCCGCACGTGGCAGGCTGGTCGCCGGAAGCCATCGACGCTTCGGTGCGGCAGTTCCAGGAAAACAGCCGGCTGCATTTTGCCGGCAAGCCTGTGCTCACACCGATAGGCTGACGAGAGGCGCCGCCGCGCGCTCACGCGACGGGAAACACCACCCGCACGCGCAGCCCGGGCGCGGCGCCTTCCAGCGAGACCTGCGCGCCATGCGATTGCGCGATCTCCGCCACGATGGCCAGGCCCAGCCCGCTGCCCCCGGTGGGCGCTTCCGGCACCCGGTAAAAGCGGTCGAACACGCGCTCGCGCTCGGCGGCGGGAATTCCCGGGCCATCGTCCTGCACGATCAGTTCCGCGCTCTGCGTACCCGCTTCCCTTACGCCCGTCATGGCGCGTCCCTGGCCAACCAGCACATCGACCCTGCCGCCTGCCGGCACATAGCGCAGCGCATTGTCGACCAGATTGGTCAACAGGATGCGCAACGCATCGACGTCGCCGCGCACCACGGCCGGCCCGGCGGCAGCGTCGAGCCCAAGGTCGATGTGACAGTCGAGCGCGGCCTGGGTCATCTCCGCCACCACGCTTTGCGCCAGCGCGCGCAGGTCCACCGGCTCATGCGGGGGCGCTGCCGCGCCGGGCTCCTGGCGCGCCAGCGTGAGCAACTGGGCCACCATGTGCGTGAGCCGCTCCAGCCCCTGGCGCAGCTTGCCCACGGCCTCCTGCCGCTCCTCGGCCGTATCGGCGCGCTCCACCAGCTGGGCCTGCAACTGCAGCGCGGCCAGCGGTGTGCGCAGCGCGTGCGCGGCGTCAGCCACGAAGGCGCGCTGGGTATCGATGGCGTGGGACAGCCGCGCCAGCAACTGGTTGAGCGCCTCGGTCAACGGCGCGATCTCGTCCGGCATGCTGCTGAGCGCCAGCGGGGCCAAGGCGTTGGCGTCACGCTGGCGCACCCCGGCGGCGATCTCGCGCAAGGGCCGCAGGCCACGTCCCACGGCCACCCACACCAGCCAGCCGATCAACGGCAGCAGCAACAGCAGGGGCGCCACTGTGCGCAGCGCCATGCGCGCGGCTACCTCGCTGCGCGCCGACATCGGCTGGGCAATCTGCACCACGCCGAGCCCGAGCTGCACGCTGTAGATCCGCCATTCGCCCTGCGCGGTCTTGACGTTGGAAAACCCCAGCTCGGCGCGCGGCGGCAACGCGGGATGCGCGTGCGACAGATACAGGCTGCGCCCGGAGCCGTCCCAGATATGGATCACCACGTCTTCATCGGCATGGAACAGGCTGTCGCCAGGCGAGCCCGGCGCACCGGGAGACTGCTGCGCAACGAACGGCGGCATCACCGGATCGGCAAACTGGCTGGGCAGCGCGGCGGCCACCTGCTTCATCTGGTAGTCGAACAGTGCGTTGGCTTCCTGCCGGGCCTGCCCGTAGATCAGCGCGGTAGCAATGGCGATGCCGGCCAGCAGGCCCAGGGCAAGCCACCACAGCAGGGTTCTCTGGATCGAACGCATCAGCCCGCGCTCCCGGATTCGAGCTTGGGCACCACATAGCCCACGCCGCGGATATTGCGGATCAACCCCGCGCCGAATTTCTTGCGCAGCGCGTGGATGTAGACCTCCACCGTGTTGCTGCCGACTTCATCGCCCCAGCCGTACAAGCGCTCCTCCAGCTGCGCCACCGACCACACCTTGCCGGGCCGCGCCAGCAGCGCCGAGAGCAAGCCGAACTCGCGCGCCGACAGGCGCACCGCCTCGCCGTCAAGGGTGGCTTCGCGGGTCACGGGATTGATCACGATGCCGCCATAGCGCAGCAACGGCTCCGCCCGGCCTTCGGCGCGGCGCACCAGCGCGTGCATGCGCGCGGCCAGTTCCTGCAGGTCGAAGGGCTTGACGAGGTAGTCGTCGGCGCCGGCGTTCAGCCCCGCCACGCGATCGGCCACGGCGTCGCGCGCGGTCAGGATCAGCACCGGCGTATTCACGCCACGCGCGCGCAGCGCGGCGAGCACCTCCAGCCCGGAGCGGCGCGGCAGGCCCAGGTCGAGCAGGATCAGCGCATAGCAGGCCTCGCCCTCGGGGCCGCCCGACTGGGTGGCCGCGGCCAGGCCGGCCTCGCCGTCCTGCACCCAGTCCACCGCGAAGCCTTCCTGGCGCAATGCCAGCTTTACGCTATCGCCGATCATGGCGTCGTCTTCCACCAGCAACACTCGCATGGTCAGGTCCGGGTCAGGCAGGATTAGGTTGGTTGCGCGGATTGGCTCGGCCGGCGCCGCCGGCATCGCCGCCGGCGCCGTGCGTGATCGCTTCCTCCAGTGCCTGCGCCAGTCCGGGCAGCGCTGGGTACTGCGCGTTGATCACGTAAACCGGTAGGCTTTCCAGGTACGCGCTCAACCGCCCCTTGGCGGTAAAGCGCGCGTTGAACGCGGAGTTGCGCAGCGCGGGCACGAAGCGCGGCACGATGCCGCCGCCCAGGTAAACGCCACCACGCGCACCCAGTACCAGCGCAATATCAGCCGCCACGGAACCCAGCAAGCCGCAAAACACGGCAAGCGCGCGCTCGCAGAGCGGGTCGTGCCGGTGGATCGCGCCTTCGGTTACCTCTGCCGGCTCGAGCTGGCGCGCCAGGGGCGTACCCGTTTCTGCGTGCAACGCCGCATGGGTCAGCGATAGCCCCATGCCCGACAACAGACGCTCGGCGGAGACACGGCCGAAGGCCTGCTGGGCCGCGCGCCACGCGGTCCATTCGTCTTCGGTCTGCGGCATCAGCTCGATATGGCCGCCCTCGCCGGCCAGCGCCACGGCCGGCCCGGAGCGCGCGGGCACCAGCCCGGACACGCCCAGCCCGGTGCCCGGCCCCACCAGCGCGAGCGGCGCGCCGGTCACGGCCACGCCCTGGCGCAACAGCGTCAGGTCGTGCGCGCCAAGGTGTGGCAATCCCAGCGCCAGCGCGGTGAAATCGTTGATGGCCAGCAGCAGGTCCAGGCCCAGCGAGCGCTGCATCTGCGAGATGGAGAACGCCCAGGCGTGATTGGTCAGCTTGACGCGATCGCCGGTCACCGGGTTGGCCAGGCCAATGGCCGCGTGGCGCGGCCTGGCGCTACCGGGCGGCAAGCCGCCGAGGTAGTGCTGCACGGCAGCCTCGAGCGAGGGGAAATCGGCCACTTTAAGCGCGGTCACCGGGCCGATGCGCTGCGGCGCGGTCTCCAGCGCAAAGCGCACATTGGTGCCGCCGACATCGCCCAGCAGGCGTGGAAAGCGCCGCATGGCGTCAGGCCGAGAAGACATCGGTGCCATGCCGGTGCCGGCTCAGCACCAGGCTGATGGGCAGCGCCGGGGTGGGTCCCTTGCAGGCGCGCGCGAACACGGCCGTCTTGACGGGCCCCGCGAACGACACGAAGACGCGCTCGGCAGCCAGCAGCGCCGCCAGGTTCAGCGTGATGCGCGCGTGCGGCGCCTCGCGCGGATGCGTGACCATATAGCCCGGCTGCGGCTCGGCAAGGGCTTGCTCCAACTCGGGCGCCTCGGGAAACAGCGAAGCGGTGTGGCCGTCCTCGCCCATGCCCAGCACAATCACGTCAGGCTGGCGCCACGCCGCATTCAGCCGGGCCACCGCGCCGGCCGGGTCGGCCACTTCGGCGGCGTCAGCCACCAGCGGCACGAAGGCCGCCTTGCCAGCCGCCTCGCGCAGCAGGTGGCGGCGCACCAGCGCGCCGTTGCTGTCGTCATGGTCGGGCGGCACCACGCGCTCGTCGACCAGCGTGATGGTGACCGCGTCCCAGCGGATGGTGCGATGGCGAAGGCGCTCGAACATCGCCACCGGCGAGCGGCCGCCGGACACCGCCAGCACCGCCCAGCCGTTCACGCCGATGGCGATCTCCAGCGCGTGGGCCACCGAGATCGCCATTGCTTCGGCCAGGTCCGCCTCCGAGGTATGTTCGTAGCGTCGCATGGGCAGTGTCTCCTGTTTGAATGAGGGTCTATCAACGATCAGCGCTCGCGGCTCACACCTCTTCGTGCCAGAGCGAGCCGTCGCGCGACATCAGCGCGGAGGAGGAAGCCGGGCCCCATGTGCCAGCGGTATACGCCTTGGGCGGCACGGTGCTGCCCGCCCACGTATCGATGATGGGCTCGACCCAGCGCCACGCCTGCGCCTGCTCGTCGCGCCGCACGAACAATCCAAGGCGGCCGCGGATGACATCGAGCAGCAAGCGCTCGTAGGCGCCCGCGCGGCGCACCTTGAAGGAATTGGCGAAGTCCAGGTCGAGCGAGGTGCCCGTGAGCGCCACCGTATCGCCCGGCTGCTTGACCAGGAAATACAGGCGGATGCTTTCCTCCGGTTGCAGCCGGATCACCAGCCGGTTCTGCGGCGACAAGGTCAACGGGCGCGGGAAGATGGCGTGCGGCACATCGCGCAAGTGGATGACGATCTCCGCCACGCGCGACTGCATGCGCTTGCCGGTGCGCAGGTAGAACGGCACGCCGGACCAGCGCCAGTTGGCGATCTCGGCCTTGATGGCGACAAAGGTCTCGGTATGGCTGTCGGGCGCGATGCCCTTCTCGTCCAGGTAGCCCACCACCGGCTTGCCGCCAACGGCGCCGGCCCGGTACTGCCCGCGCACGGTTTTCTCGGCCACGTCCTGCGGCGTGATGGGCTTGAGCGCCTTGAGGATCTTGATTTTTTCGTCTCGAATCGCATCCTCGGACAGGCTGGTGGGCGGCTCCATCGCCACCATGCACAGCAGTTGCAGCAGGTGGTTCTGCACCATGTCGCGCAGCGCGCCGGTATTGTCGTAGAACTCGCCGCGTGTTTCCACGCCAAGCTCCTCGGCGATGGTGATCTGCACGTCCTGCACCCATTCGCGGCGCCACAGCGGCTCGAACAGCGCGTTGCCAAAGCGGATCGCCATCAGGTTCTGCACCGACTCCTTGCCCAGGTAGTGGTCGATCCGGTAGATCTGGTCTTCGGCGAAGTACTGCGCCACGGCCGAGTTGATCGCATCGGACGAATGCAGGTCGTGCCCGAGCGGCTTCTCCAGGACGATGCGGACATTGGGATGATTGAGCCCGGTGCGCGCGAGCTGCTCGCAGATGGGGACAAAGATATGCGGCCCGGTGGCGAGATAGCACACCACCACCTCGGGCGAGCGCTGCAGCACCTTGGCTGCCAGCGCGTCGAAGTGCCCGGGCACGCGGGCATCGGCCTGCACATAGCTGATGCGCGCAAGGAAGGTGGCCCAGGCTTCGGGCGGCGCATGCTCAAGGCCCGGCCGCACGCTCTGCTCCAGCGAGCCGACGTAGTCCTCGGTGGAAAGGGGATGGCTGCCAGTGGCAAGAATGCGGGCGTTGGGATGAAGCAAACCCGCGCAGTGTGCATCGAACAGCGCCGGCAGCAGCTTGCGCCGCGCCAGGTCCCCGGTGCCGCCGAACAGCACCATGTCGAAATCGGGCATGCTCACCCTGTACTCCTTGTCTTGGCCAACGTGAGTGCGGCGCAAGAGCCCGGCGGGGCCCGCGGGGTTCCAGGAACACCAGCGCGCGTCACTTTTCCGAGTGCCGCGGTGCGCCGCATAAGTTCCGGCCAGTTTAGTTGAGTCGCCGCCGCTTGGCGAGGCGTGGAACGCTCGGCGCGGCCCCGGAGGTTTGCCGCCTGCGCACTAGCCGAGCAGCAGCCCCACCCACAGGCCGCGAGCCTGGAGCTGGTAGGCGCGCGTGGCCTCGATCAGGGCGCGGCGGGGCGCCGGGTCCATGATGGCCTCGGGCAGCAGCGGATCGCGCACGATGGCGCGGATGATGGCGCGGCCCACCAGCATGGCCTCGCGCGCGCCGGCATCCGGCGCCATGCGCGCCAGCTTGGCCTGGCTGCGCTCAAGTTGCGCCAGCGCGCGGCGGTACGCGGATTGCAGCGCCGGCACATCCCACAACCGGGCCATGCGCGCGGCGGCATCGGCGTCGAACTCGCGGCCCACAAAGAGCAGGCTGGCGCTGGCCATGCCGAGCCGGGACAGCGCTGCGCGCATGGCCGGGGCGCCGCCCGCGAGATTGTCCGGGCGCACGTTGATGCCAGCGGCCAGCACCCGAAAGCCGGACAACGACAGCGCACGCGCATGGTGGCGCCAGGCGGTCTTCTCGCTGCGCGCCACGGCGGCGTCTTGCACCACCAGCCAGTCGCCGGCCCAGTGCCCCAGCCGGCTCTCTTTTTCGAACCAGTGCTCTACCTCGTCGTAGACCGGGTTGCCTTCCGCCAGCACCGCGTAGCAGCCACGCTCCGTCTTGACGATGCGGCCCTGGCGCTGCAGGCGCGTCAGCGCCACCCGCACGCTGGGCGTGCCGATGCCCATCACCTCGGCGCCGCGCGCCAGCGCCTGCACCGGCAGGGTACGCTCCGGAAGGCCGTAGAGCAGGTCCAGGACCAGGTCGGTCGCCGAGGGCTCGCGGATCTCTATTTCATGCATGGGTCGAAAGCGGGAGCAACGTAGGCGGTAAAGGATGCCGCGAAGGGTAAACCAGAAATATTTCTTTTCTTGGCACAAATATATCATTTTATGAAATATTTATGCATGTGGAAAAACACCTAGAAAGTACCCGATTCGTACGATTCGCCCTTGCCAGGCGCAGGCACCGAGGATGCGCGCATGGATAGTAAATAGTAAACCCAGCCGGCCCGGTCCTCACCGTCATTCTGGACCGCGCCGACAAGCGCAACGCCGATCGTGTTCGAGGAGGGCATCCCCGGGGGCAGGACGGGGGCGGGGCGAACACGCCCCGGCTCGGCAAAGCGTACCCGTTTCTGCGTAGCCAGGGCGGGATGCAATGGCAGCGAAATCAGCCCTGTCGGGCCAGCGCCGAACGCAAGCCAGCATGCATGGCCGGCCCGGCGGCCACGATCCCCTGGCACCCCCACGTAAACGGCTTGCCATCCAGCGCGGTTACCACGCCACCCGCCTCGGTCACCAGCAACACGCCTGGCAACCAGTCGTAGTAATCCTGCCCGCACTCCCAGTAGCCGTCCAGCGCGCCACCGGCAACCAGCGCCAGCAACAACGACGTGGGACCGTATACGCGCTGCCCGAACACCTGCGGCAACAAACGGCCAAAGCGATCCAGAAAAGCCGCGGTATCGTTACGCACCTGCCCAGGCCAGTTGGGATGCGCCGTGGTGATCAGCGCCGAGGCCAGCTCCCCACGCGCGTTGGCACGCAATGGCGCCCCGTCGCAATCGGCGCCCTGGCCGGCCACCGCCCGATACGTCCGCCCGGTGGCCGGGTCATGCACCAGCGCCAGTGCTGGCACCCCTTCTACCACCAGGCACAGTGCAATGGTCCAGCCCGGCATGCCGCTCAGGTAGTGCAGGGCACCATCGATGGGGTCGCAAACCCAGTAAGCGTCGGCATGCTCCGGTGCCTGCTGCTCGCCGCTCTCCAGTTCCTTGTCGGAGAACGGAATCTGCGGCCAGCGCTCCAGCAAGGCCCTTTTCAGCGTCGAGCCGACGGCGCCGCTGTGCTGCTCGAACGCCGCCCGCAGGGCCTGGAAGTCAGCAGGAGCGCTGCGTGGCTGCTGCGTACGCAGCAGCCGGCCTTGCTGGGCGAGCAAGGCGCTCAGGCTATCAAGCACAGCCGCCACGGGCTGGCTGAGACGTTCGGAGAGGAGCTGAGTGTTGACGTTGACGTTGGTCTTGGTGTCGGCATTCACAGTGCATCGCTCCTGGTTGGGTTGGAGCAGCCAGTCTAGGCACTCGCCGCATTGCCATCTAACGATAAAATGCCAACTTATATTCGAAACGGGCCAAACCGATGTCGCTACGAGAAATCCGACCGATCGCGCATGAAGCCGCCCGGGAACAGGTACCGCATGCGCATGCCGAGGGTCAGCTGTTCACGGTGAAGTCCGGCGTGGTCAGCATCGAGGCCGGCGGCGGGCGCTGGCTGATGCCGACCGGCTGCATCGGCTGGGTGCCGCCGTATGCATCGCACGGTGCGCACATCCATGGCGCGATGGCCGGAATGAGCCTGTATTTCGACGAGGCGTGGAGCCGCGCCGCCATGCCGGAAACCCTCAAAGTGGTACGCCTGTCGCCGCTGCTGGCCGCGCTGCTCGACACGCTGGCGCAAGCCGAGCCGCCGTGCGGGCCGGTGCTTGCGCATTACCTGGCGGTCTTCGCCGATGACTTCATCCGCCAGCCGGCACAAACGCTGTTCCTGCCCATGCCCCAGGAACCGCGCCTGCTGCGCATGGCCACCGCCTTGCTGGCCAGCCCGGACGACAACACCGGCCTGGATGGTTGGGCGGCGCGCATCGGCATGGCCCGCCGCACGCTCACCCGCCACTTTCAGGCCGACACCGGCTGGAGCCTGGCGCAATGGCGCCAGCAGTTGCGCATGCAGGCGGCCATGGAGCGGCTGGTGGCAGGCGAAAGCGTCACCGCCGTGGCGCTCGGCCTGGGCTACGCCAGCGTCAGCAGCTTCATTGCCCTGTTCCGCCGTTACACCGGCACCACGCCGCGTGCCTACCTGGCACTGGGCAAGGACTGAGGAGCGACAGGCGCGCAAGGCCACGGCCATTCGCGGGTGCAGCAAGCGCCAACCCACCCGCTCTTGTATGCTACGGCTATTGCCGCCGAAGAAGCCTGACCGCGCCATGAGCCACAAATCCCGCAGCCTCCTGCAGTCGATCTTCAGTCACCCGCTCAGCAACAACATCCACTGGCGCGAGGTGGAGTCGCTGTTGCAGCAACTCGGCGCGAAGGTGGACCCGATCCAGGGCGCCCGCTTCAGGGTGGTGCTCAACGAGTATGAGTTCTACCTTCATCACCCGCACCATGGCAATGTCTGCGCCAAGCAGGAGATCAAGCACCTGCGCGATTGCCTGGCCGCCGCCGGCATCACCCCTCCCGACGGCGACGACAAGCCGAAGTGACCCGGCGCTTGCCCCGGGGCAGGCCCCGTGGCGAACCCCGGCACGGCCATGCTCATCGGCCGCCAGGGCCAGCCATTGCCCCAGCCCATCCATTCCTACGGATTTCCATGACCAATCTTTCCGCCTTCCTCGTTACCAATAAATGGCCAGCCTTGCGCCCGGAGCGGATCCAGCTCTATTCGCTGCCCACGCCCAATGGCGTCAAGGTCTCGATCATGCTCGAGGAAACCGGCCTGCCGTACGAGCCACACCTGGTGCGCTTCGACACCAATGACCAGTACACGCCGGAGTTCCTGTCGATCAGCCCCAACAACAAGATTCCCGCCATCCTGGACCCGAACGGCCCCGGCGACCAGCCGCTGGCCCTGTTCGAGTCCGGCGCGATCCTGCTTTACCTCGCCGACAAGAGCGGCAAGTTCATCCCGCAAGATCCCGCCGGCCGCTACGAGACCATCCAGTGGCTGATGTTCCAGATGGGGGGCATCGGGCCGATGTTCGGGCAACTGGGATTTTTCAACAAGTTCGCCGGCAAGGAATACGAGGACAAGCGCCCGCGCGACCGCTATGTCGCGGAAGCCAGGCGCCTGCTGGCCGTGCTCAACGCACGCCTGGCGAACCGCGCCTGGATCATGGGCGACACCTACACGATTGCCGACATCGCGACCTTCCCCTGGGTGCGCAACCTGATCGGGTTCTACGAGGCCGGCGAGCTGGTCGGCATCGAGGACTTCCCCCACGTCACGCGCGCGCTCGAGGCCTTCCTGGCGCGTCCCGCCGTGGCCAAGGGCCTGGATATCCCGAAGCGCGTCTAGATCAGCCAGCCATCTCCACCACCGCCGCGGCGGGTGCCGCGGCATAGTGATCGAGTTGCATGGCAAAGCTGGCGCGGCCCGAGGTCAGCGCGCGCAGGCTGCCGATATAGCCGAACATGCTGGCCAGCGGCACATGCGCCTGCACCACCGTGGTGTTGCCACCACCGCGTTGCAATTGCCCGCGCACCATGCCCCGGCGCCGGTGGAGTTCGCCGATGACGTCGCCCACATGATCGGCGGGCGTCACCACTTCCACGCTCATCACCGGCTCCAGCACCACGGGCGCAGCCTGCCGCGCGGCTTCACGCAAGGCGGCCGCGGCCGCGGTCTCGAAGGCCAGGGCCGAGGAGTCGCGCTCGTGATAACTGCCGTCCAGCAAGATGGCCTGGACATCCACCACCGGGTAGCCCGCGAGCACGCCCTGCGCGGCCGCGCGCCGGATGCCGGCCTCCACCGCCGGCACAAACTCGCGCGGCACCGCGCCACCGCTGATGCGGCTCTCGAACCGGACGCCCTCGCCACGCGCCAGCGGCTCGAAGCGCAGCACCACTTCCGCGTACTGTCCCGGGCCACCGCTCTGCTTGCGATGCAGGTAGCGCACCTCGGCGGCACGGGTCAGCGTTTCGCGATACGCCACCTGCGGGCGGCCTACCGTGACCTCCACGTGAAAACGCGTGCGCAGCTTCTCCAGCGTGACCTCCAACTGCAACTCGCCCATGCCGGACAGCAACGTCTGCCCGCTCTGCGGATCCAGGCGCAGGCGCAGGCTCGGATCTTCCTGCACCAGCACTTGCAGGCCGCGCGACAAACCGGCCTGGTCGGACTGGCTCTTCGGCTCGATGGCCACGTCGATCACCGGCTCGGGCGTGTCGATCGTCTCCAGCACCATGGGGTGCGCGGGATCCGTCAGCGTGTCGCCGGTGATGGTGGCCTTGAGGCCCGCTATCGCCACGATGTCGCCGGCCACGGCAACCCGCAGCTCCTGCTTGCGGTCCGCGTGCATCTCGTACAGCCTTGCCACCCGCTCGCGCTTGCCACTGCCCGCGTTGAGCACGGTGTCGCCGGCAGCGAGCCGCCCGCGATACACGCGCACGAACGTCAGCGTGCCGTGCGCGTCGTGTACGACCTTGAAGGCGAGCGCCACCAGCGGCTGGTCAGCGTCCGCGCTCACTGCATGACGGCCCGCTTCGCCAGGCGCAGGCAGGTAAGCTGTCACGGCATCGAGCAACGGCTCCACGCCCTTGTTCTTGAAGGCGGACCCGGCCAGCACTGGCACCACGGCGCCGCTGATGGTCGCGCGCCGGATGGCTGCGCGCAAGGCGTCACCGGCCGGCTCGCGGCCCGCCAGGTAGTCTTCCAGCAATGCATCGTCCTGCTCGGCCAGTGTTTCCAGCAAACGCTGGCGCCAGGCCGCGGCCTGCTCCGCCAGCGCCTGCGGCACGGCATCGGTCACGTAGCCCGTGCCGCCTTGCCATAGCAGGGCCTGCATGGCGACGAGATCGACCACGCCGTGGAAATCGCCTTCGCGGCCGATCGGCAACTGCAGCACGAGCGGCACCACGCCGAGGCGTTCCTCGATCATGCCGGCCACGCGAAGGAAATCCGCGCCGGTGCGGTCCAGCTTGTTGATGAAGGCGAGGCGGGGCACGCGGTAGTGGTCCGCCAGGCGCCAGTTGGTCTCGGTCTGCGGCTCCACGCCGGCCACGCCGTCGAACACCACCACGGCGCCGTCGAGCACGCGCAGCGAGCGGTTCACCTCGATGTTGAAATCGATGTGGCCCGGGGTATCGATCAGGTTGATCTGGTGCCCGTGCCAGAACACGGTGGTGGCCGCGCTGTTGATGGTGATGCCGCGCGCCTGCTCCTGTGGATCGAAATCCATGGTGGCGGCGCCGTCATGCACCTCGCCCAGCCGGTGGCTGGCACCGGTGTAGAACAGGATGCGTTCCGACGTAGTGGTCTTGCCCGCGTCCACGTGGGCAATGATGCCGATGTTCCTGAGTTTCCTGCTTTCGTTTCTGCTTTCGTTTCTGCTTTCGTTTCTGCTTTCCATGATGGGCTGCCTGAATGCAAACACCCTGGCGGGTGCGTGCCTGCCAGGGTGTTTGTGGTCCCTGGGAGGCGATCTGCGAGGCCTCCCGGACTGCATCTGCAGCCTGGAGGCTATGGGATCGCTTGCGAGGCGGCGCCGGCATGCCGCATGCGGCACGCAATGGTCTCGGTGACTACGCCAGACGACGCCGTTACCGCACCAAGGGACGAGCGCAAGCCCCCGTTCCCTTGGCCGGTTTGAATCGTGGCAATCAACTTGTCGTAGGTACGCATGGCGTCTCAGATGGTGGCGAAACAAAAAAACAAAACCCCGGCGGGCCTGAGGGCCGTCCGGGGTTGGCGATGATCGGTTTCGTCGTTCCCGGAACTGGCCTTGCAGCCTTCCGGGCGGGACGCTCGGAAGACTAGACGTGAATAGCCAGCAGCACGCGTTCACCGTCGGGTGCCGCGGCAAACGCTGCGATGGCAGGGCGTTGCGCTGCTTGCTTCATGTCGTTTGGACTCCAGAGAATGCAGCGGAGTCTAGCACTTGTGGAGCAAACGTGCAGCGGCTCATACTTGCGCCAGGCACGCACCAACCGTGCGCCCCTCCCCAAAGTGCACTAGGCTGAAAAGGCACCCACGCAGGAGATCCCCATGCCAAGTCACCCAGTCCTGGAACGGGTCACCGCCCGCATCGTCGCGCGCAGCGCCGCCACCCGCCAGACCTACATGGATCGCACCCGCGCCATGGCGGGACAGAAGGTGGAGCGCGCGCAGCTCTCGTGTACCAACCTGGCGCACGCCGTGGCAGCCATGCCCGAGCAGGCCAAGATCCGCCTGAAGGCGCAGGAGCGCCCCAACCTCGCCATCGTCTCCTCCTACAACGACATGCTGTCGGCGCACCAGCCCCTGGCGGAGTATCCGCAATGGCTCAAGGAAGCCGCGCTGGAGGCGGGCGGCACCGCGCAATTCGCCGGCGGCACGCCCGCCATGTGCGATGGCGTGACGCAGGGCCAGGACGGCATGGATCTCTCGCTGTTCTCGCGTGACGTGATTGCGCTATCCACCGCGGTGGCGCTGTCGCACCAGATGTTCGACGGCGCGCTGTACCTCGGCGTGTGCGACAAGATCGTGCCGGGGCTGGTGATGGGCGCGCTGTCGTTCGGCCACCTGCCCGCCATCTTCGTGCCAGGCGGCCCCATGACCACCGGCATCGGCAACGAGGAAAAGGCGCGCGTGCGCCAGCGCTATGCCGAGGGCAAGCTCAGCCGCGCGGAGTTGCTCGAGGCAGAGAGCCAGTCGTATCACGGCCCGGGCACCTGCACCTTCTACGGCACCGCCAACTCCAACCAGATGCTGATGGAGATCATGGGCCTGCACCTGCCCGGCACCGCCTTCGTCAATCCCAACACGCCGCTGCGCGAAGCCCTCACGCGCGAATCCGCGCGTCAGGCGCTACGCCTTGTACATGGCGGCGATCGCTATACGCCGGTGGCGGACGTGCTCGACGAGCGCGCCTTCGTCAATGGCATCGTCGGTCTGCTCGCCACCGGCGGCTCCACCAACCATACGTTGCATCTGGTGGCGATGGCGCGCACCGCGGGCATCATGCTGGGCTGGGACGATTTTGCCGAGCTATCGGAAGTGGTACCGCTGCTGGCGCGCGTGTATCCGAACGGCAGCGCGGATGTAAACCAGTTCCAGGCCGCCGGTGGACTCGGGCTGGTGATTCGCGGCTTGCTGCAGCTTGGCCTGCTGCACGACGACGTGACCACCGTGGTCGGCAAGGGCCTGGCCGACTACACGCGCGAGCCGGTGCTGCGCGATGGCCAGCTCACCTGGATCGACGGGCCCGAAGCGCCGCTGGACGACACCATCGTGCGCGCCGCCGGCCAGCCTTTCGCGCCGGAAGGCGGCATCAGGCTGCTCGACGGCAATATCGGCCGTGCCGTGCTGAAGATCTCGGCGGTCAAGCCCGAGCACCACATCGTGCAAGCCCCGGCGATGGTGTTCCACACGCAAGACGCGCTGATCGAAGCGTTCAAGCGCGGCGAGCTGGAGCGTGACTTTGTCGCGGTGCTGCCATGGCAAGGACCGGCCGCCTGCGGCATGCCGGAGCTGCACAAGCTCACCCCCACGCTGACCGTGCTGCAGGACCGCGGCTTCCACGTGGCGCTGGTAACGGACGGACGCATGTCTGGCGCGTCGGGCAAGGTGCCGGCCGCCATCCATGTATGCCCCGAGGCATTGAGCGGCGGCGGCATCGCCCGCGTGCGCGATGGCGACCCGATGCGCGTGGACGCGCATGCGGGTGTGCTCACGGTGCTGGTGCCGCAAGCGGAATGGGCCGCGCGCTCGGTGACGCCGCCCGACCTCTCAGCCAACCGGCACGGCGTGGGGCGCGACCTGTTCGCCAATTTCCGCCGTCACGTGAGCACGGCGGAGGCGGGGGCCTGCTCGCTGTTTGCCGAGGAAGGCTGACGGGAGGTAGCTAGTGTGCGGCTTAGAAGCTATGGCTGATGCCGGCACCGAACCCGGTGCCGCCACCTGCGTAGCGACTGTGGCGATACGACACCGCGCCATACAGCGTGGTGCGCTTCGATAGCGCATAGTCCACCCCGCCGGTTGCGTAGTCGGTCACGCCCGCCGTGCCATAGCCCTGGAAATCGCGCGCGCCCGAAAGCTTCAGCGTATAGGCGCCCACGCGCCAGTTGACGCCAAGCGTGGCGGCGCTGCGCCTGGCGCTGGCGTCGCCGAGGAAGGCCTGGCTCGCGGCGCTTAGATGGGTCTGGCTATACGAGGCCATCAGCCGCACCTTGGTGAACGCGTAGGCCAGCCCCGCGAACCACGTGTTGTCATAAGCCGAATTGCGCTCCGCCGTCAGCATGGCCGACCAGGGCCCGCCGTCGTAGTTGAGCGAGACCGCCAGCGGCCGCGTGCGGTCCCGGTTGCCGGCGGCGTCCGGCGTTTCGTTCTTCTCCACGCCGGCGGATACGTGCACGTGCATCCCGCCCCATTTCGGCGAGTCGTAGAACACGCCGTTGTTCAGGCGCGAGTATTCGCCCGCGGGGCCATTGTGATACGGGTCGGTGCGATAGGACGGGTGGTACACGTACCACGCCACGGAACTCACGCGGTTGAAATTGTCCCAGCTGTCGTACTGCCAGTCGTATTGCCACATCGGCGTCAGCGCACGGCCAACGCGCAGATCGCCATAAGGCGACTGGATGCCAATCGTGGATTCGCCCTGGAAGTACGGCGTGGCGCCGCTGGCTTCGAGTCGGCCATTGCCCATGTCGAAGCGCGTTTGCAGGTTCAAGGTAGCGGCCCAGCCGGGGGCCAGGGTCTCGCTGCCGCGCAGGCCGATGAAGCTGCGCTGCATGGTGCCGAGCACAATGGGCTGGCCAGGCGCGGGACGGAAGATGCCGACGTCGGCAAACCCGTACAGCGTGAGGCTGCCCTGCGCGTGCGCGGTCGGTGCGGCAGGGGCAAGCACGGCGGCGCAGGCCAGCGCCGGCAGGCACCGCGCGAGCCTTGCGCGCGGCGCACTATGGGAGATGCCTTTATTGGCAGGAGAGACATTGCGCAAGTTGAGCGGCTTGCGCGCGATGGGGTTCAGTTCGAGCTTGTATGCAGGCAGCAAATCCAATTCCGGAGATTGAAGGCATGCCGTGTTCCGCCGCGTGGCGCAGCGAAACGCGGATACCGGTGAAGACCCCAAGGGGGCGGGAGACAGACAAAGGCCGATGGCGGCGCGGGCGCTCGCCGCCAAACGGGATCGCCGCCGGCGCAAGCCGAAGAGCTTGGTTCGTCAGCTCAGGCGATGCGAGGGACTCGGCGCGGCGGGCGCGGCTGCTTGCGCGTCCTCGGGCACGCGCCACTCCTGCACCGGCACGGCGATGGCGCAGCCGGCGGCTTCGAGCACCTGCTTGATGCGGTGGTAGAAAGCGAAGCGCACGTTCCAGTAATCCCCGGCGGCAACCCAGCAACGCACGTTGAGCGTCACGCCCTGCGCGGCGTAGTTGATCACCATGGCCTCGGCGGCCGGGTCCGCCAGGATGCGCCCCTCAGCCGCAAGCATGGCGCGCAGCGCATCGAGCGCGGCCTGGATGTCGGCGCCAAAGGTGACGGTGACTTCGATGTCGAGCCGGCGGGTGGGATTCTCGCTGTAGTTAGTGATGGCACTGCCCCAGATCTTGCCGTTGGGCACGCGCAGGCAAACCCCATCGAAGGTGGTCAGCTCGGTCATGAACAGACCCGTCTCGCGCACCGTGCCGGCCACACCCTGCGCGTCGATGTACTGGCCCACGCGAAACGGCCGCAGCAGCACCAGCATGATGCCCGCGGCAATGTTCTGCAGCGTGCCCTGCAACGCCAGTCCGATGGCCAGACCGGCGGCGCCGAGCATGGCGATGATGCTGGCGGTCTGCACGCCAAATTGCGACAGCACCAGCACCACCGTGATCACGCGCACGATCCACTGCGTGACGCTGGCCAGCATCGGGCGCAAGGTGGCGTCCACGCGCGGGCGGTCAAACGCGCGCAGCACCGCGGCGCGGGCGCGCCCGGAGAGCCACCAGCCCAGGATCAGGATCAGCATGGCGGCGATGCAGTTCAGGCCTTGCTGCACCACTAGTTGCAGCAGGTACGCCCAGGCTGCTTCCAGCTTGTGGGGCTCGATGAAGTTCAGGTTCATGGATTCGGCTCCGGCGATCAATGTGAAAAGGCTGGACATGCGCGGCTCAGGATGCATCGTCGTCGCGGCGGCGGTGCGCCAGTTTCCCCGCGTCCGGCAGCGTGGTTTTGAGGTAAAGCGGGTCGATCTTCAGTGTCTGCATGTGGGCAGGTTCATGGTTTGGTTCGAAAGACTTCAGGAAGAGGTTGGTACGCACGAGCGTGGCATCAGGCCGTGAGGCGGAACGGCAGGTCAACAAAGCGCGCGGCCGATGGCACTGCCGGCGCCGGGCAGCGCGCTCGGCAGGTCGGAATGCTGGAACTCGCCGCTGGCCTCGCCACCCGTGGTCTCGAAGCCAATGGCGTAGGCGCGCAGGTCGGGCGTACCCGTTTCTGCGCGTAATCCGGTGATCAGGCTGGGGTCCGCGCCGCCCGACAACAGCACGCCCATCGGCACGTCCACCACGGTGAGGTGATGGCCGACCGCGCGCGCCCCCTGGCGAACAGGTTCTCTCCATCGGGACCACGCTTGGCCTGGTCGCGAGTCATATCGGCGAGCGCGTGCAGGTCGGCCATGACCTGATCAAAGCGTAGTTCTCCGGCAATGCCACACATGTTTGGTCACTCTCTTGCCACTGGCGGCGTCCGGACTGCCAAAGCCGGCGATGGCCCGGCTTGATGTCAGGTGATTGCCTGCATTTGAATGAAATTGACAATAATTCAGGGACAAATGACGGGGGAATTGGTTTCCCCCCGAGGCGCGGCGGCAGCTGGACGAATCGGCGCCAGCCCTGCGTGGGCAAGGGCTGGGCCCGATTGAAAAAAATTTCGCCGGAGTGGGCTTGGGAGTACTTTTTACGTGGGGAGAATCGCGCGCGCCCCCTGCGTGGGAGCACGCAGAATTGGGTACGCTTTGGTGCGCGGGAGGTAGTGCGGAGGAAGAACGGGCGTTGCACCCCGCCGGTGCCAGGACCGGCCGGCCCGGACCTTATTTCAAGCCGTGACGGGGTGATCGTGCAAGCGGTCGCGCGAGGCCAGCGAGGGGAACAGGCGCATCCACACCACCACCACCACCAGTGTGCCGATGCCGCCAAGCAGCACCGCGCCAACCGGCCCGAACAGCGCAGCGGTCACGCCGGACTCGAACTCGCCAAGCTGGTTGGACGCCCCGATAAAGACCGAGTTGACGGCGCCCACGCGCCCGCGCATATCGTCGGGCGTATCGAGTTGGACCAGCGTGGAGCGCACCACCACGCTGATCATGTCGGAGGCGCCAAGCATGACCAGTGCCGCCATCGACAGCGGCAGCCAGTGCGAGATGCCGAACACCATCGTCGCCATACCAAAGACGGCCACCGCGCCGAACATCACGCGGCCCACGCGGCGGTTCATCGGATGGTGGGCGAGCCACAGCGCGGTCGCCAGCGCGCCGATGGCGGGCGACGAGCGCAGCAGGCCCAGGCCCCAGGGGCCGGTATGCAGGATGTCGCGCGCGTAGATGGGCAGCAGCGCGGTGGCGCCGCCCAGCAGCACGGCAAAGAGATCCAGCGAAATCGCGCCAAGCAGCACCGGCCGGCCGCGGATGTACGAAAACCCCGCAAACAGCGTGGCGATGCTCACCGGCGTGGTCAGCCGCTGCGCAGCCTGGCGCAGCTTGAGCGCGGTGACCAGGCAGGCGGCCACGGCGAACAGCGTGGCGCTGATGGCGTAGACGACGCCCGGGCCGGCCACGTAGGCAAAACCGCCCAGCGCGGGGCCGATGATGATGGCCGTCTGCGTGGCGGAGCTGGACAGCGCCACCGCGCGCGGAAACATGCGTGGCGTGACCACGCTGGGCAGCAGCGCCTGCAACGTCGGCGTCTCAAAGGCGCGGGTGGCACCGATCAGGGCCACGAACACGAAGATGTGATCGCGCGTGATCGAGCCCGACAGGCTCGCCACCGCCATCGACACCGCGATCAGCGCTTCCAGCGTCTGGCAGGTGCGCACGATCAGCCGCCGGTCAAAGCGGTCGGCCACATGGCCAGACATCAGCAGCAGCATCACAGAGGGCAGGAACTGCACCAGCCCCACCATGCCAAGCATGAACGGGTCGCGGGTGAGATCGTAGATCTGCCAGCCTACCGCCACCGTAAAGATCTGGTAGCCGATGGTGGTGCACAGGCGGGCAAACCAGAACAGCCGAAATGAAGGGTCGCGAAAGACTGAGTCCGGCTCGGGGGCCGGAACGGAAGCAGGGGTGGACATGGATGGCGGTGGTGACGGGGCGGCGGCGGGGCAAAGCTGGGACGGATTCTATCCGAGGCCCGTGATGCATGCAGGCGCATGCATCACGTCACGGCTCACCCATGCACACTCAATGATGCAATGTAGCAACAGAAAGACATGCGAGGTGATTTTTCGCGAATGATTCGTATTTATAATGCAACCATCTCGATGCATCGAATGCACACCATTGCCGCCAGCGCTTCACAGGCATTGCCATTGTGCAGCCCACCTCCCGGCTCTTCGGCGCCGCGATCGACGCCGCCCTGCTCTGCCTCGCCTTGTCCACACACGCTGACGACCCGCAGCCGGCCGCTGCCCCGGCAAGCCAGGGGGCTTTCAGCGCCGAAAGCGCCCTTAACGCCGTCACGGTGGTCGGCAACTGGCTGGAGAGCCCGAACGAGGCCAGAATCTTTTTGAAATGGCCTCTAAGCCACCAAGGCGACTACCGAGGCGACAGCGCCACGCGCAGGCACTGCGCCAGCGCCGCGGCGGCTGGTGCGGCGTCGCGGCGCGACAGCAGCAGCACGCGCGTATCACAACGCGTATCACAACCGGCATCGGCCAGCGGTACGCACCGCACGCCCGGCGGTGCCAGGCGACCGAGCGAAGCCGGTACCAGGGCCACGCCGAACCCTGCCTCCACCAGCGCCAGCTGCGACAGCTTGCGCGAGATCGCCGCCGCCGCGCGCGGATAGAAGCCGCGCTCCAGGCAGCACTGCGCCACGCGATGGCTCAGGCCGCCCCGGTCAGGATGCGGCAGCGACACGAAGGGTTCTTCGCGCAACCTATCCAGCGCCACGCTTTCCTCGTGCGCGAGCGGATGCGCGCTGCTTACCGCCAGCACCAGGCGCTCTTCATAGAGCGGGTCCACCTCGACGCCGGGAAGCCGGCGCAGCAGCGGCTCGCGCGCCAGGCCCAGGTCGGCGCGGCCCTCCTCGATCTCCATGGCCTGCTGTTCGCTGGATGCCTGCGAGATCTCGAAACGTATCCCCGGGCGTTTGGCCTGGTACGCGCGCAGCACCGCCGTGCAGGCTGGCGTCAGCGGCACCGAGCTGGAATGCAGCAGGCGCACCGTGCCTTGCTCGCCGCGCTCGACCTGACGCGCCTGCGCCGAGGCCTCGGTCAGCTCGGCCAGGATGCGGCGTGCCGCCTCCAGGAAAGCGCGGCCGGCCGGCGTGGTCTCGACATGGCGCGGCTTGCGCACCAGCAGCGCCACCTGCAGCATGCCCTCCATCTCCTTGATCTGCCGGCTCAGCGCCGACTGCGCGATAAAGAGCCGCTCCGCGGCCAGGCTAAAGCTGCCGGCATCGACAATTTCAACGAAGTAGCGCAACTGCTTGAAGGACGGACTCATTGAATGGGCGGGTTGATGGGACGCACGGGCTGACATCGGCCCGAGAGCGTGCGCGCAAGTGTGCCATGGCGCGCGCGCCGCGCCCAGCACACTGCCATGCCGCTTTGCGATGGATCGCGGGGCGCTTTGATATTGGTCCGCACATGCGGGCGTCCCTATGCTGTGGGGCACGCAACCCTGATGCCAATGCCCGTGGACCTGACCGCCCTGCTGCCCGATGTTTCCCTGCCCGCCTACCTCGCCATGTGCTTGGCGATCGCCGGCGCCTACGTGATCTTCGGCATGGCGGGCTTCGGCACCGCGCTGGTGGCCGGGCCGCTGCTGGCCTACCTGATGCCGGTGAGCCAGATCGTTGCGCTACTGGCGTTGATGGACTGCACGGCCGCAGCCTTTGCCCTGCTGCGCGATGGCCGCGCCGCAGACCGCGCCGAGCTTGGGCGGCTGCTGCCCTGCATGCTGGCCGGCAGCCTGGTGGGCGCCGCGCTGCTGCTCAAGCTGCAGTCGGACCTGCTACCGCTGCTGCTTGGCGTATTCGCCATGGGGTATGCAATCTGGTCGTTTGCCGGCAAGCGACCCAGCGGGTTTACGCCACGCGCGGCGCTGCCCTTTGGCCTGGGCGGCGGCCTGTGCTCGGCCATGTTCGGCAGCGGCGGCTTTCTCTATGCCATCTACCTGTCGGGCAGACTGGGCAAGGATGCCATGCGCATGACGCAGTCCACGCTGATCGGCGTGAGTACGCTGACGCGGCTGGTGCTATTTGCCCTGGCGGGAGTCTATGCGGGTGCGGCCATCATCAAGCTGGCGCTGCTGCTGGCGCCAGCGATGGCGCTGGGCCTGTGGGCCGGGCGCAGGATCACGCTGCGCTTGTCGCGCGAGCAGTTCCTGCGCATGGTCAATGCGGTGGTGCTGTGCTCCGGCGGCGCGCTGGTCCTGCACTACCTGCTGCGCCTGGATTAAACGCGCCGCCCGAACGGGCGGCGCTTGCGCCAGATCGCTCTGGCGGCGCGAAAATCAAACGATTTCGCGCGTTTCCATGAACTGCAGCTTGGGGAAGCGCTCCTGCGTCAGGCGCAGGTTGACCATGCTGGGCGCCAGGTAGACGTGGTCGCCGGCACCGTCGAGCGCTACATTGTGGCCCGCCTTCTCGATCAGCTTCTCGATCTCCGCGGGGTCACCCTTGAGCCAGCGCGCGGTGGCGCAGTCGTGCGACTCGAAGATCGCGTCGACACCGTACTCGTGCTCCAGGCGGTGCGCCACCACGTCGAACTGCAGGATACCGACGGCGCCCAGTACCAGGTCGTTGGAGGCGATCGGGCGGAACATCTGCGTCGCGCCCTCTTCCGCCAGCTGCTGCAGGCCCTTTTGCAGCTGCTTGACCTTGAGCGGGTTGTTCAGCCGCGCGCGGCGGAAAAACTCAGGCGCGAACGACGGGATGCCGGTGAACTTGAGCGCCTCGCCCTCGCTGAACGCATCGCCCAGCCGGATGGTGCCGTGATTGGGCACGCCAATGATGTCGCCGGCGTATGCCTCTTCGGTCGTATTGCGATCCTGCGACATGAAGGTGATGGCGTTATTGATGGCCATGGTCTTGCCGGTGGACACATGCAGCACCTTCATGCCGCGCTCGAAGCGGCCCGAACAGACACGCACGAACGCGATGCGGTCGCGGTGGCGCGGGTCCATGTTGGCCTGGATCTTGAACACGAAGCCCGAGAACTTGGGCTCCTGCGGCTCCACTGCGCGCGACTCGGCATTGCGGCCCTGCGGCGGCGGCGCCAGCTCGCACAAGGCGTCGAGCAGCGATTGCACGCCAAAGTTGTTGACGGCCGAGCCGAAGTACACGGGCGTCTGCT
This sequence comes from Cupriavidus basilensis, assembly GCF_000832305.1. Lineage (NCBI taxonomy): Bacteria > Pseudomonadati > Pseudomonadota > Betaproteobacteria > Burkholderiales > Burkholderiaceae > Cupriavidus > Cupriavidus basilensis. The sequence continues at coordinate 3,887,136 of NZ_CP010537.1, forward strand.
TGCCGCTGAGGAACGCGTCCTTGTCGAAGGCATGCGACGCGCCGCGCACGAGTTCGATCTCGATGCGCAGCTCTTCCGCCTGGGTGCCCAGCACGCGGTCCAGCTCCGGGTTGTCCAGGCCCTGGACCATGGCCGAGGTGCCCTTCTCGCCGTGCGGGTCGAACAGTTGCACGCGGTCGTCGATCAGGTGGTACACGCCGCGAAAGGCCTTGCCCATGCCGATCGGCCAGGTCATCGGCGCGCACTGCATCTTCAGCACGTCCTCGATTTCGTCGAGCAGCTCGATGGGCGAGCGGCCTTCACGGTCGAGCTTGTTGATAAAGGTGATGATGGGCGTGTCGCGCAGGCGGCAGACGTTGAGCAGCTTGATGGTCTGCGCTTCCACGCCGTTGACCGAGTCGATCACCATCACCGCGGAGTCCACCGCGGTCAGCGTGCGGTAGGTGTCTTCGGAGAAGTCCTCGTGGCCCGGGGTGTCGAGCAGGTTGACGATGTTCTCGCGGTACGGGAACTGCATCACCGACGAGGTCACCGAGATGCCGCGCTGCTTTTCCAGCTCCATCCAGTCGGAGGTGGCGTGGCGGTCGGCCTTGCGCGCGCGCACTTCGCCCGCGACCTGGATGGCGCCACCGAACCACAGCAGTTTTTCGGTCAGGGTCGTCTTACCCGCGTCAGGGTGCGAAATGATGGCAAAGGTGCGACGACGCGCAATTTCGGATACGAGCGAGCTCACGGCAGTGGATTCGGCAAACAGAAGATGAAAAGGGGCCCGGGGCGCAGCGGACCGGCGCCAGGGGCCGGCGCGACCATCAGCTTGCGGTCGGGGGCCGGGCACTGCGGGCATGCACGAAGGGAATCGGGCCGTATTTTACCGGTTCGCGGGACCGGCCGCGCGCGGATCGGGCGGCGGGTTGGTGCTTTGCCCTCGCAAACTGCCGAATTGCAGCGCGTACTGGCGGGTCAGCTCGGCACCGAAGAAGAAAATTTGTGCCGAATAGTACACCCACAACATCAGCGCAACCACAGAACCCGCTGCCCCATAGGACGAAGCCACGGCACTATGGCCCAGGTAAAGGCCAATCAGCCGCTTGCCCACCGCGAACAGCAGGGCGGTGATGATGGCGCCCATGACCACGTCACGCCAGGCGATGCGGGCATTGGGCAGCATCTTGAAGATCACGGCGAACAGCAGGGTCACCACGCCAAATGAAAATGCCGTTGAAAGCGCGTCCGCCACCGGCGCAAACCACGATTGCGTCCACATCTGCCCCCAAAACCGGTCGACCACCGCCAGCGCGGCATTGACGATCAGCGACACCAGCAGCATGAAGGCCAGCACCAGCACCAGGCTGAACGAGAGCAAGCGAGCGCGCAGCAATTGCTGCCAGCCGGCGCCCTGCGGCGCAGGCGTCTCCCAGATCTCGTCGAGGCTGCCTTTGAGTTCCGCGAAAACGCTGGTGGCGCCGACAAACAAGATGCCGGTGGCGATGGCCGCGGCCAGCCCGCCACCACCCGAGCGGTGCGTGGCGGCAAGGATTTCCTGGATGGCAGCCGCGCCCTGGGCGCCAACGAGGTCGTCGATCTGGGCGAAGATCTCGCCCCGTGCCGCTTGCGCGCCAAAGAAGACGCCGGCAATCGAGATCACCAGCACCAGCACTGGCGCCAGCGAGAAGAGCATATAGAAGGACAGCGCCGCGCCCTTGCTGGCGGCTCGGTGCGCCAGCCATGCGCTGACCGCGGCCAGCACCACGCTGGCAGTGCGCGTGGCGGTATGGCGATCGGGCAGCCAATGGCCGATGCCGCGAGCGCGTTGCTTGGGCGGCGCGCGGTCCAGGGGCTGATCGGGGGAATCTGCTGGATTCAAGCGTGGACCCCGTTGTTGGTCGGGCGGCTAAAGGGTCAGGCGACCTGCCCTAGCCCCGGTCTTTGCTCAGGCCCCATATCAACGACACCGCGCACAGCACGAGGAAAATGATGAAAAGGATCTTGGCGAACTCGGCCGCCGCGGCGGCGATCCCGCCGAAGCCAAACACGGCCGCGATCATGGCGATGACGAAGAAAACCACGGCGTAGCGCAACATGATGGGACTCCAATGCAGCCTTCTCCCGTTTTGTTATCCGTTCCAAGGTTCATGATACAGGCCATCCCGCGCTTTGCCCAAGCCGCCAGGACGCGGCGCGCGCCCCGATTCCAGCCCGGTCCGGGTGTTGAACGGCTAGACTGAAAGACGGGCTCGCGCCGTCTCGCCACGGGTAAAACGGCGCCACCGGAGCGGTTGGCCGCAAGCACCGGCCGCCCGGCTACCGTCCTCCCGCACACACCCCTTCGACAACCAGAAGGAGGCACCATGAACCGGAAAACCCTCCGCCGCCTTGGCACGGCCGTCTTCCTGGCGCTCGGCCTGCTCGCCGCCGCTGGCTGCGAGCGCAGCCAGCCTGGACCCAAGCCGATCTCCGGTGCACTGGATGAGCAAGCCGCCGGCACCGCGCAACCAGCCTTGCCCGTGCTGTCGGCCTGAGCACCAACAGCTTCGCAACGGCGCGCCCAGGCCAATGCCGCCAGCCCACGCATCACGCTCCTGCAAGCCCGGAGCGTACCCGTTTCTGCGTACAGAGCCGCGCGCCGGCAAACGCACGTAAAGCGGCGCAGACGAGGCGCAAACGGCCCGGGCCGCCCGCCTCGCCGCAGGTACCAAAGACGGGGCGGCATACTTGCCGGCCCCTGCCCTGTTTCAGCAATGCAACCAGGACCAGCCTGCCCTTGCTAGCACGCATGGCGCGTCGTCGTGCCAGACTCAGCATGGCCGCGCGCCCATTCGGCGATCGCTTTCTTCCGGCGCCCTCGGCAATGCCGTGTTACAGCGCCGCAACCAAAATGTTCTTCCTCTATCAGGGAACTTCCGCGCGCTCTTGCGTACCACCCGCAAACCGTTGACAGCGCTCGATTGCAGGGTATTGGCACGCTTGTCGCTCTGTTCGCCACAGGGAGACATAAAAAAATGACGCGACGAGTCCTACAACGCGGGAGTGAGTTCAGCCATGCGTCAGCCGCCAGCGCGAATGACGGCACGGAGGCGTTCGTATCGACTGGCGCGGCCTGCGCCATCGGTCTTGCAGCTTTTGTCGCCGCCCTTGCTTCCTTCTCCGCGATTGCCGACCCAGGCGATATCGTCGTTCTGCGCAGCGTCGAGCCGCGTATTGCCTATCGCGGCATACCGCAGGGGGACATGCCGATAGCCGCCGCTGTCGAGCCGTTTCCGTCCGCACGCTTCCAGCAATCCACCGCCGCCGTGGCCAGCGACCTGACCGACAGCGATCTCGCTGCCGCGGTAGGCCGCAGCGCGGCCGGCGCCGCCGTGTCCGGCACCAGCCAGTCCACCACCGGGCGGCTGGCCCTGGCGCCCAGCCAGATCGAGGGCCTGGCCAATGGCAGCGGTGCCGGGAGCGTTTCGGGCGGCATCGCCGCTCAGGTCGCGCAGGCGACCGGCAACATGACCGGGGCCTTGATGCACGGATTGGTGCCGCTTGCGGTGGGAGGCCGGCCATGACCCGCGTCCACTTCGCACGCGGCAACCGCGCTGCCTTGCTTGCCGGCCTGATGCTTGCCTGCCCGCCGCTTCACGCGCAGGTCCAGGGCGCAGCCACCGACAGCACCCGCATCGATGCCGGCGCGCTCACCGGCGTTGCCGGTCGCGCCGCCGTGAACCTCGCCGCGGGCAGCGGCAACGCGCAAAGCAACCAGACCGCCATCGCGAGTGGCAGTGCGGACGTGCGGTCGCAGCAGCGTGCCGGCGCAACCGCGTCCGCGACAGGCGCCGTCAGCCAGATCGGCGGCGGTGCCTTCGCCAATGGCAGCGGGCTGCTTTCAGCAAACGTGGCCAGCGGCAACGGCAACGTGCAAATCAATGCGGCAGTGCTGGCGCCGGCCGCCAGCGTAAAGATCGAAGCCATCTCCGACGGCTTGCTAGCCGCGGAATCGGCCGGAGGAAGTCGCCCGGATTCAGCGGGCCACGCAACGGGTCCGCGCGAGGCAGTCATCCAGCCAGATGCCTACCGCAACGCAACTGGCCTGGTGCAGCTGAACCAGACGGCAGGATCGGGGAATGTCTCGTCCAACGTTTTTGTGCTCCGTCCCCCGGCGGGCACTTTTTTCTAAGCAGGGAAGGAGAAAATCATGAGAACGAAAATCCTCGCCATCGCAGCGGGCATTGCGCTTTCAACCAGCGCATTCGCGGGCGGCTTCAGTTACTTCGACCGGCCGGACGACGCCGATATCTACAGCCAGACAGCGATCAGCAACGACATCTATGTCCGTGGTTTCGGCTTTGCCTGGGGAGATATCCACTTCAGGTCCGAATCGGGCGCAGTGGTCAACAGCCAGCAAAGCGCACGCGACAATAGCGTGCGTATCGGCCCGTCCACCAACAGCGCATTCGGCGGCGGCAATGCGTTGTTCAATGCGCAAGGCAACATCGGCGTGAACATATCCGCAGGCGCGGGCAACGGCCAGTCCAACCAGGCCGCGCTGGCCAGCATCGACGCGTCGGATGTCTTCGCCTCGGCGCAAGTGTTCTCGAGCCAGAAGACCGGGGGTAACGGCATGCACATGGTCGGCGCCGCAAACAGCGCCAGCATGGGCGATAACATGTTGGCCGGTGCCAAGGGCAACGTCGGCGTGAACATCGCCGCGGGCGCCGGCAACCTGCAGAGCAATGCGCTGGCGGCCTCGGTCAATATGGGCGGCGGCGGCACCGGTCGCAACGGGGGAAACCCCGTCGGCGCGCTGGCCAAGGCAACCGCGTCCAATGACCAGACCACCTACGGCAATGACCTGTCGATGTGTGGCTGCAGGCCGAACAACGCCGCCACGCTCAACGGCGGCGCCCTGGCCAATGCAGTGGGCAACATCGGCGTGAATATCGCCGCCGGGGCCGGCAACGCGCAGAGCAACGGGCTCGCCATTTCCACGGCGACCCACTGAGCACTGCGGCAACAGCACGAACGCGGCTGGAGAGCCGGGACCCGGGGGTCACCGGCTCAACCCGCCCAAGGGGGAGTGTCATGCGCGCGCTATTCCGCGTGACCGGGGCATGCATGCTGCTGGCAGCAGCATGCAGTGCCAATGGTCAGAGCACGATGACGATCGACATCGACGGACAGCCGATGCTCAGGAAGCCCGTCAAGAGCATGCTCGAGATGCGCTACCAGAACATGATGCGCCAGCAGCTTGACTTCAGTTGCGGCGCAGCCGCGGTAGGCACGCTGTTGCGCTACGGCTACGGTTATGACCTGGCGGAGCCCAGGATCGTCGAGGACATGCTGCGCATCTCCGACGCAGACACCGTGGTCAAGAATGGCTTCTCCATGCTCGACATGCGCAACTACGTCGAAACGCTGGGCTTGCGCGGGCGGGGGTTCCGCGTGGACTACAGTGCCCTGCGGCAACTCAAGATCCCGGTCATCACCTTACTCGACGTCAACGGCTACCTGCATTTCGTGGTGGTGCGCAAGGCCATCGACGGGCGCGTGTTCGTAGCCGATCCGGCACTGGGCAACCGCATCATCAAGGAGGAGGATTTCGCGGCGAACTGGAACGGGCTGGTGTTCGCCATCATCGGCCGGCCGTTCGATCCGAACTCGCCGCTGCTCGATATCGCCGCGCCCGCCTTGCGCGACCGGACCAACGCCGCGCTGGCCGGGGGCATGGTGCCCGCGGCGCTCGACTTTGGCCTGATACGGATGGACTATTTCTGACATGGACACCGCACGGCGCCTCCTCTGCCTGAGTTGCTCCGCCGGCATGGCGCTGGCCACGCCAACGCTCGCGCTGGCATCCGCGGCGGCTGACGATGCCAGCGACGTGATGGCATCGCCAGCAATGGCGGAACTCGTCTCCGACGCGGAGATGGCCGGCGTGCGTGGCAAGTACCTGGGCGCGGCCCTGGTCAGCGGCTTTGTTGTGGAAATGGTTTCGCGCTGGCAGAACGATACGGCGATCGCCACGGCAACCGCCCGCGTCGCCGCCGCCAACCTCGCCACCAGCAACGCGGCGGCGCAGGCCACGGCGAGCTTGTCGGCTCACGTCCAGAGCCTTGCCCCGGGCAATGTGCAAGGCAATGGCGGCACGGCCAGCTCCGCAGTGCAGGTGGCGGGCGTGGGCCAGGTCGCGCAGATCGCCGGCGACGGCAATTCGGCCAGCAACGTCAGCACCATCACGACCCAGACCACGCCCATCGCGGCGGCGTCCACGGCGAGCGTGGCAAGCGGCAACCTGGCTGCGCAACTGGCTCACGGCAACGGCATCACCGCCAGCGCTACGGTAGTGCCGGGCGGCGGCGTGTCGCTGGCCATCCAGTCGGCCGCGGGCAGCGCCACGCAGAATGCGCAAAGCGGCAGCCTGATGCAGACAGCACGCATCACGGGCGATGCGCAGCAAGTGCTCAACCTCACCAACATTACGCTGCAGGTGCAGCAACTCACGATCCGGCAACTGACGCAAACCAGCATGCGGGACGCACTAGCGGCAATCGCAACGATGCGACGATAATCCAGCATGCGCAGGGCTGGCGCACCCGCTTCGCGCCCATTCAGATTTCCGGGGGGAAAGATGAAGACCGAACTCGCTCTGATGGGTACCCTGGCGGGTACGCTGATCTCGGCCGGCGCGTGGGCGCAGGTCAGCGCCCAGCCCGGCGCCGACGAGCGGATCGAACGACTGACAAAACTGGTCGAGCAGCAAGACAAGACCATCAAGGCTCTCGAACAGCGCCTGAACGACCTGGAAATGGTCGGGGCGCGCGGGCGAGGGGTAGTAGCAGGAACGGGGAGCAGTGCCAACGGGAACGCCGGTGGCGGAATGACCGCCGCCGGTGTTCCCTCCTTGGCACAAAGCGCAAGCCCTGCCGCGGGCGGCACGGCCAACGCAACGCCCGCCGGCGACACGCCGGTGGTGGGTTCGGATGCGCGCGAGACACAGCAACAGGCGCGCGTGCAGAGCAAGGACCTGGTCTACCAGAGCGAGCATGCGCCGCTGTTCGAGCGGCGCCTGACCATCGACAGCGGCTTCATCTACAGCTACTACGACCGGCGTGCACTGTCGCTGTCCGGCTTCCTGGCGCTGGACGCCATCTTCCTCGGCACCATCAACCTCAACCAGACCAAGTCGCACACGCTCACGTACGACACCATCGCACGCTACGGCCTGTCCGAGCGCCTGTCGATGGACTTCGATCTGCCGGTGACGTACCGCAACACCAACTTCATCTCCGGCGGCGCGGGCGGCTCCGCCTCGAGCCTGTCCGATGCCACGCTGAGCACGACGGCGCTGGGCGATATCAGCATGGGCCTGTACTACCAGTTCCTGCGCGAAAGCGGCGCCGCACCCGACGTGGTCGGCAGCATCCGCGTGCGCGCCCCCACCGGGCGCTCGCCGTTCGGCATCAAGCTGGTCTCGGCGGATCCCAACAACAACAACAACCTGAACATCGCCGACCAGTTGCCCACGGGCAACGGCGTATGGGCTGTTACGGCCGGGTTGTCGCTGCTCAAGACTTATGACCCCGTGGTGCTGTTCGTCAATGCCAGCTACACCTATAACATCAAGCGCTCGGTGAGCGATATCTCCTCGGTGCAGGGGCAAGTCACGCCGGCCGACGTAAAACTGGGCGACACCATCGGCTTCGGCGGCGGCCTGGCGCTCGCGCTCAACGACCGCACGTCGATGTCGATGGCCTTCAATGCCGCGATCTCATCGAGCACGCAGGTCACCACCGCGGGCGTCACGCAGACCGTGATCGGCAGCCGGGCCAACGTGGCCACCATGACATTCGGCTTCAATCACGTGATCACCAAAGGCTTGTCGGTGAGCACCGCGATCGGCCTCGGACTCACCCCGGATGCGCCGAACTACACGGTGACGCTGCGTTTTCCCTATACGTTCTGAGCGCCCCGGCCCGACGAGAAAAGCGGGCCGCGGCCCGCCTGTGCTGCGTCGGCCGGCTATTCGCCGGCGCCGGGATGCGCTTCGATCCGGATATTGTGCTTGTGCATCAGCCGGTACAAGGTGACACGCGAGACGTTGAGCTCGCGCGCGGCGGGTACCACGTGGAAGCCGTGGCTCGCCATCACGGTACGGATCGCCTCGCGCTCCGCCTCCTCGCGGATCGCGTCCAGGGTCTTGCGCGGCGAATCGCTGCCACCGTGCAATTGCAGGTCCTCCGCGGTGATCTTGCGGTTATCGGTCATCACGATCGCGCGCCGTACCCGGTTGATCAGTTCGCGCACATTGCCCGGCCACTCGTATTGCATCATGGCCTGGGTGGAACATGGCGAGAATCCGCGAATGCGCCGATGCGCCTCGTGGCCATGCTCGGCAAGCACCGAGTTGGCAAGCAGCAGGATGTCCTCCCCGCGCTCGCGCAGTGGCGGGATCGACAAGGTCAGAACGCATAGCCGGTGGAACAGGTCGGCACGGAAGCGTCCGTCGGATTGCGCCGCCACCAGGTCCACGTGCGTCGCCGAGATGATGCGCAAATCCAGCGGGATCGACTGGTGCCCGCCAAGCCGGGTGATGGTGCCTTGCTGCAAGAAGCGCAACAGGGCTACCTGGCTTTCCAGCGGCAGGTCGCCGATCTCATCAAGAAACAACGTGCCGCCCTGCGCCTGCTCGATCCAGCCGATCTTGCGCTGGTTGGCGCCGGTGAACGCTCCCTTTTCATAGCCGAACAGTTCGGATTGCACCAGGTGCGGGGGAATGGCGCCGCAGTTGATCGCCACGAACGGGCCTTTGCGCCGGCTCGAGGCTTCATGAATGGCTTGCGCCGCCAGCTCCTTGCCGGTGCCGGACTCGCCGGAGATAAAAACGGGCGCCTCGTTGTGCGCGACCTTGGCGAGCGAGCGGAACATGCTGCGCATCACTGCACACTCGCCGATCATGGGGCCGTGGCCGATCAGTTCGTGGCTGCCCGCGCCATGCAGGCAGGCCATGCCGTGGGCATGTTTCAGCGTGTAGAGCAGTTCACTGAACGAAAACGGCGTGCGCACGTAGTCCACGCAGTAGTCGCGTATCAGCCGCCTCACGCGTTCGTCCTCCAGCATGCGCGACGACGTGATCGCCACCCACATCACGTGCAGGTATTGCAGGCTCTGCTCGAGCTGCATCAGCTCGGCATCACTGTATTCCGTCTCGAGATCGAGCACGCCAGCCATTGGCGCACTGCCCCGCACCACCCGGCTAAGGTCCCGGATCTGCTGGATGTGGCGAATCTCCCAGCCGGAGCCGAACTGGGCCGGATCAAATCCATAGGGTTCGTGGCGGGATACGACCAACACCTGTGCGGTGCGTGTCGCCGCCTTGCACAGTCGGTCCATAACGTTCTCCCTGACATTGAGCATCTTGACTACTCCGGCTTGCGCCGCGGTCCCGTTCTCGTGCGGGCTCCGTGTGCGGTCAAGCTGAGTCGGTTGGGGGAGATCCCCCACGCGCAACGTCGGCATTACGGCTTGGACAAACTGCGGGACTGCTCGCCAAGAATGGCGCTGTGGTCGCTACCGGCATGGAGCTGGTCGCGAATACGTCGGCGCACCAGGTCTTTTTCGCGCATCAACTCGGCGCGTGGTGCTTCGGGCGATTGGCCGGAATACCGGTAATAGAGCGCCTTGTAGGTCAACTGGCTGAGAATCCATTCCTGCAGCAGCGCGCGCTGGCGGGACAACTCGCCATCCATCGATCGTTGCCGCTGCAGCAATTGTTCGATCGCGGCACGCGCGTGGGCCGGCAACGCCTGTTCCTGGCTCAGGAACGCTTCGACGATACTAGCGGCAGGGTCGCCACGCTCGCCATCGCGGCTTCGGCGCGGTGCCTCGGCGGCGGCTTCTCCCAAAGCCGCCCAGGCACGGTGAATGGAAAGACTAGCGGACTCGCTGATGGGCCCCATGGCGGGTCGCCGGATTTCTCCTGCAGTCATGATTGATCCCCGTTGAACAACACCCCCGGCACTACACGTTCGCGATTACCACTTTTGTTTAGTCTTATTGTTTGCTCTTGTCGGGCGGGCGTGTCTCCGCTCGCTCCTTTCGTGGTGGCGAAGCCATCTTGGCGATGGTCTGCTCATTCAGTCCTTGCCCTCTTGTTTGAGATGGACTTGTTGTGTCGCTACTGCAGGCCTGAAGACGCTGAGTCAGCTGGCGCGGCCCCGGAGTGCCGGAGTCAAGAAGGGGCGCCCTGAAGCGCCCCGCAATCTGCCACGCCTCTAGTTCAGTGCATTTAGGCCAGTTTGTCCAGCCCTCAGTATGGGTACTCAGCCGAATATCATCCTTTAGTATGAACGTTCTGCTACACACAATCTGCCACGCGAGGTAATTGATCACTTACATTTCGCGCAGAAATGGGTACGCGAATTTTATCCCGTGGTGTACGCCGGCGACGCAGAAACAGGTACGGCGCCGATTTGCGGGGAAGGGGAGGAGGCCCGCGCCCAGCCACGCAGAAACGGGTACGCTTTCTCTCATCACCCGGCAAACGCGCTCGCCAATGCTGTCCTTCCGGCAGGCGGCAGGCTCAATGCTCAGTACTCCGGCGGATAGTGAAACTTGAAGACGAAGACCGCCGCGATGATCCACGCCCATGAGAGTAGCGCTGGCGTCGAACAGATCGACCAGGAAGAGCACCTGCAACTCGGTGCGCACGTCGGTCCGGTGCTCTGCAAGCTTGAACCAGTGTTCCACCAGCGAAATGCCGGCGGCGGTGCGACGAGTGGCGTCGGTTGGCTGACGGGTTGGGGCCCCTTGTTTTCGTCGCGGCCGTGCTTGCGGATTGCGGTTCAGGTTGCGTACCGTGCACGCCGGGTCTGCCGAGCGTACTTTCGGGTAATTTCCGCCACGGCACGGCACCAGCGGCGAATAGGATCCATCTGAAAAACGTGACGATCCGACCGCGGCTCGCAGTGGATCCAGGCAGACATCCAGAATGACCCTACCTTGACGCTGGCGCTAATCCGCCGTATAAACCCCGCTAGATTCAAGCGACGAGGCAACAGCACATTCGTTAGCCACCGTCATGGTACTTCCGTTGTCCATGGTGTCCTTTCCTTGAGTTGCTTTGCTCGGATATGCGTGAGCTATCCGTTTCTTTTAAATTTTTCCCAGGAAAAGCAATACCATGCAAACCGGTATCGTTAAATGGTTCAACGACGCCAAGGGCTTCGGTTTCATCAAGCCGGACGCTGGCGGTGACGATCTCTTCGCGCACTTCTCTGAAATCCGCTCCGACGGTTTCAAGTCGCTGCAGGAAAACCAACGCGTGTCGTTCGAAGTCAAGAACGGCCCGAAGGGCCTGCAAGCTGCGAACATCACGCCGCTGTAAGCAGTAGACTGGCACCCCACTAGGGGTGCGCCCAGTCAGGAAAACCCCGCCTCTCGAGGCGGGGTTTTTTTTTGTCCGGCAATCCTCCCGGCCTCGCCCGGATCCGGCGCCGCTGCGGGATCGCCATAGGAACGGCGCCACTGCTCTCACCTGGCAACGCCGTCGCTCGGGCCACCGCGGAGCACGCAGAAACGGGTACGCGCCGATCTCTGCGGCCAGTTCGACTCCGCAATGCCTCTGAGTCCCCACGCAGAAACGGGTACGCCCCAT